>NZ_JBLVVH010000002.1:0-139422 GCF_051947995.1 Acinetobacter calcoaceticus | reverse complement strand
GAGCAGCGGACTTTTAATCCGTTGGTCCCGCGTTCGAGTCGCGGACGACCCACCATCTAATGTTTTGAAAGTTTGTAAAATGTATTTTACAAACGCCTGTAAGAGGTTAAGCTACAGAAAATCATAGATTTTCTCTTGCGCTCAGGTAAAACGTTGTTTTACTTATCCTCGCTCAGGGTCGTTAGCTCAGTTGGTAGAGCAGCGGACTTTTAATCCGTTGGTCCCGCGTTCGAGTCGCGGACGACCCACCAGATTCGAAAAAGCCTCATCATTTGATGAGGCTTTTTTATTTTGTCATTGATATCTTTCCAAACGATGACAAAAACCAAAACTAGTGCTTTAAGCCTCCCTGCCCAAAGCACACATAATTTTTAAACTATAAAAATTTTTCCAGTACCGAATTTAAAAAGATATGTCCCTGCTCAGTACAGGCAATTCGATCCTGATCAGCGATGAGGAGTTTTTTCTCACGCAAGTCATGCAATGTCTCATTCAAATCTTGCAACGCAAGTCCTGTGCGCTGGGTATACGACTCGGTCGCTACACCTTCATTTAAACGCAATGCGTTCATCATAAATTCAAAAGGCAATTCATCTGCTTCAATGCGTTTCATTTGCACATGTTCAGCAGGGACTTTGGCTAAATAATCTTTAGGTAAACGGGTTTTCTGGAAACGATAGATTCCATCAGGACGCGTGACCTTGCCATGCGCCCCAGCCCCAATCGCCAGATAATCACCAAATTGCCAATAATTCAGATTATGTGCCGATGGCTTTTCCTTGCGCCAGGCCGAAACTTCATAATTGACATAACCATTGGCTTTCAAATACGCCTCACCTTTCTCCTGAATCTGCTCTAGCACCTCATCTTGCGGCAATACAGGCTGGGTACGGAAGAACACCGTGTTGGGCTCAATGGTCAGCTGATACCAGCTAATATGCGTTGCGCCGTGCTCTACCGCCAATTGAAGATCGGTTAAGGCCTGTTGTTCTGTTTGCTGAGGTAAACCATGCATCAAGTCCACATTTACACGCTCAAAGCCGGCCTGGCGTGCCTGCTGAATCGCATCCAGTGCATTATTGGCGGTATGAATCCGTCCTAAACGCTGTAAATGCTCGGGATCAAAACTTTGTACGCCCAAGGATAAACGATTAATCCCTACCGCCAGATAATCCGCAAATGGATCATGCTCCACGGTTCCCGGATTGGCTTCCAAGGTAATTTCACAATCTTCCTCAAACGCTAAACGCGCTTTCAGTTGTTCAAATAGCCATTGATAGCCCGATGCAGAAATCAGCGAAGGTGTTCCACCACCAATAAAGACACTGTGAATCGATCGGCCTTGCGCCATTTCAATCTGAGTTTCGAAATCTGCCACCAAGGCAGCCAGATATTGCTGTTCCAGTTCCAAGGACAACTGACCATCAGGCACTGCATGTGAGTTAAAGTCACAATAAGGACATTTACGTACACACCACGGCATATGGATATATAGGGAAAGTGGAATATTAGTAGGGTTTAAATGACTCAAAATCGCAGCTCAATGACAGAACCCCACCATTTTAACATGACTCGCTCGTTCGGCTTATCATCATCTACGTATTCAGTTAGACTGGGGACAACCAAGAACAATTAGACCGATAATATGATGAAAATTTCTAGCCAGTTACTGTTTATTCTTCCCCTGACTTTAGGCATTGGTATCGCCATGGCCTTTCAAACCGCAATCAATACACAACTTCGAGAATATCTGAATTCTCCCCTGCAAGCCGCACTACTGTCTTTTTTTATTGGCACCATTGTGCTGGCGCTCCTGGTCTGTTTTCAAAGTGCCAGCAAGCCCAATTTAAGTGAACTTTCACAAATTCCCTGGTTTCTCTGGCTCGGTGGCTTTCTTGGGGTTTATGCGATCAGTATCAGCATTTATACTGCACCCAAGCTCGGATTATTAACGTTTTCAGGTTTAGTGATTTTCGGGCAACTGGTGATCTCGATGTTTATTGATCACTTTGGCTGGTTAGGTACAGAAAAGACACCGATTAACTGGCAACGCCTACTCGGTAGTATTGTGATTTTTATTGGGGTGTTATTGACCCTGCAACGCTGATTCCTCATCATTTTAATAAGAGTATTTTTTGTGTCCCATGTCACAACCAAGCGGTTTGAACTCAAACAGCTATTTCATTTGATGTTCCCGATCCTGATCACCCAGTTTGCCCAGGCAGGATTAGGTTTGATTGATACCATTATGGCCGGGCATCTTTCGGCAACAGATCTGGCAGCGATTGCAGTAGGCGTTGGCCTATGGATTCCCGTTATGCTGTTATTTGCAGGCATCATGCTGGCAACAACGCCCTTGGTCGCTGAAGCACGGGGCGCAAAAACACCGGAAAAAATACCGACCATTGCACGCCAGTCATTATGGGTCGCCGTGATTCTGGGTACTGTGGCCATGTTGATTCTGCAGTGCATGCCCCAATTTTTGCCATTATTTGGTGTACCTGAGAGCTTATTACCCAAAGCCAGCCTGTTTTTACATGCCATCGGCTTTGGTATGCCGGCAGTGATGATGTATGCCGCCTTACGCAGTTACTCTGAAGCCTTGGGCCATCCACGCCCCGTCACTGCAATCAGCCTGATCGCCCTGCTGGTCCTGATTCCGCTCAACTTTATCTTTATGTATGGCTTCGGGCCTATTCCGGCACTCGGCAGTGCAGGTTGCGGTTTTGCTACTGCCATCTTGCAATGGCTAATGTTTATTACACTGGCCATCTATGTCTCTAAAGCCAAAGCCTATAAGCAGGCGCCTATTTTTACAAAATGGGAAAAACTTGATCCGGTCTGGATCAGACGTATTTTAAAACTGGGCTTGCCCATTGGTCTGGCGGTGTTCTTTGAAGTCAGTATTTTTAGTACAGGCGCAATTGTGCTCAGCCCATTGGGTGAAAATGCCATTGCAGCGCATCAGATTGCGATTTCAGTCACTTCACAATTATTTATGATTCCGCTGTCTTTGGCGATTGCCTTAACCATTCGTGTCGGCATGTATTACGGCGAACAGAACTGGCACGCGATGCGTCAGGTTCAAACCGTAGGATTGATTAGCGCCACAATTTTTGCAGCTTTGACAATGACGCTGATCGCTCTGGCACGTCCTTATATCGTGGCAATCTACACCACGGATGTAGATGTTATTCCTGTGGCCATGTATCTGCTCTGGTTTGCGATGGCTTATCAGTTGATGGATGCGTGGCAAGTGAGCGCGGCAGGTTGCCTACGCGGCATGCAGGACACCCAAGCCCCGATGTGGATTACCTTAATGGCGTATTGGGTGATTGCCTTCCCGATTGGTTTATATCTTGCCCGCTACACCTCTTGGGGCGTGGCAGGTGTCTGGTTAGGTTTGATTATTGGTTTAAGCATTGCATGTGTCTTACTGATCAGCCGTCTATATTTCAATAATAAACGCTTGGCAAAAATGACTGTCGCTTCTTAAGCGTCATCACTTTTAACCAGAAAAGTGATTCAGGGTAGCATGGAGGCTACCCACAATTGATCTTGCTTTCATCGCCTTCAAAGGCGTGACTTTTTAATACTGTGCCATATCGCGTTTATCCCTTCAGCTACATACAGCAGTCCTCTTATACATGCTTACATCACTTAACATTTTGTTATAGGCAATTTAAGATTTGTCACCTATGATCAAGGGAACACTTTGAAACTGGATCGTATGAGGTCAAGTCCTTATGGCAAAACATGCAAGCTCTCCCAGTAAGCGTTTTCTCAAACTGGCTGGTATGACCGCAAGTATTGCCAGCAAAAGCGTGGCAAATTCCATCCGCAATCTTACCGCAGATGAAGAACAGAAAAATGCAGCGCGTAGCCAGCTGTTTCAGGACATTGGTCTACAGATTGCTGATACCCTCGGCGAAATGAAAGGCGCGGTGATGAAAGTCGGGCAAATCGCCTCGCAATATAAAGATATTTTCCCACCAGAAGTCGCCAAAGCCATTGCCAAGCTGCAACGTCAGGCACCGGCCATGCCCTTTTCCGCGATCCAGCAACAAGTTGAAAAAGAACTCGGCAAACCGTTAAACCAGATTTTCAGCTCTTTTGAAACAGAACCTTTTGCTGCCGCATCAATCGGACAAGTCCATCGCGCAGTACTACCAAACGGGCAAGCGGTTGTGGTCAAGGTGCAATATCCGGGTGTCGATCAGGCCTGTGAAAGTGACTTAAAACAGGTACGTCTGGCTTTGCGGTTGATGGGCGTCTTAAAAATTGATAAGAAACTGCAAGATCAACTGTTTCAGGAAATCCAGGACAGTCTTTCAGCCGAATTGAATTATGAAATCGAGGCACAGAATCTGGAGGTCTTTAAAACTTTCCATGAAAAGCTTGATTCTCAAGTGATTATTCCAGCCGTTTATAAAGACTATTCCTCTCGTCGCGTATTGACCCTGAGTCTGGAACAGGGTGAATCGATCGAAACCGCAAGTACATGGTCAGTCGAGACTCGCAATCAGATTGGACGTCGCCTGATCCGTGCCTTGGGACGGGAAATGTTTTTCTTAAAACGCTTCCATTGCGATCCACACCCGGGCAATTTTGCTTTTCGTGAAGATGGCAGTGTGATTATTTATGACTACGGCAGCGTCAAAACCTTATCGCCTGAAATCGTTCAGCACTTTAAGGCGCTGGTCAATGCCGCACGCCAGGAAAATATTACCCAAGTTGAAGACTTACTGGCGGAACTGCATTCGATTGCCGAAAAACAGAAATTTCCAAGTGAGTTATATACGCAATGGATTGAAATTCTATTACGTCCGTTAACCACCAATTATGATTTTGCCGAAAATTCATCGCATCATGACGGCATGTTACTGGTAAAAAAATCACTGAAATACTGGGATGTCTTTAAACCGTCGCCAGACACCCTCATGGTTAACCGAACCATTTCTGGACATTACTGGAATCTGATTCAGCTCAAAGTACATGACAATCTCAATGATTTATTTGAAGAATTAGTTCCCAATTAATCTGTCTGAAGCCCTCTGGTCTTGTTGCGATAAGTCAGAGGGCAATTTATTTTTATTCATTTCGACATCACATGGGCTTGAAAAGACATGAATTGACTTCACATATTGTTATGTTATAACATTTCTACAAACAATAGGAGTCATTCAACATGCGTAAAGATATCCATCCTGCTTATCAACAAGTCTTATTCCACGATACCAATGCCGATGCCTACTTCTTGATTGGGAGTACGCTGCAAACCAAACAGACCAAGGAATATCAAGGCAAAGTCTATCCCTACGTGACGCTTGATATTTCAAGTGCATCTCATCCGTTTTATACCAGTGAGCAACGTCAGGCCAGCAATGAAGGTCGTGTTGCGAGCTTTAACAAACGCTTTGCACGTTTTAACCGCAAAGCTTAATTTTCATTTAAGTTTCACCCATTAAGCTGAAAGCATTAGAAGTCTAAGGTTAACTCTCCTCCACTTAGACTTCTTTTTTTATGTCTTGATTCCAGCCTCAGGAATCTGTCCTTTGTTGTCCTACCACACCAAACTCAATCGGTGTTTTCACATAGAACAGTGAAATCTCTTTTGCATTGAGATAGCTCAATAATTCAGTCGCCTGCTGCTCTGTTACCGCAAATTGAATCTGCATAGGCCGATCCGCCAACTCAAAAAAACTGGCAGAATGAAATAGGCCTTGATGATCAACACCTTCCAGACCCGCCAAGACCGTTGCCCCACGCAAACTCATCTGTTTTGCAACGGCCAATAGCCATTCACTGATCGGCTGCCCCTGATAGGAACGATTTTGTGCGGTATAAAAGGTAATTAAAAATCCATTCATACGATGACTCCCAATCATGCAGCACTGAGCCATTGATGCAGGCTCATTCCCAGAATAGTAAACAATAGCGATCCAAGCACATGAATCACGATTGCTGCACAGGCATAGCCCAATTTACCACTTTGCAATAAGGCAATAATCTCAGCAGAAAATGTCGAAAATGTCGTGAGCGCGCCACAAAAGCCTGTAATTACAAACAGTTTATAATTGGGACTGAGTGAACTTTGAGAAAAATATGAAATGGCAAAACCAATAATAAAGCCACCGACAAAATTGACCGTGACTGTGCCCAAAGGAATATTCGGGAATATAGGATTCAGTTTTAAGCCTAGAAACCAGCGCAACCATGCACCTAATACTGAACCTAAAGCAATTGAAAGTAATGGATAGTACATGATTTACTCCAAGAACAGAGTTGGAGCGAAAGAATGATGAGACATGGATGTATAGCAATTATTCTGAAGATTTTTCATGGGCGAACTCCAAAAATGGGAACAGAGCACGCACGAACCTACGCCCCTGTTCAGGGTAACGTAGGCATCATTAGCCATTCTGGCGGTTTGTAACAGGAGGAATGCCATCTCCTTTGCTCTAAAATAACATATTTTTTAGGCAACTCAATCGCTCTTTTTAAGCAGGATTGCATTGTGTATAAACATAAAGTTATCCACAATTCAGCCCGATGTTACTCAAACTTTTCCCCATCTCCATTAAAGTCTAAGGCGAAGGTGACGAAATCAAAGGCTTGTGCCTATACATGATTCGTCAATATATAAATGACGACTTTGCGCATAAACATCAAATACACTAAGGTCTAGTTCAGAGATCTATCGTCTTCTCTTCTGCATTTTCAATGTTATGATGCGGTTATTGATTCAATCAACATGGAATTTTAGACATGGCTCAAAGCTTATTGGCACAACTGAAAGATGGCTCGGCAAAATTTGCAGATGTATTGGCGTTTATCGAAGCACGTTATCAGCATACCCCAACTGCATTCCAAAATGGCGCACAATCCAATGCTGCAACTGAAAACCAAGGCAGTGCCAAAGTCCTCAGTTTTGCTAAAATTGAAGGCTTAAATCAGGCGGATACACTCAGTTTATTTGCAGAACATTATGCCTCTGTGTTGGCAACGCCTGAAGCTACCGATCACCAGAATATTCGTCAGTTTATGCAACATGGCTGGGATGGGGTCAAGTTTGAAGGTGAGGCTTTGACCGCTAAATAATAAAAAGGAGGTGTTTAACCTCCTTTTTTTTGCCTGTACTCAATTACGATCTTTTTCTGATTATGTTTTTAAGCATTATAACCACCATCTACCGCAATCTCTGCCCCTGTAATATATCGACCTCCTTCACCTGCTAAATGCAGCACAGTGGCAGCAATATCCTCAGGACGACCATAATCGGCTATTGCCAAGCTCGCCCGCGTTGCATCGGCACGTGGACCATCTGCAGGATTCATATCGGTATCTGTCGAGCCCGGATGAATCAGGTTGACCGTAATATTACGCTTACCAAGATCACGTGCTACTCCCTTGGTTAACCCAACTAAGACAGCTTTACTGGCGGCATATAAACTGATACCACTTCGTCCTGCTCTTGGAGCAAGGCAACTCCCAATCGAAATAATACGCCCACCCTCAGGCAGATATTTGCTCGCCTGCATAGTGGCAGCAAACACTGCTCTCAAGTTAACCGACATGGTGCGGTCATAATCCTCAAGTGTGAGCTGATCAATTTCTCCGACCAAGAAGTTACCCGCATTATTGACTAAAATATCTAAGCGACCAAACTGTTCCACCGCAAGATCCACCGCAGCAATGACCTGTGCTGCATCTGCCGCATCGGCAGCAATCATTTCGGCACGCTGGCCTAATGCCTGAATCTGCTCGACAACTGCTAGTGCCTGATCTTTTGCACGATGATAAGTGATTGCCACATCTGCACCTTGTGCAGCTAAGCTTCGGGCAATCGCAGCGCCAATACCACGACTCCCTCCCGTAACCAAAGCAACTTTACCTGTTAATGTGTTCATGATGAAATTCCTGTTTTAGGCTTAACACGAAGATTCAGCGGTCTATAAGCTCGTTTATTTATATCTATCCACAGTTATCTAAACCATATTTAGTACCGACCTCTAAAACCCCAATATATGTATCGATCGATACAAATGTAAGCTACCCCCTTCAATCTTGTCAATGACTTTTGTATCGACTAGTATAGATCTCATGAATAAGAGGAGTTCTTAATGGCGCAAATGGGCCGACCACGTACCTTTGATCGTAATCAGGCGATTGAACAAGCAATGCTTTTATTTTGGGAATATGGCTATGATTCGACTTCACTCTCTTTATTGAAATCCAACATTGCCGGTGGAATTCAGGCGCCAAGTTTCTATGCAGCTTTTGGCTCAAAAGAAGCGTTGTTTCGAGAAGTGATTGAGCATTATATCGTAACGTATGGTCAGGTGACTCAAAGCCTCTGGGATGAAGATCTTGCACCCAGAGAAGCGATTGAACGCACTCTACGCCAGTCGGCAAAAATGCAAACCGAATCCAGTCATCCCAAAGGCTGCTTATTGGTACTTTCAACCGCGACCTGTTCCCCCGAAAATATCCATATTCAACAATACTTAACCCAGCATCGCTTGAAAATTCGCGAAAGATTTACACAATGTGTTCAACGTGCTGTAGATGCAGATGAGTTAGCAGCCGATACGGATGTCTGTGCTTACGCAACAAGTTTGTATTGTTTTTTACTCGGCCTATCCGTACAAGCACGGGATGGAGTATCAGGCACTATATTAAATCATGCAGTTACTGAAGTAATGTCGGGATGGGACGGTCGTGCAAATATGAAAAATAAGGATTCAACATAACAAAAAGATCTAAACCTAGAAAATCAGGTTTTAACTGTAAAAAAGGAGGGGTTTAACCTCCTTTTTTTAGCTCATCTGTTGGTGTGACAACGGGTCTGGCAAGTTTTCTTAGATCGGTAGTTAAACTATAAAAATCGCCTCCCATTTTCCCGACACTATCCAGTTGTTGCTGGTCAATCATCTGTCCATCCCAGAGTCGATCATCGACATAGATTGATTTCACATCCAGCAAAGCCACTGTACCGCCAGATGGAAGCGTACTCAGTTGCAACACTTCCCTTAACTGACATTCATAACGAATCGGTGCATGTTTGACAGATAATGCGACAACTGAATGGCTTGGCTCAGACTCAATCTCGGCAAACTCAAATTCACTTTGCGCTGAAGGCAATAAAGCACAGGATAAATTCATCTGTTCCAGTAATTGTGAATTCACGATATGCACCACGCACTCTCGCGTCTCCACCAGATTACGAATCGTGTCTTTATCTTGCCCATTTCTGGGGTTGACCTGTGAATACCAGAGAATGGGCGGATTACAGCTGGCCACATTAAAAAATGAATAAGGTGCAATATTGGCTATTCCCTCCGCAGAGAGGGTGCTGATCCAGGCAATTGGTCGAGGTGAAATTCCACCGACCAAGAGTCGGTAGATATCATTGGGCTCTAAATCTAAGGTTTCAAAAATCATCGCAATATTACATCCTGTTTAAGGACGTTCAGCATATTGCGGTAAATCATCCGCGATACAGTCCCACTCTGCTTTCGATGCAGCAAAAATATGCATGCTTGGTTTTTGCTGTAATGGCGTATCCAGCGTCCCGATTCTTAAGCGATACAGCTCAGGCTGTGCATCCCGTGAACTGATCAGTGGAGAGCCACATTCGCCACAGAACCAGCGGTACACGCCAGAGGCAGCAAACTTTTTAACCAGCGCTTCACCTTGTACAATTTTAAACGCTGCACTGCTAATTGGTGCATTGGTGGCATAAGCCGTACCATTGGCCTTACGGCAACGCTGGCAATGGCACTGTATGATCTCGCCAATGTCGCCATGAATCTCATAATGAATCCCATTACATAAACAACTGCCATGATACACGGGTGAAGCTTGAGACATTTCCCTATTCCTTGGATGATTTTTCCACTAAAAATATAGGCTAGATCTTGTTACCATGCAAATTACAAATCCTATTTATTCAGACTTTTTGGTCTAATACATTTTGAGCGCGGGCATGATCGATATCCTTTTCCCAATGTGCAATTGCAACTGTCGCCACACAATTCCCGATCAAGTTGGTACAAGCGCGTACAATTCCAATGAACCAATCCACTGACAACAATAAAACCAAACCGATGGTTGGAAGACTTGGAATAACGGATAAGGTTGCTGCCAGAATAACCAAGGCTGACCCCGGAATACCATGTGCACCCTTTGAGGTCACTAAAGAAACCAAGAGAATTGCGAGTAAATCATGCAGGGATAAATCGATATTGCAGGCTTGCGCAATAAAGATGACCCCAAGTGTTAGGTAAATAGAGAATCCATCCAGATTAAAGGAATAACCCGTAGGAATCACCAAGCCGACCGTCGACTCCTGAATGCCTAAATTTTTCAACTTTTTCATGACCTGTGGCAATACAGAATCAGAAGATGCTGTTCCCAATACGATGGAAAGTTCGGCTTTAAAATAATTGAGAAATTTGAATATATTCAGACCTGCAACTTTCAGGATTCCACCCAAGACAATCAACACGAATAGCATGCAAGTCACATAAAACAACAACACCAAATAGCCAAGCTGGATCAGCGAATCTACTCCAAATTTTGCAGTGGTATAGGCAACCGAACCCAATACCCCGATTGGAGCCAGCCGGATAATCAAGGCCATCATTTTAAAGAACACTTCAGAAAATGCTTCAATGGCCTTGCAAACCGGTTCTGCCAAATGTTTTGGGATCAGTAATAATGCGATACCAAATAAAATCGCAATCAATAGGACTTGTAAAATATCACCACGGGCAAAAGCATCTATAAATGTTTTAGGAATAAGGTGGAGTAAGAAATCTGATCCGGAACTGATGTTATGTGCCCGTTCGGTATAAACATTTAAATCCTGGCCATCTAGCTTGGTGATATCAATATTCATCCCGACACCAGGTTTGAATATATAGGCAACCACAATCCCCAAAATCAGTGCAATACTGGTGACCCCTTCAAAATATAAAATCGTTTTTGCGCCAACTTTTCCCATTTTTTTGATGTCATTTGCGCCATAGATTCCCAGAACAACCACACAGAAAACAATAGGTGCAATCAACATCTTGATCAGCGCAATAAAGCCATCCCCTAATGGTTTTAAAGCTAGGGAAAAATCGTGAAAGCTCACCCCAATAACAATACCGAGAATTAATGCAGAAACAACTTGAGCAAATAGACTGGACTTGAACGTTTGCAACATTGAACATTCATCAATAAAAAGATAAATATCAACACTGCAAAAAACTCGCCAATAGCTAAGAATAAGATGATTTAGAACATGAAAAATACAGAAATTTTAAATAACGCTTTTAAAAACATTATCTTGTTAGGGCGCACTCTAATTGGTGATGTACACCCTCTCCAGCAGCTCGCCCAGTTGCAAAGCAAGCTGTCAGCAAATAGCCACCCGTCGGTGCATCCCAATCCAGCATTTCGCCACAGCAAAATACATAAGGGTTAGACTGCAATTGCAGTTGTGGAGATAATACCTCTTGCTTTACCCCGCCTGCACAGCTAATCGCCTCTTCAATCGGGCGAAAGCCTGCCAAAGGAATACTAAGCTGCTTGATCTGCTGTGCCATTTGCCTAGCATCTGACCACAAGCTTTTTTCGACCGTTTCCCGCAGCAAATTAATTTTGACATGGTCTAACCCGGCTTTACGCCAAAGATTGGTCAAGGACTGCTTTTTATTGCCTTGTAGCTTCTTTTCTAATTGATCAATACTGACATCTGGCAATAAGTCCAGATGCAATTGTAAATGCTGCTGTTGAGCAAGCTGCGCTCTAAGATCACGACCCAATTTATAAATCACACCACTCTCAAAACCATAATGGGTAATGATGATATCGCCATGGGTTTGCTGTTCAGGCCATACCCAGGCATTGACGCGTTTCAATGGCTGACCAAAGCAATCCTGCATAAACGGCGACCATATTTTCAAAACACCGGCATTACTGGCCTGAAAAGGCTCGATCTCATTTTTTGAGAGCCATTGCTGCCATGCCCCATCACTGCCCAATTGCGACCATGACACCGCACCACAGGCCAGTACAATCGCATCATAAGTGGCATGAAAACGTTGCATCTGATTTTCCAGCGTGAGTTGATTACTGGATAAATCCACACAACGATGGCGATAGTGAAACTTCACGCCCTCAGCCATTAAACGTTTCAGCCAGGCACGCAATAACGGTGCAGCTTTCATTTCTACGGGAAAGACACGTCCTGAGCTGCCGACATAGGACTCAATGCCCAGACCTTGCATCCAGCTCTGAATCCATTGAGCATCCCATTGCCTGACCCATGGACCTAACCATTCAGGTTGATCATAACGCTGGATAAACTGCTCGACAGGCTCAGCATGAGAGATATTTAATCCGGTTTTACCTGCCATTAAAAACTTGCGTGCTGCCGAAGGTTTCTGCTCAAACACGTCAATTTCATAATCATACTGACTCAGCACCTCGGCAGCCATCAAACCTGCTGGGCCTGCACCAATAATGGCAACCCGCTTAGGCATCGCGGTTCTCTTGGGCATTTTGACCTTGCAACGGTGCAAAATCATCAAAACGGGTTGCGTAACCTTCTGGCTTGCGAATGATCAATTGCTGGCAAAGTTCGCCACGTTCCAGATATTTGATTTCAAAATGGGTTCTAGCCGAGCCCGCTGCAATTTTTTGTTTTTCATAAGGTAATTTCCAAACTTCAATCAGCTGTTGCTCTGCTTCATCAATATATTCTGGAATATTACTGGCTAAGGTAATGGTTCCATTCGGTTGCAGGCGTGAAAGCAGGAATTCGAAAAATGGCATATTGAGCCAGCGCTGCGCCGGATTATGCGGTTCTGGATTCGGATAGAGAATAAAAAATTGTTGTACCTGTGCCGGAAACAAGGCATGCACCACCCAAGGCAAGGCATCGGCATGAACCGGGTTTAAATATTCCCGAGCTTCCAGCTGATGCTGTTTTTGCATCGCCAAAAATTTTTCTTTGGTTCGCTCAATTGCATACAACGTGGTCTGCGGGTTTTGTCCCGTAAATAACAAGGCATGTTTACCTTTGCCTGCGCCGATTTCCACGCAAACTGGTGTGTGAGGAATGGCCTTAAAATCACGAGGGGCTTGCATACGTTGTGCTTGAAATTGACGAATCGACATAATCTCATCAAACTATCTAGAAATCGGCATAAGTCTAACAAGTCACCTTACTTTTGCCTAATCTATTTAGTTTTTGTTTTAGGAATTTTCTATGCCACGTACATTCCCCTGCCCGCGTTGTGGAGAAACCAGCACTTGGGAAGGTAATGCATTTCGTCCATTCTGCTCAGAACGTTGCAAAATGATTGATCTGGGTGCCTGGGCCAGTGATGAATATAAATTACCGACGCAAGATGCACCGCAAGCAGACCTCAAACGCCATGAAGATGATTATGAAGATTAATCATCTTCTGCTTTGCCGCTAAGCCCAGATTCGGTGCATTACCTTAAGCCAGTTATTCCAGCAAATTTTCTCAATCAGCTCAGCAGAATAATGACGCTGTTGCATCGCAGCAATCAGTTGCGCTAAGCCCGTAACGTCTTGCAGTTCTGTACTGATCAGCGCGCCATCAAAATCTGAACCCAGACCGACATGGTCTTCCCCAAGACGTTCCATCATATATTCCAGATGATCGAGAATGAGTGTAAGTGGCGTGTCGGCATTGCGCTGTCCGTCAGTGCGTAAAAAGGCCACATCAAAATTGACCCCGACCATGCCCCCAGTCTCAGCAATTGCCTGAAGTTGCGAATCAGTCAGATTACGCGCTTGGGGGCATAAAGCGTGTGCATTGGAATGGGTGGCGACAATCGGTTGCTGCAAAATCTCTGCCGTGTCCCAAAATGCCCGTTCGTTCATATGCGATACATCCACCAGCATTTTCTTTTCAGCACAGCGTTTAACCAACGCTTTGCCTTGAGCGGTCAGGCCTGCACCTGTGTCAGGCGAATGCGGGAAACGGGCATTTAAACCATGTCCAAATCGGCTGATCCTGTTCCAGAGAGGACCCACACTCCGTAGACCAGCCTGATAAAAAATATCGAGAAAGTCTGGATTAGCCTGTAGGGCTTCTGCCCCTTCCATATGCAGCACTACCGCCAGTTGACCTTGAGCCCGACAATCCTGTATCTGTTGCACCGAGGTACATAGTCGAATCTGCTCGGAAGCTTGCACCATCTGCTGTGCCAGCTCGAGTTGTGCCAGACAAATCTGCTCAACCTGCTGTTGAGTGAAATCTTCGGCATGTTTATCCACGAGCTTATCGGGATGATGCTGTTTTACATAAGCAAATGGCGGTAGAAAAATCGCAAACATACCGCCTGCAAATCCCGACTGCTGGCAGCGCTTTAAATCCAGTTGTCCAGACAAATGCTCATGGATAAAAGCCTGTACGGGGTCCGCCTGATCGCTGAGCCATAAGCGTGTCAGTAGATCATTATGACCATCGAAAACTGCAACATTGTGATGCTTCATGAAGAAGGTTCATCCTGAATGCTTTGTACAGGAATTTTTTGCTGAAGCGCCAAACGTTTCGAATTTTTGCTATTGCGAAATACCAGTTGTTCAAGAGATGCAGCCTGCTCACTCTCACTACGTGCCTGTTCAATCAGATGATGATACTCAGATTTACCACACACCGGATCGGCATTGACCGCATCACCGGTGAGCATATAGGCCTGACAACGGCAGCCGCCAAAGTCGCGCTGTTTGTCTGGGCAGTTTCGGCAACTTTCCGGCATCCATGCATCACCACGGAAATGGTTAAAACCCGTGGATGTGTACCAGATCTCCGATAAAGATTGTTCACGCACATTGGGAAATACGATCGGGAGCTGGCGTGCTGCATGACAAGGCAATGCCGTGCCATCAGGCGTTACGGTAAAGAAAATTTTGCCCCAGCCATTCATACAGGCTTTCGGTCGTTGTTCATAATAATCAGGGACTACAAAGATCAACTTACAGGGATGATTCTGCTGGCGCAGTTTTTCTCGATAGGCATTGGTCACCTGTTCAGCACGTGTCAACTGTTCCTGAGTGGGTAATAGGCCCTGACGGTTTAAAAAGGCCCAACCATAAAACTGACAGATCGCCAGTTCAACCGTATCGGCATTCAGCTCTAAACACAGCTCAATAATCTGTTCAATCTGGTCGATATTATGCCGATGAATCACGAAATTCAGCACCATCGGATAGTCATATTGCTTGACCAGACGGCACATCTCATATTTCTGTTCAAAGGCGTGTTTTGACCCGGCCAAGGCATCATTCACCACAGGATCACTGGCCTGAAAACTGATCTGGATATGATCCAGACCAGCCTGTTTAAGTTGGGCAATACGTTGCTCGTTCAGGCCCATGCCCGAGGTAATTAAATTGGTATAAAAACCTTGCTGATGTGCATGCGCAACCAGTTGTTCCAGATCTTGCCGCACCAGCGGTTCACCGCCAGAAAAACCCAGTTGCACCGCGCCCATTTGCCGAGCCTGATCAAACACATCACACCATTGTTGCGTGCTCAGTTCATTTTTATGCTGGGCATAATCCAGCGGATTCGAACAATACGGGCATTGCAAGGGACAACGGTAGGTCAACTCCGCTAGAAGCCAGAGCGGTAAACCAACGCCTGCGGTCATCGCAAATCAATCCAGTATTGTTGCTGTGCAACCTGCATATAATCGACCACATCCTGCTCGATTTCCGCAATGTCACCAAACTGCTGTTTCAGCAACCCCACAATGGCAGCTACACTTTGTTGTCCGTCGATGTGCTGTCCAATCGCTCCAGCACTGTCATTCAGCTTGATCATGCCTTCCGGATATAAAATGACAAAGGCATTTTGTGCAGGCTCAAACTGAAAACGGTAGCCTTGTCGCCATGTGGGAACCAGGTTTAAATCAAATGCTGTATTACTCACGGAATAACCCCTTATGCCAGACTAGTTGTGTGGTCACGGTATGATACGGCGCCTGCTGATGCACATAGGCCAGAATCAGTGCATCCAGAATACTCCATAGAATATCCAGCTTGAACTGCAGGATTTCCAGCATGCGCTGCTGCTGTTCATAGGTGGTAAACGAGTCCAGCGTAATACTCAGACCATGCTCCACATCACGACGTGCCTGACTTAAGCGCGAACGAAAATAGTCATAGCCCTGATCATCGATCCACGGATAATGCTGTGGCCATGAGTCAAGACGGGACTGGTGAATCTGTGGCGCAAACAGTTCGGTCAGGGAACTACTGGCCGCTTCACGCCAAGTCGCACGGCGGGCAAAATTGACATAAGCATCTACGGCAAAACGCACGCCAGGCAGCACCAGTTCTTCTGAAATCACCTGTTCACGGGTCAGGCCAACCGCTTCGGCCAAACGTAACCATGCTTCGCGTCCCCCCCCATCAGGATATTCACCATCCTGATCCAGCATCCGTTGAATCCATTCCTGACGCACGCGTTGGTCTGGACAGTTGGCCATGATCGCGGCATCTTTCAATGGAATATTGATTTGGTAATAATAACGGTTAGCCACCCAGGCCTGAATTTGCTGCTGGGTCGCTTTACCCTCATACATCATCACATGAAAAGGATGATAAATATGGTAGTACTGTCCTTTATCCAGAATGGCCTGCTTAAACTGTTCAACACTTAATACATCAGTGGGCATCATTATTTACCTCAAAGTTCAATCTGCATGCCATCAAAAGCCACTTCCACACCGTGAGCCTTGAGTTCAGCACATTGAGCCGAGTTTTCATCTAAAATCGGATTGGTATTGTTGATATGAATCAGCACTTTTTTAGGACGGCTGAGCTGATTCAGATAAGACAATGAACCACCCTCGCCACTAATATATAAATGTCCCATCTCACGTCCGGTTTTGCTGCCGACACCCGTCTGCTGCATTTCATCATCTGTCCACAGCGTACCATCAATCATGACACAATCCGAATCGCGCATGATCTGCATGATCTGTTCATCAATCTTGCCAAGTCCAGGGGCATAGAACAATTGTTTTTGCGTTTGATGGTCGCGAATGATCAACGCAATATTGTCACCGTCATGCGGATCATGACGATGCGGAGAATACGGTGGTGCAGCACTCTGAATAATCAGTGGCACAAATTCCAGATGTTGAAAACCCGTAATCTTAAAGGCCTGTTTCGGATTGATTTGCTGATATTGCAGACCGCCATTCCAGTGCTTCAACATATTAAATACGGGGAAACCTGTGGTCAGATCTTGATAGACCATCTCGGTACACCAGACCTTGATTGGACAGCCTTCACGTAACGTCAGCAGTCCGGTGGTGTGATCCAGCTGACTGTCCATCAGGATCACATCACGAATGCCGGTATCACGCAACTGACGCGCAGGCTGAGCCGCCTTGAAATCAAATAATTGCTGACGGATATCGGGCGAGGCATTCAGCAGTACCCAATCGATGCCATTCTCGGAAATCGCGATTGAGGATTGGGTCCGCGCCTTGGCCTGAATCGTACCGCTACGCACGCCATGACAATTTGGACAATTACAATTCCACTGCGGAAATCCCCCACCCGCAGCCGAACCTAGAACATGAATATACATAAGTTAATTTCTTGTTAGAAAAAGATAAGCCCTAGACATAACTAGGGCTTATCTTGAATTTGAATCGGAATGATTAACGTACTTCAAAGTACATGGTCACTTCAAAACCAATACGTACATCGGTAAAAGCAGGTTTAGTCCATTGCATGACATCGTCTCCAATTGGTTTTCATCAGGTGAAATTAAGCAGTTAATTCAACATGAATAAAGCGTTTCACACTTGATTCTAAATAAAAATAATCGCTTTGTAGACCTATCCCAACCAAGATATTGTTCGATAATTGTGAGTTTTGTCTAAATTTCGGTAATACACATTTGAAAGAAGCGACACTGTTTTAACTTCATCTGTACCAAAGCCGATGCTTAATAAAAATTTACACACTTTAGATTTGTGACTTACATCACAGTAATTTACTTTTTCATGATCTTATGCAAATCTAGCTAGAACTGTAGGATTGAATAACAACACCAAACTACACATTAAAACCTATACATTGCTCTGATCCATTTTCGCACTTATTTGTTTGGAATCAGCTTGTTGAATAAAAAGATCTAAATTTACCAGGACGTAAAAATGAATAATGATATTCCTTATCAGCTCAAGCTCTTGGCGACACAGATTGATCCGAATCTGGATGCTCACTGGCAAAAGGCACTGATCACACTTTTTTCAGAACACGCGCCTGAACATTGTGAAAAAATTGCCCAGCAAGTGCTACAACTCAAAAAAATTCACTGGAATCGTAAAGACAACAGCTTCTCCTATCTGGCCAAACATGACTTTGATGTGCTGAGCGAGAAAATTTATATTGCGCCTATCAAAATTTTGGTGAAAAAAATTGCAGTTTCGCTAGAGAAACTAAAAAACTATCAGCATGCTTATGAAATGGCAGATTATCTGGAAAATATTCTGGCCCAGATTCATGCCATTGAAACCGAAGACGACTTTGATCTGCAAGAGCAAAAGAAACTGATTCTAAAAGAGTTTATCTATGCAGCTGCCCAGATTATTCTGGCAAAAGAAAAGATCGACCTGCCGGATAATCAAAGGCATATTGATAGCGACATCATCAAAACCTTTATGACCGAAGTCTTTCTCAAACAACAGTTATTAAAATATTCTTTTAACCTGTTGCGTTCGCATCAACTCAGGGCAGAAAAACCGCATATCCTGAAATATTTTCTTTATAAGCAACAAAAATCCAGACAACTGGATATCGTTAAAACCTCGAAATATATTTTTGCTTTGGCGCCCAGCAAGGATGGCATGCACAATACCTTTTCCATTCGCCGTTTCTTACAAGAAGAAAAATTTGAAGGCTGCGACAATATTTACGTCAATTCAGCCATTCTGCATTTGGATAAAATCGAAGACATCGGCCATCACCAACAATTTGAATGGCAAATCAGCCGAATCATCACCATTGACAAGCCCGTTAACCAGTATGTTTCAGATATTGTCCGTAATATCGAACACTATACCAGCAAAACACTGATCCCGTTCCTGCGCGAACCCTTGCAACCCAACGGCATATTTATGGAAAAGCTGGTGGAACAACGGCTGATTGATTTTGAGCAGAAGCTCAATAGCAATATCCTTGAACCCGTTGCCGAAGCGCTGAAGCATTCCGTCCATCATCGGGATGAATGCAATTATCTTTATTTGGGTGTCAAACAAACGCTGGATGATCTGATCAGCCATTTTATCGAGTTCCAGTCGCAACCTTCACTGATCTTTAATCAGCAGGTCAATCTGTTTATTGCCCGACTCAAATCGTATGCCACCTTGTTACAGAAACGGCATTCGGATGTGTTCACCGTCTTTTCTTATGAGGAATGGAAAAAACATCATGCCGAAGCGCTAGAGCCAACCAATATTCTCAAGGATATTAGCCTGAGCTCCTTACAGGAATATAAAGATGCTTTTTCGGCATTAAAAGAAAATCAACGCCAGCTCAAACAAAGTGCTTCATTCCTGAGTAAGCTTATGAATAAACCTCAGAAAATAAAAGACAATATTCTCAAGCTAAAACAGAAAACGATACAAATAAAAAAAGATGCCCATCAGGAAATTATACGGATTCAGCGACGTTTTCCCGCCCTGATTGTTTACTTAGAGTCTGAGTCACTGATTTCAATGAACCACAAAGAACGCCATTATGCTTTTCCGACAGGAGAAAATGGCATTACCCGTTTGCCCATTCTGATCCAGATTCCAGAAGATAAAGCTTCTTTTGATTTACAGAGTATCTGTAATAGCTTGAATTTTGATTTGAATCTGGCCAATCAGAAATGGCTGGAAACTATTTAGCCCGAAGGAAATTAGCTTGTGTATTACGATTTGCAATACACAAGCGAAAACGGGCAGTTAGCCTGCTTTACTGGCCACAAAAGGATTAAACTGCTTTTCATAGCCAATGGTACTGATGGGGCCATGACCTGAAATAAACTGGGTCTCATCCGGCAAGCTAAAGCATTCGCGCTGAATCGAATCAAGCAACTGCTGGTGATTGCCTTTTGGAAAATCGGTCCGGCCAATCGAGCCTTTGAACAGTACGTCACCTGTCCACAATAAGCCATGTTTGGCGTTATAGAACATCACATGACCTGGGGTATGGCCCGGGGCAAAACGCACTTCAAATTCATCATCGCCCAGCTTTAAGACTTCGCCCCCTTCCAACCATTGATCGACCTTGACCGGCTGTGGAATTGGAAAGCCATAACGGGCCGAGACTTCCTGAATCATGTCCAGCCAGAACTGGTCTTCCTTATGCGGGCCAATCACCGGAATCTGCCATGTTTCAGCCAGTTCGCCGACTGCACCTGCATGATCAAGATGCCCATGCGTCAACCACAGCGCTTTCACATTTAAGCCCAAAGCTTCCACTTCTTTTTTCAGTACCGCCGCATCACCGCCCGCATCAATCAAAATCGCTTCTTTACTTTCACTGTCCCACAAGATTGAGCAGTTTTGGGCAAATGCAGTAACGGGAACAATTTTGACTTGGAGCATAGCAACCTCTGGCGAAATAAAGCGTCGATTTATCGATGGGCTAAGGTATGGGTAAGTGCGTCAAGATTAGCCTGAACCAGACCGGCAAGCAAATCTATATGGGCCTGATCTGCATTCAAGGCTGGAATATAGGCATAGTCGCCACCACCCGCATGCTGGAAAATTTCCTTGTTCTGCATGGCCAGCTCTTCTAAGGTTTCCAGACAATCTGCTGAAAAGGCTGGACTAATCACCTGTACCGATTGAACTTTTTGCTCACCCCATTGCTGTAACAGCTGATCCGTATAAGGCTTGACCCATTCCTGCTTGCCGAAACGTGACTGGAAGCTGATCGCCCATTCATCCTCTTTCAAATGTAACGCTTCTGCCACTAGACGTGCTGTGGTTCGGCAACGGTCTGCATAGGGGTCGCCTTTATCGGCATACGGTTGAGGAATCCCATGAAAGGACATCAACAGTTTTTCAGCTTTGCCATGTTGTCCCTGATAATGCAATACGCTATCTGCCAACGCCTGAATAAATAAAGGATGTTGATGGTAGTCCTTGATGATGGTCAAACCAGGTAAATGACGTTGCTGTGGAATCCATTTGGCAAACGCATCATAGAGTGGTGCTGTAGAGGTCGCTGAATATTGTGGGAACAGCGGCAATAAAATCACATGTTCTTGCGGATCTTTTGCCAGTTGCGCCAGCACATCATGGATATTGGGTTGACCATAAGTCATGGCTGGTACAACCATCAGATCAAACTGATGATTTTCTTCTTGTAGGCGTTGTTTAATCAGCAGTGTTTGTTCCAGCACAATTTCACGCATCGGTGAATCATTGGACCAGACCGAAGCATAAGCTTCAGCCACCCGTTTTGGACGGAAGGTCAAAACAAAGAGGTGCAGAATGATCCACCATAATAATTTGGGAATCTCAATCACACGGCTATCAGATAAAAACTGTTTCAGGAAACGTCGTACTGCTGGCACAGTTGCTTCATCTGGCGTACCTAAATTGGCCAGAATCACAGTCACTTTTGGTTTTTGTGTCGCTAACATAGACCGCATCCGCTTTTTATTGAGTTCATACAATTACTTTAGCAGTTTTAGCCCTGTTTGCTAAATTGGATTAATGCATGGTCTTAAATTGAAAAACCCGATTGCTATCTAGCATATTACTTTCCAGTAGTTTCTGTCCTTTTGCGGTGAGCTGCCACAACATGCGCTGACGATCATCCCGCCCGGTCGGCACAATCCATTCGTTTTGACGCATTTGTAATTTGATTTCATGCAAGGCACGAATATTGACCTGAGCACGAGATACCGCATGCGCTCTGGGCATTTCCTGACGTGCGTCATCAAGACCGGTTTCATTCAGGTATTCATTGATGCGCTTGGAAAAATATTCTTCCGGGGTCGGAATCACAAAGGCTGAGCCAAGCACATTCAGCAATTGCGCCCAGGTCATCTTGCGATGTGGTTTGACTTCCTTGAAGTTACCGTCCTGATAAGCATGCATCCGATATTCAAATGAATAGAGTTCATGCATGGAAACTTTAGGTACATTGGTCAGCGGATCCGCTTCACGATTGCCCAGTTCCGTTTCCAGCTGTTTCACCTTGGCACGTAATGCGTCAATTTCATCACGCAATACCTGCGTATTTTGTGGACGCACCCAGCCCACCACCGGATAACGCTCGAGCATCTGCGGCATACTGGAACGTACCGCCAGCTCCAGATCTCTCAAGCTTCGATAACAAAACACCTGATCCACTTCATGTTGAAGCTGTTTTCTAAATTCTTTGAATTTTTCTTTCAGTTCCGGCTTGTGATCATGCAATTTAACATCACGCGACTCGGGGTCTTCATGCATAAAGACAATCACAGGCTTCTGTTTGGTCATGGCATAAATATATTCCAGATGCATATAGCCCACACCTGAAACCGATTGCTCGCCATATTGGCTCCCCAGCAGAATCACCACATAATCACAATCGTCAATTTGCCGACGGGCAATCGAGGTACTGAGCGGGGTACGCTGTTCCAGCCCCCATGATAGGAATCCCATTCCAACTAATGTTTGTGCCAGAACCGCTCGCTCTGGCTGCATTTCATTGCCAGAGGTAGAAATAAAGACTTGATAACGAGTATCTTGCATAGGCTAGGCCCCAATTCATTGATCAATAATATCAAGTATCTATCTTGATTTTTATTAACAACTAACCCCAATAAATATATCAATATGGCTCGATTTAGTGATTTCCTATCTCAATCTCGGCCAGATTTTGAATCTTCCATGTTAATTGTTCTGGTATAAGGTGCTGAAGAACAGGTTCTAGTTCTCGTGCATTGTTACCACTGACATAACATTGAATACGGGTAATGTTATGACGCAATTTGTCACATAATAACCCATTTTTAATTAAAAGATAGGCAGTTTGTCGCGCAACTGCTTGTCCAGAATCAATTAATTTTAATTTTTCAGCAAAAACCTGACGAATCGCATCTTTCAGGAAAGGATAATGGGTACAGCCCAAGACAAGAAAGTCAGCCCCCTGATCAATCACAGGCTGCAAAACCTGTTGCAGGACCTCCAGACATGCCGGACTCATCTGCTGCCCGGCTTCAACAAATGGCACCAGTTCCAGACTGGTCACGGTCAACACTTTGACGCCCGCAGGCTGGGCAAAGTTTGCCATCACATCTTTTATGAGCTGTCCACGGAAGGTGGCAGGTGTCGCCAGCACAGCCACAACTCTGGATTGGGTCTGGATCACGGCGGGCTTTAATGCAGGCACCAGTCCCACGATGGGAAAGCGCTCTCCATAGTGATCACGTAAATAATCCAGACTAAAAGCAGAGGCTGTATTGCATGCCACCACGGCAATTTTACAACCCTGACGGTAGAGCCATTCGATTGCCTGTGCCGTCAGTTGACGGATTTCCTGATCTGAACGTGCGCCATAGGGCACATGCGCCGTATCGGCATAATAAAGAATGCGTTCATTGGGCAAATGTCTTGCAATCTCCTGTGCAACCGATAATCCGCCAATGCCTGAGTCAAAAACCCCAATGGGTGCATCAGCAGATGCGTGTGGCATTGGATCAAGTAAAAGAGGCATGGATTGAACGGCTGTCATATTGCACATGGACACTGGTTTATTTACTCGTTTAAGCTTAAACCTCAGGTGCTCAAATGCAAGACCAAATCACCACTTTTTAGCGTTAAAACCGTGTCACCTTGCGCATTTTCAGACAAAGTTCCGTAGTTGACGAGATGATAAAAACTCTGACGCTGGATCAAGGCATTCATACCAAAACGGACATGCACATAGGGCCGTAACTCACCTGCAAATTCACGCATAAAAATCGGATGCTGCTCATCTACGATCACCACGTCCTGATTAGGTGTTATCAATTGAAGGTAAGTCTTGCCTTCAATTTCGACCTGATCCACCTGATTGATCAGTAATGGTTCATCTTCAACGTCGATTTCAATCTGTTCCACAGGCGTTTTGAGGTAAAATTTGCCGTCCTCTTTCCACAACACCTTACTGAACAGATCCAGCAGCGCCTGACGTTTGATCAATTGACCTTCGTGCCACCATTCTCCATTGGCTTTTATACGTAGATCCATTTTGCCACAATGCTTTGGATGCCACTGCTCTAAAGGCGGAATTGACCTTTTGTGACTTTGCTGTACATCATTTAAGTATTGTGCAATGTTCATTAAGTTTTTATCATCAGAAAACATGATTTTTCCCTGATTTTCTAAAGAGTTTTGTGGAGAATCATTTTCATTTATCATAGTTTATGCCTTGCTGACGAGAAAATATGACCGCTCAGCCAATTGGCGAGATCAAGGTTTAAAACTATACTATCCCAAACGTTTGCAAGCACATACTATCATTTGTGTTTGGCAATTAAGAACACTCATGGCAGCGCCGAATCGCAATATTACGGTTGCCACCCTTAAAAATATGAGGAGTCCTACATGGAACACATCGAACGTGAAGCGATGGAGTTTGACGTAGTGATCGTAGGCGCAGGACCTGCTGGTTTATCTGCTGCGATTAAAATTCGTCAATTAGCGATTGAAAACAACCTACCTGACCTTTCTGTATGTGTTGTTGAAAAAGGCTCCGAAGTTGGTGCGCATATCCTTTCAGGTGCTGTACTTGAACCACGTGCCATCAATGAATTATTTCCAAACTGGAAAGAAGAAGGTGCGCCACTCAATGTTCCTGTAACGGGTGATGAAACCTACTTCTTATTGTCTGATACCAAAGCACAAAAAATGCCGTATTGGATGGTTCCAAAATCAATGCACAACGAAGGAAACTATGTGATTTCCCTCGGTAACGTCGTGCGCTGGTTAGGCCAGAAAGCAGAAGAACTGGAAGTTTCAATTTTCCCGGGCTTTGCTGCATCCGAGATTCTGTACCATGAAGACGGTACCGTAAAAGGCATTCAAACAGGTGATATGGGCATTGGCAAAAATGGTGAGCCAACACATAATTTCACACCTGGTTATGAACTTCATGCCAAATACACCTTATTCGCTGAAGGCTGCCGTGGTCACCTCGGTAAACGCCTGATTGCAAAATACAATCTTGATAAAGATGCTGATCCGCAACACTACGGTATCGGGATCAAAGAACTTTGGGAAATCGATCCGGCTAAACATAAGCCAGGCTTGGTCATGCATGGCGCTGGCTGGCCATTGTCTGAAACCGGTTCATCGGGTGGCTGGTGGTTATATCATGCTGAAAACAACCAGGTGACTCTGGGCATGATCGTGGATTTATCCTATGAAAATCCGCACATGTATCCATTCATGGAAATGCAACGCTGGAAAACCCACCCAACCATCAAGCAATTCCTTGAAGGCGGCAAACGTATCTCTTACGGTGCACGCGCTGTTGTAAAAGGTGGCTTTAATGCATTACCTAAACTCACTTTCCCAGGCGGTTGCTTGATTGGTGATGATGCCGGTTTCTTGAACTTCTCAAAAATCAAAGGCTCACACACTGCAATGAAATCAGGTATGTTGTGTGGTGAAGCAGTATTCGAAGCTATTGCTGCGGGTGTTGCCAAAGGTGGCGATCTAGCAATTGCACGTGTGCTTGAAGGCGACGATCATTTCGACAAAGAGCTCACCGCTTATACCGATAAATATAACAATTCTTGGTTAAAAGAAGAGTTATATAACTCACGCAACTTTGGTCCTGCCATGCACAAGTTTGGTCAGTGGGTTGGTGGTGCATTTAACTTTATCGATCAAAACATCCTTAAAGTACCGTTCACCTTGCATGATCTTAAACAAGACTTTGCTGCACTGAAAACCGTAGATGCATCAACATTTAAGCCAAACTATCCAAAACCGGATGGCAAGCTCACCTTTGACCGTTTATCTTCAGTTTTCGTATCCAATACGGTACATGAAGAAAATCAGCCAGCACACTTGAAGTTAACTGATCCTTCAATTCCAGTGAACGTTAACCTACCAAAATGGGATGAGCCAGCGCAACGCTACTGCCCTGCGGGTGTTTATGAAATCATGGAAAATGATGATGGCTCTAAACGCTTCCAGATCAACGCAGCAAACTGTGTTCACTGTAAGACCTGTGATATTAAAGACCCATCACAGAACATCACTTGGGTAACGCCGGAAGGTGGTGGTGGTCCAAACTATCCAAACATGTAATTCAAAAACAAAAAATCCGAGTTTAGACTCGGATTTTTTTATGTGCTATGCAACTTAAAAGTCAAAAAATTAAACTTAGCCTTTCTGCACCAGATAACGGTATTCAGTATTGCTGTTTTCATCCAGGTTTTCTTCTTTGAGCAATAACTCATGTCCAAGATGCATACAGAATTTTGGAATATCCCATGAGGTTGACGGGTCTGTGGCAAGCACTTCAACCACATCACCTGACTTGGCTTTGCGAATGGCTTGATGCAACATCATCACAGGTTCAGGGCAACGTAAACCTCGCGTATTGATTTGAACAGCGGGAAGTTTTGGTTGTTCAGACATCATAAAACTCAAATATTCGAATTTTCACATTTTAGCATAAACTGTTCATATAAAAATCATCCGGCCTGTTTGGGAAAACTGTACGTTTTTTACATAGTATTGTTGATGCATATCCGCTTTATCTTCGGTATGATGAAAATCATCTAATTGATATAGAGAGTCTTTAGGAAAGATCATGGTCGAGGAATCCAGTCCGTCGTGGGGTATGCGTGGCTTAAGAAAATGGTTAGGTACCGCACCTGAAACCCGCGATGAATTACTCAAGTTAGTTCAAGACTCACGTCGCTTTTTAGAGCCAGATACTGTTGCCATGCTTGAGGGTGTTCTTGACCTGCCAGCAACAAAGATTCGAGAAGTCATGACACCGCGTACAGCGATCATCAGCTTGCAGGAAGACGATCAATTACTTGATATTCTGCATGTACTAATCGACTCTGCACATTCGCGCTTCCCGGTATTCTCAGCGGATCAAAGCGATAATGTGGTGGGCATCCTGTTAGCGAAAGACCTGTTACCTTTTTTAACTGAGCGTAATGTCAAAGTTGATATTCGTTCATTGATGCGCCAGCCCGTATTTGTGCCTGAAAGTGCACGTTCAGATCAGGTATTGCGTATGCTGAAAAATACGCAAACCCATATTGCCATCGTAATTGATGAATATGGCTCAACCTCTGGTCTCGTCACCCTTGAAGATATTCTTGAAGAGATTGTCGGCGAAATCGAAGATGAACATGATATTGCGGATGAAGAAGCGTTATATATCGTTCCGGATAATGACCCGACCACAGCAAATACGTGGATTGTGCAGGCACTTACACCAATCGAACATTTCAACACTATTTTAAATGCAGATTTTTCTGACGATGAAGTTGAAACTATGGGCGGTTTACTGCTGCAAGAAATTGGTTTAGTGAGCGATTTACAAGGTCAAACCATTGAGCTTGGCGATTGGCAATTTACCATTATTGAAGCAGATGCACGCACTATTCATCTGATTCGAGCTGTCCGTCAATGAGAACCTATTTTGAGAAGCTGTTAAATTCGTCTCAACCACAAAAACAGCTCCCTTTTATTTTTCCACTGTTGATTGCACTCATTTCGGGTGCAATCTTTAGTTTGGCGCTCGCCCCTTACTATTTCTGGTGGCTGGCAATTTTATCGCCTGCATTACTGTATGCCGTATTACGTCAGCGTAGCCCCCATCAGGCCTTTGCACTCGGTTGGGGCTATGGCTTTGGTTTATGGTTTGTCGGCGCGTTCTGGCTCTATACCTCCATCCATACCTATGGCGATACCAATGCCTTTTTAAGCGTGTTGATGATTGCCTTTATGGCGGCTGCAATGGGCTTGTTTACGGCATTTCAGACTTGGCTGTATCGTCGCTTTTTCCCAGAGACGCCGCTTACTTTTGCACCGCTATGGGTGCTGTTTGAGTGGGCAAAAACCTGGGTATTCACTGGTTTTCCGTGGTTATTCGCAGGTTATGCCTTCACTGAACGCCTATTAGATGGTTATGCACCTCTATTTGGTGTTTATGCTGTTTCTTTCGTTGTCATCGTATTGGCCTGTGCGCTGGTCGAGATTTTAAATCGTCGCTGGTTTTGGGCGGTGCCTTCCGCAGTTCTAGTTTTAGGTGCATGGGGCGCTGGATTTATTCAGTTTGTACAACCGAAAGCAGCCAAACCACTGAGTGTGTCTTTGGTTCAGGGAAACATTCCTCAAGACCTGAAATGGTTAACTGAATACCAGATTAAGACCTTAGAAATTTATGCCACGCTGACTCGTGCTGAATGGGGCCGTGACCTGATTGTCTGGCCAGAATCCTCGATTCCAATGTTCCAGACCGATATTCCAGAATTTCTGGAGGCGATGGATGCTCAAGCCAAGAAAACAGACAGTGCATGGGTGACCGGTATCCCGTATTGGGATATGGCGAAGTCACAGCAGGTCGGTGAGCCGTTGTATTACAATAGCATTATGGCTTCGGGCAGCGATTCGCATGGCTTGTATAAAAAGCAACGTCTGGTGCCGTTTGGTGAATATATTCCATTATCCGGCATGCTGAAATGGGTCCTGCCTGCAATGCAAAACGATGTCAGCATGAGCGGTTTCACACGTGGTGAGGCCAATCAGAAGCCGTTAACGGTCAAAGGTCATGCACTGGCAGCCGCCATTTGCTATGAAGTGGCTTATCCCAACCTGACCCGCCGTAATGCATCGAATAGTGACTTTCTCATCACGGTATCCAATGATGCCTGGTTTACAGGAACTGCCGGTCCTTGGCAACATTTGCAAATGGTACAAATGCGCGCCAAGGAAAATGGTCGCTGGTTTATTCGTGCCACCAATACTGGCGTGACTGCATTTATTGATCAAAACGGTCATATTGTAAAACAGGCACCAATGGATGAAGAAGCTGTACTTCGTGGTGAATTGCCTGCCATGCAGGGACAAACCTTGTATAACCGCTTAAGTGATTATCCAATCCTGCTTTTTTCAGTGCTGTTATTAATCGTTGGCTGGATTTACCGTCCACGTAAAGTCGATATTTCCTTTAAATCACGTCGATAATCACAACAACTTTGTGCCCAGAGGAACCTCAAACTCTGGGACGCAAAGTGCCACCTCTCCTGCCGCATTATGAAAACCTGTGACCAGACATTCTGATTGAATCGGACCAATCTGTTTCTTCGGAAAGTTCACCACAGCCACCACCAGTTTTCCAATCAAGTCTTCAGGCTGATAAAGTTTGGTAATTTGTGCACTGGATTTCCGAACGCCTAATTCTTCACCAAAATCGACCTGCAAGAGATAGGCAGGTTTTCGCGCTTGTTTAAATACCTCAGCTTGTATAATCCGACCGACACGTAATTCAACTTTAGTAAAATCATTCCATTCAATTTGTTGCATCTAGTTATTCTCTGCGATTTTCCAAGTCCTATGAAATATAGAGGATCTCTATTTTTAAATAAAGATGTACATTTTTTATTCCCTATGCTGATCCTTCATGCTAAATTAATTTTGCTCTTTATGAAGCCGTAAACGTTTACGTCAATCAACGTGCCAACATATCTCCAACAATGCGTGGAGCTATTTGATCAGGATATTCCATCTTTTGATCAGGCACTGGCGTTTGTTGGTTTACGGAGTAAAAAATGCAAAATTTCAGATCGTCTTCTTTTCGTTTTAAAAAGATTCCAAATCGTTACGCCGCAGTTGTTTTACCTTTTTTCCTGTCTATGATCATGACCTTTATCGTGTCATGTATCAGTACGATACGTAGCATGGGAGTAGAACAATTTTCGACTGACATCTGGCTTTCCGCTTGGGGTATCTCCTGGCTGATTGCCTTCCCGGTTCTGCTTCTGGTCTTGCCAATCGTACGTAAAATCACTTTCCTGTTGGTTCATGCGGGATAAGTTCAGGCAATAAAAAACGTAGATTTAAAATCTACGTTTTTAACGCTTCAGCTTTAAATGATTTAAAAGCTGATCGAGAATTGCAGGCTTAAATAAGCCACCAGACTGGATAAAAACAACATCGGAATATACCGATACGCCTTAAATAAATACTGTTCATATTTAGAAATCAGGTCAGCCCGATGCCACACCGTGGTTTTTAAAGCACTTAAAAAGCAAAGAACCAACCACGCACTGAACATGCTTAATGCAAAGAAACCAATCATAATCTGGCTACCGCCCTCAGTGGCTTGCCATAAGGTCAATGCACCTTCACTCATCGGCAATAACGTTAAAATGAGCAACACAGATTTAAGCATTGCCCAATGAAACTGATTCAGTTCATCCAACATAAAAAATGCTTTCATCTGATTTCTCACACTTGCGTTCAAAGGTCTGATTTATTATGCAAAGCTTTGATCTAAAGAAACAGTCTATTTTTCTGCATAATTTCTTTTTCTTGTAACTATTAAATATGGGAATAATTCTTATTATAACTCTCACATATTCAACATTTTATTCTATCTTTATTTTTCAACAAGTTATAAATTAATTATTAATTAAGAAACATTATCACTTCACTCTAGATTTAATAACTCAAAAGTGAAGTGATATTTTTATTTAATCATTAAGGCTGATAATAAATATCGGCATCATTGCCTTCGCCACCTTCTTTACCATCCGCACCAAACGAATATAAATCAAATGGACGACCTTCACGACCTGGAATCACATACTGTAAATCATTTTCCCAGCTGTCTTTTGGATAACCACCTTTTACATAACCACCTGGTAACCAGTTTTTCGCTGAGGCTGGCTGGTTCACCAACGCATCTAAACCGCCATCTTGCATCGATGGGTAACGGCCATTATCTAACTTATATTGATCCAGTGCCCCCGCAACACCCTTTAAGGTAATACTGGTGGTATCCACTTTAGCCTTTTCACCACGACCCATCACGTTCGGAACGATCAGTGCAGCGAGAACACCTAAAATTACAATAACCACCATCACCTCAATGAGGGTAAATCCTGAGGCACGATTCATTCGAGCAACGCTCGAACGTGCCGCAAGACGAGAAGCTAGGCTTCGAGTGGCAGGATTAAGATTATGCTCGGACTCTGAGTTGCAAGATTCCGCAAGACCAGAAACTGTGCTTTGAGTGCAAGGATTCAAGCTTTGTTCAACATTGTGCTTATTCATTGAATTATTCATATTCATCTCTTTCATGTCACTCATCAGATCATATTGTTCATATTAATAATTGGCAACATTACCGCAATCACAATCACCAATACAATTGCTGCCATAAAAATCAGCATCAAGGGTTCAAGCAAGGCTAGTAACGTAGAAATAAAGGTGGTCACCTCACGGTCCTGCATGGTTGATGCACGATCCAGCATACGATCCAGTTCACCAGAGGCTTCTCCACTTCGGATCATTTGTACCATCATCGGCGGGAAATAACCGCAACGTTCCAGTTGTGTTGCCAAATTTCCCCCTTCTGTTACACGTTCCATCGCCACTTCAATGGCATCACGAATGACCCAGTTATTACTGACTTCGGCGCCAATACGTAAGGCTTCCACCAAAGGCACACCTGAGCGGGTCAAAATGGATAAGGTACTGGCAAAACGTGCTGCATTTATACCACGCGAAAGTTTACCAAATAGTGGCAATCTGAGCGTTAATCGGTCAAATGCATAATGTCCTGCCGTCGTTCTTAAAAATCGGGTAAATAAAATAATGAATACGACAGCAAGAATGAGCATGCCGATCCAGGTATGCCGGATAAAGGCACTGGCCTTCATCAAGGCGACCGTAATCCACGGCAAAGCTTCTTTACTTTGTTCAAAGGTCTTGACGATTTCAGGCACCACATAGGTCATCAAGCCCATCACAATGCCGAAAGACATCAGCATCAGTACGATCGGATAAATCATCGCACCCTGAACTTTCTTTTGCATGGCAAAACGGTTTTCAGTGTAGTCCGATAACTGATCCAGAATCAGATCCAGATGACCTGAACGTTCGCCTGCCGCCACTGTTGCAATATATAGTTCGGGAAAGCGTCCTGACTGCTGCATCGCTTTTGCCAGTGAATGCCCTTCCAGAACTTTGGAACGTACCGCAATCAATAGATTGCGGACATGCGCTTTTTCACTTTGTTTACTGACGGCACGCAGGGCTTCTTCCAGCGGAATCCCGGCTGCCACCAATACCGAGAGTTGACGTGTCATCAATGCCAGATCATAGGCACTAAAGCTTTTTTTAAACCACGAACGCTGTTGCTGTTTGTCTTTTTGCTCAACCGCATCGACCGCGATCGGGGTCCAGGCTTTATCGCGTAACTGTTGGCGAATCTGGCGTGCGGAATCCCCTTCCAGCACACCTTTTTGTTGCTTTCCAGAGGCATCAAGCGCAGTAAATTGATAAGCAGGCATGGTTCTGTTCTAATTGTCCCAAAATAGTCGTTGTTAAGTGCATCCGTGTATGGTCTGAGGAACGTGGTTCCACATGAAATTCATCGACATAACGCATAGCACTTTAGCATAATTCTATGAGATGCCGTCATGCCTTATTTAAGTTGTTTTAAGCGATCATACAACTTAAAAAGCTGAAAATATCAATATACACTTTATATGAATGAAGCCGATATGCCGACCCAAAATTCTAGCACTGTTGTTTACCGTATTCGCGTTGCCATACCGGTGTATCTGTATGATACCTTTGATTATACGGTTAGCGCAGCGCAATACGCTCAGGCACAGGTTGGCGCGCGTGTTGCGATTTCATTTGGGCGGCAAAATCTGGTCGGGATCATCACTGAAAAAGTCAATCCAGACGAAGTCTTTACCGGTCAGTTCAAACTTAAAGCCATTACGGAATTACTCGATCAGGAAGCGATTTTAGACCAACAAGTTTTAACTTTGTTGACATGGTCAGCCCAATATTATCAATTTCCGATTGGCGAGGTCATGCAAAGTGCCTTACCGACCTTACTCAGACAAGGTCGTGCCTTAGATATCCTGTTTCATCTTTGGAAAATCACACCCCATGATGACCCAGCCTCATTATTAAAACGTTCGCAAAAACAATATGACGCCTATCAGGTATTAAAACTGCATCCGCATGGCACCACTGAAAATGTCTTAAACCTGAGCGGGGTGGAAACCTCGACCCTGAAAGCGCTAGAAAAGAAAGGCTTGGTTGAGTGCTGTCTGGAGCCGCATGATTTTACCCCGACACCGGTGCAACTGGCGCAAGTTCCCTTAACACCGAATGAAGACCAGAAAAAAGCCATTCAACATATTCTCAAGGCACAACATCATTATCAGGCTTTTTTACTCGATGGTTTGACGGGCAGCGGCAAAACTGAAGTTTATCTGCAAGTGATGCATGAGGTATTAAAACAAGGGAAACAAGTACTGGTGCTGGTCCCGGAAATTGGCCTCACCCCGCAAACCGTTTCACGTTTTAAGTCACGCTTTCATTGTGATATTGCCTTACTGCATTCAGGGCTGAATGACTCAAAACGGCTACAGGCATGGCAACATGCACAAACCGGCAAAGCCTCGATCATTATTGGGACACGCTCTGCAATTTATACTCCATTGCCCAATCTGGGACTGATTATCCTAGATGAAGAACATGACCTCTCGTATAAACAGCAAGAAGGCTTCCGTTACCATACCCGTGATGTCGCCTTATATCGCGGACATTTGCAGAACTGTCCGGTGATACTTGGCTCTGCGACGCCAAGTATCGATAGTTATCATCTGGTTGAGTCTGGAAAGCTGGAACTGCTTGAACTGAATCAACGTGCAGGCGTGGCGGTTTTACCGAAAATGCATGTGGTGGATTTAAAGATTGCAAAAAAGCAGCATGGTCTCAGCCAGACCTTGATTCAGCAAATCAAGCATACGTTAGAGCGCAAAGAACAAGTCCTGATCTTTTTAAACCGACGCGGTTATGCGCCGATCCTGATGTGTGAAAGCTGCGGCTGGCAAGCCAACTGTCCACATTGTGATGCACACTTTACCCTGCATTCACAGCCTTACCACTATTTGCATTGTCATCATTGCGGAACCATCAACCGCTTGCCAGACCATTGTCCTGCATGCCAGAAACAGAGTTTGAAAACCATTGGGGCAGGAACGGCGAAGCTTGAGGAACATTTACAGGAACTGTTCCCGCACAATGAGGTAATTCGGGTTGATCGTGACAGTACCAGCCGGGTCGGTAGCTGGCAGAAAATTTATGACCGGATCCAGCAAAACAAACCAAGTATCTTGCTGGGCACGCAAATGCTGGCGAAAGGCCATCATTTCCCGCATGTGACGCTGGTTGCGATTCTTGATATTGATGCAGGCCTGCTCAGTGTCGATCCACGTGCGCCTGAACGGACTGCACAATTGATTGTGCAAGTGGCCGGACGTGCTGGACGTGGTGAGCATAAAGGCAGTGTCTATTTACAAAGCTTACGCCCTGATCATCCAATGCTAACCACGCTGATTGAGCATGATTATCGTACCGTTGCCAAACAAATGCTGGCTGATCGCAAAATTGCCATGCTGCCGCCTTATCGTTATACGGTACTGGTTCGGGTGGAATCGAAAGATCGCGACTATAGCCAACACTTTCTGGCCGAGATTGCCCAGCAACTCAGGAGCATGGCGGGTGATCTGGTCGATATCTGGGGCCCAATCCCCGCACCGATGGAGCGTAAAGCAGGCCGTTATCGTGCTCACATGGTGATTTTATCTACCGATCGGGCAAAACTGCACTTTTATTTGCGTCAATGGTGGCAACAAGTGGTACATTTACCACGACAGCATCAACTCAGGCTTTCCATTGATGTTGATCCACAAGAGTTTAGTTAAGATAGTTTAGGTGCACCTTATAAAAGCCCCATCTTGGATTGGTCTTTTTAAGCTTTACTCATTTGAGTTCGTCTAAACAGAATAGAAAAATTGAGGCATTCGATGTCCTTACTGCTCCCCATTATTTTTTTACTGGCTGCGACTTTAATTTTTGTGCCCTTGGCCAAGCGCTATATGGGCACAACAGTTTTAGGTTATCTCATCGCAGGGCTTGTACTCGGTGTAAATGTTTCTGGGCTGATTGAAGATCCTCAACTGATCCAGTCACTGCTCAATCTAGGCATGATGGCGGTCATGCTGTTTCTAGGTCTAAGCTTTCGACCTGTACAACTGTGGCTGCAACGTAAAAGTATCCTTAAAAGTACGGGCCTTCAACTTGCAGTCATCATCCCGCTTTTAGTCGGTGCAGGTTTCCTGCTGTTTCATCAGTTGCAGGGCAGTCTCATTCTTGGCTTTGCACTAGCCCTCTCCGCAGTGACTTTAGTACAGCAACTGCTAGAGAAAAAACAGCAACTGCATAGCCCGTTGGGGCAAGCCTGTTTGGCAACACTGCAATTTCAGATTTTTATTACCGTGATTCTGATTGCGCTGTTTCCTTTGCTGGAAGATACTGCATCGACAAGACACGGGATTGCTTATTTTGCAGCAATCATTGCCACGATTTCAGGTCTGTTTCTCGCCAGTCGCTATCTGGTACGTCCAGCCTTCCGCTTTTTAGCACAAAAAAACAGTATTCAACTCATCCCTGTGCTGAGTGCCCTGATTATTGTCTCGGTCATTCTGATTATGGATATTTTGAATATTCATGTCTTGATTGGTGCATTTTTGGCAGGCTTATTACTGGCAGAAACCGAATTTAAAGCTGAAGTTGAACGTATTCTTGCACCTTTTAAAGATGCGGCCATCGGGTTATTTTTTCTGGCGATGGGTTTAGGCCTTTCATTAGAACCTATAACTCAAACCCCTTTACTGATCCTGGGTTCAATCTTTGGGCTGATCCTGATCAAGTCCGGTGTGATTGCAGCCATCCATTATTACCAGCAACGTCATGCCCGACGTAGTACCCTGTTTGCCATCACCTTGGCGCAAAGTGGTGAACTGACCTTTATTTTGCTCAAACTGGCAGAAAGTGAAAATTTACTTGGCAAGGCCTTATTACAGCCTGCCTTGCTCATCGTCTTCGGCTCGATGTTATTGACGCCGCTGCTGTACTGGCTCTTTGATACAGAAATTTTGCCACGGTTGCAGAACAAAGTACCTGTTGTACCTGAGGATGTACCACAACATCCAATCCTGATTGTCGGTTTTGGACGCTTTGGGCAAGTGGTTGCCCGTGCTTTACATGCTCAAGGTAAACACTTTAGCGTGATTGACAGCAACCAGCCTGATGCTGATTTTATTGAACAATATGGACACCGGTTTTTTGATGCCGATGTGACTCAGGTTGAGAACTTACGTGCTGCCGGAATCGAATATTGCAAACTCCTGATCCTCGCCATTGATGATGTTGAAGACAGTATGAATCTGGCACGTTATCTGCGTTTGAATCATCCGGACCTGACCCTGTTTGTACGGGCACGCGACCGACATCATGCGCATTTGCTCAATAGTTTAGGCATTCAATATATCTGGCGTGAAACCTATGCCGCTTCACTGGAGATGGCCCAGCAGGCGTTAATTGAAGCGGGTCTGTCAAACCTTGATGCACAAACGCAGATAGAACGTTTTAAGCAACAGGATGAACTGCTGCTGATCCAGCAACACTGGGTACAGGAACAGCAAGAGGTTATTGAATATTATCCGAGTGCGATTGCAGAACTTGAGTATTTATTTGAAAACACAAAAACTTTGCAGACTGATCGCACGCGCAGTGATCAAAACACACAAAGTGATGCAAATTCACTCAATGAAACATCTTGAGTTTTAGCAAACTGACACCATTATTGACTGCATACATGCACCTTTTTATAAAGCCCTCAGTGCTTTTCAAAGCAGCGCATTGCTTTGTTTTCCCTGTGCGGGATACTGGAGAAAAATATGTCTGATTTACGCCAACGCTTTTTTATTGAGGACTGCCCTGTTCGCGGTGAAGTGGTGCATCTGGAAGAAGCATTACAAACCATTTTGGCGCAACGCGAATATATGCCTGCAGTACAAAGCCTGTTGGGCGAAATGTTAAGTGCGACTGCATTACTTGCCAGCACACTGAAAATCCGTGGTCGTATTAGCTTACAGATTCAGGCAAGCGGCACCTTCAAATGGGCCATGGCTGAATGTAACCATTTGGGTGAAGTCCGTGCCTTGGCTGATTATGAAGAAGACCCAAGATTTGTCGAAGGCCATGATAGCCGTACGGTACTGGCAGCATTAACCAATCCGGTTCTGTTCATTAATATTGAACCTGAACACGGTGAACGCTATCAAGGGATCGTACCGCTTGATCAACCGACCTTGGCCGGCTGCTTAACGCAATATTACGATTTATCGGCCCAGATTCCGACGCATATTGTCTTGGCGACCAACAGCAAACGTTCAGGCGGCTTATTGATTCAGCTGCTTCCTCGGAATGATGAAGAAGAACAAAAACTGGTCGACGAAGACCTATGGCCTCGTCTGACCATGCTCACTGAAACCTTGAAACCGGAAGAACTGACCGACCTGTCAGCCAATGAAATCCTCTATCGTTTGTATAACGAAGAAGAGGTGCGTTTGCCTGAAGTTGAGCAGTTAAAGTTTGGTTGTACCTGTTCAAAAGAGCGCTGTGCCAATGCCCTGATTCAGATTGGTGTAGATGCAGTGCATGAAACTTTAGAAGCACAAAACCCGATCCAGATGGATTGCCAGTTCTGTAATACACGCTATGAATTTACGGCAGAAGAAGCCTTGGCTTTATTCGGTGAACATTTAAGTTAATTCATTCAATGTTGAAAATAAAAAAAGACGGGCTTCCGTCTTTTTTTATTTTGTATTAAGGTCTACCCGATAAAACAATGTTCAAATCTCCTTATAATATCGACCTTATGATTAATCTATGAATTACTTTGAATATGTACTGTTTATTGTGAGTGTGGTGGTGCTAATCGCCACGCCGGGGCCTGTCATGATTCTGGTGGCCAGTGCCGGACTCAAAGGCGGTTATAAAAAAGCGCTACAGACCATCTTTGGAACCAACTTTGCCTCTTTGATCCTGATTTTTATCTCAGTGCTGATTCTCAAAGGCTTTCTGAGCATTGATGAAAATTACCTGAAAGCCATTCGGGTATTCGGTTGCCTTTATATTGCCTATCTCGGTTATAGCATTATTAAAGAAGTCATTCAGGCGCCGCATCCTACTGCGATTCAAACCGTATCGGCACAAAATGGCGGTTTTAACAAAGGATTTCTGGTCGGCATCTCCAATCCCAAAGATATTATTTTCTTCTCGGCATTTTTCCCGCAGTTTATTTCAATTTCACCCCATATCAATTTTAGTCTCAGTCTATTGACGGTGACCTGGATTATTCTGGATTTCCTGACCTTATCTTTGGTTTATCTATTCTTCCGCCGCCTTTCACAAAGCAGTGTTTACCCAAAAATTCTCGGCTTATGCGGAGTATTGCTGGTCTTGATTGCGCTCTATGGTCTGATCGAAACCTTTATCTAGGCATTTAAACCCGCCACAATAAAACCATTTATACGCTGTGCATACATTCAGACAGAACAAGTCTTATACAATCGAATCCATTGAAATCTCTTGGATTCGTTTCATAATGAAAGAAACACAACATTATTATATTTAAAGATCATGGCAAAAAATTATTATGAAGAGCTAGGTGTTTCCAGAGATGCCTCAGCAGATGCAATCAAAAAGGCCTACCGAAAACTGGCACGTAAATATCATCCTGACATCAGCAAAGAAGCCGATGCGGAAGCCAAAATGCAGGCGATCAATGTCGCCTATGACACCTTGAGCGATAGTAGCAAAAAAGCTGAATATGATCAGATGCTGGACCACCCTCAAGGCTTTTCCAACTTTGGTCAAGGCAATCAAAGCGGTTTCGATGGTGCGCAGTTTTATCGCCAGAGTTCAGGTGAAGGAGCAGATTTTAGTGGTTTTGAAGACCTGTTTGGCCGTTTCGGTTCAGGCTTTGGCGGCGGACAACAACGCTCTCAACGCCAACAGCGTAGTTATCGTGGTGAAGATCAACATGCCAGCATTCAGGTCGATCTAGAGATTGCCTACCACGGTTCAACCCAGCAAATCACATTACAAATTCCGACTTATAACGTCTATGGTGAACCTGAGGTTCAACGCAAAACCTTGGAAGTTAAAATTCCAAAAGGCATGAAGGAAGGTCAGCAAATCCGTCTCAATGGTCAAGGCCAGAGTGGCATCAATGGCGGTGCAAATGGCGATCTTTATATCGAGATTCAGTACAAGGATACTGACCGGATTCGTGTTGAAGGCGCTGACGTCTATCAAACCATTGACGTCAGCCCTTGGGAAGCAGGTTTGGGACAAGGTATCGAGGTCAATACCCCTGCTGGACAACTCAAGGTCAACTTGCCGAAAAACGCCAAGAACGGACAGCAATTACGTTTAAAAGAGAAAGGCATTCCCAACAAGATTGCGGGACATCTGTACCTGATTATCAATATTGTTTTACCGCCAGCGCACAGTGAACAAGAGCAACAGGCTTATCAACAATTTGCCGATGCCTTTGCTGCATTTAAACCTCGTGCCTCATAAGGAGTAAGATCATGACAACGATTCAATACAAAGAAATTCAATATGACGGTCACTGCCAAGTTGAAATCATTGATGAACAATTGGCACTTGATCTTGAACACTTTGCCGAAGCATGTGGTCAAAGTACCGACTGGGTCCTCAAGCTGATCGATTATGATATTTTGCAAATCTCTGTTGACCCACAAAGCTATCAGTTTATTGGTGAAGATGTCAGCCGTGCCAGACGTGCCTATCGCCTGCAACGCGACTTTGATGCAAGCCTGTCAGCTGTAGCCGTGATGCTGGATTTAATCGATGAAGTGCAACAGCTACGTAAACAGCTCAAACATTTTCATTAAAGGATTTAGTATGACCAAGTTCAAACTATTTTAACTTGGTCATTTTCTCCACTTCTTTCAGCGTTTGCTTAATCGGTTCGTAGTCCAAAAACCATAACAAATTCAGATTACGCTGCTTATGCTGCTGTGCCAGCAAATCAATTACACTCCGCTCACCGCGCCCAACCAGATGCTGACGATAGAAATAATAGAGCAGCAACACGGTACTCATGAGCATCACACCCAGCATGATCCAGAACCCGACAGGTGATTTCAGCCCGGGAATAAACTCGAAGTTCATCCCATAGATACCTGTTAATAAGGTCAATGGCGCAAAAATGGCAGTGATAATGGCTAATATGCGCATGTTTTCATTGGTCTGGTTGGCAATCGCAGAAAAGTGCAAATCGATAGCCGACTGAATCGCATTACGCAAGCGTAAGGTATGTTTCTGTACCCGCTCGACATGGCTCATCAGATCATTCAAACGTACCAGCAAGATATCTTGTGCCTTATGTTTATGCTCACCCACGACATGATGATAATTATCCACCAGCTCATCTCTAAACTCCTGCAAGGTTTCAATCTGTTCCTCACATAAATTTTCGATTTGCTGGAATGCCATGTCTTCATGAAATAACTGATGCCATTGCTTAAAACGACGATTGCCCTGTAACAATTGCTGTTGCCAATATTCCACCCGACGGGTGAGCGGAGTCCGTAGATTCAGATAACCATCAATCATGCTATTCAGTAAACGCAAGCAAAGATCTGCGGGTGTGGCAGGCAATTTACGCGGTTTATTCTGCTCGGCGATCGGACGCCCCATAATCGTCTGAATACGCTGAATATAACTCTCTACTGCCTGATTCCCCTGTTCTCTGACACTGACCAAAATCGTAGGGGTCAAGATAAAACTCATCGGTGTGGTGGCAAGTCCAAATACGCTCTCATGGGATTCCAGCACATTCTCGCTTTCAAGAATCTGGTCATCTGGGCTAATGAGTTTACGGAACACCAGCAGGTCATATTCTTCTACCGTATCAAAAGCACAAGGATGCTCGATATTGAGTAAGTCGCGCATATGAAATTCGTTCAAGACCAATCCCGTATGCCGACAAATATCACTTTGCCAGGTCTCGGTATGATTGACCAGATCCTGTCTTAAACTATCGACCCACAAAAATTCCAGCGCATGTTCTGCTTGTTGTTCTGTACTAATAAAAATTGTATTTTCGCTGTTATGACGATAAAAATAATAAAGCTGCATAGGACAAGATGAATTTGGATAGCTATTGAAATGCTGCCATGAAGCGTCATAAAAAGCTATCGCTATTCAAACAAGCGCTTTGCCATTCCATAAAAAAAGCCTCACAGGGAGGCTTTTTTAACAGATCAAAGATTATGCATCTTCTTTAACGATACCGTGTTTTAACGCCAGATCAAGTTGTTCTTTATCTAATGCTTTATCCCATTTCGCAACCACAATCGTTGCACATGCATTTCCGACCAGGTTGGTTAATGCACGACATTCAGACATGAAACGGTCAATCCCTAAAATCAGTGCCATCCCTGCGACTGGAATTGCAGGTACGACTGAAAGTGTCGCTGCCAAGGTAATGAAGCCTGCACCAGTGATCCCTGCTGCACCTTTAGAGCTCAACATCGCCACCAATAGAATCGTAATCTGCTGAGTCAGCGTCAATTCGATATTACAGGCCTGCGCGATAAACAAGGCTGCCAAGGTCATGTAAATATTGGTACCATCCAGATTAAATGAATAACCTGTCGGAATCACCAGACCGACCACTGATTTCTCACAGCCTGCCTTTTCCATTTTCGCCATCAATGAAGGTAATGCGGCTTCAGATGAACTGGTTCCGAGTACCAACCAGAGTTCATCTTTAATATAACGGATCAGATCAATAATCGAGAAACCGTTATAGCGTGCAACAGCGCCCAGAATGACGATCACAAACAGTAATGCGGTAATATAGAAGGTCGCGATCAGCAACATCAGATTACCAATCGAGCTAATGCCGTACGCACCAATGGTAAATGCCATGGCACCAAATGCACCAATCGGCGCGAATTTCATTAACATCCCGACCAGCGTAAAGACAGGATTGGTCAGTTGTTGAAGAAAGTCTGTAACTGGACGACCTAAATCGCCTGATTTTGCCAATGCCAAACCAAATAATACGGCAACAAATAGCACTTGAAGAATCTGTCCCGATACGAACGGGCTCACCAAGGTATCCGGAATAATATTCATTAAGAAGCCGGTGATTGAAGACTCATGTGCTTTGGCTGCATATTCGTCAACTTTGGTGCTGTGTAAGGTACTTGGATCAATATTTAAACCATGACCTGGTTCAATCACATTTCCGACAATCAGACCAACAATCAAAGCTAAGGTTGAAAAGGTCAGGAAGTAAATCATTGCCTTCCCGGTCACCCGCCCAACACTTCCAATGTTTTTCATGCCCGCGATCCCCGTGACAACGGTCAGGAAAATCACTGGGGCAATAATCATTTTCACCATTTTAATGAAGGCTTCGCCCAGCGGCTTTAAGCTTTCACCAAACTCAGGAAAGAAATGACCGAGTAGTATCCCCGCTACAATTGCGAAGATCACTTGTACATAGAGAATTTGATAGAACTTTGGTTTCTTGGGAGGTTGTTGGTCATCTTGACCTGCGGCTACATGATCGACAAGCATGTGCAATATTCCTTCATATTGAGATGAACAAATAGACTTCCGACTGTCTATCTAAAACCACATAAATACGGCAGGCACGGAAATTTGGGGAATTCTACGTTAGTTGTAGGGCTCACATTTAAAATATTAGACTAATGTCTAATATAAAAGCCACTTATGTTCATAATTTCTACAGCTTATGCCCAAAATGTTTAAAAATTATGTCCTGAATAATCATCCAGTTAATAAAAAAAGCGCATTGTGTAAACAATGCGCTTTTTAAGTCGAAAGACCGGGCTAGCTTATGCTTGCTCGATATCTTTCATTGTCAACTTGATACGACCACGGTTGTCGACATCAGCAACCTGTACTTTTACTTCCTGACCTTCTTTCAATACGTCAGTCACATTCGCAATACGCTCATTCGAGATTTGCGAAATGTGAAGCAAGCCATCAGTACCTGGCATGATGTTAACGAACGCACCAAACTCAACGATACGGATGACTTTACCATCGTAGATTTTACCTGGTTCAACTTCTGCAGTAATCGCCTGGATTTTTGCAATTGCAGCTTTCGCAGCCGCTTTGGTTTCACCAAATACGCGTACGGTACCATTGTCTTCGATATCAATCGCAGCTTTGGTTTCTTCAGTGATTTGACGGATGGTTGCACCACCTTTACCAATCACATCACGGATCTTGTCTGGATTGATGTTAATGACTTCAAATGTTGGTGCATTGGCACTGATTTCTGCACGTGCACGTGAAATCACTTTATTCATTTCATTAAGGATGTGCATACGACCTGCATAAGCCTGATTCAATGCAACTTCCATGATCTCTTCAGTGATACCTTCGATCTTGATATCCATTTGAAGTGCAGTAATACCATTTGCCGAACCTGCAACTTTAAAGTCCATATCACCTAAGTGATCTTCATCACCCAAGATGTCAGAAAGTACTGCAAAACGCTCGCCTTCTTTCACCAAGCCCATTGCGATACCCGCAACTGGTGCTTTAAGCGGAACACCGGCATCCATAAGTGATAATGAAGCACCACATACAGAAGCCATTGAAGATGAACCGTTAGATTCAGTGATGTCAGAAACGATACGAATCACGTACGGGAAACGGTCAGCCGCTGGAAGAACCGCTTGAACACCACGACGCGCTAAACGGCCATGACCGATTTCACGGCGCTTAGGACCAGATTCACGACCAGTTTCACCGACAGAGTATGCTGGGAAGTTATAGTGCAACATGAAGTTGTCGGTTTTGGTACCGGCAAGCGTATCTACCATCAACGCATCACGCGTGTTACCCAAAGTCGTTGTAACCAACGCCTGAGTTTCACCACGTGTAAATAATGCAGAACCGTGTGCACGGTCTAATACACCTACTTGTACGTCAATACCACGAACAGTTTTGGTATCACGACCATCAATACGTGGCTTACCTGACAAAATGTTGTCACGTACGGTGCGGTATTTAAGGTCTTCGAATAATTCATTGACTTCGTCAGCAATACCCGTTTCGTCATTTTCAGGAACGAACTGAGCAACTGCTTCTGCATAAAGTGCATCAAGTGCCGCATAACGGTCTTGTTTGATTGCAATGGTATATGCTTCAGAAATCTTCGCTTCGAAAGCTGCTTTTAATTGCTCAAGAAGCACTTCGTTTTTGCTTGGAGCAACCCAAGTTGATTCTACTGCGCCCGCAGCAGCAGCAAATTCTTTAATCGCTTGAATGGCGATTTGCATTTCGTCATGACCGAATAGAACAGCACCAAGCATTTGGTCTTCTGAAAGCTCTTTCGCTTCAGACTCAACCATCAATACTGCAGATTCAGTACCCGCAACCACAAGGTCAAGGTCAGATTGTGCAAGTTGTTCAAAGTTCGGGTTAAGAACATATTCACCGTTGATTAAACCAACACGCGCACCACCGATTGGACCACGGAATGGTGTACCTGCGATTGACAATGCAGCAGAAGTACCGAGCATTGCAGCAATATCGGCATCCATGGTTTTGTCAGAAGAAACAACAGTTGCTGTGACTTGAATCTCGTTGAAGTAACCTTCTGGGAACAACGGACGGATTGGACGGTCGATCAGACGTGAAATTAAAGTTTCAGCTTCAGACGCACGGCCTTCACGCTTACCGTAACCACCCGGGATACGACCAGCAGCATATTGTTTTTCTTGGTAGTTTACAGTTAACGGGAAAAAGTCTTGACCCGCTTTTGCTTTAGGTTGGGCAACCACTGCAACCAGAACAGTTACGCCACCCATGGTCACTAACACGGTATTGGCTTGACGTGCAACACGACCCGTTTCTAAAACAACCTGATGTTGACCGAATTGGAATTCTTTACGAATGATATTAAACATTGACATGTATTATATTTTCCTAGTTTTATTCTAGTGAGACCCCTAAGGTTTGGCATTCAGACCACCACTAGCGTGTGGATAAATGACAAAGCTTAGAAGCCATCGCACTAGATCAAAATTTTTAAATAAATTTAAACACAAAGAAGGAGCGAACAAGCGCCCCTTCTAAACTCACCTAACGGAAATTAGGTGAAACTCTCTTTTCAGCGATAAGGCATTGCAACATGCGAAATAGCGAAAACAAAGTAAAATCGAATTAACGACGTAAACCTAATGCGCCGATCAAAGCAACATAACGACCGTGATCTTTACCGTTTAAGTAGTCAAGTAATTTACGACGTTGGTTTACCATACGGATCAAACCACGACGGCTGTGATGGTCGTGTTTGTGTTCTTTAAAGTGACCTTGCAAATCATTGATTTGCGCAGACAATAAAGCAACTTGTACTTCAGGTGAACCAGTGTCGTTTTCAGCACGAGCAAATTTAGCGATGATCTCTGCGCGATCTGCGTTAGTTAAAGCCATTCGATTTCTCCGAGATGCTTAAAAAATAAAATGATATTGATCAGTTGAAACCAACTGACTGCCGTGCATCACTACAGCAAGGCGCTATTTTAAGTGATCTATCGCTATATTGCAAAATTGTTTTATGTTGCTTGGCATTTCGGCAGCTGACAGCATTGTACAAAATAGGCACACTAGCCTTGCTCTGTTTAGATTGATGACAGGGAAAAAAGAAAATGAAAAATTGCGAGGGATGCGTGAAAATTTTATCGACCAATACCTGCTACGTGCCAGATGACCTTAATCAAGTGATTCGCAGCAAAGATGAAGTGTCAGCGGACTTGGGTGGCATGACCGAAAAACAGCTTCAAAAAATCTGGCACAGTGTTGAATCCTTATATAAAACGGGGAATTATCCACTCATCACTTTATGTTTACGTCGTCAGGGACAGATACTGTTAAACCGCAGTATTGGATATGCACAAGGCAACTCGACTGAAGGCTTGGCGGCGGATGCCAAGATTGCCACACCCGATACGCCTGTCTGCCTGTTTTCTGCCTCGAAAATGGTGACAGCAATGTTAATTCATATGCTGGATGAACGTGGCGAGCTAAATTTACTTGATCCGATTAGCTATTACATTCCCGAATATGGCGTCAATGGCAAACGCCGCGCCACCATTTTCCATTTACTTTCCCATCGTGGCGGCATTCCACGTATTGATCATGAAGTCACGCCAGAACTGCTATTTAACCAGCAAGACATCTTAAAGCTGCTGTATGCTGCAAAACCGGTTTCCCCTTCGGGTACCCACCTTGCCTATCATGCTGTCACTGCCGGTTATATTCTGGGTGAAATTGTTCAGCGGGTCACAGGGCAAAGTGTTCGTGAGTTCCTCGCCGAGCATATCGAAAAACCGATGGGGTTGGACTATTTCAACTACGGTTTAAAACCTGAATATCGTGACGATGTTGCTCTCAACTATGCCACCGGCATTCATCCGAGTCTGGGCACCGACTACTACCTCAATCACGTATTAGGCGGTGGTCTGCAACTGGCGGTGGATGTCACCAATGATCGTCGCTTTATGGACACCATTTGTCCTGCAGGCAACATCTATACCAGTGCTGAACAGGCGGGCCGTTTCTTTGAAATGTTGCTGAGTGGTGGTGAGTATCAAGGCAAGCAGATCATGAGTGCCAAAACCGTATTCCGTTCCACCTTGCCAACATCGGGTGTCAGTCTGGATCGCACCCTGCTGGCACCGATGCGCTATGCGCTGGGGCCAATGCTGGGCAGCAATCCAGTTGGCTTATTTGGGCCAATGACAGGACAGGCCTTCGGTCATATCGGTTTCTCCAATATTTTATGTTGGGCGGATCCTGAACGTGACATTAGCGTATCGTTGCTCACCACAGGTAAATCAGTCGTAGGGACACATCTGCCTGCACTGGCAAAAACGCTATACCAGATCTCTAGCAATTGCCCGAAAATTCCGAAAAACCAGCGCCGGTCGCTATTTGCGACAGATCGTACTGAGGCGGATCTGGTCTAACCTGTAAAGTAAACAGTTCCAAACAAAAAAGCCCAAGTTTCAACTTGGGCTTTTGCGCTGAGGTTTTATTATTATCACTTTGCTTTGTTTTTATTATTAACTCTTCTTCTCCTTTCACATTCATACCCTCTGAATGTTTTATCCACATCATGTTCTTACTTATTCTCTGTTATCGCATGTGTGTTGTTTCTATACTGACTATTCTGTCAGAATCAATTATGGAGAAAAATAGCATTTTTCTTATCTCTGTGTAAGAAAAAACGTACAAGTCTGTATAACATTTAACTTAATAATAACAAAAAATTGTTCTACAACAGAATTCTCATTTCTTGTTTTTATCAGACTAAATTAAACCTGCATAAAGTGACAAAAACATGAATGTTCACGTTTTTAATCATAGGACGGCCAGATCTGAAGGTTGATAAATATGTCGTGCCTGAATAGCGAAAATAAAAAAGCCCTGTAGTCTCTCCCAAAACTACAAGGCTTAGCGGCTGTAAGTTTCCTCTCTTATCACTTACTTCACTGTAAGTTCGCTGTCATCACGACGTTATTATTATATTTTTGCGATTTACCTCGCATTCCATGCCAGGCTCTTTGTGGGTACATAATCTCAAAAAGCACTCATTTGCTCTAGCGACAATATCTCGAATCCTTGTAAGCTTTTACTTACAAACGCTTATATTTTGAAGTAAAAGTTCACAATATGAGCAAATTGATCTTTTGCACTAAACCACTACGGCGTACTGTGCGGGTGGTAAGCGCCTGTAACAGAGCATTTGGATCAGCCAGAATACTGACCACTTTTTTGGCCCGGGTTACTGCGGTATAGATCAATTCCTGACTCAGCAATTTCTTCGCACCGGCATCCAGTACAATCGCGGTATGGGTAAATTCGGAACCTTGCGATTTATGAATGGTCAAGGCAAAAGCAGTCTGCATGTTACGCGGTAAGCGATGCGCCGCGATCCATTTATTCAGGCTAGGAAAAAAGACTTCAAATTGTTGTGGCTGGGATCTGTGTTTAAAGCAAATCCCGATATCGCCATTGGAAATACCAAGCTGGTAATCATTATAGGTCATCATTACTGGACGCCCGATATACCAGTCCCCTACAGCAATCTGTCTGAGTTGCTGGTTTAGCCATTGTTCGGCATGACGATTTAACTGTTCAATCCCCAATTGTCCGTGCCGGATCGCGGTTAAAATCCGATAATCATCAAAGCGCTGTATTACCTGTTGAATATATTGCTCGGGTTCGTCTGCCTTTATATACAGCTTTAGCGCATCTATATAGCCTTGAAAGCCATACATCAGTTTCTGCTGGGCGCTGCTAATATCCGTCTCATGCTGTTGCGGCAGATATTCAAGTTGAATCAGGTCAGACATGTCTTTAGACAAAGCAACGGGTTGCAAGGCGGTTGCGGCCACAATCTGGCGTTCCAGATTTTCCAATACAGCATCCACATCGGTCTGATGTTGCTGGGCCTGAATAAATCTTGCCAGTTGTCCAATCTTGGCCTCCCCGGAGAAACGGCGACTGGTTTGCAGTTGCACCCGATTCTCGGCCAATGCAGCGACTTGCTGTAAATCTGCCAAGACAGAACCCACATCCACCGAAGCCAGCTGATTGGCATCTCCCAATAAAATGAGACGGCAATGATCAGGCACGGCTTCAAACAAAGCAGTCGCCAGATTTAAATCCAGCATGGAGGCTTCATCGACCACAATCACATCATAGGGTAAAGGCTGTTTCTGGTTAAAACGTGGAATCTGCCGATTGCCCATGCCCAGTAGTCGATGCAAGGTCTGGGTATTTTGATGACGTAATTCATCGCTAATCAGCCCCGATGCTAACAGTTTCGGATCATTAAACGAGTTCTGTAAGGCTTCCTGCATGCGTTGGGCAGCCTTCCCCGTTGGTGCCGCCATGGCAATACGAATATCAGGAATCATCTGGTTCAGGGCTGCAATAATACGTGCCAGAGTAAAGGTTTTACCTGTCCCCGGACCGCCGGTAATAATACTCAAACCTTGTTGCAACACCATTTTCAAGGCATTCTGCTGATGTTCATCACTGAGCAGGTCATGATAATTCGCCGCCTGAAGGGTTTGAATCGTTTGTCGCTTTAATCGACAAATCTGTTCCGCGAGGCGTTGCTCTAGTTGCCAATATCGGTATAATGCCAAGCCCTGCTGATCGTAGACGCACGGCGCCACCTGACTGGTAGCAGCCTCACTCGAAACGGCAAGGTCACCAAGCACTTCAAGCTGTAATGGATTGACTTCAATACAGCTGTCGCCTTGCAAGCTGGCTTCAACCAGTTGCTGTAATATTTGCGCAGCCCCAACTGTTTGGGCAGATTGAGAAAAAGTTGCCTGTGTCAGGTACTGACTCCACATATTCAACCAGGTGATTTGCTCAGACTGATCATCCACATGCTTTTCCACAGAGTTATCCTCAAACTTACCCACACGCTTGTCCACAAGGTTATAAACAGTCTTATCCACAAGTTAAGCTTTTGTTTAGTTTAAATTCACACATTTTATCTACACCATTTTTCCAGCTTTATCCTCAGAGAAATATCCAAGAATGGCGTCTAAACGCAAGATAAATTCGTCTTCAGGTTTCCAGTACAGACAACCCTGTTGTGCTTGCCCATTCATGCCCCGTAAATACAAGTAAGATGCACCACCCAAATGCTGCTCAATGCTGTAATTCTGCAACTTCACTCCGAGATAGCGATGCAACGCCACCAGATATAAAGCCGCTTGTAGCCAGTAGCTGGAAAGCGACATACTTTCTGCGATCTGCTCATGTTGATAATCGGCTTGGGCCGTGCCTAAATAATTACTTTTATAATCGGCGATATGGTAGCGCTGACCGTCAAAGTAAACCAGATCGATGGAACCATTCAGATAGCGGGCAGACCGGGCCTCAAGCAGTTCGGGCATGTGGATGCCGTACTCTTCAAACAGTTGCTGTACACGCTGCATGGCCAGTACCCGATCCGACAATGCCAGATAGAAAGGACATTCCGACAGATATTGTCCCGCAAGCAGTTGCTTTAATTGAAAGCCCTGATAGAGGGGCGTCACCACCACATCCTGCAACCAGTCAGCGATCCATTCATACAGTTGCTGTTCTGGCTGCGTCTGCTCCGGAAACTGCTGCTGATACTGTTCAAGCAATTCGACCCATAAACTTTGATAAGTATTTTTAAAACGGCGGCGAATTTCCTCAATCCACGTTTCCGGACGTTGAAAATCAATCTGCTCGAAGATTTCATGCAGAAAGTTGCCGGCCAGCGTGCCTTTCGGAAAATACTGTTTAATCCATGCAATCGGTTGAGAGCTCGCTAAGGCTTGGCTAGTGGCAAGATGCAGTTCATCTTCTGCCTGTTCAAAGTCGGCATCGGTATTCGCCAAGCGATCAACACGATTGGCCTTATGTTTGAGATGCTGTGCCAGATAACTAAAACTGGTCTTGCCACGTGCGTAAAAGCGTTGCTCCGGTAAGGGCTGGGCAGCAAGCGGGAACTTCTGTTTGCCTTGCTGCTGGTAGGTGGCATAAGGCCGTTCCAGTACCAAAGCCTCATCTGCGCAGCAAGGATGCTGGAAAGCATCGCCTTGGTTCTTCCAGAATGCCAGTCCGGAAAATCTGTTTTTATCGCCTTTCTCAGGTTCAAATACCGCATAGACCCGATGGCTGGCACGGGTCAGCGCCACATACCATAAGCGGTTTTGCTCAGCCAGCGCGCGTTGCTGATGCTGATCCAGTTCAGCCTGCTGGAGAAAGTTTTTATCGGCGACGGCAACCACCCGTTGGGTACGGATCAATCCGGTTTCCGGATGCTGAATCTCGGCAGTGGAAAAGTTTAAACTTTTCTGCATTTCCGAAAAGGCTTTATTGGCACCGAGCAGAAACACGATTTTATATTCCAGCCCCTTGGACTGGTGAATCGTCATCAACTGCACACCGGCTTCACTAGACAGCTTATGTTCGAGCTCCCATTCACGGTCACTGGGTGAATGTAGTTGCTTGAGATACCAGTGATACAGGTTCTGTATGCCTTGCACATGTTCGCTGTGCTGACTCAGAATATCGGTGAGATGGCGTAAATTGACCACCGCACGCTCATTGTCCTTGCTTTGCGTTGCCACCAGTTGCTGCCAGATACCAAACTGGTTGAGACAACGTTGCCATGCCGCCAGAAACCCCTGATTGAGCCACATTTCCCGTATTTCATCCAGTTGCTGGATATAACTACTCAAGCCTGCCGCACTCTGTTCCAGCGCCAATAGTCGACTTAAGTCAAAACCGAATAAACGACTGAGTAAAGCACGTTTTAATTTGGCTTCATCATAAGGATGAAGAATGGCAGTTAACAATGCCCCGACATCCTGTGCAATGGCTGAATCAAACACACTGCGCTTAGATGGACGATTAACGCGAATCCCCAAACGTTCCAGCACATATTGAACTTCATCCAGTTGGCGATGGCTACGGGAAAGGACCGCAATATCATCTTCGCAAATGGCTTTAGGATTTTCATCCTCCAAATACAATTCTGCGGCATGTGCCTGATTAAGCAGGGTCTGGATTTTCCAGGCCACTTGGGTAGCCTGTTCATTGCCCTCCTGTAGCTGTAACCAGCGTAATGGTGCAGGATTGATCTGGTTATTTTCAATCAGGGCAGGATGTGGACGTGAACCAGCCTGAATCGGGTCATAGACGACCTGCTCACCAAAGTCAGTCTGCCGCTGGAACAGGCTGTCCACTACCTCAACCAGCTCTTTCACTGAACGATGGTTATGAATCAGCTTATAGACCCGCCCCTGCTTCGCCACAATATCCTGATAGGCATTCAGAAAGGTCAGCATATCCCCGCCACGGAAACCATAAATCGCCTGTTTACGGTCTCCCACCATGATCATACAGCCCTTCTGATAGCGCTGCGGATGTCGCCAGATACTGGCCAGCATGTCATCCTGATCCTGATTGGTATCCTGAAACTCATCCACCAGAATTAACGGATAACGGGCCTGTACAAAAACAGCGAAACGTTGTCCCTGTTCGCCTTTTAAAGCCTCGGATAAGGTTTTAATTTGCTGGGAAAATGTGGTTTCACCCTTTTGCTGTAAAACCTGAGGCAACCTTTTCCTGACCTCAATACACAGGTAGGCTTTTAGATACACCTGCAACTGCTCAAATTGTTGTTGAGTGTGTTGTAGTGCCTGACAAAGTACCTGTAACTGCACGATCGCGGGATGCTGGTAAAAACCTTCACTGATGTCTGCAGGGCATTTCTTAAAAATTTTCTGCTGTTCGAGCTTGTCTAAAAACTTGAATACGGCATCGCGATCTACCTCAAAATAAGCATCAAACACCTGTAGCGGTGATGCTTGTTTCAAAGCATTTAATAGGGCTGGACAATGTACTGTAAATAGCTTATTGAAGGCATGATTACGGAAAGAGCTGCCATTGATATGCACATAATGCACACCATCCAGATCAAAATAAGCCGCAAGCGTCTCCAGCTGAATCTGTTCAGCTTGCTGTTGCCACTGCTGCAGTTGCGCCAGCTCAATCTCGGGCATGGCCGGCAGCTTAAATTGAGCCGAACTAAAGTTCAGGGAGCTTTCGACCATGGATACAAAATGATCCACACTCTTCAGCCCCCCTACACTATAAAGTGCATCAATCACCTGTTGCGGTTGGGCTTGAATCCACTCACGTAACACATCATGAATCAATTGACGGGTATAGCTTTTTGCATCATCGGTAATCTGCGCCGCTTCGATCTTGCCACTTTCAAAGGCAAACTCCCTGAGCAGCTTCTGGCTAAAGCTGTCCAGCGTCCCGACAAACAGTTCATCGAACTGGTCAATCACCAGTTTCAAGCGTTCACAGGCATAGGCAATACGCGGCGCAAAAGTCTGCAAAACCTGCTGTTTAAGCGGGTCTGGCTCTTGGGCTGCCAATATCTGAATATCCTGTTCCAGCACGCTACGTAATGGTTCCAGATAGTTTTGCATTTCCACCAGACGTAAACGGATACGGCTTTTTAACTCGGCAGCCGCTGCACGGGTAAAGGTGGTGGCAATCACCTGATTGGGCAAATATTTTTCTAAGAAAATCCGCACCATTAAACTGGACAGGGTAAAGGTTTTACCTGTTCCTGCCGAGGCTTCGATCAGGTGTAAACCTTCAAATTGAATATCACGAATCGGTTGTAAAGACACAGGATAGCGCGCGTTCATAGCTTGGTCTTACTCCACGCGTAAAAATTCAAAAATGGGCTGGTAGAGGCGATAGGAATAGTGATCACAGGCGTATTGTAATAAGGCCGCTGCATCCTGTTCCTGCAAGATAAACTGCCAGTCCCGATGTAACTTGCAGGCTTCATTCTGGCTCATATCAAAACCAGAAAAGTCGCCGGTATCATTCCAGTCTTTTAATAACTGCTTCTGACTGTCTTCACTTAATACCTGTTTCGAATCCAGCTCAAACCATTCATGCTGTTTGGCCTTTTCCAGTGGCTTTAACATCAAGGCTGCAGGTAGCACCACAGGCTGTTGCTGGGCATGCTGCCACAGTTCCAGCCAGTCTTGCAGATAAGTGCGTGCTTGCTGAGAACTCAATCCTTCACAAATCACGGTTTGATCACTGAACACCACAATACGGCGTTTTTCCGAGGCAGTCTCGTGATCCAGTACCGTCAGCCACAACAGATATTCCAGCCAGACCTTGGCAAAGCGTTTGGCGCGTGCACTGGAAGCATCCAGACTGACCCAGTCCTGACCAATGTGTTTCGGGGTCATACAACCGAGCTGTAAATGCTTCGATACACGCCAAACACGCTGTGTAGTTTCACTCGGTGCTGCAGCATAGTGCTGCAAGCGTTCCATTAGGCGCTGTTGCTCCAGACAGCTTTGCTGCCAGGCACTTTGCTGGACTTTGCCGACAGGTAGCTGATCTTGTAATAACTGGGGCAAGGTCTTGTCATCATGCTGCTGGAGAAAATGGCGAATGGCATATTTACCCAAACCATCCAGCAATAATGGCTCGCTTTGATCAACAAGTTCTGTTGCACTCAGGTTTTCTACACCCAACGTTTTTAAGTACAAACGCGCAGGAAAGGTCACATCCTGAATCCACTGCTGACCATCCAGAATCAGCATTTCATTATTTTCAACCGGATAAACCGTATTGACCCAAGCTGCCCGGTCGCCTTTGTCCTGTTGAATCTGTGCAGCAACCTTAAACCATTGATCCTGAAAACGTATATGTCGCTGTTCTGCCATAAAACCTGATGGATCAAAGGGTTGTAAGCGATGAATATGATACAAAGGATAAAGCTGTGTCGGAAGTTGCAAGGCTTTAAAGTCATTCAGGCTTTGCTTTACCGAAGGACTGTTCTCAACCTCATCCGCTAAGGATGGCTTTATAATAAATGCCAAATGATCACGGAAATGCTGTAACACACTGGAGGGTTCCCGCACTTCTCCATCATTCATATCAAAGCCATTATAGAACAACCATAATTGTTCCTGTGCCAGCAAGACAGCATCCAGAAAAGCACCCTGATCATCTTCCAGACGGGAACGGTCCCCCAATTGCTGACGTAATGCATCCATCAGGTCAAAGGGAATATGACTATCCCGGTTTGGAAATTTTCCGGTATCCAGATTCAGCATCACAATGAGTCGATAAGGAATCGGGCGAATCTGACCGATCTGGCTAAAGGTAATTTGCCCAGTAGGTTCAACCTGTGCCGACTGGCTTTCCAGCGTGCGTTGAATTTCTTCAATGATATAAGGCAAGGGCAAAGAAATCTGGCGTAACTGACTTTCCATCTCTTCATAATAACTGGCCAGCGTCAGCATACGCTCCTGCTTCTGGATAATTTCACGCACCGCCTTTAAGGCCACAATCTCAGCCTGCTCAAATTCCTGAACATCGGCTTTCAGGCGTTTGAGCCAGGTCTCTACCGGTAAGCGTTGCCCCTGCTCATGTGCCACTAGCCAGTGACGTCGCAGCGATAAATCCTGATATATCTGAATCAGAATGCCAATCAGTTCAAAATCACTCGGCTGTACCCCTGCATAACTCAAGGTCTGCTGCACCATCACATGCGCAGGCACTGCAATCCCTAAAGCCAGACGGTCTAAAGCAAACTTGAAGCTATAACGGTAATCATGATCATCGGCACTCAAGCTTTGTTTGAGATGCTCTTCATCCAGACCGCGTTTAAAACCCGCTTCATTGAGCAAGCTCAGGATGCGTTGTGCCTGACTATAATCCAGTCCATAACGCTGTTGGGTGGCCGATAGATTCAACCAGTCAGCAAAATCATCTTGGGTCATTCGGGTTTGCGTCAGTTGCAAACGTCCCAAGACTGCCCGCCAGGCATTCAATGCATCGAGCTGCGCCACACCCGCAATCTTAACCGGTAAAAACACATCATGATCATTCGGCACTGCAGGAAACACGCTACGGATGAGCGGTTCAAGCTCTGCCAGATTCGGGGTCAGAACCAGAATATCGTTTGGGCGACGTGGCATTGCATCTGCTTGTGACAGCCAATGTAACAACTGCTCTTTTAAAACTTCAAGTTGTCTCAGGCTGGAATGGCAGACATGAAACTGCACAGAGTGATCTTCGGTTGCCAGTGCATATTGTTCAGGCAGCGGTTCAGCCAGATAGAAAATATCCGACTGGATTTTGCCCAGTAGCGTCTCAGGAAAATAATCCTCAAAGGCATCGACCCATTTCCCCTCCTCACCGGTTGCAAGTTGCGATAACAGGGAAAAGTGATCGCGTGCCTGCTTGCCTAAACGGGTCAGTAAAGGATGACGAGACTCACGATTCAAGGCATTAAACCCTAAACTGAAACTTTCAAAAAAAGCGGCGATTTCCGCATCGGTTGCCTTGGGATGCTTGGCAATAAACCGTTCTTTCACACCCAGATCATAACGCTGTTTCCACAAAGGATCGACACTATCTGCCCAATATTCCTGTGACGGGTTATAGTGCAAAATCACCACATCGAGATATTGACCTAAACGGCGTAAAAACTGCAGTTGGCTGGGCGGTAAATCAAGCACCGTAAAAACGATCACCTGATTCGGTAATTGAGCCAGCGCTTTGTCCCGGGTCTGCGCATGCGCTAAGGTCTGCCAGAAATCCGCATCAATGCGCTGCATCTCGATAAAATCATCATGGAAATAGTTTTGCCATAACCAACGCTGCCACGCTTCCAGTTGCTCGGTCTGGTTTAAGCTAAAGGCTGAGGTCTGCTGATCCGTCTTGGCAATCAGCTGTTCAATATCCAGCGCTTTATTCTGCCCCCAGGTGGAGAGCCAGTTACTTGAGCAACTGCATTCACTGCGACAGCCTTTTTGACAATGACCACGATAAATCATGTAGTTGTTAAAGAGTTGCGACACCTGTTCCGCTACCCAATACAGCATACTCTGCTTTTTTAACTGTTTTTCTGTACCCTGCGGTAATTGGGCCGCACTGTCATAGATACGCTGCACAATTGAATAAAGAGGGTGATCTACCGCCAGATCAAGCTGATCGGCACGGATAAAGGGCTGCAAGGCTTGGTGTATACGCCATTTTAAAATTAATCGTGGAATATTGGCCTTCCGTACCTGCTCTTTATTTTCAAGCACCTGCTGATAGGCATACCATTGAAAACCACGGATACGTTGATGAAACTGGTAATTGGCGGTCATGCCCTGCTGTTCAGCAATTTTCTGCGTTAACCATTGTTCTTGTGCAGGACTCGGGACAATAAAATGCTGGGTTTTAAACACCTGAAAGGGGGAATCACTGGGCTGGGTAATTGATGCCATCACACCTTGCAATAACACTTCAAGGCGTTGACTTTGAATAACATGAATACCCATGTATTAATATAACCTCATCAAAAAATGATCATTTTGTTGCATGAAACCGTCCATAATAGTCACTATACAACATTCAACTTCATATCATGAAGTCACGTTAAATACACAATCCAACAAAAAAATTGTTTTGAAATTCACCATTCAATACGATTGAATGTACTATCAAGGGATAGACTTTAGGTATAACTTTATGAAAATTGAAAAAATTCCTGATTCCATTGACCCAAGTTTAAACTTGGAACAAATTCGTGACGAATGTTTAGAACTCACTAAAAAACGTGCATATTGGTCAGCAGGTGCAGCAATTGTACCGATTCCTTTTTTTGATGTGGTGGTGGATTTGGGTATGCTGACCCAGATTATTCCGCATATTAATGCCCGTTTTGGTCTGGCGCCTGAACATATCAGTGTTTACGATCCTGAAACTAAAAAAATTCACTGGGATGAGCTACGTAAACGTGGATTTGAGTTTTCAGGTTTTGTGGTGGCACGTACCGCAATGAAAAAGTCGTTTAACGGCTTTTTCACCAAGATTGCCACCAAACAGGTGACTAAATTTATTCCATTGGGTGGACAGCTTGTGGCCGCCAGCCTGGGCTATTTCATGATGCGAAAAATCACTGAAGCACATGTACAGGATTGCTATAACCTGGCAAAACGCATCCAGCAAAAAAGTCGCAATACCATTGTTGCCTAAATCCACTACAAGCAGGTATTGATTCAAATACCTGCTTTTTTATGGGATGAGTAGTTTGAGGTCACAGTTAAAAACTGATCGTAGCTCCCGCCCACCTCCATGTCGTGTTTACGTCTTAAGGGGATGTTCATGTTTACATCATGCCAACAGATCCATAAAAAAACACCACAATTACGTTAATATTCACTTAATTTTTTAAGCTTTCATAAAGATTGTATTTTTAATCTCCACATCTCGATGATAAATAGATGATGGAGCGTCGTTGTGCAAACCAGCCAATCACCCTCTCGTGTCCGTGCCATTTTTAACGTGACCAGCGGGAACTTTCTTGAACAATACGACTTCTTTCTGTTCGGTCTCTATGCCCAGGCCATCGGCGAGACATTCTTCCATTCCGACAGCAGTTATGCCGCACTGATGAAAACCTTTCTGGTATTTGCGGTCAGCTTTCTGATGCGTCCGATTGGAGCGCTGGTACTCGGCCCCTATGTTGACCGGATCGGCCGCCGCAAAGGCCTGATGGTCACCTTGAGCATTATGGCATTCGGTTCTTTAATTATTGCATTTACCCCAAGCTATGCCAGTATTGGCTTCGCAGCCACCATCCTGATTTTTGCCGGACGTCTTGCGCAAGGTTTTTCTGCCGGGGTAGAACTGGGTGGGGTCTCGGTGTATTTGTCCGAAATTGCCGAACCGCATAACCGTGGTTTTATCACCAGCTGGCAATCTGCCAGTCAGCAAGTTGCGGTAATTTTTGCCGCTGTTTTAGGTTATATCGTCAGTGTCGTTTTCAGCAAGGCTCAGGTCGATGCTTGGGCTTGGCGAATTCCCTTCTTTGTCGGCTGTGCCATCATTCCCTTTATTTTCTGGCTACGGAAGTCACTGGCTGAAACAGAAGCCTTTGCCTCCCGTAAAGAACATCCAAGTACCCGACAAATTCTAACTACCTTGGCAGCCAACTGGAAAATCGTGTTGGCTGGTGTCTGTATGGTTGCAACCACGACAACGATGTTCTACTTCATTACCGTCTATACACCGACCTACGGTAAAGAGGTGCTGCATTTAACCCGTACCGAAAGCTTGATCGCCACCATTATGGTTGGGCTCAGCAACTTTATACTGTTACCGATTGGCGGTCATCTTTCCGATAAATTTGGTCGAAAACCGCTTTTAATCACAACCACCTTGTTGATCTTTATCAGTGCTTATCCTTTACTCAACTGGCTCACCCAGACCATTAGCCTATCGCATATGCTGATGGTGTTATTGTGGTTCTCATTACTGTATAGCTTCTATAACGGTGCGCTGGTGGTTTCACTGGCTGAAATGATGCCGAGTTCGGTACGTATTGCAGGGTTCTCGGTGGCTTATAGCTTTGCCACCTCGATTTTTGGTGGGCTTACGCCCATGATCGCCACCTATCTGGTACAGAGCTCAGGCAATAAGAGCATGCCTGCTTTCTGGCTAATGTTTGCTGCGATCACCAGTTTAATCGCAACACTGATCGTATTCCGACAACATCGCAGTTATAACGCCCAATTGGCGAGTAACAATTAATTGAAGTTAGCTGCAAGGCGGATTAATCCGCCTTCAGTTGTTGCAAAATTGCCTCTAAAACCTGAATCCGTGCTGAATATTTATCATCCGTTGCAATCACATACCACGGTGCATAATCGGTATGAGTCCGTTCCAACATATCCGCCGCGGCCTTGAGATAGTCATCCCATTTCTCACGGTTACGCCAGTCTTCTTCTGTGATCTTAAAACGTTTATGCGGTGTCTGTTCCCGCGCCTTGAAGCGGAGCGCCTGCTCCTCTTTACTAATCGCTAGCCAGATTTTGACGATCACGGTCTGACTATCCACCAGATTTTCTTCAAAACGGTTAATTTCGTTATAGGCGCGCTGCCATTCTACTGTAGAGGCAAAACCTTCAATGCGTTCAACCAGTACCCGCCCATACCAGGTCCGGTCAAAAATGGTGATCTTGCCGCTATCATTTAATCTATTCCAGAAACGCCATAAATAAGGTCGGCGCAATTCATAACGTTCGGGTGCTGCAATGGTATGGATTTCATATTCTCTCGGATCAAGTTTTTTGACGATACGTTTGATTGCTCCACCCTTACCTGCCGCATCCATGCCTTCAAAGCAGATCACTATTTTGCGTTCATCAAAACGTAGCTTGTCTGCCACTTTCTTGCTCAGTTTACGCAGTTGTTCTTTATAGTCCTCTTTTTCCAGACTGGCTTGCACTGGCTCCATCAAGAGTTGGGGAATTTTGGCCTGTTGCCACTTCTGGGTGACTTTGGTCTGGTGTTCTGGCAACTCTTGCAAGGTTTGCAGGAGATACTGTGCGAAACATTGATCACGCAACTTTTCGTCTTCGCCATCAATCACAAACCAGTCATCGATAAAGCGTTGGCTTAAGCCTTGCAAGGTATCGTATTGTTTTTTATTACGCCAATCCAGTCCGTGTAATTTGTGCCAGCGTTGTTCCGAAGCATCAATTTGATCTAAGCGTTTTTGGAGCGATTTCCACGATAAATCAAACCAAACTTTGATAATATGTACATGATTATTCTGCAAATCATGTTCAAAAGCCCGCATTTGTTCAATATAGCTATCAAACAGTTGTTCATTCAGGGGCTTGGATACATGCATCGCGGTAGTGAGCAAATCGCTATACCAGTTACCAAACATCACCACGATCTGCCCTTCAGCCGGGATAAAGCGGCTATAGGACTGCCAAAATGGCTGGTTATGGGTTAAAAACTGCGGTGCATCTGCCTTGACCCGTAAATAGCGTGGATCCAGCCATTCACGTAACTGTTTAACAGCCTCCCCTTTCCCTGCCAGTTCAATACCGCTGACCAGAACCAGAACACTTTTGGCATTTTTCTGATCACGACTTTCTTTTAAGGCATATTGTGCTTCGATCAGGTCCAAAGACAGTTCATCTTCATCTCGTAATTCAAATGTCGGTTGTTGTTTACTCATGTGCTGCTCTAACTGGCTCATTATTAAAATTAAAATAGATATTGTTCAAACTATAAATGTTCATGCGACAAGCCGTGTACAGTTTATGTTGACTGCCACGACACGGCCATACTGACCAATTATTAAGCATTTAAAGTTTATGCTGTCATGGTTCTCCGTTATGATGATGCCTATGATTTTATCGTTTTATTTTCTTTGAGTTCGAACATGTCAAAACTCGCTGCATTTGATCAACTTTTATTAGAATATCAATCTTTGAATTATCACCAGAATCCAGCGATTGCGCAGCGATTGCATGAAGTGCAGGCATGGATGAAAGCACGGATTGCCCAGACACATGCCGAATTCTTTGCCGAACCGAAAAACCAGCTTATGGCGGCTTACTTTTTAAACCGCTTATATGGCGGCCCAGACTTTGATGCCATGGCGCAACAAATCGAACGTCTGCTCAAATATGCCCATAAAGCCGAAAGCCTTCTCCCGGAAAATGCGATCAAAACAGGAACCAAGTCCGTCAGTCTGGCCGTGCTTGCGACGCGACTGGATGAACAGGTTGCCCAACAACTTTTAGAAGATTATCCGCTCGAAACCCCGCTCACCGATGAAATCATGCGCCAGACCCTGATTAAACTCGATCAGGGCGAGGCACGCTATGAACAACTGCAGCTTCTGGATGAATTAGGCGTGACGCTGGATAAATATATGCGTTCAACCATGATGTATGCGGCCTTTAAAATGTGTAAAGGTATCGCGCATAAATATCAGTTTGATGGGATGTATGAATTTATTCAGGAAGGTTTTGCTGCGATGAAACCGATGAAATCTGCGGCAAGCTTTATTAAAACCTTTAGCGAAAAAGAGCGTGAAATTATTGAAAAAGTTCATGCTGGACATCCAAATCCATTCCGTGACTAGGATCAATCCGCTTCCATTTCAGCCTCGCACATGTAAGCTGAAATGGAAAAATGAGTCTTTTCAAATCTTAAGAAAAAATCAAAGCTCTTTTGAGAAAGTGACTTTCTGTATATTATTCATATCAATTACATGCGAAACCCTGTAAAAAGATACAAAATCTGTCATCATGCTTGCTGATTCGTGCCGCTAGAGCGAAAGTTTAGGAGAAAACAATGTCTAACGAAAACCAACAGCCTACCCCAGAAGTTGAGCAAAACCCAAGTTCAGACAAAGTCAGCCCTTTCTTAAACACGCCACTGCCACAAGGGACCCCACAAGGTCAGCAACAGTCTTTACAACAAGATGCAGCGCCGACCGCAAGCGGTTCAATTCCAAAATATAATTTGCCACGTGGTGCCAATACCGGCAATGTCGGTGCCACCACACACTTCGGTTATCAAACCGTAAGTAGTGATGACAAGGCACAAAAAGTTGCCGAAGTGTTCCACTCGGTTGCCAGCAAATACGACATCATGAATGACTTGATGTCATTTGGTATTCATCGCCTCTGGAAACGCTTTGCGATTAATATGTCAGGTGTTCGTCGTGGTCAGCATGTACTGGATATTGCCGGTGGTACAGGCGATTTGGCCAAAGTCTTCAGTCGTGAAGTTGGTCCACAAGGTCATGTGGTTCTGTCAGACATCAACGAGTCGATGCTCAATGTTGGTCGTGACCGTCTGATTGACGCAGGCTGCACCAACGTTGATTTCGTACTTGCCAATGCAGAAACTTTAGAGCCGTTTGCCGATAACAGTTTTGACTTGGTCACCATCAGCTTTGGTCTGCGTAACGTGACCGATAAAGATGCTGCGTTACAAGCAATGTATCGCGTGCTTAAACCAGGCGGTCGCTTATTGGTGCTTGAGTTTTCCAAGCCCGTGTTTGAGCCATTTTCAAAACTGTATGACCTGTATTCATTCACCGCCTTGCCGATCATGGGCAAACTGGTCGCCAATGATTCTGAAAGCTATAAATATCTGGCTGAATCGATTCGTATGCACCCGGACCAGCGTACCCTGAAAGGGATGATGGAAAATGCCGGATTCCAAAGCTGTGACTACCACAACTTAACCGGTGGTATTGTTGCGGTTCATCGTGGATTCAAACTTTAAGGTTTAAGATATGTGGTCGATTTTAGCACTCGGTGCAGTCGAACGTATCATTCATCATGTGATTGATCTGGATGCGATTACCCGCATGCAGCTCAATCAGCTACAAGGTCAATTATTACGTGTTGTGATCGACAGCCCACAACTCTCGGTTGATGTGTTTTTTGATGAGAATAGAGTTCGTCTCGAACCGACCGTGACTGGACAAAGTCAAACTCCCTCTATTTTTGAGCAACGTCCTTTTGATCCTCAACAGACCCTCAAGGATGCAACCGCAACCTTGCATGTTGAAAATACCGTTGAACTGCTTAAATTATTGCTCAGTGATATGGATCAGATTGGCAACATCCCATTGCAAGGTGACTACCACCTGTTGCAGGATATTCAGAGAATTATGCAGCAGGCCGAGCCTGATCTGGCAGCACATTTATCGCCTTGGATCGGTCCGCAACTGGCACATGAGCTGGGAAAAGTGCAACTAGCACCGAAGCAGTTAAAGCGCTCCCTGCAAAGCCATTTATTTTTTGTTGAAGATGCCTTAAAAGAAGACAGCGGTTTATTTGCCCCACGTTGGCAAATGGATGATCTCAACCGGGAGACCCGCCAGCTCAATCAGGAAATTGACCGTTTGCAAGCCAAGCTTCAACAGCTCAATACTCAAGTTAATCCACCAAAGCAACCCACATAAGACTAGGTAAGACTTTATATGATTCCGCATGTTAAACGGTTACATGAACTCTGGCGTATCGCAGCACACTATCGCCTTGATACTCTGTTCCCTGCGGAAGAATTACCCGTTAAAGCACGTCACGCCTTAAATATCATTAAAATGCACCCTGCGGCCTGGTCGAGTCGTGAGAAAAAGAATCTGCTTAAACTGAAAGAAGCACTTGAAGAAATGGGGCCGCTGGCGATTAAGCTGGGACAGCTGCTGTCTACACGCCGCGACCTGATTCCGCCAGAAGTGTTATCGCAACTGGTGTTATTACAAGATCAGGTTAAACCCTATGACACTCAACTGGCAAAACAGCGAATTCAGGAATCACTGAAAGCGGATGTCACGACCCTGTTCTCCCGCTTTGATGAACAGCCGCTTGCTGCGGCATCAATTGCACAGGTGCATACAGCGGCGTTGCATGATGGTCGCGAAGTGGTGGTGAAAGTCACTCGACCTGATATTCGCAGTCAGATTCTCCAAGATTTTGAAATTCTGGCCTGGTTAGGCGACTGGCTGGAAAACCGCTTAGAAGCAGCCCGTGCCTTACATTTATCTGAAATCATTCAAGATTATCGCCAGATCATTTTAAATGAACTGGACCTGAGCCTGGAAGCCGACAATACCCGTCGTATGCGTCACTACTTTACCGGTTCAAGCATGATGTACGTGCCTGAAGTCTATATGGACAGTAAAGATGTGATGGTGGCGGAACGTATTACTGGCGTGCCGATCTCCGACATCGCGACCTTTGACCGGTTGGGCATGGATCGGGCCGATCTGGCAGAAAAAGGCCTGACCATTTTCTTCACCCAAGTGTTCCGAGATAATTTTTTCCATGCGGATATGCATCCGGGCAATGTCTTTGTCGAGACCATTAACCCAAGCAATCCACGCTTTATTGCGCTGGACTGTGCCATCATGGGTGAGCTGTCCAAGCATGACCAGATGACCGTTGCACGTATGCTGCTGGCCGTGATGAACAGCAACTTTATGCAACTGATCCAGATCGTGCATCAGGCCGGCTGGATTCCGCCAGGCACAGATCAGGATGCCTTATCACGTGAAATGCGCCGTACGGTCGGGCCAATGGTTTCAAAACCGATGGACCAATTGGATTTCGCTGGGATTCTGATTCAGGTCATGGATATTGCGCGTCGTTTCCATCTGGAAATTCCACCACAACTCATGCTCTTGCTCAAGACACTGGTGCATGTTGAAGGTCTGGGAACAGATCTTTACCCGCAACTGGATATCTGGAAACTGGCAAAACCGATTCTAACCGAATGGGTCAAGGCCAATATGAACCCGGTCAAGAACATGAAAGAACTGGGCCAGCAAATTCCAGATCTGCTATTGGGCGCACAAGATATTCCAAGCCTGCTGATCGACAGCCTGAATGGTTTAAAAAATCAGTCGGCGTGGCATGACAAACAACTGCGTGAAATCCAGCAAATGCGTTTGCAAATGCAGCATCAGCAAAGACGTAGCTGGATGTTTGGCAGCAGCATGCTGATTTTACTGACGATTGCGATTATTACACCGTGGTTTATTTCCATTGTTCTGATTGTACTGAGTAGTCTGATTGCCCTGTGGCGCATCATGAAATGAGGTTCAGATCCCTTGCTTAGACAAGGGATTTTTTATGCCTCAGGATTCATTTTTCAAACTGACCGGGATCAGTTAAGATCATGATGAAATGATCTGATAACAGTCTGAAAAGAATAAATAATGAAATTACCTCATTTTGCTATTATTGGTGCGGGTACAGCTGGCTTGGCAAGCGCCATTCTGCTGGCACGCGAAGGCCATCACGTCACCCTATTCGAGCAAGTTGAGACGCTTTCGCCAGTCGGTGCAGGCTTACTTTTACAACCCGCAGGTTTAGCCGTCTTTGAGCATTTAGGTGTACTGGAGCATGCACTTCAATTCAGTGCCAGAGTGACTGGCTTAGAAGGTCAGCTTGCAGATAAACGACTGTTGGTAAATAGTCATTATCATCAAGCGGGCAACAATCTGTATGGACTCGGCATTCATCGCGCAACTTTATGTCACGTCCTCACCAAAAAGCTGGCTGAATACTCTAGTCATGTCACTTGGCGGATGAGTCACTCAATCGAGTCGATTCAGGAAAGTACCCATGCAGTTCGGCTATTCGGTACGCATCAGCAACAAAAATTTGATGAACATTTTGATGCCGTCCTGATTGCCAATGGTGCCCGTAGCCAGTTACGCCCCAAAGCATGGGTTAAAGTGGATCAGGCATATCCCTGGGGTGCGGCGTGGAGCATCGTGCCAGAATGCCCAAACTTAAATCCTGAAATTTTGCATCAATTTTATGACCGTTCCCAAATCATGATGGGCGTGCTCCCCACAGGTGCCATCCCGTCTGTTCCACAACAACGATTGTCCAGTGTGTTCTGGAGTTTGCCGACCGCCCAACTGGACGCTTTTCTCAAAGACAAGTCGGCGAAACAGCAATGGTTAAAGCAAGTCGGCGATCGTTGGCCTGAGGTTGGAGACTGGCTCGAACAGCTTTTGACGAATGAGCAGAATCAACCTCAATGGCTTTCCGCTCAATACCGTGATGTGGTGATGTCACAATTTGGACAAGGGCGAATCGGCGTGATCGGTGACGCTGCCCATGCCATGAGTCCACAACTGGGACAAGGTGCCAATATGGCTTTACTGGATGCATGGGCCTTTTCTCAATCCTTACAGGTTGCAACCCCTCATCAGCAAACCGACTGGCCCATGCTCTGGCAACACTACCATCAACATCGTCGTTCTTCGACCCGGTTCTATCAGTTTCTCAGCCGATTATTAACGCCATTGTATCAATCCGATCATTGGTGGGCAGGTGGCATACGCGACCTGACTTTCCCTTGGCTGTATCAAATCCCCTATTTTCGTAAAGAAATGGCCATCACCATTTCAGGCCTAAAAACAGGACTGTTTCAACAACTGGATTATCAGCAAGTTGCACATTATGCTGGATCAAACCATGCATTGAAAAATACCAATGCATCTGTCCTTGAATATGAATGAGCACAGTGAAATATGAAAATTAGTCATTTAGACCATCTGGTTCTGACCGTTGCCGATATTGAGACAACGTGTAAGTTCTATCAATCAGCCCTGAATTTTGAAGTCATTGTTTTTGGTGAAAATCGCAAGGCACTACAATTTGGTCATCAAAAAATTAACCTGCATCAAGCAGGCAAAGAGTTTGAGCCTAAAGCACTTCACCCAACGTCAGGTTCAGCTGATTTATGTTTTATTGCGGAAACGCCACTCAATGAAGTGATTGCACATCTTCAGGCCCAGCACATTGAAATTATTGAAGGTCCTGTGCAAAGAACAGGGGCAATGGGAAAAATCCTTTCAATTTATTTCCGTGATCCGGATCAGAATCTGATTGAAATATCGAACGCTCTTTAATGCCCTATCCACGATTTTTTAGCCCGCAAGCATAGCCAACCCCAGCCACAAACGCTACACTAGCTGATTTCCACCCAATGGATTTTCACTCATGTCAAACTGGTTAGATGAAGTTAAATTTGATTCCAATGGTCTTGTTCCTGCCATTGCACAACATCATCAAACAGGTCGAGTGTTAATGGTTGCGTGGATGAATCGTGAGGCATTACAACTGACTGCGGAAAAAAATCAGGCGGTGTATTACTCGCGTTCACGTCAAAAACTCTGGCACAAAGGCGAAGAATCCGGGCACTTTCAAACCGTGCATGAAATTCGTCTCGATTGCGATGCCGATGTCATCATTCTACAAATTGAACAGCATGGTGGCATTGCCTGTCACACCGGTCGTGAATCTTGCTTCTATCGCAAACTTACTCCACAAGGCTGGGAAATCGTAGATGCCCAACTGAAAGACCCGACGGCGATTTATGGCGCATCGGCAAAAGTTGAAGCACAGGATCAGGTTCAAAATGAACAGGTGGATGTGCTTGCTTATCTCGGGCGTTTGATGCAAGAACGTAAAAATGCGGAAGCCGATCATTCTTATGTAGCCAGCCTGTACAAAAAAGGCATCAATAAAATTTTAGAAAAAGTCGGTGAGGAAAGTGTCGAAAGCATTATCGCTGCCAAAGATTATGCAGTGCATGCCTCACTGGAAAATAAACACGATCTGGTTTATGAAGTCGCTGATCTCTGGTTCCACAGTATTGTGATGCTGGGTTATTTCGACCTTGATCCGCAAGTGGTACTGGATGAGCTGGCACGTCGCCAAGGTTTGTCTGGTTTAGTTGAAAAAGCGAACCGTAGTCAAGAAGCGTAAATAGAGCCTGTGTCAAATATAGAAAAACCAAAAGCCACCTATGAGCAAGCGATTGCCATAGACAATGCCCGTTTAGGCCAGTCTTTTAAAGTGATTGCATATGCTGGCACAGGTAAAACCACGACTTTGCAAATGATCAGTGATGCCATGCCTGAACGGCGTGGTATGTATCTGGCCTTTAACAAGGCGATTGCCTCGGAAGCACAGAATAAATTTCATGGTAACGTAAACTGTCGCACCTTCCACTCACTGGCATTTCGTAGTGTTCCACGTGGAGTCACCGACAAGTTACGGCTCCCCCGTCTCAGCCCAAGTTTTATTGCCAAAGAATATCGTCTGGAGCCCATTACGCTGCGCCGACTGATGGGCGGACGTTATGAAAAATATGTCCTGATGCCCAGCCGTCTGGCCAGTCTGGTGGCCAATGCGGTCAGCTATTTTTGTTCGACCAGTTCCCAATACCCGGCCCCACGTCATATTCAGGCACCGAGCTGGTTACATCTGGATGACATTGAAGCCTTACAGCAACACCTCTACCCTGCGGTAGAACGTCGTTGGCTGGAATCGATTGATCCTAATCATCAAGCTGGTATCGGGCATGATATCTACCTGAAACTATGGGCCTTATCGGAACCGAATATTCCTGCAGACTATGTGCTGTTTGATGAAGCACAGGATGCCGATCCATTGATGCTAGGCATTTTGCTCCGTCAAAAAAGTACCCAAGTGATTTATGTCGGTGATGCCCATCAGCAAATCTATGCATGGCGTGGTGCAATCAATGCCATGCAGCAAATGCCCTTACCGGAAAGTCGTCTCACGACTTCTTTCCGTTTTGGTGACGCGATTGCCGATGTGGCCAATAACTTACTCGGCGCATTGAATGAAACCGTGCCCCTACTCGGCAATCCAAATGTTAAATCCAGTGTCGTCAACAAGCCACATACCAAAATGCGGGATGCGATCCTGTGCCGGACCAATGCCCGTGCCATGGAGTTACTGCTTTCTGGTCTGGTGCATGGGGATAAAGTCAGCCTGCAAGCCGATCATCAAAAACTGAGCCGCTTTGTCGATGCTGCCAGTTTGCTTAAGCAAGGTAAACGGATTACCGATGTGCCTGAACTGGCCTGGTTTAACTCATGGCATGATGTGCATGAGTATTGTGAAACCAATGATGGCAGTGATATCAAGCCTTTAGTCAAGCTAGTCGATGATCATGGTACCGATCCACTAAAAAGAGCACTGGCAAAAATCACGCCGATTGAGCAGGCGGATTATGTCATTTCGACGGCTCATAAAGCCAAAGGACTGGAGTGGAACCGTGTTCATATCGAAGACGATTACCAGTTTAAAATAAATGGAATGGAACATAAAATTACAGATGAAGAGTTAAGACTACTTTACGTAGCCTGCACGCGTGCTAAAGTAAGTTTAAATATTCATCATTTATACGACTTAATACAACAATTAAAACAGCGAGCGCCCGCAAGTCTTCGTCAGTCCGCAGGTTAAAGCGCTCATGATTGAGGTCAGCTTATGCAACTTGAATCGGTTCTCTTTAAGCATATCGGGATGTTTCGGGATTTAAAACTCGATTTCTATCCTGAACAGCGGCCCATTACCCTGATTTTAGGTGATCAGGCCACAGGCAAAAGCACCATTTTAAAAAATATCTACCAAAGCCTGACCTGGTTTTCTGCACGTTATAAAGATATACGTACCGCTGGGGTGGTGATTGCCGATCAGGACATCCTGTTAAACAGATTACAAGCCAAAATCCAGATTCATGTCCGCATGAGCAGCGAGCTGAATGGCGCTTTACCGGAAAGTAGTACTGCACAGAGCGAAGATACTCAAACCTGCATGTGGAAATTGTACAAGACCTTCAATGCACAAGGTGTTGGCATCAGTCAGGTAGAAACCCAGCAACTCGACCAGCTGGTTACGCTGTATCAGAAAACCAATCAGCAGGATCCGCTCCTCGGCTTGCCACTGATTGCCTACTATCCGGCTGAACGCTTTGTACAAGATATTAATTTACAAAGTAAAAATACACCGGGGACTTTGCAGGAGATCGCTGCCTATGATCTGACAGCAATTCCTTACACCACTTTTGCGCGTTTTTTTGAATGGTTGCGTGAAATCAGTGATGTAGAGAATGCGCATTCGGCTCACATAGTCCGACGTTTAATGGGCAATGATTTTAATCAGCAAAACCAGTCAGCGATTTTACAAGAATTGCAGCAGGAACTGGTCAATCATCCTAAACAGCTGTCTGCACCGAATTTGTATGCCTTGAAAAGCAGTCTGCAAACCGTTTTTCCCGAACTGAATGATATTTACATTCAATACGTTCCCAAACTGCAGTTAATGGTGCGCTATCAGGAACAGACCTTGCCCTTCCAACTGCTGTCTGCTTCGATGAAAGCCTGGATTGCACTGGTGGGTGATATTAGCCGACGATTGTGTTTATTAAATCAGCACTGTTTTAATCCCTGTCTGGAAGGTGAAGGCATTTTGCTGATTGACCAGATTGATCACCAGCTCGACCAGCATATGTGTGCTGAGATTCTGGCCCGCTTACATCAGGCATTCCCTCGCCTGCAAATTATTAGCACAGGCAACCGTGATGCTTTGCTGGAGCATGCTGCGCAATACCAATGCCTGAAACTGGATCAGAAAGGCATTTATGAAATCGATCTGGAAGCCTCCCAACAGCAGCTTTCGGCCTTGTATCAAGAGTTGGCGCAAGCAGAAGAAATGAGCACAATCGAGCAGCAAAATGTCTTGCAGGCTGATCCTTTATCGAACAAAGTGGATGATTTATTCCATCAGATTCAGGGGCTAAATGAACAGGAAAAGAGCGATTTAATCCACTTGCTCAAGATCGATGACACCCCGCAGGAGAGCCCGCTTTAATCGATTGCCCGCCCGGGAAAAGGCTGTGCTTTAAAACAAAAAGTGTTGTTATTTTCATGTAATAACATCAGATTTTTATTGATGTTTTGTAGTAAAATAAATCTCATTTTTTATTTTCAAGTTGTGCAATACAACTTGCTGCCTCCGTTAACTTGATTGGGCTTCAAGATTTAAAGTTTTTGGTATTCTCTTTGAGTGCCTGTAAGTCTTGAAAAAAATTCACCCTTAGGTCTCGACCTAAATCATCGACATGGATACCAGTGTGCTACCGATTATTATCCTATTACCGCTCATACTCGGCACCACCCTTGTCTCACAATTGCAACGTATTTCACGGGGCGTGACGGCACTTGGGGCGATTGGCATCAGCCTTAGCTGTTTTATTTTACTTCTTACTCAGGCAGAAACGGTTCTTCAGGGCAATACCCTGCAACAAAGCTGGGACTGGCTTCCGCAGCTTGGAATCAATCTTAGTTTTCGCCTAGATGCATTAGGTTTATTGTTTGGTCTGCTGATTAGCGGTATCGGCACACTCATTTATATTTATGCCTATTATTATCTCAGCCCGAAGAACTCGCTCAGTAAACTCTATCAATTATTAATGCTGTTTATGGCAGCCATGCTCGGGATTTCACTCTCTAACAACCTGATCCTGTTATTGGTGTTTTGGGAGTTAACCAGTATTTCCTCTTTTCTGCTGGTTGGTTACTGGAGTCAGTATGATGCTGCCCAGCGTGGTGCCCGTATGGCACTTACCATTACAGGTATGGGTGGTTTGGCAATGCTGGGGGGCTTTGTCTTACTGGGTCAGATCACCGGAACTTATCAGATCGACCAACTGGTGCTGATGAAAGATACCATTCAGCAACATGCGCTTTTTGTTCCGACCTTACTGTTAATTTTACTTGGGGCTTTCACCAAAAGTGCGCAGTTCCCGTTTCACTTCTGGTTACCCAATGCCATGGCGGCACCTACGCCGGTCTCGGCTTATCTGCATTCGGCAACAATGGTCAAGGCAGGGATTTTTCTGCTGGCCCGTTTAGCACCTATTTTTATCGGTGCTGCGCTATACCACAACATCGTGACCTTTGTCGGTCTATTCACCTTGTGTATGGCCGCAGGTTTTGCAATTTTCAAAGAAGACCTGAAAGGGCTTCTGGCCTATTCAACTATCAGTCATTTAGGTTTGATTGTCTGCCTGCTCGGTATTGGTTCACCACTTGCCGTTGCTGCGGCTGTATTCCATATCATCAACCATGCCACCTTTAAAGCGGCATTGTTCATGATTGCAGGGATTATCGACCATGAAACCGGTACACGTGATTTACGTAAGCTGAGCGGCGTCTGGCAACTGCTTCCATTCACTGCGACCCTGACCATGATCACCGCTGCATCTATGGCAGGCGTTCCACTGACCAATGGTTTCATCTCCAAAGAGATGTTCTTTACCGAGTTACTGGCGAATCTATCTGGTCCAGTCATGGTGATCTCGGCCATTATTGCGACCTTGGCCGGTATTTTTGCGGTGAGTTATTCGATTCGTCTGGTTCACGGTGTCTTCTTCGATGGCCCACTTGGTAAACAGGTTCCAAATAAAGATGCGCATGAGCCACCATTAGGCATGCGCTTACCTGCAATCATCCTTGCAACCCTCTGTATCTTGGTCGGCATCCTCCCTGCCCTGCTCGCAGGCACCATGGTGAATAGCGTGACGCGTGCCAGTCTGGCTCAACCTGAATTTGAAGGTGTGCATCTGGCGATTTGGCATGGGGTGAATGCACCGCTACTGATGAGTGTAATTGCCTTGATTGGCGGGACACTGTTCTATTTCGCACTGGCAAAAGACGGTCGTATTCGCAAGATCGACCTTGACCCGCATCTGGGTAAATTTCAAGGCCGGATCCTGTTCGATCTGTTCCTGAAACATTTACTGCTCAGCAGTCGCCGCATGAAGCAGACCACCGAAAATGGCTCTCTGCAAAGCTATCTGCTCTGGATTGTCCTGTTTAGTATTGTCATGGTGGCACTGCCGCTGTTGAATCAGGGGCTGACCACAGGGACACGAGAACTGACCCATGCACCGTGGGTGGCTATCGTGTTATGGCTCACGTTGTTCTCTGGTTGCTGGATGATGCTGTGGTTCCACCATGAACGAATCAAGGCAGTGCTGATCAGCGGTGCTGTCGGTTTAGTGGTAACCATGGTGTTCGTAACCCTGTCTGCACCTGACCTTGCATTAACGCAAATTACGGTAGATGTAGTCACCACGGTTTTACTGCTCATGAGCTTGTCATTACTGCCTCAACTGACACCATACGAATCGAGTCGTTCACGCCGCTGGAGAGATGCAACTCTGGCCATCGTAGGCGGTTTGGGTATTGGCTGGATTACATGGCTGTTACTGACCCGTGACCATAATTCAATTTCGTGGTTCTTCATGCAGCAGGCGATTCCACTTGGCGGTGGATCAAATGTGGTGAACGTGATTCTGGTGGATTTCCGTGGCTTCGATACCTTTGGTGAAATCACGGTATTGGGTATCGCGGCCATCGGTGCGCTGTGTTTGATGGATGGCATGCGTGCACATGGCACTACCATGACTCAAGGCCTGACTTATCGCTTCAACCCTTCGCCACTGATGCTACGTATTACCGCGTCATGGATCTTGCCACTGGCGCTTGTCGTCAGTGTGTATATTTTCATGCGCGGTCACAATCTGCCTGGTGGCGGCTTCATCGCTGGCTTGATTACTTCAATGGCCTTGGTGATCCAATACATCGTGCTGGGACAAGACCAGACCGAACATATGATCAAAGCCAAGTCAGGCCGTCTGTATGAGTTATGGATTGGCTCGGGCTTAACCATTGCGGGTTTAACCGGTATTGCAGCCTGGTTCTGGGCACGTCCATTCCTGACCAGTGCACATATTTATGTAGAAGCACCTTTACTCGGAAAAATGCATCTTGCATCGGCGGTCGCCTTTGATACAGGTGTCTATATTACCGTTGTGGGTGCTGCGATGTTACTGATCTCGGTCTTGGGGGACTCACGTCACTCCAGTATGTCAGGCCCGATCCCAAGTGGAGATAAAGAAAATGGTTAGTATTGAATTTTTACTCGCTTCAGGGATTGGTTTACTGACCGCAACAGGTATTTATTTGATTTTACGTGCCAGAACCTTTCCTGTTGTGCTTGGCCTTGCCATGATCGGTTATGCGGTCAACCTGTTCCTGTTCGCAATGGGGCGCTTGCAAATTAACGCCCCTGCTGTATTGACGCAAGCCACTAAAGTCACCGATCCATTGCCACAGGCACTGGTCTTGACTGCGATTGTCATTGGTTTTGCAACCACAGCATTTATTGTGCAACTTGCCTTACGTAGCCGTTATGAATCAGGTACTGATCATGTCGACTCCAAAGAAGAACCCACCTTGACTTATGACCCACGTGAGGATGAGCCATAATGTTTGATTTTTATACTTTCTGGCATGCTCACGCTCCGATTATCAGTATTTTAATTCCGGCTTTTACCAGTTTTATCTTGATCTTACTGGGCAATCCGGGTGCAGGTTCTTTAAAACGCGATTGGCGTCAGCCCTGGCGCCGTGGTATCAGTCTAGGTTCCGCAATTTTAGGTCTGATCACTGCAATCATTTATCTGGCAATCGCCAGTACCGGACAAATCACGGTTTATCAACTCAGTGAATGGTCTGCACCTTTCGGTATCGTTCTGGTTCTTGACCAACTTTCAGCATTTATGCTGGTGTTGACTTATCTTCTTGCCATTCCGGTCATCTGGTTTGCAAGCGATAACTGGGACACCCGCGGGCGCTATTTCCATACCATGGTGCATTTCCTGCTGATGGGTATCTCGGGTGCATTCCTCACGGGCGACTTGTTCAACTTATTCGTATTTTTTGAAATCCTGCTGATGGCTTCTTATGTGTTGCTGTTACATGGTCAGGGACGTCCCCGTTTTCAACTGGGGATTCACTACGTCACCATTAACCTGCTCGCCTCTGCCCTGTTCCTAATCGGTTTAGGGATGATCTACGGCAGTGTAGGTAGTCTCAATATGGCCGATGTGGGTCGCTTGGTCCCGACTCTGGATGGTGATCAACACAAACTTGCAATTGCAGGCGGTTTCTTACTGTTTGTGGTCTTTGGTATTAAAGCAGCCATGTTACCAGTCGGCTTCTGGTTGCCGAAAACCTATGCGGTTGCCAGCACGCCCGTTGCAGCACTGTTTACCATTATGACCAAAGTCGGCATCTATGCGATCTTACGTGTCAATGGAACCGTATTTGATGATGCCATGGCCCAGAACATTTTCAAGAATTGCCTACTGATTATCGGCTTGATTACTTCGCTATATGGTGTGGTCGGCGCAATTGGTGCTGAGCGCTTGCGTCGTTTTGTCGGCTTTATGGTGTTATCATCAATCGGTACCTTGCTGATCGCGATTGCAATGTTCAATACCGAAGCCTGGGCAGCAGCACTCTATTATCTGGTACACAGTACCTTGATCGGGGCAGCATTCTATTTATTCTGTGGCTGGATGACTTCGCAACGAGGTGCTTTCAAAGATCATTTGAAAGTTGCACCTAAAATCAAACAGGAAAAAGCAGCAGCATTTACCTATTTCATCATTGCATTAATGCTTGCCGGTTTACCCCCCTTCAGCGGTTTCCTGGGTAAAGTGTTTATTTTACAGGCCACGGCTGAAACGCCTTATCAAGGCTGGATCATTGCGGTGATCCTGATTGTCAGCCTGCTCAGTATTATCGCGCTGACACGGGTAGGTTTTATTCTGTTCTGGCGTGCAACACCGCCAGAAGAAGACCAGAAAGAAGCCGCTTATGCAGAATATCAGGCTTTGCCTGAAGTTGCGCCCAACCGTAATGACAAAGCCATCTACATTCTGCTTGCCAGCTTGATGGCCTATGTGGTGTTTGCCGCGCCAATACAAAGCTATACCACGGCAACGGCACAGCAAATCCAGAACCATGCCCTGTATAACCAGACCATCCTGAAAAATGATGCGCAAGGTCGTCCGATCAGTGTCCAGCCTTATGACCCGAGCTATTTACCTGAAACCAAATATGGTGGTGAAGTCGAAGATCATAATGCCCTGTTAATTCCGGATATTATTTCCAAGCCGACCTTACAAGGTGAACATATTTCCGAATACAAGCAGCGTCAAATCGCTGGGCAGGTTTTAGAAGCTCCGACCATTCCAAATAGCACGCAATTAAAACCAATGGAGGATCACTAATGCAAAAACTATCTTTGCTTGACCGGTGGTTCCCACATCCCTTTGTGTCTGTTCTGATTTTCCTGAGCTGGCTGATGCTGGCTCACAGTCTGGATGTGACCGATATTTTAATTGCCATGATCCTGGCCATCGGGATTGCACGTTTAGTCAGTCCATTTATTGCCAGAACACCGCATATTCACTGGCTGCCCGCGATTAAACTGTTTTTTGTAGTGCTTTGGGATATCGTAATCTCTAATTTCCGCGTTGCTAAAATGGTACTTGGCCCTATGGATCAACTACATCCGAAATGGTATCGCGTTCCACTGGAAACCGAACACGAGCAGGTCAACACTTTACTGGCCATGATCATTACCACTACGCCTGGAACGGTTTCCGCGGGGATTGATCAGGAGCGTGGCGATATTCTGGTGCATGCACTCAGTACCGATAATGCAGAGCTGGATATTCAGGACATCAAAAAGCGTTATGAAATGCCGCTCATTGAAATCTTTGACGTGAAGATTGCAGCAGAAGGAGCAACCAAATGACTATTTTACCTTATGCACTAGGTATTGGTTTAATTGCGATTACCATCTCCATGTTCATGTGCCTGATTCGTCTGATTGTTGGACCTTCAGTCATTGATCGACTGTTAGCATTAGACACCCTGTTCCTGAACGCCACTTGTTTAATTGTAGTCTTAGGCATTTATTGGGTCAGTACCAATCTATTTGAAGGTGCACTTCTGGTGGCAATGCTGGGCTTTGTTTCAACTGCAGCCCTTGCCCGCTATTTCACAACCGGCCATGTGATTGATTAAGGAGCAGCCTCATGCAATTGATTGTTGAGATCATCATTTCATTCTTTGTGGTGTTTGGCGCATTCTTTATGCTGGTCGGTTCGATCGGCATGATCCGCCTGCCAGACTTGTTTATGCGTCTGCATGCACCGACCAAATCCAGTACTTTAGGGCTTGGTAGCTTCCTGATTGCGGCAATGATTTTCTGGGCAACACAAGGCCGTTTTGGTTTTGCCGAGCTTTTGATTACCCTGTTTGCCTTTATCACTGCGCCCGTATCAGCCAATTTGATGGCCCAGGCTGCGATTCACTTACGCTTGCGCTCAACCAGTGGTGATGTACCAGAAGCGTTAAATCGTCCACTTCCTTGGCAACGCTACCGTCGCCATCCATTGAAGAAAGATTAACGCTTTTATTCAACATATAAAAAAAGCCACCCGAAGGTGGCTTTTTTTATATCGATTTACTTTTGTTCATCTTGTTCTTGTTCAGGCAGATCTTTAACCGCTTCAGCAATCAGACCAAACATATAGTTACCATAGGCATTGGTCTTGTCGTAATGGAAACGCAATCTTGGCGTAATCCGTGTCTTAATACGGCGACTCAACTCATGACGCAGGAAACCAGATGCTTTATTCAAGACATCTAAGGTTTCTTTATTTGCAGCTTCACTTTGGTCATCGCCCAGTTCACGGCCCATTACAGTGACATATACTTCAGCATATCCCATATCTGCACTGACTTTCACGGCTGAGATGGTCACCAGACCACCCAGACGTGGATCTTTAAGCTCCTGACGGATCAGCTCGGACAACTCACGCTGTACCGAATCCGCCATGCGCTTTAAGCGTTGGCTACCCGCCATTAAAGACTCCGTTTAATCAATTGAACATCATACACTTCGATCTTGTCTTGTGCCTTGATGTCTTTATAGCCTTTGACTGCAAGACCACATTCCATACCGGCACGAACTTCTTCAACCACTTCTTTATAGCGACGAAGAGATTCAAGCTCACCTTGGAACACAACCACGTCATCACGTAATACGCGAATTGGCTTGTTACGGTGTAACACACCCTCAAGAACCATACAGCCTGCTGCTGCACCAAACTTGCTTGAGTGGAACACTTCGCGCACTTCAGCAACACCCAAGATTGTCTCACGGTGTTCAGGTGCAAGCTTACCGCTCATTGCAGCTTTCACATCATCAATCAATTGATAGATGATGCTGTAGTAACGAATATCGATACCATCTTGATCCGCTTTTTGACGTGCTGTATTGTCGGCACGTACGTTGAAGCCTAACAATACTGCTTCTGAAGATTCAGCCAAAGTAACGTCTGACTCGGTGATTGCACCGACACCAGAACCGATTACACGGACTTTAACTTCATCAGTTGCAAGTTCATCAAGTGCAACATGCAATGCTTCCAAAGTACCGCGTACATCAGTTTTGAGTACCACGTTAACGGTTGGAACATCTTTCTTGCCCATTGACGCCATGATGTTTTCAAGACGCATCGAGCTTGCGCGCTCAAGACGTTTTTGACGTTCACGGTCTGCACGAGCATCAGCAACTTCACGTGCTTTCTTCTCGTCATTTACGACAAGAACTTCATCACCCGCCATTGGCGCTTCTGGTAAACCTAAGATTTCTACAGGAATTGATGGGCCTGCAGAAGTGATACGTTGACCATTTTCATCTGACATTGCACGTACACGACCATACGATGAACCTGCCAATACAAGGTCACCAATGTTCAATGTACCGTTTTGTACCAGAATCGACGTTACTGCACCACGGCCTTTATCAACACGTGCTTCAATTACAACACCTTGTGCCGCACCTTCAGCAGACGCTTTAAGCTCCATCAATTCAGATTGGATCAGGATCAGGTCAAGTAAACCATCGATACCTTCACCAGAATGTGCAGATACTTTCGCGATTGGAACATCACCGCCCCACTCTTCAGGTACGATACCTTTGGTGGTCAATTCGTTTAATACGCGATCTGGATCAGCTGATTCTTTATCCATTTTGTTGATTGCAACAATGATTGGCGTACCAGCAGCACGCGCATGGTCAATTGCTTCAGCTGTTTGTGGCATGACACCATCATCAGCAGCAACAACAAGGACCACGATATCAGTTGCTTTCGCACCACGTGCACGCATAGACGTAAACGCTGCGTGTCCCGGTGTATCTAAGAAAGTAATAATGCCTTTCTCAGTTTCAACATGGTAAGCACCAATGTGCTGAGTAATACCACCCGCTTCGCCCGCTGCCACTTTAGAGCGACGGATACGATCCAGTAATGACGTTTTACCATGGTCAACGTGACCCATGATTGTAACCACTGGTGGACGAGTTGTTTGCTCACCACGTGCTTCTTCAGCTGCAACCAATAAGTTATCTTCTGCTTGTGTATCAGAAACCAATACTGGGTTGTGACCCAATTCTTCAACCACAAGTACAGCGGTATCTTGATCAATCGCTTGGTTCTGAGTCACAAGCTCACCCATTTTCATGAGGGTCTTGATGACTTCACGAACTTTAACAGCCATTTTCTGTGCAAGATCGGCAACAATGATTTTCTCACCGATCTCTACATCATAAACCTGTTTCTTCACAGGCTTTTCAAAACCATGCTTGTTAGCTTGGCTGGTTTTCAAGCCGCGCTTGTGATGGCTCTTGCTAAAGCTTTGTTCAGACTGAGCATCGCCACCACGACCGCCTTTCTTACCACCACGTGGGTTTGCAGTCGCGCCACCGCGTTTGATTTCACGGTCTTCCTTATTGAAGGAATCTTCATAGGCCTGGCCAACAAGACCGGCAGCTAAAGGTGAATCATCAATCACACGAATGGTTGCAGTTGCATCATCATTTGAATATTTTGATGCCATCTGACGCATTTGCTCAAGCGTACGTTGCTGCGCTTCTTCAGCAGCTTTACGACGCACTGCTTCTTCAGTCGCTTTCAACTGAGCAGTTTGCTCTTCACGTGCTTTTTTCTGTTCTGGTGTTTCAGTCGGGCGAACCACAGGTGCTTTAATCACCTTGTCGCTGTTACGCTTTTTCACCACAACCGCTGCTTTCGCAGTGTTTTGACCTGAACTCTCAGAAGTATGCGCTGCACGCATTGCTTCTAATGTTGCATTGGCTTTTTGTTCAGCGCTATGACGAGCTTTTTGATCTGCTTCATCACGTACTTTTTGCTCAGCACGTACTTTCGCATCTGCTTCTACACGCGCTTTTGCTTCAGCTGCAAGTAACTCCGGATTTGGCTTAGCAAAAACCTGTTTTTTGCGAACTTCAACATTAATGCTTTTTGCCTTACCTGAAGTACTGGTAACTTTAGCAGTACTCGTTGTTTTACGTTTCAACGCAATCTTTCCTGTGTTACCACTTTCCTGACCATGTACTTTTTTCAAGTGATTGACCAAAGTATCTTGCTGTTCGGTGGTAATAATGTCATCTGCTTTACGCTGTGGTAAGCCTGCTTCGCGAACCTGTTCCAGGAGTTTCTCTACAGGACGTTCTACACTGAGTGCTAACTCTTGAATCGACTTGTCCGTCATCTATTATCTCCTAGTTAAACCATGATTCACGTGCTTTCATGATTAACTGACCCGCTTTGTCATGACCTAAACCTTCGATATCAGAAATATCGTCAGTTGCCTGGTCTGCCAAATCATCAACAGTAACCACACCACGCGCCGCCAATGCATATGCAATCTCGGTTGTCATACCTTCCATACCGAGAAGTTCTGCACTTGGCTCTTGAATATTTTCTTGCTGTTTCAATGCATCCGTCAAAGCAGCTTCTTTCGCACGACTCTGTAGCAATTCAACCAAATCAGCTTCAAGCTCGATTTCGTCAAATGTTTCAGCCGGAACGTAAGCAATCTCTTCTAATGAAGTGAAGCCCATTTCAACCAATGCCATTGCCAGGTCTTCTTCAATATCAAGACGTGTAATGAACATGTCTAAATATTGCTGTGCTTCATTTTGCTGACGAGCACGATACTCTTCTTCTAACATCATGTCGAGTTTATAACCCGTCAATTCCGATGCTAAACGAACATTTTGTCCTTGCGAACCAATGGCACGCGCTAACTGATCATTGGTCGCAAAGATGATATCCGCACTACGTGCATCTTCATCAAGAACAATACCTGATACATCAGCTGGCTCTAACGCACTGGCGATATATTGTGCCGGATCATCAGACCACACCACCACATCAATACGCTCACCGTTCAACTCTTGCTGCACTGCCTGGATACGTGTACCACGCATACCAATACATGCACCCACAGGGTCAATACGATGGTCATTGGTTTTCACTGCAATTTTAGCACGAACACCCGGTTGACGCGCTGCTGCTTTAATTTCGATGATTTCTTCAGAAATTTCTGGAATTTCTTTCTTCATCAATGCAATCAGCATTTCAGGACGTGCGCGAGACAATAATAATTGTGCGCCACGGCCTTCACGGTTGACATTGTACAAAATCGCATTGATACGCTGTTTAGGGCGTAAAATTTCTTTGTGAATGGTTTCTTCACGCGCCAAGTAAGCTTCAGCGTTGTCACCCAGATCAATGATAAAGCCATCTTTGGTTTGCTTTTTCACTTCACCGTAAATCAACTCACCGACTTTAGATTCATAGGCATCCGCAACCAATGCGCGCTCTGCTTCACGAATCTTCTGTACGATTACTTGCTTAGCGATTTGCGCAGCAATACGACCAAACTCGATTGATTCAACTTCAAGTTCACGCACATCGCCGATTGACCACTTCGCAGGGTCTACATCAGAAATTGCATCTTGGCATGCTGGCATTTCATGATCTTCATCCGCAACCACCGTCCATTGACGGAAGGTACGGTAATCACCAGTTTTACGATCGATCTCAACACGGAGTTGAGCTTCTTCAGAATGTGTGCCTTCGTAAAACTTTTTCTTCGTTGCCGCAACAAGTGCTTGCTCTAACGCTTGGAAGATCGCTTCACGACTAACACCTTTTTCATTACTAACCGTTTCTGCAACGGTAAGAATTTCGCGGCCCATAAGTCACCTACCGATTTCTTATAAAATTAAGTTAATATTAGTCTTGATAGATTAAATTTGCTTTATCAATATTATTACTATCAATTTCAAGCACATGATTACCTTCAACTTCGACCTGAATCATTTCATTTTCCAAGTCTACAGCAAGTAATTTTGCCTGAAATTTGCGACGGTTCTCGACAGCAGCAATTAATCGTAAAGCCACTTGTTGCCCGATATAGGCAGGTAATTGATTAAGTTGGAAAAATGGACGATCCCAACCTGGTGATGACACTTCTAAAGCATACTCACCGGAAATTGGATCATGGACATCAAGCATTGCACCCACTTGTTGTGTTACCAGAACACAATCCTGAACGCCAATACCACGCCCGAGTTCAACTTCACCATCTTCATTGAGGACAGGTTCAGCATTCTCATCTACCGCTTTATCGATATAAATACGTAGTAAAGAACGCTTACCTTGTGGCAGGAACTCAATCCCCCACAGATCTACACCACACGCAGCTACAGCTGGCGCAATAAGATCATGCAATGCTTGTGATTTATTTGATAATTTCATGTACTCTCGTCGCTCTTATACGAGCCAATCAATCTTAACCGTATAGTGAAGCACGACTATTTGACCAATTGATGTCGAACAACTACACGATAGCTAAACAACCAATAAAAAAGGGCGTAAATCGCCCCTATGTTACACAGAAAAGCTTAGCCCACTGTGCAAAAAGGCCCACCTTATTGTGAGCCTCTTTTTAGAAACTTGGTAGCGGGAGCTGGATTTGAACCAACGACCTTCGGGTTATGAGCCCGACGAGCTACCAGACTGCTCCATCCCGCATCAACGTGCAAAAATTATATACAAATATGAAAAAAAGTCAATTTAAGTTTTCTTCATATCCGTCTGATTAAGTTGCACCTTAATCAAATGGTAGCGGGAGCTGGATTTGAACCAACGACCTTCGGGTTATGAGCCCGACGAGCTACCAGACTGCTCCATCCCGCAACAACACAAACACTGCATACACCGAACTTAACTGGTTATTAAGTTTGGTGCGGAAGGGGGGACTTGAACCCCCACGCCCGAAAGCACTACCACCTCAAGGTAGCGTGTCTACCAATTCCACCACCACCGCAGTTTGTGGGACGCATTCTATTCCTTTCAATACGAAAAGGAAAGTCCTAAATCGACTTATTCAGCCGTTTTAGGTGCATTTGATGAAGTTTCAGGCGATGTTGCCGGCGCAGATGTCGTCGTTTGAACAGATTTCAAACTATAGGCATCTGTAGTCTGTTTCTTGGCAAATACGGCGAGCGTCAAACTGGTGACAAAAAACAGTGCAGTAAAAATCGCGGTCAGACGAGTTAAAAAGTTGCCTGCGCCTGAAGCACCAAATACGGTTGCAGCACCGCCACCACCAAATGATGCGCCTGCTTCTGCACCTTTACCTTGTTGTACCAGTACCAGAGCAATAATCAAAATTGCTAGAATGATGTGTACAACGAGTATAAAACTATACATCTCTATTCCTCGTTATTTGCTTTGCGCAAATGCTTTTGCGATTTGGTAAAACGATTGCGCATTTAAAGATGCACCGCCCACCAAAGCACCATTAATATCTGGACATGCCGCCAATTCAACCGCATTTTCAGCTTTCACACTACCACCATACAAGATCGCAGTCTGTGCGCCAAATGCAGTAATCTGCTTTAAGCCTTCACGAATTTTTGCATGCATCGCCTGAGCATCTGCAGGTGACGCGGTTTTACCCGTCCCGATAGCCCAAATCGGTTCATACGCTATCACAATATTTTGCCATTGTTCAGCTTTTACCACCGCTGCAATATCACAAATTTGTTGTAATACCACTTGCTCGGCTGCCCCTTGCTCACGTTGCTCTAGACTTTCACCGACACAATAAATCACGGTTAAACCAGCACTTAAGGCATTTTGCAGCTTGGCTTTTAATATTTCGACATTGTCACCGAATAATTCACGGCGCTCAGAATGTCCAATCAATACATATTCAATCTGACTATCTTTTAACAGTTCCGCACTCACTTCGCCTGTGTAAGCACCCGTGCCTGCCACACGCGAAAGATCCTGAGCCACGGTGTACACGGCTCTGGCTGCATCTTTTAACTGGGCATGAACGCCAGTCAGGGCAATGCTCGTTGGGGCTACACCAATATGGCATTGCTCAGCAGAAATATTGTCCTGCTCTAATAACTGCTTAAATTCTTCTATTAGTTGGAAAGCATTCGCATGCATTGGATTCATTTTCCAATTGCCAACAACCCAAGGGGTAATGGTCGAATTCGACATCCTTCGCCCGCCTACTGTTAATTTTCAAAAATGCTGCATATTTTACACGGATTTTTATAAAATTCAGTTTTTTTCTATTGTTTAGATCTAAATCAATTTAAAATTTAAGCTCGGCTAAAATAGGCGGTCCACTGCGACGCACAGGCTTAGTGTATTTAATTGAAAACAGTAAGCTTCTAGCTACGGAAAAGCGTATAAGCAATTTAGAAATTAACGTATTACATAAAATTAATTTGTAAAAAAACTCGATCAGTTCAAAGTTTAATGATGAACCAAGCCAAAAACGACACTTTCTCTAGTGGCATTTTTGCATAACAAAAGTATAATTTTTAGGATACATATTATAAACATTTATTGTCATAAGGCGGACAGATGTCAGGATTACATACGTCTCCAAAGTTTTCGGGGTTTATTCGACGGTTAGTTGAAGACAGTCATCTGTCTGCAGCAACCATGCAATCAGCGATTGATGCTGCTAAAAGAGCACAACAAGACATCGTCGCACACTTAATTGAACATCATCGTTTATCGCCACTGACCATTGCTGAAACCATTGCAGCCGAGTTTGGTGAGCCGCTGTTTGATCTGGCAGTCTATGATACTGCCTTGTTACCACGCGATCTGGCAGACAATAAACTGATCCAGAAACACCGAGTTGCTCCCCTGCTGCAACGAGGTCAGATCTTATACGTTGCCACCAGCAACCCCACCAACATTGAAGCACTGGATGCAATTCGCTTTAACACCAAGCTCAATATTGAACCGATCATTGTTGAACATATCAAACTTGAAAAATTGATTGAACAGCAATTTGGTGATTCGGGAAGTTTCGATTTTGGAGAGAGTGAAGATTTTGATTTAGATATCGATGTAAACCAGGATTCAAACCAAGAAGAAGAGGATGCACCGCAAGGCGACGAATCACCAATTGTTAAATATATCAATAAATTATTGATTGATGCGATTCGCATGGGTGCATCCGATTTACATTTTGAACCGTATGAAAAGATGTATCGGGTGCGTTATCGGGTCGATGGGGTACTGCGGCAAATTGCCAATCCACCCTTACAAATGGCAACGCGGTTAGCTTCTCGCTTGAAAGTCATGTCGCAAATGGACATTTCAGAAAAGCGGATGCCTCAAGATGGCCGTATTAAATTAAAACTCTCGAAAACCAAAGCGATTGACTTCCGTGTCAACTCACTGCCGACACTGTTTGGCGAGAAGCTGGTGCTGCGTATTCTTGATCCGTCCAGCGCCATGCTCGGCATTGAAGCGCTGGGTTACGAAGATGAGCAAAAAGCCTTATTTATGGAGGCACTGGATAAACCTCAAGGCATGCTGCTGATTACCGGTCCGACCGGTTCGGGTAAAACAGTTTCTTTATATACTGGCCTCAATATTCTAAATACTGAAGATACCAATATTTCCACTGCCGAAGATCCGGTCGAAATCAATCTGGAAGGGATCAATCAGGTCAACGTCAATCCCAAAACCGGCCTCACCTTCTCGGCTGCCTTAAAGGCATTCTTACGTCAAGATCCGGACATCATCATGGTCGGTGAGATCCGGGATCTGGAAACGGCAGAAATTGCCATTAAAGCGGCCCAGACAGGCCATATGGTCATGTCAACACTGCATACCAACAGTGCCCCTGAAACCTTGACCCGTTTGCGCAATATGGGCGTGCCGTCCTTCAACATTGCCACTTCGGTGAATCTGGTGATTGCACAACGCTTGGCACGTCGCTTATGCTCTCAGTGTAAGACACCGATTGATATTCCAAAACAAAGCCTTTTAGAGCTTGGCTTTACTGAACAGGATATGGCTGATCCTGATTTCAAAATTTTTCAACCTGTGGGTTGCGCTGAATGTCGTGAAGGTTATAAAGGCCGTGTCGGTGTTTATGAAGTGATGAAAGTCACACCAGAAATTTCCAGAATTATTATGGAAGACGGTAATGCTTTACAGATTGCAGCCGCATCAGAGCAAGCAGGCTTTAGTAATTTACGTCGTTCAGGTTTGAAAAAAGTGATGCAGGGAATTACCTCTTTGCAGGAAATTAACCGCGTGACAAGTGAATAAAATCAATAAAAAGGATTAATAATCATGGCAGCTAAAAAAGCGCAAATGATGCCAACTTTTGCTTATGAAGGGGTTGACCGGAAAGGGGCAAAAATTAAAGGGGAATTACCAGCACGTAATATGGCTTTGGCGAAAGTCACCTTACGTAAACAAGGCGTCACCATCAAGAACATTCGGGAAAAACGCAAGAATATTCTTGAAGGCCTGATGAAGAAAAAAGTGACCACGCTGGATATCACGATTTTTACCCGCCAATTGGCCACCATGATGAAAGCGGGTGTACCACTGGTACAGGGCTTTGAAATCGTTGCCGAAGGCTTGGAGAATCCCTCTATGCGTGAAGTGGTCTTGGGAATCAAGGGCGAAGTTGAAGGCGGTAATACGTTTGCGGGTGCCTTAAAAAAATATCCGCAGTATTTTGATAACCTGTTCTGCTCGCTGGTAGAGTCTGGTGAACAGTCGGGTGCGCTGGAAACCATGTTAGACCGCGTTGCGATCTATAAAGAGAAAAGCGAGCTCCTCAAGCAGAAAATTAAAAAGGCCATGAAATATCCTGCTACGGTGATTGTGGTGGCTGTAATTGTGACCATTATTTTGATGGTCAAAGTAGTGCCGGTATTCCAGGACCTGTTTAGCTCTTTTGGCGCAGATCTTCCAGCATTCACCAAAATGGTCGTGAACATGTCCAAATGGATGCAAGAGTACTGGTTTGTCCTGATTATTGTGATTGGTGCCATTATTGCTGCCTTTCTGGAAGCCAAAAAACGTAGTAAAAAGTTCCGCGATCTGCTCGATAAAATGGCATTGAAAGCCCCTATTTTTGGCGATCTGGTTTATAAAGCCATTATTGCGCGCTACAGCCGCACCTTGGCCACAACATTTGCCGCAGGTGTCCCACTGATTGATGCATTAGAATCAACTGCGGGAGCAACCAATAACGTGATTTATGAAGAAGCTGTCATGAAAATTCGCGAAGATGTTGCCACAGGCCAACAACTGCAGTTCGCCATGCGTGTTTCGAACCGCTTCCCTTCAATGGCCATTCAAATGGTTGCAATTGGGGAAGAATCAGGTGCTTTAGACAGCATGCTGGATAAGGTTGCCACCCATTATGAAAACGAAGTCGACAATGCAGTAGATGGTTTAACCTCTATGATGGAACCATTGATCATGGCTATACTGGGTATTTTAGTCGGTGGCCTGGTTGTTGCCATGTATCTACCAATCTTCCAAATGGGTTCTGTGGTTGGGTAATCTGGGGTTTAAATGGAATCTTTAATTTCTTATTTTATCGGAAACCCAACTGCACTGTATCTTGCGGTTGGGCTTTTTAGTTTATGTATTGGCAGCTTTTTAAATGTGGTCATCTTCCGTACACCCCAAATGATGGAACAGGAATGGCATCAGGAATGCCAAATGCTCCTGCATCCTGAACAGCCGATAATTGACCAAAGCAAACTGACACTGAGTCAACCCGCTTCGACTTGTCCCAAGTGTGCCGCTCCTATTCGCTGGTACCAGAATATCCCTGTTATTAGCTGGTTAGCGCTGCGGGGTAAATGTGGAAGCTGTCACAATCCAATCAGTATCCGTTATCCACTGATTGAACTATTGACCATGCTGTGCTCTCTGGTGGTCGTTGCAGTCTATGGCCCAACCCTGCAAATGCTCTTCGGTTTAGTACTGACCTGGGTCTTGATCACACTAACCTTTATTGATTTCGACACCCAACTGCTGCCAGATCGCTTTACCCTCCCCCTAGCCGCCTTAGGTTTAGGAATTAACAGTTATGCCATTTATACCTCGGCCAGTCTGGCGATCTGGGGCTATATCATTGGTTTTTTATGTCTCTGGATCGTGTATTACATTTTCAAATTAATCACGGGTAAAGAAGGCATGGGCTATGGTGACTTTAAACTGTTAGCCGCCTTAGGTGCATGGATGGGGCCAATGCTGCTGCCTTTAATTGTGCTACTCTCTTCAATGGTCGGTGCAATTATTGGTATTGTTTTGATGAAAATGCGTGGTGAAAATCAGCCATTTGCATTTGGTCCTTATATTGCAATTGCAGGCTGGATCGCCTTTTTATGGGGTGATCAAATCATGAAAGTTTATTTAGGGGGTTAATATGGGTTTTATCTTGGGGATTACAGGTGGCATTGGTAGTGGGAAATCGGCTGCAACCCAATGGTTTGAATCCCAAGGTATTACTGTAGTCGATGCGGATATCGTCGCAAGAGAAGTGGTTGAGCCAGGCCAGCCTGCATTGCAGGCAATACAGCAAGCCTTTGGCGACTGGGTCTTATTGGAAGACGGCAATTTAGATCGCAGAGCACTCCGTGAACATATTTTCCAGTTTCCGGAAGCCCGACAAACGCTGGAAAAAATCACCCACCCTGCCATTCGCCAGTCCATCATTCAACAATTACAACAGGCTGAAAGCCCTTATGTAATTTTGGTTTCACCCTTACTTTTTGAAACCAACCAGCATCAACTCACACACCATACTTTACTGGTAGATGCTGATGAACAAACCCAGTTACAACGGGCCAGTCAGCGTGATGGGCAAAGCGAAGAACAGATCCGTAAAATCATTGCAGCACAAATGCCCCGTGCGCAAAAACAACAGCTTGCCAATGATATTGTCATCAATGACGGTTTATTGGAGCATCTGCATCAGCAACTGAAACCATTGCATTTGAGTTATTTACAACGCGCAGAACACGCTTTCTAACCTTGTTTCTGCCGGGCCAACTGCGCAGCGAGACTATCTTTACGCAACCAGCGCCATGGCTGCAATGCACCGATTCCCATCCCGATCAGGCCACACACAATCGCAGCATTCAATGGCTCATTGAGTAAAGGCACGGCAATAAGCGCAGCAATGAAGGGGGCCAAGGTCACAATACTGCCTGTTTTAAATGCCCCTAGTCGCTCAATGGCCGCCACATAAGTCAGCGTTGCCACAATAACCACCAGTACCCCATGAAAAAGTCCCTGAATCAATAAATGTGCAGGCGTTGCTTCATGAAAATGCTTGGGAATAAATAGAAGATAAATAGGGAGATAGATAATTGCAGACCAGATCACCACACCTGCAGTTGCGTGCCAGGCTGAGAGCTTCCACTGTTTCAGCAGAACCGTGAAAATCCCCCACCAGATTGCACTGACAAATAGAAGTAGATCCCCGATGCCCAATCCCGAGGCTTGATCATGCAGCATCAAATAGCTCATGAGCAGCAATGCACTCATCATGATGATTAAGCTCACCCAGGTATGCTTATCAAAAGGTTGTCTAAACAAGACATAGGCAGCGACGGCGGTACACAGCGGAATACAGCCATTCAGGAAAATGGCTGCATGTGCGGCGGGTGCATGTAAAAAGGCACTATATACGGTAAGGCAATACACCAGTCCGCCAATCAGCGCCAAAATCACGGGTCGCGGATTCCATAAAAAAGCGAGATCTTTTTTATAAATCAAAACGGGTAATAAAATCAGGGAAGCAATGGCAAAACGCATGGCTACCAGATCCCAAACACTGACATGCCAATGTGCGTTGAGGCGGGAAAAAATCGTAAATCCGCCCCAAATACACATGGTAATCAGGACAAAGAAATAGCCTTGCGTACGAGCAGTCATTTGGGCTTACATGGAACAATATGAGCTTAAATTATACACCACGTTGACGGCAGGCTTCATACAATGCCATCCCTGTTGCCACGCTGACATTTAAACTTTGCAGGTCACCCGACATCGGAATATAAACAGTATGATCACATTGTGACTGGGTAATCGGTCTTAAACCGGTATCTTCAGCACCCATCACGATCACCACAGGACCTTTAAAATCACACTGATGAATCGGCAATGCTTTTTCATCCAGCATGGTCCCAATTACACGGGTATGCGTGCTGTCTTTCAGATGTGCCAAGGTTCTTGCCAGATTGGTCACTTGAATAAATTTAACTTTCTCGGCCCCACCTGCGGCAATCTTACGCGCTGTCGGCGTCAGGCTAGCTGAACGGTCACGCGGCACAATCACAGCCTGCACCCCCATCGCTGCCGCGGTACGGATACACGCGCCAAGATTGTGTGGGTCAGTCACCTGATCAAGCGCCAGTAACAACGCATCTGGTGACTGCTGCATGAGTTCATCCAGATCTTTTTCATTTAAGGTCGGATGTGGACGGACCGCGGCAACTACCCCTTGATGGAAGGGTAAACCTGCCAGTTTTTCCAGACTGTCACGACTGGCTTTCTGGATGCTGATCCCGAAAGGTTCGGCAAGTTGCAAGATCTTTTGCAAACGCTGGTCATCTCGACCTTTTAATGTGAATAAAGTCAAAACGCGTTCAGGCTCTAACTCCAACAATGACTCCACCGAATGAACGCCATAATAATATTCAGGTTTTGCCATGAACGACCTCGTTTAGCACTTCCTCTTTGTTAAGAAAGAGAATTAGGAATTTTGAAAAATAAAAATCCTGCAAAGTGACTTTACAGGTGAGGAGCGATTATAGCTCCGCAAGAGTACTTAATAAAAAAATCCTGCAAAATGACTTTACAGGATTTCTATTGACTCTAGTGTACTCGATTTAGAAAGGAATAGGTTAGCCTTCTAAATGACAAACATAATCGAGGACATCGTCTGCTTCAATCAGGAAGGTACTATTGCCAGGAACATAGAATGACTGACCTGCGCGGAATAATTCACTTTCTGTACTATCTGCGATTTTTACACGACATTCACCAGAAATAATTTCCATACGCTCTGGCACGTGTGTTTCAAAAGTTAAAGGCTGTTCAGTGGGTAAAATTACACCTAAAGTCTTTTTTGTACCATCTTCAAATTGTACTGTATGGCTGATACATGCCCCACCAAAATACACATTCGATTTCTTGATGACCGTTACATGATCAAACTGCACTGAACTCATGCGTACTCTCCAAATAATGCCGCATTTATATTAGGTTATGCTGGACGTAGTTTAATTGTGCCGTGACAACTAATCAATCCATTTTCTGGGCTAAACATAGCAATTTTCATACCTGAGCGAGGAAAAGCAAAGTGAAACTTTGCCCGAGCGCAAGACGAGTAGCTCTGCTACGAGTGACGAGGATTAACAAAGCAACGCTTTGTCTGGGCGCAAGTCGAGCAGCTAAGCTGCGAGTGGCGAGGAAGAGCAAACATTAATAATATTTACCTGAGCACAAGTCTTTAAACCATATATGGCTCATATGCTGTGAGTGAAGGGGAAATAAAGCAACGCTTTGTCCGAGCGCAAGACGAGTAGCTCTGCTACGAGTGGCTAGGATTAACAAAGTGAAACTTTGCCCGAGCGCAAGACCTTGCGCCATCTATGCCTGATATACAGTGCCTAGCGTAGAACAAACCAAATGGATCTGCTCAACGCAAAACCTGAACTCTCCCGCTATAAATGTTGAAGAAAAAGCCAAGAAGTCAAACACATCATAAAATAATCCTGTATACGCCCAGTAAATCAGGAAAATCCACGATTCAACTCTTGTAGCAACTTTAAAACTTCTCTATCTTTAAGCAAAAGATTCTGTGCATTGGATGCGTTTATGCTCACCCATTTAACTTTAATTAATTTTGCACTCGCCGACCACTTGGCTTTAGATATTGAACAAGGCTTCAATGTGTTGACTGGTGAAACTGGCGCGGGCAAATCATTATTGTTAGATGCGCTCTCTGCATGTCTGGGTGAACGTACCGATACCAACTATGTCCGTTATGGCGCGGATAAAGCCGATGTGACTGCCGTATTTAGCTATCAAGCTGGCAGTGCCGAAGCCCAATGGCTCGCCGAACATGAACTGGATGATGACTCAGGTGAAATCCATTTAAGACGTGTGATTTTTGCCACAGGTCGTAGCAAGGCCTGGATCAATGGTCGTCCCAGCAGTTTGGCCGAACTCAAGGAAATCGGGCGTTTACTGGTGCAACTTTATAGTCAGCACAGTCAGCAACAGTTATTAGAGCCGCCTTATCCAAAACGCTGGCTGGATCGTTATCACAATTTTGCTGAACCCTCGAATGCCGTTCGTGAAGCCTATAGTACCTGGCAAAAGAATATTCGCCAGCATCAAGCGGCGTTGGATGCACAGGCAACACGCATTCAGAAAATACAGAACCTCGAGTCCCAGATTGAAGAACTCGAAGACGTCGTTCAAACCGATTATCGGGACATTGAACAGGAGTTTGATCGACTCAGCCATCATGAACATATCATGCAGGACTGTAGCTATAGCCTGAATGTCTTAGACGAAGCTGAACAGAATATCACCCAGGAAGTCGCGTCGATCATTCGTCGCCTGGAGTCTCATGCAGGCCGTAGTGAGCAGCTCGCCAATATCTATAACGCTTTGTTAAATGCCCAAAGTGAAATCGATGATGCTACGGCGAGCCTACGTCAATTTATTGACCGTCAAAGCTTTGATCCGGAGCGGATGGAACAACTGAATGCGACGTTGGAGGTATTCCATCGTTTGGCTCGCAAGCATCGCACCCAACCCGAATTACTCAAGCAGGAATATGAAAGCTGGCAGCACGAATTAGAACAGCTACATCAGTTGGAAGATCCAGAAACGCTGGCAGAGCAGGTTGAAGTCTCCTATCAGGACTTTATGCAAAAAGCACAGCATTTAGATGACATTCGTCGTGCAGCAGCGATTCCATTAGCGAAACAGCTCACTGAACAAGTCAAACCATTGGCACTGCCTGAAGCGCATTTTGAATTTAAGTTTGAACCCTTAGAGCCTGCCAATGCAGAAGGACTCAGCTTTATCCAGCTGCTATTTACGGCCAATAAAGGCATTCCACCTCAACCGCTGGCACGCGTAGCTTCCGGGGGCGAGTTGTCACGTATTGCCCTGGTCATGCAAGTCATGAATGCGGAAAAGACAGATGCTGAAGTATTGGTATTTGACGAAATTGATGTCGGGATCAGTGGCGGGACGGCTGAAGTGGTGGGTCGCTTACTGGCAGATCTCGCCCAGCATGTCCAATTATTATGTATCACCCATCAGGCTCAGGTTGCAGCACAGTCTGACCAACATCTGCTGGTGAAGAAACAACAAACGGATCCGGCCAGCAGTACCATTATCGAACTGGGTGAAGAGCAACGTATTTTAGAGCTGGCGCGCATGTCGGGCGGCGTTGAAATTAGTGAGACCACTTTGCAACATGCCAGACAGTTACGACAGCTAAAATTTCAGTCTGTCTGAGCAAAGCTACAAAATATGAGAAAATAATTGGCGAAATCCGATTAACTCTTGTATGTTGATAAAAAGAACCTATATACACAGATCAACATCATACATTGAGGGAGAACCGCCTAGGTGACGAAACAATATCTAACTCACCGTTGTCTCATCGCTCCACCCGACATGGCCGATGACTTCTTTGCCAATACAGTCATCTATGTGGCTCGCCATGACGAAGATGGTGCTCAAGGCATTATCATCAATCGCCCATCTGAATTACAGATCAAAGAATTACTCAATGATTTAGAAATTGATGCCGATAACGTGCATCCGCATGCGGTATTGCAGGGTGGTCCATTACGTCCGGAAGCAGGTTTTGTGTTACATACCGGTCAACCGACATGGCACTCCTCTATTGCGGTGGGCGAAAACGTCTGCATCACCACCAGTAAGGATATTCTGGACGCGATCGCGCATAATGAAGGGGTGGGTCGCTATCAAATCGCCTTGGGTTATGCCAGCTGGAGCAAAAACCAGCTGGAAGAAGAAATTACCCGCGGTGACTGGCTGATCTGTGAGTCGGATATGGATCTGATTTTCAATCTGCCTTATGGTGACCGTTGGGATGCGGCATACAAAAAAATTGGCGTAGATCGCACCTGGTTTGCATCCGAGATTGGTCATGCCTGATATGCAAACAGCTCAATCGATTATGGCCTTTGATTTTGGTACGCAGAAAATGGGGATGGCGATTGGACAATCCACGATTGAAAGTAGCAATCCCCTGCCTTTATTTGCCATGAAAGATGGTATTCCAGACTGGGATAAACTGTTAAAAATCGTCAAGGAATGGCAACCGACCTTATTTTTGGTGGGCTTACCGCTGAATATGGATGACTCTGAATCTGAACTGTCGGCACGTGCACGGAAATTCGCCCGTCGTTTACGTCATCAAACCAATATCCAAACCTGGATGGTAGATGAACGTCTGACCACGCGTGAAGCCAGAGAAGAACTCGAATCTTATCAGAGCAAAGGTCAGGCCAAGCGTTTATCTGCAGATAGCTTTGCCGCTGCATTATTAATTCAAAGCTGGTATCGCGATCCTGCCGGGATTACCCCTTAGCGAAAACCATCATTTTTACCATTGAGCGGCGTTCCATGCCGCTTTTTGTTGTCTCATTCTTGAATGAATTAGACCACTTGGGAACCGCATGGATTATTTTTCAATAATTCTCACGGTCGCGGTACGCCCAGATACAAAGGCCAAGGGATTATGCGGTTGCTCATCCAGTACAATTTTTACGGGTACACGCTGCGCCAGACGTACCCAGCTAAAGGTTGGATTCACATTCGCCAATAAATTTGAACTGCCAGAACGCTCACGGTCTTCAATCCCTGAAGCGATCCCCTGCACATGACCACGAATCTGTTGACGATCACCCATCAGCTGTACCGTTGCAGCATCACCGACATGAATACGGTTGAGTTTGGTTTCTTCAAAATAACCGACCACATAAAGTTGCTGACGGTCTAACAATGCCGCCACGGCTTGCCCAACCTTGACATAGTTACCGACACGTAAGTCAAAGTTCGATAAGGTTCCATCCGCAGGTGCAACCACTTCAGAACGATGCAAATTCAACTGGGCCAAATGCAGCGTACTATTGGCCACCTCAATCAAGGCCTGTTGTTGCTGGATCGCAGCATTGGCCTGTTCGATATTGGCAGTCAGTTGCTCTTTCTCTGCAATCGCTTGATCACGTGTCGCAAAGACTTGATCCTGTTCTTGCTTGGAAATGGCACCATCCATCAAGCTGGCATAACGCGCGGCATTTTTCTCCGCCAGTTTCATATTGGCTTCAGTTTTGACCAGACTGGCTTTGGCTCCTGCCAGATTGGCATGTGCCTGTGCCAAACCAGCTCTGGCTTTGGCTAAATCCGATTTGGCCTGTTCCACATCCAGCGCCTGACGTGCTACATCGATTTTAAACAGCACCTGCCCCTTTTTCACCGTCTGGTTGTCCTGTACCAGCACTTCGGTAACCAGCCCATTGACATCGGAGGCTACCTGAATCACATCGCCACGAATACGGCCATCCCGTGTCCACGGGGCAGCATTGTAGTAATTCCATAAATGCACCACCGTATACACTGCGATCAGAACCGCCACAAGTAATACAATTGGACGTATGACTTTTCTCACATCAAATGCATTCATGTTCGTTACCTTTACCATTTATCTTTAAATCATTAAATTTCATAGATGCGTTATTCAAAACACTTAAGCCCAAAACCATACAAATAATCCGTGCACCAGCAACAAGAGTCCCAAGTAAAAGCACAAATTAAAAATACTCGGCAGTGCAATCCAGCCCTTACTGATCAGCCGATCAAGCCATGGACCTGCAAGCTTAAACAAGACATAGGCAATAATGGCCTGTACCAAAAGAATCGGAATATAAATGCCATAAAGATTAAGTTCACCCATGAGATATACCTAAGCCATACATGTCTGAATAGCGCTGTTCTGTGGAAATATGACCAATGCTTTCGCAGATATTATTCAGCGAAATCAGTAGTCGTTGACGTAATTGAGCATCTTCAATCTGTGGTGCAATACGCTGCAAACGCACGATTTGCTGTACGATATCTGCTGGAAAATGATGGATCGACAGTTGCTTCTCTTGGGTTTGAAAATACGTTGTAAGCTGCTGTTGCAACGCATTCACTTCTTGTTGCAGTTCTGGCAGTTGTGGCAATTTCTGGCTAATTTCCTGTAAACGCACCAGATCCACAATCGAGCTACTTTCCACCAAAGCATTTTGAATCGCTGTTTTAATTTCTGGATTTTGTACCATCTTGGTATTCAATACACCGACACGATCCAGCATGCTGCGTAAATGAATCTTGAAGTCACTACCGTAAGACAGATGTAATGCCTGTCGCATGGCCTGATAATGCAAGGCCAGAATCCGTGTCGCACTGGTATCCGGAGAAACGGCTCGTACCAGATCAATCACAATCAGTGACACCATCACCCCTAGGACCATGGCAAAGGAACTGTCCAGATAAGACACGGCATCCATGCTGTACTGATTATGCAAGTTCAAACCCATCATGGTGTTAATGCCCAGGACCATACCAATTGGCATCAGCATCTGGTTTGCCATCATGGTCACGGCCACCAGAAACACTGGGAACAATACCAGTGCCAACTGCCAGAAGTGAGTGACGTGCGGGAAGATACCAAAGGCGTATAAAAATACGAGTCCTGCCGAAACGATACTGCCCCAGATAAAGATGCGGAGTACTGGCACCGGATTATCCAGAGCGGTCAGGATACAGGCCGTAATGGCACCCATTTGCGCCATCATAAAACCCGCTTTCCAGCCTGATAAAATCCAGGCACCGGTAACAATAAACGTGATTAGCACGGCACTAATGCCGCCACGAATGGCAATACCATGATCGCGGTGCAAACTCGGATACTTGGTAGTAATCGAGGTAATTTCAGCGGGTATGTCTTTTTTACCCTGCTGGATCTGTTGCCAGATCAGTTTTACCGCCAGCATATTGGCAATAAAATGACGCACATCCATTTTCAAGGCTGCCAGTACAATTTGCTGTTCAGGCGTTGCAATCGACATCAACTCAGCAAAGTCCTGTTCAAAGCTATCAGGCAATGTGTGTAAATCTGCTGGTGTTAAACCCCGTTCTTGCTTTAAAAAACGTAAAGTATCCTGACGAAGCCGATCTAAATGCGGGGTCAAACTGGTCAATTGCATTTGCCCGAGCTGTTTCACCCGTTGCGACAAAGCCACCAGATTCGCTACCACCAAAGACACCTGATGCAGCATTTCCTGCAAGGGTTTGGTCATGCCATTGAGCTCACCTTTTTCATAAGCTAGATGCACGGCCAAGGCATGAATATCGGAAGCATCGCGGGTAATGACCGATAAAACCTGGGTATAGTTTTCTGGTTCTTTCTGCGCGGTAATCAAACGCTCAAAGGTATTTTCCAGATCATTCAGGGTTTTATTGACACGCTGCTTGATCATGGCCCCGACATGGACCGGAAAAAAGGTGGCTGAGACCACGGCGGTGGCCACCACCCCAATAGAAATTTCCAGCACCCGTGCCATGGCAATATCAAAAATATTATAGGTATCGATATAAGTAATCGCGTTATAGACAATCATTGCCGTGGAATAACCCGCCAGCATGAACACATAACTGCGCGGTGTGCGGTCAAGTAAGGACACATACAAGGCAAAACCGACCCATAAAGACAGGATAATGGTAAATAGCCACGGCGTATTAATAAAATGCGGTGTTAGCAATAAGGCAATGATTGCCCCCGCAACCGTTCCCACTAAACGATACACACATTTAGAAGACACCATTCCTGAATATGGATTGGCAATAATCAGTACGGTACCAATCGACCACATCGGATTGATCAGGTCCAGTTCAAACGAGATAAACAATGCCAGCATTCCCGCTACAAATGTTTTGCACGCAAAGATGATGTCGAGTCGACTCGGTCTAAAAGCCAACAACTGTTTAAATAGCATGAACATGTCTCAATTTAGAGTCAGTTTCATCCTCATCACATCAATAAATATGTGACGACTTGTCCAGACTGATCTGAAGAATTCAAATCAGGGCAATCGATAGGAATAAAACTGGATATTGGGAGTGATATACAATGCTTGTGCTTGGTATGTTTAGAGAGATTTCCCTAAAAATAATTATCCAAATAAGACATTGTGGTGCTAATTTTTTCAAAACAAAGTGAATTAGTCAACATAAATTATCACTATTTGATAATTTTTAATTTTAATTTAGAATAATGGATCTAATATTTTAAAGTTTTCTCAGCATTAGCTTCTATTTCCTCATCGGAGAAGAGCAATTTTAAAATCCCATACACCACTTAAGTCTTTTCTGTTATAAAGCAGTAAAAGTTCGGTTTTCACGTTATTTGGCAAGGAGTAGACAACGCATCATGGCAATTTCGAGTTTTGGTAAAATTCTCACCGTGCTGGATTTATTTTCAGTTTCACGTCCGATTATCAATGTCGATATCATTTGTGATGAGCTTGGTCTCTCCAAACCCACTGCCTATCGTTATTTAAAAGAGCTGGTTTCTGCCGATATTCTCAAGCGGATTAGTGGCACCTCGGGTGACTATACCCTTGGCTCTAAAATTGCGGTACTCGATTATATTTCGCATAGTACTGATCCTCTGATTCAGATCAGTATTCCGTTTATGCGTGATATCGTAGAACGTACCGAGCTATGCTGCTTACTTACTTATCTAAATCATGATTACTGTATCGATCTGCATCACGAAACCTTTAAGGAAGCTGAATTAATTTCCTATGGTCGAGGATGCCCACGACCAGTCTATGTGGGCGCTTCCCCTAAAATTGTGATTGCACATCTAACCAAACAACGGATTCAGGCTTATTATCAGCAGTTTACCCAGGAACTGGCGCAAGTAGGTTTTGCCAATAATGCCGATGAATTTATGCAGCAGATGCGAAAAATTAAAAAACAAGGCTTCTATTTATCACAAGGTGAAATTGACCCAATGGTCTGTGGTCTTTCGGTGCCGATCCGCTTTTCAACTAAAGAAGCCCCGATCGCCTTGACCCTGGTTGCCTCAAAGAACCGCTTTGATTTTCTGAATATTCAAAAACTCATCGAAATCCTACAAAGCAATGCTTCTCAAATCGAGCATAAATTTGCCACGCTTTCTGAAAATCAGAATAATCAAATTTGAGAATATTAAAAAACATTTACATTTTACATGGTTGTAAATAGCAACAAATTCTCATATGATGATTATGTTCTTCAGCATACTCTCCCAAAAGAGCATGACTTTCCTCAGAGAACTAAGCTCATCGTTGTTATGGGCTTTTTTCTTGTCTCGCCATCCATCAGGCAATAAAAAAGCCCTCTCAATCGAAGGCTTTTTGGTATTCAACTAGGGCTTAGGGCTGTTTTAAATACGGCCAGGCCGCTTTCATATAAATAAACATCGACCATAAGGTTAGAATCACGGCAGCATACAGCAAGGCATAGGCCCAGATTTCTAGCGGTTTCCAGTTCAACAGGAACACACTGATCGCGATCATCTGAAAAGCCGTCTTATATTTTCCGACCGTTGAAACTGCAACACTGGTACGTGCCCCAAGTTCTGCCATCCATTCACGTAAGGCAGAAACGGTAATCTCGCGGGAAATAATCACAATTGCGGCAAAAGCCATGGAAATGGTCGGTTGCCACTGCACCAGAACGATCAGGGCCGCTGCAACCATTAACTTGTCTGCCACTGGATCAAGAAAACGCCCAAAGGCCGAGGTCTGGTTCAGTGTTCTTGCCAGATAACCATCGAACCAGTCGGTGACTGCCGCCAGAACAAAGATCGCCGTCAGTACCATATGGCGCATCATTCCCCCATGATGCTCAGCAATTCCAATTGCTGGTGGCCAGTAAGCAATCACCAAAAACACGGGAATCAGGGCAATACGTGCCAAGGTTAAGATATTAGGAATGTTCAGGATTTGCCCTGTGCTCATAAACACCGCCATGTTGTTCGCATCAAATGCAGTTTGCACAAAGGATGTGCTGAGATTGTATTCATGTGTAGGCAACTTTATACGAAATGCACCGCAGTGTCGACTAGGCAAAAACGGCAACTGTTTGTCTAAGCACCGCAATTAAACGGTTTTCACGGTTCCACAGATAGGCATATTCGGTGGAATAACCATGTTCTGCATACTCGGTCACAACTTTATATTTAAACCAGTCTTGCACCTGCTCCGCCACCGGATGTAAATAAGTAATTTGCCATGATAATGAACTGGCGGGTGCAGGTGTTTTAAACATCGGTAATACGCCAGGTGGCCACACATCCATCAAGGCAAACAGATCAGGGAGCTGCAGGGCACGGTTCTGATGCAAATCGGGTGAAAAACGGCTCCATCCACCGAAATCAGGCACTTTACTGCCTGCTATTGGATAGCTGCCTTCAGCCCAGCACAGTTCGAAATGCTGTAAACATTCAGGCATTAAGCCTTCAACATAAAAGGTTTTATCGAGTTGCTCTGGTGTTGGATAATCAGGCACCTGCGGCAAATTTTCGACATGAATTCGGGATTCACGTGCTGAACCGAAGCTGGCAATCAAGATACTTTGTACAGCCTCGTTTTGCCACAATCTCACTTCCAGCGTAGTCACCGACTTGCCTTCACGTAAGACTTCCGCGGTAATTTTTGCTTGTCCCTGCTGTACAGGCCCCACAAACGTGATATTACAGCTGAGCAGTTGCTTTGCTGCATCTTGCACAATACTTAAAGCTTTCTGGATCAGGATGCCTGCGACCAGTCCACCAAACACGGTACGGCCTTGCAGCCAGCCTGACGGGATATCAATCCACTGTTGTTGTTCAACCTGCTGATAGAGTGGAAGCAATGACATCATTTTTCCTTCATGATCAAAACATCCTATCTTTGAACGTTTTTCGTGATTTGTGAATGATCATTGCTACAACCGTGTCAGGACGATTGAGTCAATTGATCCTATTATTCATGCAAGATTTTATAAATTGTTCGCGCCATCACTTCACCTAGACCCGGAACCAGCATCAACTCTTTTTCAGAGGCTTTCAATACCCCCTGAATGCCACCAAAATGGGTGAGCAGATCACGTCTACGTTTGGGTCCCAAACCAGGAATTGCTTCCAGTACCGAGCTGCTGCGACGTTTATCGCGCTTGGCGCGATGTTTGGTAATCGCAAAACGATGGGCTTCATCACGAACCTGTTGAATCAGATGTAAGGCTTTATGATCTTCGGGTAATTGGATCTTGGTGCCATCAGTAAAATGCAGGGTTTCCAACCCTGGCTTACGCCCTTCACCTTTAGACACCCCAATCATAAAGGCATCCAGCTGTAGCTCCTGCATCACCTCCATCGCCATATGCAACTGCCCTTTACCGCCGTCAATCAATAGTAAGTCGGGCAGCATATTCTTTTTATAACGACGGATCAGCGCTTGACGCATGGCTGCATAATCATCCCCACCGGTAATATCCTGAATGGCAAACTGGCGATAATCACGTTTTCTGGCACCGCCCTGATCGAACACCACACAAGAAGCAATCGGTGCTTCGCCCATGGTATGACTGATATCAAAACATTCAATCCGGTCAACCGGGCGGCCAACTACCTGTTCTAGTTGATGAAAACGCTCATTCAGTTCCAGATGACTGCTCAACTTACCTTTAATCGCATGCTGGACATTCATTTGCGCCAGCTCAAGCCATTCCGCCCGGGTTTCACGCACTTTATGCTTGATCTGAACCTTTTTATGAAAGCTTTGCTGTAACGCCTCTTCCAGTTGAACCTTGTCAGGAATGTCGATGTTCACAATCAGTTCAGACGGCACTTCATCAGCCACCTGAAAATAAAAATTCGCCATAAAATCACTGAGCATCTGCCCCAAGTCATCACTCAGCATATCCGGGAAATAACTTTTACCGCCCAGCATCCGTCCATTACGCACATGCATGATCTGGACACAAGTTACCCCTGCCTGATAGGCAATCGCCAGAATATCGGCCTCACCCTTAATTTTAAACACCGCTTGCTGGGCCTGAACTTCACGCAATAAGCCTAAACGATCGCGATAGAACACGGCTTTCTCAAATTCCAGCGCTTCTGCCGCCTGCTCCATTTTGCTGATCAGTTCCTGATTCAGCTCTTTGGTATCGCCTTGCAAGAAGCGGATCGAGTTATCGACATCTTCTTTATAATCTTCAGGGCTAATCAGACCCACACACGGCGCAGTACATCGTTTAATCTGGTATTGCAGACACGGGCGTTTGCGTTGTGAAAAATAGCTGTTTTCACACTGACGTACATTAAATAATTTTTGTAAAACCAGTAAGGTATCTCTGGCACTATAGGCACTTGGATAAGGCCCAAAGAACTTGCCAATCTGGTGCTTGCCCTTGCCTCGCCCACTGGCGATTCGTGGATAGGGTTTGTCAGCAGACACAAAGATATAGACATAAGACTTATCATCCCGCAACATAATATTGTAGGGCGGACGATGCAGTTTAATCAGGTTCTGTTCGAGTAATAATGCTTCCGTTTCTGAGCGCACCACTAGCGACTCAATATCATAAATACGGGCCACCAAAGCCTGTGTTTTCGGATGATCAATGGTTTTTACAAAGTAGCTCGAGACACGGTTTTTCAGGTTTTTGGCTTTGCCCACATATAGCAGTTCACCGTCTTTACCCAGCATTTTATAAACACCGGGTAATTGGGTCATATGCGCCAATATTTTTTCAATGTGTTCTCGAGCGTTTGGGTTCACGGCAGGCCTGTTTTCTCTGTTTACCCCCATGATGTGATGCTTGCTCAGATTTTTTCAAGTTTTAAATGTGAATATCCTGTAAGTAAAACGCTTATCTAGAGGTTGAAGGTGTTTTATGAAGTGCCTTGCAAAAAACATCTTTATCTTTAGGTGAAATCAGAATATGACTTATCACACCATTTTCTGATAATCGATGCGTAAACGATCCAAAGATAAGGCAGCAGATGAAATGATGTTATGACTTTCTGAGATTTTGGTAATGTCTGACCTGTTGATCTGCCACTTAAATAACATTGAATGAATCACTAAGTGCTGTTCTGTCACGATATAGCGTGTATTTAGAATTGGCCACCATAACAATGCAATAGTTAAAACATAAAGTAGTGCATGTTCAGGATATTCCTGCATCGTTCTCTTGATATACATGGTCCACAAAAATTGCAGCAATAAGCCTGAGGTTGCGATCACGATACCCCAAAATCACCAGTCGATTTTGGAACGGAATACTTGCATATGAGCTTCCAAATAATATTGATGGATTCAAAATATCTTATCGCAATCCCCCATAAAAAAACGCCCTTACGGGCGTTGATTTAATTCGAACTTAAAATACATAAGGACGAATAAAAATAAGGAAGAACAAACCTAGCATAATGAACCACTTCAAAAAGTAGTACAGCGAACGGTTCGACTTCTTCAAGGCTTTGGCTTTAATTCGGATTTGGTAAATATAACCAAAGGCTTTGTTTAAACCACCTGTCTGGTCACCCGCTTCATTGGGTGAACTCGCCGCCGTCATCACTTTTTTGCCAAACCAGTGATTAAACTTTTCCATAAAATGTGTCTTTAATGGACGCTCAACATCGGCAAAGAAGATAATACGGTTTTGATCGGTCGTATTTTCAGCATAGTGGATATAGGTTTCATCGAAGACGACACTTTCGCCATCACGCCAAGAATAACGTTCACCATCCACATCAATAAAGCAGCGGTCATCATTTGGTGTGATTAAGCCCAAATGGTAACGTAATGAACCTGCATAAGGATCACGGTGACGTACCAGACGGCTATCGGGTGCGAGTTCAGTAAACATGGCGGCTTTAATTGTTGGCAACGTTTTTAATAAAGCCGTAGTTTTTGGGCAAAGCTCAGCTGCTGATGGATGTGCAGAGTCATACCATTTCAAATAAAAACGTTTCCAGCCCGTTTTAAAGAACGAGTTAAAGCCCAAGTCATCATAAGTACTTGATGCTTTAATTCCACCTTTGTCATACAAGGCTTTAGCTTCATCACGAATCATTTCCCAGTTTTCATCCAGGATTTTTAAATCCTTAAAATGCTGGGTGTCGATATACGGCTGATTCGGCACTTTGGAAAACATGTACATCAGAAAGTTAATCGGCGCGAGAATCGTCGAATGGTCAAAGAATTGACGATAAAACGAATGTTTCACTTTCCCACGACGCTGGATATACAATGCAGAAATGATAAAAATCGCTAATATGATCCACTTAATCATAGACTATTGCTTTAGCTTTAAAAAAATCAGGGCTATTTTAACACCGTATTGATTGATTCAAACAAGAATTGCATAATTTTAATAGACAAGCATGAGATTCCCATACTTGTCTTTATAGAATTTATTGTTTGACTTTACTTAGAACACTATCCATAGATTTAGCTGCTTCTGCATTGTAATAATCACATTGGCTGCGCATTTTTGCATCCACTAATGCCATAAATTGATCTTCTTTTACTTTACCTAAAGGACTAACGACACCTTTAAACCATGCCGACTCCCTAAATTGTTTTTTCAAATCCTCTACAAATTCAGCAGTCTTCCATTCTGGTTTTTGCGGAAATGCGTGGTAGACCTTACCCTGATATTCAAGCGCAAAATTATAATAGTCAGGCGCTGATGGATCATCATTCCGACTCAATAGCGAGCCTATTTTAATTTTCCCCCATAGCTCTACATCTGGTACAGCTTGAGTCGTCCTATTTGCAGTAAGCTCTTGATCAGCCCAATCCTGTAAGATACGCGCATTCGGAATTTCAAATGAAGTATCAGGTTCAAATTCGAAAAACATCTGATTAGAGCTAAATGCTTGTGTCTGTATGCACTTAGCACCTTTTGGGAATTGATCAGTTAACTTCACCAATTGACTAGATACCGCATCGAGCGCCGGCGAGCCACCGCCATTATTTACTTCAAACTCATACATGGAGATCAATGCAGGCGCAAACTGATCAACAACTCTTAAACCTTGAAGATCAATTTCCTGTACCTTCCGAGTAAATTTTAAATCTTTAAAGCCCGCCTGATTATAGGGTGAAGTTACCCATGTTGTTGGAGTCATTGAATGAATAAAGCTATCGCGTATACCGCGATTAGCATCGTAGCTTTGTTCAGTTTCGGGAACATATAATCCATCTTTTTGAGTGACATAATGATTATAAAAAATTGGATTTTTTGTTTTTTCAAGCAAAATCGCCTTTTGAATGGTCAATTCAGACTTATCAAAATTTAACTTCTCTTGATCATAATCAATATCAATTGAATAACTAAATAATTTAGCGTCTCCATTCGAAAAAAGTTCAGCCTTAACTTCGTTAGAGTTAGAGTTAGAGTTAGAATTATTATTACTACTGGAGTTTGAGCCAGTACTGCTCGATGAAGACCCACCTCCTCCACATGCGCTCAACATCAAGGGAAGCATCACCAATACAACAAATTTGATTTTTAACATAATATTACTTTCTTAAACATTTTTATAACAATAAGCTTATCCAAAGATAAAAAAATAGACAAGTCTTTCTGTCTGCCGTTTAAAAATTGTCCTGACTTGTTTAATAAAAATGCTTGTTTGATATTTCCGTTATGGAGATAAAGTCAAAATTTATAGAGATAACTTCCAATTCACAGGTCTGATTCATACAATTAAAACCCGTTAAATATTTACAGAGCACAGCGATTTTTTACGCGATAAATAAGACCTCACAAAAGTCTCAATAAAATGAACAATCAATAATTAAAAACTATTTTTTTCAAATAGATAAAATCAAACATAGAAGCGCAAAAACAAATGATGACCCTAGCGTCACGGCTTGATACAACTTGTTATGTCCTTTTTGGATATAGTTATCGTAAGATTAGCGAAGCTTTTTTATGTGCTGAAACTGCACATATGCTTTATGACATCCACTTAGAATCCTCCACAACAAGGGAGATCAGGCATGATCCACGCTGGCAATGCCATTACCGTCCAAATGCTTGCGGACGGAATTGCAGAATTCCGCTTTGACTTACAAGGTGAGTCGGTTAACAAGTTTAACCGTGCAACCATCGAAGACTTCCAAGCAGCAATTGCTGCAGTGAAAGCCAATAACGATATTAAAGGCTTAGTCGTAACTTCTGGCAAATCAACTTTTATCGTTGGTGCTGACATTACTGAATTTGGCGACAACTTCGCTGCGGGTGAGCAAGCAATTGTTGATTGGCTTATGCCTGTACATGAAATCTTCAACAGTTTCGAAGATTTAGATCTACCTAAAGTTGCTGCAATTAATGGTACAGCGTTGGGTGGCGGTTTTGAAATGTGCTTGGTGTGTGACTACCGTGTGATGTCAGAACAAGCACAAGTCGGCTTACCAGAAATCAAATTGGGTATCTATCCTGGTTTCGGTGGTAGCGTACGTTTAAGCCGTTTAATCGGTATCGACAATGCCGTTGAATGGATGGCAATGGCGAATCCGAAAAAACCAGCTGCTGCATTGAAAGACGGTGCTGTAGATGCGGTTGTTGCTGCTGACAAACTTCAAGAAGCTGCGGTTGATCTCGTTAAACAAGCCATTGCTGGCCGTTTAAACTGGAAAGCAAAGCGTCAAGAAAAATTAGATGCCATCAAGTTGAACCCACTTGAACAAATGATGGCGTTCAATACGGCGAAAGGTGCGGTCCTTGCGAAAGCAAACCCGGCTCAATACCCTGCGCCAAAATTATTGCTTGATTCTTTACAAGCAGGCGCAAGCTCAACCCGTGATGATGCGTTAAAAGCTGAAGCACAAGGTTTTGCAAAAGCAGCCATTACGCCACAAGCAGGTGCATTGATCGGATTATTCATCAATGACCAAGTAGTGAAGAAAACTGCGAAAAAATATGAGAAAGGCGCTCATCCGGTGAACCAAGCCGCTGTACTCGGCGCTGGTATCATGGGTGGTGGTATTGCTTACCAAGCGGCAAGCAAAGGCACACCAATCATCATGAAAGACATTGGTAACCCACAGCTTGCACTCGGTATGAAAGAAGCGAATGGCTTGCTCACTAAGCAAGTTGAACGCAAGAAAATGAAACCTGCGCAAATGGGTGAAACACTGGCTCGCATCCGTCCAACTTTAAGCTATGACGAGTTTAAAGAAGTGGATATCGTGATCGAAGCGGTGACTGAAAATCCAAAAGTTAAAGAAATTGTGCTTGCTGATACTGAAAAGCATGTTCGTGAAAACACGATTATCGCGTCTAACACCTCAACGATTTCAATCACACGTTTAGCGAAAGCATTACAACGTCCTGAAAACTTTGTGGGTATGCACTTCTTCAACCCGGTACACATGATGCCACTGGTAGAAGTCATTCGTGGTGAGAAAACATCTGATGAAGCGATTGCAACCACCGTTGTTCTTGCTCAGAAAATGGGTAAAACCCCAATCGTTGTTAACGACTGCCCAGGTTTCTTGGTGAACCGTGTATTGTTCCCTTACTTCGGTGCATTCGACCTGCTTGTAAAAGACGGCGCGGATTTCCAGCAAGTGGATAATGTGATGGCGAAATTCGGCTGGCCGATGGGCCCTGCATACCTGATCGACGTTGTCGGTATCGATACAGGTGTTCATGGCGCTGAAGTGATGGCTGAAGGTTTCCCTGACCGTATGAAGCCAGACTACAAAGGTTCTATCGAAGCGATGTACGAAGCAAAACGTCTTGGTCAAAAGAATGACGTTGGTTTCTACAAATACGTATTAGATAAGAAAGGCAAGAAAGTAAAAACTGTTGATCCAACAGCTTACGAAATCATTGCACCTTTCGTGACTGGTGAAAAACGTGAGTTTGACAACCAGGAAATCATTGACCGCATGATGCTTGCTTTCTGTAACGAAACTGTTCGTTGCCTAGAAGACAAGATCGTTGCAACAGCATCTGAAGCTGACATGGCAATGATCATGGGCGTTGGTTTCCCTCCATTCCGCGGTGGTCCATGCCGTTACATCGACCAAACAGGTGTTGCTGAATACGTTGCGCTTTGCGACAAATATGCACACTTAGGTAAGGCTTATGAAGCGCCACAAATGTTGCGTGACATGGCTGCTAACAACACAAAATTCTACGGTTAAGGAGCGACGTGAATGGCTACTTTAAATCCACGTGACGTTGTGATTGTTGATGGCGTTCGTTCTGCCATGGGCAAATCACGTAACGGTATGTTCCGCAATGTACGTGCCGACAGTTTATCTGCTGAATTAGTACGTGCACTTGTTGCTCGTAACCAGTTTGATACCAACGAAGTTGAAGATGTAATCTGGGGCTGTGTAAACCAGACTTTAGAGCAAGGTATGAACATTGCTCGTAACATTGGTTTATTGGCTGATATTCCAAAAACTGCGGGCGGCCAAACAGTCAACCGTCTGTGTGGTTCTTCTATGCAAGCAATCCACACGGCTGCTGCACAGATTGCAACCAACCAGGGTGATATCTTCATCATCGGTGGTGTAGAGCACATGGGCCACGTTGGTATGATGCACGGCATCGACCTTAACCCAGAAGCATCTAAACACTATGCCAAAGCATCGAACATGATGGGCTTAACCGCTGAAATGTTAGGCCGTATGAACGGTATTTCGCGTGAAGAGCAAGATGCTTTCGGTGTTGAATCTCACCGTCGTGCTTGGGCTGCAACTCAAGAAGGTCGTTTCAAAAACGAAATCGTGGGCGTTGAAGGTCATGATGCTAACGGCTTCAAAATCCTTTGCGACATCGACGAAGTGATTCGTCCTGATGCCAACATTGAAGCATTCAAAGCATTGAAACCAGTGTTTGATCCTAAAGGTGGTTCAGTAACAGCAGCAACTTCATCTGCGCTTTCTGACGGCGCATCTGCAATGTTATTGATGTCTGCTGAACGTGCTCAAGCATTGGGTTTAAAACCACGTGCCGTGATTCGTTCAATGGCAATTGCAGGCTGTGACGCTGCGATCATGGGTTACGGTCCAGTACCAGCAACTCAAAAAGCGCTTAAGCGTGCCGGTTTAACCATGGCGGATATCCAGACTATCGAGTTAAACGAAGCATTTGCTGCTCAAGGCTTATCAGTGATGAAAGGCTTAGGCGTGTATGACAAGCAAGACATCATCAACTTGAATGGTGGTGCGATTGCATTGGGTCACCCATTGGGCTGTTCTGGTGCGCGTATCACAACCACATTGTTGAACGTGATGGAACAACAAGATACTCAAATCGGTCTTGCGACCATGTGTATCGGTCTTGGTCAAGGTATCGCGACTATTATCGAACGTGTTTAACCGACACTAAGATAAAAGAAAATCCCCGCACTATGCGGGGATTTTTTTATTCCCAGGAACAAATTTTTAACGCGGCAATAAAGGATTCTGTGGCGGATTTAATCCATCTCGAATCTGTTGCTGCAATTTCAAAATATCGCCTAGATCGATTTTAATCGTCCCATTGCGAATGCCGTCAATATTACCGCGGTTAATATTCAAAGGCTCCAGCATTTTAAAAAGACCATTGGTCGGGTCTGACGACTGAAAACCTGATGCCACAGCCAGTATGTACTGCTGCAAAATCGGAGAATATTGGGACAGGTCCGGCTGTGCCGCAGTAGGCTGATAATTCACGGTGGTCGGACTTGCAGTCACACCTGCATTCTGTATGTCATTGTGAATTTTATAGACACGATGCTGCAGTGCTTGACGAACTTGCTTATCTTCCTGATAAGGCACAAATCCAACCTCTTCGCGCAGCTCGGATTCAGCCATGACCCTAATCGTCGGTAATGGCGTCACCTCACCCTCTTGCGCATAAGCCATTGGCATGCTTGTAATCATCAACAGGGAGATCAAAGCTACTTGTTCTTGAAAATTCATTGTTTGCTCCAAATATCCCTCATCCATAAGAAAATAGTGAGTTAAATAAAAGCAGATATAAATAGGCTACAGCAAAGTCAGAATGGATTCAGTAAGGGTCAGATAAACGGTCAATTCGCACTATTATTTGAACAAATGATTAAATCGTGCCCTATCATTTCATCTGATGAATTAAATAAAGGAAGTTCTCGCATTCATAGGAGTTTTTATTTATCCTTTTTATAATTATTGGAAAAGTAAAAACAAAAATGCGTTTCAACGGTTTAAATCAGAATATTTTAATTTTTAGCTTATGTTCATCATTATTCCTTAGCGCTTGCGCAACTGATCGGGTTGGTGACTCAACAAGAGATATATTTACCAAATATGACTCAGGGCACGAATGGATTACCGTACTTGAAGATGATGTGGTGGCGTTCGGCAAGCCCGCTACCACCTTACCCGATGAACCTGCTGACAGCATCGTTATTGCAGGCAAACAATATAGCTACGTGATCAATAAGGGAGGTAGCGGACTGGTTCAGCTCATTAGCCAGCTCAATCCAGAATACATCAAAATTGATCGTGATCTGGATTTTAATGCACCCGCACAGGATAGTCCGCGTTTTTACGGCAATTTTAGATTTTCTTATACGCCACCCAATGGAAAATTAAATGACAAAGAAGCCGCTCTTTTTAAACAATATGGCGTTCAACCCTGTAGCTGTCTGGAAAAAATAAGACCTGCCACATTTGATCTTCGACTCGAAGGTAACGTCTATCCTGCTGCAAATAATCTGGCGAAGTTAACGCCTTTATCCAAGCCCTATCATGTCAAGATTCAATATCTCCACTATAAAAGTGGAACGGTGAAACGTTCCGGTAAAGAAATTTTGCAACAGCTTCCTCTGCTTCCGCTGGCCGTTGCATTTGATGTGATTGCACTTCCTTTTCAGGCCATAGGTCTAACGAATGAAGTATGGAAATAACGAACCCCATACCTTAGTCGTATGAAAATATTTACGAATTAAAAAAATGAGCAGCTGAGTTATGTTGTCCATGTTCTTTTAGCGATTTAAATGCATAGGGATGAAACCTCATTAACTATGGGTTTCCTCTTCATCATCCCCTTCAAAAGTCTTGGAAATTTTTTCAATATTCAGACTTTTGGCCATCGCATCAAAGATGTTTTTATACACACCTTGCTGCTGGTATAGCTGATGATGCTCACCATGTTCCACGATCATGCCATCCTGCATCACATAGGTATAATCGGCATCAATAATCTGCGATAGGCTATGTGAGATAATAATCACCGTCCGCCCCTGCTTGATCTCATCCAGACTGTGTTTGATCTGTTCAGTTGCGATCGCATCCAGACTTGCGGTGGGTTCATCCAAAAAAATAATTGGGGGATTTTTCAGGAACATGCGGGCAATCGCAATCCGCTGCTGCTGTCCACCTGAAAGCAACAAGGCATCAGACAAATAGGCCTGCGGTAATTTCAAAATCTGCTCATGAATCGAGGCTTTCTTCGCGGCAGCAATAATTTCTTCCTGTGTCGCATTCATCTTGCCATAACGAATATTTTCCTCAATGGTCCCCTGAAAAATATGATTTTTTTGCAATACCAGACCAATATGATCCCGTAAATATTGGGTATCGATATCATTTAACGAGGTGCCATTCAGTAGAATTTCACCCGACTGCGGCAGATAAAACTTATCCAATAGACTGATCAGGGTAGATTTCCCCGCTCCCGACAAGCCAACCAAAGCCGTAATCTTATTGGGCTGGATGGTCAGGTTAATATCCTTCAAAGCATGAAACCCATTCGGATAGGAAAAATTCACCTGTTTCAGCTCAAATTTGCCAGTGAGTGGTGAGGGTTTTAACTGGCCCGAAGTCTCTACCTCATCATCCGCTTCCAGTATCTTGAAAAAGCTTTCCGCATAAATCATCGCATCATTGACTTCGTCATAGATCCGGTGCAAGGACCGGATCGGCGCAGAGACATTGTTAAATAGCAGAATATGAAACATGATCATGCCGATGCTCATATCACCCACCAGCACAAAATAGGCGGTGAGGATGATAATGAATACCACCCCGATCTGTTCAATAAAGGTTTTTAAGCCCTCGAACAGGAAACTAAGCTGTCGTGTCCGCATCTGGTGATCGGTTAACTGTTTTTGTAGCGTCAGCTGTTTTTCCGCTTCGATTTGTTCACGGTTAAAGGATTTAATGACGGTGATCGAGTTGATAATACTTAAAATACCCTGACTTTTACGCTCGCGCCCATCACGTAAATTACGGCGCGTGCCACTAAGTTTCTGCGCCTGTTTAAAGGTGACCCAAAAATAAATCGGGACAATACACAGCGCCACCAGACCAATCCAGACATTGGCATAGAACATCAAACCCAAGGCAATCAGCGCACTACTGAACAGCGGGAAAATCTCGATAAAGAAAATCTGTACCAGCCGGGTGATCGAGCCAATCCCGCGATCAATACGGGTCTGTAACTTTCCAGCCTGATTATCGTCCTGGGTAAAAAACGCCAGCCGATATTGTAAAAATTTCACGATGATCGACTGCGCCACATCCTGCGAAATCAGAATGCGGAGTCTCTCACCAAAGAACTTTTGTCCAAACTGAATAAAGATATTGATGATCTCTTTACTCAACAGAATCACACTGATGGTCACCAGAATATGCCAGCCTGCACCTAACCCTTGTCCTGATTCAACTACGGCATTGATCTGGTCGACCGCATATTGCAAGGTCAACGCATTGACCTGTGCAGTGAGAGCACCAATCAGTGTCAACAGCAAGGTCACGGCAACCAGCCATTTATAGGGGAGCACAAATGGTTTTACTTTATGAAATAGCTGCCATAAATTCATATATTCGACGTCTGCCTTTTATGCATGCAATGTGTATTGAGTCAGTGATATGGATTACAGTTCTTCTTCCAGTACCTCTGCATTATTTTTCTTGATCTTCTCCATTTTGCTATTCAATTTCAGCACATCCTGATACAGCATATTAAATTTTTTCACCTGCGCTGTTTCACGGAAAAGAATCATTTTGTCTTTTCTTTGCCATTGCTGCTTTTTCAGCATGTCAAACATGGCTTGTGCTTTTTCAATAATCTGCTGTTCGATCGGGAAAATATCATGCGCTTTATCCGCTTTCAGGTTACTTTCCAGTTTTGCCTGTAGGGACTGCCGCATTTCATTATGAATGGCCAGACTTTTTGCCTGCTGCATGGAACTGGACTGAATCTGTTGTCGCGCTTGCTCATATTCAGTGGATGCTTTCCGCACATCCGCCAGCATCTGTTCAGTCTCTTTATAATCCTGTTTTCGGTCCCGATCCAGCCGTTCCACATCCAAAAAGGTATCCCAGTTCGCGGCTTTAAGTTCACGTAGATAGCGATTACGTGCCTCAACATTCTGCATCCAGTAGTTCAGCAGGAATTCTGACATCAACTTGTAATCGCCAGATAAGCGATCATCATGAATATCCAGTTGTAAGGGCGTGCTCCAGTCTTGGGCCTGATCATAAAGCGTACGCATTTTCTCTGCCATCACCACTTCAAACATCTGTTTGTTGTTGGCGGCACGTTGCTGTAAATGATGCTGATAAAGAAAAAAAGAACCGATGCCAAGGACCACCACAAGGACAAATAATAAAAAACGGCGCATGTTGCCTCCAAATTCATTATATTTTTTTATGTTCTAAATCTTAGTTTAATCGATCAAAGACAATCCTTTATATGATTTTTATTTCAGTTCTCGTAACGCAGCATTACATATTCATCGCTTTAAATTCATCGTCTCCGCCCCTATTATCTGTTTAACGAGAATTGAAGAGATACGCCATGCGTGTAGATATTTGGTCAGATGTGGTCTGCCCTTTTTGTTATATCGGTAAAAAACGTCTTGAACATGTCGCAGAACAAGCAGGCATCGAGCTGGAAATTCACTGGCATAGCTTTGAGCTGGACCCAGACGCGCCAGCCAAGCATGACACCTCAAATACCGAACGCCTAGCTCAAAAATATGGTCGTAGTTATGCGGAAATGGAAGAGATGGAGCGCAATGTTGCAGCAATGGCAGCAGCTGAAGGCATTGACTTTCAATGGCAAAAGGCCAACTCTGGCAACAGCTTCAACGCGCATCGGATTATTCATCTTGCCCAGAGTAAAGGCTTGGGCAACGAAGCAGAAGAAGCATTCTTCCATGCTTATATGACCGAAGGTCTGGCCATTGGCGAACGTGAAGTGGTGGAAGAAATTGCATCACGTATCGGTCTGGATAATGCTGAAGTCGAGTATGTTCTGGATTCTGATGAACTGGCAGATTTTGTCCGTCATGATGAAAAAATTGCACGTGAACAGTTGAATGTCACTGGCGTACCGTTCTTTGTGTTTGATCAAAAACTGGCGCTGTCTGGTGCCCAGCCACGTGAGATTTTCTTGCAAGCCTTGCAACAGGCACAATCCTCCTCTTCTGAGCAGATTGAGCAGGATGACGCTGCTCAATGTAATGATGAGCAATGTGAAATCAAGCCTTAATCACCAGATTCAGTTGCTTTAATCAAGTGATTAAGGCAGCTTTTTTATAACTAAAACTCGAAAAACCAACACTTATTTCATCCTTTTCTCATTGAGAATCTGATTATTTTGTCTCCATTCATCAGAGGATATTTTCCTATATTTTATTTGATCTGCTTTTCACCTGTGCTTCTGTGAGACTGGTCACAACTCGTGCATAAATTTATAGATGTCTTTTTGTTTAATGATCTGGATATCCGATTCATTATTTTAAAATGTTTTTATTTTCAAACACAAACCATGATCCACATCTCGATTTAAAATCTTTGAATGTGATTTTCTACTCATTTTTAAGCTATAGATTTTGTCTGGTTTTCTTCTATAATCGTCATAAAGTGACAATCTTTTGTGATGAAAATTCAAGCGTTATACGCATTATTCGATTTTTTTAATGCCTGTCGAATAGAGAGATACCTCACAGCTTGTCGCAGGGGAAAATAGACTTTACCAACAATAATTGATACAGAACGATTTAAAGCTACGGTCAAATTTGCACTGATTCATTATTTAAGAAACAGGCTCAAGCCTATCTCTAAGGAAACAATAGATGGACGTATTAGAGAAAGCACTTTTGGTGGATGAGCTCAAACATCTCATCGATGGGCTCAAAAATGAGAAAACATCACTTTTTGAAATAGCAAAATCAAAACAACGGATTAAAGATATTTGCGCATCTTGCGACGATCCTGCATTTCAGGATCAAGTGACACCATTCAAGGCATTCATACTCAACGAAGAGTTTTCAGCTGACGATTTAGCCCGCTATGGTTTTAGCATGACCTATCGCGGAACTTATAACTTCATGGGGCGGGTGGAAAATGCCTTATTTGCTTCGGCAGATATGGGCTGGGCTGCATTACGTCAGGCACAACTCTGGCAAATCTGGGTGATTCGTCCAGCCTTATCATTTTTAAAAAGTCCGTGGTTAAACTCATCAACAGACGCACTGCAATGGCTACAAAATCATGCCCGTGAATATGTCAAAACCGATCATGAACTCCAGCATTTGATTCCAGTTCTGCAACCTCTGGATGAACATACATCCGATCAGGACAAACAAGCCTCCACCGATGCACTGGCACGACTCAAACAAGAAACAGCCAGCTTTCAATCCCAGCTTGACGCGATTATTCAAGATAAAATCCGGACCGTTCCGGAAACAATCACACCACCAGTACACACTGAAAACCGCATCAAACCGGGGTTTAGACAAAGTACCAAGCCGTCACCTCACCTGAATAAAGCACAACCACTGGCACTCAATGATTTTAATCTGGATGGCCTGATCTGCCGACTGGAACGTATCGATGCACGCACCTTCCCCTCTTTGTATCGGGTCGATCTACATAATGACATTGACCAGAATATCAAAATTGACTGGCTCTATTTAAAAGCAGAAAACGAAGCACAACCTATCTGGGAATCTGCACAAATTTTTGTGGCTGAGCAGTTGTATGCACAGGGACAGTTTTCTCATTATGTGGTGCTGGTGGGTACCCATAGCGTGGAATATGCGACCACTATTCTGCAAGCCTATACTGATCAGCGCCATACCCGCACCAGCTCGATTCATCAAACCAGTTGGGCCAATTTCAAACAGCATTACCATCAGCATGAAAGCCTGTTTAATGAATGCATTATGAATGGAACCTTGGTGTGGCAACGTGATCAACGCGTTTATCCCTATATTCCCGCATCATTTATCAATACGCAAAAATTCATTCCATTTGAAGAAACCTCTGCGACCTTTTTCACTCCTGTGATTTTATTGCGGGAACGGCAGAAAATACGGATTATTCATGGCTTGGAACGAGTGAAACTTTCCAGTGAGGATCAGGCCTATCCCTATTTATTATTGGATCGTAGCGATGGTTACACTTGGCAACTGATTCGTCAGGTCATTAGCCGATTACCGCAACCGATTTCGGTGCATGATTTATATCAGGCGCTGGAAAATAGCATGTCGGTAGAATCATCCTAAACCCATTCAAAAGTCGGATCAAATTTAGTCCATCATTTGCAACGTACGTAATCAACGCGACGTTAGGATGATGGCTTTTTATTGCGCTAAATCCTTATGATCTTTAGCATTTTTGTACTGTTAAATTGCTGCTTTTTGTGACTGCCGCTTGATTTTCAGCATTAAATCATCAAAAGTTAAACCAAGAACAATATATAAGTCTTTATTATGAATAATTTACAGCAAATGGTGCCATCGCGTATCGTTTTTGTTTTGTTTGCCTTGACGATGGGTACGTTCAGTGCAGCAAAAGCAGAAACCACGCCGCAACAGCAAGATCAACAGCCAAATACGACCTCACAAAATACGTCGGAAAATGCACTGGACTATATTCCACGTTTGGTCGATGCTACGCCCTCTATTTTTCCAGAACAGTCAGATAAAATCACCGTCCCGCCAACGGCAGAGACAGAGGATAAAACCTGGTTTGACAAAAAGCAGCGTCGCATCCGTGAGTGGGCAGATAACACCTCTGTGAAAATTGATGACTGGTTTGGAGAGGTCGATCCTGACAATCCTGCTTCGGCAACGATCCGTGTCATGCTGGATAATTACTGGAACGAATATGATAATTTTGAGGTCAAGCCTCGTATCCGCGGGAAGATTAAATTACCGACGCTCGAGAAAAAAGTCAGCGTGGTTTTTGGTGATGATACCTTAGACGATGAATTCAAGAATAATGTCGGCAACACCAATAATCAGCCTAATCAGGATCCAAATAAAAAGTTTGATTCTAAACAGACCCGTGACAGTAACGGCTCACTGGCCTTACGTTGGTCAAACTTCTCCAAGAAACTCCCCTTTGAGACCGATGCCGATCTTGGTGTGCGCTCAGGCACAGATATTTATGCACGCTTAAGAGCTGAAAAACATTGGGATTTACGCAATGATTTCCGCTTTAATGCCGAACAGATCTATCGATATGGCAGCAAAAGTGAAAACTATCTACGCACCAATCTTGAACTGATTCACGCACGTCCCAATCAGCCCTTCTTATCCAATCAGTTCAGCCTAACTTATGCCGATAAGCAGGATGATGATCTATGGTGGGACAACCGTATTTTCCGTCAACACCAGTTCTTCGCCCACAATACCTTCAATTACGGCATTTACACGGGCGGTTACTACAACAACAGTGACTTGCGTTTAAATAACTGGGGACCGTTTGTCTCATGGCGTCAACCGCTGTGGCGCGAATGGTTCTACGTACAAGGTGATCTCAACTATTTTAATGATCATCGTGAAGATCGTAACCATTACGTGAGTACCTTTGTGCGTCTGGAAACTTTATTCTAAATTTCACGCCAGCCTCGAAAAGCCCAAATGATTCATCGTTTGGGCAGTTTTATTTTTAAAAATAATATTTCTTTCAATAAATCCTTAAGCTTTGCTTGTTACCCTCATCTTCTTTTATTGTTCTTGTTTATGGCATGCGTCATCAATACGCTCTGGTTGTGTATTTTTTGATTGTAGGAAACCTGTGTCTGGGGGATCTGCTGATGCCTTTATTTCCAATGGTTTTATCTGCCCGTAGATCCCATCCACCCATCACGCAGCATAGAACCCTTATTCGAGCCAAATACTCACCGAGAACCAGTTTCAGTTGTACAGAAGAAAATGAGATTCGTCCCGCTGACCTACAACTTGCCCAAGATTTAATGGCTGTTTTTGGCAACGATACCCTGTGGCAACGGGCTCAACAGCCTCAACCAGTCAAAAAATTAGGTAAAAACAACAAACATCACAGCCAGCAGAAGCTTGCGACAGCAAATCCGCTGAGTGCAAGCTGGTCAACCATTTCAAGCCTATTGCCTTTTAATAACGATCTTGATCTGGGTGCGAATTCAGATACTGATATCTATATCCAGTTTCTCGCCCAAAAGAACTGGACTTTGCCTTTAGGTTTACAACTCAATACGGCACAAATTTTCCGTTATGGTTCCAGCAGTAAAAACTATGCCGAAACCACGCTTGATCTGACCCAAAAACTTCAGCATCAAAACCGGCTTTCAAGCCAGTTCAATGTCTCTAAAACACAGGATACCGACTATAGCTGGAGCAATCGTACTTTCCAGCAACTACATTTCTTGTCGCAGGATAAGCTGAGTTATGGCATTTTCAGCACAGGAGCATATGAAAATAGAGAACTGCGCGTCAATGAATGGGGTCCCTACTTTTCCTGGCGTCGCCCCATTTGGCGCAACTGGATTTTTATGCAGAATGATCTGAATTATTTAAATGTTCCTGCCACCAGACAAGAGGACCATTTTAGTTACCAGATGAGCTTTGAAGCACAGTTCTGATGAAAATATCGACACAACTGTGGATAACTTTAAGGTTATCCATAGCAATAAAAAAACCTCTACCGAAGCAGAGGTTTCTTGATCAAATTGCTTATTTTAACAACAAGCTATTGATGCGTTTAACATAGGCTGCCGGATCTTCTGGTAAACCACCTTCTGCAATCACCGCCTGATCAAAGATCACATTGGCAAGGTCATCAAATTGCGCTGAACTTTCCAATTTTTTCACCAATGGATGTTCAGGGTTAATTTCCAATGTTGGTTTAATCTCAGGAACCGCTTGACCCGCCTGTTTTAACATACGAATCAATTGTGGAGACAGCTCCCCTTCACTGGTAACTAAACATGCAGGAGAGTCCACCAGACGTGTTGTAACACGCACTTCTTTAGTCTTGTCTTTTAACGAGGTACTTAAACGCTCGACCACCGGTTTAAACTGCTCTGCTGCCTGCTCTAAGGCTTTTTTCTCTTCAGCATCTTGCAGGTCGCCCAAGTCAACTGCACCCTTCGATACGTTCTGAAGCGGCGTACCATCAAACTCAAACACGAAGTTCATCGCCCACTCATCGACACGGTCCGCCATGAGTAAAACTTCAATACCTTTCTTCTTGAACACTTCGAGTTGTGGCGAGTTTTTCGCAGCAGTCAGGTTTTCTGCGGTGACGTAGTAAATCGCCTTCTGACCTTCTTTCATACGTGCTTTATAGTCAGCAAAAGACGTTGAAATGTCATCATTGTTTGAAGTCGCATAACGTAATAGCTTTAAGATACGTTCGCGGTTACCGGTATCCTCACCCAAACCTTCTTTCAATACTGAACCAAACTCGGTATAGAAAGTCTTGAATTTCTCTTGGTCTTTTTCATCTTCAGATTTTGCCAAACCATCCAGTAAAGTCAGCACACGACGTGCATTCCCTTCACGAATAGTTTTTACATCACGGCTTTCTTGTAGTAATTCACGGCTGACATTGAGCGGTAAATCAGCGCTATCGACCACACCTTGTACGAAACGTAAGTAGTTCGGAATCAGGTTATCCGCTTCATCCAGAATAAATACACGTTTTACATATAGCTTAATCCCCGCCTTGGCTTCACGGGTAAATAAATCCTGCTTGGCCTGACTTGGAATATACAATAATTGCGTATATTCGGTACTCCCCTCAACACGGTTATGTGCCCATGCCAACGGTTCAGCAAAATCGTGGCTTAGATTTTTATAAAACTCGATGTATTGCTCATCAGTGATTTCACTCTTGTTACGCGTCCACAGCGCGCTTGCCGAGTTAATCGCTTCCCATTCATCGGTCTTGACCATCTTACCGCCGCTTGTAGCGTTAGCTTCTTCACCTTCAGCGACTTCGTCCTCTTGCCAGATTTCTTTTTGCATTTCGATAGGCAAGCTAATATGGTCAGAATATTTATTGATGATTTGTTTAACTTTCCACGACTCTAGATATTCAAGCGCATCGTCACGTAAGTGCAGGATGATGTCTGTACCACGTGTGGTTTTATTAATGCTTTGAACTTCAAATTCGCCTGTGCCACCGCTAATCCAACGCACACCTTCTGCTGCATCCAAACCGGCACGGCGTGATTCCACCGTAATCTTGTCCGCAACGATAAAGCCTGAATAGAAACCAACACCAAACTGACCAATCAACTGTGCATCGGCTTTTTGATCACCGGTCAGTTTAGACATAAAGTCTTTGGTGCCCGACTTGGCAATGGTTCCCAGATTATCAATCGCTTCTTGCTGGCTTAAGCCAATCCCGTTATCCGAAATGGTGAGGGTTTTATTGTCTTTATCTAAAGTGACACGAACATGCAGGTCTGGATCATTTTCATAATATTCAGGATGATTAATCCCTTCGAAACGTAACTTATCGCACGCATCAGACGCATTTGAAATCAATTCACGTAAGAAAATTTCAGGGTTGGAATACAGAGAATGCGTCACTAAATGTAATAACTGAGCAACTTCAGCTTGGAAACTATAATTTTGTGCGACTTGTTCACTCATAAATCACTCCTTTCTGTGAGGCTTATCTATTTGGAATGATTTATGAATGGTGTATATCTTAATTTTTTCAATCCTTGAACCGTATTTTTCAGGTAAAAAATATACAAAACGATAATTAGAACGGACCTCGACTCAATACTCGCTCCTGTAACAGCTGATCAAGCTGCTGTTGACGTTGCGCATAAGCACGTTTGATACACGGCGTGTTGGCACCACAAGAGTTACGTTGTTTTAACCATTGAAATTGTCTGTCTTTTTCAGCATCACGTCCGCCCATTGGCAAGGCATGTAAAATAATCTGATAGGTCGTTGCCATTCTCACATCCGCATCATTGAGACTGCGTTCATTACAGATTTGCTGCTCGACTTTCAACTTGGCTGCTTTACAGGAATAACTGGCCGCATGCGCCTGAGATAAAAATAACGCGGGGATTAACAATAAGATCGAAGTCATTAGTTTTTTCATGATGATGGTCTCACTTTTATTAAGATTATTTTTTCAGCATACAAAACTCTCTGTGTAAGGCCTGTATCTGTTTTATATGGGAATTGCAAAAATAAAAAAGCCTCACAACGTGAGGCTTTTCAAGAGCAAGCTCCGCTTAGAACTTATAGCTATAACCTAAGGTATATACCATCGGATTGATGTCTAGATCAGTCAGCTTCTGTCCATTTAATTTTACTTCTGGACTGATTTGTGCATAACGTGCATCAAAGAATACACCCCAGTTTTTTGCATCAGCAGGCTGGAAATTAAAACCGATCTGGCCGGCAAAACCAAAGTCTTCTTTCACTTTTAATTTTGCGCCTTCTAAAGCACCTGTTGTTTCTTCATCCCAAGTCACAAAAGCTGTGCCACCTACACCAATATAGGGTGTGAAACGGGTAGAGTTTTTAAAGTTATATTTAAAAGTGACAGTAGGTGGCAATTGTTTAAGCTTTGCTACTTTTTCACCATTTAATAACACGTCATGTGAAATCGGTGTCGCCAGTAATAATTCTGCAGAAAAAGGCGTATCACCAAAGAAATATTCAACCGATGGCGTAAATGCAAATTCATGATCTGCCTTTAATGTGCCAACACCCGCAACCACAGTATCGTCTGTTGGTGAAATTACACTTCCACCAAATTTAACCTGAAAGCCCCCTGCAAATGCAGTTGAAGATAACCCCAATAAAGCAACAACTAAAACTTTCTTTAACATTTAAACAACCTCTTTAACAATTTATGTTCTTGTTCAACATAATAAACACGCATATTTACATTATGCAATAGAGATTAATTCCAACTATTTTAATTTACTTTATAATGCATTGAATCTTAATAAAATATAATTGTTAAAATATGTAATAAACATTAATCCAGACTATTTTAATCAACTTAAATTACTATAAAACCTAGTATTTTTATCAGATTTAAAAATAAATTAAGCCAGATTTAAAAATATAATCACATACAACTTAATATTAAAACCACATTATAAAATTAGATTTAAAAAGCGACAAAAAATGTCATTTAATGATTATTTTTATATTTAATTCACACTTTATAAAGAAAAAAAATGGCTCATCAATGAGCCATTTCTGATTATAAAACCATTGCTGCAATCCAGCCAAAAATGAGTAGCGGGATATTAAAGTGTATAAATGTAGGCACAACCGTATCCCAAATGTGATCATGTTGACCATCAACCCCTAGACCTGCTGTTGGACCCAAGGTTGAATCGGAGGCTGGTGAACCTGCATCCCCTAAAGCAGCAGCTGTTCCAATCAGGGCAATAGTTGCCAAAGGAGAAAAGCCAAACTGTACGCACAATGGCACATAGATCACCGCCAGTACAGGTACGCTTGAGAAGGATGAACCAATCCCGATGGTCACGAACAAGCCGATGAACAGCATCAGGAATGCCGCAAGCGCATGATTATCCCCAATGATATGCACCACACCATTAACCAGATGCGTAATGTCGCCTGTATGCGTCATCACTGAAGCAAAACCTGCCGCAGAGATCATGATAAAGCCGACCAGCGCCATCATGCGCATGCCCTGCACAAACACATCATCGGCATCTTGCCATTTAAAAATGCCCGAAGCAGACAGCACCGCAAAACCGACCAGACCACCCAGAATCATCGAACCTGAATAGAGCTGTGCAACCAAGGTTAAACCAATCGCGAGCAGCGCCATAAACATGGTTTTCTTGGAAATATAAGGCACGTTTTCTGCTTCATGTTTCAGCTCTTCAGCATCGGCTTTGAGATCATATTCTGCTTGCGTCGTCACTTTTAACGGTTTATCCAGATCAATCGTTTTAACTGGCGTAATTGAACGATCAACATAGATGCGTGGCTTACGATAGCTGATAAATACCGCAACCAGCGTACCAATCACCATGCCTAATACCGGAATTGCCATACCGATTGGCATCATGCCACGTTCCACGTGCAAGCCATAGGCTGCGCCAATCTTGTTGATATTGCCCATCAGAATCTGTTCAAGGAAGATTGCACCAAAGCCTACAGGCAGGAAAATATAGGTACCGACCAGACCGAGTGTCATGACACATGCTGCCGCACGACGATCCAGTTTCAAGTGATTCATCACTTTTAACAAAGGTGGAACCAGAACGGGAATAAAGGCAATGTGAACAGGAATCAGGTTTTGGGAAAAAATCGCAGCAATCAGTAAAATCGTCAGCAAAAGATATTTCACTTTGGTCTGCTGATTTTTACCTGCTTCCATCCCCAATAAACCAATCAGTTTATGCGCCAGCAAATCGGGCAATCCGGATTTGGACAGTGCCAATGCAAATGCACCCAACACCGCATAAGCCAATGCAACTTCAGCCCCATCGCCTAAGCCGGCATTAAATGCTTCGACGGTTTGAGAAAGACTTAGACCAGCGACCAAGCCGCCAATAATGGCTGAAATCACTAATGTGAGAACAACAGAAACTCGTGCCAGTGACAGGATAAACATCACGGCAATCGCAATTACGACAGCATTCATGAACAAATTTAGGAGCAAAGAAAAGGCGACATTCTAGCAGATTCATCAAAACCTAGCTGAAAATATCGCCTGATTATCGCTAATCTTAAGTGATTTTTAGCTTAATAATTCCACTAAAGCCTTAAGCTGCCTGACGTTGGACAAACTGACGGATCAGTTCAGCAATTTTTTCGGGCTGACTCAACACGGCCCAGTGATTGGCATCCAGTTCGGTATATTCAAAGTTTTCGACCCATTTTGGCATCGACTCGGTAATGTACTCGGGGCTGACAAAAGCATCGCGCTTTAACACGATGGCCTGAACTGGACATTGTGCATAACGTTGGCGTGGCTGAGTCAAGGACGGAATAAAGTTGGCGCGATACAGGTTAATCCCGTATTTGCCGTCCGAGACAATATTGGCATTTAATGGCAAATCTTGCTTTTTCTCTAACCCACTTAAAATCTTGCCCCATTTTTCAGGACTAAAAAAGGTCCATACTGTGGGTGCAATCAGGGGTAAATGAAAAGCCCCGATATACCAGGATTTTGTCAGCATTTTTAGTACATTGCTTGGCGCAGCTTTAAATTTTTCACGTAGATAAAATGAGGCATGATCCAAGCAAGGGCCTGAAATCGTGGTATAGGACAACAGGCGGCCTTTCAGTTTTGGTTCAGTTGCAGATTCCCAAGACTGCAAAGATCCCCAATCATGTGCTGCCATATGGAAATTACGATTCGGTAACACCTGATCAACAACTTCCTGTAAATCCAGTGACAAGCGTGGCAAACGGTAGTCCTTAATCCGTTTCGGAATAGACGATAAGCCGGCACCACGTACATCATAGGTCACCACATAATAGTCATTGACCAGTTGCTCAATGATCGGCTCCCAGACTTCCTGATTATCTGGATAGCCATGTACCAGCACCAAAGCCGTGTTTTTCTCATCGCCCCATGTTTTGACACAGAGTGTTTGCTGATCCGATGTGGTTACTGTTTTTACTTGTGTTTGCATAATTCTTTCCCATTTTGTTTTCTATCGGCCTGGTGATAAAACAGCCATTGCCAGCGATACACTAAAAATGATACTTATGGAGTATGAATAGAGTTGCAAGAAAAAAAATTGACCATGAAAGACTTTTTCAGAAAAATTCGAACCATTCCGGCAATTTCCAGATTTCTGCTCAATCACTACTCCCCTTATCGTGGTGCGGGAATCGAGATTGAAACCATTGATCTGGATGATTACTACATTCGGGTTAAAATGCCACTCACCAGACGCAATCGCAATCTGGTCGGAACGCATTTTGGCGGTAGTTTATATTCGATGGTCGATCCTTTTTATATGTTGATTCTGATCCATCATCTGGGCAATAAATATATTGTCTGGGATAAAAGTGCCACAATTAATTTTATTGCGCCAGGCCGCAATACCGTTTATGCCGAGATCCAGCTGAATGCCAATGAAATCACCGAAATTAAGCAGCTGGCAGAAAATCACCAACCGGTTTTACGGCATTACAGCTTAAATATTGTGGATGATGCCGGCACGCGTATTGCCGAAGTCGAAAAGGTACTTTATATCCGGCGTAAAAAGCCCAAAGCCTCGTTAAAACCATAGCAATAAAAATGCCTGCAACACGTGCAGGCATTTTTGAATCTGATCGGCAGAAATTATCTTTTCTTCTCTTGAATGGCGGCACCTGCACCACCACCGATTGCACCACCAATCGCAGCACCTGAGTCACCACCAAAGATGGCTTTACCTACGACAGAACCGATACCTGCACCAATCGCACTACTGGTTGTAGAACTGCTATTCGCGCCTTTTGCATTGGCACCTACACCTGCACCCGCAGCTGCACCAACACCTGCACCAAGACCACCGCCCACGTGGTTACCTAAACCACCACCAACAGCACCACCAAGCGCTGCGGTACCAATACGCTGGTCAGAGGCACTCATATTTTGACAGCCTGTGAACATTACCGCCGATAACATCAAAGTTGAAACCAAACCGATTGTTTTTTTCATGCCTATACTCACTTCTCTTATGCTCTACCCAAAAGCATAATCTTCTTTTATGGGGAATTTGATCACATTGTGTTATCACTCTGTCCCAATCGATTAGTATTTTGTAAAGACAGGATTTGGGAGCAAGTAGCGTATGAGGCTAAAGCATTCTGAATTCATTAAGGACAGAAATAATCTTGATACACCTCGTCAAAAACTTGGTGTGTTTTCAATACAATTCATGCGTTATGAAATTGATTAAAAAATTATAGTTTTTCTTGAAACACGCTCAGCAAGACATCTTTCTCACTGAGAGGAACATTTATAGCATAACAGTTAGAGAGTTGATCTGATTGAAGTATTCAGATCATCTCCCCAGCCATCTGCAAATATAAGCGCGGGCTTAGTACTTGCCTTTTTTCTCGCCATAAGCAGAGCCAGCACTACCACCTAATGCTCCACCGACCGCAGCGCCAGAGTCACCACCCAATACCGCGCCACCGATCACAGCACCTAAGCCAGCACCGATTGCGCTATTACGTGTATTTTTACTATTTGAACCTTTCGCATTGGCAGCAACACCTGCACCAATTGCAGCACCAAGGCCAGCGCCAAGGTTACCACCAACGTGCTTACCTACCGCACCACCTGCACCACCACCAATCGCAGCAGAACCAATACGTTTACTTTCTGGGCTGGCATTTTGGCAACCAACAAATAAAGTCGTTGACATCAAACCTACGCCAGCAATCATCATCATTTTTTTCATTCGAACATCTCCTCTCTCAGATGTGCATAGGATAGTATTGTTTAATGAACTGTTTACTTTGATTAAGTAATCAAATACTGATGCTGTAATGTGTTTTTGTAACAACTGCTTCATTTTTCCACAAAAAAAGGCACCCGAAGGTGCCTTTTTCATTCGCTAAGACTTAGAACTGGTCTGAGTTTAACGCTTGGCTAAATGCTTGGTCAACTTCACTAAAGTCATTGTGAAGTTCAAATTCAGCAGCTTCCGCTTCTTGACGACGACGCTCTAAGTGATACGCAAGACCTGTACCCGCTGGGATCAAGCGACCCACAACAACGTTCTCTTTCAAGCCACGTAAATCATCTTCTTTACCGGTTACAGCCGCTTCAGTTAACACACGTGTGGTTTCCTGGAACGATGCAGCAGAGATGAACGAGTCAGTAGAAAGCGACGCTTTGGTAATACCCATCAATTGACGTTCAAACTTCGCAGGGAACTTGTTCTGAGCCAAGACAGCCTGGTTCTCTTGAACAACGCGGATGTAATCCACTTGTTCGCCCTTAATGAAGCTTGTATCACCGCCATCAGTGATATCAACTTTACGCAACATTTGACGTACAACTACTTCAATGTGCTTATCGTTGATTTTTACACCTTGGAGACGGTAAACGTCTTGAACTTCGTTCACGATGTAGTTAGTCAATGCCACTTCGCCTTTCAAGCGTAAGATGTCATGTGGGTTTTGTGGACCATCAGAAATGGTTTCACCACGGTTGACATGCTCACCTTCGAACACGTTGATTTGACGCCATTTTGGAATCAACTCTTCGTAGATCTCTGAACCGTCATCCGGAGTAATCACTAAACGGTTCTTACCTTTGGTCTCTTTACCGAAGCTGACAACACCTGATACTTCTGCAAGGATTGCATGCTCTTTCGGCTTACGTGCTTCGAACAAGTCAGCTACACGTGGCAGACCACCGGTAATATCACGAGTACGTGAAGTTTCTTGTGGTACACGACCAATAACGTCACCCACACCAATCGTTTCGCCATCACGAACGGTCACGATTGTGTTTTGTGGCAAGAAGTAGAACTGTTCGCCGCCATCGGTTGTATCCAACACGATTGCAGGACGTAAATCTTTACCAGAAGCAGGACGTGCTGTTACAGGCAAGATTTCAACAGTTGTCATACCTGTTGCATCATCAGTTTTCGATGTTGCAGTTACGCCATCAGCGATCTGGCTGAAACGCGCTTTACCCGCAACTTCTGTGACCAATGGATGTGTATGCGGATCCCAAGTCGCTACGATACCGCCCGCTTCTACAGCTTCACCATCTTTCAACAAGATGCTTGCACCGTAAGGAAGTTTATAACGCTCGCGCTCACGACCTAAGTCATCGGCAATACCAATTTCACCTGAACGTGAAACAGAGACCAAGTGACCTTTGGCATGTTGTACAGTTTTCACGTTGTGGAAACGTACAGTACCTTTGTTACGTACTTGAACACTGTTTGCAGCAGAAGTTCGGCTCGCAGCACCACCCACGTGGAAGGTACGCATCGTTAACTGTGTACCTGGCTCACCAATTGATTGTGCAGCCATTACACCCACTGATTCACCCGGGTTCACCAAGTGACCGCGTGCAAGGTCACGACCATAACAACGAGCACATACACCGAAGGTAGATTCACAAGCGATAACTGAACGTACTTTAACTTCATCGACACCCGCTTCTTCAAGCTGAGCAGCAATTTTCTCGTCAATCAAGGTACCACGTGGAAGAACCACTTCATCATCAGATGCACGACGTACATCTTCAGCAGTTACACGACCCAATACGCGATCGCGTAATGGTTCAATAACGTCACCACCTTGAATGAATGGTGTCATGACCAAACCGCCAGCAGTACCACAGTCAGATTCAGTAATCACCAAATCTTGTGCTACGTCTACAAGACGACGTGTCAAGTAACCAGAGTTCGCAGTTTTCAATGCGGTATCGGCCAAACCTTTACGCGCACCGTGTGTCGAGATGAAGTACTGAAGTACCGTCAAACCTTCACGGAAGTTTGCTTTAATCGGGGTCTCAATGATCGAGCCATCCGGCTTCGCCATCAAACCACGCATACCAGCAAGCTGACGGATCTGCGCCGCACTACCACGGGCACCCGAGTCAGACATCATATAAATCGAGTTGAATGATTTCTGTTTCTCGTCTTCACCTTGTTTGTTTTTCACAAGGGTATAAGACAAGTTATCCATCATCGCTTTCGCTACCTGGTCGTTAGTACGCGCCCAGATATCGACAACTTTGTTATAACGCTCACCTGCAGTTACGAAACCTTGCTCGAACTGTTGTTCGATTTCACGAACTTCGGTTTCTGCTTTATCGATAATCGTATGCTTGGTTGGCGGAATCAACATGTCTTCCATACCAACAGATACACCTGAACGCGTCGCTTGACGGAAGCCCAAATACATCAATTGGTCAGCGAAGATTACAGTATCTTTCAAACCAAGTTTACGGTAGCAAGAGTTGATTAACTTCGAGATGTTTTTCTTGGTCATCTCAAGGTTGATCGATTCGAAGCTTAAACCTTGTGGAACAACTTCCCATAACAAGCAACGACCAGGAGTTGTATCAACAATGATGGTTTGCTTTTCGCGGTTACCGTTTTCATCAATCACCGTTTGGTGTACACGTACTTTTACGCGTGCATGGATTGCAACTTTACCCGTTGCTAATGCACGGTTCACTTCGTGAGTATCCGCAAACACCATGCCTTCACCTTTGGCATTTACCGCATCACGTGTGATGTAGTAAAGACCCAAGACAACGTCCTGAGAAGGAACGATGATTGGCTCACCGTTTGCAGGTGACAAGATGTTGTTTGTAGACATCATCAATGCACGTGCTTCAAGCTGCGCTTCCAATGTCAACGGAACGTGTACCGCCATTTGGTCACCATCGAAGTCGGCGTTGAACGCAGCACAGACGAGTGGGTGAAGACGGATTGCCTTACCTTCGATCAGAATAGGTTCAAATGCTTGAAGACCTAGACGGTGAAGTGTTGGCGCACGGTTCAACATCACTGGATGTTGACGAATTACAGAGGCTAGAACGTCCCAAACTTCTGGTGTCTCACGCTCAACCATTTTCTTCGCAGCTTTAATGGTTGTTGCTTGGCCAGAGGCTTGTAGTTTTGCGAAAATGAATGGCTTGAACAATTCAAGTGCCATCTTCTTCGGAAGACCACATTGGTGAAGACGTAAAGTAGGACCTACGGTAATCACCGAACGACCAGAGTAGTCAACACGCTTACCGAGCAAGTTTTGACGGAAACGACCTTGTTTACCTTTGATCATGTCTGCCAAAGATTTCAATGGACGTTTGTTCGAACCTGTAATTGCACGACCACGACGACCGTTATCAAGCAACGCATCAACAGACTCTTGTAACATACGTTTTTCGTTACGTACGATGATGTCCGGCGCAGCAAGGTCAAGAAGACGCTTCAAACGGTTGTTACGGTTGATCACACGACGGTATAAATCGTTCAAGTCTGAAGTCGCGAAACGACCACCTTCAAGTGGTACAAGCGGACGTAAGTCTGGTGGAAGTACAGGAAGTACGTTCATCACCATCCATTCAGGCTTGTTGTTCGAATCTTTGAAAGCTTCCATCAATTTCAAACGCTTAGACGCTTTTTTAAGTTTCGTCTCAGAGGTTGTTTGTGGAATTTCTTCACGTAAACGTGCAATTTCGGCTTCAAGATCGATATCTTTTAATAAGTCCTGAACTGCTTCTGCACCCATTTTCGCAGTGAATTCATCACCGTGTTCTTCAAGTGCATTGTAGTATTCTTCGTCTGTTAAAAGTTGATACTTTTCAAACGGAGTCATACCAGGATCAGTAACCACATAAGATTCGAAATACAATACGCGCTCGATATCACGTAATGTCATATCAAGAAGTAAACCGATACGGCTCGGTAATGATTTCAAGAACCAAATGTGTGCAACTGGAGAAGCAAGCTCGATGTGACCCATACGTTCACGACGAACTTTAGCAGTTGTTACTTCAACGCCACATTTTTCACAAATGACGCCTTTGTATTTCATACGCTTGTATTTACCACACAAGCATTCGTAATCTTTTACTGGACCAAAGATTTTGGCACAGAATAAACCGTCACGTTCAGGTTTAAACGTACGGTAGTTAATGGTTTCAGGCTTTTTAACTTCACCGTGAGACCATGACTTAATCATCTCTGGTGACGCAAGACCAATACGGATACGGTCAAATTCAATAGGTGCATGACCTTCTGAATCCGTTTTCTTACGCATGATATCGAGCAAGTCTTTCAATTTTTTTCTCCGTGTGTCGAGGAGCTACGCTCTCCCGACTGGGTCACAAATATTGTTTTTACTGAAATTTGGAATCTCCCCTAGCCCCTCTTTAAGAAAGAGGGGAACTTCCCCCTTAATAAAGGGGGATATAGGGGGATTTAGTCACCATTTTTCAGTTCAATGTTGATACCTAAAGAACGGATCTCTTTGGTCAATACGTTGAACGATTCAGGCATACCCGGATCCATATAATGGTTACCATCTACAATATTCTTATAGATGCGTGTACGGCCTTCGACGTCATCCGACTTCACAGTAAGCATTTCTTGGAGAGTATATGCTGCACCGTATGCTTCAAGTGCCCATACTTCCATCTCACCGAAACGCTGACCACCGAATTGTGCTTTACCACCAAGCGGCTGTTGGGTAACAAGTGAGTAAGAACCAGTTGAACGCGCATGCATCTTGTCATCAACCAAGTGGTTCAGTTTGAGCATGTACATGTAACCTACAGTTACAGGACGGTCAAACTGTTCACCGGTACGACCATCAAACAATACCGTTTGACCGGTACGTGAAATGTCTGCCAATTCAAGTAAGTCTTTGATCTGGCTTTCTTCAGCACCATCAAATACAGGAGTCGCCAATGGAACACCAGCACGTAAGTTGCCTGAAAGCGCCAAGATTTCTGCGTCAGTCAAGCTATCCAGCTCTTCCTGCTCACCACCAACCTTGTTATAAATCTTGTCTAAGAATTCACGCAGTTCAATCACTGTACGTTGTTCTTTCAACATTTTTTCGATTTTATCGCCAAGACCTTTCGCCGCCATACCCAAGTGAGTCTCAAGAATCTGACCCACGTTCATACGTGACGGTACACCCAGTGGGTTCAATACGATGTCGACTGGTACACCATTGGCATCATGTGGCATGTCTTCAACCGGTAAGATGTTTGATACAACACCCTTGTTACCGTGACGACCCGCCATCTTATCACCAGGCTGGATACGACGTTTAACCGCAAGGTAAACCTTAACAACTTTCAATACACCCGTTGTTAATTCATCACCTGTAGAAAGTTTACGCTTCTTCTCAGCAAACTTCTCGTCAATCTCGTAGCTCTTCTCTTTCAAGAACACTTGAATCTGAGTTAAACGTTCAGCGATTGCTTCATCATTTGGCTGGATTTCAAGTAAATCAACCAGCTCTAAACCAGACAATACGTCTTCAGTCAGTTTATCGCCACGTTTAGTTGAACCACCACCGTTAGATTCTTGACCTTTCAACAAACGAACAATACGTTCACGTGCTGCTTCTTCGAAGATTTTGTATTCTTCTTTCAAGTCTTTACGGTATGCATCAAGCTGAGCTTTCTCAATTGCTTGAGCACGTTCATCTTTTTCCAAACCATCACGAGTGAAGACTTGAACGTCAATCACCGTACCTTTAGTGCCAGACGGAACGCGTAAAGAAGAGTCTTTCACGTCAGCTGCTTTTTCACCAAAGATTGCGCGAAGTAATTTTTCTTCAGGGGTTAACTGAGTCTCACCTTTAGGCGTTACCTTACCAACAAGGATGTCACCCGCAGTCACTTCAGCACCGATATAAACAATACCTGACTCATCCAGTTTAGACAGTGCAGCTTCACCGACGTTAGGAATATCGGCAGTAATTTCTTCTGCGCCTAACTTGGTATCACGTGCTACACATGACAATTCCTGAATGTGAATCGAGGTTAAACGGTCTTCTTGAAGTACACGCTCAGAAAGCAAGATCGAGTCTTCATAGTTATAACCGTTCCATGTCATGAACGCGACGCGCATGTTTTGACCCAGCGCAAGTTCACCCATGTCAGTCGATGGACCGTCAGCCAAGATATCACCACGAGCAACTTTGTCGCCTAGGTTCACGATGACATTTTGGTTAATACAGGTATTCTGGTTTGAACGTGTGTATTTGATCAGGTTGTAGATATCTACACCTGCTTCACCCGCAATCATTTCATCTTCGTTGACACGAATAACGATACGAGATGCATCAACATATTCAATCGCACCACCACGGTTTGCGATCACACACACACCCGAGTCACGCGCTACGTTTGCTTCCATACCTGTACCAACAAGCGGCTTGTCAGCACGCAATGTAGGAACAGCCTGACGTTGCATGTTCGAACCCATTAATGCACGGTTCGCATCATCGTGTTCAAGGAATGGAATCAATGATGCTGCAACAGAAACAACCTGCTGTGCAGAAACGTCCATATGTGTGACGCGCTCAGGCGACATACGTACGAATTCACCTTGATGACGTACAGAAACCATTTCTTCAGTCAAGTTGCCATCTTTATCTACTGCAGAATCGGCCTGTGCAATAACAGTACCCACTTCTTCAATTGCAGATAAATATTCAACATCGTCAGTTACACGACCGTCTACAACTTTACGGTATGGTGTTTCCAAGAAACCGAAGTCATTCGCTTTTGCATAAACAGAAAGCGAGTTGATCAAACCAATGTTTGGACCTTCAGGTGTTTCAATTGGACAAACACGACCATAGTGAGTTTGATGTACGTCACGTACTTCGAAGCCCGCGCGTTCACGTGTCAAACCACCAGGACCAAGTGCAGATACACGACGTTTGTGTGTAATCTCAGACAATGGGTTGTTTTGATCCATGAACTGAGATAACTGGCTTGAACCAAAGAATTCTTTGATTGCAGCAGCAACTGGTTTCGCGTTGATTAAATCTTGTGGAGACAAGTTATCAGTTTCTGCCTGGCTTAAACGCTCTTTAACAGCACGTTCAACACGAACTAGACCAACACGGAATTGGTTTTCAGTCATTTCACCAACAGAACGTACACGACGGTTACCCAAGTGATCGATATCGTCGACTTCACCTTTACCGTTACGGATTTCAACCAATGTACGCAGTACATCAATGATATCTTCGTGCGATAAAATACCTTCAACTTCACGTGACTTCTGATCAGTACCCACTTCGTAAGGACGTCCCAAACGACGGTTGAACTTCATACGACCCACTGGAGAAAGGTCATAACGCTCAGAAGAGAAGAACAGGTTGTTGAATAAGTTTTCAGCAGCTTCTTTCGTTGGCGGCTCGCCTGGACGCATGACTTTATAGATTTCAACCAGCGCTTCTTCACGGCCAGTAGTCGTATCTGCACGTAATGTATCTGCAACGAAAGGACCACGATCGATGTCGTTCGTGAACAGGATGTTAAATTGTTTAACACCACCTTCAGCCAACTTCACCATCACTTCATGGCTAAGCACGGTATTCGCAGGAATCACATCGCCACTTTTCAGTGTGATATCTTCAGCCGTAATACGCTCATATAAATATTCATCAGGTACAGAAAGCTTGGCTAAGTTAGCAGCTTCCATTTGACGTACGTGACGTGCGTTAATACGTTTACCCTGTTCAACAATGGTTTTACCATCATTGTCCAAGATATCAAATTGCGCCATTTCACCGCGTAAACGATCTGGAACGAGGTCAATTTGATAGCTACCCATGTCAAGATAGACAGGTACTTTTTCGTAGAACAAATTCAGAATTTGTTCATTGGTATAATTCAAGGCACGTAAGATCACGGTCGCCAATAATTTACGACGACGGTCAATACGTACAAATACTAAATCTTTTGCATCAAATTCAAAATCTAACCATGAACCACGGTAAGGAATAATACGTGCTGAATACAACACTTTACCGCTTGAGTGGGTTTTACCCTTGTCATGGTCAAAGAATACGCCCGGTGAACGGTGTAACTGAGATACGATTACACGCTCAGTACCGTTAATAACGAATGTACCGTTATCGGTCATGAGTGGCATTTCACCCATGTAAACTTCTTGTTCACGAACGTCTTTAATTGATTTCGTTTCACGATCTTTAATGATCAAACGAATTTTTACGCGCATTGGTGCCGCATAAGTTGAACCACGTAAAATACATTCACGCACGTCAAACTCAGGCTTACCAAGGCTATACTCAACAAATTCTAAAGCAGCATTGCCAGAATAACTTTCAATAGGAAAAACTGAACGAAATGCGGCTTGGAGACCGATATCTTCGCGATTTTTTGGTGTTTTACCGCCTTGTAAGAATGTACGGTACGAATCGACCTGAATCGAAAGTAAGTACGGTGCTTCCATTACGTGGGGCAATTTACCAAAATTCTTACGGATCCGTTTCTTTTCGGTATATGAGTATGCCATCTGGAGTCCTCGGAAAGTAAACTAAACCCGCCTGCAGAACGGGCTTAGAAGGAATTACGCAGGCCGATATGGCCACCACTGTTTACAAATGCTGCAATTTTTAGTGGTATTAAAACGCTTAACAATATTTTTATAAGCAAAAAAATATTGGTAAGCGTTTGATTTTATTGGTTTTGCTTAAATAACATGCAAATTATACGCAAAACTAACAAAAAACGAGCCGATTATTGTAACGCAAAAAGGCTGATGACCCAAGAGCCATCAGCCATTTTTTGGAGCCGATTATCAAAAAACCGACTCCCTACAGAATTACTTAAGTGTAACTGTAGCACCAGCTTCTTCAAGCTTCTTCTTAAGTTCTTCGCCTTCTTCTTTAGAAACGCCTTCCTTAAGAACAGCTGGAGCGCCTTCAACCATATCTTTAGCTTCTTTAAGGCCAAGACCAGTAGCTTCACGTACTGCTTTAATTACAGCAACTTTGTTAGCACCGAAAGAAGTCAACTCAACGTTGAATTCAGTTTGTTCTTCAGCAGCAGCAGCGCCAGCACCTGGAGCAGCAGCAACAGCTACAGCAGCAGCAGATACGTTAAATTTCTCTTCGAAAGCAGAGATTAATTCAACAAGTTCAAGAACTGTTTTTTCAGCAACTGCGTTTAAGATTTCTTCGTTAGTTAAAGCCATGAGAATAACTCCAAATGGATATTGAATGGTGTGAAAATAGGATTAAGCCGCTTCTGACTCGTTTTTCTCTTTGAGCGCTGTAATGAGGCGACCCAATTTCGAAATAGGAGCTTGAAGAACAGAGGCAAGCATAGTAAGCGCTTTCTCTTGGTTCGGAAGGTTCGCAATAACGCTAACTTCAGCACCTTTATAAACTTTGCCATCAAATGCAGCAGCTTTAAGTTCAAATGCTTTGTTAGTTTTCGCAAATTCTTCGAACAAGCGTGCAGCTGCACCCATGTCGTCTTCAGAAGTAGAGAAACCGAGAATTGTTGGACCAACAAGGTCGTCATTCAAGATATCGAATTGAGTACCTTCGAATGAACGCTTAGCCAAAGTGTTACGCACGATACGTGTAGTAACACCTAACTTACGAGCTTCAACACGAAGTGTTGTTAATTGCTCTACAGTTAAGCCTTGGTAGTCAGCAACAACGGCAGAGAACGCTTTAGAAGCAACTTCGTTTACTTCTGCAACGATCTGTTTTTTGTCTTCGATAAGAAGAGCCATCGTAAAACCTCCTAACGGTGATTTATGCACCCTTAACAGATGCACTCCCAATTCGTAAGCCCTATTCAGACTTACACGCGGAGGAGGAATAAATCACACCACCGCGTCTACTCAGACTGGATGATTAAGAAAAACATTCGAAAATGTTTCTCGCCTGAGGTCTTTGACGCTGATAAATATTCATTTATCAATTCAAAGTTTGCTTAGATTTTCTCAAAGAGAAAACCTAAGGCTTTAAAATTCTTTCTAATTACTTAGATACGTTGCTTACGTCAACGATCAAACCAGGGCCCATAGTTGAGCTCAAAGTGATCTTTTTAACGTATACACCTTTAGACGTTGCAGGTTTCAACTTTTTCAAGTCTGCAATTAAAGTTTCAACGTTTTGACGTACAGCTTCTTCGCTAAAGCCAAGTTGGCCGATCGCAGCGTGGATGATACCCGCTTTGTCTACACGGTAACGTGCTTGACCAGATTTAGCATTCTTAACCGCGCTAGCAACATCAGGAGTTACTGTACCCACTTTAGGGTTTGGCATTAAGCCACGTGGACCAAGAATCGTACCAAGCTTACCAACAACGCGCATTGCATCAGGAGCAGCAATGACTACGTCGAAATCAAGGTTTCCACCTTGAATGCTTTCAGCAAGGTCATCAAAACCAACGATATCAGCACCAGCAGCTTTCGCAGCTTCAGCAGCAGCACCTTGAGCAAATACAGCTACACGTACAGTTTTACCAGTACCTGCAGGTAAAGTCGTCGCACCACGAACAACCTGATCAGATTTACGTGGGTCTACGCCAAGGTTTACAGCGATATCTAAAGATTCTTTGAACTTCGCAGCTGGAAGGCTGTTAAGAACTTGTACTGCTTCTTCCAGAGTGTAAACTTTGTTTGCTTCTACAGCAGCAGCAATGGCTTTTTGACGTTTAGTTAACTTTGCCATGTCTTATAGCTCCACTTCCAAGCCCATAGAACGTGCAGAACCAGCGATGGTACGAACACGAGCGTCTAAATCAGCACCAGTTAAGTCTGGTTCTTTAGTAGTCGCGATTTCTTCTAATTGAGCACGAGTCAACTTACCAACTTTAGTTTTGTTAGGTACAGAAGAACCCTTTTGAATACCAGCAGCTTTCTTAAGAAGAATAGATGCAGGTGGAGTTTTCATGATGAAAGTGAACGACTTATCGTTGTACACAGTGATCACGACAGGAATTGGCAAACCAACTTCAAGTTTTTGTGTAGCAGCATTGAATTCTTTACAGAATGCCATGATGTTTACACCACGTTGACCTAAAGCAGGACCAATTGGTGGAGATGGATTCGCTTTACCAGCTGGAACTTGCAGCTTGATATAGCCGTCAATCTTCTTAGCCATTGAAAATTACCTCTGGGTACAGACGCCGCTAGGCTCCCCAAAAAATTAAACAACACCGAAGTGTTTGAACAACAATGCCCGATCAGATCGGGCGCTTATCAACCTAGGCAGATTAAATCGTTTTTTCGACTTGGCGAAACTCGAGTTCAACCTGAGTTGGTCGATTAAATACATTAATCGTCAACGTCAAACGTGACTTATCGTACTGAACTTCCTCCACGACTCCTTTAAAGTCAGTGAACGGACCGTCAATAACGAGCAATTCTTCACCTGGTTCAAACATCGTCTTAGGACGTGGTGCTTCGCCAGTATTACGTACACGCGCAAGAATCGCATCAGCTTCACGTTGTGAAATAGGTGCCGGTTTTTCTGGTGTACCACCGATAAAACCAAGAACCTTTGGACACTCTTTAACGATGTGCCAAGTATCATCATTCATTTCCATTTCGACTAACACATAGCCAGGAAAGAATTTACGTTCAGACTTACGCTTCTTACCATCCTTCATTTCCACCACTTCTTCAGTAGGGACAAGGACTTCACCAAAGCTATCAGCAACAGTGCTGCGCTGGATTCGGTCATTAAGTGAACGCATCACTTGTTTTTCAAAACCTGAATAGGCATGAATAATATACCAACGTTTCATCGCACTCTTACCCGATAATTAACTTAATAAACCAACCTAACCCGTAATCGAAACACCATAAAACCAATGATGCAACAACCACAACCAAAAGCACTTGCCACGATGTCGTGATCGTCTCTTGTTTTGTTGGCCAGGTCACTCGACGCAGTTCAATTCGCGCATCTTGCAACAAACGCACAAAGCCTTTGCCTTGATGGGTGGCGTATAATAAACCTAAAGCGACGACGATACAAGCCAAAATTACCCCAACGCGCACCCAAATATCATTTGCTGGTGCCCAATAGGCAGGTAAATGTTGATTTACCAATGCTGAACCGATCAATAAAGCGATAGCAATCAACCACAAAACAGCATCAAGTGGAGAACCAGCGCTTACAACTTCTGCAGCATTATTTCTTTGAGGGATTGGCGCGTCGCTTAATGCGTCACGCGATTTATCATTCGACATTTTTTTACTCGTCGTAGAATTCGCGACTTATTATATGACAACTCAGCCAGAATTAAGCTTTTTTATAAAAAAAAAGTGGCAGGCCAGGAGGGACTCGAACCCCCAACATTCGGTTTTGGAGACCGACGCTCTACCAATTGAACTACTAGCCTATTATGCAAATCGAAAGCCGAAGCTTCCGATTTGAGTGTAACACAGTATTGGGCTTATGCAGTTACTTTAGCAACAACACCAGCACCTACAGTACGACCACCTTCACGG
>NZ_JBLVVH010000019.1:0-4446 GCF_051947995.1 Acinetobacter calcoaceticus | reverse complement strand
CAGGACCAACGCAGATTGAGGCGAGCCATGCTGATCAGTGGCTTAAAAGTTTAAAGAGGCATAAATTCAATGAGCCAGATCAGACCATTTCCACCGACGGAATTGATGGATAAAGCAGAAGAGGATGAAGCGATCCGCTTAGCACCGGCGCCAGATCTGATGCAGTGGGTAATTGATAATTTCCTAACGATTGGTGGACCACTCCACAATCCGGATCATGACCATATTGCAGAGCTCATCCATGACAGTGAAGAGTTCCTTGCATTTGCCTGGGCATCATCAGCATGTGTAACTAAAAAGCGCATGGTGCTTGGTCAGTGTGAAAAGGTGATGTTTAACCAGAGCGGATGGCGTAAAGCCCGACAAGAGCAGCAGATGCGGGACTGGTTCGGTTATGTGCCGGTATATCTCATTACGATTGATGCTAGCTTTTGTGAGCAAGCTTCAGATCGTGACTTTTGTGCATTGATCGAACATGAGCTTTATCACATTGGTGTTGAACGAGATCCGGAAGACGGCGAGCCAATCTATAGCGATATGACTGGGCTACCAAAGCATTATCTTGCTGGCCATGACGTTGAAGAGTTTGTGGGTGTGGTCAAACGATGGGGAGCAAGCGAAGACGTGAAGCGACTTGTTGAAGTGGCGAAGCAAGCGCCGTTTGTAAATGATGTAAAAATTTCCAAGTGCTGTGGTACTTGCATAATCAGTTGAGCCATTTGGCTCATTTTTTTTGTCTATTTTGCTAGACGTAGCTAGACAAAGGTAGGGGTATGGCTGCATTAAAAGAACAAGTGAAAATTTATATTGTTCAAGCTCTTGCATGTATGGATACCCCTCAACAGGTTGCAGATGCTGTCAAGCAAGAATTTAACATTGAAATTGATCGTAAACAGGTACAACTTTACGACCCGACTAAAGCCGCTGGAAAAAATCTAAGTAAGAAATTCAAGATACTGTTCGAAAAGACACGAGAAGATTTCAGGAACAATGTTTTTGATATTCCACTGGCCAATAAGTCATTTCGTATTAATGAACTGCAAAAGATGTATGACACAACCAAGAATAAGGTCGTTAAGCAGAACATCATTAAGCAGGTGAAGGATGAAATGCATGGCCATTCAGCGCAGTTGCTGGATCTTGAATTAAAACAGCTTGAGATCGAAAAAATCAGGAATGGTGACGGCGAAGGTGCTGACGATCCAACACCAGTAAAAGTAACCATCCAGGTTGTAGATGCGAGTAAAAAAGATGCCGAATATCAATCCGACACTAAATGTGCCTCAGGCTAATTTTTTACAAATGGAGAAGAAGTTCCGGGCTTTTGTCGCCGGGTTTGGATCGGGAAAGACTTGGGTGGGCTGCTCAAGCTTATGTAATAAAGCCTGGGAGTTTCCTAAGGTTCCTTTAGGTTACTTTGCACCGACATATCCTCAGATCCGGGATATCTTCTTTCCCACAATTGATGAAGTTGCCTTCGACTGGGGACTTAAAACCAAGGTTTATGAAACCAATAAGGAAGTGGATATTTATTATGGTCGCCAATATCGGACCACAATCATATGTCGCTCTATGGAAAAGCCGGCAACGATTGTCGGTTTCAAGATTGGACATGCGCTGATTGATGAGCTCGATGTAATGGCGATGCTGAAGGCCCAGCAGTCGTGGCGTAAGATCATTGCACGTATGCGATATAAACAAGCGGGTTTGCTAAATGGTATTGATGTTGCTACCACACCTGAAGGCTTTAAGTTTACTTATGAGCAATTTGTAAAAGAAGCCAATTCAACACCAGCTAAAAGGGCACTGTATGGAATGATTCAGGCTTCCACCTATGACAATGAAGCCAATCTACCAGATGACTATATTTCATCGTTATATGAGTCTTATCCACCGCAACTGATTTCGGCTTATCTGAAAGGGCAATTCGTTAACTTAACCAGTGGTGCTGTATATCCGGACTTTGACCGTACGCTCAACCATACGGATGAGGAAATTACACCAAATGAACCTTTACTCATCGGTATGGACTTTAACGTATTGAAGATGGCCGCCGTGGTTTATGTTATTAGAGAAGGCAAGCCAAGAGCGCTGGATGAGTTGGTTGGAGTGAGAGACACACCGACCATGTGTTATCTGATCAAGGAGCGTTTTCCAGAGCATGACATCACTGTGATACCAGATGCCTCGGGTCAAGCGACTTCATCGAAAGGTTTCAGTGAGTCGGACCATGCAATCCTGAAGAAGAACGGATTTAAAGTAGAAGTAAACGGCGTTAATCCTGGCATTAAAGACCGGATCAATGCGGTGAATTCGCAGATCCTGAATGCTGAAGGTGAGCGAAACCTTAAAGTGAATACCAATAAATGTCCAAACTTTACCGCAACCTTGGAGCAGCAGATTTATGACTCATTCGGAATGCCGGATAAAAGCGCTGGGCTGGATCATGTAGGTGATGCCGGTGGATATCCGTTGGCCAAGCGGTTCCCGATCATTATCCAGAAAGTATTTAAACGGCGTCGTATTGGCGGTATGTCTTATTAATCAACGCACCTATCACAGGTGCTTTTTTATGGTGTTTTTATGGCAGTTACTGATAAACATCCGCAGTATATTGCTGCACAAAAAAGCTGGCAGATGATGCGCGATGCTGTTGCTGGCGAAGAGCAGATCAAGCAGGCGACTATTCGTTATTTGCCTAAATCAGCTGGCATGATCGAGGCTGAGAAGCAGGGTGATACTACAGGCGAGATCTATAAGGCATATGTGAACCGAGCCCAGTATCCGCTATGGGTTCAGGATTCATTACGGACCATGATCGGTCTGGTGTCAAAACTTGAGCCAGATATCGTGATTGAAAGTTCTTTGCTTAAGGGGTTGATCAATAACGCGACCAATGATGGTTTTGGGTTAAAGCAGCTATTTATCCGTGTATGTGTAGAGCTGCTTGAATGCGGTCGCTGTGGTTTGCTGGTGGACGTAGATGGAGACGGCGTACCTTATTTTGCCATGTATGACGCGCTATCAATCATTAACTGGAAAGAGAACAGCATTGGTGGTCGTAAGGATCTCAAGCTTTTGGTGCTCGAGGAGCAGTTTGATAATAGCGAAGATGAGTTTGGCCATGATACTAAAACCGTGCATCGTGTTTTATCTATGCAGGACGGCGCTTTAACAGTTCGGTTATTTGATGGCGCTTTACCCGAAGATAAAACGCCGGATCTGGGTGGTAATCAGCTTTCCTTTACGCCTTTTGTATTCTGCGGTACCACAGACAACTCACCTGATGTAGGTTCGGTACCATTGCTGACAATGGCCAAAGCTGCATTGAAGTATTACCAGTTAAGTGCAGATTATTATCAGTCATTGCACCATACGGCGCACCCACAACCATGGATCAGCGGATTGGATGATGGAACCGATATCAGCGTGACTGGAGTCATGGCCGTTTGGGATCTACCTAAGGATTCAAGCTGCGGTTATTTAGAGATATCGGGTGATGGCATCGACATGACCAAGAAAGAAATGGATGCACAGAAAAACTCGGCGCTTGAAGCTGGTGCAAAGGTGATTGATACCAATAGCCAGGAATCAGGTGAAGCCCGCCGTGCACGTCAGGATGATCAGCATGCCAGCTTACACAGTATTGTGATGTGTGCTGCCGAAGCCATTGAACAAGCCATTAAATATGCGGCTCAGTGGTTAAAGCTGGATCCTTCCAGATACGCATTTACGGTGAAGCCTGAGTTCATTGTTCAGCAATATGATATCAATCTGGCCAAGCAACTTTATGAAGGTGCACTGCAGGGTAAAAACTCTTTCAGAACATACTGGGAATATATCGCTACGGGTAAATTGCCGTCACATGATTATCAGGATGAACTGCTACGTATTGAAGAAGAGCGGGATAGTCTGCCGTTGTAAGGGGGCTAAATGGCTTCAAATGATCATAAAAATCTGATTGAGATACTCACTCAGCACCAAGCATATTTATATCGGGCATCGTCCCAATCGGTGAATGAATTAACCAGGTTATTTGATTCAGAATCATATGCGATGCTTTCAAAGCTTCGGGATCTGCTGGATGAGTTGAAAGATGCTGAGAAGGTGGCTTTAGCTGGTGGCCAATACACCACAAACAATCTTAAAGAGATTCGAGATCTCATATCTCAATGGTTCGTCAGTTTAAGCACTTCCATTCCTGAAGTATTTGCCGTATCAGCTGCAGCTTTGGCTGTTTATGAGGCGAATTACACTACCAGACTATACGGTGGCAAGATCAAAAAGCCAAACGGAAATAAGCTTTATTCTTCAGCCAAGAAAACGCCACTTGTAGGCGGTGCACTGGTTGATGATCTGCTGTCTAAAATTGCTGAAAATGCCCGGCAAAAGGTTGAGTATGCCATACGGGATGGGATCAGCAGTGGTAAGACAAATCAGGAAATT
>NZ_JBLVVH010000018.1:0-17096 GCF_051947995.1 Acinetobacter calcoaceticus | reverse complement strand
TTTTAAGTACCTCCAAAGCAGATATAGAGCGTACGGTGAGGACTGTCCGCAGCCATGTAGCCAATCAGGCGTATTTAGATAGTTTTAAGCAGCTCGGTTTTGAATACGTCAAGCTGGTGGCTACGTTAGATGGGCGAACATCAAAGCTGTGTGCGTTTCTGGATGGTAAGGTCTGGAAAATTGGCGATCCTGAAATACGTATACCGCCACTTCATCCAAACTGTAGATCAATTCTGGTACCAGTAGATAAAGACGGTCTATTAATTGGTGAGCGTCCTTTTGTGATGGATGAACGTCGGGTGAAGGACATTCCCAAAGATGAACGCGAGCAGCTGATCGGCCAGATTGATGCCAACACAAAGTTCAAAGAGTTCTTCAAGAAGACGGACGATTTCTTTCAGAAAGAGTGGCTAGGCACGAAACGGTACAAGCTCTATAAAGAGGGGAATTTTGATTTTGATAAGTTCTTTGATCCGGATGGGCAGCTTTACACACTGGAACATCTCAAAAGGCTGGATGAGCTAAAGTTTAAAGAGTTAGGACTGTAAAAAGTTAAAAGAGGGTTCCAAATGTCAAATATATCGATAGTGGAGTGTAAGAAACGCAAGGAAGAGCTGGAAAAGGCTTTAACTGTTCAGATTGCAGAATTGGTCAATAAGTTTGAAATCGAAACGGGAGTAAACATTCATGATATTTACCTGAATTTTACTGATGTTTCCGAAATTGATCGGCCTGATCGTTATGTGTTTACGAGCGTCACAGTCAAAACGCAAGAAACTGATTAACTATTTTCATTAACCGTAAGGCACCCAAAAGGGTGCTTTTTTGTGAGTAAAAGAAATGTCAAATACCGAGCAACAAATTGAAAATGAAATTCAAAGTAAGGGGCTAAATGCACCTCGCTTAACACCGGGTCATATCGATTCAGTTATTAAACATGTTGCCTACTTTACCGCAGGTGATGGTTTTGTGGGAGCAATTACTGGTTCCGCAGAATTTAACAATCTTCCTGAAGAGGAGCGTGTGGTAATTACTCCTCAGGAATTAGACCTACTGACATTTTGTGTAATTACACTTAAAAATGGTTTTACGGTTACAGGTGAATCTGCATGTGCAAGCCCTGAAAACTTTAATGCTGAAATTGGCCGGAAAGTTGCGTATGAAAATGCCCGCAATAAAATTTGGGCGTTAGAGGGTTATTTGCTTAAGGAAAAATTGCAACAACAGTAAATCTCAACAAAGTTCTAAATATTTATCAATTCAAGCGTCCTAAGGGCGCTTTTTTATTGCCTTGAGATAAGGCTCAACTTAATCAAACGAGAGGTTTGAACATGTCATTGCCATTTATTGTGGATTCATTGGATCAGATTAAAGAAGAACATCGTGCTTTGTATGTCGAGGAGAACGGGAAGTTTCGCCTTGATCTAGAAGGCTATGAAGATCCGAAGGGTTTGAAGTCTGCACTACAAAGCGAGCGTGATGCCGCTAAGACTGCTCAACGCGAATTACAACGCCTGCAGAAACAATTTGAAGGTATCGATCCAGAAATTGTGAAAAAAGTATTTGCCCAACTCGACCAGGACGAAGAAGCCAAGCTGATTGCTGAAGGCAAAGTAAATGAGGTGATTCAGAAGCGCACCGAGAAGATGCGTGAAGAGCATGCCCGTTTGCTCAATGCCGAAACAACGCGAGCCAACAATGCTGAAGCTTATGCCAACAAATTTAAGCAATCAGTCGTGCAGGGCCAGATTGTCCAAGCTGCTGTTGAACTTGAAGCACTACCAGAAGCAACTGCAGATATCGCATTTCTTGCCCAGTCTAAATTCGTACTAGACGAAGACGGCAAAGCGGTAGCGGTGGACGAAAGCGGTGAAGTGATTATTGGTAAAGATGGCAAGACACCATTGTCACCAAAAGAGTGGGTTGAATCCCTACGCGAGCAAAAGCCTTATTTCTGGCCAAAAGCAAACGGAACTGGTGCACCAGGTAGTACCAATACAAAAGGGCAGGTCGACATCCTCAAAGCAGATGGTTCGGTGAATCTCACTAAACTTGCGCAATTACGAAATGAAAATCCTCAGCTGGCTAAAGAGCTTGCTGCAAAACACGGTATTAAATTTTAATTAAGGAGAAGGCCAAATGGCTGAAACAAAAATTGCTGATGTAATCGTTCCTGAACTATTCACCCCATACGTATTAAACAAAACTGCAGAGAAATCTGCATTATGGCAATCCGGCATTGTTGGGGATCCTGATGTTGAGATCGCTTTCGGTAGTAAAGGTGGTAGCACCGTTAACATGCCTTTCTGGAATGATTTAAGCGGTGAGTCAGAAGTACTGTCAGATTCTAAAGCACTCACTGTAAACAACATTACTTCAGGTCAGGATATTGCGATTTTGCATGCACGTGGTAAAGCCTGGGGAGCAAATGATCTGGCTAAAGCATTATCAGGCGACGATCCACTGGGTGCGGTAGGTGATCTTGTAGCAGATTACTGGTCGCGTGAGTTCCAAGGCTTCACCGTAAATACCCTTAAAGGCGTGTTTGGAGCAGCCAGCATGGAAGATAACGTGCATGACATCTCGGCAGGTGCTGGCGCAGCTGCAGTGATTGATGGCCAATCTTTCGTTGATGCATCTTACAAGCTTGGAGATGCGGTCGATAAACTAACGGCGATCTCAATGCATTCGGCAACGATGGCAGCATTGGCCAAACAAGGTTTAATCGAAACCGTTCGTGATGCGGATGGTGTGGTGTTGTACAAAACCTTTATGGACCGCCGTGTCATTGTTGATGATGGGATGCCTGTGGATGGTGATGTATTCACTTCATTCCTGTTTGGCCAAGGTGCGATTGGCTTCCAGGATATTGGTGCACCAGTTGGCGTAGAAACAGATCGTGATAGCTTGGCTGGTACCGATATTTTGATTAACCGCCGTCACTTTGTATTACATCCACGCGGCATCAAATGGGCGGGTGCGACAGGTATTGCACCGAACAATGCTGGTATCGCCCAAGGCGCAAACTGGGAGCGTGTATACGATCCTAAACAAATCCGGATCGTGGCATTCAAGCACAAGATCAAATAACGAAAAGGCGGGATAACCCGCCTTTAGTATTTTGCCTTTCGGTAATTACGGGAAGGCAACCTAAATAATTTTTTGGAGATCCTCAAATGGGACTTTCATCATTTAACCGAGCACGGGAACGACAAATGACACAACAAAAAGTGAATGAACTTGAAGAGCAGCTGGCAGGCGTAAAAGGTGAGTTTATTGCATTCAAAAATAATCCTGAAGCAATGAAAGCGCGTATTGCAGAGGTGGAAGCCGGTGCAGGTGATCAGAATCAAATGGGTACAGGTGATAACCAACCTTTAAATGATCAACATACTGCAGGTGATAATCAGGAACAGGATAAGCCTGTTGATTATTCAACCCTCAAGGTCGATGAAATCAAAGCTGTATTAACCGAAAAAGGCATTTCATTTGACGGCGTTACCCGTAAAGACGACTTGCTGTCACTTATCCCACAAGAGCCAAAGGAATAATCCATGAGCTTTATCACTGAACAAGAAGCGATTGAACATGTACAAGGCTTTGATGCTTTATCTGACAGTGATAAGGCTGATTATTTGCAAAAGGCCGAAGCCTATCTGATTGCTCGAAATGTAAAAACTTATGAAGATGTGACACTGGTGCCAAAGGCATTAAAGATAGCTTCATACGAGATCATTAAGGGCATTATGAAGGGTGAGCTCTACCAAGGGCAGGAACAGGCCTTAAAACGTAAGCGTGTGAAAGCTGAGGTCGAATCAGAAAAGGAATACCAGGATGGATCAGTAAAGCTGAATGCTACTGAGCAATATATTCTGGATCTGATTAAGCCATTCACTAAACGTTCTTCAGTATTCTTTATCCGGAGGATCTAATGGGCCTACGTGATGAACTGCAGGCAGATATTGCCGAGGCATTCAATGAAGATCTTGCAGATGCTGTTCAATCCTTTTCTTGTGAGCGAATCATCAAAGCTGATTGGGATCCTCTGACTGAAACGCATAAGGGGATTAAAGAGAACTATTCTGGCCGTGGTGTTTTGTTTGGCTCATACAATCAATATGAGATCCAGACATTGGGAGTCTTGGCCACCGATAAAAAGGCGGTTGTTCTGCAGAATGAAGTAACCATGGTACCGAAGATTGATGATGAGTGGTTTACACCCCTGGGCAATTTTCGAGTCATGCATATTCAGCAGGATCCGGCAGAAACAATCTGGAAATGTCAGTTGAGAAAGGTGTAAGTATTTGCTTTGACTATGGAAAGTGAGATATAACCCCACTACAAATATAAAAGGAGTATGTAATGGGGTATATCATTAAATTAATTGATTCTAATAATTATCTGGTTCCTAGCGAAGATGGTTGGCTTACAACAACAAGCTCAAGAGACGAAGCGGTTAAATATGGTGTTATAAATAGTTTTGAAGAGGCCGATGAAACTGTTCAAAACTATAGCAACGGGATGAGAAGGGGTGTTGATTATGTTATTGAGTCTTCTAAGCGCAGCAAGTACAACATAATACAAATCACTTTACCCTTAGAAAAAGCACCAAATTTAAAAGGCATTGAAAAGTTTATTAAAGATGGCAAGGCTACAGTATTTCTCACAAATACAACTTCTTCAGATGATGCTTTGAATGGGATTACTCGATTCGGATTAACAACTGGAAATAATGCATTTATGTTGCCTGAAAGCTCGATGGAAAAATTTAATCCATTGATAACTGAATACTTAAATGAGAGATTTGGGAATGATTGGAAAATCAACCTCGTCTCAGTCTAATGACTAAACCACCAAAAGGTGGTTTTTTTATAGGTGAAAAATGACTTGGAAAGGAAAAAAGCCAACTGAGTTCGCCGTGCAGGTCGTCAGCGATTCAGATGCGCATGTAAAAAACATTGTAATGGATACGGTTCAATCCTTGGTTGCTTCGAGTCCAGTCGACACCGGTGCATATCGTGCCTCTCACATTGTCTCTATTGGATCTGCTGATATGGGTGTTCGTGAACCTGAGGTAAATGCCAATCAGGATGCTGCAGTCCAGGCGGTTAAAATCAAGCTGGGAAATCTGGTCTATATCCAGAACAATCAGCCTTATGCTGAACGTCTGGAAAACGGCTGGTCAGATCAAGCACCTCAGGGCATCTATAGCACCACATTTAACTTTATCTCTCAAAAGTACGGTGGCTAATATGGCAATGACACTTGAACAAGCAAGACAAGCCATCATTGCTCGCATGCAGGGCTTCACTGGTATTGATCAATCGCGGATCCAGTATCCGAATGCACCAGAATTTAAAGTGCCTAAAATCGGCCTGTGGTGTCGTTTAACAATTGCTGGTGGATCAAGCTTTATTTCAGGTATAGCTGACAAGCCTTGTACACGACGAACTGGCAATATCATGATTCAATGCTTTGACCGACTCCATACGGGAGAGAAGGCGATTACAGAACTCAGCGATGCATTACTTGCTCATTTTGAGTATTTCACTATTGAGCATCTGGAATGTCTGCAGGGACAAGCCATCAATGTAGGCAAGGATAGCGATTTCATCCAGTACAACGTAACGATCGGCTATAAAATCAATTAAACCAGTTTGAATATTTTTTATCACTTACCACCTCATCGGTGGTTTTTTTATGTCTATAGGAATCACTTATGAGCAATTTTGTTTTTAAGCGCGGTGACACCTTTAACCTGAATTTGCAGCTCGTCGATATGGATGAAGCTCTGCAATTTCCACCCGATGATGTACGCCGTGCGATTAACCTGACTGGCTATGCTTTTACATCTCAGGTTAAGGCTTTGGATACTGGTGCTGCCGTGGCAACTTTAACCTGTGCTGCATTAAATCAGGCTACACAGAAAGGCTGGTTGAATATGAAGTCGGGAGCCAGTACTGCAGCATGGCCACTGGGACTGGTCCAGATGGATCTTAAGGCCGTGGTGAACGGTGTAACCCAACATTCTGAAACTTTGACGTTTCAGGTCATTGAGGGAGTGACAGCATAATGGCCAATCTTGTCTTTAAATTTAACTGGGAGCATCGTCCATATCCCTATAATGCTGCCCAAGGTAAACAGCAGTTTATGTTGCCATTTGCCTCAGGCATTCCAAATTTGACACCTGACTGGACGCAGGTGACTGGGCTGGGTAATGCTGCACAAGGCACATTAACAGCTTCAAGAGAAGATGCCACTACAGGTCGGGTTTTAAAGGTTGGGGATTTCGGAATCGGCGATAACAACCCAGTGGTAGTTTCAACTCCACCATTGAGCGTAGGTGAAGTTACAAGTTTATGTAGACGCGCAACAGGTGATAACTCGGCAGCACATGGTCTTCCTGCAGGTACGTTTGCAATGAGCACATTTAGTACAAGTGTTGCTAATGGCTATGCCATGTTTTATCCGATGAATGTGCGGCATGATATTTATTGTGGTTGTCTAACATTGAATAACGGAAGTGCAACAGTTCAACGCTTCTTCAAAATTCTAAGTACAGCCAGTACCACAGTTGATGCCAATGGTTTCATTAAGGCAGCCTCACCAATTGTAAAGCTCTATGCCAACTCGATCGAGTTGAATGAAGATGCGAAGGAACAGCCAATCACATTTGAGCGTGTAGGGACTGGTGATTATCTGCTTAAAGGATCCTTGGGTTTAGCGCAGGAAGGCTGGTACATCGAGATCCCTAAAGATGCCAATGGTAATACTGTCGTCGCAGTACTCTATGAAACACTAGAGAACGGCGATATCTCGATTAAAACCTACAAGCGCAAGTTTGACTTCGAGATTGCTGCAGTCGTGGCTGACCTGGACAATCCTCTCGATATACCTGCAGGTCGCTGGATTGATGTCCGCTTACATGAAGAGCCTATCTCGGAAGAGCAGTTACTTAATGAAATGGGTGATGCCATTTCTGAAACGCCTGTCGAGTTCCAGCCAACTAATCTGGCTCAGGCCGTAGCTGCCGCGATGGATGGTGTGGAACCGCCTGAGATCAAAGAAGAACAGACAAACGAATCACTTTAATAGCCCGCCTAAACAGCGGGTTTTTTAATGCCTAAAATTTGGAGAACAATAAATGAGTTCAGGCGCAAAAATCCGGTTATATGCTTGTGAAGAGGCAGTGCTCGGCACCACTCCAGCAAATCCGGTCTGGTACACCGTTCGCCGTGTAACCGATGGATTATCAGAAAACGTATCCACAGAACAAAGTAATGAGGTGGTTGATTCACGTTTCCGCCAGGGCGCTTCGGTGACTGAAGCTGAGGTGACTGGTCAGCTGGAATTTGAATTATCACTTGGTACCTTTGACTTATTCCTGAGTGTGCTGGCCTTCAATAACTGGGCGGCCAATTCGTTAAGCTTTGGCGGCGGTATCCGTAAATCGCTGACCTTGGTTAAAGTCTATGAAGATGTTGGCCAGGTGTTCATCTATCGTGGTGTACAGGTCAATACCGGTGAAATCACCATTCAAACTACGGGCAAAATCACAGGTAACTTTGGCCTGGTGGGTAGCTCATTCACCCGTCAGCAAGTGAATCCAGTAACCAATCCGGTACCGGCTTCAAGTCGTCCAGTGGTCAGCATGCCAAATGTTGAGAAGCTGCTTATTAATGGCCAGTCGATTCAAGGTAAAGCTTGTCTGCAGTCACTCACCATTAACTTTAATAACAACCTGGAAGCGATCCGCTGTATTGGATCTGGCAAATTCACGCCAGAGTTCTACTTAGAGAAGATGATGGATATCGGTGTAAACGGTAATTTCATGTTCTCGGCGACATCAGCTGCCTGGATCGATGCGATCAAAACCCGTGATGTATTCACACTGGGCTTTGATATCACCGATAACAAAGGTAGCAAGTACTCTTTGAATTTCCCTCAATTGGAAGTCATGGAAGCCAATCATCCTGACGGCGGCGGTGATGACATCATCACGGTAGACATCAACTTTGCCCAGGTCCGTACCAGCCCAACTATTGTACGTGCTCTGGTGTAGTGAGCGCGTACACAAGTATTCATCTAACTTAAAAACCAAGCCTATGCAGTGTCATGGGCTTTTTTATTGCTTAAATTTTAGAGGTCGTTATGGCGTTAAAAGTCGGTATTGTAAAAAGTTCAGAAGCATCTAAGTGGTGCCAGTTCAAGAACGATAAAGGTGAGGTTCAGGCCGAATTCAAGATCCGTGGCATTGCCTATAAACCGTTTCAGGTAGCGATCGAACGGGCCGGCAATCAGATTACATCCAAAGGCTATGACGTGATGGCCACGGATACTGCTGACAAGCTTTACCATGAGCTGCTTATGGATGCCTGTGCAGCGCATCTGATTGAAGACTGGAAGGGCGTAGTTTTTGCTGAGGTGGTAAATGGCCAGACTGTAGAGACTGACATGCCATACACAGCCGAAAATGCTTCCAAGCTATTCAACCTTGGTGATATCGGTGTGGCCATCTGGTTGTTCATTAAAACTGAAGCTCAGAAGATCCAGGAGAATGCAGACAAAGACAAGGCGGTTATTCTGGGAAAGTCATTGAGCTCTACAAATACCAGAAAACGTACGCATCGAAATCGCCGCATGAAATCGAACAAATCAAGTTTTTAGGTGGCCATATTCCTGAGCCACCTGAATCATCCTATGCTGCTGAATCCATTCTCTTAGCCTTTAGCACGATTTGCAGATCCAGACGATATGAGCAGGGGATGCCACTTTCAATAGACCAGCAGGCCATTAACGTTTATGTCGAGCATAATGATTTGCCCGTTGGTCCACATATCTTTAACGAATGCATCTTTGCTTTAGATGATCTGTTTCTGGAAGAAGCCTATAAAAAGGTGAAAGTCAAAAGTGTCATTGATCGGGTGAAATGATGCTTTTATTGTGATTTAAGTGACCATTTATTTATATGTGTGAGTTATGGACCTTATTAAATTTTTAAAAAGCTTCAATACGGTTGGGTTCTATCTAAATCTAGCCTGTATTTTGCTAGTGACCCTCACTTTGTATTTCTATTTTATCAATCCTTAAGCCTGATGCTCAGTTTGAAAAAACCACCTTTAGGTGGTTTTTTATTACTAATGAATTATGCTATACATTCTTAAATTAACAGGGGAAGTAATTATGAGAAAATTATTTGGGGTAATTGTTATTTCAGTCTTAGCATCTACTTTAGCTAACGCTGATTACAATAATGGATATAACGCAAAAACTAACTCTAGTTGTTATGGTGGTGATACATATAGGACCTGTACTGATTACAATACAGGAAGCACTTATAATATCTCTAAATATGGAAATACTACTCAAGTTCAAGCAAATAATTATAGAACGGGGGAGTCATGGTCCCAAACTACTAATCGCTATGGCAATCAGTCTAATACAAGCGGTTATGATAAAGATGGGAATCGCTGGAATCACAATACGAATAAAGTAGGTAATACAACATACTACAATGGTAATGATAGCCAAGGAGGATATTACAATGGATCTTGTAATACTACTTATGGTTGTCAGACTAATAGATATGGGAATAATTAAATTAAGAGTTTTTTAATGATTTTAATTTGATCATTTGATAAATTATAATTTTATTTTATAAGGGGTGTGTTATGAAACAGGTCATTTTAACCATATTATTAGTTTTAAGTACAATTAATTTAGCTGAAGCTGGTAAAGGCAGACAGCCTTGCTCTGGTAAAAAAGGTGGAATTAGTCATTGTGATGGAAAGAAATTTGTATGCAATGATGGTTCAATCAGTGCTTCTAAAAAGGTGTGTTCTAGATAGGTGCTAATATGGGGCTTAATTTTAGGAAGAGTTTAAAGATAGCGCCTGGAGTGAAAGTGAATATCACTAAAAAAGGTGTAAGTAGTCTATCTATTGGAAAAAATGGTGCCAGAGTTAATGTTGGAAAGAAGGGGGTAAAGACCACTACAGGATTGCCTGGAACTGGACTTTCATACTCAAAGTTTTCTAGCTATAAAAAAGAATCTGCAAGAAAAGAGCAAGATTATAATAATCCAGATAACTTATTGGGTTATCCAAAATCTGAATGGATAATTGCCGGAGTCATTGGATTTTTTGCACTAATTTTCTTTATTTGGATCATTAGCTGAGTATATGAAACCCACTTAAAGTGGGTTTTTTAATGACTTCAATAAAACCGTTTGCTAAATTAGGCACTGATTTAAGAGGGTGCTTTTTATGAAAAAGATTATTATTGGTGTTATATCTCTGATGTTTACATTAACTGTAAGCGCTGAATCAAGGATTGAAAAGCAAGAAACTAAAAAGTTTCCAACAATGAAACAATGCATCAACTGGTTGGATTCTAAATTCCCAAATAAGCAATGGCATAATGGCAAAGGTATGCCTTGGGATTTAGCAGAGGATTCACCACATATCGTGTATGGAGCAACATATTTGATTAATAATAAAAATAATAAACTAACTCATCCTGTAGCTTTAAGTTGTGAATACAAAGAAACAGGAACCCAAGGTAATTTTTATGAGGGAACGTACTCTGTATCCAAAGCAAGATAAATTTTTCGATAGAATATTTTGAAATTTAAGCCCGTGAAAGCGGGTTTTTTATATCCAACATATGACCGCCTTCGGGTGGTTTTTTTATTGCCTAAAGGAAAGTGAACATGACGCAAGAATCCCGCTTAGTCATCGTAATTGACTCACAAAATGCTGAACGCAATGCCAAAGCCTTGGCTGATGAAATGTCTAGAATTACTGAGCGTGGCGATTCAGCATCACAATCTACCAAAGACATGTGCAAACAGTTTTCTGTGACCAATAACATTGTCCAGAACTTTAATATCACGGTAAACAATGCCAACTCATCCGTACAAAAAACGGTAGAAGTCACTAAGCAAGCGACTCAGCAGAATCAAAAGTTTTCACAGCAAATAAAAAACACATCACAAGAGCTAGATAAACAGGAAAAATCGATTCATTCCTATGGGACATCTATCAAGGCCTTGGCTGGTTTCATGGTGGGTCTGGTAACTGTAAACGAAGCAATTTCCAGAGCTGATGGCGCAACTCAAATGGCCGCACGTATTCGTAATGCAACAGATAGTGCTGCTGAGTTTGATCTTGTTCAGGAGCGTTTATATGCGTCTACAAAAAGCACTTATCGTGCTCTTGGTGAAGCGCAGGAGGTCTATTTAGGCTTGGCGGGTGGGATGAAAGCCTTAGGTTACGCAACCAATGATACCTTGGATGTGTCTGACTCACTTTCATTTTCATTTACGGCAAATGCAGCACGTGCGGATCAGGCGCAATCTGCAATTGATGCATTTTCCAAATCTATGGCCAAAGGCAAAATTGATGCTGATGCCTGGATCTCGATTGTTACCGCTGCCGATAACATTATTGCTGATCTTGCTAAAACCACAGGCAAGACAGAGGTACAAATTCGTGAGCTGGGTGCAACAGGTAAAATCTCTTTAGAAGATCTGATCAAGACATTAAAAGCCACCAGAGACTCAAATCAGGAATTAGCGGATGCAATGGAGAATAGTTTGGCAGATGGCCTGACTACATTGTCAAACGCCGTGACAAAGCTACTTGGTGAAATCAATCAGAGTACGGGTGCAACCAATACGGCAGCAGCAGGCTTGGGACTATTAGCCGATAATATTGATATTGTGATGAATGCTGCAATGGCAGGCGGTCTTGCTTATTTAACCAAGACCATTATTGCCAAAACTATTGCCACCGATACCGGGATTATCTCAACGATCCGCAGTCGTCAGGCATCTGTTGCAAATGCTCAGGCTGAGGTTGCAGAAGCAACAGCAACACTTAATGCGGCTAAAGCACATCTTGCGAATGTCCAGGCGACCAATGCTGAAGCACAATCCAAATACGGCGCTACGGCAGCGGCAGCACGCTATGCACAGGCTCAAGCAGCTGTCACGGCCGCTACGAATGCACAAACAGAGGCACAAAAAAAACTCTCTTTAGCGACATTAAGTTTTGGTCGATTAGCAAGAGGAGCTTATGCCCTTGTTGGTGGGCCTATAGGCGCAATCACTTTAGGGGTAGCTGGTTTGACTGCAGTATATTCATACTTCAGCAATAAAGCAGAGGAAGCTAATCAAAAATTAGCTGAGCAGGCTAAGATTGCTGAGAAAGCAGACGAAGAACTTAAAAAGTTAACTGGCAATGAAAAGAAAAAAGCGGTTGATGATTTAACAGAAGCCTTTGAGGATCAGAATAATACTCTTCGTAAGTCTGAGCTAGCCGTTGGATCCGCCTTAGTCTCAATTGAAAACTATGCCCGTGGAAATGCCGAAGTAGAGAAGATTTCACGAGAAGCACGTACAGGAGTAATTACTTATACAGAGGCTGTTGAGCGTCTAAACAAGATCAAGTTACCTACAGATTTATATGACAAATTAAAAGAGCAAGCACGTCAATATGATGAAAATGCCTCTAAAGCGAGTTTGTCGGCCACCAAGCTTAAATTATTGGGAAACGAGGTCAAGTTAGCAGGCAATCAAGCACAAAATGCAGCTTTACAACATAAAAAGCAAAATGAAGCGCTGGAGGGCACAGCAACTGCAGCAGAGAAAGCTGAAAACAGTTTAAAAAAATTACGTGAAAGTGCTAACAAATCTATGTTGGACGATCAATATTGGATTAATAACTATACACGTAATAAAAAGTTGCTAGGTGAAGTGGGTGCTAAAGATTTTGCGGACTTTACATTATCATGGCGTAAAGCTAATGATATTGGTCGTGAAGTAGCGCTATCGAAAGAGCAATCTCAAATCCTAAATGAACAGTGGAAGATGCATCAGAAAATCACTGCTGTTCGTGAAGAAGCTAGTTCAGCTATTAAAGAACAGACAAAAGCATTAGAGAAGCAGGAGAAAGTTAGTAAACGTCTAGTCGGGATATCTGGTAATTCTGGAATTGGTACCGGCGCACATCTTGATGTTCGGTATGCTGGTTCGTTGTCTGGCCAGAAAGTCAGTAATGAGCATTTGGCCCGCTTAAAGGCAGCTGATAAACCTTTATCTTCATATCGGATCAGTTCCAATTATGGACCAAGAAAAGCCCCTACTGCAGGGGCTTCTTCATTTCATAAGGGGATTGATTTTGCAATGCCTGTTGGTACACCAATCACTACGAATGTCGCAGTGAAAGATGTACAGACTGCCTATGATCCTAAAGGCGGGGGGTATTACAGTACGGTGACTTTTGAAGATGGAGTGGTTTTAAAACTGCTTCACCAATCACCAAAGATGCAAGGCAAGGTTAAAGGCGGTGCAAGCAAGGGTAGTGATAAAGCGGGAGTTGATATTCAATCTCAAATTGAGAAACAAATGGATGCTCAACGTGCACTCGAAAATGAAGTGGCCAGTGAAGTCCAACGAATTAAAAGTAATTTGACTGTTCGCTTGGAGGATGTAGACAAGGCAGGCTTTACACCAGAACGCTCTGCTGAAATTAAGTCAGAACTCCAACGCCGTGCAGACAATGATATTGCGATCGCTCAACAGGCTTTACGTACCAAACTGAATGACTATAAGGAGTTCCAAAAAACTGAAGCTGAGTTACTGGAAGAGAGTTTTGCCCGTAAAAAATTCAATGCTGCCCATGATATTGAGCTAAGCAAGTCTGAACAGAAACAGGCTGTTGAATTGCTAAATAAACAGCAGCAGCAAGAATTGGGCTTATTGAAATTGGCACAAGAACAGCGACTGTTCCAGGCTAAATTAGTCTTGATATCTGAAACTGAAGCCATGCAGGAACGGTACCGATTAGAACGGGAGGAAATTTTAAAAAATACCAAGCTGAGCATTGAAGAGCGCCAAAAACTGATTACGTTCTCCAAAGCCAATCAGGAAAAGGAGATGCGTGACAAGATTACCGGCGCTGTTCAGAACTGGGGAAGTATCCAGGCTGATATGAATGGTACCAGCGATTTCTATAGACAGGATCAAGACCGGTTTAGCCGTCTTGGCGCAGCTCAGGATCTATTTGATAGCAAGTCCGCAGCAGTTGATTATAACGAGCAGTTTGGAATTGAAGATATCAATTCCAAACTCCAGGCCGGTCTTTTAACACAGCAAGATTTTGAGGATCAGAAAACATCGATCATGCAAGCCGCTCTTGAGCAACGCAATATCATCTATGGTGAATATGCTCAAAATGCCCAAGAGATTGAAGGCAAGTACCAACAAGATAGATTGAATGCACAAATTGCTCTCGGTGGGCAAATGATTGGTTCAGTAACATCGATGTTCGGCTCTATGTTCGGTGAGCAATCCAAAGCCTACAAGATCATGTTTGCTGCAGATAAAGCCTATGCAATTGCAGCAGCCGGTATTGCGATTCAACAGAATATTGCTCAGGCTGCCAAGGTTGGTTTTCCTCAAAACTTGCCATTAATTGCAGGGGCGATTGCTCAAGGTGCAAGCATTATCAGTAATATCCGTGCAATCAAGGACCAAGGCTTTGCCGATGGTGGTTATACCGGTAAAGGTGGTAAATACGAGGTTGCCGGATCTGTTCATAAAGGCGAGATCGTATGGTCGCAGGATGATATTAAACGCTGGGGTGGTGTCAACTTAGTTGAGAATATGCGTAAGAGTGCGAACCCTGAAGCATTCCTCAAAAACAACTCGGCTGAAAATATTATGCGCCGTGCACTGATGAGCTCAAATGCCTTTATGGAAAGCCAGAAGAAATCAAACATCTTCAATCAATCCGGAGATGGTCAGATTATCTATAAGGCGAATCAGACTGCAGATACTCCAAAAGTCTCTACCGGTTCTGATCTGTATCATGATGGCAAAGTGTATTTCTCACCGAATGGCTTGGTTCAGGATCGCTCAAATCTTGAGGATGTCCATGATTTCACTCTGGGCAGATCTGCACGGCCACAGGCTGAGGCGATAGCTTCAGTTCAACCAACTGCACCTACGATTAACTTTAAGATTGAAGTGGTGAACCAGGTGAAAGGGGTAACGGTTGAAGCAGAGCAACTGGATGATCATACAGTTCGATTGATTGTAAAAGAGGAATTGGATAAGACTCTTCCACGCGAAGTGCCGAAACTTGTGAGTGATCAAATCAAGGAACCTAACTCATCAATTAGCCGAGCCATTTCAACCAACACGACTGCACGGCGTAATCGTTAATCAGCATAAGCCACCTTTTGGGGTGGCTTATGTTCATATAAGACGTGGTTTCCGACTTTCTATTAAACCGACCGTATAATGCGACGCTAGCTTTCGCTACACTTTGTTTTACACGCTTACACTGTTAAAATACTTGTTAACACGACCAATTTTGGCGTTTTGCTCGTCCAACTGCTTAATTGTAGGTACACTTAGATTAAGCGACGCTTGACACTTTCGTTTTTACGGCGTATTGACGGGACGGCCGAGACGACTTATCATTCCTTTCAGCGAACTTTCTTATTTATTCACAATAAGAAAGAGTTTTGTCTTTAGAGGATAGCTATGAAAAAACCTAACTTATTATTTGGTAATTTGATAGATCTGTCTAAGGCTACAATGAAAATTAAGTTATTGTAAAACAGTAGAATTATAATGAGATTGAAGTGAGCGAAAGTTCATTAGAGATCTAATAACGTTGTTAATATTTTATAACTCATAGGTTTATTATGGCAGCAGCAGCTTTACCAGCTACAAAGCTCAATGATGTAGTAGCTTACCTTGGGGTACCAGCTTTTAAGAATCTAAACCCATTTAGCGTTGCGGGAAAGAAAAAAGCTGAATTAAAACAGGCTATGAATGCTTTGCTGTCTAAAAATCCAGCGGCTGCTTATACGGGGCTTGGAATAATTTATAATTATGAAAATCAAATCGAATTAGCATGTAACGCATTCTACAACGCATATAGAGCATCTAATCATGATTTGTTGACATCTAGACATTTAGCTAATCAAGAGTATCTTTTTAAAGATAGAGCTTATGCTTTGTCTTTATTTAAGACTCTTATTAAAGATAATCCACTTGATCTAGATTTGGCCATTGAGTTTTCTACTAGAGCTTTAACTTTATTATACCTTGATGATTATATTGAAGTGCTTGAGCATCATAAATGTAAGAAAGATATACAAGGGCTTATGAGTGAAATCTTTATTGAGGCAACTGAAATTCAGAAATTTGTCTTAAAAAATAAAATTAATATTGAGGCTTATAGGGATATTGTGGGTTCTGCAGATAAAGTATTTTCTTATTATTTTACTGTTCCTACAGAAACTGGGGTTTTTAAATATATTGATACTGAAAGAAATACGATAACTATTTCATATGAGTTACCGGCTTTGGAAGGCCTACCTGAAAGTTTGCTAGGTGATATAAATGACCGACTACAAGATGAGTTGGTATTAATAAATAAAAAATATAAAATAAACTCTTCTTCACCTGAGGATAAAATTATTTTGTATTTTGAGCCAACTGAAGTGCAAGAGGCTTGTTAAATGATTCAGATTAAAGAATTAGGTGATCTTGCACTACATCTCGAATCATGTGCTGTTTCCAATGTTAGTAAAGAATGTTTGTTACGTATGAGTTGTGGTCGATACTACTATGAAGTATTTCATACTGTTAAGGCTTGGTTAACTAAGTTTTATCCAACTTATCTTAAAGATAGTGGCGGCGCTACTCATGAGCAATTAAGAGTTTGTTTTGATTTACTTCATGAAGACAAAGATGATGATCTTTTTAATATTGCTAGTATGAAATTAAAAGCTGTACACGATATTCGTACACAGGCTGACTACCATCCCCAAAAGGAATTTAGATCAGGTAATGTATTTTTTATAAAAACTGAAAGAGAACGTTTAAATAAAGTTCTTGAAAATATTGAGGTAAAGTATTTTAGTTCTAAAACTGCATAATTTTTTGTGGAACTCCTCTATATATCTGAAGATTTTTGATCTTTAACTCTTTTAAAAAGCGCCGTTAGGCGCTTTTTTATTGCCTGAAGGAAAGTTATGTACAAGTTAAAACTTAATCCTCAAACGAGTGGCTATGG
>NZ_JBLVVH010000017.1:0-19936 GCF_051947995.1 Acinetobacter calcoaceticus | reverse complement strand
ATAGCCATAACGACTTGTTCAGATAAATAAGACACACCGCTTTCCATTAAATGCAAAACCTTACCCCCACGAAAAAGCCCCACATGCGGGGGCTTGTTTCTGAGTCTTGGGTGGAAGGCGACAATGCAGCCCTCCTTGGGCATGGGCAGCGGATTAAGCAATTTCAAACGTGAAGGTAAAAAAGTGATTTCACCCTTAGGCTGCATAAACAGTTCCAGTGCTTCCCCACGATCTATGCCATACAGATCCATTGCAGCTTCGTGGGCGAAGTGGACACAGTTATAACGTTCCTGATCGTATTGCCGATCAAGTAAATGGTCATGACCTTTCATAATGCCCCCTTGAGACCAGTGAAGCGATCCAGCGAAAAGATGTCACCCGTCTTGGCGGTATTCAGTCGCGGTGATTCAGCTTTGAATGTGACTGCCTTGTGGTCCATTGCTACGCCTGAGAGTTGCAGGCCAAGCAGGAAGTACATCGGTGTATTGAGATTGTCTGAGCTATAGAGCCGGTAATTTACCGTTGGCTTAATATCCGGATATTGCCCCTCCATCACCCGCTCAAACTCATCCGGCAGCACGTCACCCAAGCCTGATATTGAAATTGTTAAGGACTGGTCCAGATCCCCCAGCATGCCTGATCGCTGGATCTCGGCAGGCAGGTATTCATAGAACAGCTGGCTGTCATTCTCCTTGTGCCGGACATAAACGCCTTGATCATCATTACGGACCACACGATAGGTATTAATGAATGACGGATGTGTTAGCTCGATACACTCCAGCTGATAAATGTCGACCGTGCGATTGAGAAAGAACTTTGCGTATTCCTGATCCATCACACCACCCAATCTTTAATTAAGGCCTGATCAGCAGCCAGGTTTTTCTGATTCTGTACAACCTCCAGTTGGGCATTTACCCGGTACAGATTGCCGTTGACCTCACTGGTTTTGAAAGTACCTGGCATGAAGTTGCACAGGTATTGCTGACGTGTGCCCTGATCGATCACCAGATCCACATAAAATGAAGCAGGCTGGCTTTGGTAAACCCGCCAGAAAGCCATCATTTTATTGAAGTCAGCTTTGCTTAGGCTCCAGTTCACATCGACAATATGGCTATTACGTTTTACATCGATGTAATAACGGCCACGGCCACCATCAAACTGCTGGCGTTTCACATCATCACCTGGTGTCACGCCATAGCCACTCGTTTGAGGATTAAGTTTTAACTTGTACATAACTTTCCTTCAGGTAATAAAAAAGCGCCTGACGGCGCTTTAGATAAGTTTCAATCAATATTTATTCAGATGCTACTTACTTAAGAGTAAAGTTATTATGTGCATGCATTCTAAGTAAAGAAGGCATGGTCATGCACTTTATCCCAAACTGAGCAGCAGCATCTGGTATAAAAATTCTTGCTTTTGCAGCAGGGTTAGATAGTTCCTCTGTCACTATCACATAATTATAAGCCATAGCCGTAGCAATCAAATGAGCATCTGCACTTTCTGGTTTAGCAAACTCGTCTTTAGCTTTAGTTAGAAAATGGGGATTGCCATAAGCCCATTGCATTAATTTTCCATATTGAACAGCTACATTTTGATCAGACAAACTAGCCACAAACATACTTTGAGGAATGGTCTGATTTCTTAATAGCTGAGAAAGTTCATCTTGAGATGAAACAGGTTTAATCATCTCATCAAATACTTTATCGATGCTATAAAACTTATCTGCTTTATATCCATTAACCAACCAATCCCAGAATCCATTGCAGAATGATGGATGATAAGAAATATTATGTGATTGAATAAAGATATTAGTATCAAGCAGATATTTTGTATGCATTAAATAACGCCACCTATTTTCATAATATTTTGCGGGCTTGCATTTAATAACTTCCCTGCATCCCTTAATAACAGTTTCCCAGATAAAGCCTGATTTACAACAGTTCTAGTTAAAAGATAGCTATTTCTACCTGGAACTAAGTTTATAAAACTTGGGCTACCCTCCTTTTTAGGAAGTTTACGGTAAGCTTCAAATTCTTGTTTTTGAATTTCTTGATATTCAGCAATATTATACAATCCATGAGTTAATGCTAGTCTAGCTACCATCAACTTGCTGACACAAAACTCTTGCGCAATACAATATAAATCGCCTTGGTGTCTTTCCCAAGAATTTAAAAACTCATTCTTGGTAATCAATACTTCTGCAGCTATTCTATTACACAATACTTCATTTGGATCATTGCCATAAATATCCAAGTCATCAACCCCAGATTCGCCCAGCCAAACATGAGCCAATTCATGAGCTAAAGTAAATATTAAGGCAGCAGGCATGTCCTGACCATTTAAGAATATTGCTGGAGCATAGTCATCAATTAGCACAAAACCTCTAAACTCTTCAGTATTTAATGGTTTTCTTGTAGCATTTTTAACCATGCTATTTTTAAAAACCAAAATACCTATTTCCTCACATTTTGTTATTAATGTTTTTAGATACTCTTCCTTACTTTTTTTTGTATTTAAATCATATGGTAAACCAATTTTTTTTCTAATATCTGTTGCAATAGCATTTACATCTTGGCTATTTCTATATTTACCAACAAACTCTAATTTATCCGCAAAATTTTCTTTTAAAAAATCTACATACCATTCTTGTTTAGTTTGTACATCTTCCAAAACTTCAAAAAAACCGTCACTTAGAGGTAGTGCATTAGGACTTTGTCTTAGATCGGGAATTTTAGGCTTATATAAGCTTTCAGGTGGTTCATTCAAAAACAATGCACCAAAAGGAACTTTGGTTAATTGAGCAAACTCCTCAGCTTGTCTAATAGAGAAGTTACCCTCTAATAGTTTTTTTTGAGTACGTTCAACTTCAGAAATTTTAGACACAGCTTCTTCAAGGCGCAAACCAATATTGTTTGCAGCCCATACAAGCATGTTATGACTAAAACTTAAGTTGCTCATGGCGTATATATTTCCAATATTTATAAAATATCGCTTACGCTCTATTTTATCATTTGCTGTAATTTAACATTATTAAAGATTTGTTCAATAGTTAGAACATAAGATAAGTAAGGCCATGACAATTTGTGTCAAAAAGTGCAAAACCTAATCACCTTATAAATTCAGTTAATTGATTCTTCTCAAATTGAAAATGAAACCACCCCGAAAGGTGGTTTATGCTGATTAACGATTACGCCGTGCAGTCGTGTTAGTTGAAATGGCTCGACTAATCGTCGAGCTAGGATTATCAAGTTGTTCACCTACAATCCTCGGTACCTCACGTGGCAACTTTTTGTCTAGCTCATCCTTAACAATAAGCCGGACAGTATTCTCATCCAGTTGCTCTGCTTCGACCGTTGCTCCTTTCACTTGGTTCACCACTTCAATTTTAAAGTTGATCATAGGTGTCATTGGTTGAACTGAAGCTATCGCCTCAGCTTGTGGCCGTGCAGATCTGCCTAAAGTGAAATCATGGACATCCTCAAGATTTGAGCGATCCTGAACTAAACCATTCGGTGAGAAATACACTTTACCATCGTGATACAGATCCGATCCGGTAGAGATCTTTGGAGTCTCTGCAGTCTGATTCGCCTTATAGATAATCTGGCCATCTCCAGATTGATTGAAGATGTTTGATTTCTTCTGGCTTTCCATAAAGGCGTTAGAGCTTATCATTGCACGTCGCATAATATTGTCAGCTGAAGCATTGTTGTTAGTGAGGAATGCTTCAGGGTTCGCACTCTTACGCATATTCTCAACTAAATTGACACCACCCCAGCGTTTAATATCATCCTGTGACCATACGATCTCGCCTTTATGAACAGATCCGGCAACCTCGTATTTACCTCCTTTACCCGTATAACCGCCCTCAGCAAAGCCTTGGTCCTTGATTGCACGGATATTGCTGATAATGTTTGCACCTTGAGCAATCGCACCTGCAATTAATGGCAAGTTTTGAGGGAAACCAACCTTTGCAGCCTGAGCAATGTTCTGTTGAATCGCAATACCGGCTGCTGCGATCGCATAGGCTTTATCTGCAGCAAACATGATCTTGTAGGCCTTGGATTGCTCACCGAACATAGAGCCAAACATCGATGTTACTGAACCAATCATTTGCCCACCGAGAGCAATTTGAGCATTCAGTCTATCTTGTTGGTACTTGTCCTCAATTTCTTGGGCATTTTGTGCATATTCATCATAGATGATATTGCGTTGTTCAAGAGCGGCTTGCATGATCGCTGTTTTCTGATCTTCAAAATCCTGCTGTGATAAAAGACCGGCCTGGAGTTTAGAGTTGATATCCTCAATACCACTCTGCTCGTTGTAGTCAACTGCTGCGGACTTGCTATCAAACAGATCCTGAGCTGCACCAAGACGGCTAAAACGATCCTGATCCTGGCGATAAAACTCGCTGGTACCATTCATGTCGGCCTGAATACCGCCCCAGTTCTGAACAGCACCGGTAATCTTGTCACGCATCTCCTTTTCCTGATTGGCTTTGGAGAGCGTAATCAGTTTTTGGCTTTCTTCAATACTGAGCTTGGTATTATTTAAAATTTCCTCCCGCTCTAATCGATACCGTTCATGCATGGCTTCAGTTTCAGACATCAAGACTAATTTAGCCTGGAACAAGCGCTGTTCTTGTGCCAGCTTTAACATGCCCAATTCTTGTCGTTGCTGTAGATCGAGTAATTCAACCGCTTTCTGTCTATCAGCTTTACTAAGTTCAATGTCATGGGCGGCATTGAATTTTTTACGTGCAAAGTTTTCTTCTAGCAATTCAGCTTCAGTTTTTTGGAACTCCTTGTAGTCGTCTAACTTTGTGCGTAAAGCCTGTTGAGCGATCGCAATATCATTGTCTGCACGGCGTTGGAGTTCAGCTTTAATCTCAGCACTACGTTCAGGGCTGAAATTCGCTTTATCAACCTCCTCTAATTTTTGAGCCAGATCATTGCGGATCTTGGTTTGCTGATCAGCAACCTCGTTTGACAATTGAACTTGTAAACGTGCCTGCTCTTCAGCCATTTTTGTGGCTTCTTGAAGCATCTTTGAAAAATCTTTTGATGAAATATCACCAGCTGAATATCCATTGATGCCTGCCATGTAGCCCTGAAAATCTTTCCAGTATTGGTTGTTATATTTACCAATACCTTTACCTTTCTGAACATTCCCCTCACCGGCATGATAAGCACGTACAGCCTTTTCCAGATCACCCTTAAACAATTTTAGAAGGTAGGACATGTACTTACCTGCACCTTCAGCTGATTGGGCTAGATCAGTTCGATCTTTAACGCCGTATTGCTTGGCGGTGCCGGATAAGAACTGAAAACCACCAGTTGCACCCGTGCCTTTGTTGTAGGCTTTGGCATCTCCTTTTGATTCAATCATGTGAATCGCAGATAACGTTCCTGCAGGCAGTCGGTATTTAGACTCGACATTAGAAAATCCAAATTTTGATGCATTAGCCTGAACCTTGGAATTGACAGAAAGGATCTTCTGTTGTTTTTCAAGCTCCTTAGTTTGATTACGTTTAGCCTCAGCAATCTCATCTTCTTTCTGCTTTACCGCATCCAATGCATTTTGAGCTAAAACAATCTTTTTAATTTCAGCATCTGTAACAATTGCTGTAACACCTTCACCTAATGCTTTTTGTTTTTCAGCATGAAGCTTATTGATCTGATCAATTACCTCCTTACTAAAACCCAAATTCATGTAGGCCAATCGTTCATTTGCGGAAAGAACATCCTGAGATAAACTTTCAAAGTATTTTGTTTGTGCCTTACTAGCTTTCTCTGCCGCCACAGCATTACTATTTAATTCATCTGTATTGGCCTTTACTTTAGGTACTGCATTTTGTGCTTGGTTACCCGCTAAAATCACCTCAACACCAAATAATTTCAGCTTTGCCGCAGCTTGACTCGCTTTGATAGCATTTTCATCATATTGGCGGGCTTGATCCTTTAATTTGTCATAAAGATCAGTCGGTAACTTAATTGCATTAAGACGCTCAATGGCTTCTTTATAACTAATAGTACCTAAACGAGCTTCATTAGAAATACGAGTAACTTCAATATTACCTTGAGCATAATTCTGTATCTCGATTAATGCTGAAGCGACACCCTGTTCAGTTTTCTTTAACTCCTTATTTTGAGCCTCAAAAGTTGCTGTTAAATCTTCAATCGCTTTTTTCTTGTCATTGCCAGACAATTTCTTTAACTGCTCATCTGTTTTCTCAACAATTTTCGCTTGTTCTGCCAGCTTTGCATTTGCTTGTGCTGTACGCTCTTCAAGATACATGTAACCTGCTGCTAGGGCAGTTACACCAATAGTAAGTGCTCCAATTGGTCCACCAACCAATCCTAGGGCACCAGTTGCCAAGCTTCCAAAACGTGAGGTTACTACTGTTAATCGAGCTTGCGCTGCTGTTTGAGCATTGGTCGCAGCTGTCACTGCAGCCTGTGCTTGGGAATATCGTAGTGCTGCAGCTGTAGCACCATATTTCGCTTGAGCTTCAGCATTTGTTGCTCTGATATTTGCAAGATGCGCTTTTGCTGCATTAAGTGTAGCAGTAGCTTCAGCAACTTCTGCCTGTGTTTTGGCAATAGTTACTTGACGACTTGCACTGGTTGAAATAATAGAATTCTTGACAGCAACAGTTTTAGTCACAATTGCCTTGGTAAGATATGCAACACCACCAAGGATGGCAATATCGGCAATAAGATTGAGGTTCTCAGAAAGTGTTTGGATAGATCCAGATAATAGCTGTGCTGCCCCGGTTCCTTTCCCAGCTTCCCCTATAAACTTGGTAATTTCATTACTTAAGAGAGTTAGAGACTGGCCAATGGTGACATCAGTCTTTCCAAATAATTCATCGACATTACCCTGTACTTTGGTTAATGCTTTAACGATCTCTTCCGATGTAATCTTACCTTCAGCAGCAACAGATCGTAACTCACCAATCGTAATACCCATTCCTTGAGCAATAGCTTTTGCCAAGGCTGGAGTCTGCTCCATTACAGAATTCAGTTCTTCTCCACGAAGAGTACCACTGGCCAACGCCTGCCCGAACTGGACCAATGCTGCATCGGCCGATTGAGCAGTTGCTCCACTAATCGCAACAGCTTTAGAAACTGTCTCAGTTAATCGAGCAGTTTGATCCATAGTCAGGTTTAGAGTTTTAGCATTATCACTAAAGCGCTGGTAAACCTGCAGTACAGAATCCCAAGATGAATATGTTTTTTGAGCAATGTTAAATGTATCTTCTGTCGCCTTATTCAGCTCTACCTGATCTTTAGTAACCAGTTTTAAACGGTTCTGTAAGCCCGTATAAGCATCCATTTGATTAACGGCTGTATGAATTGTAATCAAACCAGCCATATAACCAACTAACGCCCTAATGGAAGTTGAGTAAGCATTAAGCTTTTTCTCTTGCTTATCGATTTCCTGAGTCGTGTTCTTTAAAGTTTGTGAGAATTGCTGATTTTGTTGCGTGACTCTCTTGGTGACCTCAGCGGTTTTATTTATCGTTGAGTTACTATTGTTAACTGTGGTATTAAAATTCTGGACAATATTATTAGTAACAGAAATCTGTTTACCCATGTCTCTTGTTGATTGTGTTGCTGAATCTCCGCGTTCACTAATTTTTGACATTTCATCAGCCAAGGCTTTGGCGTTTCGTTCAGCATTTTTGGAGTCAATTACAATGACTAAGCGGGATTCTTGCGTCATTTTGTTTTCCTATAGGCAATAAAAAACCCGCTTTCGCGGGTTCACAATGAAAATTATAGACTTTTGCTTTGCTAGCCTATTTCTATGGATCTTTCACTTAATAGGCCAAACTGGTGTTCCAAGATTTCTTTAATCTCTCAGCTTCATTCTGCTGTTTAAACGAATTGTATTGGTCCTGAATACTCTTAAAATTATCTTCATCCAGCTTTGTAAAGTTAATGTCTTTCGCACCATTAATTCTTTTAATGTCACTATTTAGAAAGACATTAGAACCTGTAAAGCTTGCAATTGGAACATGAGCCACTAATTCACTATCACTCCCATCACTTTCTATCTTATATAAGTAAGTATTTAGTGATTTTGGACTTGTTTCATCCTTGCTTAACACAAAGATATATTTGCACTGATATAGGCCTCTTAAAGATGCTCCATAGGAGTTTTGAGCCTCATAATCAATATCAACTGTTAAATCTCGAAATCGATGTTTCTCCTTTTTAACATTTTCCTTAATAACTCCATCACTGATAATTTGATTACCAAATACACTATAAATATCTGCAGCTTTAGCAATATTTGTAGCAACATTTATTTGGCTTATTTTTAAACTCGAAGGACTTTTAAGTGACTCTGTAAGATACTTCTTACACATATCAGATGTAGTATTAATCAAATTTTTATCTAAAGAAGTATTGGACTCTGTACAACCAGTAATTCCTAAAACCAAACTCAATAAAATAATCTGTTTCATATAGATATACCTTCTAAACTAAATCTAACTTAACGAATGGCTCAAATTGAATCATCAAAAAATTCAATAATATCTTTTAACTTACCATCACGTAATAGATCCTAATTCCACCATTGAGATGCTCATATTTTATCAGTCTGAATTGAGAGTTCTCTATGAAAAATTCTCACATTTCCATTACAGGATTAGAAAATTCAAGTCGAATAAAGTCCTTAGAAAGCATATCAACTCCTAAAAAATTTATTTGCATGTTTCCCTATCTAAAGTAATGCTTTCAAGCGTTTTCCCAGCTCTATCTTGAAAATTAACTTCCACTTTTAGATTGTTGACTCGCATATATTTATACTTAAAATGCTCCCCACACCAATCTTTTACACTTTCTTCTGTTTTTAGAAATTGAGCAAATTTATTCTGATTGACTTCTGAAACCCCAAAAGAATTAGAAAAATTTATTATCGTTCGATATGGAGTTGTTGTAATAGAAGTAATTTCTATTAAATTATTCGGACTAAAAGGCATTAATTTTGCTGTTCGATCATTTGCATTTTTAAACACCTTATTTGCAAGATTAATATCTATATACTTGAATTCGCCATCAATAATACCAAGCTTTTGAAATAATATATCTTCATTAACATTTGTATTTGCCAATGCATGGAAGCTTAAAGGAAAGAACATTGATAAAATAATAACTCTAATCATAAATACACCCTCAATTATGGGGGTTAATTTAACAAACAGTTTTCATGTAGTCATTAAAAAACCCACAAATGGCGGGTTCATTTATCACAAATAATTCGAAAAGAACTTCCTAGTCCCCGTATAACTGTTTTATAAAACGAGCAGCCTCGTCTTCATTAATTGTAATGCCCTGGTAAGAACCATGCCCACTTGCTGAAGGAACCGTATCTATCGTAATTTTTACCATTCCATCAGGTGATGTAAATGTAGAGACAGCAACGATATGAGCTGGGTTAAGATAGTTTTCGGAATCAATTTTGATTAGCATGATTTTTCAATCCTTTTTCTTTCTATTTTTTATACCAAATCAACTGTAACTCTTGTTAATTCCGTTGTAATTCAATTGTTTCAATGATGATAGGAATGTAGCTACATATGTCTTAAATTTTCTCAGAATGAAGCAAAAAATATCCCATCACCTGTAGATAGCTTGGATTCTATGTAATCTAATTACAATATTTTGACCATAGATCATTCATAGCGCTAGCGGACCATATGGAATCAGTTTTATTATTCTCAATAGCAACCATATTGTCATTTGTTAAAAATACATAGCGGCTATACCCTACATACCCACCAAACTTATTTTTAAAATTAACTTCCCCACAATTGTTCTTTTGATTTCGGAATTTAGCAGACTCAGGATCGAAAAGCTGAATTTTTACTGCAGCTTCAGCCAAAGAAATGTTTGAATTCTCTCTATATTTTTCATCAGATAAACTCGCTTGCTCTTTATTAATTTTATCTTTGCCATCTCCCTCAAATTTAGCTTTTTTAACAGGCTCCAATTGAACCATCTTTTTTATATATTCTTCAATTCGATTAGCTTGGGCTTCCACTCGATCATCTCTATCAATTTTAGATTTTAGAATAAAACCTACTATTATTATGATTAGAACAAAAAATCCAATTATTGATTTTTTCATTTTTTTATCTCACTTGCTGCCTACTTTTTTTCAAATTCTTAATACGGCAAATAAGGACTGTAGATACAGCCTTTTGTACTTATATTTGTATTCAGAAATTGTACAAATAAACCCATCATTGTTGTAAACAATAACAAGGCCTATATCCCCTCAATTTTGATAGCCTATTTTCCTATGTGATATCTAAGCAAAAAGCTTCAGTTGAATTTCTGATGGAGTTTTTATTATCAAAAAATGTACCAATTGACAGAAAAAAGAGGTATCCCCTGATATTAAATATTTCATAATTATTCCATTTTTTAATTTATGAGCATATTTTACCAAATGGTTAAATTTAAGTCATTAAAAAACCACCCGAAGGTGGCATTTAATCTAATGAGGATTGATAAAATAGAAATACAAAATAAGAGCCCCCAGTAAAATGCAGGCTAGAGTGAGATAGAACCCAACTGTATTAAAACTTTTTAAGAATTTAACAATATCCATATTTTTCAACCCCTTGAAAACTTACGTGAATTATCACATATTTTTAAGAAAATAGTGATTTAATTCACGATAAAAGCATCATTTAGCCCGACCACTGTCACTTTTCGTCTTCACCTTTTTATAGGCTTCTTCCAGAAACAGATCATCCAGCGCAAAGATGCAGTCATTAAAGATATGTGGACCAACAGGCAGATCGTTGTGCTCGGCATAAACGTTAATGGCCTGCTGGTCTATTGATAACGGCATACCCTGCTCATATCGTCTGGATCTACAAATTGTGCTGAAGGCTAAGAGAATTGATTCAGCAACATAGGATGATTCAGGTGGCTCAGGAATATGACCACCTAAGAACTTGATTTGTTCGATTTCGTGCGGCGATTTCGATGCGTACGTTTTTTGGTACTTGTAGAGCTCAATGACTTTCCCAGAATAACGGCCTTGTCCTTATCCGCATTTTCCTGAATCTTCTGAGCTTCAGTTTTAATGAATAACCAGATGGCCACACCGATGTCACCAAGGTTGAATAGCTTAGATGCATTCTCGGCTGTATAAGGCATATCAGTCTCAACCGTTTTACCGTTCACTACCTCAGCGAAAAATACGCCCTTCCAGTCTTCAATCAGATGCGCAGCACAGGCATCCATAAGCAACTCATGATAAAGCTTGTCTGCAGGATCTGTGGCCATCACGTCATAGCCTTTGGATGTAATCTGATTACCTGCCCGTTCGATCGCAACCTGAAACGGTTTATAGGCAATTCCACGGATCTTGAATTCGGCCTGAACCTCACCATTATCGTTCTTGAACTGGCACCATTTAGATGCTTCTGAACTTTTTACAATACCGACTTTTAACGCCATAACGACCTCTAAAATTTAAGCAATAAAAAAGCCCATGGCATTGCACAGGCTTGGTTTTAATTAGATGAATACTTGTGTACGCGCTTATTACAACAGCGCACGTACAATGGTTGGGCTAGTACGTACCTGGGCAAAGTTGATGTCTACTGTGATGATGTCATCACCACCGCCGTCTGGATGATTGGCTTCCATGACTTCCAGCTGCGGAAAATTCAGTGAGTACTTGCTGCCTTTGTTATCCGTAATATCGAATCCTAAGGTAAACACATCACGGGTTTTAATGGCATCAATCCATGCGGCAGATATGGCAGAGAACATGAAATTACCGTTTACACCGATATCCATCATCTTCTCTAAGTAAAACTCTGGTGTGTATTTGCCAGATCCGATACAGCGGATCGCTTCCAGGTTGTTATTAAAGTTAATGGTGAGTGACTGCAGACAAGCTTTACCTTGGATCGACTGGCCATTAATCAGCAACTTTTCAACATTCGGCATGCTGACAACCGGACGGCTTGAAGCTGGTACCGGATTGTTCACTGGATTGACTTGCTGACGGGTGAATGAGCTACCCACCAGACCAAAGTTGCCTGTAATTTTTCCTGTAGTCTGAATCGTGATTTCACCGGTATTAACCTGTACACCACGATAAATAAAGACTTGGCCAATATCCTCAAAAACCTTAACCAAGGTCAGCGATTTACGGATACCGCCGCCAAAGCTTAACGAATTGGCGGCCCAGTTATTAAAGGCCAGTACACTCAAGAATAAGTCAAAAGTGCCAAGTGATAATTCAAATTCCAGTTGGCCAGTGACTTCAGCTTCAGTTACCGAAGCGCCTTGGCGGAAACGTGAATCAACCACCTCATTACTTTGTTCGGTAGATACGTTTTCTGATAATCCATCTGATACACGGCGAAAGGTGTACCAGACTGGATTTGCTGGAGTGGTACCGAGCACTGCCTCTTCACAAGCATATAATCGGATTTTTGCGCCTGAACTCATTTATTGTTCTCCAAATTTTAGGCATTAAAAAACCCGCTGTTTAGGCGGGCTATTAAAGTGATTCGTTTGTCTGCTCTTCATTGATTTCGGGAGGTTCCATCCCTGTCATAGCATCAGCCACTGCCTTAGCCAGATTGGTTGGCTGGAACTCAACAGGTGTTTCAGGAAATGGTTCATCCGATTCCAGTTCAGGCTCAGGTAAACTATTAAGTCGAATACTAATAAACCGGCTTTCTGGAATATCCATCGGATTATCCAGATCAGAAACAATAGATGCAGATTCAAAGTCGAATTTTTTCTTATAGGTCTTAATGGAAATATCACCATTTTCTAAAGTCTGATATTCGACACTGACAAGAATATTTCCTTTGGCATCTTTTGGCATCTCGATGTACCAACCTTGTTCTGCAAAGCCTGTAGAACCTTGTAAGAGATAGCATCCTACATCATTCCGGAAGAACTTAATTTCTTGTTCCTCAGCCTCACCGTTTGGTTCGATTCGATCAGCATAAAGATTGACTACTGGAGAAGCGGCCTTAATAAAACCATTTGAATCTGTTTGCGTATTACTCTCATCCAGAATTTTAAAATAACGCTTAACCTTCATTGATCCAGAGTTAACCGTCATAGTCCCATGATATAAACTATGGCGTACATTCATCGGGTACATCATGGCATGTGCATTTGCCACTCCCACAGTAAAGTACTGCGCGGCAAACGTCCCTGCAGGTAAACCAATTGCATCACCTACTCCTTCGCCATGTCCCGTAGAATCTCCACCGGTACATCTAATTACCTGGCCATTATTGTATTCAGCAATGTTGAGAGGCACCCGACCATAATCTGGAGTATTGGTACCTAAGCCGAAAGCTCCAACAGCCATTAGATCACCTGAATTCACCCCAACGTTATATGATGCTGCTGAACCTAAACTTACCGGGGAAGATGCCGTCACAGCATAACGCCAAGGTGTGTAAGTACCATCGGAACCAGCTGTTCGTAATGCAAAGTCAGATTCCAATCCATAGGAATAAGCCAGTTGTAACTTACCTGCACCGGTTATATAAGTACCTTTTGTCTCTACATAAAACAAACGGGATTTTAAACCTGTAGGTCTGTTTGCCATTTCTCCATCTGATCGGGCAAGCAATAATCTGGTACCCGTGGGTGCCTCATTAAGATCAGCAAATGGAGGTGGATTTGCTCCGTTACCAGACCAGTAAATATCTACGCCATTGGAATAAGCTGCTTTAAAAGTATCTCTCGCAACAGGAATATTATATCCATCAGCACCAATATTTGCTTTTGCTGCTGCACCCGCACCTTGTACCTGAGAAATATCCGGTGTTAAATTTGGAATACCAGAAGCAAAAGGCAGCATAAATTGTAACTTACCAGGTGCGGCATTATAGGGATAAGGTCGATGCTCCCAATTAAACTTAAAAACGAGATTGGCCATTATGTTGTCACTCCATCAATGACCTGAAACGTCAAAGTTTCAGAATGTTGAGTTACACCGTTCACCACGGCCTTAAGATCCATCTGGACCAGTCCCAGTGGCCATGCTGCAGTACTTGCTCCAGACTTCACATTCAACCAGCCTTTCTGTGTAGCCTGATTTAATGCAGCACAGGTTAAAGTTGCCACGGCAGCACCAGTATCCAAAGCCTTAACCTGAGATGTAAAAGCATAACCGGTCAGGTTAATTGCACGGCGCACATCATCAGGCAGAAATTGCAAAGCCTCATCCATATCGACAAGCTGCAAATTCAGGTTAAAGGTGTCACCGCGCTTAAAAACAAAATTGCTCATAAGTGATTCCTATAGACATAAAAAAACCACCGATGAGGTGGTAAGTGATAAAAAATATTCAAACTGGTTTAATTGATTTTATAGCCGATCGTTACGTTGTACTGGATGAAATCGCTATCCTTGCCTGCATTGACTGCTTGCCCCTGCAAACACTCCAGATGATCAATACTGAAATACTCGAAATGAACCAGTATTGCATCACTGAGCTCAGTAATCGCTTTCTCTCCAGTATGCAGTCGGTCGAAGCATTGGATCATGATGTTGCCGGTTCGCCGTGTGCATGGCCTGTCAGCAATTCCTGAAATAAAGCTTGATCCACCTGCTATCGTTAAACGACACCACAGGCCATTTTTAGGCACTTTAAATTCTGGTGCATTCGGATACTGGATTCGCGCTTGATCGATGCCAGTGAAGCCCTGCATGCGAGCAATGATGGCTTGTCTTGCCTGCTCTAATGTCATTGCCATGTTAGCCACCGTATTTTTGGGAAATAAAGTTAAATGTGGTGCTATAGATGCCCTGTGGTGCCTGATCAGACCAGCCATTTTCCAGACGTTCTGCATATGGAAGATTGTTCTGGATATAGACCAGATTTCCCAGTTTGATTTTAACTGCCTGAATTGCAGCATCCTGGTTAGCATTTACCTCAGGTTCACGTATACCCATATCAGCAGATCCGATAGAGACAATGTGAGAAGCACGATAAGCACCAGTGTCAACTGGACTTGAAACAACCAAGGACTGAACTGTATCCATCACAATATTTTTTATATGCGTTTCTGAACCGCTGACGATCTGCACGGCGAATTCAGTTGGCTTTTTGCCCTTCCATGCCATCTTTCACCTCACTTGCTTCATACATCTCAAAAAGATCCTGAGCGATCGCTTGAATTGAATAGGCTTCAAATTCACTACTCGGCTCACGCTCACCCATTAATACTCGTACTTGCTGCCAGAGGTGAACCGCTTCATGCAAAAGCAGCCCATATACTTCGATTAGATCTCGGCCTGAAGTATCGCCAAGTTGAACAACCGCATAAGTCCCTTCCTGGTAATAGTCAACCTGAGCAGCTGCTCCTTCAATAGAAAGAAACTGATCAGACTCTTGCATATCATCAAATAACAAATCCATATGAAGTTGATCGCGGGCCAGCGTATATTGAATATGCTGAAATGGTGACATATACCACTCAGGCACATAGTTTGTATTTACCATGGGATCTCCTGTTAACTTGGTAATGACGTTTCAGTGAGTTCGCGTCCATCAAATGAGTAATGAATAAAAATGCCATCCTTATAATCGGGATGGCATTCGCAATGAAAAAATGTGTGTGGTTTCAGATCATCATCAGGTACCACCTGCACACTGTCGTGAAATCTATATACTGTCCAGCTCATTACACCTTCCTCAACTGACATTTCCAGATTGTTTCCGCTGGATCCTGCTGAATATGCATGACTCGAAACTTGCCAAGTGGTGTAAACCACTCATCATCAATTTGCGGTGTCATGGTGACTTCATTCTGCAAAACAACCGCCTTTTTATCGGTGGCCAAGACCCCCAACGTCTGGATCTCGTATTGATTGTATGAGCCAAACAAAACACCACGGCCAGAATAGTTCTCTTTAATCGTCTTATGCGTTTCAGTCAGAGGATTCCAATCAGTTTTAATGATCCGCTCACACGAAAAGGATTGAACAACATCTGCCAGATCTTCATTAAATGCCTCGGCAATGTCTGCCTGCAGTTCATCACGTAAGCCCATTAGATCCTCCGAATAAAGAATACTGAAGAACGTTTGGTGAATGGCTTAATCAGATCCAGAATGTATTGTTCAGTTGCATTCAGCTTTACAGATCCATCCTGATATTCTTTTTCAGACTCCACCGTATCGGCCTTAACCTTTTTACGTTTTAAGGCCTGTTCCTGTCCTTGGTAGAGCTCACCTTTCATAATGCCCTTGATGATCTCGTATGAGGCTGTTTTTAGTGCTTTAGGAACTTGTGTCACATCTCCATACGGTTTCACGTTTCGGGCAATCAGATAGGCTTCTGCCTTTTGCAAATAATCAGCCTTATCACTGGCAGATAAAGCATCAAAGCCTTGCACATGTTGAATCGCTTCTTGTTCAGTGATAAAGCTCATGGATTATTCCTTTGGCTCTTGAGGGATAAGTGCCAGCAAATCGTCTTTACGGGTAACGCCGTCAAATGAAATGCCTTTTTCGGTTAATACTGCTTTGATTTCATCAACCTTGAGAGATGAATAATCAACAGGCTTATCCTGTTCCTGGTTATCGCCCACACCCGTTTGATTCTGATTACCTGCACCGGCTTCCAGCTCAGCAATACGCGCTTTCATTGCATCAGGATCATTTTTGAATGCAATAAACTCACCCTTTACGCCTGCCAGCTGCTCTTCAAGTTCATTCACTTTTTCTTGTGTCATTTGTCGTTCCCGTGCCCGGTTAAATGATGAAAGTCCCATGTGAGGATCTCCAAATAATTATTTAGGTTGCCTTTGCGTAATTACCGAAAGGCAAAAATACTAAAGGCGGGATTACCCGCCTTTTTGTTATTTGATCTTGTGCTTAAATGCCACGATCCGGATCTGTTTAGGATCGTATACACGCTCCCAGTTTGTGCCTTGGGCAAGACCAGCATTATTCGGTGCAATACCGGTTGCACCTGCCCATTTGATACCACGTGGATGTAATACAAAGTGACGGCGGTTAATCAGAATGTCTGTACCAGCAAGGCTGTCACGATCCGTTTCTACGCCAACCGGTGCACCGATATCCTGAAAGCCGATCGCACCTTGGCCAAACAGGAATGACGTGAATACATCACCATCCACAGGCATGCCATCATCAACAATGACACGGCGGTCCATAAAAGTTTTATAGAGCAATACGCCGTCAGCATCACGGACCGTTTCAATCAGACCTTGTTTAGATAATGCAGCCATAGTGAATGAATGCATTGAGATCGCCGTTAACTTATCGACTGCATCACCAAGCTTGTATGACGCATCAACAAAAGAATGCCCATCAATCACAGCTGCTGCTCCAGCACCTGCCGAGATGTCATGCACGTTATCTTCCATACTGGCTGCACCAAACACCCCCTTAAGGGTATTAACAGTAAAGCCTTGGAACTCTCGCGACCAGTAATCTGCGACAAGATCACCCACCGCACCCAATGGATCATCACCGGATAAAGCTTTCGCCAGGTCATTTGCTCCCCATGCTTTACCACGCGCATGAAGGATTGCAATATCCTGGCCTGAAGTAATATTGTTTACAGTAAGTGCTTCGGAATCTGACAGCACTTCTGACTCACCACTTAAATCATTCCAGAAAGGAATATTGACAGTGGTTCCCCCTTTGGTCCCAAATGCCACCTCCACGTCAGGCACACCCACAATGCCGGATTGCCATAACGCAGATTTCTCTGCAGTTTTATTTAAAACGTATGGGGTGAATAATTCTGGAACGATTACATCAGCAATTTTTGTTTCAGCCATTTGGCCTTCTCCTTAGTTTTTAAAGTTTAATACCGTGTTTTGCAGCAAGCTCTTTGGCTAGCTGCGGATTGTCATTACGTAATTGCGCAAGTTTGGTGAGATTTACTGAGCCATCTGCTTTGAGGATGTCGACCTGACCTTTTGTATTGGTACTACCAGGTGCACCAGATCCGTTTGCTTTTGGCCAGAAGTAAGGCTTTTGCTCGCGTAGGGATTCAACCCACTCTTTTGGGGTCTGCGGTGTTTGGCCATCTTTGCCAATAATCACTTCACCGTTTTCATCAACAGCAACCGCTTTGCCGCTTTCATCTAATGCAAATTTAGCTTTAGCTAAGAACGCAATATCACCAGTTGCTTCAGGTAGTGCCTCAAGCTCTACAGCTGCTTGAATGATTTGCCCTTGAATTACTGAATCCTTAAACTTATTGGCATAAGCTTCAGCATTGTTGGCTCGCGTTGTTTCGGCATTGAGCAAACGGGCATGTTCTTCACGCATCTTCTCGGTACGCTTCTGAATCACTTCATTTACTTTGCCTTCAGCAATCAGCTTGGCTTCTTCGTCCTGGTCAAGTTGGGCAAACACCTTTTTCACAATTTCCGGATCGATACCCTCAAACTGCTTCTGTAGGCGTTGTAGTTCGCGTTGGGCAGTCTTAGCGGCATCACGCTCGCTTTGTAGTGCAGACTTCAAGCCCTTCGGATCTTCATAGCCTTCTAGGTCAAGGCGGAACTTCCCGTTCTCCTCAACATATAAAGCACGATGTTCTTCTTTGATCTGGTCTAGTGAATCCACAATAAATGGCAATGACATGTTCAAACCTCTCGTTTGATTGAATGGAGCCTTATCACAAGGCATAAAAAAAGCCCCATCATTGATAGGGCTTTTAAAGATTTACAAAATTCAAAGGGTTAACTGTTTCAACTCTCTATTAGGTTTCGTATACATTTTCTTTTTGAGCGCTACTAGTACTGCAGAATTGAAAATTGACAATACGCCGTAGTAGATAAAGGCGATCAAAATTGAGGCAAAACCTTCTTCTAATAAATAAAGAGTTGTAAACGCCAGTAGTATCCCTCCAGCTAGTCGAAAAAGAGAAATACAAGGATCTATACAACCTTCAGATATCTCTCTTAGTGATTGTTTATATCTAAAATTAAAGAAGTAATAGAGTATCCATAAAATAATTCCGATCGATGAAACAACAAGGGTCGCACTAATACCGACTCCATCATACTGATCATTTAATGAATTTATTAAATTCTCTACTCCTTTAACTCCCTTAATAGAATACGTAAATCCCATAATGATTAAGTTAATAATCATTACAATCCAGAACTCAACATGAAGGAATCCAATAAATTTTCTTGTTGAAGAAACAATGGTTTTTACAATTTGCATTTAAATATACCCTCTTTATTATTAGGTATATTTAAAGTATTACTTTTTCGAATTAAGCTGCAAGACTTTTACCCACTCAGGCTTTTTCGATCCAATTCTTGAAGCTCGTCCAGAGAATACATGCGCCCTTCTGGATCAAAGAACTTATCAAAATCAAACTTACCTTCTTTATAGAGCTTGTACCGTTTCGGGCCTAACCACTCTTTTTGAAAGAAATCGTCTGTTTTCTTAAAAAACTCTTTGAAAGTCGTATTTGCATCAATCTGGCCAATCAACTGATCACGCTCATCTTTAGGTATGTCCTTAACTTTACGTTCATCCATCACGAATGGACGTTCACCTACTAACAGGCCATCTTTATCAACTGGCACAAGAATCGATCTACAGTTTGGGTGAAGTGGCGGTACACGTCTGGCGGGATCATTGATCTCCCAAACCGAGCCATCAAGCGATGCACACAGCTTTGATGTTCTCCCATCCAATGTGGCAATAAATCTCTCGTATTTAAAACCAAGCTGGACAAAACTTTCATGATAGGCCTGATTAGCAACGTGGCTGCGGACAGTCCTCACCGTACGCTCTATATCTGCTTTGGAGGTACTTAAAAGCCCATCTTCATAATTCTGGCGTTTGGTACCACGAATCCGCTGGATAATTTCCTGATTTGTCTTACCACTGCTGATCCCATCCCGTATGGCATACTCAACC
>NZ_JBLVVH010000016.1:0-51761 GCF_051947995.1 Acinetobacter calcoaceticus | reverse complement strand
TGATGGTAGTGTGGCACTTGCCATGTGAGAGTAAGTCATCGCCAGCTTTTAAATTAGAAACACCCCTAACCTGACGGTTAGGGGTGTTTTTTTATTGGTGGGGAAATAAGTTAGTTCATTAAATTACATCTTTTCCGGCATATTTATCTCAGAACAACCTTTATCTCTTTTAATAAAAAATTTATTTGTTAAAAGTCCTAACATAATTCTCGATTCTTACAAATAGTTTGATTGGCTTCACTTTAATAATCTTTACTTGAAGATAAACTATATTTACACAAAATCTATATTATGGTTACATTAAGCATATTTTTATAATGAAAAATCTAATTCCATTTGGGAATTTGATTGGGGATAAAAAGGAATGATCATGAATAAAAAGCAACTTACTTTAAAGTTGTCAGCGATTGCTGTATCTGTTTTATTGGCGAGTTGTGGTGGGGGCGGTGGTGGCTATTATGGGTCCAATAATAGCTCTTCGGGTGGAAACAATAATAACTCTTCTGGGGGAAATGGTGAGACTCCCATTGCAGCAGTAAATATTACAAATATTCAGTTATATGATGCGAATAATACAGCTACAAATTCAATTACAGCAGCGGGTGTAACTGCTAAAGTGAAAGTGACTGATTCTTCAGGAAAAGGAATTAGTGGGGCAATTGTGACATTCCAAGGGGAAGGTGTTGCTTTTGGCACGACGAATGGTGCTGTGCTGACGAATGCGGAAGGCGAGGCAAGTATTTCGATAAAACCTCAGGACTTAAATGCAACTGGTGCTTATCAGTTGTCTGCGACGACTAGTTACAAAGGTACGACGGCAACAGCTCAACCTTATAATTTCGTACTTCAGGCTGCAAATATTGCTTTAGTTGGTATGACAGCAGCCACGACACAACTGGAATCAGGTGCATCTACCAATATTACTCTGAAGACACAAGATTCAAACACTAAGGTGAATCAGAATAATGTGACTGTTAGCTTTAATGCGACCTGTGGAACGTTTGAGCCAGCAAGCGTTGTATCTTCAAATCAAGGTGATGTAACAACGTCTTATAAAGCAATTGGAGCTGATGGAAAGCTATGCGAAGGACAGCAAACCATACGAGCATCTGGATCAAACATTCCTGAGTCAAAAGTTGAGGTAAATATTGCTGCGATTGAAGCCAATTTCTTAAAATATACAACATCAAGCCCAGTTACTTTAGGTATTAGAAGTAGTGGTACTGCTGCATCCGGTCAAATTGAATTTACTTTATATGCGAACGGTACTCCAGCTGCAAATAAAGATGTGAATATTGAACTAGTTCGCGCGCCAGAAGATCTAAGTTTTATTTCTTTAGGGAATCAAAATCCTAAAGCTGTAAAAACTGATCCAAATGGTAAAGTGATCGTAACATTATATCCAGGGGATAAACCGGGACCTGTCGAAATCAAAGCAACTCTAGTTTCTAATAGTGCTGTTTCAGCGTTATCTAAAAATGTTTCTGTATCAACAGGGCGCGCAACTCAAGATGGCTTTAGCTTATCTGTGAGCAAAAATGCCTTGCAGAACAAGGTTGATGGCGATAGTGCTACGATTAACGTCATGTTAAGAGACCGTACGGGTAATCCTGTGCCTAATGGAACGGTGGTGAGTTTTATTAGTGAAGGTGGCGTCGTTACTCCTAATTGTTCAACCAATGCTGGTCGTTGTGCAGTCACGTTATCGGTTCAGGATCCACGTCCTTTAGATAACCGAGTTACTGTTCTGGCTTATGTTGAAGGTGATAAGAGCTTTACTGATTTAGATGGTGATAATCTTTATACGAAAGGGGTAGATAAGCTGCTTAGTAATATTGGTAGCTTCTTCCGTGATGATAATGAAAATAACCAATACGATAATAACTATGGTATTGGGGAGTTTCTTTATAATCGGAAAATAGTAGGCAATAAAGCTGCATGTGCAGCCTCAACGATGAATCAGCCGAATATTGCTGATACATGTGACGATAATTTAGATGGTATTTTACGCCAGCAGCTTATCTTTGCATTTTCTGAAAATACGGCAACGTTTACCAATATTAATGCGAGTGAGGGATTATTATCTTTTAATCTGTATGGAAATAGTATGCAAGGGGTTCCTATGCCTACTGGCTCTACTGTAAGCGTTACAGCTGAAGATAATACCAAAGATAATAATTTGTCGTGTACTGCTGAATTGGTACAAGGCAGCACCCCTGTCGCAAATGTATTTAACCTTTTAACACCGACAACTTTTAAAAATAGCACACAAGCCTTTTATGGTTATCGTTTGAAAGAATGTGCTATAGGGGATATCTTTAAAATTTCTGTCGCAGCTCCTGATGGTAAGGTATCAACAGTTTTTGCTGCATATAAATAAAAGTAAATTTTTCCTATAAAAAAACAGCACTTCGGTGCTGTTTTTTTATAATGCTGTTCCTACACTCACTGAGGCAGTTGGACGAACTTGCATTGAGCTACAAGCGGAAACAGCGAAAAGGCATAACAGGATAACAGCAAGTTTTGACATGGTTCTTCATCTTATGAAAAAGAACCATATTCATATAAATCGAAAGATTTAACTATTTTGATCGGGTAATGAAATGTAATGAATTTAATCGTCCAGTAGATCCATCTGTTTTGCTAACTGATATAAATTATTCGAACGGTTCCCTGTGCGGCAGAACATCAAAATAGGTTTTGGTAGTTCATTATAATGATTTGCAAAAGTACGCACGTCCAGTTCCGTAATCTGCCCCGCCACAACAGGTTGATAGACATAATCCAGACCTGCACTGCGAGCAGCCTCTTCAATCTGTGCACTGGTCGGCTGATCAGGTCCACCTTCCATATCCGGACGGTTATTAATAATCGATTTGAAACCTTTTTCGACAACTTGAGCTACATGTTCTGGGCCGATTTGACCTGCAAAACCTATATTTTCTGACATCTTGTCACTCCAAAATCAAACAAAACATTTTATGCTCTATCATAGCATTAAGCTCGATCTTGGGTTTAAATGTCTATATTAAATAAACGATGATAACGAATAAGATACGCAATGGAGCGCGCATGCATACTTATACAGTTGAGCCGTTGTATGTTGCTAGTGGTGATGAAACCATCGCTGCCGACTTCTATCTTCCGAAAACCAATATTAAACCTGCTGTGATTGTGATGGCGCATGGATTTGCCGGATTGCGCCAATTTAAGTTGGTTCAGTATGCACAGCGTTTTGCCCATGCCGGCTATGCCGTGATTTTGTTCGACTATCGTTATTGGGGCGGCAGTACTGGTAAACCGCGTGAACTGGTATCGCTCAGTGCCCAGCTTGATGACTGGAAGAGCATGATTCAATATGCCTCTAACTGTAAGTCGATTGATAGCCGTCGGATTATTTTGTGGGGCACTTCACTCAGTGGTGGCTATGCTCTTAGTTTGGCGACGGATCTGAAAAATATTCAGGCAGTGATGGTACAAGTGCCTTATGTTGACGGGGCAGAGACAGCCAAGCTATATCCATTGCAACGTTATCCCGAAGCATTAAAACGTTCCAGTCAGGACTATATGGGCTCCAAGATGGGGTTAGCGCCAAAAACCTTACCCGTAGTCGATCAATATAAACTCTGTTTCTTACCGACCTCAGACAGTTATTATGGTTATCATTCGATTGTAAACCCTGATTATTACTGGAGTGGCGAAGTGCCTGCACGGGTGTTTTTTAATCTGATGCGTTACCGGCCGATCCAGTTTGTACGCAAGATTAATATTCCGGTGTTATTTATTGCGGCTAAATATGACAGCCTGATTCCGATTGCCTCAAGTCGTGAAGCCGCCACCAATATTGCGCCATTTGTGAGCTATCATGAATGGGAAATGAAGCATTTCGATATTTATCACGATTCTTGGTTTGAAAAAGCAGTCACAACCCAATTAGAATTTTTACATCAACATATCGGAGTGATGTAAATGATTATTGTCTGTGCATCATGTGGTGCAAAAAATCGTGTACCTGAAGAAAAACTGGCGGTTCATCCCAATTGCGGTCAATGTCATCAAGCATTGTTGCCTTTAGAACCGATTGAGTTGAATGAACAAAACTTTAGCAATTTCATTAGCAATAGTGATTTACCTGTGCTGATTGACCTATGGGCAGAATGGTGTGGTCCATGTAAAATGATGGCGCCACATTTTGCTCAGGTCGCCAAGCAAAATCCTTACGTTGTTTTTGCCAAAATCGATACGGAAGCAAACCCACGTTTGAGTGCAGCATTTAATGTCCGCAGTATCCCAACCTTGGTTCTCATGAACAAAACCACAGAAGTGGCGAGAATCAGTGGCGCATTACGTGCACCTGAACTGCAACAGTGGCTAGACCAGCAATTACAGCAAGGAAATTAACATGAGCGAACGCCCAAAGCATCCTGAAGGGATCTTATCTCTACAAAATATTGCCATGCCAGCGGATACCAACTGGAGTGGTGATGTTTTTGGAGGCTGGATTGTTTCCCAGATGGATCTGGCTGGAGCGATTCATGTTGAACGTTTTAGTAAAGGCCGTTGTGCGACGATTGCCATTAATCAGATGACTTTCCTCGTGCCTGTAAAAGTGGGTAATGTGATTAGCTGCTATACCAAGATTCTAAAAGTCGGTAACAGCTCGGTACAGGTTCAAATCGAAGTATGGAACAGTCACGATGATTCTCGTGAACCTGTACGGATTACCGAAGGCGTATTTACCTTTGTTGCGGTGGATGTAAATGGAAATAAACGTTTAATTACAGATGAAATTAAGCAGTCTTTTCTAGCTTCACAGTCAGCTTAAATGATCCGTTTTAATATCTGCACTTACTAGAACAGATGATTATGTTTTAACACTATTTTTTAATCGAGAATATACAGATGGCTGAAGAACTGGTTTTACAACAGGGCCACAAAGTTGAGCAATATCAAAGTATCCTGCCACAGATTCAGGCTATTGTTGAAGATGAAGCTGATGTGATCGCGAATCTGGCCAATATCTGTGCGGCACTCAGACAGCAATTTGGCTGGTTCTGGATTGGCTTTTATCTGGTGAAAGAAAATGAACTGGTATTAGGTCCATTTCAGGGGCCTATTGCCTGTACCCGTATTGCTAAAGGTCGTGGTGTGTGTGGTTCAGCATGGCAACAACAGCAAGTAATTGTGGTGCCTGATGTGGATCAGTTTCCCGGGCATATTGCCTGTAGCTCTGACTCTAAATCGGAAATTGTTTTACCTATCATGAAAAATGGTGAGTGTGTGGGGGTGCTGGATATTGACAGTGATGAACTGAATCAGTTCGATGAGGTTGATGCTGAACATCTCCAGCAATTGATGGCAATGATTGAAAAATTTATCTAAGCCCAAACTAAAAAAAGCCCACATAATGTTGGGCTTTTTGTATATGTACTCTGATTAGAACATGGTATTGGCATTTTTGCTGTTTTCTGGAATATTCTGTATCACATCCCAATGCTCTACAATTTTGCCATGTTCAACCCGGAATATATCTATAATGGCTCGGCCCCGGTCAGTGTCATTTTCAGTCGAATGCACATGTAGGACGACTAAATCTCCTTCAGCAATCACTTTCTTGATGACATTCTTTGCCTGAGGATGATGACTAAATTTTTGCGTAAAGAAGTTTACAAAAGGCGCCTTACCATCAGGTACATTCGGATTGTGCTGAATATACTGATTCCCAATATAACGATCCGCATATTGTTTGACCTGATGTTTCAGGAAAACACCTTCATAAAAATCAGTGACAATTTTCTTGTTTTGTTCGGCTACAGATTTTGTGTGCTTTGCGGGCACAGAAACATGAGAAGAGGCATCCGCAGCAAAGACTTGACCTGGGTAAAATGCTAGATTGAGCAGGACAAATACAGGGGGAAGAAGCAATGTTTTTTTCATTTTTAGCATCAGAACACAAACTGAGATGCTTGTATCCTGATGCCAAAGATGGTCATAGAATAGTCTAGACCCGTTATTATTTTTTACGTTTTGGTAACCAGGCCCAAAGCATCTGGCACTGGATCGGTTCGTTACCAGAATCATCAATCACGGTCACAGGAATCAATAACTCGCCTTTTTCATTCTCGGCAATAAACTTTTGCTGATCTGCCGATAAGCTCGCTGTTGCAGTTAAACCACCTTGTGCGACTTTTAAATAATCTACATGCAGTGATTTGATCAACAGAATACGATCATCAGGAACATGTAAACCTGTTAAAAAGCCAGTCGCAGTTTCTGCAAGTAATGCCATTGCTGCGGCATGAACCCCTTTAATATGGTTTTGCATATTGCGCTGGTTTTCAATACGAACAGTCACGTGGTCTTTATCCACTTCCAAATAGCGGATATTGGCAGTGCCGACCATGGGAACAACACGACCAAACGCTTTGCTCCAGAGCGTGCTACGAATGCCTTTTGGAAATTTAGAGGTGGTTTTAACCAGCTTATAAAGACGGTTATCTTTTGCCATGGTGAACCTATTACTTAATCTTTGAAGTTATTAAATTGCAGTGGCAGACCAAATTGTTGTTCACGTAAAAAGTTCATCACTTGTTGCAAAGTATCGCGCTTTTTATCTGTGACACGGATTTTGTCTCCTTGGATAGAAGATTGCGCCTTGATGCCACTTTCTTTAATGGCTTTATTAATTTTTTTTGCGGTATCTGAGTCAAGTCCATCTTTAAGCTTGATCACTTGCACCACATTTTTACCTGAAGCGGTCGCCTTTTGCGGGTCAAGTGCCTGTACGTCAACTTTACGTTTATAGAAATGGTTTTCCAGCATGGTATAAACTTGTTCACACTGGAAATCACTTTCAGTTGAAATTTTGATTTCTTTATTTTTTTCATTTAGCTCAATTGAAACATCCTGCCCACGGAAGTCAAAACGTGTAGCAATTTCTTTTTGCGTGTTTTGCACCGCATGATTGACTTCAAATAACTCTAATTCAGAAACAATATCAAAAGAAGGCATAGTTAGACCTTTACAAAGGGAAAGAATATTTGAGATGCTAAGGGGGTTTTCTTCATTTGCCAAGTGTTGTTTACATCAAAGGAGTGCACAATGATCCGTAAACAAGAAATTACAACATTTGAGTTCCCAGAAGGCGCAGTCATTTGGGATGTCCGAGATACCAAAGCGTATACAGAGGCTCATGTCAAAGGGGCGGTGAATCGTCCAATTGCTGAATTAACTGCGGATAGTTTGACTCAAGTGGCAGCGGATCAACCGATTTACATTCTGTGTGGTGGCGGTAGTAAAGCACCGCGTGCAGCAGAGCTTTTAGACGGTATTGATAGTTCTCGTGAGTATGTTGTATTGATGGGTGGCACACGCGCAGCGCGTGATGCAGGCTTAGCTTTGGAACAAGGCGCTTAAAACACTCAAAAAATTTGCCAAAATACTTGGGTATTTTGGCAAATTCAAAAAATAATAAAGATTCAAACCTCTAAACACTTAACCTGAATAATATGGTTTTTTAGCTTTCACTTTCTTCTGGAAGCGTTGCGGATCCAATTTATCCAGTAACGGTTGTGGAACCGGACACAGTTCACCCAAGATCAATGCCGCCAGAATCTCACTACATAGTGGCGCAAACAAGAATCCTTTCGACCCTAAACCTGCAAAGCTATAGTTTTGCTCATGATTGTGGACTTTGCCGACCAGAGGAAAGTAATCCAGACTTTGGGCACGGACAGCGGCCCGACCTTGCCAGTGCTCTATAGGAGGTAACTGTTGTGCATATTCAGGGAACACATTGTGGATAAGTTCGTGGTTATGCACATGGTCTTCAGCCAAGACTTCGGCATCATCCCGATTGGGATAAAAAGATGCACCGAGAATCAAGTGTGAGGCATCCAGTTGCATGCAATAGCCGCCATAACTATAGGCCTGATCCAATGCTAAAGGTTGCTGGCTATTCTCAACCCAGCTGACTTGTCCCCGAATAGGTTTTAAAACCGGGTAGTTTTCAAATAGTTCAGCACTTTGTTTGGCGCAACAGACGATAACATGATCTGCCGTGGCGATCTGTTGTTGCTCCTGCCAAAGTTCAGTATGTGTTTCGAGCGAATTTAGGCGGGAAATTCTGACCGTTTTTATGCTGATATTTGGATGCTGTAAGATTTCGTCGCGTAACTGGTGTGGAGAAACTGCACCTGCATGATGTAGTGTCAAACTCGGCAAGTCTGTATGCGGGAGTTGTTGCTGTTCTGATGGTGCTGATAAAACACCTTCAGGATACTGTTCTGCCAAAGCCAGTAATTCGTCCGCATTTTTCAATGCCAATTGTTGTACCTGAATTGGCCTAAAAGCCTTAAAACGCGCATAAAAGTTGAGCGCATGCTGCCAGCTTAAGGTCATCAGGTGTTCAGGTGCCTGATCAATCGGGCATAGCTTGGGATTAAGCAGCGCCAGTGGATTGCCAGAAGCGCCTGCAAGCGGCTCATTTTGCTCGTATACGGTGACTTGATGACCACGTTGAGCAAATGCCCAGGCTGAGCTTAAACCTGCGATTCCAGCGCCAATAATCGCGATCTGGCGTGGTCCGGTGTTTAATCGGCTTGTATTTGCTTCGGTTTCGGTGGCAGGGTTCTGTTCCGAATTTATTGAGCCTGTTTCAGATGCTACAGTATCCAGCCAGATCGCTTTGAGCATTTCCCGTTTATGACCAAAACCACGCGGACGGCTAATCTGGATGCCATGTTGTTTCAGCCCACGTTTCAGTATGCCCGCAACGCTAAAGGATGCGAAGGTGGTTCCAAACTCGGACAAACGCACGATGTGATTCAGCACATTTTCTTGCCACATATCCGGGTTGCAGGAGGGTGCGAAGCCATCCAGAAACCAGGCATTGACCGCTTGTGTTTTGGGGATGACGGGGAAGATATCCTGTGCATCACCCAGCCATAAATCAATGCTGAAACGTTGTTCTGGAAAACTGAGACGGTGACAGCCTGCAATCGGCAGGGGATATTGCTGAATCAGCTGTTCGGCCAGTGGCTTTAGCTCAGGCCAGACATTCAGTGCGCGAATCAGGTCTGCTTTGCTGAGAGGAAACTTTTCTACACTGATAGCATGCAGATGGCTATGGTTATCTGGACGCACCTGTTGCCAGAGCTGCCACAGGGTCAAAATATTCAAGCCTGTGCCAAAACCGGTTTCTCCCACACAGAAGTATTGATAATCACTCAGTTGGGAAAGACGTTCAGTTAAATCATTACCGTTTAAAAACACATGGCGTGTTTCAAGTAAACCGTTAGCTTTGGAAAAGTAGACATCGCCAAATTGCTTGGAAATGGGAATCTCGATACCATCGACCCATTCCCAGTCCAGATCAGCGGTTTGTAGTTTTGATGAGAGAGACATAAATAAAGATGCTGGTTTTACCACTGACGACGGCGTTTGGTATAAACATAACTGGCAATAAAGAAACCGAGGATCACACCGACCGCAATGGTCATGGCGCCGTATAAAAACATTTGTGCACTACGTTCGCTTTGCAACACCTGAACCTGAACCGTTAAATTGTCATTTTTTAACTGTAGTTCCTGATTCTGTGCCAGTGCTTCAAGATTGGCATGCTCAAGTTGCTTTAAACGGCTGGCCTGATCCTGAATCATGGCTTTGACTTTAGCATCTTGCTGCTGTTTGGCTTTAACAATCTGTTCAGCCGTTAGCGGTTTAGCTGCTGTGGCAGTTGGGTTGGGGGTTGTGGTAGTTTTTGCTGGTGTGGCAGGGGCAACTGCTGTTGGGGCAGCAGTTGGTGTTGCAGGTTCTACCGCCCATGCACTAGAACTGAGTAAACTGAAAGCGAACAAGCTTTTGACTGCAATGTGCATGATTTACCCTTTTGGAAAAGCTTTGTTGAACGGTCTAACCTCAATATCTGAGTAGATCCCTTCTTTTAAAAATGGCTCTTCCTGAATCCACGCATCCAGTGCTTCACGACTCTCAAATTCAACAATCATGGTACTGCCCAAAAAGCCTGCCTGTGGATCATTGGGATCTTTAGGGTGTGCACCCGCAGCAATTAAACGACCTTCATCATCTAACTTTTGTAGACGTTCAATATGTTGCGGACGGGTGGCTAAACGTTTTTCCAGAGTACCTTCGCGATCAGTACAGGTCAGCACAAAATATGGCATGGCAGTAGCTCGATGATTTAAAATCTATTCAGTGGTTTTGAAATGTTTTCGTAAGAAAAACAGTATAGCAGCAAGGTAACTCAGAGAAACGATAATATCGCCAAAAGCTGTGAATTCGCCCCAATATTTTCCTTGCATATAGACAAAACCGAAGAAGAAATGCAAAGCAGCAAGCAAAAAGAATTGACCGCACCAGGCCCAGTTCAATTTGATCCAGCCTCTAGGGCTCAGCTCTAACATTGAACCTAACAGTTTCTGGATAATTGGCATGCGTTCTTTATTAAATAAAGGTGTCACTAAAAAGCCCAGACCAATCCCGATATTGATAATAATCGCCTTCATTTTGATGTAGGTGACATCGCTAAAAATCAGCGTGATGCCACCAAAAATGACCGACATGAGCACAATAAACCACTGCATTTTTTCCAGCTTGAATTTCTGGAAAAAGAACAGGCAGCCATAGACCACAAGTGTCGAGATCAGCAGGGCACAGGTCGCCACCAGAATATGGTTCTGGTCGGTATTTCCTGCGCTGCCCACCAACTGCAACAAGGGATGATGACTATCTTTAGGATCGGTGGTTTTATAAAAATAAAAGAAGATAATAATCGGAAGATAGTCGAGCAACGCTTTCATGTTACAGTACGATGATGAAATAGGTCAGATAGCATAATACAAACCATGTTCGGTGTCGATTTACATACCCATACGCTCATTTCCGACGGTACCTTCTCTCCTGAGCAACTGGTACAGGCTGCTGTTGACTTAAAAATACAGATACTGGCCGTGACTGACCATGACACCATGGATGGGCTGGAACGGGCGCAAAATTATGCACAAGATCATGATATTCAAATTATTTCTGGCGTAGAAGTTTCCAGTCAGTGGTCGAGACCCAATACCAAAAAGAGCTACGGTGTGCATATCGTGGCTTTAAATATGCAAGATGAAGCACCGATCAGGGCCATGCTGGAAAATCAAAAAAAAATCCGTGCGGAACGGGCCAAAGTGATTTGTCAGCTCTTAGAAAAATGTATCGATTTTGATATTTATCCTGATGTGATTGCCCAAGTGGACGGGGAGGCAGATCGGGTGACTCGCACCCATATTGCCAAAGCCTTAGTCGAAAAGAATATTGTGAGTCGTCCGCAGCAGGCCTTTGACCGTTTCCTGAAAGAAGGCAAGAAAGCCTTTGTCAAATTCGAAGGGGTGGGGCTGAAAGAAACCATCGAGATTATTCATGCCAGTGGCGGGTTGGCTGTTCTGGCTCACCCAACCCGTTATGATTTGTCGGCAACCAATATCCGTTACCTGATTGAACTGTTCGCTGAATCTGGGGGTGACGCAGTTGAGTTACCGCCGAGTATCGAGCCCGCTTCAACCCGACAGATGGTCGACCGGATGATTCAGCAATTTAATCTGGCGGTTTCAATTGGCAGTGATTTTCATGGCGATAATATGCCGTGGATCAAACTGGGACAAACGCCGCGAGTCAATCAAGGGCAGAGCGGAATTTGGGAACGTTTTCGATAAGTGGAACAATGAAAAAATTACAACTCTGCTTCATCGTTGTTTTATGGAGCATTCAATGGTTGTTTCATGGTTTTGCAGGACTTTAAATCCACTTAGATTTTAATTTGCCAATCAGCGTGATGCTGGAAGTAATTGCTTAAATAATCTAAAAAGCATTGCACCTTTGGCGGTACCAAGTCCCGATGCGGAAACACGGCATAGATTGCTGTGGCTTGTACGGGAAAATCAGGCAGCACCTGGACCAGTGTGCCGGTATTTAAATCTTCCACAACATGCCAGAGTGAATGATTGGAAATGCCTAAGCCCTGTAAGGCAGCCTGTCGAATGGCTTCACCCGAATTACTACTAAAGTAACCTTCGACACGGATCTGTTCAGTTTCACCCGCTTTATTCAGAAAGTGCCACTGGTCGGTTAAGCCATTGGCATGCTGTTGCAAAATACAGCGATGAGCCTTGAGATCAGATAAGCTTTCTGGAATCCCATAGTGTTGCAGGTAAGCGGGTGACGCACATAGCAACCTTGGATTTGAGCTTAATTGTCTGGCGATCAGACTGGAGCTTTGTAACTGTCCGATCCGAATCGCCAGATCCATGCCCTGGTGAATTAAATCAATGTTTTGATCATTCAGGTCCAGATGAATGTTTAGTTCAGGATGTAACAGCGCGAATTTGGCAATTACAGGCATTAAGATCTTGGTCCCGAAGATTGCGGAAGCGGTCATGCGCAATGTCCCGGAAAGGATATGATCTTTGACTTTTAATGACTCATGTAAATTGACAAAATTAGCCAGCCAGCTACGCCCATGCGTCAGTAGGGTGCGGCCCTCTTCTGTCAAGGTGAGCTTACGGGTGGTACGATGAAATAAACGCAATTGTAGCTGTTGTTCCAGGCGCTGCAATTTCTGGCTGGCGACTGATACGGAAATATTGGCATCTTGCGCGGCTTTGCTGATCGAGCCCAAGTCTGCAACCCGAATAAAAAACTGGAAATCTTCTGTATTCATTATCAATAAAACCAGAAAAGTATTTCCTGATTATTGTGGTTTTTTTAATAAACCCCTAGCGCTATTTTAGATCTTAAGCAAATACAAGTTTAAGAGAAGCATCATGAAATATCATTTTCTAGGAAACTCAGGTTTAAAAGTCTCGGAATTAGGATTTGGCGCGGGCACTTTAGGCGGGCAGGGACAAATTTTTTCTGCCTGGGGGCAGGCCAGCCAAACCGAGGCCAATCAAATGATTCAGGCGGCTCTGGATGCCGGGATCAATTACTTTGATACCGCAGATGTCTATTCGGATGGCGAGTCGGAGCGAATGCTTGGCAAGGCTTTGGCTTCAAAAAGACGGCAGGCAATTATTTCGACGAAGGTGGGTATTCGTAGCTCAGAGCATTTAAATGCTGCAGGATTTAGCCGGGACTATTTACTTTCCGCCGTAGAGCAATCGCTGACCCGACTCGGAACCGATTATATTGATGTATTGCAATTACATCAGTTTGATAGTTTTACCGCATTACCTCAATTGATGAAAACGTTGGATGAACTGGTACGCAGTGGTAAAGTCCGTTATATCGGCGTGTCTAATTTTGCTGGCTGGCAACTGATGAAAGCTCAGGCCATTGCAGAACAATATGGTTATGAGAAGTTTGTGGTCAATCAGGTCTATTATTCTTTAATTGGCCGTGATTATGAATGGGAGCTGATGCCTTTGAATGATGATCAACAGATCGGTGCAGTGGTGTGGAGCCCTTTGGGCTGGGGACGCTTAACCGGTAAATTTGATCGGGAAAATCCGGTTCCGGCCCAGAGCCGTTTGCATGATACGGCACAGTTTGCACCGCCTGTGAACGAGGCACATCTTTATCAGGTCATTGATGCACTCAAACAGATTGCAATCGAAACGGGTTATTCCATTCCCCAAATTGCCTTGAACTGGCTGTTACAACGTCCAACCGTTTCCAGTGTCTTGATTGGTGCCCGTAATCAGACGCAACTGCAAGAAAACCTCAAAGCAAAAGATCTTCAGTTATCGACTGAGCATCGGGTGCAGTTAGATCAGGCCAGTGCGATTTATCCACCCTATCCTTATTATCCGTACTGGAATGGACAGTTCACGGAGCGCTTCAAGTCTCTGGTACCCTCACAGTTTGTTTAAGCGATTGATTTATCATCCGAATAAAAATGCCCTCATTGGAGGGCATTGAAATTAAAGCAGGTTGTGATCTTGAGCCTGAATTGGCGGTGGCGTCGGGCGGCCCAACGTGCCGAGTAATTCGATCTCAATCGAGCGAACCATGGCATCAAGCGGTAGATCGTTACTTTGTGTGCCAAAAGGTTCTTCAATTTCAGTACTTAAGGCATCCAGACCAAGAAAGGTATAAGCTAGAATCCCCACCAGTAATGGGGTGGCCAAACCTAATAAGGAACCTAAGCTGAAAGGTAACATAAAGCAGAAGAAATACACGGTTCGATTCAGCAACACCGAATAGGCGAAGGGAATTGGTGTGTTTGCAATACGGTCACAACCGGTTTGCATTTCGCTTAAAGCCGCTACATGACGGTTCATCTGGGTATAGATAATATCCGAGATTTCACCCTCTTTCATGGCCTGTAACAGTTCCCACTGGATCAGGCTCAGCGTATATTGCGGAGCATTGTGCTGTTGGTAAAGCTGGGTCAGCGCCTGTTGGCTCAAGCCGCTGGTTTCCGTCAATTCGGTCGGATTTGCGGTTTGATGGCGCAAACGGTCTCGCAAAACATTGGCAAAGACAATTACATTTTGAATGATACGTTCCCGGCGGGCTTGGGTTAGAACACGACAGTCCCGGTCAAAATGACGGGCCGTGGCAATCAGAACACCCCAGAGTTTACGGGCTTCCCACCAACGGTCATAACAGGCGGTATTTTTGAAGCCCAAGAAAATCGACAGGACCACACCGATCAGGGTAAAGCCGACCAATGGAATTTCTGGAAAACGGTAAAGGCCGACATATTCAACACCACCAATAATGGCAGAGATCAGCATCACGAAGCCGAGTGAAGGTAAAATTTTGGGTAGAATCGTCCCACGCCATGAGAATAAAACTTTAAAAATATTCGGCTGGTCACGGACAATCATGTTATATGAATCATTAATTTTATGTGTTGATGTTCATGCCAGATTCATGCTTTGTCAAGACCAGATTGCCTGATTGGGGCAGGGTTGAGTAGTTGTTGTTCAGAAAAGGAAAAATGTCCTTCAGGCGAAATAATAAAGTGATCGATCAGGTGGATTTCCAGTAATTTACAGGCCTGTTTTAACTGCTGGGTCAGATAAATATCTTCGGGTGAAGGCTGGGCAATCCCATAGGGATGATTATGGGCCACCACAATCTGGCAAGCTTGCTGTTGTAATGCATAGCGTAAGGTCTGGTTGAGAGAAACAGTGCAGGAATGATGCGAGCCAAAAAACAGTTTTTTGAAATGCAATTTTCTCAGCTCTGCATCAAGGCAGAGTACCGCAAAGACTTCCTGCTTTTCTCCCAACAGTTCATAACGTAAATAGTCGAGCACCAGCGTAGAGGTATCCAGACAAAGTCGTTGCTGATGGAAATGATTATTCAGATAACGTCGCCCCAGTTCTTTGACTGCCATGAGCTGGGCATACTTGGTCGCAGCAATCCCATTAAATTGTGATAAGTCCTCAAGATTGGCATCAAATATCAAGTTAAGTCCGCCAAAGTGTTGAATCAAAATACGCGCCAACTCCACCGCAGAGTGCTGTTTCGAGCCCGAACGAAGAAAAATCGCCAACAGTTCGGCATCAGATAAGCTTTGTGCACCTTGAGATAAAAGTCGTTCTCTAGGACGTTCTTGCTCGGGCCAGGTTTTTATCGATTGATTCAATGCTTATTTTTCCCTTTGATTTTATTGTGATTATTATTTTTTTAGGCAAAAAGAAGTGCCAGGCGTTGCCTTTTGATTTTTGCCAGACCAATAATATTCTCTACCGCCAGTTCCACTGAAATGTTGAGGGAGCTACTTGGGTATCCACTTATTTAATGCTATTGTGAGCGCCACTGCAACAGTAAGGTATCCTGTTTGTGAGCTTCGATCTAAGTGTTATTCCCCATAAAAACATTATATTAGCGGTTACGGGTGGTATTGCTGCCTATAAAAGTGCCATCTTGGTCCGCCGTTTAAAAGATTTCGGTTTTGATGTCCGTGTGGTCATGACACATGGCGCGCAAGCATTTATTACCCCTCTTACTTTTCAGGCGCTGTCTGGAAATCCGGTGCATACCGAACTGCTTGATCCTGAAGCCGAAGCCGGTATGGGACATATTGAATTGGCACGTTGGGCCGATCTGGTTCTGGTTGCACCTGCCAGCTGTGACAGTATTGCAAAATTTGCCAATGGTTTGGCGGATGACTTGCTCAGTACGCTCTATCTGGCAACCAAAGCACCGGTCTGGGTGGCACCAGCCATGAACCAGCAGATGTGGGCGGCGAAAGCGACACAACGCAATCTGCAAACGCTGGTGGAAGATGGCGTGCATGTGATCATGCCAGATGCCGGTGAACAGGCCTGTGGTGATGTGGGGTTGGGCCGTATGCCTGAGCCTGAAGATTTGGCCCGTCAGGTCGCGGCCTATTTCCATAAGGCACAACGTGCGCTCGCTGAAAAATTTGGCCTGTTGGCTGGAAAGCGCGTCACAATTACTGCAGGACCGACCCGTGAAGCGATTGATCCGGTGCGTTATATTTCAAATCATAGTACCGGTAAAATGGGCTTTGCACTGGCAGCTGCTTGCTATGCCGCAGGGGCAAAAGTGACGTTAGTCGCTGGACCTGTCAGTTTGGATACGCCGAATGGTGTACAACGCATTAATGTCAGTTCAGCCATGCAGATGCTGGATGTCAGCATGAATCAGTTGAAAGAAGGGTGTGACATCTTCATTGCAACGGCAGCTGTAGCGGACTATCGTGTGGCACAGGTTGCAGAACATAAGATTAAAAAAGCAGGTGATGAACTTGCGGTCGCATTAGTGAAAAACCCGGATATTGTGGCAACGATTGCCCAGCAGGAGGAGCGCCCATTTATGGTCGGCTTTGCCGCTGAAACACAAAATGTAGAAGAATATGCTGCAGGTAAACTGGTAGCGAAAAAACTGGATATGATTGCCTGCAATGATGTATCACGTCCTGACATCGGTTTTGCTTCAGATCAAAATGCCATGACCGTGTTCTTTGCCCAGTCTTATCATATGAAAAAGCGTGAGCTGGAAAAAGCATCGAAACAGGAGATTTCACAGCAACTGGTTGAATCTATTGCTGATGCTTTACGCCGTCGTTTATAAACGAGGGAAGCAATCTTTTTTATTAAAATGCAACGATTTCGTTGCATTTTTTATGTATGCTAAATCTGCAATGTGCTTTGTACTCTGGATGTCAGCGACAAAGTTCTTGTAGATGACAAATAAAGCATAGCCACAGTTTTTGATAGGATATCCTGATGATTAAAAAAACTTTAGCCACCGTTGTGATGTTGTCCGCTTTTGCATTCAGCCATACGGCAATGGCTGCGGGTTTAGAAGATGACATGAAGGCGCTGGGCAAAAATTATAAAGCGTTTAACCAAGCTGCAACGCCACAGGCCGCAACAGCAGCTTTAGATAATATGCGTACTGCTGCGACTCATTCAAAACAGTATAAATTGGCGCCGAATACCACTGAAAAAGTGCCAGCCTCTACCGCTTTATTTGACCAAATTATTGTAGAAATTGATAAAGCCAAATTGTTGGTTCAAGCCGGTAAGCTGGATGATGCCAAAAAGCAAGGTAAGAAGATTGCTGAATTACGTGATCAGGGGCATAAGTATTACACCCACTGATCCATCAGTGACGGGTAATAACTGAGAGGGCTGTGCTTAAACAAGTGCAGCTTTTTTATTGGGACTTAGGTTGGCAGCATAAAGCTGAGACTGAGCATGATTCAGATTTTCACTGGGTGGCAAAGTTGCTACAGTGAAAACAAGAATGATGAGAGGTGATGATATGTCCTCACAACAACGTAATTATGAGCGTATTGCCCAAGCGATTCAGTACATCCAGCAGAACTTTCAGCAACAACCACAACTGGATGAAGTGGCTGCGCACATTCATTTAAGTCCTGCCCATTTTCAGCGTTTATTTACCGATTGGGTCGGCACCAGTCCTAAAAAGTTTTTACAGTATATTAGTCTTGAACATGCCAAACGGATTTTGAAACAGGAACAGGGCAGTATTTTTGATGCCACCTTTGCCACAGGCCTGTCCAGTACCAGTCGCTTGCATGATCTGTTTATCCAGATTGAAGGCATGACGCCGGCCGAATATAAACATGGTGGCCAGAGTCTGGCCATCCACTATCAATTTGCAGAGACCTTATTTGGTGAGGTCCTGATTGCATCTACACACAAAGGTATTTGTGCACTCAGTTTTGTCGATGATCGGGTAAAAGCGTTAGCCCAGTTAAAGATGCAATTTCCTCAGGCCGCTTTTATTGAACAGGTTGATGCCTTTCAGCAAAGTGCTTTGGCCTTGTTTCAAAAAGACCAGCAGCAATTGGCTGAAATTAAACTGCATTTGAAGGGCACCGAGTTTCAGCTCAAGGTGTGGCAAAGTCTGCTCAAGATTCCGATGGGACAGCTGGCCACTTATGGTGAGCTTGCCAGAGCCATTGAACATCCCAAAGCAGCACGGGCAGTAGGCACTGCAATAGGCAGTAATCCTGTGGCATTTCTGATTCCCTGTCATCGGGTGATTCAGTCGAGTGGCCTGTTTGGCGGCTATGAGTGGGGGAGCGTGCGGAAAACAGCGATGATTGGCTGGGAAGGTGTGCAAAGCCATGCCACAATCTGAACAACAGCAGATCCAGACGGTGATCGATAAGATTCAGGCTGCAGATTGGGAGTTGATCACAGAGCAAATCCACCATCAGGGATTTGCCTTGATTGAGCAGGTATTATCGACCGAACAGTGCAAGCTGCTGCAACAGTTGTATCCACAAGCGGAGCTGTATCGTAAAACGGTGGACATGCAGCGTTATCGTTTTGGTCGAGGTGAATATAAATATTTTACTTATCCGTTGCCCAATCTGATTGAACAGCTACGCCATGAGGTCTACTCCCATCTGGTGCCGATCGCCAATGCATGGTTTCGGGTTCTGAAGATAGCGCAAACATTCCCGGCTTCACATGCTGAGTTTTTACAGCGGTGTCATCAACAGGGGCAAACGCTGGCAACGCCACTGATTTTGAAATATGAGCAGGGTGGCTTTAATACACTTCATCAGGATTTATATGGTGAGGTGTATTTTCCTCTACAACTGGTGATTGTATTGAGTCAGCCGAATGTGGATTTTAGTGGCGGGGAACTGGTCTTTACCCAACAAAGCCCGAGAGCTCAATCCAAAGCCATGGTGATGCAGCCACAGCAAGGAGATCTGTTGATTTTCACCACGCAATTTAAGCCAGAAAAAGGCAGTCAGGGCTATTATCGGGTCAATATCAAGCACGGGGTCAGTCCGGTACTGCACGGTCATCGTTATAGCCTCGGGATTATTTTCCATGATGCGGTGAGTTAGTTTGATGTGGCGACATCTTGAATTAACACAGACCGAGTTACATCAGAAACTGAAACAGCAACAGATTGTATTTGCAGGCAATGCACAGCTTAAAATTTATGGCCAGTTGACCTGTGCCTCGGGGAAGCGCATGCTGAAAAACAATCGGGTATTTTTCTTGAATGAAGATGAAGCGATAGCACAAGGCTATCGTCCTTGTGGACATTGTATGCGGCAAGCCTATAAGAAGTGGAAAGATGCAACTATTTGATATTGAAGCTGATCCTGAACTGAATTATTTACCCTATGATGGCACGGTACAGTACTATGGCAAAGTGCTGCAGACCGCGGCGGCAGATTATTATTTTGATCAACTAATGCAGACCATTGCATGGGAAAATGATCAGGCACTGATCTTTGGAAAATTATTGACGACTAAACGCAAAGTGGCGTGGTATGGAGATCGGCGCTTTGAATATACCTATTCCAATATGAATAAATATGCCTTGCCGTGGACACAGGAATTAGTTGAACTAAAACAACTAGTCGAAGAGTTAACTGGTGAGACCTTTAATTCCTGTTTGCTGAATCTTTATCATTGTGGTGAAGAAGGAATGGCATGGCATAGTGATGCGGAAACGGATCTCAAAAAAGATGGGGCAATTGCGTCTTTGAGCTTTGGCGCAGAGCGGAAATTTGCTTTTAAACATAAACAGAGCAAAGAAAAAGTCGAGCTTTATTTGGAGCATGGCAGTTTATTGGTGATGAAAGATACCACCCAGAGTTATTGGTTGCACCGCTTACCACCGACCAAAAAAGTCAGTACCGCACGGATTAATCTGACCTTTAGAACCATTGTGGCTTAAGCATAAAAAAAGGACTGAAAAATCAGTCCTTTTTTATTACCGTAACAGTAATTATGCTTGACCTTGCGCGTCTGCATCCGCTTGGAGGCGTTGCATGTTTGCTTCAAATTCAGCATCAAAGTTGATTGGTGTAAGAAGCAATTGCGGGAAGCTACCCTTTGTCACCAAATCATTGACCGCTTCGCGTAAGAACGGGAACAGGATATTCGGGCAGTATGCACCCAAGATGTATGGAAGACGGTCTTCTTCAACACCATCGACCAGGAAGATACCTGATTGAGTTACATCAACGATGAACGCAGTTTCATTTTCGTTGTTCGCTTGAACCACAACTTTTAAAGACACTTCATAGTGTGTTGGATCAATTTTTTCTGCAGCAGAAGATAAATTGATGTTGAGTTCTGGTTGCCATTGCTTGGTAAATACTTGTGCACCAGGAACTTCAAAAGAAATGTCTTTGGTATAAATACGTTCTAACGCGAGTTGTGGTTGAACTTGTTCTTCGCTCATTGTTTTTCCTTAAATCTCGGATGTGTTGTTAAGCTAATAGATATGCTGTTAAGCCAATAATTGGTCGAGTTTACCTTCACGCTCTAAAGCATAAAGTTGATCAAAACCACCGATAAACTGATCTTTAATAAAAATTTGTGGCACTGTACGATGATTGGTACGTTGCATCAATTCAATACGAACTTCTGGTGCTTCATTGGAAAGATTAATTTCTTTAAAAGCAACACCTTTACGCTCAAGTAATTGTTTTGCACGGACACAGTACGGGCAAGAAAGGGTTGAATAGATGGTGACGTTTGGTGTTGTCATGTTATCTCTCCTTAAGCTTTGGTTTTGCTTTTAACTAAAGGTAAGCCTTGCGCTTTCCAGTTGCTAATCCCACCGTCTAGACGGTAGCTGTCAGCGTGACCTACTTTTTGTAGTGCTGAACCAGCAACTTGCCCTAAGTTACAAATGAAGACCAATGGACGATCACTTGCTTTTAATTCATCAACATGACTGGTGATCTGGCTATATGGAATGTTACGGCTACCGCTGATGTGACCATCGCGGAAATCTTTACCATCACGTAAGTCGATCAAGATGGCATTTTTTGCCTTGACCAAGATACCGAGTGATTGTGGTGAAATTTTACGACCATTGCGTTGTCCTTCCAAAATAAAGAACAACACGATTAACACGCCGAGCGTACCAAACAAGAAGGGGTGATTCCCCATAAACTCTAACCAGCGTTCCACAAGTCACCTAAAATTAAAATACAAAATTGATCCTGAGTATAACTTATCTCTATGGTGATCAAAAATGTTAGTTCAAGGGGAAAAGCCCAACAAAATTAACTTTTTTGCTGCGCTTCCTGAATTTCATCCATTAAACGCAGATAACTGTCCAGGCGTCTTGGTAAAATTTCACCTGCTTCAACCGCTTGTTTCAGTGCGCAATTTTTCTCATGAGTATGGGTGCAATTCCGGAACTGGCAAAGTCCCAGATGTGTTTCAATCTCGGGAAAACCGGTACGTACCTTTTCCAGACTGAGGTGCCATAGCCCAAATTCACGGATTCCGGGAGAATCAATGAGTGCGCCGTTTGTTCCAAATTTGATCAAACGAGTCGAAGTGGTGGTGTGTTGACCGAGAGCCGAGTTTTCTGAAATCACATTGGTTTTCTGTTCCGCATCAGGAACGATGGTATTGATCAATGAGCTTTTACCGACGCCAGACTGTCCAACGAACGCAACAGTTTCATTGTCCAAACGTGCAGATAATGCCGACAGGTCACCACGTGACTGACAAATCAGGGTTTCATAGCCTAGGGCTTCATATTCACTAAGCAAGGTGAGAATCGGATCATGTTCAGTCAGCAAGTCCGATTTATTCAGCACCAGCAGCGCTGGAATATTGGCATCGGCACAGGCCACCAGATAGCGGTCGATCAAGGTCGGTGCGGGCTCGGGTAAAGGCGCAAAGACAATCACGATCAGGCTGATATTGGCAGCAACCGGTTTGACCTTGTGATAACGGTCGGGGCGGGTCAGTAAAGATTGTCTTGGATAAATCGCAGTGATAATACCCAAACCTGTAATCGGATCAGCTTGCCATTTCACCCGGTCACCTGTGACCAACAGTTCTAGGTTGGTACGGGTGTGACAACGCCAGATGCTGTCCAGTTCAATCGGTTTCCAGAACGGTTCCGGCTCACCCTCGGCCACTTGTGGTTTTTCAGGATGCTGTTCAGGCACAGACAAGGCTTGTACTTCGAGTTGACGACCATAATGCTGAACAACCAGTCCATCTAAATCTTGTGACGTGTCAATGTCGTCCTGACGCGATTTATGCTGTTTCTCAATACGACGCTGCTGTTGTTCGGTTAAACGACGCTTACGAATTAAAGCCATTCATATCCCAAAAAATCCACACTTTGAAGATCGCAAAAATAGCATGAAGCCGCTATAGAATTACAGCCAAGATGTAATTAATTTGCTACTATTGATGTTTTTAAGCACTTTAGAATTGCCATCCATGAGCAGCACCCCTGATACACGATTAATTTGGATCGATCTGGAAATGACCGGTCTTGATACCGATAATGACAAGATCATTGAAATTGCAACAATTATTACAGATGATCATTTAAATATCTTGGCTGAAGGGCCTGTTTTAGCGGTACATCAATCTGATCTGATTCTAAATGCAATGGATGAGTGGAATACCAAGCAACATGGTCAGTCTGGCCTGATTGAACGTGTGCGCCGTAGTAAACTGACTGCGCAGGATGCGGAACAGCAAACCCTCGAATTTTTAAAAAAATGGGTCAATCCAAAATCTTCACCGATGTGCGGTAACTCCATTTGCCAAGACCGCCGTTTCCTGCATCGTTTGATGCCTGAACTGGAACAATTCTTCCATTATCGTAATCTGGACGTATCTTCGGTAAAAGAACTGGCGAAACGCTGGAGACCCGAGATTATGAGCGGTTTAAAGAAAAATGCGTCGCATTTGGCAATGGATGACATCCGTGATTCGATCGCAGAATTAAAATACTACCGCGAATACTTTTTTATCATGAATCACGAAAAGTAATCGATGATTGAGTGATACATACAAGGAGCTTAGGCTCCTTTTTTAATGCGCTAAAAATATTTGGGCTTGATCAAAAAATCGCTTAAACTCGGGTTTTAATAGCAAACTATAAAAAAGAGAGCGTACATGCAAAGTACTAACCCCATTTTAACGCGGGTAGAAACCTATCAAGATTTGGCTACGCCAATGACTATTCAGGGTGCGATTCAAAAATCTGTACTGTTAACAGCGATTGCTGCTGTTTTAGGGATGGGTTTATTTTTCTACTGTGCGATGACCGCGAATTTGTCGGTTGCCTACGCTGCAACGATTATTGGTGCAATTGGTGGTTTCATTCTGGCACTGGTGACCACATTTAAAAGCAATACCGCACCAGCTTTAGCGATTCCTTATGCCTTGTTTGAAGGGGCTTTTCTAGGTGGTGTATCGTTTATTTTCCAGTTGAAATATCCAGGTGTTCCGTTACAGGCTTTATTGGCAACCTTCGTCACCACTTTGGTGCTGTTTGCCTTATATAAATTTCAGATCATTCGTGCCACTGAAAAGTTTAAGGCGGTTGTGATTTCGGCATCGATTGCGATTGCCTTGGTATTTGTGGTGCAGATCATTTTGCGTTTGGCCTTTGGTTCGAGCATTCCTTATATCTTTGAAAGTAACTGGTTGGGAATCGGTTTTGCTGCTTTTGTTGCAGTAATTGCCTCATTAAACCTGATTCTGGACTTTGACCTGATTGAAACGGCGGCTGCACAACGTGCACCCAAAGCATTTGAATGGATCTGTGCCATTGCCTTATTGGCGACACTGGTGTGGATGTATTACTCATTCCTGCGTTTATTGAGTCTGCTTCGCGGTGATGATTAAGTTCTGATTTTAGTGAAAATACAAATCGTCTTCAAAATGAAGGCGATTTTTTTATGCAAGATTGTAAAAAAGATGGATTATGCAATTCCGCAAGCGCTGGAATCTTGGCATCATGTGGTGAAAATTTTTCGAGTGAGAATAAGATGTCACAAGGACTTTTAGCTGGTAAACGTTTTTTAATTGCCGGTATTGCAAGTAAATTATCGATTGCTTACGGTATTGCTGCAGCCTTACACCGTGAAGGTGCGGAGCTTGCGTTTACTTATCCAAATGAAAAGCTGAAAAAACGTGTCGATGACTTCGCTGCACAGTTTGGTTCAACTTTGGTTTTCCCTTGTGATGTTGCTGTTGACGCAGAAATTGACAATGCCTTTGTCGAGTTGGCAAAACACTGGGATGGTCTGGATGGTGTGGTGCATTCAATTGGTTTTGCGCCAGCGCATACGCTTGATGGTGACTTTACTGACGTAACCGACCGTGACGGTTTTAAAATTGCACATGACATTAGTGCCTATAGCTTTATCGCGATGGCGCGTGCGGCTAAACCATTATTGCAAGCGCGCCAAGGTTGTTTATTGACTTTGACTTATCAGGGTTCTGAGCGTGTGATGCCGAACTATAACGTGATGGGGATGGCGAAAGCATCACTTGAGGCAGGTGTTCGTTATTTAGCATCAAGCTTGGGTGTAGATGGTATTCGTGTGAATGCAATTTCTGCAGGCCCAATCCGTACTTTGGCCGCTTCAGGCATCAAGTCTTTCCGTAAAATGTTAGATGCCAATGAAAAAATTGCGCCACTCAAGCGTAATGTGACCATTGAAGAAGTGGGCAATGCAGCATTATTCCTTTGTTCGCCGTGGGCTTCGGGTATTACGGGTGAAATCATGTATGTTGATGGCGGCTTTAATACTGTTGGTATGAGCCAGTCAATGATGGATGATGAATAATTAGATTGCTCTAAATTATTTGATAAAGCCGCTTTTATAGCGGCTTTGTTTTTTAAGGATATAAGGCAATTCAAAATTATAACTCTTCGCTCACTGATTAATTCCGAACGCAGAGATTAATTTATCTGTGAGCAGCAACTTGTTAGAAACCGTTAACTTAGTTTTCTTCTCAATAAAAATAATTTAAAAACCAACACAAACATGTAACCGGCAAGTGCAATAGATAATATAGTTACGAAGCAGTACGCCGTTTGGACAGCATCGTATCTATAGAGAGCATTCTCACGCGAAGAATAAATTAAGAATGATTCTTTGATGATTTTAATAGCGTCCGGCAGAAAAATAAGCGCTACTGAAAGTGTCATTATCGCTACTGGTAAGGCTTTAGTTAAAATAGTGGTGGTCACTAATTGTTTGGCTGCCACGTTATCTTCGCTATGGCTCTTAGGTGATATTTCGATGGACTTCGAAATATCTCCATACCAAAGACTAAATAGAATTGCCGAAATTGCCATGAGCAAGCTTGATGCTGAAAGTAAATCGCTCATAGGAATCACGGATTTGGCGTCACGTTAAACTTAGTACAAAGATGATTATAGGAAGAAGGTGATATTTCATAAGTAGATACACTTCCTCTTTTCTTTCCAACAGGGGCAAGACTACCATCAATATCAGCAAGAGTCTTATTCAATTCATCGACTACGTTTTGGCTATTAATAACTACAGTATAATCTTGAGTATTATTCTCCCGAGTAGCCGCCAATAGTGATGAACTAAGAGTTCTTTCGATGTGCGGCTTTAATTGATACTGATACTTTGAAATCACTGATCGGATAAGCGATCTACTCTCTGTCAATGTTGTTTGAAATAAGCTACTGACTGTACGTTCATCGGGGATTGCACCATTGAATGCCGTTTCGATGAGCAGTAGCAACCGATATTCAAGCAAATCGCTCCCACGTTTAAATACCTTCTGCCCACGAAACATGGCTAAATATTCTTGGATAGAGGCAGCAAGGCACGAATTAAGACGAGTATTTAGATCGGCAACGTCGCAACCTAATATTGCAGATATTTCGTCTTTCTCTGTTGTTGTAAGAGTCAGAGTAGTGGTTATTTGCATATTTATCTCCCTGTGATTTCTAACTACAGTTACACGGTAAATTTGCCGCATAACCAAAATAAAAGCATTATAAGTAATTGGATTTTTTATCTTAATTTCGGTGTCTTTTTATGAGCATATAAAATATGCAATATCTACGTCAATACAAAAACGATGGAAAACATTATTTAATAATTTTTTGATTTTATGGTCAATTTAGGAATTAGCAATATATAAAAAATAGTAAATTATTTGTCATCCCATCCTTTATATGCTAATTAATGCGGGTTTTTGTTTAATCGAAAATTCTAAATAGAATGTCGATAAACATATTATTTTTTAGCTTTAGGGGTAGGTCAAAAAGCGTGAAGAAAATAGCTGTTGTTTTAGGATTAGTCACTCTTCTTTCACTTCAAGGTTGTGCTGCAGTGATGGCAAGTAACCAGCCACATAAAAAGAATATGGCGGTTTTGGAGGTAGGGAAACATCGAAATTATGTGATTTCTGAATTTGGTGCACCAGTTACATCAGAAACCGTAAATGGTGAACGTAAAGAGATTTATACCTTCCAGCAAGGCTACTCAAAAGCAGCCAGAATCAGCCGTACGCTCTGGCACACGACTGCAGATATTGCCACCATTGGTCTATGGGAAGTGATTGGCTCTCCAACCGAGATGTATTTCAATGGTCAGAAACTTTCTTATGAAGTTGTTTTTGATGATCAGGACAAGATTAAACGTATTCACCAGATCCAGAATAATCCAGAGCTGGTGAAAGAATAATAAAAGAACAAAACAATAGCGCTAGGACTATTGTTTTGGTAGTTCTTTTACAGGGCTGCCACCCAATGCTTGCATCAAGGTCACATAGGCATTGTATTGATTCTGCTTGGTTTCAACCAAGCTGAGCCGTGCATTGCGTGTGGTTTCCTGCGCATCCAGCAAGTTCTTTAGGGCAATTGCACCATTGCGATAACGCACTTCGGTCAAGCGCTCAGTTTTATCAGCCAGCTCGACATTGCGTTGTTGCAGTTGAACTTGCTGATTCAGTTGAGTCCGATTGGATAAGGCATTTTCCACATCGGCAAAGGCCTGATACAGCGTTTGGCGATATTGAGTGATGGCCTTTTCATACTCAAGATCACTGATCGCAATATCTTTCTTCATATCGTTATATTGCAGGAAAGGCAGACTTAAGCTCGCACCCAAAGTTAAAGCAGGGTTCTTTAATAATTGGGTCAATGAGGTACTGGTAGAGCCGAGACTTCCGGTCAGGTTAATCGACGGATAGTAGCTGGCTTTAGTGGCATCTTTGGTGGCTAAGGTTTTACGCAAACGTAATTCAGAGGCCTGCAAATCTGGACGGCGCGATAAAATATCGGCTGGTAAGCCTACCGCGATACTTGGCAAAGCATTGCGCGGTAATTGTGCAGGTTCCTTGATATTCAATTGTTGTACAGGCTCATGCAGTAAAACCGCAAGGGCAGTAAGGGTTTCAACACGTTGTTGTTCAATCTGGCTTAGGCTGGCTTTCTGGCTTTGTACCGATTGCTCTGCCTGAGTCAGATCCAGACCAGACACGGCACCCGCCTTATATTGCGACTGCACTAATGAATAGGTTTTTTGGGTTGAGGCCAAATTTTGCTGAATAGTTTGATAGCGCTCATTCAGATAGCCCAATTGCCAATATAGTTTGGCTGTTGTTCCAACCAAGCTTTGAGCAGTGGCTTGCAAGTCTTGTTCAGTGGCTAAAGCTTCCCAGCGGCTGGCTTCGGTTTGGCTGGCCAGCTTGCCAAATAAATCAAGTTCATAGCTGACCCCCGCACTGGTGGATAAACCACGATCAGAACCATCGCCTGAATTTAGGTTATAACTATGACCGGTGGAAACGGTAGAGCTGGTACGAAGGCCTTGTTTATTTGCAGTCAAATCTGCCTGTAAGCGAGCCTGTTTCAAGGTGATGCCTGCCACGCTTAAATCACTGTTTCTCGCCAGAACCTGATCGACCAGTTGATTTAACTGGGCGTCATTAAATAGGGTCCACCATTGATCGGTCAGATTCACCTGTTTATTTTTTTGTGCATCGTACTGGAACTGTTGTGGTACTTGGACCGTTGGTGCGTTATAGGGTGTTTTGACGACTGCAGAACAGCCTGCTAGGGAACCGGTAAGAACCAGTGCAAGTCCTAATTTTGTGAATTGAAAAGACATACTCAAATTCCTTACTCTCTCGCTAAAGCCGCAACCGGGTCGAGTTGTGCCGCATTTCGTGCTGGCAAGAAGCCAAATACAATACCAATCAGACTTGAGCAGACAAACGCTGCCACAATCGAGGTGGTTGAATAACTCATTTCAATCACGCCTTTGGCAAAGTGACCAATAATCTGTCCAATCCCTAAAGAGAGCAGTACACCCAGGATACCACCCAATAAACACACCAGAATTGCCTCGATCAGGAATTGCTGCAAAATATCGCTTTGTCGCGCACCGACCGCCATACGTACCCCGATTTCTTGAGTCCGTTCGGTCACAGAAACCAGCATAATATTCATCACGCCAATACCACCCACTACCAAAGAAATGACCGCAATCGCTGAAATCAGTAAGGTCATGGTGGCTGTGGTTTGCTGGATGGTTTCACGAATACTGTCCGAGTTCTGGGTAAATACATCCTGTGCGCCGTGACGCTGTTCCAGCAAGGTCAGGATTGCATTTTCGGCAGCACTACTTGGATATTCGTCTTTAATGCGCACAATGATGCTACGCACATTGGATTGACCCAGCATACGGCTCATCACCGTCGAGTAGGGCAGATACACGTTCAGGCTGTCTGAATTTCCCATAAAGCCTTGTTGTGCATCAATCACCCCAATAATACGGCTGGGTACACTGCCCAATAACAGCACCTGACCGACAGGGTTGGTGCCATCGGCAAAGAAGGTTTTTTCCGTGTTGGTATCAATCACCACATCTTGCGCACGTTGGGTTACGCTGGCCTTATCAAAAGGCTGGCCTGATTTAAAGGTCATACCGCGGACATAGAAGAAATCCGAGCTGACGCCATTTACAGTCGCCGCAGCTTCAGTATCTTTATAACGCAGTGTCAGACTGGTATTGGCTGATGGGCTGACCCCATCGACATAGGGCTGTTCAGCCAAGGCTTCGGCATCGGCAGGTACCAGCGTTTTGGCTTGTGAGGTCCGCGAGTTATCACCAAAACCACGTCCTTGATAGACGGTGATGGTATTGGTCCCGAGACTGCTGATATTTTCCAGAATTTGCTTTTGTGAGCCGTTACCCAGTGCCACGACCGAGACCACGGAGGCAATCCCGATAATGATCCCGAGCATGGTCAGGAAGGTTCGCATCCGGTGCGCATTCATGGCAAGTAAAGCCATACGGAATGCCTCACCGAGACGGTCAAAGAAAGAACGCCAGGCTGAAGTTTTCTTCTGTGGGGTCCGTTGCAGGGTCTGATGTTCTAAATCTTGATCGGCATGTTCCGGCACATTGGCACGGTCTGAAATAATATTACCGTCACTAATCTCGATGATACGGGTCGCATTTTTCGCCACATTCAGATCGTGTGTAACCAGAATAATGGTATGACCTTTGGCATTTAGCTCACGCAAAATGCGCATTACCTCAATACCACTGTTTTTATCCAGTGCGCCTGTCGGTTCATCGGCCAGAATCACATCACCGCCGTTCATTAAGGCACGGGCGATAGAGACACGTTGCTGTTGACCGCCTGAAAGCTGGCTTGGTCGATGGTGTAAACGCTCTTCCAGTCCCAGTTCTGATAATAACTGGGCAGAACGTTGCTGCCGCAGATGACTGTCGACGCCTGCATAAATGGCAGGAACTTCAACGTTACCTGAGGCACTTAAATCGCCCAGTAAATGATAGCGCTGGAAAATAAAACCAAAATATTCACGGCGTAATTGGGCCAGTTCATCTGGCTCTAGCTGGCGTGTTTCACGACCGTTGACCTGATAGCTGCCTGCGGTAGGTTTATCGAGACAGCCCAGAATATTCATGAGGGTCGACTTACCTGAACCGGACTGCCCGACAATTGCAACCAGTTCACCTGCATAAATCTTGAGGTTGATGCCTTTCAGGATCTGCACAGTACCTTCACCCGCAGGAAACTCACGGGTGAGGTTGCTGACCTCAAGCAATGGCTGTGATGAATGTGTTTGATGTTGAGTCATATTACATTCTCATTGCACGTTGGTTGCTACGTTTTGCGCCTTCATTGGAGTTATCAGAGGCATCGGCAATCACCACCTGATCGCCTTGTTTCAAGCCTTTCAGTACTTGTGCAGTGACACGGTTGTTTAAACCGATCAACACAGGTTGTGGTTGAGCTGTACCATCGGCCTGTAACACACGAACCATACCGGTAGAGGCTTTACCTTGTGCAACGAGTGCTTTTTCTTCTTCACTCAGCTCTAAGCGTTTTGGACGTTGCGTTTTGTCAGCATCGGTTTTTTTCGACTGTTCTGCTGATCGATTACCTTGACCCCCCTTGGCACTACGATTACCGCGTTGAGTCTGGATCGCTGCGGCTGGAATGGTTAAGGCATTTTTGGCATCAGCAAGCACGATGTAAACCTGAGCCGTCATATCAATACGAAGTTTGCCATCTTCATTCGGTACATCAAATAATGCGTTGTAGTACACCGCTGCATTCGAAGTCGATGAGCTGTTACTGCTGGTGGTTTCGGTATTGATCGAGTTTGGTGCTGGTTCAACCTGACGTAATTTTGCGTAATGTTTCTTGTCGCTGTTACCTAGAGTCGTGAAATAAACGGTTTGGCCTTTTTCAACCTTCATGACATCGGCCTCGGAAATCTGTGCCTTAATGGTCATGGTATCGAGCTTTGCCAGTTTCACAATGGTTGGTGCGGTTTGATTGGCGTTTACGGTCTGGCCTTCTTCAGTCACGATCGCCACAATGGTCCCGTCCATCGGCGCCACAATACGGGTATAGCCTAAATCTTCTTTGGCGGTTGCGAGGGTTAAGCGAGACTGTTCAATCTGTGCATTGATCGATGCAATTTGAGCTTGCGCCGTTTTAAAGTTTGCCAAAGCCGCTTCCAGTTCAGCACGAGAGGTTGCATCTTGACTGTACATAGCCTGTTGACGCTTATATTCGGCTTCGACTTTGGCCAGATTGGCCTGTTGTACGGCCAGTTGTGCCTGTTGGTTTTTGATGTTGGCTTCGGCAGTTTTCTTTTCATTTTCCTGGCGAATCGAATCAATTTGTGCAATCAGCTGACCTTGTTTAACCTGATCACCCAACTGGACATACATCTTTTTTACCTGACCTGATACCTGTGCACCCACGCTCACCATCTTGGTGGCTTCGAGTACACCCGTTGCCAATACCGAGTCTTCAATATCTCCGCGAGAAACTTCGGCACTGATATATTGTGGTGCTTGAGCTTTAGGCTTAAAGAACATCCATCCGAGTGCAGCGATGATCAGCACAGCGAGCGCAATCAGGATGAGTTTACGAGGCTGGATTTTTTTAGTGGTTGTTTTTGGCATGGCAACAGGTCAAAAGTAAGAAACTGCAGCTAGTATAAAAGTGAAATAAGGATAAAGCGTGAATATTTTTAATCTGGAATGAGAATTATTTTCTTTTTTTCTGCTGAGTTATTCTATAAAAATCTGATAAATACTGCGCGCGCCTTGTTCAGCACAGGTGGGAAGGGCAACACCACCTGTTGAAGGTAATGCAAATTCTCTGGGATTAATTCGAATCAGGTGAGGAGCAAAACACTCGCTAAAATAACGCACGGTTGGTATCGCCGTACCTGCGCCCAGTTCGATGACAACAGGTTGATGATGGTCTTCTAAAAAAGTCGTGAGACGATGCATCTGTTGTTTTTGACGCTGGCTGAGCCACGTATCATCATTAAACATCAGGATATTTGGACGTGCCAGATGGTCACAGTGCGGGCAGCGTGGCAGTTGTCCTTGCCATTGGCAATGCTGATGATCAATTTCTGGTGTTAATTCATCTGCCGACCAGATATCGGATTCACAGGCTGCAAGGCATTGCAGATGGTGAATAGAGCCATGACATTCATAAATGTATTGTGGATCAAAGCCTGCTTTTTGAAATTGTCCGTCTACATTGGACGTAAATACAAAATAGGGCAGTTGCAACTGTTCAGCCAAACTTCTGAGGAGATGAAAGCCTTGATGGGGGCGGGTGTGCCGATAAAGAGCCAGGCGATGTCCATAAAATCCCCAAGCCAGACGGGGCTGCCATTGAAACGCGGCTGGATTGGCAATTTCAGTAAAATCGAGACGCTGCTTACCGAGTTCAGGATAAGCTTGCCACATGCCCTGATTGCCGCGAAAGTCGGGTAGACCAGAATCGACACCCATGCCTGCACCTGCACTAATGATCAGGCTATCCGCCCGTTGAAACAGGTTTTTTATATGCTCAGCTTGCTCAGGATCGAGTTGAAAAGACATGTGAATGCCTGTTGTTATGACGATGAGATGGATTATCTGGTTTTAAGCGGGCTGGGCAAATAGCGTTGTTCCACACAGTTCACTCAAGGCCTGTAGCATCAGGTGTTCGGCATTTTCTTTTGACATGCCTTTAATCGATGCGTCAATCCGTAATAATAAATCAGGCCAGTTTAAAAAATGTCTCGGATTCAGGCGACGTAAAGCCTGTTGATATTGCGACACTTTGGTTTTCCAGATGCCGAGCTGAATCGCATTGTGTGGTTGCTCGAACAGCTGCATCAATAAGCGCATTTCCTTGCTTAGTGTCCACAAAATCAGGCTGTCAGGTTCGCCTGCAGCAATCAGGTACTGATAAATCTTCACAGATTGAGCCAGATTTCCTGCAAGTAGCGCATCACTTAAATCATAAGTGGTATAACGCGATTGATCCTGCAAGCAGGCATAGAGCTGTTCAATCTGGATCTGTTGAATGTCGGGGAACGTATCCGCAACCCGCATCAAGCTATTTTTGGCTGCCAGCAAGTTATGTTCATGATGCTGCATCAGCCATTGCCAGGCATCATTATTGAGTTGGATATTGAGCTTTTCTGCTTCAATGGCGAGGATACGCTGTCGATCTTGCGGATAGGTTGCCGTAAGCGGTACCACCACACCATTGGCTTCAACCACCTGAAAAAAGGCTGACTTTAAACTGCTACTGTCCTGTTTGGGTAGAACGATCAACAACAGGTTGTGTTCATTATGTTGAATATAGCTTTTAAGCTGTTTTAAGCCATTGGCATCCGGTTTGATATTGCCATGCACTTCAATCGCCAGTTGTTGAGAGAACAGGGACAGGCTATTCAGTGCATTAAAGACATTTTTCCAGTCATTGACACTACTGATGTCGTAGCGCTGGCGTTCAACTTCTTGTTGTTGCCAGCTTTTACGAAATGCATCCAGCAGGTTTTGTTCAAGCAGCGGTTCTTGTCCGTGCATGATCCATGCACCGCGAGCTTCATTGACACGTTTTAAGGCTTGAACATAATCCAGTTTCATAAGGCGTGATTATGGCTGGGCTTTAGGTAAACGGTTGGCCGCAATTTGACGTGTGATCTGCTGCGCCACATCATCAATCACAATACGGTTCAGATACGCTTCTTGCTGGTTATCGGTGTTTACCGTTGCCACATCGTACTGGTAAGTACGCGAAGCGGTAAGTGTACGCGGTTCGGTAATTTTACGACCTTGGCGATCTTCGATCTGGAAGGTTACGGTCAAACGCAGTAATACTTCGGTTAATTTACCGTTGAGGAGCTGACGGCGAGGAGTATAATCCAGAATGCGCAGCACATAGGCATCATTGGCATTGCTGAGTTGTACGCCTGTGGCACTGAGGTAAATACTGAGTCGGTTTTCAAGTTCACCGGTATTGGCAGGCAAGGCTAAAGACAGCTTGTTATAGACCAGCGGTGCTGCTGTTGGGTTACTTCCTTTTAAATGAAAGCCACAGCCGACTAAGCCTGCACTTAGGCCTAAAGTGAGAACGATAGCAGCTGCACGTTGCGCTAAGTGCATATTGATTCCTCTATTTATTCATCTTCCCTCAGCCCTCTTTTCAATTGAGGGAACCTCTCTTTTTACAAAGAGAGGTTAAAAGGGAGTTTAAACCACTAAATTAACGAGTTTATTTGGTACCACAATTTCTTTCTTGGTCGGACCGGTCAAGAATTGTTGCACTTCTGGTAAAGCTTTTGCCAGCGCCAATAAGTCATCTTTAGACATATCAACTGCGACGTCTAACTTACCACGAAGTTTACCATTCACTTGTACAACAATCGTTTGTGTATTACGGGTTAATGCCGACTCATCCACTTGCGGGAATTCAACCGTAGTCAGTTCCAGACCAAACTGAGTCAATAAGGTTTGACTTAAGTGTGGTGCAAACGGTGCAAGCAAGGTGAGGAGTGTGGTAATCGCTTCACGTGCGACAGCGGCATCATTATCATCTTTCGCTTCAAACTTGTTGCTGGCATTGAGTAATTCCATCAAGGCTGCAATTGCGGTATTGAAGGCATGACGACGTTCGATGTCATCACCCACTTTCTGGATGGTTTCATGGGTTTTACGACGTAAATCCTGCGCGTCTTTAGAAAGATTTGCAGTATCAATCGCAGTTGCCTGATTGCCTTTTTCAAGGAAACCCGCTGCTAAACGCCAGACACGTTTCAAGAAACGGTTTGCGCCTTCTACACCCGCATCTGACCATTCCAATGATTGATCTGGTGGTGCTGCGAACATCATGAACACACGTGCAGTATCTGCGCCGTATTGATCAATAATGGCTTGTGGATCAATACCATTGTTTTTCGACTTGGACATTTTTTCTTGTCCGCCGATGACAACTTCCTGACCGTCACCTGAATATTTTGCAGACAGGATACGACCTTTCTCATCGCGTTCTAATTCGATATCGGCAGGGTTAAACCAGGTTTTCTTGCCATTCTCCGCTTCACGGTAGAAGGTATCTGCCAGCACCATGCCTTGAGTAAGCAAGTTGGTAAATGGTTCGTTGCCTTGCACCACACCTTCATCACGCATCAATTTATGGAAGAAACGTGCATACAATAAGTGCAGGATGGCGTGCTCTACACCACCGATATATTGGTTCACAGGCAGCCAGTTTTGTGCAGCTTCAGGTTTCACCATACCGCCAGTAAAGTCTGGAGAGGCGTAGCGTGCATAGTACCAAGATGATTCTACGAAAGTATCCAATGTATCTGTTTCACGACGTGCATCGCCACCACAGCTTGGACATTTGGTTTCATAGAACTCAGGCATTTTATTCAATGGGTTACCAGAACCATCTGGAACGACATCAGTCGGTAATACCACTGGCAATTGATCTTCTGGAACCGGCACCTGACCACAACTGTTACAGTTGATCATCGGGATCGGACAACCCCAGTAACGTTGACGGGAAACACCCCAGTCACGTAGACGGAATTGAACCTTCGAATTTGCCAAAGCTTGTGGTTCTAATTTTGCAAGGAAGGCATCGTAAGCCGCCTGGAATGCTAAACCGTCAAACTCGCCAGAATTAACCAGTTTGCCTTCTTTCGAGCCATACCATTCTTGCCATTCAGTTGCAGAGTAATCTGCGTCGTCAGCACCTTTGGCATCAATCACTTGCTTGATTGGCAAGTTGAGTTTATTGGCAAATTCAAAGTCACGTTCGTCATGTGCAGGCACTGCCATGACTGCGCCAGAACCATAAGACATCAACACATAGTTGGCGATCCAGACTGGAAGCTGTTCACCTGTTACAGGGTGCTTTACGAACAAACCTGTTGCCATACCTTTCTTTTCAGCAGTGGCTAAATCCGCTTCTGCCACTGAACCCATGCGGCATTCTTCAATAAATGCAGCCAATTCAGGGTTGCCTGCTTCTGATTGGAGGGCAGCAGCTTTCAGCGCAAGCGGGTGTTCTGCTGCAACCGCAACATAGGTTACACCCATAAGCGTGTCAGCACGCGTGGTATAAACCGTTAAGCCATCTGCATAGATTTCAGTATTGGCAGACGGGAAGGTGATTTCCATCCCCGTCGAACGGCCAATCCAATTACGTTGCATGGTCAAGACCTGTTGCGGCCAGCCGTCTTGCAAGGTATCGAGATCGTCTAATAATTCTTGTGCATAGTCGGTAATGCGGAAGTAGTACATTGGAATATCGCGTTTTTCCACCAATGCACCTGAACGCCAGCCACGACCATTTTCAACTTGCTCATTGGCAAGAACAGTCTGGTCGACCGGATCCCAGTTCACAGTTGAAAGCTTACGATAGATCAGGCCTTTTTTATAAAGTTGTACGAATAACCATTGTTCCCAGTGATAATACTCTGGGGTACAGGTTGCAAATTCGCGATCCCAATCGACAGACAGGCCCAATTTTTTTAATTGGTCACGCATATAGGCGATGTTTTCAAAGGTCCATTTGGCCGGTGCAACCTGATGTGCAATCGCTGCATTTTCAGCAGGTAAACCGAACGCATCCCAACCCATCGGCTGAAGGACGGTCTCGCCTTTTAAACGATAAAAACGGCTGATCACGTCACCAATGGTGTAGTTACGCACATGCCCCATGTGCAGCTTGCCACTTGGGTAAGGGAACATCGACAGGATATAGCGATGCTTACCCTCTACAGTGTCTGCAACTTTAAAAACTTTGCGATTGTCCCAGTCTTGTTGAACTTGGGGCTCAATGGCACTTGCTTGATATTCGGAGTCAATGTGAGAAGTCGTCATAGGGATATGCGATACAACAAAAAAGTAAAGTTAAGATTGCTGCACAGCATAGCGCAAAATTGCAGGAAATGTCAGTTTTTAGATCGGGATTTTATCTGCAAGCTTACCGCTCTTAACGGAAGCTTGCAGATGAATACAGGGGTTAATGAGCAGATTGCGGTGTGTTTGCTGGTGGCGTTTGTGGTTTGGCGGTATTCGCTGGCACCTCGGGTTCAACTTGAGGGACCTGTGGTGCAGTGCCCGGGTTAGCCGCTGGACTTTCCTGTTGGGAAGGGTTCTGTTTCACCGCATGACTACTGCCATAAGTTGAAACTTTATCCAGTCTTTTGGCACCTTTCGGTGGGGGCGTAGTGGTGTAATGGGTCGAGCCATTGGCATCGATCCATTTATAATATTGTTGCGCCTGATTGTGGCTGGAGCACAGTAACAGGGCTGTGGTTGCTAGTGTGTATGAAATTGATTTTAAATAAGATGGTTTCATATTTGATCTCCCCAAGAGAATGCTGTTTATATTCGATCAAAATGCTGAATTGAGCTGTTTACAATGCCTATTTTTACTTAAAAAGAAAACAGTTTTTTGACAAAAGGCACTTTAAAAAGACCAAATTATTCCGTGAAATGTGTTTAAAAAAACAACAGCTAAAAAATATTCGTTAAAAACCTTTTCTTTGTTCTTGACTTTGCTTATGAAAGAAACAAGAATGCTTTCTTAAGTTTTATATGCGCTTATTTGATCACCCTTCGAATAAATGTCATGGCTTGTAATGGACATTCTTTCTAGCCGAGAGAATGATTTTTTGAAATGTGCTTATCCCAGCATATTTTGATTCGAGATGTCATCAAGTTTATACGGCTGATGAGTCTCAGAAAATTTTTCCTATTACAGCAAAAACGAGTAGAATACGCACACTTATAAGAAGTGCAAAAGTTAATGAATAACACACGATTTATGTCTCCCATAAATTGTGCTAACACTAGGGTGAATCACGTTGGAACTTTTATCTGGTGGTGAAATGCTCGTTCGTGCCCTCGCGGACGAAGGCGTAGAGCATGTTTTTGGGTATCCAGGCGGCGCTGTATTACATATTTACGATGCGCTATTTCAACAAGACAAAATTAACCATTACCTCGTTCGTCATGAGCAAGCTGCTGGTCATATGGCAGATGCCTACTCACGCGTCACGGGTAAAACTGGTGTAGTACTGGTCACTTCAGGACCAGGCGCGACCAATACCGTCACTCCAATTGCTACAGCCTACATGGACTCGATCCCGATGGTGATTCTGTCTGGTCAGGTTGCCAGCCATCTGATTGGAGAAGATGCGTTCCAGGAAACGGATATGGTCGGTATTTCTCGCCCAATCGTAAAACATAGTTTCCAGGTGCGTCACGCTAGCGAAATTCCTGCCATTATCAAGAAAGCATTCTATATTGCTGCCTCTGGCCGTCCGGGCCCGGTTGTGGTTGATATTCCAAAGGATGCCACCAATCCGGCAGAAAAATTTGCCTACGAATATCCTGAAAAAGTGAAGATGCGTTCATATCAACCGCCTTCACGTGGTCATTCAGGGCAAATCCGTAAAGCGATTGATGAACTGATTTCTGCAAAACGCCCGATCATTTATACCGGTGGTGGTGTGGTTCAGGGCAATGCGTCTGGCTTATTGACTGAGCTGGCACATTTGCTTGGCTATCCAGTGACCAATACCCTGATGGGCCTCGGTGCTTTCCCGGGCAATGATCCACAGTTCGTGGGCATGTTGGGGATGCATGGTACCTATGAAGCCAATATGGCGATGCACAATGCCGATGTGATTCTGGCCATTGGTGCGCGTTTTGATGACCGTGTGACCAATAACCCTGCAAAATTCTGTACCAATGCGAAAGTGATTCATATTGATGTAGACCCTGCAACCATTTCCAAGACCATTATGGCGCACATCCCGATTGTGGGTGCAGTAGAGCCGGTACTTCAGGAAATGCTCGCGCAGTTGAAACAGATGAATGTTTCAAAGCCAAACCCTGAAGCAATTGCAGCATGGTGGTCTCAGATTAATGAATGGCGCAAAGTTCATGGCTTGCGTTATGAAGCAGGCCAGAACGGTGTCATGAAGCCACAACAGGTGGTTGAAGCACTGGATCGTGTGACCAATGGTGAAGCGATTATTACTTCTGACGTTGGTCAGCATCAAATGTTCGGTGCCAACTACTACAAGTACAAACGTCCACGCCAATGGATCAACTCGGGTGGCTTGGGCACCATGGGTGTTGGCTTGCCGTATGCGATGGCTGCAAAGCTTGCATTCCCTGACCAGCAGGTGGTGTGTATTACTGGTGAAGCATCAATCCAGATGTGTATCCAGGAATTATCGACCTGTAAGCAATATGGCCTGAATGTAAAAATCCTGTGCTTGAATAACCAGGCACTGGGTATGGTGAAACAGTGGCAGGACATGAACTATGAAGGACGTCATTCAAGTTCTTATGTAGATTCATTACCTGACTTTGCCAAGTTGATGGAAGCTTATGGTCACGTTGGCATTCAGATTAACCACGCAGATGAGCTGGAATCTAAGTTAGCTGAAGCGATGGCGATTAATGATAAATGTGTATTCATTAATGTCATGGTTGACCGTACTGAACATGTCTACCCGATGCTGGTTGCTGGTCAGTCCATGAAGGATATGTGGTTAGGTAAAGGGGAGCGTACATAATGAGACATATTATTTCTGTACTCGTTGAAAACGAGGCGGGTGCGCTTTCTCGTCTGGTTGGTCTTTTCAGCCAACGTGGCTATAACATTGAAACCCTCAATGTTGCGCCAACGGAAGATGAAACTTTATCTCGCCTGACTTTAACGACTTATGGTGACGATCATAAAATCGAACAGATCACCAAACAGCTCAACAAACTGGTTGAAGTGGTTAAAGTGGTTGACCTGTCAGAAGGTTCACATATTGAACGTGAACTGATGCTGATTAAGGTCAAGGCATTAGGTGCTGCGCGTGCGGAAATCAAACGTACGGCTGACATCTTCCGTGCGCAAATCGTGGATGTTACACCAACGACCTATACCATTCAGATCGCCGGTACCACTGAAAAGATTGATGGTTTTATTGATGCACTGGCAGAAAACACCATCCTTGAAGTGGTTCGCTCTGGTGTCTCTGGTATCGCACGTGGCGAAAAAGTTTTAACAATTTAAAAATCTCCCCCAATCCCACCTTGAAAAGAAGGTGTAACACCTGAAAAGGTGATCTGGGGGAGCCAACAAAAGATCTGTCCTTGCAGAACAAGGGAAATGACAACAATTTTAGCGGAGTAAACAGATGCAAATTTTTTACGATAAAGACTGTGACTTATCTATCATCCAAGGCAAGAAAGTTGCAATCATTGGTTATGGTTCTCAAGGTCATGCACATGCACTTAACTTGAAAGACTCTGGCGTAGACGTAACTGTTGGTTTACGTGCCGGTTCAGCATCATGGAAAAAAGCTGAAAATTCTGGTCTTAAAGTATCTGAAGTTCCAGCTGCTGTAGCGCAAGCTGACTTGGTCATGATCCTGACTCCAGATGAGTTCCAATCTCAACTTTATCGTGACGTGATTGAACCAAACATCAAAGAAGGTGCAACCTTGGCATTTGCGCATGGTTTCTCTGTTCTTTATAACCAAGTTGTTCCACGTAAAGATCTAGACGTGATCATGGTTGCACCGAAAGCACCAGGTCATACTGTACGTTCAGAATTCCAACGTGGTTCAGGTGTTCCTGACTTGATCGCAATCCATCAAGATGCTTCTGGTAATGCACGTAACGTTGCGCTTTCGTATGCTTCAGGTGTAGGTGGTGGTCGTACGGGTATCATCGAAACGTCTTTCCGTGAAGAAACTGAAACTGACTTGTTCGGTGAGCAAGCTGTTCTTTGTGGTGGTGCGGTTGAACTGGTTAAAATGGGCTTCGAAACTTTGGTTGAAGCAGGTTATGCACCAGAAATGGCTTACTTCGAATGCTTGCATGAACTTAAGTTAATCGTTGACTTGATGTTTGAAGGCGGTATCGCAGACATGAACTATTCAGTATCGAACAATGCTGAATATGGCGAATACGTAACTGGCGTTGAAGTGATCAACGAACAGTCTCGTGAAGCAATGCGTAATGCATTGAAACGCATTCAGTCTGGTGAATATGCGAAAATGTTCATTCAGGAAGGTGCATTGAACTATCCATCAATGACTGCTCGTCGTCGTCAAAATGCAGCACATGGTATCGAAGTAACAGGTAACAAGTTACGTGCGATGATGCCTTGGATTCAAGCGAACAAGATTGTTGATAAAGAAAAGAACTAATTTCTCGAATCAATTGATTTGAACGCGAAGACCCACTCTATTTGAGTGGGTTTTTTATGTTTATCTTTACGTGCCTCAAAAAGATGAAAGCAGTGCTTTCATCTTTTTTCGTGCCGTGGATTCAAGCAAACAAAATCGTAGATAAAGAGAAAAACTAATTTTTAGTTTAATCTTTAAAAGTCCTTGTTTGTACAGGAGCTTTTTTGTTTGACTGGATACAGAGTTATAACACTTTAGGCAAAAAATCAGATTAATATTGTTTATGTTTTAGCCGTTTTGGTGGGGTGCGTACAGATTAAAAAACAACAAAAGTGATCAGGTTTTGAGGGATGCGTACGATTTAAAAATGAATAAAAAATCAAAAAAGTGATGATTAAAAAGTGCTGGTAAAAATAAATTAAATTTTCAATTAAAAAATAGAAATAAAAAATAAGGCTTTTCATCGGTTTGAAATGTTCACCTGCTTTTATTCTATTGATTTATAAAGTGAAAAGGACTTGACCTTATGCGAGATGATGCTATTGTTAAGGAAAGTTTATGAATATCAGGTTCATTGCTTTTTTGAGTGTAGAAGGTCGTTCGGATTTCGAGCATTTTTGCTCATCAAATAAAAAAAAGTACTGAATAATCATGGAAGTCCTTTATGGTTCACGTTGATTACGATAGCACATTGGTCATCGTTTCCATTTTGGTTGCTATAGCGACATGCTATGCGGCAGTTTCAATGGAAGAACTCGTTTTTAAAGTTGCTTATAAAAAATTTGAAAAAAGCATTTTAGTGGCGAGTGGCTTAATCCTGGGATTAGCGATATGGTCAATGCATTTTGTGGGAATGCTGGCTAGCCATTTGCCAGAAGGATATTATTTTGATGTGAGTTTAACTGTCCTGTCTTATCTGGTTGGGGCCGCGGCTTCTATCTTTGCAGTATGGCTCACCTCTAGGCCGACCTTACCTTTACCTCGTCTGGTGCTTGGCGCTGTTTTTATGGGCCTCGGGATATCGGGCATGCATTACACGGGCATGCTGGCATTGATGGTTGAGCATCATCGCATGCATTATGATCCGCTGCTGGTGATTTGCTCGGTGCTGATAGCGATTAGCGGTTCAGGGCTCAGTTTCTTCTTTATTTTTAAGTATAAAAATGCCATAAAATACCGAACCTTACTTAAAGCGACCGTTGCAGTCCTGATGGCATTCAGTATTGTCGGGATGCATTATACCGGTATGGCCGCCACCTACTTTGATGAAAGTCTGGCGCAAGTCCTGACCTCCGACCAGACCGAACAAAGTGTCTTACTCTTTACCATTATTTTTATTACCAGTCTGGTTTTTGTCGCGGGTTTTGCGGTGGCCGTACTTGAAGCCCGCCTGGAAGAGCGCAATGAACAGCTCACAAAGATGAATAAGGAGCTGGCCACCCAGTCCTTGCATGATGCACTGACAAAGTTACCGAATCGTTTATTTCTCACAGATTATGCCGAAGTGGTGTTTAGCCATCATCGTTTGCATGAACAGAAAGCGGCATTTTTATATATTGATTTAGATCGTTTCAAATCGGTGAATGATGCTTTTGGGCATCATATCGGGGATCAACTCCTGATCCAGATGGCCAACCGTTTACATAATCAATTAGACAATAGCCGCCATAAACTGTTCCGGATTGGGGGCGATGAGTTTGTTTTGATCGCGGAAAATACCGATATCAATGAAGCCATGCAGCTTGCAGAAAATATTCTGCATTACATTCAGGAAACATATTTAATCGCAGCCAAAGATATCAACATTTCAGCCAGTGTCGGAATTGCCATGTATCCCGAGCATGGTCACAATGTGCAGGACATCTTGATGAATGCCGATGTTGCGATGCTGGTTTCGAAGGAGCAGGGGCGCAATACCTATACCATGTTCCATTCGGTGTCGGATCAGCAAGATGTACGCAGTCAGTCCAAGCTGATTAATGATCTCTATAAAGCGGTCGATGAGCAGCAATTTGTTTTATTTTACCAGCCTAAATTTACCGCCAGTTATGAAGTATGTGGTGTTGAAGCCTTGATCCGCTGGAAGCATCCAACGCTGGGATTATTAACCCCGCAAATGTTTATCGATGGCGCAGAAAAAACAGGTTTGATTATTCCAATGGGCTATTGGGCGCTCGAACAAGCCTGTCAGCAGATCCAGAAATGGGAACGAAATAACAGTGCCTTTTACCCGATAGCCGTCAATCTGTCTGCACTCCAGTTTGAAAATAAAAAGTTATTTAGCGTACTGGAACAGTTGTTGGAGCAGTATCAGATCCAGCCCCATCATTTAATTCTTGAAATTACCGAATCAACCGCGATGCATCATATTGATTCCAGTATCCGTACGCTGGAACGCTTGCGCAAACTCGGAATTCGTATTGCCATTGATGATTTTGGGACGGGATATTCCAGTTTCTTGTATTTAAAAGATTTACCTGTAGATGAACTCAAGATTGATCGCGGTTTCCTGATTGATTTGCAACCCCATTCAAAAGAAGAGGCAATTCTGGAAAGTATTATCCATCTGGCTGCAAAACTGGGTTTGACCGTGACTGCGGAAGGCGTGGAAACGCAACAGCAAGCAGATATTCTGACCAGTTTGGGCTGTCATCAGTTACAAGGTTATTTGCTGGGAACACCGGTGAATGTTGAAAGTCTGGTGCTTCATCGCCAGCAGCATTTTGCCTGAATCATGGATATTGGCTGCTTGGTTGATTCAACCTTACAGCCTGACCTTGCTGAAAACAGCTTAGTCCGAACGTTGTGCTAACCATTGCGTCACTACAGGCCAAACCGAGTGTGGTGCCTGATTGCCTGACACAAGCCCCATATGCCCGCCAGGGACAATTTGAAACTGTTTATCGGTGCTGCTAATCAAGTCCATCAATGGGCGTACTGCCTCGGCAGTGACAATGATATCGGTACTGCCACCCACCGCCAGCACAGAACAATCAATCTCTTTTAGATTGGCCGTTTGTTCCCCGAATTTCACCGTTCCTGTGGAAAGTTCATTATCAATCCAGAAGCGTAAAATGATATCGCGCATGACGCCGCCAGGATAAGCCAGCATATTGTCCACAAAAGAACTGGATGTAGCATGGTTAATCACAAACTGGCGGTCATTGAGGTTTTTAAGCAATTCCCAGTAATTCTTAAAGTTACCAATCGGATCGGTAAGTTTAAATCCCAGTGTATTTTGCCAGCCGTGAATATGAAAAACGCGACTAGGCACCTGATAAATCCGGAATTTGGTGTTGCTGCGGATCCATTGGGCGGGTGCAGTCAGCTTCTGATAAAACTTGCCCATATAGCCTGATTTATGGGTATTGATCGGTGAAGCCAGAATCACCATATTCTGGATATTTTTATCTTTAAACAATGAGGTATAACACAGGGAAAGTGCACCACCCAGACTCCAGCCATACAGTGAAAGCTGTTGCTGGCCGCTATGCTGGCGGATCCTCTCAATAAAGTCTGGCATGAAGGTTTTGACATAGGTGCCTAGATTATATTTTGCCTGTCGCAGGCTGGGTGTGCCCCAGTCAATCAGATAAACATCAAAGCCTTGTGCCAGAAAATAACGGACTAAACTACGATTAGGGAATAAATCATAAATCAGCATATTGGCGGCAAGCGGAGGCACGATAACCAACGGAATACGGTGTTTTAGCTTTGTATGATCGGTGCTGTAATGACGCAAGCTGATAATTTCACGCTCATAGACAATCTCAAAAGGGGTCTTGCCTGACAGGGCGAGCTGTTGACCGCGGAAGACACGATCTACAGCATTTGCAAAGATATGCTGTGCCTGTTGGCGCGTGCGACGATTCAAAACTTTTTTCATCGCTTGAGTCGTGATGAGCGATCGTTTTGCTTTTGGCAGTTGAGTCATTGTGAACCTAAAACGTTAAGGTGTTGCAATATTCGGTAGCCGCATATTAGAAGAAAAATGTGGCTAGCTCAGTGACCCATTTGCTTAACCTGTATACCAAAATGATCAATTTTAATAGGAATCCAGCGGGGTCTGGCGATCACGTCGCCAGCTCCGGTATCAAAAATACAGATTAAAATGATGAGTGTAATAACTAAAGTTTTTAAATTAAAAAACCTCAGCTATGGTCTCGGAAAACACATAACTGAGGATAAAGCTGTTTTACTTTATTGTTCCTATAATGCTCTTTTAATAAATTGAGCAAGAAATAAAAAGCCTCAGTTACTACGGGGAGGTGCAACTGAGGAAAACCCACGTCGTTTTAATCAATATAGGAGGCTTTATTAACAATTGAAATACTTCTACTTAAAAATGCACCATATGTTTAGTATTTCTGATTAAAGTGTTTAATTGGTTGGTACTAAGCTTTAAATAACAACCAATTATATTTTACTTTGTTTGAGGTAATACTGTTTAATCGCCAGCCGTTGCTCCCGAATATAATCACTTGGATTTTTTCCGGTCCAACCGATAAATGCTCTTGAAAAGGCACTAATATGGCTATAGCCCAGTAAATCGGATATTTCCTGAATATTCCGATTGGAGTCGATCAGTTTACGGGTGACTTCAAACTTCTTAGATTGAAGTAAAGCGGAAAAGGTGGTGTTGGCACTGGCAAGATCTCTTTTTAGGGTCCGGTCAGAGATCTTTAGTTTTTTGGCAACCTCACTCAAGCTAGGAAAACCTAGACCTGGTACGAATTTAAGTTGCTGGTTAACCTTTAAAATAATTTTATTATCTTGGTCCTGATAAAATAAATATTCCTTATTCATTAGTTCTTTGGCGATATTGTAGGCCGCGGTTGAACTAAAAGTCAGCGGTAAATCCAGACACTTAATATCAAAGCTAATCTGGTTAAACTCCTTATTGAAGTTAAAAGCAGGCAACCGTCTTTCATAAAAATGATGATATTGGGGAACATCCCATGCGATATCAACTGTTAAGCCGGTCAGGTTGTAGTTGGTAATCAATTGCAGGTTGGTCACAATATCAATAATCGCACTTTCAATAAAAAATTTATTAACACTGTCCTTCTGGAATTCATTTAACTGATTAGGAAGTTGGTAGAGCGGATTAAAGCGGATAATAATCTTGTTGTTTTTATTGAAGATGGATAAGTCCATTTTATGGACCCGCATACTATAATAATTCTGTAAGTCATTGAGCACCTGACCAATGGTGCTGTTGGTTAGTAAAGCGAAACCTAAGGCCCCATGACTGGTAATTTTACAATTAAAACCAAATTGATAGCCCAAGCCACGATCAGGCAATAACTCTAGGATACGGCCAACAAACTCCGTCCATAACTCAAAGCTTAAACGTTCATTAGAGCTCATATCAGTAAGATAGGATAAGGGAATTTGACAGCTTCTAATGATTTCACTTTGTGGGATTCCAAATTTGGTCGCAGTCGCGACGAGTATTTTTAAATAATCGTTATGAACGTTAAATAGCTGTTTTTTCATGGCAAAAAGAAAATAATGATCTATATCCCTTATACCTGAGCTTGGCCAAGAGTGATTATTTTTTAGTTTAAAGTCCTATAGTGTTGAACAAAATGTTCTAAAGTGTTTTTTATTATGCTTTTGAGGAATGGTGCACATTTTTTACTAAAAATAAGTGTTAATTGTTAAAAAATATTTTCAATTGTTAAGTTGGTTTAGGGAGGTATGAGTTATTTATTGCGCGTTAAACCCTTTGTGTAGGCGCACATTCAATGAATAAAATCTATCGTTTAGTCTGGAACAAAAGTCTGAATTTATGGACTGTAGTTTCTGAAAATGCACGTGGTGTTACTAAAAAACGTAATGTATCAGCAAATACAGACGTGCAGGCTTCGACTTTAGTCCAAGCAGATTTAAAACAACAAAAGCAATATCAACCCATCAGCACGGTACTGGCACTGACCATCAGCTCGGTGCTATGGAGTGCCGGTGCGTTTGCTGCAACCAATACGGGGGGTGGCTCAGCCAATAACGGCACTAGTATGGCTCTATCTCCAACAGCTTCTCAGTGTGGTACAGGGTCTGGGGAAGCAAGTGTTAGTGGTCCTAACGGTGTTGCGATTGGTTGTGGCAGTACCATTACAGGTACAGATCCAACAATTCAACAAGGTCTTGTAAATAGACGGGGAACAGGCTCGAATAATTATCCAACAGGGATAGATCGTTTATCGGCAGCTTCTACCTCAATAGGTCGTAACAACAAAGTCAGCAATCCAGGTGGAGCCACTGTTGTCGGTAATTCAAACGTTTCAGATGGTAGTGGTACCTTTCAAAACGTCGCGATTGGTCAGGGTAACCGTACAGCAGGGCAAGGCTATAACACCGCTTTGGGGATTGGTAATGAGCTTACAGATGGTAACTCGAATGTCGCGATCGGGGTGAATAACCGTGCTGCAGGCAATACCTCAATTGCGATGGGACGTCTCAGTTGGGCGGATGCCAGTTACAGTTTTGCGGCAGGTAATACGGCTACCGTAGCAGCTGGGGCAGACGGCGGTCTTGCCATGGGCCATTCTGCTACCACCAAAGGCGTACGTGGTATTGCCATCGGGAGCAGTACCTCGACAGCAGTTAACTATGATCCTGCCACTGCAGCCAATGCCGATGGGACTGATTCGGTTGCAGTTGGTACAGGTGCCAAAGGCACGGGTAACCAGACCACAGCAGTCGGCCGTCAGGCTAAAGCAACCGGTGCAAATTCATCAGCTTATGGTAATGAAGCCAATGCCAATGGCACCTCTAGCGTCGCGGTAGGTGATAAAGCCAAAGCCCAAGGCAATAATGATATCGCTATGGGTCTCAATGCGGCGACCGCATCTGGTGGCAGCAATAATATTGCAGTGGGTAATGGCGTCACCACAGGAGCAACAGGACAAAACGTTGCCATGGGTTCGGGTACAACCACAGCTAACTCCGCTTCAAGCACAGGTGGAGCAGTTGCGATTGGTCGTGACCAGAAAGCCACAGGTGATGGTGCGGTGGCACTGGGTGATCCGAACACCGCTAATGGTAATGGTACTGTAGCCTTGGGCCGAAACAATACGGCGGCTGGCGATACGGCAGGTAACACTGCTGCGAATGGCGCAGTGGCGATTGGTAATGAAAACAAAGCGATTGGTCAAGGTTCAGTCGCACTGGGTAATGCTTCGACCGCTGCGGCAGCAGGCGCGGTTGCTTTAGGTGATACGGCCAATGCACAGGCAAGTAATGGCGTGGCGCTGGGCTCTAATGCGGTTGCAACCAATGCAAATGATGTCGCTTTAGGTTCAGGCAGTCAGACCTCAACGGCTACAGGTGCAGCTTACCGCACGGGTACGGCAGCACCAAGCTCAGTGGTTTCAGTTGGTACTGCGGGCAATGAACGTCGTATCCAGAATGTATCGGCGGGTGCCGCAGATACTGATGCGGTAAACGTTAGCCAGTTAAGAAGCGTACAGGATGGTGTAGACCAGCTTGGTCAAAGCACAGCTAATGCCTTGGGTGGAGGTTCAAGTTATGATCCAAGTACAGGCGCTGTTTCTAACCCGACCTATACCGTGAATGGTACCAATGTCAACAATGTTGGCGCTGCAATTACCGAGCTGGACAAAGGCTGGAACTTGCAATCTAACGGTGCTAACAGTGGCGCAGTGAAAGCAGGTGATACGGTTGATATCGGCACGGCAGATGGCGAAGAAAACTTACAGGTAGCGAAAGAAGGCAACAACATCAAGTACAGCCTGAACCGTGACCTGAAAGTGGACAGCGTGACTGCGGGCGATACCGTCATCAACAACGACGGCATGACCATTGCAGGTGGCCCAAGCGTAACCAAGTCTGGTATTGATGCGGCTGGAAATAAAATTAGCGGTGTTGCAGCTGGTACAGATGGCACTGATGCAGTCAATGTCGATCAACTCAACCAAGCGAGTCAGGACCTGACCGATAAAGGCTTTGGCCTGACTGCCCAAGACGGCACCACTGTTCAGAAGAAACTGGGCGAAGCAGTCGATGTGGTGGGTGCAGACAGCAATATCAGCACTAAAGTTCAAGACGGCAAAGTGGCGATTGAACTGGCAAAAGACCTGAATGTCGACAGCGTAACAGCAGGCGATACCGTGATGAACACCGATGGTGTGACCATTGCGGGTGGCCCAAGCATGACCAAGTCCGGTATTGATGCAGCAGGCAACAAGATCACCAACGTGGCAGATGGCGACATCAATCCAGATTCGAAAGATGCGATCAACGGTAGCCAGTTGGCGAACAATGCCCAAAGCGTATCTGATGCTTTAGGTGGTGGTTCAACCGTGAATCCGGACGGTACTGTTTCTGCACCGACTTATACGGTGAATGGTACCAATGTCAACAATGTTGGCGCTGCAATCACCGAGCTGGACAAAGGCTGGAACTTGCAATCTAACGGTGCTAACAGTGGCGCAGTGAAAGCAGGTGATACGGTTGATATCGGCACGGCAGACGGCGAAGAAAACTTACAGGTGGCGAAAGAAGGCAACAACATCAAGTACAGCCTGAACCGTGACCTGAAAGTGGATAGCGTGACTGCGGGCGATACCGTGATCAACAACGATGGTATGACCATTGCCGGCGGTCCAAGCGTAACCAAGTCAGGTATTGATGCGGCTGGAAATAAAATTAGCGGTGTTGCAGCTGGTACAGATGGCACTGATGCAGTCAATAAAGGCCAACTGGATCAGGCCAGTCAGGACCTGACCGATAAGGGTTTTGGTATTACTGCACAGGACGGCACAACGGTACAGAAAAAACTGGGTGAAGCGGTCGATGTAGTAGGTGCAGATCCAAACATCAGCACTAAAGTTCAAGATGGCAAAGTTGCAATTGAGCTTTCCCGTAATCTGGATGTCGACAGTGTCACCGCAGGTGATACGGTGATGAATACAGATGGTGTGACCATTGCGGGTGGCCCAAGCATGACCAAGTCCGGTATTGATGCAGCAGGCAACAAGATCACCAACGTGGCAGATGGCGACATCAATCCAGATTCGAAAGATGCGATCAACGGTAGCCAGTTGGCGAACAATGCCCAAAGCGTATCTGATGCTTTAGGTGGTGGTTCAACCGTGAATCCTGACGGTACTGTCTCTGCACCGACTTATACGGTGAATGGTACCAATGTCAACAACGTAGGCGCTGCAATTACCGAGCTGGACAAAGGCTGGAACTTGCAATCTAACGGTGCCAACAGTGGCGCAGTGAAAGCAGGCGACACCGTTGATATCGGTACTGCAGACGGCGAAGAAAACCTACAAGTTGCGAAAGAAGGCAACAACATCAAGTACAGCCTGAACCGTGACCTGAAAGTGGATAGCGTGACTGCGGGCGATACCGTCATCAACAACGACGGCATGACCATTGCAGGTGGCCCAAGCGTAACCAAGTCAGGTATTGATGCTGCTGGAAATAAAATTAGCGGTGTTGCAGCTGGTACAGATGGCACTGATGCAGTCAATGTCGATCAACTCAACCAAGCGAGTCAGGACCTGACCGATAAAGGCTTTGGCCTGACTGCCCAAGACGGCACCACTGTTCAGAAGAAACTGGGCGAAGCAGTCGATGTGGTGGGTGCAGACAGTAATATCAGCACTAAAGTTCAAGACGGCAAAGTGGCGATTGAACTGGCAAAAGACCTGAATGTCGACAGCGTCACTGCGGGTGATACCGTGATGAACACCGATGGTGTGACCATTGCGGGTGGCCCAAGCATGACCAAGTCCGGTATTGATGCAGCAGGCAACAAGATCACCAACGTGGCAGATGGCGACATCAATCCAGATTCGAAAGATGCGATCAACGGTAGCCAGTTGGCGAACAATGCCCAAAGCGTATCTGATGCTTTAGGTGGTGGTTCAACCGTGAATCCTGACGGTACTGTTTCTGCACCGACTTATACGGTGAATGGTACCAATGTCAACAATGTTGGCGCTGCAATTACCGAGCTGGACAAAGGCTGGAACTTGCAATCTAACGGTGCCAACAGTGGTGCAGTGAAAGCAGGCGACACCGTTGATATCGGTACTGCAGATGGCGAAGAAAACCTACAAGTAGCGAAAGAAGGCAACAACATCAAGTACAGCCTGAACCGTGACCTAAAAGTGGATAGCGTGACTGCGGGTGACACCGTCATCAACAACGACGGCATGACCATTGCAGGCGGCCCAAGCGTGACCAAGTCTGGTATTGATGCAGCGGGTAACAAGATCACCAACGTGGCAGATGGCGATATCAATCCAGATTCGAAAGATGCGATCAACGGTAGCCAGTTGGCGAACAATGCTCAAAGTGTTGCAGATGCCTTGGGTGGTGGTTCAACCGTGAATCCTGATGGTACTGTCTCAGCGCCGAATTACAGCGTAAATGGCACGAGCTTGAACAATGTTGGTGATGCAATTACCGAGCTGGACAAAGGCTGGAACTTGCAATCTAACGGTGCCAACAGT
>NZ_JBLVVH010000015.1:0-52032 GCF_051947995.1 Acinetobacter calcoaceticus | reverse complement strand
ATCGATCAACCAGTAAAAATCCACACAAGTTGTTCTTCTATTCTCTTAATGATCTCTTTATCGCCTCGTCAGCGATAAATAAAACGCAATAAATATTTAACAACTTAACCGTTAAAGCTAAGTTATTTTTGCTTCATTGCGTCGGGATGTGTGCATTATAGGAGATTTTTTTTAGTGTGCAAGCTTTTTTAAACCCTTGTTTTATTGAGTGTTCTTTTTTTACACACAAACATGCATGTATTTTAAGCAAATTTCTTGTAACCACATAAATTTAAAGCAGAAATATTTTATTCATATTTCTGCTTTGCTTTTTACTTCTTGTTCTTTATCTGAACACTGATAATTTTAACGGGCTGTTTAGGCACATTTTGATGCATTCCATAGTTACCAGTCGGAACACTCACGATCTTGTCAACAATATCCATGCCCTTAGTGACCTTACCAAAAACGGCGTAGCCTGCATCCATCGCTGATTTGTTTAAAAAGTTATTATCCGCCACATTAATGAAGAACTGACTGCTTGCAGAGTTCGGATCACTGGTACGCGCCATGGCTAAAGTACCCCGGGAATTCTTTAATCCATTACTTGCTTCATTCACAATCGGCGCTTTCGTACTTTTCTCAACCATGTTGGCTTCTAGTCCACCACCTTGCACCATGAAACCAGGAATCACGCGATGAAAGATTGTGCCTGTATAGAAGTTACTTTTTACGTAGCTTTCAAAGTTCTTTGCTGAAATTGGTGCTTTATCATCAAATAGCTCAATTTCAATATTCCCCATACTGGTTTTCATATCAACCATGGTATTTGCAAATAAATGACCGCTTGCCAAAATTAAACTTGTTGTCATGAACAACTTTTTCATCATTGCTTTTCTCAGCTTGGAAATAGACGTGTTGTGGATCTTCATCTTAATTTTGCAAAACTGTTTTTGCTATTTCTATTTGTTACCTGAAACAAAGCGCCGATGTTTCACGTGAAACATCGGCGCTTGGTAATTAACTCGATAATCAACTGTGTTTATCCCAGAACTTTCTAAAGTTCTTCGCCACCTCAATGGTATTACGTTTTGCCTTACTTGAGACGGGGGTCAAATTGATAAAACCATGGGTTTGATCTGGATAATCGACATATTGGACTTTAACACCATTTTGTCTGAGTTTATGACTATAGATGGCACCTTCATCATGCAGCAGGTCATGACCAGCCGTGATCACATACGCGGGGGCAAGCTTTTTAAGACTGCCATACGTTGGTGAAATTAATGGATCATCCAGAGCTACATTTTGCTGGGTTGCATAATAGTCTGTTACATAATCCACATCTTTACTGGTGAGGACCAGACCTTCACCATACGCATAGAAGGAAGGATGTCTGCTTTTAAAATCAACCACAGGATAAATCAGTAACTGTGCCTGTGGCGCATAAGATTTGCCGACGGCGTGTTGAGCCACTACCGTACTGATATTTCCACCGGCACTGTCTCCGGCAACGGCAATACGGTTTTTATAGATTTTCAATTGACGGCGGTTTTGATAAACCCATGCCAACGCATCTTCACATGATTTTATCAATAACTGCGGTGAAGCTTCAGGTGCCAGCGGATAATCAATACTTAAAACCTGTACTTTGGCATGCTTGGCAATCAGACGACAGGCTTCATCGTGCGTATCCAGACCGCCAACAACGAAGCCTCCTCCGTGATAAAACACCAGCATCGGCAATTTTTTATTGGGTGCCGGATGATAATGGCGAGCGAAGACCGTGCCGCTTTGGAGCGGTAAACGAATATCTTCAACCGATTCAATCGAAGTGGGTTTATTGAGAATCGCCAACATTTGCGCATCAAACTGACGACGGGAGTCAATCGGATCGTCACCGATAAAACCGATACGGCCTTGCTTGATCTGAACAGCCATCAAACACTTGGTAAATGCATCTAAATCTGGATATTGATGAGGATAGCCTAAAAGCTTGGCCAGAGATTCTTGTACAATTTTGGGCAGCTTATCGAGCGCTCGTGCAGCAGGGCCTTGTCCTTTATCTAACAGTGTTTGTATTTTTGGAGGTAATGCTGTCACTTCTGTCCCCTTTTCTCGCTCTGTCCATCATTGTTGTTGTCTTCGACTATATGCTTTTATAAAGTCTTAGATCAAGTTCAAGATTTGAAATAAGTCGTACGCTAAAGGGCTATTGCTAAAAAGTCATTAACCATAGTGCTTATTCACAGCTACTTTTTATGTCAATTCAATGCTGTTTTAAGCTTTTATTGTCAAACTATAAAACTAGAGCTAACCGGTTAGCTCTAGTTTTATATCACTTTAAAAGTGTCATTTTTATGAGTAAGTTAGCTTCGCGTTATGTATAGCAGTACATGAATAAGATTAAATGCGGCATCTGTTGTTCAATCTTATGCGAAGCGAACTTAACAATAAAAAATTATTGCGCGCCGGCACCTGCTGAACCTGATACAGAGCCTGAAACGTCAGCAGAAGCACCACCTGGTTGAACATCGACTGATGAACCCGCTTCTACACCAACGCCACCTTGAACGCCTGCTGGGCTTGCACTTGTTTGAGCTGAACCAGAAGCATCCAAACCAGCTTGAGACGAGCAACCTACAGCTGTTAATGCAACACCAGCTACAACTGCAGAAATCAATGCTAACTTTTTCATTTCGTATTTCCTTTCATTATGACAAAAAGCAAAGTTGTCTTTGCGATGCCTATCATTCACAATTTTTTTCACGGACGTGATGAGGATTAGTTGCAGTTTGTTATGTAAGCCGCATTGTTTTGCAATTTTTCTTAAAGCAACTCATTGCTTAATTCACGTATTCTCTCAACCTTCGGCAAACGCTAAGCATTTATCAATACAGCACTTTCAGGGATTTTTACTGTCATAGAAAATGAAAAAAGCCGTTATCTTATTTTTTTATAATTCATAGAAACACAGCACAACCGTCCTAAAAGATTACAATTAAGTAATTATGATTAAAAATAAATGTAGCAGATATAAAAAAACCGTGCATTTTCATCACGGTTTTCATTGATTAGCCCATAATTAAGGCCATTTCATCTCGCCTTTCACGACTTTGGCGCCAAGTTCCAGACTACTCGACTCACCTAACGCTGGATATTGCGTTTGCATCTTTTTCACCAGCTCAGCCGAGTTCTTTGTACTTTTCACAGCTTTCTCATATTGCTTCAAATAATCAATCGAGAAATTCACCGCCTCTAGACCTTGTGCCGCTCCTGCTTTCATATGGGCAGGTACCACTACTTTCGGGTTGAGTGCCTTAATACTTTCTAAAGCCTGAACCACTTCAGCACGATCTTTGACTGTCGGGGTATCGGCTGTCCACAAATGAATACCCGAAGATACCGGAATACCACCAACGACAGCTTTCGCACTCGGAATCCATAAATAAGTCAGTTCTTTTTTACCTTTAATCTCGATATCCTGATTTTCGAGTTTTAAAGTCTTCGCGCTATACGCTTGTGGCACAATAATTTGACTTGGTGCATTGGCGCCCATTTTTGGTCCCCAATATGCAACTTTCAAGGCTTGTGTATCCTGAATATGTTTCACCGTTTCTGGTGTCGCAATGATCTGAACATTCGGGAAGTACTGTTTAAATACGTCTAAGCCAAAATAGAAATCTGGATCGCCATAGCTGACAAAAATAGTTTTTAAGGTCTTACCGCTATCCAAGATGTCGGCAGCAATACGCAATGCTTCTGATTTAGAAAATTGCGCATTGACCAGTAAAACTTCTTTATCCCCTTCAATTAGAGTTGAAGTTACGCCAAAATGGTCAGGTTGAGCCAGAAAATTCTGGATTTTTAAATCTTGTGCAAATGCAGCAGATGTTGCTGCTAAAGCTGATAAAGCAAGGATGTAAGGTTTGGTATTCATCTTATCGTCTCCAATCTGATAAAGAACACTTTAAATTGCAATTATTGCTGAAGAAACACTCTAAACTAAGATAAAATGTTGCATATCTTGCAACAATGATAATAAACATGGATACCTTAAAAGCCATTCAAGTCTTTGTCTGTATTGCGCAGCAAGGCAATCTGAGTAAAGCAGCCGAGCATCTGGATTATTCCAAAGCCATGGTGTCCCGTTATCTGGAACATCTTGAGCAGACATTTTCAACCCGGTTATTTCAACGTAATACCCGTAAGGTGTCGCTCACCCCCGCTGGTGAAAAAGCGCTGGTGTATTGTGAGAATATTTTACAGCAACAACAGTTACTGGAAGGTTTGGCTGCGCCCGAACAACATAACGGCACCATCCGTTTTACCTGTGGTCTGTTTCTGTTTCAGCTTGGTGTCAATGAATGTATTAAACAATTTAAAAAGCGCTATCCCCAGATCCATTTTGATGTGTATTTAACAGAGAATACCGTTGACCTCATCGATGCACATGTCGATCTGGCTTTGCGTATTACCCAAAAAGTGGCTGATGGATTAATTGCACGGCCGGTCTGCCAGATTGAATCAACCTTTTGCGCACATCCTCATTATTTACAAGACCACACGCCCCTGTCGCATCCCAGTCAGCTGATTCAGCATGACTGTATTGCGCATCATACTCATAACCAGTACTGGACCTTGTTTGATACAGATCAGCAACCCCAGAACTATCCATTAAATGTTACGTTTAAAAGCAATGATGTGATTGCGCTTTATCAGATGTGTCTTAAAGCTGAGGGCATTGCCATGCTCCCGACCTTACTGGTACGCAAGGACATCGCCCAGCAGCGTTTGCAACAGGTATTTACAGATTTTTCTGCACCTGACCTGACCTTGTCGCTGGTCTATGCGTCAAGGCAACATTTACCCAAAATCACCCAAGAATTTATTGCTTTTGTGATTGAAAACCTGAATTTTTACTTAAATCAGCAAAATTAAAAGATTTAAATTGACCTGAGCGCTTGAATTTTGTCGGCTTGCCCATACTTCATCCCTATCAATGAATGACCAAGATGTGGCAGTTCGGGTTTAACCCTAAGAGCATTCACGCCAAAAGGACTGTACATGTTTAAGAACTTTTTTCAACGGAGATCATCAATGGCTAATGAGCACAATGAGCAAGCTCAAGACATTCAAAATGAGCAACAGACTGAACAAACTCAAGCTGAAGGTGTAGAGCAGGCAAACGAGCTTAGCGTTGAAGATTTACAAGCGCAAATCACTAAACTTGAAGAAAGCCTGAAACTGGAAAAAGCACGTACTGCCAATGCGGTTTATGAAGCGCAGAAAAGTGTAGAGCGTATTCAACGTGAATCTGAAAAGCATAAAGATACCGTGCTTGAGAAGTTCGCAAAAGAATTGCTCGATTCTGTCGATAACCTCGAGCGTGCAATTCAGGCAGCTGGCGAAGAAGAAACACCGGTACTTGAAGGCGTTAAGCTGACTTTGAAATCATTATTGACCACGCTTGAGAAGTTTGGCGTAGTCGAAGCAGACACCCAAAATGGTTTCAATGCAGATTTACACCAGGCGGTAGGGATTGATCCAAATGCCCAAGCCAACCAAATCGGCACTGTTTTACAGAAAGGCTATACCTTAAATGGTCGCCTACTCCGCCCTGCAATGGTGATGGTGGGCCAATAATCCCGATGGGCAGAGCATTTATTTGCTCAAAAATGCAGAAATTTGAGAGTTTTTTGATTTTTTTTCATAAAAATGCTTGAAAAAAACCGATTGACTCTCATATCGAATAACAAGCAAAAACATTGCAACAAAATTTTAGAGGAACACAATCAATGGCAAAAATTATTGGTATTGACTTAGGTACTACCAACTCATGTGTTGCTGTACTTGAAGGCGATAAAGTAAAAGTAATCGAAAACGCTGAAGGCGCACGTACCACTCCATCGATCATCGCTTATAAAGATGGCGAGATCCTGGTGGGTCAAAGCGCGAAACGCCAAGCGGTAACCAACCCGAAAAATACATTATTCGCGATCAAGCGTTTAATTGGTCGTCGTTATGAAGATCAGGCAGTACAAAAAGACATCGGTCTTGTACCTTACAAAATCATCAAAGCAGACAATGGCGATGCTTGGGTTGAAGTTAACGATAAAAAATTGGCACCTCAACAGATCTCTGCTGAAATCTTGAAAAAGATGAAAAAAACTGCAGAAGACTATTTAGGTGAAACAGTTACTGAAGCAGTGATTACTGTTCCTGCTTACTTTAACGATGCGCAACGTCAAGCAACTAAAGATGCGGGTAAAATCGCTGGTTTAGACGTTAAACGTATCATTAACGAACCAACTGCTGCGGCACTTGCGTTCGGTATGGACAAAAAAGAAGGCGACCGTAAAGTTGCAGTTTACGACTTAGGTGGTGGTACTTTTGACGTATCAATCATTGAAATCGCAGACCTTGATGGCGACCAGCAAATTGAAGTGTTATCAACCAATGGTGATACTTTCCTTGGTGGTGAAGACTTTGATAACGCGTTAATTGAATTCCTGGTTGAAGAATTCAAGAAAGAACAAAGTGTGAACCTGAAAAATGATCCACTTGCGTTACAACGTTTGAAAGAAGCTGCTGAAAAAGCAAAAATCGAGCTTTCTTCATCGAATGCAACTGAAATCAACCTTCCATATATCACGGCTGATGCAACTGGTCCTAAACACTTAGTGATCAACGTAACGCGTGCAAAACTTGAAGGTTTGGTTGCTGACCTAGTTGCTCGTACGATTGAGCCTTGCCGTATTGCACTTAAAGATGCGGGTCTTTCGACTTCTGACATCTCTGACGTAATCTTGGTTGGTGGTCAGTCTCGTATGCCACTTGTACAACAAAAAGTACAAGAATTCTTCGGTAAAGAGCCACGTAAAGACGTGAACCCTGACGAAGCAGTTGCAATCGGTGCAGCAATTCAAGGTGCAGTGTTGTCTGGTGACAAAACTGACGTGCTTTTATTAGACGTAACACCGTTAACTTTAGGTATCGAAACAATGGGCGGCGTATTGACTCCGATCATTGAGAAAAACACCACGATTCCTGCGAAGAAATCACAAGTGTTCTCTACCGCTGCTGACAACCAGCCTGCAGTAGACATTTCGGTTTACCAAGGTGAACGTAAAATGGCTCAACAAAACAAATTGTTGGGTAACTTCCAGTTAGGCGATATCCCACCTGCTCCACGTGGCGTACCGCAAATTGAAGTATCGTTCGACATCAACGCTGACGGTATCTTGAAAGTATCAGCGAAAGATAAGAGCACAGGTAAAGAGCAATCAATCCAGATTAAAGCAAACTCAGGTTTGTCTGATGCTGAAATCGAAGCAATGATCAAAGATGCTGAAGCGAATGCAGAAGAAGACCGTAAGTTTGAAGAACTTGCAAAAGCGCGTAACGAAGCTGATGCATTAATTTCAAGCTCGAACAAAGCCGTGAAAGATCTTGGTGATAAAGTCACTGAAGATGAAAAAACAGCTGTAAGCACTGCCGTTTCTGAACTTGAAGCAGCAACTAAAGAAAATGATGTTGAAGACATCAAAGCGAAAACTGAAGCTTTGCAAAACATCTTGATGCCAATTACACAACGTGCTTATGAACAAGCACAAGGTGCAGCTGGCGGCGCGGAAGGTTTTGATCCAAATGCATTCCAAGGTGGCGATGCGGGTCAACAACAAAAAGCGGACGATGGCGTTGTAGATGCTGAGTTCACAGAAGTAAAAGATGACAAAAAATAATTTGTCTCTTTAAAAAAAAACCGCGCGTAAGCGCGGTTTTTTATTTTAAATATCTACTTTTTGAGCCAAATCATAGGCATGCATGTGCTATCAACCGCTTATTTCTCCCTTCCGCAAATACGTACAACAATTTAAGGAACTGAATTCTTTTTATGTATAATTCAGGCAATTAAAAAATCCTTCAGCACTAAAAATGAAAAATGATCCTATCCTTAGCAAATCCAAATTTAGACTGTTATTAAGTGCTTCACTGCTTTGTATTGGTTTAGGCACAATCCTGGATGCCTATGATCAACGCTCTGTTGCCGTAGCGGAATTACTGGCAACCGAACCCCAAAACTGGGAAATTCTGCTTTCAGGCCTAGCCTCAATCATTGCTGTGATCATGTTAGCGGGTTTATTTTTCTTTAAGCCATGGGCAAGAACTTTATATCTGTATAGCTATTTCCCCTTTCTACTGCTTTATCTATTGCCAGGTTTTTCCTGGACATTCATATCGGGTCTGGGTGCTATTTTTTATGAAATGGGCAATATTTTCGCGACACTGATCTGGGGAATTCTCCTGCTCCCGAGCCTGTATCAATCTTTATTCTGCACACCTGAACAATGAAGCATCTCCTCGTTGTTACATTGGCAATGTTTCTGTTCTGGTCGGGTTATCAAACCTACCAACACCCGCAGCTTAAATTTAACTCACTGACCGATCGTATCAGCAAACCCTTTGATACACGGCTTCGCTATCGTATTGCTGAGGTGGATCCACGTTTTAAGCTCAGCCTTGAGCAAGTGCAGGCGATCAGTGAGCAAGCCGCACAGATCTGGAAAGACGGTACAGGACAGGATTATCTGGTTTATGATCCAAAGGCCGAGCTGGCAATACATCTCATTTATGATGAACGTCAAATCGAGAGTGAACAACGTCGGGAACATTTAAGCCAGCTTGAATCCAATCAGCAACGCTGGCGAGAGAAAAAGAAATCCTTAGATCAGACTGAACAGGAAATTCTTCAAAGCCGGCAATTTTTAGGCTTAAAACAGCAACAATTAAATCAGCAAATCCAGACCTATCAGCAAAAACAGCAACAGGCTCGGCAAAATCCGGCGGTATTCGCCAATCCTGATGATCTTCAACAGCGACAACAGGCTTTGCAGCAAAATGTACAGTCGCTTAAACAGGAAATTGACCAGTATAATCAGAAGATTCAGCAGCTCAATCAGCAAGTAGATGAGCTTAATGCACTTGACCAGCAATTGAATGTATCCGTTGACCAATATAAACAACGTTTTAAACCACATTTATTCCATAAAGGCCTATTTAATGGCAAACAGATTCTGATTTATGAATTTGAATCTGAGGATGATCTACGTTTAACCCTGGCACATGAATTCGGCCATGCCTTAGGCCTACAACATACTGATGATCCACATGCATTGATGCATCCGATTATGAGAGATCAGGATAGAGCGCATTTTCGCCTTACTGAAGCAGATTTAAGTCTGTTAAAGGCCAGATAAGTAGAGAAAATAAAAACCTTCCAGAATGAGCGATCATTCACATTCTGCGCAAAATACACCTCGACATTAAATGTCACAAAGCAGCAATTTTTTATCAAAAATTAGGAAAAATTGCCAATTTATCAATATTTTACAAAAGTTAACAATCAAGACTTTTATCGCTATTTATACAGCTGTTCCGTGCTTAATAAATTTAATCTTTTGATTCTCTTGGTATTATGAACAAAAAACCGACAAGCTGCTGATTTTAAGATTGTGTAAATTATTCGAGTTATTTTTTTATTTATTAGAAAAAAATCACACTTTTTAGTTTTATTTATTAAATAGATAGCGTTTTGACCTGAATCAAATACTGCTCAAAAATAAGCCTTATTTAGGGGAGTTTGGCTTATGCGTATTATGAATATGGCGATGCTTGCAGTATATTTCTGTACGCTCTCCCCTCACCTTAGCTATGCCCAGACCAATATCAATCCGGTTAATCCGCATCAGCATCAAACCATCAAAAAAACACTGCATTATCGTATTGCCGATATTGATCCACGCTTTCATTTAAGTCAGCAACAAGTGCTAGAACTGACGCAGCAAGCAGCCAAAATCTGGGAACATGAAACAGGCCAGCAAAATTTTATCTATGATCCAGAGGCGGAATTTAGTATCAATCTAGTTTTTGATGAACGCCAACAACGCAGTACAGATCGCGTGCAGAGCCTGCAACAACTGCAGCAAGACCAGCAACAATGGCATAAACAGAACCAACAATTACAGCAGCTCAAGGCGGATATTCAGCAAAATTCGGCCTTGATTGCCCATAAACAGGCACAACTTAACGCACAATTTCAGCAATATAATCTGGATGTGCAGCGCTTTAACCAGCAGCGCTCTTCTTCAAAAGTTCTGGCGGATCAACTGGCTCAACGCCAAACTGCCTTACAGCAGCAAGCTTTGGCTTTGCAACAGGACATTCAGCGACATAATCAACGTAGCCGACAACTTAATCAGGACCTTCAGGCTTTAAATCAAGGGAATCAGCAACTGGTGGCTTCTGCCAATCAGTTTAATCAAATCTTTCAACCCCGTCTGTTCCACAAAGGCCATTTTGATGGCAAACACATCATGATTTATGAATTTTCATCCACACATGACCTACGCTTAACGCTGGCGCATGAGTTTGGGCATGCCTTAGGTTTTGCGCATACCGATGATCCAAGCTCTTTGATGTATCCGATTATTCAACAACAGAACCTGCAAAAGTTCGCATTAACCGATTCTGATAAAGATCTGGTGAAAGCCATGTATTAATGATTCACCCAATTTAAGAAAGATTGAGGAACCACTAGACTCATTGTCTACTTTTCAATCAGTTAAATTTTGGCTTTTATATGAAAAATAAAATAATTTTTCATCCTTTATTTTATGCCTTGCCAAGTTTAGACAAGCTTTTTAGACTCGCATACATGAAAAAAGAATAAAAATTAAACACCTGTTCTGATTTTATTTTTTATTCACTTTAGCTGCAAACTCGCTTTATTCCGCTATATTTTACTTGCTTTTTTCTACATATGTATTTTTATTCATTTTCTAGAAATATCTCCCCAAATTCTCACCTCACACTGAGTTGATCCATTTGACTCCCTGTTTAAACTGATTAAAATGCGACCTTTTTCAAGCTTTATCTCCCTTTATGCGTTGTTTTTCTCATTTATTGGCTGCATGTGTGTTCATGCTGGTCCCAGCGCCAGCTTTTGCCAAAATTTCGTCAAACGTCCCTCAAACACAAATCCGTTATAGCAGCGAGCATCCTCTACGCTACCGGATTGCCGATCTGGATCCACGTCTCAATATCACGCAACAACAAATGATTGAGTTAAGCCAACAGGCGGCTGCCATCTGGGCAAAAGATACCGGACAACAGTATTTTGTCTATGATCCAGAAGCCGAGTTTGCCATTCATTTGGTATTTGATCAGCGTCAAGTACGCAGCATGAAACGCTCGGAAAATCTGAACCAGCTTGAGCAGGAACAACAGCATTGGTTAGCACAAAATCAGCAATTACAGCGTCTAAAACAAAGCGTCGCTGACTCCAGGACTCAACTCGAATTACAAACGATTGAATATCAAAATAATCAGCAAAAGTATCAGCAGGCCCTGCAAAATCTGAAAACTTCCACTCAAAACCCAAAGCAAGTTGCACGACTGCAGCAACAACAACACACCCTGCAACAGCAAGCGAGCGATTTACAGACCAAAGTTGCTGAACACAATCAGCTGGTCCAACAATTCAATGCGCAAACAGAACAGTCGAAACAGCTCTACCAACAATTGACTGAATCCGTAGCGGCATTTAACCAGACCTTTAAACCTCAGGTCCTGCATAAAGGTCAGTTTCACGGTCAACAGATTTTTATTTATGAATTTTCATCTATGGACGACTTACGCCTAACACTCGCGCATGAATTTGGGCATGCTTTAGGCCTAAAGCATACTCAAGATCCGAAATCCTTAATGTATCCACGCATTAAGGAGCAGAATGCAAAAGATTTTCAGCTGACGGATACCGATCTGGAATTATTGGGTTTTTCTCGAGCGCCTTAATCCCTATAAAATATAGGTGTTTTATCCATTATCGCTTGCTTAGTAACAAGAATGGGTCGATTCTTTGGATTTATTCATGTTATTGTGGATGAAAACATCCTATTTATCTTAATGGAGATCGGCATGAGTTATTATCATATCTTAATTGAAGTGAACGACCACATCAGTACGATTGAGCAGACTCGTGATATCGAATTCTTGAATATTGAAGATATTAGCCCCTTTCTCCATTCCATTTTGATTCCCTATTTCAATGAACAAGAAGTTGAGCTGGAAGATGAAAATGTCGCCTATGACGAGATTTTACATCTGGAAGTCAAACAGACCTTATTGCCCATCGAACATCTGGTTGAAGAAGAACAAAAGCAACTCCCGAGCGATACGGATGTCACCATTACTGCTTATGAAATTTTTAATGACCGTGATTTGAGTCAGGATGTAACTGCAGTGATTTTTGATATTTTAGAAGCCGTTAAACTCGATCCAGCCCCTTAATATAAAAAAGGTCTGCATATGGCAGACCTTTTTTTAATAGATCATTTATTGCATCATTTTTTTGGCTTGTTCCTGACGGAAAGCGCGTAAAATCTGCTGTCCTGCACGTCCGGTCGGATTTAAGCCTAAACGGGTTTGCTCCTGGCGAATAGCCTGACGGCTTTTATCACCAATCAATCCATCCACAGTCCCAATATCATAACCGCGTTGTACTAGAAACTGTTGAATTTCACGACGTTCCGCACGTGAAGTACCCGGATCATCTGTTGGCCATGAAGTTAAGAATGGTGTACCACCACGTAAACGATCCGATAAATGTGCAATCGCTAAACCATAGCTTTCAGCCGCGTTATAGCTATAAATCGCGTCAAAGTTCTTAAATACCAAGAACACTGGACCATTGGCACCCGCTGGAGAAATCAGTCCTGCCGGGGTACTGCCGGATAAATTACCTTGAATCAATGCGGTACCATCAGCCCGGGTCACGCCTTGCGCAATCCAGCTATTTAATGGCTTTTTATTACGACGGCTTTCACCTGAAATCGACATGCCTTGCGGGATTTTGACTTCAAAGCCCCACGGCATGCCTGTTTGCCACCCTGCCCGTTTTAAGAAATTTGCTGTTGAAGCCAAAGCATCCGTGGTACTAGAAACCAGATCACGACGGCCATCACCATCAAAATCAACCGCTAAACGTTCATAAGTCGATGGCATAAACTGGGTATGACCAAAGGCCCCAGCCCATGAACCGTACAACTGATCCTGAGTTAAATCACCGCGCTGTAAAATACGCATGGTGGCAAAAAACTCGCCACGGAAATAACTTTGACGGCGACCTTCACAACTCAATGTTCCTAAAGCCTGTAATAAAGGATATTTACCGGAAATATCACCATAATTACTTTCAACTCCCCACACGGCCACAACCGTTTCAGCAGGAACACCATAGGCCTGTTCGACACGGTTCAATACTGCACGGTGCTGATTTAATTTTTGCTGCCCTGCCTGAACGCGCTCGTTATCCACAAGGCCAGACAAATAATCCCAGATCGGTGTCGAAAATTCAGGCTGATAATTTAATTTATCAATCACGGAATAATCCGGGGTTAAATTTTGGGTATAGCGATCATAGGTCGAACCAGAAACACCCGATGCGATGGCCTGCGAACGCAAATTGGCAATACAGCCCTGAAAATTAGAATTGGGCGTATAACTGCTGGCGACCGGTGCGGTCGTGGCTGGTGTAGAAACAGCTGCACCATTAATTACCAGCTCGGCATGCGCCTGATTGAAAAAAGTAAATAAGGCAGTGCCTAGAAAAAAAGAAAAATGACGTTTCATGACTGAACCAAAACTTTTGAATTTAAATTTCCTCTCCACCTTAACACGCTCTATGAAGATGTATAGTTTGGAAACGTAACTTTGAATTCATTTATCGGTTTTAAATTTAAAACCCTGCTTTTAAATTCATAATTCGGGCTTTATTTTAAATTTAAAAGTTATCAACAAGTCCAATTTAAATTCAAAAATACCATACCGGATAACTTGAGCATTTAAATTTAAAAAACTTATCCACTTTTAAATTCATTTCTTCGATTTAAACAGCACGCGATTCGAACAGAACCCCTAAAAGACACCAAGCTTATATTTTCAGCCTGTTATTCTAGGTAAAATAGATATCCACACCCCATGATTTAAATTTAAAAACTCAATATTGTCTTAACTTTTAAATTTAAAACAGGCGCTCTTTTTTGAATTTAAAACACAGAACAGCTTATCCACTTATCTTTAAATTCAAATCACCCTCATAATTTTAAATTCAAAATACCGAAAACAAGTTATCCACAACAGCTCAACTTTATTATTTTAAATTTAAAAACAGCGCAGAATGAAAAAAGCGATCCGAAGATCGCTTTTTTGAGCTATTGTGGATAAGTTTAGAGGGTCATATCTGCAGTTAATGCCAATGGTACAGGTAAAATTTGCGCCAATTGACGGCATAAAGCAGTTAAATCATCTGAATTATTCGGCATCAAGGTAATATGTCCCAGCTTACGACCTGTACGCTCAGACTTATTATAGAGATGTAAATGTGCACCGTTCAGCGCCAAAACATCTTCAGATTTTGGATGCTGGCCAATAATATTGATCATCACCGTTGGACGAATCACTTCAGTTGAGCCCAAAGGTAAACCGGCAACCGCACGAATATGGTTCTCAAATTGCGAGCAAATCGCACCTTCAATCGACCAGTGACCTGAATTATGTACACGACATGCCATTTCATTGGCATAGAGACCTTGCTCGGTTACAAACAATTCAAGTGTAAGCACGCCGACATAATTCAAGTGGTTTAACAAACGGGTGATATAATCTTGTGCCACGGGCTGTAAATCGCCGCTATTTGGCGCAGGTACAATCGAATGGGACAAGATGCCATTATGATGATGGTTTTCTGCCAGTGCCCAGGTTTTCACATCGCCGTTTTGTCCACGCACCGCAATAATCGAGACTTCACGGCTGAATTTAACAAAGCTTTCAGCGATCAGGCTTTTTGCAGGGCCAAGTTCAGCCCAAGCCGTGTCGATCTGATCTTCAGTACGTAATACGAACTGGCCTTTACCATCATAGCCACCTGTCACGGTTTTTAAGACTATCGGTAAGCCAAGATCAGCAACCGCCTGTTTTAAGCTCTCTAAGCTATTCACAGCACGATACGGCGCAACAGGAATGTTTAACTCATCAAACAAACTTTTCTCCGCCAAGCGGTTTTGTGCAGTCGCTAACGCAAGGCGAGGCGGGTGCAGGGTTTTGCTTTGTGTTAAAACATCTACATCCGCAACAGGCGTATTTTCAAATTCAAGACTAAATACATCCGCACTGGCAATGAAATCTTGCAAGCCTTGCGGATTTTGGCTAGAAAATACCGGACCTAAAATTGCAGCAGGGCAATCCGTTTCTGCCTCAAAGAAGGTGCATTGAATATTCAGTGGCAATGCCGCTTGCGCCATCATACGTCCAAGCTGTCCGCCACCAAAAATACCGATGGTTTTATGCATGACCAGCTCCGTTATACTTGACCAGGAATGTTATTGCTCGATACTTTTTCTGTTTGTGCAGTACGGAAATCCGCTACATTTTTAGCAATGTCTGGACGGGTTAAGCCTAAAATCTGTGCTGCCATAATCGCTGCATTAGTCGCACCAGCCTGACCAATCGCCAAAGTACCGACCGCAATACCTGCTGGCATTTGCACGATTGAAAGCAATGAATCTACACCATTTAAAATCGATGATTTAACCGGTACGCCCAGTACAGGTAAATCAGTTTTAGCCGCACACATCCCCGGTAAATGTGCCGCACCACCAGCGCCTGCAATAATCACCTGAATACCACGATCACGAGCTGTTTCAGCATATTCAAACAAACGATCCGGGGTACGGTGCGCAGAAACCACTTCAGCTTCAAAAGGAACACCCAACTGTTTGAGCATGTTAGCGGTATGTTCAAGTGTTGCCCAATCTGATTGAGAACCCATGATAATTCCGACTAAAGGTTGGCTATCTGTTGCGACCGCATTCATTGGCTTTTCCAAAACATGATAAAAATAGAGAAGTATCTCGACTTACGCCAAGCACGAAGGAATAAATTGGCAAATATTATAGCGGTTTTTTCAAGCATCCCCAACAAAAGAACGCGTGAACTGCTTCACGAAAATTAGCTCTGGTTTCGAAATACAAAATAGACGCACCCCATTAAACACAGCATTGCCCAGATATAGTCCAGCTTAAACGGCTGTTTAAAGACAAAAATCATAAAGGGCACAAACACCATTAAGGTCACCACTTCCTGGGTAATCTTCATTTCCCCCAGACTCCAGCCATGCTGGTTGAGCAACTTGGTGGCAGGAATCATAAAACTGTATTCCAGCAGGGCAATACACCAGCTAAACAGGATCGCTTGCCAGATCGGCGCATCATGCAGGATTTTCAGATGCCCATACCATGCCAACGTCATAAAACAGTTGGAAATAATCAACAAACATAACGCTAAAAGGGTAGGGCTCAACATAATGTGCTTGTATCCAGATCAAGGGTGAATCGCAGAGAAGATATGCTTGTAAAAACCCTGAAATTTTAGCATTCATCTGCAGAATTAGAACTAAACAACAACAACGAATTTTGACTATCTTTTCCATGCAAGCCTTGCTATCGTTGCGTTTGATTTTTATTGATAACGACAATCATACATACGATATCAGTGCTGTATGAAGAGCAGTGGAGAAGGCGCGTTATGCATCTGCATATTTTGGGTATTTGTGGCACATTTATGGGGTCTTTGGCTCTATTAGCACGAGATTTAGGACATAAAGTCACAGGTTCAGATGCCAATGTTTATCCACCTATGTCAACTCAACTCGAAAATGCGGGTATTGAACTGATGCAGGGCTATGACCGTAGCCATTTACAGCCGCATCCTGATCTTGTGATCGTCGGTAATGCCATGAAACGCGGCATTGATGCGATTGAATATATGCTGAATGAAGGCCTTCCTTATATTTCTGGCCCACAATTTCTGGCAGACCATGTGCTGCAAGGCAAACACGTACTCGGTGTCGCAGGTACACATGGTAAAACCACTACCACGACGATGCTGGCTTGGGTACTGGATCAGGCGGGTTTAAATCCAGGTTTCTTGATCGGCGGCGTACCGCTTGGTTTTAGTGAAAGTGCACGTTTAGGGGGTGGTCAATATTTCTGTGTTGAAGCGGATGAATATGATTCTGCATTCTTCGACAAGCGTTCTAAGTTTGTTCACTATCATCCTAAAACCGCGATTTTAAACAATCTTGAATTTGATCACGCCGACATTTTCGATGATCTTGCTGCGATTCAAAAACAGTTCCATCATTTAGTCCGTACCATTCCGAGTGAAGGTCGTATTATTGCGCCCATTACTGAAACCAACATTGATGAAGTCTTAGAGCAGGGTTGCTGGACACCAGTGATTCGTACCAGTCTAGAGCCAAATGCACAAGCCGCGTTATCTGCCGAATTGATCAGTGCGGATGGTAGTCACTTTAAAGTGCTTGAACAGGGCAACGTGGTCGGTGAAGTGAAATGGAACATGACCGGGCAACATAGCGTTGCCAATGCCTTAGCGACCATTGCTGCTGCACAACATGTGGGTGTTCGCCTTGAACAGGCATGTGAAGCCTTATCCAACTTCGGTGGGGTAAAACGCCGTATGGAGCTGTTAGGTACGGTGCGTGGCATCGAAGTCTATGATGACTTTGCCCACCACCCAACTGCGATTGAAACCACACTCGACGGCGCACGTAAACGTCTAGGTGAACGTAAGCTATGGGCGATCATTGAACCACGTTCAAATACCATGCGTATGGGCAGCCATAAAGATGGTTTGGCACATTCAGCACGTTTAGCGGATGAAGTGATCTGGTATCAACCTGAAGGTCTGGATTGGGATTTGCAACCTGTGATTGCGGCATCAGCAAACAAGGCAGAAGTCAGCCGTTCATTGGATGAGATCATTGCCCGTGTGGTGAATGAAGCAGGTGAGGGCGATGCTGTGGTGATCATGTCGAATGGCGGTTTTGGTGGTTTACACCAAAAGTTGATTACGGCTTTGTCATAATCAAAGTCAGCACTTTCTGAAAAACTATTGTCTTAACGGAGTCTTGCAAGTTCTTATCTAATTTCTGGATCAGCCTGCGGCTCGCCCTACTTTTCTTTCGGGAAAAGTAGGCAAAACCATTGTCATCTGCAAAACCTGTCCTCTTCTTGCATTTATCAACATATATCGCAGAAACAGCCTCTCATTTAAACCACGCAGGTTGCAGATGACGTTTCCGCGTATCGTATTTCTTCAAAATTATGTTCATTCAGATCTTGACAAGCAACATCCCTGTCGAATAAACATCTGTGTCCATGCATTTTAAATTGCCATCAACTCAGTTTATTCACCAGTTTTAACGGCAAAATCTTCATTGCTATGCCCATTGGCAACCATGGCCACTGTGGCACATACGCCTTCACAGGTTCCTTCTCAATGGCTTTCACCAAAGCCTTGCTTCCTGTCTTCTCATCCACTTCAAACGGCAGTTTCTTGGCACCCTCATTCAATTCAGTGCGAATATAACCTGGGAAAATCGTCGATACTTTAATAGGTGTACCCAGCAATTCCGCACGGATGCCCTCGGCCAAATGTGCCACCGCCGCTTTACTGGCTGCATAGGTCGATAAATGTTTCGGTAAACCACGCATGGCACTCATGGAGGAAATCACCACCAAATGGCCTTGGTTTTGCGCTCTAAAAATTTCAACTGCCGCTTCGCATTGCGCCAGAGCAGAAATAAAATTGGTTTCAGCAGTAGCACGATTCACCTCAAAATGCCCTTTACCAATACGGCGACCATCACCCACACCTGCATTGACAATAATGCGGTCAATCCTGCCGAATTCTTGCTGAAAAGCTTTAAACACCGTAAACACATCATCGTAATGGGTCACATCCAGCGTCTTGATCTTGACCTGAACGGAAAACTGGCTTTGCAACTCCTGTTGTAACGTTTCCAGACGCTCTAAACGTCGTGCGCAAAGCGCCAGATTGTAGCCTTTGGCAGCAAATTCACGCGCCATACCTGCGCCTAAACCCGAACTTGCACCTGTAATTAAAATTGTCTTTGCCATTTCTGCCACCTATTCTTGTTTAAATCCATGTAAGAAGTTCTGCATCGTGTGCTTTTAAATAATGATGTTCATTAAAACTCAGTAATTGCAAGCGTCCATCCACCCAACGCAGCGTCGTAATACTGGCATTGGCAATCGACCAGTTCAGTGCAAAGATCTGTTTCGCATCCAAGCCCAGCACCTGACCCACCACCACTGAAATGACACCACCAGAGCTGAACACCACCGCCTGACGCTGCTGTGTGGCATCAAGCTGCTGACATAGGCCATGCAACGCGCTCTCTACACGGCTTTGGAAACCTAACCAGGTCTCATGATATTCATGGTCATATTGCTCTCCAATCCAGCGTTCAATCGCCCCATCAAAGATTTTCGCCAGATAGGCACGTGGGTTCGCAACTTGCGCGACATCCTGTTTGAGTAATTCAGGCTGATTAAAGCGGGGTTCGTACCGAGAAAACACATGTTGATGATCAAACTCATTCCAGCTGGATTCAGTGTGAATCGGTACTTCTGCAAAACCTCGCGCTAAAGCGAGTTGCGCCGTTTGTTGGTGACGCTGCATTGACCCAGCTACCACCAAAGGCGAAGATTTCAAAGTTTTATTGAGAAACTCACCCGCCGCTTGTGCCTGTTGCTCACCTTTTGCAGAGAGCAGGTCATAGCTAGCTGCTCCAAAAGAGGCCTGCCCATGTCGCACCAGATAAATTGTGCTCATCCTTTTAAAATTTCCTTCAGTTTTGCGCCATATTCAGGAATTAATTGCTGGGCTTGTGTATTGTCCTGTGCAATCAATTTTAGCGCACGAATATGCAGGGCATGAATCAGGATCCAGAAGTCTTTAAAAGCTGGATTATCCGTTTGCTGATGGTAATAACGGTAATAGATCTGCTGCGCGATCACGGCTAGGCGGAATAAACCAAATACTTCATAAAATGCCCAGTTATCAGGCTTCAACCCTGTTTTTTCCAGATAGTAATCCACCACTTGCTGACGTGTCAGCATGCCTTTCAGATTGGTCGGCTGACGGCGACTGGATTTCATCAAGGCATCGTCATCTTCCTGAATCCAATAGGCGAGGGCACTGCCCAAATCCATTAACGGATCACCTAAGGTTGCCATTTCCCAGTCCAGTACCCCAATCACCTGAGTCGGTTGCTGCGGATCTAAAATGACATTATCAAAACGCCAGTCATTATGAATCACACAGGTTTTGGAATCGGCCGGAATATGTTGTTGCAACCAGTCCCGCACGAAAGCGAAATCAGGTACATTCGGTGTCAGGGCCTTGCTATAGCGCGCATCCCAACCTTCAACCTGACGGCGGCAATAGCCTTCACCTTTGCCCAGTTTTTCCAGTTCTGTACCTTGATAAGGCACTTGATGTAGTTCAATCAATTTATCCAGCACATTCAGGCACAGTTGCTGGACTTGCTGTTCATCCAGCTGTAATTCTTTGGGTAAATTGGCACGTGGAATAATGCCTTCAATCCGCTTCATCACATAGAAATCACAGCCAATCACGCTCTCATCCTGACACAGCGCGATCATTTCAGGCAGCACAGGATAGAAGGGTGCCAGATACTGCTGCACATTGTATTCACGGGCCATATCATGCGCTGATTTAGCCTTGGTGCCTTTCGGTGGACGGCGTAGGATCAGATCAGCATTGTCATACTCTAAGCGGTAAGTCCAGTTAGATGCGCCACCTGAATATTGGGTGACTTTTGCCTGTCCTTGCACATTCACACCCTGATTTTTTAACCATGTTTCAACCGCTGCAATATCCAGTTCCTCACCATGACGAACCTGACCGCCCATATCAATTACTGTCATTTGCTTTTATCCTTATCCACGACCATAGCCACGTTTTTTGAGTTCTAATTTGGCAATCATGCCTTTATGGACTTCGTCAGGTCCATCGGCCAAACGTAAACTTCGCGCCTGAGTAAAGAAAGCCGTTAACGGTGTATCACGGGAAACACCTTCGCCACCGTGGATCTGAATCGCCATATCTACCACATTTTGCAAGACGGTTGGCGCGACCACTTTAATGGCTGAAATTTCAGTTAATGCCGCCATATTGCCTTGCGTATCCATCTTATAGGCAGCGTATAAGGTCAATAAACGCGCCTGATCGATTTGCACACGTGCATCTGCAACACGTTCCAGATTGCCACCCAGCTTGAGCAGTTCTTTGCCAAAAGCCTTGCGCGACATGCCACGGTCAATCATCAGTTCAAGTGCTTTCTCTGCCGCGCCAACACAGCGCATACAATGATGAATACGTCCAGGGCCTAAACGGCCTTGCGCAATTTCAAAGCCTTGTCCTGCACCACCAATGAAGTTGCTAACAGGCACGCGCACATTATCGAAGCTGACCTGTCCGTGCCCATGGGGTGCATCGTAATCGCCAAACACGGGCAGCATACGCTCAATGGTCACACCTGCGGTATTGACCGGTACCAGTACCATAGAATGCTGGTGATGGCGGTCTTTACTTGGATCGGGCGTATAGGCCATAAAAATAATGATTTTGGCATTGGGATCGCCTAAACCGGATGACCACCATTTGCGTCCATTCAAGACGATCTCATCGCCCTCTACCACCGCAGTGGCCTGCATATTGGTGGCATCACTGGACGCCACAGCGGGTTCAGTCATACAAAATACGGAACGGATTTCACCCTTGAGCAGCGGTTGTAGCCATTGCTGTTTTTGCGCATCGCTACCATAGCGCCACAATACTTCCATATTGCCGCTATCGGGCGCATTACAGTTAAATACCGTCGGCGCAAGCAGGCTACGTCCCGTCAGTTCAGCAATGTGTGCATATTCCTGAACCGATAAGCCTGCACCAAGCTCGGCATCAGGTAAGAACATGTTCCATAAGCCTGCCGCTTTGGCTTTGTCTTTCAATTGTTGTAATTGTTCAGGCCATTGCCATTGGGTCCAGTCACCATCGACATTGAGGCGATGTACCTCATCCCAGAATGCTTGTTCAACGGGTTCAATTTCCTGCTGGATAAACGCTTGCGTACGTGCAATAAAATCCTGCGCACGCGCTGATAATGCAAACATCCTGTTCTCCCTCAATCTAAAATTTGGCGAAAGCTGATTCGCTGCTTTACATCACCATAAGCGAAAATTTATTATGAATGAAATGATTTTATTTTATTCAAAACTATGAATCAGATTCATAATGGTAACCTACTGGAAGTCGGGCACTTTCATCGTATCGATATTAATTTATATCCGCTTTTTATTGCGATTTTTGAACAGAAGAGCATTTCTAAAGCGGCACAATTGCTGTGTATCAGCCAGTCTGCGGTGAGTCATGCCTTGCAACGCTTGCGTAGCCAGCTTGGTGATGAGTTATTCGTGCGCAGCGGTCAAAAAATGCTGCCTACTCCGTATGCCGAGCAAATTTATCAGCCCATTCAAACCGCGTTATTGACGATTCAGAGTATTGCCGTACCGCAACAGGACTTTGTGCCTGACATGTTGCACAGTTTAAAGATCGCCATTCATGACGAAATTGAGCCAATTATTTTTCCGCAGCTGGTACATCATTTTGCGCAACTGAATCTGGACATCCAGTTCCTGAGCTCCAAACTGGATCGTAAAAACATGCTGGCGGATCTTTCTGCCCAACAGATTGATTTTGTCATTGATCTGGTGCAACCGTATCAGGCCAGTTTACAGTTTGAAAATCTGATTGAAGACCATTTTGTGGTGTGTACCCAGCAGCCCAATATGGATTTATCGCTATATTTGTCTTCACCGCATATTGGTGTGTCTTCACGGCGTACCGGGATTCTGCTCGAGGATATTTATCTTAATCGGCAGCAATTATCCCGCCAGATTTTCCTTCGCTGCCAGCACTATGCAACGGCGTTACAGATACTGAATCATTATCCCGACGCGATTCTGACCATTCCGCAAAGCATCCTCAAGCATTTGCATTATTCCAAAGCCTTACAGATCCATCCTTTACCAATCGAGCTGCCTCAAATCAATATGGGTATGTATTGGCATGAAAACGTGAAACATAACCCACGCCATCAATTTTTACGCATGGAAATCCTGAAAATTTTTTAGTTCAACCTTGCTGATGAATATTTGCACATTGTTTAAAAGTATGTAATTCTATACGCATATTTGGATATGAATATCCATACAGAATAAGTTGACAAGGGGAGTAGCCTCCTCCAGACCTAAGCGCTGAATGCCTTGGGTGTCAGAGCTTCGTCATTACACTTTGCAAAAAGTCGGACTCTGAGCATCACAATCCATCGTGATGTAGGCAAGACCTTGATCATGTTGAAACAGATGTATTAATTCATCTGGCAACTGGTCGAGGTTTTTTTATGTCCATTTGCCAGATAGGGAGTTGTGATGGAAACTATCGGTAATTTATGGCTCTATGTCGCATTCTTCGGTCTTGTTACCGTGATGCTACTGGTCGACTTTTTAGGCTTTAAGCAAAAACAAAATCAGGACGTGCCGATCAGACAGGCAGCCTACTGGAGTATTGCCTGGGTCAGTGTTGCAGTGATTTTTGGTGGCGGATTATGGTTTTATCTACAACAAACCGTAGGTGCAACCATTGCAAACCAGAAAACCATGGAATACTTCGCAGGTTATCTACTGGAAAAATCGCTGGCAATTGATAATGTCTTTGTCTGGCTGATGATTTTCGCGGCTTTTGCGATTCCACCTGCATATCAACGTAAAATCCTGCTTTACGGCGTACTCGGCGCAATCGTGCTTAGAACCATTTTTATCTTTATTGGTGCGTGGTTTGTGCAAGAATTCTCTTGGGTGCTGTATATCTTCGGTGCCTTTCTGGTCTACACCGGCTTTAAATTCCTGAAAGGTCAGGATGAAGAAGATACCAATATTGAAGATATCAAGTTACTGAAATGGTTACGCAAACATATGCGTATCACACCACAGCTTGAAGGCAACAATTTCTTCGTTCGCCAGAATGGTGTGTTATGGGCAACCCCTTTATTTTTAGTTTTGATTTTGGTTGAAGCCTCTGACGTGATCTTTGCGGTGGATTCCATTCCTGCAATTTTCGCCGTGACCAGTGACCCGTTCATTGTTTTAACCGCAAACTTAATGGCGATTCTGGGTTTACGTGCGATGTTCTTCTTACTGGCAGGTGCGGCGTCGAAAATGCATTACTTGCCGTATGGTTTGGGCATCATCTTACTGTTCATTGGTGCAAAAATGTTATTGCTCGATGTATTCCACATGCCAATCTGGATCTCGTTAGGCTTTATTGTTCTGGTATTAAGTATCACCGCTTATCTGTCGTTACGACACAATAAGCGACAAGCACAATCATAAGCCGAACCTGAAAAAAAGGTCTTCCATTGAAGGCCTTTTTTATGAAGAAAATAAATCAATCATGCAGGCAAGGGGAGTCATTGATTGTCCTGTTTAATCACTGTTCCAATCTCTTATTTTTTTACACTTCACCTATGCCATAAACCCACCCTCTAAAATAAGAACGTGCGGTATATAAGTCACATTTATATACCTTTTAAGCACGTTAATTAGCCGAATAATCCAGTAAATTTGGCAAAATCAGGTACAATCAACCGAAAAAAGTAAAATTGTAGGTTGTTATGACTTTGGCTACTCCAACCACGGTAATTCGTGGTCGCTTCTTAGATATTCAAAAGACCGTTTCTCAAGCCACTGAAATTGCCGATCAAGTCCGTTATATTGAAGACGGCGTAATGATCACTGAACAAGGTAAAATTCGCTGGTTTGGCACGTGGAACGACGCTCAAGCCGATCTTCCTGCAAATGTTGAAATCCAGCATTATCCAGAACAATTGATCATCCCGGGCATGATTGATACACATATCCATTTCCCACAAACGGAAATGGTCGGTGCTTACGGCGAACAATTATTAAGCTGGCTCAATACCTATACGTTCCCGACTGAAATTCAGTTTAAAGACAAAGCTTATGCCCAAGACATAGCCAAGTTTTTTGTCAATGAATTGCTTAAAAACGGGACCACCACCGCATTGGTGTTCTGTACGGTACATCCTGAATCTGTAGACGCTTTATTTGAAGCCGCAGCACAGCACCAGATGCGTTTAATCGCCGGTAAGGTGATGATGGATCGTCATGCACCAGAAGCGCTGTGTGATACCGCAGAGAGCGCCTATGATGATTCTAAAGCCCTGATTGAGAAGTGGCATGGACAGGGGCGTGCTTTATACGCAATTACCCCACGTTTTGCGCCAACGTCTACTCCCGAACAACTGGAAAAAGCAGGGCAGCTCAAAGCGCAATATCCTGATGTTTATGTACATACCCATTTAAGTGAAAACAAAGATGAAATCGCATGGGTAAAAGACCTATACCCTGAGCAGGACGGTTATCTGGATGTTTATCATCATTATGGCTTAACTGGTCAACGTTCTGTATTTGCGCATTGTGTCCATCTGGAAGATGCAGAATGGAAATGCATGCATGAAACCGACTCTGCGATTGCCTTCTGTCCGACTTCAAACCTGTTCTTGGGTAGTGGATTATTCCCGTTGCAAAAGACCTGGGAACAGCAAGTAAAAGTGGGCCTAGGCACGGATGTTGGGGCAGGGACTTCATTTAGCCTGTTGCAAACCGTGAATGAAGCGTACAAAGTTCAACAGTTACAAGGCGATAAACTTTCTGCTTTTGAATCACTGTATCACGCGACACTCGGTGGTGCGAAAGCACTGGATCTGGATGAGAAACTCGGTAACTTTAACATCGGTAAAGAAGCTGATTTTGTGGTCTTGAATACTCAGCCAACCGCATTACAACAATTGCGTCAGTCACGTTCAAAATCGGTTGAAGATAGCTTATTTGCCTTATTCACCATGGGCGATGACCGTAATATTGAGGCAACCTATATCTATGGACAAAAAGCCTATAGCCAAAACTAAATTTTTAAACAAACAAAGACTTGGGTGGCTATGTATCGCGATTGGATGTGCTGTTCTGCTGAAACGTGACAGCGCTTCTGCTCAAAATGAAACACTTTCTTCGTCATCAAAAGGTGCATGAAAAGTGATTTTGTTTTAAAATTACCAGATTAGCTCAAGATTTCGAGGTGTTGCAGGTCAACACCTTTTTTATTTTCCCGTTTTTAAGTTTTAGGAATCTACCGATGACCATTGCAATGCGCATTATGATTTCAAGTGAAGAGATTCAAGCCAAAGTGAAAGAACTTGGCGACAAAATCAATGCACACTATGCTCAAAGTGATAAAGAACTGGTACTGATCGGCTTATTACGTGGTTCAGTCATTTTTATGGCAGATTTATGCCGTGCCATCGACAAACCACATGAACTCGATTTTATGACCGTGTCTAGTTATGGTGGTGGAACCGTTTCCTCTCGTGATGTCAAAATTTTAAAAGATCTTGATGGCGAAATTCACGGTAAAGATGTACTTGTGGTCGAAGATATTATCGACTCAGGTAATACCCTCAGCAAAGTGGTTGAAATGCTGAAAACCCGTAATCCAAATTCAATTGAATTATGTACTTTAGTCAGCAAGCCGTCACGCCGTGAAATTCCTTTAGATGTAAAATTCCTGGGCTTTGAAGTCGAAGACCGCTTTATTGTCGGCTATGGCCTCGACTTTGATCAAAAATATCGTCACTTACCATTTATTGGTGAAATCGGGATCTAATCAAATCTTGCTGTTCACCATTCAAAACAGGTGAATAGCATAGATCCATGTTTATCTTGCGCTCGGATAAAGTATACATGTGCTTTATCTTGGCTCGAGTGCGAAAAGCAGCTTTTTTATTGATACTTTAATCAAACCCTCCCAAAGCTTGCACAAAAATACGACATAACTCAGTAATCCACTACAGACAAAGTCAGCTCGAATCAAGCAGGATAGAAAGAAATATCACTTTTAAAACAAGGAGAAAGACAATGTGGTCTCTAATTGTGGCAATCGTCGTTGGTTTTTTTGCTGGTTTAATCGCACGTGCTTTACATCCTGGTGAAGACAAAGCAGGCTTCATCGTAACGACTTTACTGGGTATTGCGGGTTCACTCTTGGCAACCTATGGGGGTCGCTTACTCGGCTTATATGGTGAAAATTCTGCGGCTGGTTTCATTGCCTCTGTGATTGGTGCGATCATTATTTTGTTTATCTACAATCTGGTCACCAAAAAAAGCTAAAACGTATTCAATTAAAATGCCCAATCCATTCATCGCAATGGATTGGGCATTTTTATTTATAGGCCGAGTTCTTTCCAGATCGTCTGAATGTCTGCAGCACTTCGTGCACCGACCATTTTAAATCCATTGCTAAAAATCAGGGTCGGGGTGCCATCTACGGCTAATTTTCGACCGAGCTGCAAATTACGCTCTAACGGATTCGCACAGGTTTTTTGTTGCGGCTGTACATTCTTCTGCAACAGGTTTTTCCATGCATAGGCCGGGTTAGCATCACACCATACAGATTGAGACACAGCAACCGATTGTGCTTTTAAGGGATAGATAAAGGTATAGATGGTCACATCATTCAGCTTGTCCAGCTCGGCTTCCAGTTTCTTGCAATATGGACAGTTCGGATCGGAGAAAACCGCCAACTCACGCTTACCATTGCCTTTGACAGTTTTAATCGCATCTTTGAAAGGCAGCTGTTTCCAGTCCACCGTGTTTTGCTGGATCACGAGATCCTTGGTCAAATTTTTCTGGTCTTTTAAACGCACCATTGACCCGATAAACATATGTTGGGCCCTTTCATCCAGATAGATGATCTGATTATCCAGACTGGCGCTGTATAAACCGTTCATTGCAGTCGGTTGAATGTTGGTCACCTGAATATTGGGATATTGTTTACTCAAATTACTTTTTAAGGTCTCGACATTGGCAAAGCCCAGTGCAGAAACACAACTTAATAATGAGAAAATCCCAATTTTTTTTAACATGAGTGACACTCTATACAAAAATCAGCCGCTATTGTAATGATTATCGGACAGCCAAACAGCTCAGCTTACGCAGTAACAACCAAAATTCAACCGACGATTGTGATGTTTCACGTGGAACATGCCTGATGAGAGAAAAACTAGATTTACATGGCTTGCGTGCTGCATTTTTAGTAAAAAATTGACATTTTTTTTCACATCACATTGAAATGGTAGCATTAAATTAAAAACCTGCTAGATCAATCGAGCCATGTTTGAAATAATTCCTCAGGAAACGATGAGCTGTGGAAATGATTCAGCAAAAATTTGGGGTCTTTTTGAGGCTGGATAGTTTCAACTCATATTTAAAAATCATATAGACCATTCTTTTCATTGCAATTTTCAAATCGAATGGCAACAAATCATCTTATTATTCAGATCTAGGTAGATTGATGTATAGCGCAGAATTACTCGAAGAAGCCAAAACATTTATGTTTCATATGCTGACCAAAGTAGTGGAATATGGGGGTTCAGATTTATTTATCACCGCAGATTTTCCGCCCAGCATTAAATTACAGGGATTGATGCGTCCACTAGGTCAGCAGGAACTAACGGCCGATAAAACCAAACTCTTCGCTTATAGTTTAATGAATGAAAAACAGCGCCAAGAGTTTGAAAAAGAATGGGAATGTAATTTTGCCATCAATGTTCCCCATGTTTCACGTTTTCGTGTCAACGTGTTTAAACAGCAGCTACAGATCGGCATGGTGATACGTACCATTACCTCGGAAATTCCAACCTTTCAGAAGCTAAAGCTGCCTGAATCGCTTAAACAGGTGATTATGGAAAAACGTGGTCTGGTCTTGGTGGTGGGCGGTACCGGCTCTGGCAAATCAACCTCGTTGGCCGCCATGATTGACCACCGCAATGAAAACTCTGCGGGGCATATCATTACCGTTGAAGATCCGGTTGAATACGTGCATAAACACAAAAAATCCATGATTACCCATCGTGAAGTCGGCGTTGATTGTCATTCATGGCAGCATGCCCTGAAAAACACCTTACGTCAGGCACCCGATGTGATCCTGATTGGGGAAATCCGTGATACGGAAACCATGGAACATGCGATTGCCTTTGCCGAAACAGGGCATCTTTGCCTAGGTACTTTACACGCCAACAATGCCAATCAGGCGCTAGACCGGATTATTAACTTCTTTCCGGAAGAACGACGGAACCAGTTACTGATGGATCTTTCATCTAATATGAAAGCTATTATTTCTCAACGTCTGGTGCGCACGCAGGATGGCAAAGGTCGTCGGGCAGCGATTGAAATTCTGCTGAATACGCCCTTGATTGCAGATAATATTTTAAAAGGCCAGTTTCATGCACTGAAAGAGATTATGAGCAAATCTCGTGAGCTAGGAATGCAAACCTTCGATCAGGCTTTATTCGATCTCTATAACGAAGGCGCGATTAGCTATGATGAAGCCTTGCGTAACGCCGATTCAGTCAATGAATTACGTTTACAGATCAAACTCAAAGCCACACGTCAGGAAGGCGCACCTGTTGCCATGATGACCGCCTTAAACGTCGTGCAAGAACAAAAAGCTGAGGAAGAACAGACCGCTGAAGTAAAGGAATAAAAAATGGCTTGGATTGCAACACAATTCAAGCCATAAGTATTTGATTTTACTTACTTACCAATACAAAACGAACTAAAAATCTTCCCTAGAAGATCGTCAGCACTAAAATCACCGGTGATTTCACCCAATGCATTTTGTGCCAGACGCAATGATTCAGCCACCAGTTCACCTGCGTTAAACACAACAAGTTGCTCACGTGCCTCGGCAAGATAGCGCTGAGTGCGCTTCATTGCGTCTAAATGACGTGTTCTGGCAATAAAGGTGTCTTCCTCAGGCTGGAAGCCTGCATGCGCTGTAATCGCTTCTATGAGCGCCTGAACACCCATATCCTGTTTGGCAGACACGCTGATATGTCGGAAGCCCTGATAATCACTTAAAGTCGCCTCCTGACCGGTTAAATCGCATTTATTACCGATCAACAGTAAACGTTTCGGCTCAAGATGATCGGCAAAATATTCGCGCGCCAGCTGTAACGGTTCATCGCCCTGGTTTAAATCGTAGACCAACAATAATAAATCGGCCTGTTCAATTTCTTTAATCGCACGACGAATCCCTTCCTGCTCGACGATATCGCCCGTTTCACGCAAACCGGCAGTATCGGTTAAGGTAATTGGCAAACCATTCAAACTGATCTTTTCATGCAATACATCGCGGGTCGTTCCGGCAATATCGGTCACAATAGCCCGTTCATGGCCCGCCAGCGCGTTTAACAAGCTCGATTTGCCCGCATTCGGCTTACCGGCGATCACCACCTGCAAACCTTCACGTAATAGCTGTCCTTGGCGTGCAGATTGCTGTACTGCCTTGACCGAATCCTGTACATCATCCAGCAAAGCTAAAATCTTGCCATCGGCAAGGAAATCAATTTCTTCTTCTGGAAAATCAATGGCCGCTTCCACATGCAAACGCAAGTGAATCAGCTTTTCTAAAACAGTATTAATTTTGGTTGAAAAGGCGCCCTGTAAGGAACGAACCGCTGAACGTGCGGCGGCCTGTGAGGTGGCATCAATCAAATCGGCGATCGCTTCGGCTTGCACCAGATCCATCTTGCCATTTTCAAAGGCACGCATGGAAAACTCACCCGCCTTGGCAGCCGTCGCACCCAGATCCAGTAAACGGGCTAATAACGCATTCTGAATAACTGGACCACCATGCCCCTGTAATTCCACCACATCCTCACCGGTAAACGAATGTGGATTTGGAAAACACAGTACAATGCCTTCATCCATCACTGAACCATCTGCATCACAGAACTGACGGAAGCCTGCCATGCGGGCAGCAGGAAGACTTTTCTGGGTCAACTGTTCAGCAATGACATAAGCTTTAGGGCCAGAAAGTCGAATCACGCCCACACCACCACGACCTAATGGGGTAGCAATCGCAGCAATTGTGGTTTGATGTTGCATGTTAAATTCACCTAAAAAATACGAGGGTTATGAAACAGGAACCCTCAATACAGACAAAGAAAAATCCGCTTAAGATTACCATCTTAAGCGGATTTATTCAGTAAAAGTTCGAACTTAAGAACTCGATTCAACCTTGTTGAGACGGTCTTTTTCGACACCTTTGTTAATAAACCATTGTTGCAAAATGGTAATACTGTTGTTGACGATCCAGTAAAGCACCAAACCAGCAGGGAAGAACAACATGAATACCGTAAACATGATTGGCATAATACGGAACACTTTTGCCTGCATAGGATCAGTCGGTTGTGGATTCAACATTTGCTGTACGAACATGGTCACACCCATGATCAACGGCAAGATAAACCATGGATCCATTGCTGATAAGTCTTGAATCCAGCCTAACCATGGCGCATGACGAAGTTCAACCGATTCCATCAATACCCAGTACAAGGCCAAGAAAATCGGCATTTGTAACAATAACGGCAAGCAACCAGACAATGGGTTAACTTGTTCACGCTTGTATAAGGCCATCATTTCTTGAGAGAAACGCATACGGTCTTCACCAAACTCTTCTTTCATGCGTTGCATTTCTGGTGCAATCACACGCATTTTCGCCATTGAACGATAACTTTTTGAAGAAAGTGGCCATAAAATCAATTTCACTAAGATCGTCAATAAGATAATTGACCAACCCCAGTTACCAATAATGTTATGGAAAAACTGTAAGCCCAAGAACAAGAGTTTGGCAATTGGCCATAACCAGCCGTAATCTACAGTCTGGTTTAAGCCTGCAGCTAAATCTTTGAGTTCAGACTGAATTTTTGGACCAGAATAAAGTTGTGCATCCACTTCCATTGAGGTACCCGCCGGTACATTGATCACTGGAGAAGTGAAGCCCATGATATTCATATGATCAGCAGACTGGCGCGATTCCAGTTTAGCTACATAAGGCTGGCCATCTGCTTGGGTAAGTTTCAGATTACCCGGAATCCAGGCACTGACGAAATAATGCTGAACCATGGCAACCCAGCCGCCTTTGGCTTCAACATTCAATTTTTCATCATTAAAGTTGCTGAATTTCAACTTGTTATAATGCGCGTCTGGTGTACCCCATGCGCCACCCAGATAAGTACCAAGGGTAAAGATACCTTGAGAAGATTTACCCGGATCATCAGAATTGTCACGCTTTAACTGACCAAACATCTGGCCTTGCCAGTTTTGCTGGCTACGGTTAACAACCTGATGTTTCACTGTAATTGGATAATCACCTTGGGTGAAGGTGAACGATTTGATCACTTCCACACCTTCAGGTGTTTTAAATACCAATGGCACAGTCAACACTTGATGGGTTTTACCATCTTTTGATGCAACGCTCTTTGCATCCGCCAAGGTATATGCTGTTTTTTCAACATCATACATTGGACGTCCGCTACGGCTACTATCCGGTCCATTTAAACCGATTAAACCAGATTGAGCGACGTAAGTCCGTTTCGCATCACTTTCCAGCATGACAAACGGCTTATCGCTGTCTTTGCTTTCATCATGGCTTAACAATTCAATACGAACGATATCACCACCTTTCGGATTGATCCAAAGATGATAAAGATCCGTTTGTACTGAAATCAGTTGCTGACTCACAGATGGTGTTTCTGTGGTTTGTGATGCAGTCACATTTGCTTGTGGCAAGTCTGAAGCCGCTGTTGCATTTTGAGCATTTGGCAAATCTGCAGATACATCATGTGCAGTGACCACCGCCGCTTGTTGTTGCGGTGCTGGTGCAGCATGACCATAGTCTTTTTGCCAAGCCAAAATAAGCAAATATGCGGTAACAAACATGGCTCCAAGAATTGCAAATCTGGCCCATTGTTGCATATCTATTATCCCAAATGATTAGAGAGATTTTGCTTGAATAAACGATCACGAAAGGGTACAGCAACGTGATGCATTTGAGAATCTATTTGATGAAACGAAATAAAACGAAGTGCTTTGCGGGGCACTGGATCATAGCCTGAACCACCCCAAGGATGACAACGGCAAATCCGCTGAGTCGATAGCCATACCCCTTTAACCGCACCATGCGTTTGTAAAGCTTCAATTGCATATTGCGAACACGTGGGAATATAGCGACAACGAGGACCCAATAATGGACTAATTGCAATCTGGTAACATCGTATCAACCAATGAAGTAAACGTACCATTGGAGATCTCTAATTCTGGAGGGATGTCACAACGACTTTGGAATGCTTCTTTGCTAAGCGTTGTAATTTTTGCCAAGCAAAATCTAATTGTTGATGTAATTCTTCATTTGAGATTGCTTCTATGCCTACTTTAGGCATCACCACAATATCGATATCAGCATTAAATTGCGCTTGATGTAAACGAAAGCTCTCCCGAGCAAGACGTTTTATTCGATTTCGTTCATGAGCACGACGTACCTTTTTTTTAGCAACGACAACACCCAAACGGCTTTTCGGCTGTTCGGTTAATTTTGCTAAAAAAAGGAAATGGGGCTGATGCACTTTAAAAAGCGCACCATCAAATACACTTTTATAATCAGCAGCACAACGAATACGAGATTCAGTACTGAAACTGTAAAGTGTCATCACCCAAGTCTGGTCAGCTTAACAGTATTAAACAGTTAAGCTATGACGACCTTTTGCACGACGACGAGCTAAAACTTGACGACCTGCTTTAGTAGCCATACGAGCGCGGAAACCATGAACGCGTTTACGCTTTAATTCAGATGGTTGGAAAGTACGTTTCATTTCGAAACTCCAAAATGATCTTTCTATAAAGGTCCGCGATTTTATTGTGCAATGTTTACGCTGTCAATGAAAAATCAAAAACTTTACATTTTCTTTGTTCTGTTTTGAAGCAATAGCGTTACGCGTAGAGAACTGGTTTTATTGAAAACAAAAAATATACACAAGCTATCTCTTTATATTATATCAACATTCAGCTATATTCACAGTTTAATACCAGAGTTATCAACAATTCATTTTCTAATTTAAATTTAATTCTTGGATTTTGAATTTAAATTTCGATATGCTCGGTTATCCACAATCTAGTCGAACCCCTATAAGTAAATTCAAATTTTAAAATTTAAATTTATTCTTATTAGGGTGGATTTATTCTGTGGAAAGTGATGTTTTTCTATAAATAAACATATAGTTACTTTGTGGATAACCATGTTTTTATCAATTTTATAGATTGTGGATAACTTGATGGTTGAAATTATCCACAGCTTGTGCAAAAAGTTATACACAAGTGGTTTTGAATTTAAATTTATAAACGACTGCTTTCTTTTTCAGCAAAAGTTCCATAAATTGGCCTGACAGATGTGGATAACTTGGTTAGAATGGCGACCCCTTCGAAAGATGGGGTTGGTGATTTTTATTTTTTGAATTTAAAAATGGATATATAGGGGATGCACATGCTCTGGACAGACTGCTTAACTCGCTTGCGACAAGAGCTCTCTGATAACGTCTTTGCGATGTGGATTCGTCCTTTAGTTGCCGAAGAGGTTGATGGTGTGATGCGTTTATACGCACCGAACCCTTATTGGACCCGTTATATTCAAGATAACCATTTAGAATTGATTTCAATTCTTGCTGAACAACTATCTGAAGGTCGCGTACGTCAGGTTGAGATTTTGGTCGACTCTCGCCCAGGGACAATTTTGTCTTCGAATGAACAACCAGCCACGACCACTGCAGCTTTAAGTAGTGCGCCAACCGCCACTGCCGTACCGGTTAAAGCCAAGAAAGAATCTGATCTGGTCCAACCCGGCCAAAATGTCACGAAAATACCGAAGAAAAGACAACTCAATCCGTTATTTACATTCTCTTTGTTTGTTGAAGGCCGTTCTAACCAGATGGCTGCTGAGACTTGCCGTAAGGTGTTAACCCAATTAGGTGCATCTCAGCACAATCCTTTATTTTTGTATGGCCCAACAGGTTTGGGTAAAACCCACTTGATGCAAGCGGTCGGTAATGCGCTGTTACAAGCCAAACCCAATGCACGGGTGATGTACATGACTTCAGAAAGTTTTGTACAAGACTTTGTCAGTTCATTACAGAAAGGCAAGGTTGAAGAATTTAAGAAAAATTGTCGTTCCTTAGATTTACTCCTGGTCGATGATATTCATTTGCTTGCCGGTAAAGAAGCCAGCCTTGTTGAATTCTTTTATACATTCAATGCTTTACTGGATGAATCCAAGCAAATTATTCTCACTTCAGACCGTTATCCAAAAGAACTCACCGAACTAGATCCACGTCTGGTTTCTCGATTCTCTTGGGGACTGTCGGTGGGGGTAGAACCACCGGATATTGAAACCCGTATCGAAATCTTGCTGAAAAAAGCTGAAAATAGTGGCGTCGATTTACCGCGCAACTGTGCTTTGTTTATTGCGCAACAAGTGGTCGCAAACGTGCGTGAACTTGAAGGTGCATTGAATAAAGTTGTGGCAATTTCACGATTTAAAGGGACCGCCATCGATCTCGATGTTGTGAGAGAATCCTTAAAAGACGTGCTGGCGATCCGTGCCCGGACCATTAGTGTAGAAAACATCCAGCGTGTGGTCAGTGAATACTTCCGCATTCCGCTAAAAGAACTGATTGGGCCAAAACGTACCCGTATTTATGCCCGACCTCGTCAATTGGCGATGGGATTGGCGCGTGAATTAACTGGAGACAGTTTTCCGGAAATCGGTATGGCCTTCGGTGGGCGAGATCACAGTACCGTGATGCACGCCTGCGAAAAAGTGGTCAGCTTGCGCGAGGAAGATCCAATTTTTAATGAAGATTATAAAAACTTACTTCGTTTATTACAAAGTTAGGCCTGAGCATAATCTCGGCTGACTCCATTTTCATGGTTGCAAACTGCTTTTAAGTGCAGCATAGTACACTGCTAACATTCATATCGGCTTCTGTTGTAAGAGGAATAAAATCGTGCGTTTGAAAATCGCTAAAGAAAGTTTACTCAATGTGTTATCCCATGTGGTCGGGGCTGTAGAGCGTCGTCATACCTTGAATATTCTTTCAAATGTCAAAATTCAAACCACGCAACAGGCCTTAACCATTACCGGTTCTGATTTAGAAGTTGAACTGGTGGCAAGCACAACGTTAGCTGAAGGTGCTTGTCTGGAAGCAGGGGAGACCACTGTTCCTGCACGTAAACTGGTCGAAATTTGTAAATCACTTCCAACAGCAGCCTTGATTGACTTACAAATTACAGAAGATCAGCGTTGTATTTTAAAATCGGGTAACAGCCGCTTTGTGTTGGGTACGCTTCCAGCGGATGATTATCCTTTACTCACCACTGAAAATAGCCAGGGCACACAAGTTCAGGTGACTCAGCGTGAATTAAAACGTTTATTTGAAAAAACTGCCTTTGCAATGGCGGTACAGGATGTACGTTTCTATCTGACTGGTACTTTGCTGGAAATTGATCAAAATCAATTACGTACCGTAACCACAGACGGTCACCGTTTGGCATTATGCGAAGTATTGGCATCCTCAACTGCTGCTGCACCGATTCAGGCCATTGTACCGCGTAAGGCGGTGGGTGAATTGCAGCGTTTGTTGAGCATTGAAGATGAACAACTTACCTTGCTCATTGGTCGTGAATTGTTGAATGTCACGATTAATACCCCAAGCCGTGATAAAGAGCAGGGGGATATTACCGTTCGTTTCACCACTAAATTGATCGATGGTAAATTCCCTGATTATCGCCGTGTTATTCCGAAAGGTGGTGATAAGCATGTCTTTATTGCGCATGATGTATTTAAACAGTCTTTACAACGGGTCGCGATTTTAAGTAATGAAAAATTACGTGGCGTGTTCCTGAATTTTAATCAGGATTCGTTGCAACTCCGTGCTAATAACCCGGAGCAAGATGAAGCGGTTGAAGATATTGCAATTCAATATCAGGATGCACCACTGGAAATGTCATTCAATGCGCAATATATCCTGGATGTATTGAGTGTGCTGGATGGTGATGATGTGAGAATGAGCATGACTGAAGCAAATCAATCGGTACTTGTTCAAGATCCAGCGCATCCAGACCAGACTTATGTTGTTATGCCGATGCGTGTGTAATTGGCATTGATGATTTGAGTTTTTAAGCATGCAAATCACGCGTTTAAATATCGAACGTGTACGTAATTTAAAGGCGGTTGCACTCAATGAGTTGCAACCGTTTAATATTTTTTACGGGTCGAATGGTTCTGGAAAGACCTCAATTCTGGAATCTATCCATTTATTGGCCACAGGTCGCTCATTTCGCACCCATATTCCCAAGCATTACATTCAGTACGAGGCCGATGATGCGATCGTATTCGCACAGTCGGCCAGTGAACGGATTGGCATGCAAAAACTGGCTTCGGGTGAGCAACTGATCAAGGTCAATGGCGATACCATTGCCACTCAAGGGCAACTGGCAAAACTTTTGCCCTTACAACATATTGATCCGCAAAGTACCGATATTATTGATCATGGCGCCAAACCCAGACGGCAATTGCTGGACTGGTTGATGTTCCACGTGGAACCTGAGTTCTATTTTGCCTGGCAGTATTATTCTCGTGCCTTAAAACAGCGTAATAGCTTGCTAAAAACACGGCGTAACCTCAGTCTGGCGGATTTAGAGCCGTGGAACAAAATGCTGAGTGATTATGGCGAAATTTTGCACTCGCAACGGGTCGGGATCGTAGAGCAATGGAACCGGTTCTTTCAGGAAGATTTGCAGCAATTATTGCCAAATCTTGAAATTGAGCTGGAATATCATGCCGGTTTTCATACCGAACAGGGGCTGTTGCAGGACCTGATTCAGCAGCACCAAAGGGACCAGGAACGGCGTTATACCGAGTATGGTCCACATCGTGCAGATTTGCGCCTGAAAACCCCGTATGGCAATGCCGATGACGTGTTATCACGTGGGCAAAAAAAGTTGTTAATCATGGCATTAAAACTGTCACAAATTGCAATGCTGCATGCGAGTAACAAGGAAACTGTGGTATTATTAGATGATCTGACAGCAGAGTTAGATTTAGCTGCACAACAACGTTTAATTGAGCGATTGAGTCAGTTAGGAAGTCAGGTTTTTATGACGACCTTAGACCATACGTCGGTATTAAAACACTTACATGATTTGTCGATTTCCTTTCAGTTGTTTCACGTTGTCCAAGGCCAAGTCAGTCTTGCTGCGCCATAATTTTATTTCCTCATCTTTGGATAGATTAGATATTTACTAGGGAGTAACCATGAGTTCAGAGTCTCAATCAGTCTCTCAAACAGAACAAACAAATGAAAAGGCTTATGATTCCTCTAGTATTAAAGTATTACGTGGATTAGACGCGGTTCGTAAACGTCCTGGCATGTATATCGGTGACACCGATGACGGTACAGGTTTGCACCATATGGTGTTTGAGGTGGTGGATAATGCCATCGATGAAGCTTTAGCGGGCCATTGTGACGAGATTATAGTGACCATTCATGAAGATGAATCGGTGAGTGTCTCGGATAATGGTCGTGGTATTCCAACCGATATTCACCCTGAGGAAGGGGTGTCTGCCGCAGAAGTCATTCTGACCATTCTGCACGCCGGCGGTAAGTTCGATGACAACAGCTATAAAGTATCGGGCGGTTTACATGGTGTCGGTGTTTCGGTGGTAAATGCGTTATCTAAAAAATTACATTTGACCATTCACCGTGCGGGCCAAATCCATGAGCAGGAATATGCGCATGGCGATCCGCAATATCCATTGAAAGTCGTGGGTGAAACCGACACATCGGGGACAACCGTTCGTTTCTGGCCAAGTGAATTGACCTTTAGTCAAACCATTTTCAGTGTGGATATCCTGGCACGCCGTTTAAGAGAGCTTTCATTCCTGAATGCGGGTGTACGCATTGTATTGCGTGACGAGCGCGTTAATCTTGAGCACGTTTACGATTATGAAGGTGGTTTATCCGAGTTCGTTAAATATATTAACGAAGGTAAAACCCATCTCAACGAGATCTTCCACTTCACTACAGATGCAGATAACGGCATTGGCGTTGAAGTGGCATTGCAGTGGAATGACAGCTATCAAGAGAATGTGCGCTGCTTTACCAACAATATTCCGCAAAAAGATGGCGGTACCCACCTTGCAGGTTTCCGTGCCGCATTGACCCGTGGCTTAAACAGCTACATGGAAAATGAAAGCTTACTGAAAAAAGAAAAAGTTGCCGTGACCGGTGACGATGCACGTGAAGGCTTAACTGCCATCATTTCAGTGAAAGTACCAGATCCAAAATTCTCTTCACAAACCAAAGAAAAACTGGTGTCGAGTGAAGTGAAACCTGCGGTCGAGCAGGCGATGAACAAAGAGTTCTCGGCTTATTTGCTTGAAAACCCGCAAGCGGCAAAATCGATTGCTGGCAAGATTATTGATGCAGCACGTGCGCGTGATGCAGCCCGTAAAGCCCGTGAAATGACACGCCGTAAGAGCGCTTTAGACATCGCTGGTTTGCCTGGTAAACTGGCAGACTGTCAGGAAAAAGACCCAGCATTGTCTGAACTGTATCTGGTCGAGGGTGACTCTGCGGGCGGTAGTGCCAAGCAAGGTCGTAACCGTAAGATGCAGGCTATTTTGCCGTTGAAAGGTAAGATCCTGAACGTTGAACGTGCACGCTTTGACAAGATGATTTCCAGTCAGGAAGTGGGAACTTTAATTACCGCTTTGGGCTGTGGTATCGGACGTGAAGAATACAACCCGGACAAATTACGTTATCACAAAATCATTATCATGACCGATGCGGACGTGGATGGTTCACATATTCGTACCTTGTTGCTGACCTTCTTCTTCCGTCAAATGCCGGAACTGGTTGAGCGTGGCTATATCTATATTGCCCAGCCACCATTGTATAAGTTGAAGAAAGGCAAGCAAGAGCAGTACATCAAAGATAATGATGCACTTGAAACTTACCTGATCTCAAACGCGATTGATGAACTTGCATTACATGTGAGTGCTGAAGCACCTGCGATTAATGGCGCTGCATTGGCCAGTGTCATTGCTGATTATCAGGTATCGCAAAAGAGCTTGCAGCGCTTAACGCAACGTTATCCGGCAAGTTTACTGGATGGCTTGCTTGAGCTGGATGCATTCAAATCGGATCACAACCATGAACGCGATTATGTTGAAGCATGGGCTGAGCAATTACGTGTAGCGATTGAGAAGTTACAACCAAGCTTACGTCCTGAAATTAGCTTGGAAGCATTTGAGCGTGAAAATGCGCAAGGTGAGAAATCAGCGCATTACTGGCCTCGTGTGACCGTCTATGTGCATAACTTACCGCATTCTTATCTACTTGATGCCGGTCTGTTAAATTCTGCTGAATACGCACGTTTACTGAAGAACTCGAAGAGCTGGTTTAAATTGCTCGAAGAAGGGGCTTATCTGCAAAAAGGTGAGCGCCGTATTCAGGTTAACAGCTTCCACCAAGTGTGGCAGCATATTTTACAAGACTCGCGCCGCGGTATGATGATCCAGCGCTATAAAGGTCTGGGTGAGATGAACGCGGAGCAGCTTTGGGAAACGACCATGGACCCTGAAAACCGTAATATGTTACAGGTGACCATTGATGATGCCATCGAAGCAGATCGTATGTTCTCATGCTTAATGGGTGATGATGTAGAACCGCGTCGTGCCTTCATTGAAGAAAATGCATTAAATGCAGATATTGATGCTTAATCCGTTTAGGCATCAATTGCATGTAAAAAGCGCTTATCTTTTGCGTTGCTGTAAAAAATAAGCGCTTCACCCTGTAACCAAAACTGGAAGCGGGGTAATGATTAAAATAATAATAAGTGCGGTACCATCCCTCACCAGTATGTCTATTATTTTTCATACACTGTATAACTATTTGATATATTTATATTATTTTTTGCTGCACTGTTGTTTTTTTACAGCGACTCTCCCTTTTTTTTATTTTTCTTGGCATAAATATTTAACCTGTCTTTTACTTTTTTTTCTAGGTTCCACGTGAAACCTGTCAATTAATGAATTGATAAAAAAAAGCAGGAAAGACGAACTTTCCTGCTAGATCATACAATGCGGTATTAAGAGGGGATTAACTTTCTACAAAATCACTGACTTGAATTAAGGCGTGACCAAACAGATAACCTGCCGTTACCAGTACACTGATCCAGAGTAAAGCCCCGAGAATGTTATACAACACAAAATGAGTGTAGTTCATATTGCTAGAACCTGCTGCTAAAGGTGCGAAAGACCGTGCAAAAGGAATAAAGCGCGCCAGTAAAATGGTTTTTCCACCATGTTTCAGGAAAAACACATTGGTCTTTTGTAGATATTCCTGCTTGATAAAACGTGATTTCACATTAAAAATGCGGTCACCAAAATGACGCCCAATATGGTAATTGACCATATAGCCCAATGCTGCAGCAAAGAATAGCAGGCTGATCATATAACCCAAATGCATAATTTCAACCACAGAACATAGTGCACCAACCGTCAGTAACAAGCTGTCACCCGGTAAGAAGAACATGAAAACAAAGGCTGTTTCTGAAAAAATAATTAAGAAGAGGATAAAATAGATCCATAAACCATATTCTTGCACCAAAATAGGCAGAATATGTTCAAAATTAAAAATAAAATCTAAAGAATTCATTCAGTTTGTATGATCCAAAATAGAGTACTCACCAAATTAAAGTACAAAAAATGTGAAATGAATTTAACCCTCAGGATTCATTCGTCAGTTATAACATTACAACAATGGGAGCTGAGTATATCGAGCCTGAACCTAAAGCTCAATTTTCTACGAAAATTCCAGTTTTACCTTATCTTAAATTATCGACAGATTCATGACATTTTTCATGATATTCATAGTGCTTTTAAGTATCTGATCATTATTTTTACGTTTATCAAAAAATCATCTTTTATCTTGAGTAAGCTGGCTTTACTTAAAAAAAGAGATCCATACAGGTATTAAACTCAGCTATGGATCTCTGGATTTTATTCAGCAAATGAACTTTCCAGTTCCTCTAGCTCCATCATTAATTCTAAAAGCTGTTCCTCAAATTGCTCCAGTTTCGCTTTTAGCTCATTTTGTTCATTCATGAGTTTCATTAAGTTTTCTTTACGACTCGCGTCGTATAAAGCGCTATCTGCCAGCGCCTGTTCGATGTCTGCCAGGCGGGGCTGTACCTTTTCGATCTGAGCTTCGACTTTTTCAATGTTTTTACGAATGGGGCGCGTCATTTCACGGCGGCGTGCCGCTTCTTTACGTTGCGCCTCCTTATCGATCTTCACGGCTGGAGCTTGAGTGGCCACGCTTTGTTGTTGCCCGGTACTTTGTGCATTGATCTGTTGTTGGCGTGCTTCTCGTAACCATTTGGCATAGTCTTGCAAATCACCTTCAAATTCGGTGCATTTGCCTGCATGCACCAGCAATAGATCATCACAGACGCTGGCAATCAACTGACGTTCATGCGACACCAGCACCACAGCGCCTTCAAAATCCTGCAACGCCATAGTCAGGGCATGACGCATGTCTAGATCCAGATGGTTAGTCGGTTCATCCAGAATCAGCACGTTTGGACGCTGCCATACGATTAAGGCCAGTGCCAGACGTGCGCGTTCGCCACCAGAGAAGCTTTCACACGGGGTGTCCATACGTTCACCGCTAAAGCCAAATCCGCCTAGGAAGGCGCGTAACGCAGCTTCACTGATCTTCTTGTCTGCAATACGAGCCAGTTGCAACATTGGGCTGGCATTGGCATCTAGTGCGTCCATCTGGTGCTGGGCAAAATATCCGATATTTAATAATTCAGAAGCTTTACGTTCACCAGCAAGTAAAGGTAAATCCCCGACCAAAGTTTTGATCAGTGTTGATTTACCCGCGCCGTTCATCCCCAGTAAACCGATTCGTGAGCTTGGGGTGATTTGCAGGCGAATCTTTTCGGCAATGATTTTATCGCCGTAACCAATGCTTGCTGCATCTAAACTGAGCAATGGTGAACTCATTTTGGTGGGTTCACGGAAACTAAAGGTAAATGGTGTATCGACATGCGCAGGGGCGAGCTGTTGCATGCGCTCTAGCTGTTTAATGCGGCTTTGTGCCTGACGGGCTTTGGTGGCTTTGGCCTTAAAGCGATCAATAAACTTTTGTAAGTGGGCACGGGTTTCTTGCTGCTTCTCAAAGGCTTGTTGTTGTTGTGCCAAACGTTCGCTGCGGGTGGTTTCAAAGGTTGAGTAATTGCCGGTATACAGCGTCAGTTCCTGATTTTCGATATGCAGAATATGATCAGTAATTGCGTCCAGGAAGTCACGGTCATGCGAAATCAGAACCAGTGTTCCTTCATAGGCTTTCAGCCAGTCTTCTAACCACAGGATTGCATCTAAATCCAAATGGTTGGTCGGTTCGTCCAGCAATAACAGGTCTGAACGACTCATCAGGGTTCGGGCCAGATTTAAACGCATGCGCCACCCCCCAGAGAAACTGGCGACATTTAAACGGATTTGATGATCCAGAAAGCCTAAGCCAGCCATCAATTGTGCTGCTTTGGCGGGGGCGGCATAGCCGTGGATTTCATCAAAACGGCCATGCAGACGGGCAAGCTCATCATTACTGAGTTGATCAGGATGGGCTAATTTTTCTTGAATCTCCCAATATTCCTCATCGCCGGAAAGGACAAAATCAATTGCAGGCATGTCCAGCGCTTTAATTTCTTGTGCCATGTGTGCCACGGTCCACACTGCCGGACGGCTTAAATTACCTTCATCTGCGCCCAATTCACCTAAAAATGCTGCAAATAAAGTTGATTTACCTGCGCCATTGACACCAGTCAGACCAATTTTCCAGCCAGGATGAAGCTGCATTGAGGCTTTTTGGAACAGGACGCGCCCACCACGGCGTAATGAAACTTGGTCAAATTGGATCATGAGCATGCAAAATAGCGAATAGATAGCTGCATTTTAAGGTGATCACTCATGAATGCAAATTTTATATTGCAGATTAAGGCAGACATCATCATTTCACCCGCTTATCATAAAATAGAGTAAATGCTCTATTTCTGTGGTGAAAATCAAATTATGATTTAAAATCTAGGAAAAACAACACATCACATCAAAAAGAGTTAACTAGGACGGGGCAATGAAGAAGGGAATTCTGACATTGGGAGCCATGCTGATACTGGCTATCAATACACAGACCAGTGCTGCAACTAAAATTTGTGTATTTGATCTTATGGGGAAATCAGGCGAAGCCTACAAGGCCATGCAAGAATGGGCCTTAGCCGCAAGCGCATGGCAGGGTGAAATCAATCTGGTCAGTTATCAGAATGAGGCGATGGCTGAACATGATTTTGAACAAGGTCGTTGCGAGGGCGTGTATATGACCTCAATGCGTGCACGTGCCTATAACAAGTTTGCAGGCTCGGTCGATGCGATTGGCGCGGTACCCAGCTATGCGATTGCACAGAAAGCGATTAGTTTTGCTTTGGACAAGCGTAACCAGCGCCGTTTAATCAGTCAGGTCGCGAATCAAAGCTATGAAGTAGCCGGTATCTCGCAAATTGGTCTGGCCTATATCTTTGTCAAAGACAAACGAATGAACAGCATTGAACAAATCCGGGGCAAGAAGTTTGCAGTCCTGGGCTATGACGAAGCGCAAAAAATTGTGGTCAGGAGTCTTGGCGGGCAAGCTGTACTTTCGGATATCTCGGATATTGCCAAGAAATTTAATCAAGGGCAGGCCGATATTATGGCAGCGCCAGCCTATGCCTATAAACCCTTGGAAATTTATAAAGGTTTGGGCAATGACGGTGCCATCATTACTTTTCCTGCGGTCAACATGACCATGGATCTGATTATTCGTCCTAAAAAGTTCACGACCAATTTTGGGCAAAACTCACGACAGTGGTTTCTCAGTCGGCTCAATACCAATTTTGCCTTAATCCAGCGAATTGAAACGGAATTACCCGCCAAATATAAAATCAGTCTGGATCAGGAAGACAAAACCCGTTATCAGCGCATCTTGCGTGAAGCACGGATTGATCTGACCAAACGTGGAATTTACGATGCCACCATGATGAACGTACTCAAACGGGCACGTTGTACCGTCGACCGGACTAATTTTGAATGTACATTAGGGGGCGAATAAGCAAAATCCACCCTTTAGTGAGGAGTAAGGGGGTTAAGAGGTCCTTCTCAAAAAGGAGTGGACTTAAATTGTCAAACTGTGATCAATATGGTTAAAAGTGATGAAAACCCGACGTATGTATATAAAAGCGCTATGCTTTTAGGCAAAAGCTGACTATATTGATCAGGCACTGATGGAAAATTGTGCAATATAGGGTAGAAAGGGAAAACAAGATGAAAAAAGGACTTTGGGCATTGAGTGCTACGGCGCTCTTGGTCATGGCAACTCCTGCACAGGCAAAACAGGACATTTGCGTATTTGATTTATTGGGTAAGGCTGGGGAGTCTTATAAGCTGGTCGAAGAATGGAAGCTTGCTGCCAAGACCTGGCAAGGGGACGTTGAATTAATTCCTTATCAGGACGAGGAAAAGGCAGAAAAAGATTTTGATGCCGGCAAGTGTGATGGGGTGTATATGACCTCGATGCGGGCCCGTAAATATAATAAATTTGCAGGTTCTGTCGATGCTGTCGGGGCGGTGACCAGTAATGCCATTGCACAAAAGGCGATTAGCTATGTGCTGGATAAACGCAATCAGCATCGTTTAACTGCGACAATGAATGGCGAAAAATTCGAAGTTGCCGGCATTATTCAGGTCGGGCTGGCCTACATTTTTGTTCGTGATAAAAAGATCGACACTATAGAAAAGGCCAAAGGTAAGAAATTTGCGTATTTACATTATGATCAGGCACAAAAAGCAATTGTTGAAAGTATTGATCTGGTGGCAGTGCCATCGGATATCTCTGATTTTGTAAAAAAATTCAATAGTGGGCAGGTCGATGTGATTGCTGCCCCTGCTTATGCCTATAAGCCTCTGGAAATCAGTAAGGGACTGGCCAATGGTGCATTGTTTAATTTTCCCGTGGTGAATATTACCGGTGACCTGATTATTCGTCCGGAAAAATTTCCTGCTGGTTTTGGTCCGCAATCACGTAAATGGTTTGTCAATAAATTGCCGAGTAACTTTGCCATGGTGCAACGTTTAGAGGCAGGCATGAATGCCAAAAAGATTACCTTGACCAATGAAGATAAAACCCGTTATCAAAAAATGTTGCGTGATGGGCGCATGAATTTAACCAAGCAAGGTGTTTATGATGCGAGTATGATGAATGTACTTAAACGCGCCCGTTGTACGGTAGAGCGGACCAATTTTGAGTGTACCCTGAGTGGTGAATAAAACAGGAGAACAACAACTGAGAGATAAATTGATACACAAACTTGGGCATATATAACAAAAATGCCTATTAAAATAATAGAAAGAGATAAAAGAGGGTGAAAAATAAACAATCCAGTCATAAAAATAGAGTAGAAGCTCTATTTTTTTTCAAAAAACATGATTAATATTTGCTTCGAACAAGGAGACAAACATAAAGTTTGTGAAAGGATGAAAAATATGAAAAAAATGGTACTTGCTCTTGCAGCAACTTCGATCTTTGGTGTATCTGCTTCTACTCAAGCAGCAATTGATGTGTGTGTATTCGACTTATTAGGAAAGTCAGGTGAATCATACAAAATGATGCAGGACTGGGCACTCGCAGCAAAAGGCTGGGGCGCTGATGTCAACCTGCTTGCAATCACGGATGAACAGGTTGCGGACAATAACTTTAAAGCGGGTAAATGTGCTGCTGTAGCGATGACAGCAATGCGTGCTCGTCCATATAACAAATTTGCGGGTTCTGTGGACTCGCTTGGTGGCGCACCAAGTAATGCAGTAGCACAACGTGCCATTACCTATGTTCTTGATGCGCGTAATGCTGCAAAAATGACAACCAATTTAGGTGGTAACAAATACGAAGTTGCGGGTATCTCTCCGCTAGGTGCCGCTTACATTTTCGTACGTGACAAGAGCATTAACTCAATTGAAAAAGCAGCGGGTAAAAAATTCGCGGTATTGGGTTATGACGATGCGCAAAAAATCATGGTACAACGCGTAGGCGCGCAAGCGGTTCTTTCTGACATCTCAAACTTCGCTGCGAAATTCAACAATGGTCAGGTTGATATGGTGGGTGCACCTGCTTATGCCTACAAACCATTAGAATTAAGCAAAGGTTTAGGCGCGAATGGTGCAATGTTTAACTTCCCTGTGTTACAGGTGACTGCGGATCTTGTGATTCGTCCAGAAAAATTCCCTGCTGGTTTTGGTCAAAAATCTCGTGACTACTTCGTGAAACAATTGCCAAAAGCTTTTGCAATGATCAAGCGTTACGAGTCTGAAATTCCAGCAAAATACAAAATGAACTTAAGCGCTGAAGACAATCTGAAATACCAAAAACTGTTACGTGACGGTCGTATGGATCTTACTAAACGTGGTATTTACGATGCTGGCATGATGTCTGTATTGAAGAAAGCACGTTGTTCAGTAGACAAAGCAAACTTTGAATGTGCATTACCGGGTGAATAATCCTTAATTGCCATAAAGTGTACTTAAAGCCTAGATTCATCTAGGCTTTTTGTTTTTTTACCACTGTCATTTGAGTCATTGTGTTTAGATTGAAAGATCGTAATGATAGAAAGATATAAAGACCAGATAGAATCTTGAAAGATCGAAAAATAGGTTTGGTCTGGACGATGAAACACGACTGCATAACAACATAGATTTATATGAAATCTGAACAGGATGGACCGGGATTTTAAATTTTGGGTGTAGTGCAACAACAATCAGCATAGATGCAAAGGAACAATAAAATGCAATGGTTTAAAACATTATTACTTGCAACAGGGATCGCGGCGGCATCTGCGGGAGCTCAGGCCAAACAAACAATTTGTGTATTCGATATCGTCGGCAAAAGCGGTGATGTTTATGCCTTGATGAAAGATTACCAACTGGCTGCAAAAAACTGGGGCGCAGATATTGAGCTTAAAGTGGGCACCAATGAAGCGGTTATTGCTGAAGATTTCAAAGCAGGTAAATGTGATGGGGTCAGTATCACAGGGATGCGTGGTCGTCAGTTTAACCCGTTTACAGGGTCATTGGATGCAATTGGAGCAATTACCGATCTTAAACTCGCCGTGAAAGTCATGCAGGGCCTTGCGAGTCCAACCTTTGCCAAAGCCATGGTGAATGGCAAATATGAAGTGGTGGGGGTGATTCCTGTGGGTGATGCCTACTTATTGGTAAATGACCGTAATATCAATACCGTAGCTAAAGCTGCGGGTAAGAAAATCGCCGTACTGGACTATGATGAAGCACAAAAAATCATGGCTTCACAGGTCGGTGCACAAGCAGTTAGCTCCGATATTACTAACTTTGGCGCTAAATTTAATAACGGACAGGTCGATATCATTGGTGCGCCTGCCGCTGCATTTAAACCGTTGGAACTTTATAAGGGTTTAGGGACCAAAGGTGCAATTGTGAATTATCCAATCTTGCAGGTGACGGGCAACCTGATTATTCATCCTGATAAATTTCCAACAGGCTTTGGCCAAAAATCTCGTGAGTGGGTGAAAGCGCAATTACCACGCGCGTTTGGTATTCTGGGTAAAATGAAAGCAGACATTCCTCAAAAATACTGGATGGAAGTGCCTGCCGCAGACAAGCCTGGCTATCAAAAACTGATGCGTGAAGCGCGTATCAACCTGACCGCTAAAGGGATTTATGACAAGCGTATGATGAAACTATTATGGCAATTCCGTTGCCGTGAAGATGCCAAGAATTTTGAATGTGGCTTACAGGAGGAGAACTATAAATAATCTTGTAAACGCACTTTAAAACTTCAAATACAGACCCGATATTGAGTATGCTATACTACATATCGGGTCTTTTATTTATGAAAGACGTATTGAAGTCTGAGGAATATCCATCATGAACGCCCAAGCTCTAGAATTGTCAGATAATGCTGCCAACAAAGTTCGCCAACTACGCGAAAGTGAAGGGAATAACGACCTTATGTTACGCGTTTATGTAACGGGTGGCGGATGTTCAGGTTTCTCTTACGGCTTTAACTTTGCTGAAAGTGTCAATGAAGATGATGCTGAATTTGTGAATGGCGATGTGAAAATGCTGGTCGATTCACTTAGCTATCAATATCTGGTCGGTTCAGTGGTTGATTATCTGGAAGGACTGGAAGGTTCACGTTTTGTGGTGCAAAACCCGAATGCGACCACCACCTGTGGCTGTGGTTCATCTTTCTCGATTTAATAGATTCTTGTGATAAAAAAAGCTTCTCCAGTTGAGAAGCTTTTTTTATTCTTATACCACGGTGATGGTTCCTAAAATACGATCACCTGATGCACCAGTCACTGCGGGCAGGTTGCCGCTCAACTGTTCTACAAAACGCATCGCGAGCCAGGCAAAGGCTGTTGCTTCTACCCATGTTGGCGCTAAACCCAGCGCATCTGTGGTTTGTACCGACCAGTTATGTTTACGCAAGCGCCAGCGCAACTGTTCAAGTAAATGCGAGTTATACGCCCCACCACCACATACGTAGATTTCGCCTGTCGGCATTGCCTCTTTGCTGCGATAAATGGCTTTCTTAATGGCGCGTGTGGTCAGTTTCATCAAGGTGGCCTGAACATTTTCTGGCGTATCTTCCAGTTCGTCATAGCCCAGGTCATTGCGCCAGTCACTGAGCTGTTCATCTAACCATTCCAGATTAAAGTCTTCACGACCCGTACTTTTTGGCGGTTCTTTGGCAAAAAACTCATGGCTTTGCAAACGATCTAACAGCGAGCGAATCGGATTACCATAGGCCGCCCAGTCGCCATTTTCATCATAAGGATGACCGGTATGACGATGGCACCAGCCATCCATCAAGATATTGGCCGGGCCTGTATCAAAGCCATAAACGCCGTCTGCATTGTTGGCAGGCAACATACTGATATTGGCAATCCCGCCTAAGTTTAGAATCACACGATGAATACTGTCATGCTGAAACAACGCCTGATGGAACGCCGGAACTAAAGGTGCACCTTGCCCGCCAGCAGCCATATCGCGTCGGCGGAAATCCGAAACCACAGGCAGTTGCGTGATTTCAGTGATGATATTGGGATCACCGATTTGCAAGGTAAAGCCATGCTCAGGACGATGACGAATAGTTTGCCCATGTGAGCCGATGGCTTTAATTTGCGTGCGGTCTAAATTATTTTTCTCAATCAGTTGATTGATGCCGTGCCCGATCATTTGTGCCAAGGCGACATCGGCTTTACCCATACGGTCAATTTCATTGTCGTCAGGCAGCGTTAATGCCATCAATTCATCACGCAATTCTGGCTCAAAAGGCACGGTGAGTGTGGCATGCAGTGTTAAAGGATCGAATGAAGTTGCAACAATATCAACACCATCCATGCTCGTGCCTGTCATTACACCAATATAGATCGCGCTCATATACAACTTATCCTGCAAGATGCTGAAAAAATGTTAGTATATCGCACAAATTGAATAACTGATGTGTTTAGGTTTTGTGATGTCAAATTTCTTGCCAGCCGAAGAACAGCTTGCTCTCATTCAACGAGGCACGCACGAGATTATCTCTGAAGAAGATTTACTGAAAAAACTGAAAGAGAATCGTCCTCTCCGTGTAAAAGCAGGCTTTGACCCTACGGCTCCTGATTTACACTTGGGACATACTGTTCTGATCAATAAATTAAAAACCTTTCAGGATTTAGGTCATGAAGTGACTTTCCTGATTGGTGACTATACGGCCATGATCGGTGACCCAACGGGTAAGAGCGCAACGCGTCCGCCGTTGTCACAAGAGCAGGTCATTGCCAATGCAAAAACCTACCAAGAACAAGTTTTTAAAATCCTAGATCCAAATAAAACCAAAGTCCGTTTTAACTCAGAATGGTTTAGTCAAAAAACCGCTGCTGATTTAATCCAGTTGGCAAGCCAGCAAACGGTATCGCGTATGTTAGAACGTGATGATTTCACCAAGCGTTATAACAACCATCAGCCGATTGCGATTCATGAGTTCCTCTACCCATTGGTACAAGGCTATGACTCGATTGCGCTTGAAGCAGACGTCGAATTAGGCGGAACAGACCAGACGTTTAACTTGTTGATGGGCCGTACCTTGCAAGGTCGCTATGGTCAGGAATCACAAGTGTGTATTACTGTGCCAATTCTTGAAGGCTTAGATGGCGTTAATAAGATGTCTAAATCTTTAGGCAACTATATTGGCGTATTTGACACACCAGGTGCGATGTACCAAAAAATCCTGTCGATGCCAGATAGCCTGATTGAGCGCTACTTTGATTTACTCAGCTTTAAATCACTGGATGAAATAAAAGTCTTGCTTGATGAGATGGCTGCGGGACGCAATCCACAAGAGATCAAACGTATTTTGGCACTTGAGCTGGTGGAACGTTTCCATGATGCAGAAGCGGCAGAAAATGCACATAAAAGTGCAGGTAACCGTGTAACTGAAGGTGAAGTGCCAGAAGATACCCCTGAAGTAACGATTTCTCGTGGCGAGTTTGGTGGCGAGTTGTTTATTGCAACTATTCTGCGCGTTGCAGGTTTAAACCCGAATGCTGCTGCTGCAAAAGACGCGGTGGGTCGTGGCGCGGTTAAAGTCGACTGGAATGTGGTGGATATGAGCTACTCTGTCAAAGAAAATGTCACTTTAATCATTCAGTCAGGTAAAAAAGCGATTGCACGTGTGACTTTCACCGACTAAATCGAAATAAAAATTATAAAAAGCAGGCCCAGAGCCTGCTTTTTATACGTAAATAGATGATAAAAACAACGAAAACATCAGTTTTGTAGAAAAAAGAAACATGCAAAAGAAAATAATAAAAAACAGGGTTGCATCCGGTCTGAAATACTGTAGAATGCACATCCATCGGCGGTGATGCAGATAAAAACTTG
>NZ_JBLVVH010000014.1:0-59522 GCF_051947995.1 Acinetobacter calcoaceticus | reverse complement strand
TTGTTTCTCAACAAGTTTTTATCTGCATCACCGCCGATGGATGTGCATTCTACAGTATTTCAGACCAGACGCAAGCACTTTTAAAAATTAAATTATTCGGTTGTTTTATTTTTAAACTTTAACTTATCTAATTTACTGATTTATATAATTTAAAATTTATTGATTATCTTAAAAATTAATTTAGCCAAAACTAAAACCACACAAATCACTGTTATTTATAATTTTTTATCTATATTTGTTTTAATTATCAGCGAAAAACTTTTTAATTTTGATCATTTCTTTCTCACAGGCCCACTTTTTTAATCAATAAACAGGGTTCCAACTAAAAATCATATTGAAAAAAATATCTCCCAAAAACAAAACAACGGTTTTGAAATGTTCAAAACCGTTGTTTTTATTGTTCACCTACCCATCTCTGGTTAAGAAGTTGTACCTCGTACAACATTCAGGAAATAAAGATGACGTTCATATTGGTCAATAATGTCCTGAATTAAATCTTCTTGGGTCCAATCCATAACATCATAGTTTTGCCCGCCCTCACGTAAGAATACTTCTGCCTGGAAATAGTTGGCTTCATCCTCTTCCGCGCGGCCCAGCATAAAACTTGGTGGTACGGTCTCATGCGCATAAACCGTATAGATGAAGTTAATCTCATGATGATGATCAACACGCAACTGCAAACCTTGTTCGGTATTCTCAATATTCACTTCGAGATGACGGCGTTTAAATTCTTTTTGAATACTCTCAAAAGCTTTTCTCACCTGTGTATCGATATATTGTCTTACCTCAGCTTCAGTATGCGGGTAATGCATGATCAGCCCCAGACGCTGTTGCCAACTACGAGGATTATGGATTGCTCTCGGCGTAATTCGTGCTTCCTGAATGGCTTGCATTTTCGTCACGTCAATTTTTAAGGCTTTCAATAAGCCCCAACTCATTAGCAACATTACCAAGGTAAACGGCAAGGCACTCATGATGATTGAGGCTTGCAAAGCAGCCAGACCACCCACCAGAAGTAGAATAATTGCCAGTGCTGCCATCAATACGGTCCAGAACAGTCTTTGCCAAGCAGGCGAATTTTCTGTTTTAGCCGTCAGATAATCTGTGACCAAGGCACCCGAATCGGCAGAGGTGACAAAGAACAGCATGACCAGTACAGTTGCCAGCAAGCTCATCACACCTGAAAACGGCAAATGGTTCAGGAATTCAAACAAGGCAACCGAAGAGTCATTCTGTACAGCTTGAATCAAAGTTACATTGTGTTCTTGCAGAATACTGAACAGTGCTGCATTTCCTAAGAAGCCCATCCAGATAATGGTAAAGCCAGTTGGAATCAGTAATACACCGACGATAAATTCTCGGATGGTTCGACCACGTGATACACGTGCAATAAACATCCCTACAAATGGTGACCATGAAATCCACCATGCCCAATACATAATCGTCCAACCGCCAATCCAGCCATTCGGTTGGTAGGCATATAAGTTAAACGTCATGCTAAACAGGTTGGAAATGTAGGAGCCTGTGTTTTCAATGGTGGTTTGCAGTAAATAAATACTTGGGCCCGCAATAAATACAAAGGCTAAAAGGACCAATGCCAAAATTAAATTCAGCTCTGACAGGCGCTTAACGCCTTTATCCAGTCCTAAAAACACAGATAAAGAAGCCAAAATACTCACAAAGATAATCAGTCCCACCTGAACACTGCTACTTTGCTCAATCCCGAACAGATAGTGTAAACCCGAGTTAATCTGGGTAACCCCGAAACCGAGCGAGGTTGCTACACCAAAGACGGTACCGATGGTGGCAAAGATATCGATACTATCGCCCAAGGGACCATAAATCTTTTTACCAATAATAGGATATAAAGCTGAACGGGTTTTTAACGGGAGATTATGGCGATAGGCAAAATAAGCCAGCGCTAACCCGACAACCGCATAAATGGCCCAGGCATGTAAGCCCCAATGGAAAAAGGTAATCCGTAACGCTTGCTGCGCCGACTGTACACTTTCAGGATCGCCACTCGGTGGACTGATATAGTGCATCACCGGTTCAGCGACGCCAAAGAACATCAGACCGATCCCCATCCCTGCCGTAAATAGCATGGCGAACCATGAACCATTACTATATTCAGGCTGACTATGATCAGGCCCTAATTTGATTTTTCCGCTGGCAGAACAGGCAATATAAATCAGTAGAATCAAAAAGACGGCGACTGATAAAACATAAAACCAGCTAAATGAATCGGTGATCCATTGCTTTAACTGCTGGGTCAGAAGTTCAAAGGAACTCGGTGCGATAATGACGATTGCGAGGAAAATCGCAATAATGATGACCGTGCTTAAAAACACGTTTGGATTCACATTCGCAAACAGCGAAGATGGCTTGGAAGGCATAATTCCCCCACGTTATTCTAATGATAATGGACAGGCCATAACAGCCAAATAAGACATTCACAAGGTGAATAAAAGCGAGCTCATGCAATGTAAAGCTCGAGCTCTAGTATAAAAACTATCAAAAATAACGCAGTTGTAATGCTGTAACAGAATATAAAATTAAAATATAAGATCTTGATTTAATAGACATAAGCTATCTTTTTTAGTCATCAAAACAGCTGTGGGCATTGTTGCTCAATGCCCAATCACCCCTTGTCGAGTTAAGGCTGTTAAAGCCTCTGTGGAGCAATATTTGGCTAACACCTGTCGGGTATGTTCTCCCAAAAGGGGAGGCGCAAGACGGTATTCCACAGGCGTTGCAGACAACTTTAACGGCGAGGCAATCATTTTAAATTCACGATATTGCGGATGTGGAATCGACACCACCATTTGACGTGCTTGTACTTGCGGTTCCTGTAATGCTTCCTCCACATTATTGATCATACCGACCGGCACTTTGACTGCGTGAATGCGCTCTACCCAGTATTGGGCAGATTGTGTGAGAAAAAGCTGATCCATTAAACTGGTCAATTCCCCCCGATGCGCAATCCGGTCCTGATTCAATCTAAATTTGGGATGCGCTGCCCATTCCGCCTGACCGATGGCCTGACACAAGGCTGTAAACTGGGCATCATTGCCACAGGCAATAATAAAGTCCTTATCCTTTGCTCTAAAAGTTTGATAAGGCACAATATTGGCATGCGCATTGCCCCAGCGTTGCGGTGCCTGACCAGTGATCAGATAATTCATGCCATGGTTGGCTAAACCTGCGACCTGTACATCTAGCAAGGACAGATCAATATGTTGTCCTTTGCCTGTGCTTTGACGCGACCAGAGCGCTGCCTGAATCGCAATCGTGGCATATAACCCGGTTTGCAAATCAGTGACTGCAACCCCCACCTTTTGTGGTCCGCCACCTGGCAGATCATCCTTCTCCCCGGTAATACTCATCAAGCCCGCCATACCCTGAATGACAAAATCATAACCCGGCTCAGACGCACGTGGTCCGGTTTGCCCAAATCCGGTAATCGAGCAATAGACCAGTCCCGGATTGATCTCACTCAGGCTGGCATAGTCCAGACCATATTTATGCAGTGAACCGACTTTATAATTTTCAATCAGCACATCACTGTCCTTGATCATTTCCCTGAGCAAGGCTTGACCCTGCTTTGTGGCGATATCAATGGTGACCGAGTATTTATTCCGGTTGGCAGACTGATAATATCCAGCCTCACACGTGGGCTGTCCTGCATCATCCTTCATCCACGGCGGCCCCCACATCCGGGTATCGTCCCCGGTTTGAGGGCGTTCAATCTTGATCACTTCAGCCCCCAGATCAGCCAGAATCTGGCTACACCACGGTCCTGCCAGCACCCGACTCAGATCCAGTACACGTAAACCGGTTAATGCACCCATGCTCTCCCCTCCTTTATGATGATTGTTGTGAATCGTATTGGCGATCCCGCTTACACAGCCTTGGTCGATATTTTTTAGGCATGAATTTGCCCGAAGATACGCCCGCGAGCGTATCTTTACGTTTAAACAATGCAGAAGTTTTAGTTAGAAAATGCAGCGATACCGGTTTGGGCACGCCCAAGGATCAAGGCGTGTACATCATGGGTGCCTTCATAGGTATTCACCACTTCCAGATTGACCAGATGACGGGCCACACCAAACTCATCACTGATGCCATTGCCGCCCATCATGTCACGCGCCAGCCGGGCAATTTCCAAGGCCTTACCGCAGTTATTGCGTTTGATCAGCGATGTCCCTTCCACTGAAGCAATCCCTGCATCTTTCATTTGCCCAAAACGCAAAGCCGCTTGCAGGCCCAGCGCAATTTCGGTCTGCATATCCGCCAGTTTCTTCTGAATCAGCTGATTGGCTGCCAGTGGTCGACCGAACTGTTTGCGATCCATAGTGTATTGATGTGCGGTATGCCAACAAAATTCAGCGGCCCCCATTGCGCCCCAGGCTATGCCATAACGGGCACTGTTCAGGCAGGTAAATGGCCCTTTTAGGCCGCGCACTTCAGGAAACGCATTTTCTTCCGGCACAAACACCTGATCCATAACGATTTCACCGGTAATGGAAGCACGCAGCCCGACCTTGCCATGAATGGCAGGCGCAGACAGCCCTTCCCAGCCTTTTTCCAGAATAAAACCACGAATCTCCCCGACATTGCCAGTTTCCGAGACTTCTTTGGCCCATACCACAAACACATCTGCAATCGGGCTATTGGTAATCCACATTTTACTGCCACTGAGGCGATAGCCACCTGCAACCTTTTTGGCACGACACAGCATACTGCCCGGATCAGAGCCATGATCCGGCTCGGTCAATCCGAAACAGCCAATGTATTCACCTGTCGCCAGTTTAGGCAGGTATTTCTGTTTTTGTGCTTCGGTACCAAATTCGGCAATCGGCACCATCACCAGTGAACTTTGCACACTGGCCATCGAACGATAGCCTGAATCTACCCGTTCAATCTCGCGTGCAATCAAACCATAACTGACATAGTTTAACCCCGCACCACCATACTGCTCCGAGATGGTTGGTCCCAACAGTCCCAACTCACCCATTTCCCGAAAAATACTTGGATCGGTTTTTTCATGACGGAATTGTTCCAGTACCCGTGGCATGAGTTTGTCTTGACAATAGGCCTGAGCGCTATCCCGAATCATGCGTTCTTCCGAGCTGAGTTGCTGTTCGAGTAAAAAGGGATCTTGCCAGTCAAAAGAGACACGCTTTCCTTGATTTGCCATGACTTGTTATCTTCCTGTTGATTAATTTTGATATACGTTCTGCTCTTGATGCTAGGCCAGATTGTGCCCTCAGGCAAACGATGTTTTTTCATACAGCTATGCGTTTTATGCATAGCTCAATTGCAATCAGTGGCATGCTTCTGTTAAAAATAAAGCAGAGAATAATCTACAAAGCTTGAGCTATCCGAACCTCATTGCTGATTTTCGCACGCAACACAAGGACGCTGTTATGCGACGTATGATTCCTTCACTGCAATCATTGATCTGTTTTGAAGCCGCTGCCAAACATAAAACATACACCCATGCGGCACAGGAACTGAACATGACCCAAAGTGCCGTTTCCCGACAGATTCAGCAACTGGAAGAGTTTCTGAATCTGCCGCTGTTTCATCGGGTACGACATGGCGTCGAACTGACCGTTGCGGGCGAACAATATCTGAAAAATATCAAGACGCATTTGCTCGGGCTGGAACACAGCACACTCGACCTGATGTCGCATCAAGGTTTAGGCGGCACGCTCAAACTGGGCGTGGTACCCACCTTTGCGACACGTTGGCTGTTGCCACGCCTGCATCGTTTTAATGAAATCTATCCTGAAATTACCATCCATCTGGAAACCAGCACCAAACCTTTTCTGTTCAGCGAGCAGATTTTTGATGCTGCTATTTATGCAGGTACACCCGCTCAGGTAGAAAACTGGCCTGGTACGACCGCACATTTTTTGATGCAGGAAGACGTCATTGCCGTTTGCTCGCCCACACTAATTAAAAAATGCTTTCCCGATCTGATTCAAAATGAATCAACCTCGGCACTGGATTTGTCCCCGGCACAGCTCTCACAACTGCCCTTATTACAACAGACCACCCGCCCGGCGATCTGGAAAGAATGGTTCGACAGTCTGGGCTATAACGCACCTTATGCGATGGAAGGTCAACGCCATGAACTATTTTCCATGCTGGCCGTGGCGGCAACTCACCATCTTGGTGTGGCCCTGATTCCACAAATGCTGATTGAGAAAGAACTGAATCGAGGAGAATTGATGATCGTGTCATCACACAAACTCAGTGGTTCACGTTGCTACTATTTTGTTTATGCCGAACAACCGCATAACCCGATTATGCTGAAATTCATCGAATGGCTGGAACAGGAAACCACAACCCGTCCCCTTATCGCCACTTGAATTACTGATTTTTGGGTAAATGCGCAATATATTGCAGTGCAATCAGACGCGAGACCACCACGGCCAGATACATCACTCCGCCAAACATTTGTAGCATGGCAAGCACTCGGGCGGCTGGGCTCATCGGCATCAAGTCCGATAAACCGGTTGCCGACTGCAGACTAAAACTCAGGAACAGCAAATCCAGCCAGCTTTGCAGCGCTTGGGGCTGATTGGGATTCAGGAAACTGTTTGGCAAAAGTAGCTGACAAATACTGTATAAAAAGGCAAAAGCCCAGGCAATCAGGGTAAATACCGCACCCGCAGCGAACAATTCATCTTTGGTCAGATAACGGTCGGCAAACATATAGCGTAATAAACCATAGGCTGCATAGAAATAGGCCAAAGCCTCAAAACTATAAGCCAGAATTTGAATGGTGGGCGTGGCATATCCCATAAACAGCATAATCGAAAATAGGAAAGCCCCACTGACAAAGACCAGCCCCCAAACAGTAAACACCGGCGTTTGCCGGATCACCTTGGCAATGATTAACAGCGCCAACACACCCAATGACCAAGTTAAAGCACGAAATTCACTATCGCCATAGGTCAACATATACAGAATTAACAAGGCCAATTGAACCAGCAATAACCATGCGGAGGGTAACAAACGAAAAGTACGCCAGAATTGTTTTAAGCTTTGCATGTAGTTTCCTGAATCTTGTTGTGGTTTTCATTTTTGTTGAGTGCATCATACTGCATCTAAAAAAGAAACGATCATTTTAGACAGTTCCTGTTGCAGGCGTTGTTCTTCGATCAGAAACGTATTTTTACTGGCATAACGCATCATGGTAAATAAGGTACTGTTAATAATCACAAACGACTTATGTTTTAAGGTTTCAAAATCCCAGTGCGGATAATAACGGCCGAATAAATACATGCCGACTTCTAGAAAGTGCTGCTCTAAGACCTGTGCCGCTTCCGAATCACTATAGGCATGCCAGTTTTTTAAAATTTCGATAAAAAAGCCCTGATCAGATTTTAACGACTCAAAGCCAAAGGCAATGCTTAATGTGATGATGTCCTGAATAGCGCTTTGCTGTTGCAGTGTGACCAACTGCTTTATCGCCTGTCCCAAGTTTTCGCTTTTACGCAGTAACAGTTCGGCAATGATTTGTTCTTTATTTTCAAAATACTGATAAATCGATCCGACACTGACCCCTGATTTTTCAGCGATTTTAGGTGTAGTCACCTGCAAAACCCCATATTCAGAAATACATTGCTGCGCGCCTTCCAAGATGCTTTCGACAATCATTTTTGCACGTTGCTGTTGGGGTCGTTTTCTCATGCTCAGCCTTAATTAAAATGCGAATTGAATGCGAATAATTATTCATATTAAGCTTTGATTAAATAACAATCAGGGACTTTATGCAATGCACGACATCGTTAAACCTAAACGCTTGGCAGCATTTGAAGACATGACCCGGCATAATCTCAAGACCAAGATTCTCGGTTATATGACCCGACAGGATGTTCAACCGAGTTATCAGGAATATCAGGCCTTGAATACGGCCCTGCAAAGTGGGGATGAAGCGATGGATCAGGTCCTGCTGTGGATACTGCAAAACCCGAAATTGCATCGTCAATATTTTGAAACGGCGCTGTATCAAGGTTTAGACAAATTACCGCATGATATTCCTGAACTCACCACTTTCTTCCAACAGGTGGAGCAGAAACCGGTTTGGTATGAGCAAGCTAAAATCGATGAAGCGCTCAAGTTTACCTATCGTCTCGGCATCAATAATGGTCTGATCCTGCGGGATTTATCCTTAATGACCGGCTACTTGTATCCAGGTTTCAACCAGCCTTTGATCCTGACTGGTGCATTAAAAAAACAGGCAGGAATACGACTGGCAGAAACCACTCAATGGTGGGTCGATATTACTGAACCAGATGGCTTTGCACGTTTTAATAAAGGTTTTACCTCTACGATTTTTGTGCGTTTTATTCATGCACTTGTGCGTCATCAACTGCAAAAATCAGAGAAATGGGATGCCGAGACCTGGGGAATCCCGATTAACCAATATGATCAGGCCATGACCAATATTGCTTTTAGTGGTGTAGTGCTGATCGGTATTCGCGCTTTGGGGATTTTTCCAAGCAAGCAAGAAGTCGACAGCTTTTTACATTTCTGGAAATATGCAGGCTGGTTGATGGGTGTTGAAGAGAAATGGCTAGTTGATCATGAGGCAGAGGGCTGGAAACTGATGTACTGGATGCAGTTTGCCCATCCACAGTCCGATGCCAGCAGTATTTCACTTGGTTCAAGTCTTTCCAAGGAGCCATTCGAACGTCACTATCGCTATCTCCGCACTTTCCAGCAAAAACTGGCCTATAAGCAACATCTGGAAATTACCCAGTTTTTTATTGGTCGTAAGAAAATGCAGAAACTCGGCTTAGCTCCGCAATCGGCCTCATGGTTTGCCTATTATCTGATTGGTCGTAATCTAGCCTTATATACCGGTGCTAAACATATTCCAAAATTGAATCGCTTTCTTGAACAAAATGGACGTCATTTGCAACGTATTGGCTTGTCACTGTATCGCAATCAGTCTAGGCAACTGGCGAGTATGCATCAATAAGCCATAAAAAAGCCCTCAATCAGTGAGGGCTTTCTTTTGGCTTAAGTTGATTAGTGATCTGACGCGCCAGACGCACCGATCCCTGTCATTGAGCGAACAAACTGTGCATCAAAGGCTTTACGCTCTTTCTCAGCACGTGCTGACTTGTCCGTTACAGAGAAGAACCAGCAGCAGAAGAATGACAGTGGCATTGCAAATAATGCTGGGCCATTGAATGGGTTTGGCGCCGTTTCAGAAATCGCCAAGGTATCTACCCAAACCGCTTTCGACAGAATGATCAGGCTGACTGCACCAACCAAACCTACGACACCACCAATCACTGCACCACGTGTGGTTAAGCCTTTCCAGAACATGGATAACACGAGTACCGGGAAGTTTGCACAACAGGCTACCGAGAATGCCAAGCCAACCATAAAGGCAACGTTTTGTTTCTCGAACAAGATACCCAAGATCATGGCAAAGATCGCTAAACCTAAAGTTGCGATTTTTGACATCTTCAACTCAGACTGCGGTGTAGTTTTGCCTTTCTTGAATACGTTGGCATAAAGATCATGTGAAATTGCAGAGGCACCTGACAATGTTAAACCAGCCACTACCGCAAGGATCGTTGCGAATGCCACTGCCGAGATAAAGCCCATGAACAAGTCACCGCCCACCGCATCACTCAGGTGAACCGCGGCCATGTTGTTACCGCCTACCAACTCTAATTTGCCTGTCACTGCTGCTTTGGCAAGGTCAAGGAATTGCGGGTTGTTGGCAACAAACAGGATCGCACCGAAACCAATGATGAACGTTAATAAATAGAAGTAACCAATAAAGCCTGTTGCCACCACAACTGATTTACGTGCTTCTTTGGCATCTTTTACCGTGAAGAAACGCATCAAGATATGCGGTAAACCTGCTGTACCAAACATCAAGGCAAGACCGAGTGAAAGCGCATCAATCGGATTGGCGGCAAGTTTACCTGGTCCCATGATCTTGGCAGCTTCATCCCAGCTCATGCTATGCGCCTGGCTATACACTCCAATCGCCTGGTTAAACATATTGGTGAAACTAAAGCCTACCGCTTTCATCACCATAAATGCCATGAAGGTCGCACCGCTGAGTAGCATCACCGCTTTAATGATCTGTACCCAAGTGGTTGCCAACATGCCGCCGAAGATTACATAAGCCATCATCAACAGGCCCACGATGACCACCGCAATGTTGTAGTTCAATCCAAATAACAATTTGATCAGCTGACCTGCACCGACCATCTGTGCAATCAGGTAGAACGCCACCACAACCAGTGAACTGAAAGCCGCCAAGGTACGGACAGGCTTTTCTTCCAGACGGAACGACACCACATCGGACAGGTTATATTTACCCAGGTTACGTAAACGCTCTGCGACAAGGAACAGAACAATCGGCCAGCCGACCATGAAACCGAGTGAATAGAGCAAGCCATCAAAGCCCGAACTGAATACCAGTGCTGAAATACCCAGAAATGACGCAGCTGACATATAGTCGCCGGCAATGGCCAAGCCATTTTGGAAACCGCTAATCCCGCCACCAGCGGTATAGAAATCTTGTGCAGACTGGGTTTGCTTGGCTGCCCATTTGGTAATGAACAAGGTAAAACCGACAAAGATCGTAAACATGATGATCGCATGCCAGTTGGTCGCTTGCTGTTCAGCAGTACCTAGATCCGGACTGGCGAATGCAATACTTGTGCAGCAAAAGCTCAACAGTGTGAACAGTACCGCCTTGAATGAGGTCCCTTTCATCTCAGTGCATCCCTTTTTCATGTGCAATGGCCTCAACTTCCTTGAGGGCTTCTTCATTCAACTGGTCAAGCTTGTTGTTGGCAATGTAGGAATACACACCACATAACACAAATGACAGCACAATAATGCCTAAACCGAGGGGAATACCCCAAGTGGTTACACCACCGCTAAATGAACTTGCTAAAAATTCTTTGTTATAACCAACCAAAAGCATAAATCCAACGTAGATAAACAGCATGATTGCTGTTAATGTCCAACTTAATGTACGCTTTTTGCTGACCATTTCCTGAAACTTTGGATTATGTAGAATTCGATCTACCTGAGAATCATCCATAATCAACTCCTTATTTTTGTGTCCAACCATGGACCCCTTTTTACGTGGGATTTTTCATTATCCAACTTAACAAGATTATGATTGACTCGTAACTTAGACTTTGGTCTCTAAATGCAATTCTCTACTCCTTGCTCTACCTGTGCTTCGGGTATGATAAAAAATGGAAGTTGATCACGTGAGCAATATGAACAGTTGGCTTATTCTTGGGGTACTGGCCCTGTACATCGTGCTGCTATTCGGCTGTGCCTTTTTTGGTGAAAAGCATGCCAGCCGCTTAAGTACGCGTGGTCGGATGCTCCTGTTCAGCTTAACCTTGGGCGTATATTGCTCCTCCTGGACCTTCTATGGGGCAACAGGTGCTGCGGTTCGCCAAGGCGTGATTTTCCTGCCGATTTATCTGGGACCATTGCTATTTATCTGGTTTGGTTATGACATCTGGAAACGATTGGGTCGTATCCGCCAGCATCATGCCATTTCGTCAATTGCCGATTTCGTCGCTGCCCGTTATGGTAAAAGCGGAAGTCTGGCCGCCTTGGTGACCATTCTTGCGGTGATTGCGATTGTGCCCTATCTGGCGTTGCAACTACGCGCCATTGCACTGAGTGCCTCGGTGATTCTGGAGCAAAACGCGCATATCCATACCACCACCAATAGTGTTCTGGTTCTGACTGCGGTACTGGCGATTTTGGCAATGATTTTTGGAACCCGTCATATTGCCCATACCGAACAACACGGCGGGTTAATGTTAGCCGTGGCCTTTGAGTCCTTTGTGAAACTGTTTGCCCTGCTCTGTGTGGCAGCCTTCTTCTTATTACAGTCACCCGATAATATTAAACAGGTCAGTACCGATGTACATCAGCATTTCCATGACCTGCAACAACTGGGTGTGCCCGAAACCTTCTGGGTGCAAACATTGCTGGCAGGTCTCGCCATGATCTGCCTGCCACGCCAGTTCCATGTGGCAGTGGTGGAATTACGCGATGAAAAACATATCCGTGGCGCACGGCGCTGGTTTGCGGCCTATCTGATCCTGACCGTCATGGCAATTATCCCGATTGCCAGCTGGGCGCTGCATTCTCTACCCGAATCGCTGGGCACACCAGATATTGCCGTACTGGCCTTACCGATGAGCTATCAGCAGGATTGGTTAGCGCTGTTGGCCTTTCTCGGAGGCTTTTCCGCATCAACTGGCATGCTTTTGGTTGCCTCAGTCGCCTTATCGATCATGCTCAGTAATGACCTGATCATGCCAGCCCTGTGGCGTTTTAAAATTATTTCCCGTCATGACCAGCATTTACCGCGCGTGCTCAAACTGACCCGGCGCATTAGTATTATTAGCGTGATGTTACTGGGCTTTTTATTCTTCCATTTCTTTAATGATATTAACCAGCTATCTGTATTTGGCTTGCTGGCCTTTAGCGCCGTGGCACAATTTTCACCGGCCTTGATTGGTGGTCTATACTGGCGTGGTGCAAGCCGTCAGGGTGTTTATGTCGGGCTATTGATGGGCTTCGCCATGTGGAGTTACACCTTACTGTTCCCAACGGTACTGCGTAGCCTGCCCGACCAATATCAGGATTTGGCACAGCATATTTTACTGTTTGGACCGTTTGATATTAATGGCTTGCGACCAGAGGCCTTACTGGGCTTCGAATCCTTTGCTCCACTGACACATGGGGTATTGTGGTCTTTAGGTTTGAATGTGGTGCTGTATATCTGGGTATCGCGTCTGTACCGACCCAGCGTGGCGGAACAAATTCAGGCTGAAAGCTTCTTCTATTATGAAAGCAAACCGCTGCCATCAGCCCAGTCCAATACCGATCTCACTGATCTACACCTGAATGCCGCCCGCCTGAAAGTCGGCGACTTACTGGCGCTGGCCAAGCGGGTCACAGGTGATAAACCGACGCTACAGGCCTTTCAGCAATTTTGTGAACAGAATCATGTGGTTTTAAATGAAAATCATGTGGCCAATGGCATGTGGTGGCGCTTTACCGAGCAATATCTGGCCGGGATTATTGGGGCAGCCTCTGCCCGTACCTTGTTGACCACTGCCATGATTAACAATGGTCTGGCATTGGGACAAGTCGCCAATATTCTCGACCAAGCCTCGCAATGGCAACGTTTTAACCAGAATCTGTTGATGACCATGATCGACCATATGACTCAGGGCGTCAGTGTGGTAGACAAAAATATGTGTCTGGTGGCCTGGAACAATCAATACCTGAAACTGTTTGATTATCCCAAAGATCTGGTTTACGTCGGTTGCCCGATCGCAGACCTGATTCGCTATAACGCAGAACGTGGTGAATGTGGTCCAGGCCCGGTCGAAGAACATGTGCGTAAACGACTGCACTGGATGAAAGTGGGTAGCGCCCATGAGTTCGAGCGAATTCGTAAAGATGGTCTGGTGATCCAGATGCGGGGGAATCCTATTGAAGGCGGTGGCTTCGTCACCACCTTTGCCGATATTACCGCGTTCCGTGAAAATGAAGCGGTGCTGGAGGAACGCGTCAGTGACCGCACCCAGCAGCTTGCCAATGCCCTGACCGAACAGCAACTGGCACTGGAACAGGCGGATAAAGCCAATCAATCGAAAAGCCGTTTCCTGGCAGCCGCCAGTCACGATTTACTCCAGCCCATGCATGCAGCACGTCTGTTTAGTACTGCGCTAGAACAAAGTGTCCATTCGGCAGAAGATCAACAGACCTTACAACAGCTGGATCGGGCACTGTACGGCGCGGAAAGTATGCTCTCTGCCCTGCTCGATATTGCCCGTTTAGAAGGTGGCACCATCCAGCCCAAACGTCAGGCTTATTCCTTGCACGATCTCTTGAATGATCTGGAGTTACAGTTCAAATCTATTGCAGCGCAGCGTGATATTCAATTGTCCGTGCACGATACCAAGTTCTGGGTCGACACCGATCCGCAATGGATGCGGCGGATTATCCAGAACTTTGTCAGCAATGCTTTACGCTATACCGCACGGGGTCGTGTCGTGGTCGGTGTGCTACGTTCAGCCCAGCGTCCTCATCATATTCGCATCGGGGTCTGGGATACCGGCCCGGGTATTCATGAACAGCAACGCCTGAAACTGTTTCAGGAATTTGAACGTTGTGGGCACACCTCACCGTGGGGTGAACAGGGTCTGGGTCTCGGACTGGCCATCGTACAACGGATGACCAGCCTGCTGGATTTCCCCGTGCATGTCTATTCCGAGCTGGGCAAAGGCTCCTGTTTCATGATCGAAGTGCCTTTAGCCGAAGCACCCAAAATTCAAATGGCAACACCTCAGGTAACGGCATTGCAGCATACGGCCTATAAAGTGCTATGTCTGGACAATGATGAAACCATTCTGGAAGGCATGCGAACCTTGCTGAGCAAATGGGGCTATCAGATCTTCACCGCAACCGAACCGGAAGAAGCGCTACGCTTGATTGAGCAGGAAGACATTCAGGTCTGGCTGATCGATCAGCATTTGAATCATGATCAACGGGGTCTGGACTTTATTGAACAGCACCGACCGGCCCATATTCCTGTGGCATTAATTACCGCAGATTCTGATCCGGAGTTACCGCAATACTTAAAACAGCAGAATATTGTGTTGCTGAAAAAGCCACTCAAGCCTGCCGGTTTACGGGCCTGGTTATCCGGTTTAAAAATCATGCCAATGCAATAAATGACCAAATATTTTGCAGCCATAGGCAAAAATCATCAAAAAGCAGCACTTTGAGTGCTGATAAATTGACCAAAATGCTCAAATGATTTTTGACTATGGCAAAAACGTTCACTTACATTAGTGAACGTTTGTACACTTACTTACAATTAATTAAATATTTGTTTTTATTTATAAATTTTACCCATAAAAACCAATCTACAACTTTAGTCGTATTCTACTTGCTTTGTTGATCCCGCATAAATTGATGCATAAATGGAAACCTGTGTCTCATCGTGTTGGGTTTCTTGCAACAGACTGTCGAAAAGGACATTGATCATGAATAATAGTCACCCCACCACCGACCATAGCTCGCAACAGTTTTATCGCCAATACAGTGCCAACGCCTTATTACCGCAACTGGACTGGCAACATATTTTTGTACATAGCAAACTCGAAGAAACACATTTACGTGCTCTGGATACGCTTTATCAGGCAGCGGTCCCGCTGGCCCTGAATGTATTCCATGAACTGAATTTTGATGTGTTTACGCCTGCGGCCTATCATCCACAAGGGTTGGGCTTATTTGAAAAACTGGCCCAACAAGAACAGAAGTTTTTAGATGTACTTGAGGCAGAGTCTGCCCATCTCGACCATGAAACACGTCATCAGATCTGGAGCATGCTATTACGTGGCGGTGCTGTTCTGGTCTTTAAAGCTTGGTTAAGCCATGTCAAAGGTGATGCAAACCAACTGGACAAAAGCCAGTTTGATGAACTTTCCGATTTACTGTTTATCAAGACACGTCCTGAGCAATTGGCGCAACGTTTAAAAGTTGAGGTCAATGCACCATTCACCCACATTTTCCTGATGCATGATAATGATGTCTTCCTCGATCATTTTAATAGTCTGGAAACCGCTGCTTTATTTGTTGATTTAGGCGTTTACGATGCCGCCTTTTTAAGTCTGCGTGATGACCGCGTGGCGGAATACCTCAAAAGCAAAGCTTATGTCACCCAGGAACAAATTGATGATCTGCAATGCGCATTAAATCCTTTATATTGCGATAGCCTGATGCCAAAACAGGACTGTCTGGCCTAAGCAGTCGAAGCCACAATCAAGATTGTGGCTTCGCTTTGATATTTAGCTTAAGAAGCATTTTTTTCTAAACGCTGTTTATGAATCTGCATCACCACATCACTAAATTCATTTAAAACATAATGCACCCATAAACGGCTATACCAGTTATATTCGGTGGATAACCGATAATCAATGCTCAGAATCAATCTGGTGGTGTGTGCATCGATTTGTTCCAGTTGATAATCTGTTTTCAGCAAATCGAAATATTTCCCGCCCATTTCCAGATGATCATCCAAGGACCCCTTCGGAAACGAATCTGGCGCAAACCGGTATGTCCAGGACAATAGATACGGCGCATGCGATGCGGTCACCTGTTCTTCAAACTTGATGCCACGTTCCCACTGGATGGTGCGAACCAGCTCACCCTGACGCTGCTCGGTCATGCCAAAAACAGGTTTGGGAAAGCCCATGGTAAAAATAAAACTGTCTTTAACTTCCTCGGGTTGGATCGTGCCAATCTGGTTAATGGCCTGAAATACTTGCTGTGCTGGCGCATGAATCACAACCGAGCGCTGGGTTTGACCATATTCGGTACGACTAAAATCAGGTAATAAAAACCATAAAATCAACGGCAGCAGTGCGAAAGAATAGATTTTGGCGCTGGGTTTCCATAAATAATGGCAAATCAAGCGCATGAAACCTGCACCCAGCAGCAGGCCAATCAGTAAAATCGGCAACAGCATGATCAAACAGATAATCCCTTCTCTTAACACGATCACACAAAACACAATCACGATCACAAAAACCAGCGGCTGAATCTTGAAAAGCTTGGTCAGGAAAATAGGATTGGGCTGTTTTCGAATCATAAAGTATTCAAATAATGCGCCCAATAGTGCAGGAATAACCAAGACAATCACAAAGGACATCAGATCTTGCGAATAACTGCTTAACAGTACTGTCACCGCTATCAGGCCCATCGCCACAATCAAAGGCAACACCATGACAAAAGACGTTCTGGATGGATAAATTTTTTCTAACTGATAAGGAAGCGGGGTGTCATTGCCTTTGCATACAATCAGATAATCGTGTGCTTCATTCTTGATCTTATGTATTTGATAATCTTGAATACCTGCCTGCAACAAGCGTTGCTCCAGACTATCACGCGTCTGTTCTGTCCATTCGGTGACCTGAATACGGACATAACCTTGTTGTTGTAGTTCTTGAATAATTGTATTGGAATCCTGAAGATGATGCATGTAAGCCTCGTCAAAACGTAATCAGCTCAATGCAGATCATTGAGCTGACTGATTCTAACTCAGCTTAGAACTTCATGCTCATCCGCATCCAGTAGTTGCGACCGGTATTATTGAATTGCTCTTCACTGGCAAAACCAAAACCTGAACTGCCCGCTTTATTGAGGTGTTCGGTATAGGTTTTATCGAGCAGGTTATCAATGCCCACTGAAAGATCGACATCTTTACTCAGACTATAACTGCCATTCAAAGAAATGGTTGAGAAACCTGCACTTGGTTTCAGGTCATACCCCACAATATTGCCCTGATGCAAACTGACACGATTTTGTTGATCCACCACACGCCACAACATACCCAGCGTATATTTATCAGCAACATAACGCAGATTCATACGGCCTTCTAAAGGTGCAATTTGTGGCAATGGCGTATTGTCACTGGTATTTTTACCCCAGGCATACATCGCACTGAGGTCGGCCTGAATATGATCGGTAAACTGATAGCCAACGCCAGCCTCAGCCCCTGCAATGGTGGCATCGACATTCTTGGCACCTGCGGTGATTCCGCCGCTACCATGCCCGCCATGTCCCCCTGCATGTAAGTGGCTATGATCGTGGTAGTTCATCAAGATATAGTCATCGATCAGTCCGGCATAAGCAGATACCCATGAGTTAAATGCGCCCTGTTGCTGGGTAAAACCAAGATCGAGCTGCAAAGTTTTCTCCGGACGCACACCGTTAAAGGTGTTGCTCGAACCCGCATTGCCGTGCTCAGGGCTGAATAGCTCCCAATAATCAGGCATACGTTCGACATAGCCCAGTCCGACATAGCTGTTGAGGCCATGCTCGGCATTTTCATTTTCCAGACGCACAAAAGCACTCGGCAAGGTTTTTTCCAGCTGGGTATTGAAACCTTTGGCCTTAGAGTCAGCACGCTCATCATCCACCTTGACCTGGTCTACTCGAGCACCTGTCACGATCTTGTTGTGCGGATTGAGTTGATAGCTCAACTCACCAAAAGCACCATAAGACTGGAAACGCATATCCTGACGGAATGGAATATTCATGGATGGCATGGTCGGTGATGACATACTGCCGCCATGTTTATTGAACTGCGAGTCAACCCCGGTGATCAGGCTCCACTGATCCCATTCAGAGGTCATGGCCAGACGTGAGTTCAAGGTACGGCGCGTCACTTGCATGTCCATTGGCATCGGCATTTTCATGACATGATCACCATGCTTCATTTCAACCATAGGCGGGGTTCGCAGGCTGAAATTATCCATGATGTGATCGTTATAGCTATAGTTCACCTGACCTTCAATTTTCTTGATCACATCGGTGATATTTTTCTTTTCAAAGCGTAGACCTAAACTTTCACGCGCGAATTGAGCACCGTCCATCTCACGGCCTGCATATTCAGACTCGCCGTCTGCCTTGCCACCGGTCAGTTCTACCCAAGTATTTTCATCCGGTGTCCAGCCCAATGCCACATCGGCATTCCAGCGTTCCCATGAAGACGGCACGGTTTTACCGTCACCATCCTGATAGCTGTTCGACTCGGAACGATTGGCATTTAAACGGATATATTTTTTCTCATCCCCCACTGCAGCTTCAACATTCTGGTCTAAACGTCCAAATGAACCCCAGAGCACACTCGCCTGCCCACGATACGGTTTGGCCTGAGTCAGTTTCTCAGGTTGACGTTCAAAAATCACGGTTGCCGCTGAACCGGTATTGGCATATTGAACAGTTTGTGGTCCTTTAATCACCGAAATACGGTCATAGCTTTCAGGTGAAATATAAGAAGTCGGTGCATCCATACGACTTGGGCAGGCCCCCAGATTTTCCGTACCATCGGTCAGGATCTTGATGCGTGAGCCAAACATGCCACGGAAGGTCACATCACTATTGGTTCCGCCACTCTGTATGGCATTAAAGCCCATAATACTTTGCAGATAGTCGGCACCATCCGTTGCAGGAATCGGCTGAATCGGTTGTTTGGGATCGGCTTGAACCACCAGACCATTGCGCTCATTCGGTTGTTGAGCCGTTACTACAATCGGTGCCAGTGACACATGGGCATGTGCAGATACAGACGGATCGACTGGATTTGCCCACACCATTGCAGTATTTGAGGCAGCAAGAATCGCAACCGTGAGCGGTTGTAATAAAAATTTAGGTTGAGCCATGAGTGGTCTCTCTTAAAACATAAGTAAAACTAGGCTAGAGTTTTGAAAAACCCTAATGAAAATAACGTTTTATTTATGCAAAGAGTGGTGGAGCACGCCCTTGGGGCAATAGAAATAAGCGTTGCAGGGCAAAATAAACATGCTTAAACGCTTGCTGATAAGCCACTAAACGGATTTGGATCCGGACCAGTACTTCTTTTACCCCCAATTCAGGCGGCAAGACCAAATTGGCATAGACCGTACAGTACTGACATTGGTGATTAGGATCATGATGGTCATGATGCGGCAGCGGGGCTTGAGCTTGCTCAAGCTGGTGTTCATGCGAATGTGAACTATGGGCCGAATGGCTCTGTGTGCTTTGTACTTTGGGTAACAGCAGCGCCTGGGTGATGGTTTCACACACCGGCGCAATCTGGTATTGCTTCGGGAGCAGCGGCTGCAAGAAAACCGCAATCTGTAAACAGACCGCGGTCAAAGCCAGCAGCAAACCACAACGAAACAAAGACAACATCTTAAACAGTATCGATCACTTAACGTTTAACAGCGACTTTCTCTTTATCACGCTGGCGCACCACTTTTTCCACTTTCTCACGGGCACGCTGACGTTTTAAAGGCGATAAATAATCGACAAAAAGTTTGCCATTTAAGTGATCCATTTCATGTTGGATACAAACAGCGAGAAGTTCGTCAGCTTCTAACTCAAATGCTTGACCTTCAAGGTTAATTGCCTCGATTTTTACGCGTGACGGACGCTCAACTTTGTCGTATATTTGAGGCACAGAGAGACAGCCTTCTTCATAAGGCTGAGTTTCTTCGGTCAGTGGAATGACTTTGGGGTTAATGAACACCATCGGTTGGTTTTTCTCTTCCGAGATGTCCATAACAATAAGCTGAATATGATGATCAACCTGAGTTGCCGCCAAACCGATACCTGGTGCTTCATACATGGTTTCAAACATATCTGCTGCAAGCTGACGAATTTCATCAGTGACTTCTTCGACTGGCTTGGCAATGGTACGAAGGCGGGGATCAGGAAAACTTAAAATAGGTAATAAGGCCATACTGTCGTCCTCACTTATGCCATTGATCAAAAAACCAACTGAAGGGAATGCTTGATCAAAAAATTGTGTGTAAAGTCGTTATTATAGCGCAACTACACACATAATTTTTAGGAATTATGATAATGAAAAAGGTTTTAAACGGCATACCATCTTTTCATGCCTTGGGGTTAAAAAAACAACTGATTGCGGCTGCAATTTGTGCAGGATTGGGGATGAGCGTTAATTTTGCCCATGCTGCCAGCCCAAATGTGAGTCCACCTACGGTTAAAGCTGGCGCACCGCATGTTTATGTGGTGAAAAAAGGCGATACGCTCTGGGATATTTCAGGCAAATTTTTAAAGAAACCATGGCGCTGGCCTGAAATCTGGGCAAGCAACAAACATGTGAAGAATCCGCACTGGATTTATCCCGGTGATCGCCTGCTGTTATGTAGCCTGAATGGCAGACCATTAATTGGTAAGGATGAAGGCGATGGCTGTGACGGTATTATTCGCCGCTATACCGGCAATACCTCGACCTTGCGCCCGCAAGTTCGTGTTGAAGCACTGAATAATAGCGTACCGGTTATTCCATTGACCCATATTCAGCAATGGTTAGAACGCACCTCCATACTGCCAGCAGATGCGATTGCCAGTACCCCTTATATTCTGGGCACTGCCGATAACCGTGTTATGGCTGGTAAAGGTCAAAGTGTTTATGTACGTGGCCAAGGCCTTGAAAATGGTCAGCGCTACGGCGTTTTCCGTGAAGGTGAACCTTATATCGTTCTGGATCAGAATGGCAAGAAGCAGAATCTTGGCATTGAACTGACCCAAGTCGCTTCAGGTGTGGCCATTCGTAGTGAAAATGACATCACCACGGTTGAACTGACCGATAGCTATAATGGCGAAGTCCGTCGCGGTGACCGTGTCATGGCTGAACAGGATGCCATGCTGCCAACCCTGTTCTACCCTACCGATGCCAATCAGGTCAAAGATGGCGGTAAAATCATCCGGGTGATGGGTTCGATTGGTACAGCTGCAAAAAATGGTGTTGTCACCGTAGATCGCGGAACGACTGATGGCGTTGAGGTCGGTCAGGTATTTAGTATCTATCAAGACGGTGAAACCGTTCGCGATCCAAAAACCAAGGAACAGGTGAAACTACCAGGACAATATTTAGGTAGTGTCATGATCTTCAAGAGCTTTGACCGTATCAGCTATGCCTATGTACTCGAAAGTGAGTTACCGATCAAGCTGGGCTCAGACATCAAGCCGCCACGTATTGACGATTAAGGATCCAGATGTTGAATCAATTATCACCTCATCACTACCATACTGTGCTGGTGTGGTACTTGGTTCAACATTCGCTTTCCAGCTTTCACAAGATTCAGCAACATTTTGGCAACTGTGAACAGGCGACCAAACCACAGCGGTTTGCAGAATGGTCGCAACTGGGTCTGCATGCCAACCATTTAAAACGTCTAAAAGAATTCCAGAGCACACAAGGCCGGCAACAGTTTGAACAGCTGCTACAACTGGTTAGCCGACATAGTGACTTTATTTTAACACCCGAAGATACTGGCTATCCGACGCAGCTACTGCCTTATAGTGACCGCCCACCGATCCTATTTGGACAGGGTCAGGCGCAAGCGCTATTACAACCCCAGATTGCCATGGTCGGCAGTCGTAAGCCGAGTCCTCATGGACGACAGGTGGCTTATGATTTTGCTTACTATTTAAGTGAAAAAGGTTTTTATATTAGTAGCGGGCTGGCACAAGGGATTGATCAGGCCGCGCATCAGGGTGGGCTGGCGCATCAGCGTACCATCGCAGTAACAGGAACAGGACTCGACAGCGTCTACCCAGCCCAGCATAAACAACTCGCGCAACAGATTCGCCAGTCAGGCGCGATTGTGACTGAGTTTCTACCTACCACCATGCCTTTGCAACAACATTTCCCACGGCGAAACCGTATTGTCAGTGGCTTGAGTCTGGGCGTATTGGTGGTTGAAGCCGCGCTCAAAAGCGGCTCATTGATTACCGCCAATGAAGCAGCCAGTCAGGGCAAAATGGTGTTCGCCATTCCTGGACATATTTACAGTGAGCATCATCAGGGCTGTCATCAACTGATTCGCGAAGGCGCAATTCTGGTCGATCATCCTGAACAGGTGATTGAAGATCTGGCTTTACCCACACAATGGCAAGCGCAGCAGCAGCCAGCAACAGAAAACAGCTCGGCACCGCCAATCCTACCCGCACATTTAATTGAGCTCTATCAGGTTTTAGACTGGGTCGGACAGGATCTGGATCAGCTGGCGCAACGCTATTCTGCACCTATTGCTGAATTAACCGCCCAATTAATGGAACTGGAACTACTCGGTTTAAGCATGCAACAGGCAGGACGCTATTTACGTTGCCGTCCAATGCATTAAACTACTCACATCTCCTTTTTATCGTTTCATTCTCCCTATGATGACGACCTCTATTGCTGAAGCAGCACAACTTTTAAAACAAGGACAAGTTCTGGCTTACCCGACCGAAGCGGTCTGGGGACTGGGCTGTGATCCCTACAATGAGCAGGCTTTCCAGAATATTCTGGAACTCAAACATCGTCCCGTTGAAAAAGGCGTGATTTTACTGGCCGGTCATTTAGATCAGGTCGAACATTTATTGCAAGGCTTAAGTCCCGAACTTCGTCAGCAGGTTATCAGCAGCTGGTCTAACCGCCAGCCAACCGAACGTGCCACCACCTGGCTCCTGCCTGCCGATCAGCACATCCCGACCTGGATCAAAGGCCAGCATCCGCTGGTGGCGGTGCGTGTCACCACCCATCCTTTATGTATGCAACTGTGTCAGGATTTTGGTGGGTTTATTGTCTCGACCAGCGCCAATCCCGCAGGTCAGACACCGGCCCATGGTCTGGCAGAGGCCCAAGCCTATTTTGGCGATGCATTACATTATCTTGAAGGCGATTTGGGACTCAGCCGTGAACCGAGTCGCATTTTAAACGCGCTCACGGGTGAAATTGTTCGCGCCTGATTAGGTGAATAGCGGACAAAAAAAAGCTCAGTTATATAGGGATAACTGAGCATAAAAAGGATGTGTATAATCACATCCAGAGGGTTCATCAATTCGGTGAGCAACTTATTCATTCTAAAATGAATCATCTTGCTGTGGCTGGTATTATGAGCTAATCATTTCATTTATACAAATATATTATTTATCTAACAAAAAAGGTGAAAAGCGTACCTTTTTTGTCACTTTCGCCTTTTTAATAAAATTATATTTTTATTTTTATTCAGCTTTTTTTGAGCATAAACTTCGCTGATCTTTGAAAATATAGTTGCAAATCAGATACAAAGAACAATCATTTAAAAAATAAATTGGTGCGTTTGTCTATTTTTTAAACAAACACACCTTTTAAGTTCATCTTTACGACGCTGTCTCTGCCAATTTCACCGAAGCTTTTACGGTTTTCTTCTGTGCCATGATAATGCCCACCAGAATCATCACACCGCCAATGGTATGATAAATGGTCCAGTGTTCCGACAGCCACAGACTGGCAATAATGGCAGTAAATACGGGCATCAGATTCATAAAAATACTGGTCCGGTTTGGCCCGATCGCCTGCACAGCAACCATCCACAATAAAGGTGCAATTAATGACGGGAACACACCTGCATAGAGTACACTGGCTGCATTGTCAGCATTAATGCCATCCAGCCCCAGCCACATTAAAAATGGCAGATGATAGATCAGGGCAAACGCAATCTGTACATAGAGACTGGTCATTAATGGCAACTGGACTTGCCATTTTTTCAGAAATACGCCATAGAACGCATAAAATCCTACCGCCAAGACCATGACTGCATCGCCCCAGTGACCGCCCTGCTCAAACAGGCTGGCAATACGGCCTTGGCTCATCACATAAATCAGGCCGGCGAAAGACAGTAAACTGCCAAAAATTGCATAGCGATTCGGTGCATCTTTTAAAATGAGATAGGAGATAAAAATAGTAAAAATAGGCACAAAGGCATTCACAATGCCCATATTGGTCGCGGTGGTATAATGTGCTGCGGTATAAGACAAACCTTGATAGAGCACCATACCAAATGCACTGAGTACCGCCAGTTTGGGGATGAAGGGGCGGATCAAAGCACGTTGCTTCCAGACCTTGGGCAACATAAAGGGTGTCAAGATCAGGAAGGCCACAAACCAGCGATAAAAACTGATACTGACCGGTGAAATATAATCGGCCACGTAGCGCGTTACCGCGATGTTAAGTGACCAAATCAACACCGCAATCAAAGGCAATACAAATGCCCATTTTTGGTATTTGGTAAACTGACCCATCATTTTTCTCACAATTTCTCAGCAATGGAGGTATTGTGGTAGATGTCCAAAATAATTGAAATATCGTATTTCAGACATTTATATCGCGCTCACGACATTGCTGCCTAGAACAGCTCCCAGGCTCGCATCGCATGCTCCACCACTTTATGCAGTTGCTCAACCGTTGCTCCATCTCGAGCCTGAATAGTTAGTCCCTGCACAACCGTTGCATAGAAGTCGGTCATTTCCTGTAAAGGCGCGGTTGCCGCCAGATCACCATCCGCGACTCCCTGCTCTAAACGCTCCAACAGTTTTTGCTTGGTCTGTAAACGTTTTTCCAGAATATTGTGTTGCACTGCCTGCGCATTATCCGAGCAGTTCATGGTCGCCACCACCAGCATACAACCTGCAGGTTTATTGGGTTGCGCTAACCGCTTGACGTTGTCATATAGATATAGCTCAAATGCAACTTTGGCGGTTTTGGCTTCTAAAAAAATAGGAACAATCGGACAGGCTTCATGGGCCAGATAATAATCAATACATTTATAAAACAGCCCGGCTTTATCACCAAAACTACTGTATAGACTCGGCGCAGTCAGTTCCAGAGCCTGAGTCAAATCACTGATCGAGGTCGCTTCATAGCCATGTGCCCAGAACAATAACATCGCTTTTTCCAGCGCCTGCTGTTCGTCAAAACACTTCGGACGACCACGCTTTTTTTTCAAGCTGTCATCACAGGGTGCTACTGTTGGCTCATGTGCATTGGTCATTGCTGTCACAAATATTTCATAACGATCACTATTAAATTAATTGACGACTCAACTTTAATCAACTATTTTATTTTATATCGATCGTTATAAAAACTAATGTTTTTTCAATTTTATTGTTATCCCTATAACAATAAAGGGAATTATTATGGAAAACTCCACTCCGGCAGACCTCAGTGCACTTGAATCCAATCCATCTCAAGGGAACTGGTTTGCCTTACTTTCCGTCACCTTTAGCGCATTTGCCTTGGTGACAGGTGAATTCCTGGCCATTGGTGTCCTCAATGACATCGCACGTGACTTTCAGATTTCGGTTGGAACAGCCGGTCTTACCGTTTCTTTAACTGCGATCGTCGGCATGTTTGCTGCGGTACTGATTCCAGTTTCAGCGAAGACACTAGATCGGCGTACCTTGCTGTTGATACTTACCCTGTTGATGATTATTGCCAATCTGCTGACTGCATTTGCCCCTAATTTCATGATTTTATTGTTCGGACGTATCATCCTGGGTGTGGCGGTGGGAGGCTTCTGGGCAACAGCCGTGGCATTAAGCGGTCGACTGGCACCACCGCATTTACCCATTGCCAAAGCGACTGCCTGGGTGGCTTTCGGGGTGACCTTAGCCAGCGTATTAGGGGTACCGATGGGGACATGGCTGGCTCAATATAATGGCTGGCAAACCTCTTTCACAGCGATTTCCCTTATGGGTGGCCTGCTTTTGATCTTCCAGTACCTTTATCTGCCTCAACTCAAACCTGCTTCATCTTTGCGCTGGAAAGAACTGCCGATTCTGCTGCAACACCCTGCCGCCCGTAAAGGCCTGATCATTTTTCTGTTTATGGGCTTTGCACATTTTGCTGCGTATAGCTACTTTTCAGCCTTCTTTAAACATGAGCTCGATTTTTCGGATAGTCTGATTAGCCGTTTACTGCTGGTCTATGGCATTGCGGGAATTTTCGGGAATATTTTTGCAGGCTACCTCGGCCAGATCAATATCCGTTATGCCTTTGCAGTCAGTGGCGCTGCGTTCTTGCTGGCATTTTTAGCGCTTCCGCTAGTCGGAGCCAATGTCATGCTTGCGATTGTATTAACGGCTTTATGGGGCTTCGCCTACGGGATTATTCCAACTGCGGTGAATATCTGGATGTTTACCCATGCACCTGAAGCGGTTGAAAAAGGCATGCCGATGGTGACTTTAACCTTTTTAATCCTGATTGCGCTGGGCAGCATGTTCGGTGGCCTGATTGTTGATCATTTTGATGGCACCATTTTATTTTTTGCCATGCTCCCACTGGTACTTTGTTCGCTTATCCTGATCTTTACACTGGCACGGGGCTTAAATAATCCCAAAGTTACTTATAAAAATTAATCCTTAAGCTACAGGTCAAACAGAAAATTAAACGACTTCTGTTTGATCTGTGAGAACAATCCAGAAATTTGCTTTTCCTCTTTTACAGTTCGCCCACTCCCATGATTCAGGGCGACTGTATTTTTCTTGAATCATCTCCTGCGTAGGTATTATGGCAGCTCATGCACAATTCGCATAAGTGGCCCAGATATTTTCATAACGATCACTATAAAATTAATTGACGGATTCTGTTTTATTCTTTATTTTATTTAATAACGATCGTTATAAAATAAAATTTCATCATTAGCTTTTGTCCTTGTGCTGACAAATCAGGAAAATCCCATGCAAGCATCCATCTCATCAGACGAGCAGCCCACGCAAACCACACAAGGAAGCTGGTACGCCATTTTGGCTGTTGCCATTGCGGCCTTTGCATTGGTCACTAGCGAATTTTTACCTGTCGGCGTACTCAATAGTGTCGCAGCCGACCTGCAGATCTCAGTCGGTACAGCAGGTCTGATCATTACCCTTCCCGGGGTGATGGCTGCGATTGCAGCACCACTGTTACCCGTATCGGTAAAACAGCTCGATCGACGCTATGTATTGATCTTGCTCACCGCAATCATGGTGATTGCCAATACCATTACCGCCTTTGCAGAGAGCTTTCATGTGCTGCTGTTAAGCCGTTTGGTGTTAGGCATTTCGATTGGTGGTTTCTGGGCAACTGCGATTGCTTTAAGCGGTAAACTGGCACCGCCTCATTTACCCATCGCTAAAGCCACTGCCATCGTCATGGCAGGCGTAACTTTTGCCACTGTGCTTGGTGTTCCGATCGGCACCTGGCTCAGCGAGTTTTATGGCTGGCGCAGTGCATTCGGTATTACTGCTGCTATTGGTTTGATTGTATTGGTGGTCCAGCTGATTTGCTTGCCTGAACTGAAACCTGAGTCTGCCATTCATTTCCGTGATTTACCTGCGTTATTGCGCACACCAAAAGCCCGTAGTGGCATGTTAATCGTATTACTGATTGGTCTCGCGCATTTTTGTGCGTATAGCTATCTGGCACCCTTCTTTAAAAACATTGCAGGCTTTAACGGTACTACTATCAGCTCGCTATTATTACTCTATGGAATTGCAGGTATTTTCGGTAATGCATTTGCAGGCTATAGTGGTAATCTGAATGTACGCTATACCCTGGCCTTTGTCGGGATCTGTTTTGCGATTGTGTTCTTTGGCTTCCCGATCTTTGCGATTCATGAGTTTGGTGCAATTGTATTAACCGCACTGTGGGGCTTTGCCTTCGGCGCTTTCCCTACCTCAGCCAATATCTGGATGTTTGTGCATGCGCCGCATGCGGTAGAAAAAGGTATGCCTCTGTTTGTCGGCATGTTTCAGGTCATGATTGCGACCGGTTCCTTACTCGGCGGTTATGTGGTCGACCATTTCAATGAAAATATCCTGATTTATGGCGTCATCAGCTTTGTGGCCATGGCATTGATCAGTATCTTTACTTTAGCCAAAGGCTTGAATAATCCTAAAATGACATGTGAAAACTAACAGTGAGTCTCTCTGGATGAAGCAGAATGTTGCTGAACAATTTCCCTTATTACGTGATATAGAAGTGCATGAATTTCTATATCAAAAAGATGATATTGTCAGCCCACATTCTTCAATCTGGGGAGATTTTAACTTTAGTTTAAACGGGACTTTAGAGTTTGATATTGAAGGACAATATTACTTGTCTCCACCCAGCTATGGATTATGGCTGCCACCGCGTACCGAGCATCAGTCGCTGCCCGTCGAGCACGAAATTCACTATATCTGTATTCGATTACATCCGCGGCTCGGCGCTTTTTTAGGTGATGTTTGCCGCTGTTTTAGTATTGAACCTTTTTTCCGTGCGCTGGTGATTCATATTCTGGAACAGCAAAAACTGGCTGCTGCACCCGAGTATCTGGAACACCTGCTGCAAGTTTTATATGATCAACTGAAACAGGCCCCTGCTTATTCGCATTATCTTCCGCAAAGTACCCATCCCGTTCTCGCGCCCATTCTGGAGCAACTGTCAGATCCAGCTTTATTTCAACTCAGCCTGCAGAAAGTCTTAGGAAATTTTGCGGTCAGTGAGCGTCATGTACTCCGTCTCAGCCAGCAAGAGCTGCAACTGTCATTATCAGAATGGCGTAATCGTGCAAAAATCATTTTTGCGATCAATCAGATCCGCCAAGGGATGACCATTAAACAGTTGGCATTTGCTTTGGGCTATCACCACAGTTCCAGCTTTATTGAGTTCTTTAAGCGTTATACCGGACAAACTCCGATTCAGCTAAAGAATGCTTCGCTCTAAAATAAAGGCTTGGTTTTTCTGATTATTTGTATGGATTCATATCAAGAGCATTGCACTCTGCGGTAATAGCAGTTAAAACAAACGGGTATTGTCACAACAACAAATTAGGACCTATCTCATGAGCCAGTCGGTTTATCACATCCCAGTTAAGGACATTAAAGGTCAGGATGTTGATCTTGATCAATATCAAGGCAAAGTACTCTTGATCGTCAATGTTGCATCTAAATGCGGCTTAACCCCGCAGTACGAAGGCCTGGAAAAACTTTATCAGGCCAAGAAAGATCAAGGTTTGGAAATTCTTGGCTTCCCTGCCAACAACTTTCTGGAACAGGAACCGGGCAGCAATGAGGAAATTCAGCAATTCTGTTCACTAAATTATGACGTGCATTTCCCACTTTTCGCCAAAATTTCGGTTGCGGGTGATGATAAGCATGCTTTATATCAAACCTTGACTCAAGCCATTCCTGAGCGTACGGGTGAAGGCCCTTGGTGGAAAGATCTGGTGGATTACGGCTTAACACCAAGCAACCCACCTGAAGTATTATGGAATTTTGAAAAATTCCTCATCAATAAGAAGGGTGAAGTGGTTGCTCGTTTTGCACCTGATATCACTGCTGACGACGAACGCATTGTCAGCGCAATTGAAGCTGAACTAGCAAAATAAGCATTGAAAATATAGAGAAAAGAATAGATTATCTGTTCTTTTCTTTTAACTCCCTAGACAGTTCCTTCTATTATGTTCCTAGGTCAAACTGTTGATGAATTGCAAAAATCACTTTTTTCTCCACATTTTCTCATTATAGTGACGCTCTTCTCATAATCTGGTGTAGTTCAGCCATGATGGAACGTTTCTCTATCAAAGCCATTCTCTCAGTAACCACCTTGGTGAGCCTATTCACACTGGCAGGTTGCGATCAGGTCCCTCATGACAATGAGCAAGCTGAGCAAAACACTGAGATTGAACAATCAATAACAACTTCTGAAAATACAGAACGTGAAGCAAGCATTGCTCAGGACACTCAAAACCTGAGTAAGGGTAATATGCTGAATATCGCCCGCGATATGGCCAAGTTGCAAATTGAAACTGATGACTATGTCACCCTACTCAAGCAATCACAAAGCAATCTTGAACAAGCGATTCAAGATAAGAATGTGCAGAAATTACAACATACTACAGGTGATTTAAACCAGGAACTGCATGGCTTACATGACGCTTTATTGTCGTTAAATTTGAAAAGTAATGAAGTCGATCAGATCCGCCAAAGTTTATTGAGTGCAAATCAGCAACTGCTCAATATGCCGTTATTGCATGGCCAAACCGATCTTTCCAAAATCGATTTTGCCAAGATCGAAAAACAGTTCAACACCATTCAAATGGATATGGTGAAACTGGCAACCTTGGTACTCGGCCATACAGATGATTCAAACGCTTAAACTATATTTATTTTAATTTTTGATTCCGCATAAAAAAAGCCACCTGACGGTGGCTTTTTTTAATCTCGAACCAGCAATAATTAAAGTGCGCGGTTTTTGATTTTACGAATCGTTTCAAGCTGAGCTGCAGTTTCTGCAAGCGAAGCAAGTGCAGCAGCAGAGTCCAAATCACTCTTTTGGTTGGCTAGCAATTGTTCAGCTTGTTTACGAGCTTCCATAATTGCCGCTTCATCCAAGTTGTCAGCGCGAATTGCAGTATCTGCAAGCACGGTCACAACGTGAGGTTGAACTTCTAACACACCGCCTGATACATAAACGATTTCTTCTGTACCATTTTCCAACTGAACACGAATCGGGCCCGGTTGGAGCAAAGTGACGAGTGGCGCATGTCCTGGTAAAATACCAAGCTCACCGCCCGCACCTTTTGCGATTAACATCGTAACTTGTCCAGAGTAAATCGACTCTTTAACACTTACAACATCACATTGCATCGTCGCCATGAGAATCTCCTTAAATTAGAGTTGCTAATTAAAGTTTCTCGGCTTTAGCAATCACTTCGTCAATACCACCAACCATATAGAACGCTTGTTCTGGGATGTGATCGTATTCACCAGCTAATAGACCTTTAAAGCCACGAATCGTTTCTTTAAGTGGGACTAATTTACCAGGCGCACCAGTAAAGACTTCAGCGACGTGGAACGGTTGAGAGAAGAAACGTTGGATTTTACGCGCACGGTAAACAACCAATTTATCTTCTTCCGCTAACTCGTCCATACCCAAGATGGCGATAATGTCTTTAAGCTCTTTATAACGTTGCAATACGTTCTGTACAGAACGTGCAATTTCATAATGCTCTTGACCAACAACCAATGGGTCTAACTGACGTGAAGTTGAGTCAAGTGGATCGATCGCTGGGTAAATACCAGAAGATGCGATGTCACGGCTCAATACAACGGTAGCATCCAAGTGAGCAAACGTTGTTGCAGGCGATGGATCTGTTAAGTCATCGGCAGGTACGTATACTGCTTGGATCGATGTGATCGAACCAGATTTAGTCGACGTAATACGCTCTTGAAGAACACCCATTTCCTCTGCAAGTGTCGGTTGGTAACCTACTGCAGATGGCATACGACCTAACAATGCTGATACTTCAGTACCCGCAAGTGTATAACGGTAGATGTTGTCGACGAATAATAATACGTCACGACCTTTACCATTTTCGTCTTTTTGATCACGGAAGTATTCAGCCATGGTCAAACCAGTTAACGCTACGCGTAAACGGTTACCTGGTGGCTCGTTCATCTGACCGTAAACCATGGCTACTTTGTCAAGAACGTTAGAATCTTTCATTTCGTGATAGAAGTCGTTACCTTCACGAGTACGCTCACCAACACCAGCAAACACAGATAAACCTGAGTGAGCTTTCGCGATGTTGTTGATCAACTCCATCATGTTAACGGTTTTACCAACACCAGCACCACCGAACAGACCAACTTTACCACCTTTCGCGAACGGGCAAAGTAAGTCGATGACTTTAATACCAGTTTCTAAAAGGTCAGTCGAAGCTGCTTGTTCAGCATAAGAAGGTGCTTGACGGTGAATCGGCAAACGCTCTTCAGTCGCTACAGGACCTGCTTCATCAATCGGGCGACCCAATACGTCCATGATACGACCAAGAGTCGCTGGACCTACTGGAACAGAAATCGGTGCATTTGTGCTAGTTACATTAAGGCCACGTTTAAGACCTTCTGTAGAACCCATTGCGATGGTACGAACAACACCATCGCCAAGCTGTTGCTGAACTTCTAAAGTAGTTTCAGTACCGTCAACTTGGAGAGCGTCATAGATCTTAGGAACGCTATTGCGCTCAAACTCGACGTCGATAACCGCGCCGATGATCTGAATGATACGACCGCTACTCATTGCTGTCTCCTCAATTCAAACTTAATAATGTTAAACGGCAGCGGCACCGCCAACGATCTCGGAAATTTCCTGAGTAATCGCGGCTTGACGCAGCTTGTTGTAAATGAGTTGTAGGTCTTTAATCAGTTGTCCTGCGTTGTCTGTCGCTGCTTTCATCGCGACCATACGAGCTGACTGCTCACATGCAACGTTTTCAATCACACCTTGATAAACCATAGACTCGATATAGCGAACCAACAAACCATTTAACAATTCTTCTGCTTCTGGTTCGTAGATATAGTCCCAACCATAAGTACGGTTGAGGTCATCGCCTTCTTCTGCCGGTGCTAAAGGAACAAGTTGTTCTACTTTAGGCTGCTGAGTCATTGCATTGATGAAGCCATTTGAAACGAGATAGATACGATCTAGTTCGCCTTTATCAAATGCATCAAGCATTACCTGTACTGAGCCTGTTAACTGTTCCAAACTCGGCGCATCGCCAAGTTGGGTGGTTGCACCAAGCACTTTACCGCCGTAATTCTTAAAAAACGAAACCGCTTTTTGACCAATCAAAGCAAATTCAACTTCAATTGACTGCTGTTGTTGTGCTTTGACATGCTGCACAACTTTCTTGAACAAGTTAATGTTCAAGCCACCCGCCAAGCCACGATCTGAAGACACCACGATATAGCCAACGCGCTTAACCGGGCGTTCAACCATATAACGGTGTTTGTATTCAGGGTTTGCTTGGACCAAGTGAGCAATTACACGGCGCATATTATCGGCATACGGACGGCCCTGAGCCATGCGCTCTTGCGCACGACGCATTTTCGAAGCAGCTACCATTTGCATCGCGCGAGTAATCTTTTGCGTGCTCTTGATACTAGCTACTTTGGCGCGAATTTCTTTTAAATTTGCCATACGCTTAACCTAGTAGTCGAAAGCTCTTTCGAGCTTCCGAAGGTTGATCCGTGAACCAAACTTAACTAAAGATAAACTTAGTAAGTTTGAGTCGCTTTGAAGCTCTCAATACCTGATTTGATTGCTGCTTCGATGTCTTTGTTGTAATCACCAGTTTCATCGATCTGTTGCATTAACGCCGCATATTCAGAACGGAAGTAAGAGATTAACGCAGCATCAAAGTCTACGATTTTCTTCACTTCTACGTCAGCCATATAGCCTTCGTTAGATGCATAAACAGATACAGCCTGGTCAGCGATTGAGTAAGGAGCATATTGTTTTTGCTTCATTAACTCAGTTACACGTTGACCATGCTCAAGTTGCTTACGTGTTGCTTCGTCAAGATCAGAAGCAAACTGAGCAAACGCAGCCAATTCACGGTATTGCGCTAGAGCGGTACGGATACCACCAGACAATTTCTTGATGATCTTAGTTTGCGCAGAACCACCAACACGAGATACAGAGATACCCGCGTTCACAGCAGGACGAATACCTGCGTTGAATAATGATGTTTCTAGGAAGATCTGACCGTCAGTAATCGAAATTACGTTCGTTGGTACGAATGCAGATACGTCACCAGCTTGAGTTTCAATGATCGGTAATGCAGTTAAAGAACCAGTTTGACCAGTTACTGCACCGTTCGTGAATTTCTCAACATAATCAGCTGAAACGCGCGAAGCACGTTCAAGAAGACGCGAGTGAAGATAGAATACGTCACCTGGATACGCTTCACGACCTGGTGGACGACGTAAAAGTAATGAAATTTGACGGTAAGCAACAGCTTGCTTAGACAAATCATCATAAATGATTAACGCGTCTTCACCACGATCACGGAAGTATTCACCCATTGTACAGCCAGAGTACGGAGCCAAATACTGCATTGCTGCAGGATCAGCGGCCGCAGCTGCGACAACAGTGGTATACGCCATAGCGCCAGTTTCTTCTAGCTTGCGTACCACGTTTGCAATTGTTGATTGTTTTTGACCAATCGCAACGTATACACATTTAATGCCAGAGTTTTTCTGAGCGATGATCGCATCGATCGCCATTGCTGTTTTACCAGTTTGACGGTCACCAATAATCAACTCACGCTGACCACGACCTACAGGGATCATGGTATCAACTGATTTATAACCAGTTTGAACAGGTTCGTCGACAGACTGACGCCAAATTACACCTGGTGCTACTTTTTCAACAGCATCAGTAAGTTTTGCATCAATAGGGCCTTTACCATCAATCGGGTTACCCAAAGCGTCTACGACACGGCCAAGAAGTTCAGGACCAACCGGAACTTCTAATACACGACCTGTACAACGAGCTTTTTGACCTTCTTGCAGGCTTAGGTAGTTACCTAAAACAACGGCACCCACTGAATCCTGTTCTAGGTTCAGTGCCATACCAAATAAGCCGCCGTCGAATTCGATCATTTCACCGTACATTGCATCCGCAAGACCGTGAATACGCACGATACCGTCAGATACCATGACGATGGTACCTTCATTCTTAGCGGTCGCGCTGGTGTCCAGATCGCCGATACGCTGTTTAATGAGCGCACTGATCTCGGATGGATTCAGTTGTTGCATTGCGCTATTCCTCAATCTTTTTTAAGTTCAGTCTTTTTGCTGTTAGGCAAGAAGACGAGTCCGCATTTTTTCAAGCTTGTTAAGCGCAGAGTCATCTATCACTTGGTCGCCTGCACGAATCACAACACCTGCGATTAACGCTGGATTCACGTTGACAGTAACCTGAACGGTTCTGTTAAAACGTTTTTCAAGCGCATGAGCCAAAATGTGCTCTTGTGTCGCATCCATTGGGAAAGCAGATTCAATCTCTACTTCCAATGTGTTGTTGTTCTGCGATTTAAGTAATTCGTATTCTGCAGCGATTTCAGGCAATAAAACCAAACGATCGTTATCCGCAAGCAATGTCAAAAAGTTAGACACTGATTGTGATTGATCTTCACCTAAAACCTTTGCAAAAAGACCTACTTGTTCCGCAGGAGTCAGCTCAGGGCGATTTAAATAAGCGGAAAATGCTTCGTCTTGCACCGCAGCACCGAGCAGTTGTAACGCATTTGACCAAGCGTCAGTTGCATTCTGCTCAGATGCATAAGCAAATGCTGCTTTGGCGTACGGGCGTGCTAACGTCAAGAGTTCAGCCATATTCGCCTCGCTTAAAGTTTAGCAGCCAGCTGATTCAGCATGGCATTATGAGCTTCTGCGTCAACTTGTTGGTTCAGAATTTTTTCTGCGCCAGCAACTGCCAAAGCAGCAACTTGTTGACGTAATTCTTCGCGAGCAGAATTGATGTCCTGATCAACAGTTTCTTTCGCCTGTTGACGGATACGCTCACCTTCAGCAGATGCCTGGGTACGCGCTTCTTCGATCAATTGTGCTGCACGACGGTTCGCTTGTTCGATCAATTGAGCCGCTTGTGCTTTTGCTGCATCTAACTCTGCCTTAACTTGTGCTTGCGCATCAGCAAGGTCAGCTTTTGCTTTTTCAGCAGCATTTAAGCCATCAGCGATTTTACGCTGACGCTCACTAATCGCATTGATTAGTGGAGGCCATACAAACTTCATGCAGAATGCGACAAAGATCGCAAATGCAATTGCTTGGCCAATCAATGTGAGGTTGATATTCATTTCGCTATTCCTCAATATGTGGATTTAGGAATTAAGCTATTAACCTACAAATGGATTAGCGAAGATGAAGAACAAGCCAATACCAACACCGATCATAGGCACAGCATCAAGAAGACCCGCGATTAAGAACATACGAGTTTGAAGTTGTGGAGCCAATTCTGGTTGACGAGCAACAGCTTCTAAGAAGCGACCGCCTAAAAGACCGAAACCAATCGCAGTACCTAAAGCACCGAAAGCGATCAAGATAGCAGATGCAATTGCAACTAGACCTAAAGTGAGTTCCATGAAAAATTCCTCAGAGGTTAGGTTATTACCAAATTAAACTAAAATTTAAGCCCAACCATCAGGTGACAGTTAGGCAATACCATTAATGCTTTTCGCTTGCCATGCTCAAGTAAACGATGGTCAGCATCATAAAGATAAATGCTTGCAGCGTGATTACAAGAATGTGGAAGATAGCCCAAGGCACAGATAACGCCCACTGGATCCAGAACGGTAATAATGCGATCAAGATGAAGATCAACTCACCCGCATACATGTTACCGAACAGTCGTAGAGCTAACGAAACTGGACGAGCAAGGAAAGTTACTAATTCCAAAATTAAGTTCACTGGAATCAATAACGCTTTTGCAACTGGGTTACTTGGGTTGAATGGGTTAAGTGCCAATTCACCGACGAAACCGCCGATCCCTTTCTCGCGAATACTATAGAACAAGATAAGAACAAATACAGACAACGACATACCAAGGGTAATGTTCGGGTCAGTAGATGGAACAACCTTGAAGTAAACGTGGTGAGGGTCCATGCCAAATACGTTTGCACCAATCAATTGAGCTGTATACGGAATCCAGTCAACCGGGATTAAGTCCATTGCGTTCATGAGGAAAATCCACACGAAAATGGTTAATGCCAAGGGTGCAATTAAGCGTGATTTGCCGTGGAAAGTATCACGAACACTTGAGTCCACAAACTCGATAATCATTTCAATTGCTGACTGGAATTTAGTTGGAACACCTGCATTCGCAGCTTTCGCAACTGTCCAGAACAACAAACAGAAAATCACACCAAGTCCGATAGACCAACCCATTGAATCCAAGTGAATTGCAGTGAACCCCATCGAATGAGCTTCTTCAGCAGTCTCAGCCAATTTCCATGTACCGTCAGGCATTTTGCCATAGGTCATATTGGTCAAGTGATGCTTGATATACTCGGTCGAAGTCAGGGCATGTTCTTCAGCAGCCATAAATCACACCTGGTCAATGTCAATCATTAAAAAGAAGAGAAACGAATCATGCGAATGGCAATAATTCCGCGTCTACTTCCAAAAATCTTAAAATGTGTCTTACACTCGTTTTTGTAGACGTGCCACCCAAAATGGCGCGACCCACGACATCGCTTGTACGAGAATAAATCCACAAAACAATGCAACCGGTGACAGCGGTTTAACATTGCTCAAAATTAATATAAAACCCACGATCACAATCGCAAACTTACCGAGCATCCCTCGGTACATATTCAGCATGACTTGTTTTGATGCTCTTGCGCCTGCCGTTCTAAACGACTGCCAAGCAAAATAACAATGTGCCAACCAACATACCAAAGCCCCAAGCGCAGCACTCAAAGCAGCAGTTGTGTCTGTCATTGCCCATGCCAGCAAAGCGGCAACAGGAATCATACATGCCTGTAAGAAGACCAAAGCTTTTGCTAATCGTCGGTCAATCATGCGACTAGTTTGGCTCATTTTTTACCCACTTACAGCATAACTGCTTGACAAGTTTTAATCATGATCGTTTCGAATCGCAGGCATTATAGAGTTACACCCCTGAACATGCAATCTTTTCTCGACTTAAGTCTGGTTTTTTCGTTACCATATTTTTTGACGCTAGAGTCAATTGATTTTTATTTTTTCCATCAATTTTGTGCACTTATTACGCACTTATCGGTTTTTGAAGCCAATTTTTTCCACGCTGTTACAAAATTGTCTTCACCGCGCATACTTTCATCGACGGGTTGGAAAACTACTGGGTTCATTTTTTGATACTGACCCGAACTTGCTGTCGTTTCGGCCAATAAGCACATTTTACTCTGCGGACGATTGTCTCTTAAGTACTTAATTTGCGCAGCAGTCGGGGCAATATGTGGATCATCAGTCAGTGCACCCGCAAATTTCAGGTTCAAGGCTCTTTCCAGATATTGATAAGCATCATGGTAAGACCAGTAGTTTTTGGCTTTGCTTGAGCTTTCGTATTGTTGGGATGCCTGCAACATTTGTTGTGAGAATGCTTTGGCATTGGCAAGATATCTGGCTTTATTTTCTGGATATTGCTGTGAACGCAAGGTCGCAATAAAGAACGCAATCCGCACTGCATTATTTGGTTCTAACCAGACATGGCTATCCACGGTGTTGGCCAAGGATGCGCCACGCAGGTTACGTTGCGGCAACACTGTCAAGATTCCCGAGTCCAGCAAGGCAATCGCCTTACGATTCTGGCTCAACATCTTTTCGAGGGGAGCTTCATGCGACTTGCCTAACCAGATCACTAAAGAAGCATCCTGAATGGCCTTACGGTGCGCTGGGGTCAGTTGTACATCATGACCACTTTGATCTTTTAACAGGAGTATCGGTTCCTCTACCCCTTCTGTGACTTCTTTCGCAATCAGGTAAATGGGATGTGTTGAAACCACCAAGCTTTGTGTCCAGCCCCATGTACTTAACATTGAAAACAAGACGAGAACGATTAGGCGGGACATCACAGGATTACTCAATTTGGCGAAGCATGTTATAATATAACAAAAGTTGCAAAATACCTATGTCTATTTTCAGATTTGCCGCACGATCCGTCGTGCACATCACTTATATAGATAGTTATCATAAATTGCATGTTATGATAGCAGGGCTATTGAAACCTCAGCGCGCCATTTAGTGCCAGTGAAGAATCAATAGGCTCTACAAAAATAATGAGGTCAATCTATGAGTTCTTGTTCACACGAACATGACAATGCTTTACATGGTGTGCACGGTCATCACGATATTAAAGCGCGACTTGCCGAAGCAGAACTTTTATGTACTGCGGCTGGCGCACGCCTGACACCTTTGCGTAAAGAAGTGCTTGAACTCATTTTGAATGCAACCGCACCAATGGGTGCCTATGACTTATTGGCGAAGATAAAAGGTCAGGCCGATCGCCCTGCTGCGCCACCTACGGTGTACCGCACTTTAGACTTCTTATTGGAAAAAGGTCTGATTCACCGCTTAACCTCTATTAATGCCTATATTCCATGTTGCCACCCGCGTGAAGGCCATCAGGCTGCATTCCTGATTTGTACTGAATGCCATTCTGTAAAAGAAGCCTCCGCCCAGGGACTGATCCAACAACTTGATCAACTTGCTGCCTCAGACCAGTTTTCCGCTCAACATAGCATTATTGAAATTTCTGGAAAATGTCATCAGTGCAGCACTCTTCAATAAGCACTCCACTTATTCAACTGGAGGGTATCTCGGTTCGGCTTGATGAACGGGATATTTTGAGAAATGTGGATTTTGCCTTACAGGCAAAAGAGATTGTGACGCTGATTGGTCCCAATGGCGCAGGTAAATCGACTCTCATCAAAGTCCTGCTGGGGATTATGTCCCCGACCAAAGGCAAAATACATTTCTCAAAAAAGCTAAAGCTCGCCTACGTTCCGCAAAAGTTTAATCCTTCTGCCAGCCTACCTTTACGGGTACAGGACTTACTGGATCTGGAAGTTTGCGAAGCAGGTTTACGTGCAGAAATTATTCGTGACACGGGTATCCTGAAATTACAGTCATCCAAGGTACAGCAGCTTTCCGGTGGCGAACGGCAACGCGTTTTACTTGCAAGAGCCTTATTACGCCAGCCTGACATTCTGGTACTGGATGAACCGATGCAAGGTCTGGATATCCAGTCCGAAGCGGAACTGTACGAATATGTGCGCAGCCTGCCAGAACGCTATGGCTGTGCCGTCTTGATGGTCTCCCATGATTTACAGTGGGTCATGCAAGGTACACATCGTGTGGTCTGCCTGAATAAACATATTTGCTGTAGCGGTTTACCTGAAAGCATTCAGCAACACCCCGAATATCAGGCCATTTTTGGTACGCAACGGATGTTTTACCAGCATCATCACAATCACTGCGGACACAGCGACCATGCCGAGCCCTGCTCACATGATCCACGCCCCCATATTCACCCTGAGCCAAAGGTCTAAGCCATGATGGAATGGTTACAACTCCTGTTACCCGCCTGGATCATGGGGTCATTGCTGGTGTTCCTGACCGCGCCACTCGGTTGTCTGATGCTGTGGCGCAGAATGTCTTTCTTCGCCGATACCATGGCCCATGGCACCCTGCTCGGGGTCGCAATTGCAGGAATACTCAATTTACCGTTTTGGTTAGGTGTTGCCTGTCTGGCCTTATTGCTGGTGGCTATTCTCTGGGTATTGCACGACTCACGCTTGCCGAATGATGCATTGCTGGCTTTAAGCTCTGCGACTTTGCTCTGTTCAGGCCTGCTACTGATCCAGCAGGTGCCAAGTTTACGCCCAGAATTGCTCAGTTATTTATTTGGTGATCTGCTCAGTATCGAATGGACTGACTTGCCCATGTTTGCCATTGTCATTGCAGCCGCATTGATCGTGCTATACCGTTCATGGTCCGCGCAGATCCAGATTGCGATTGACCCTGATATTGCCATGAGCGAAGGTGTCAGTGCCAATTGGCAGCGCCTGGTCTTTATGTTGTTGCTGGCACTATTTACCGTTCTGGCATTACGCGCGGTGGGTTCATTACTGATGGGTGCCTTACTGGTGATTCCTGCATTAAGTGCTCGCCTACTCGCCCACTCTCCAAAACAAATGGTGATCTGGGCCTTTATACTGGCTCAATTCGGTGTGACCGTCGGTCTCTGGTCGAGCGCGGCCCTGAATATTTCGACAGGCCTAAGCATTGTGTTATGTATGGCGCTGTGTTTCGCCACTATTTTCCTCGTGCAAAAACTCAAAAGCCAAGCTCAATCGGCCTAATCGGGTCATTAACTAGACTGTTGAATCGCACTTAATAACAGTGCTGCCCCAGTAAACATCACGGCAAAACCACGATTTAAATACTTTTGTTGTGATGGAGAGCGAAGCAGTCTCAGTACTTTCGATGCTAGTCCGGTATAACCGGCCATCACAATCAGGTCGATGCTCACCATCGTGATCGCCATGATCAGGTATTGCGACCATTGTGGTCGACTCAAATCCAGAAACTGTGGCAACACCGCAAGCAAAAACACAATGGCTTTGGGGTTGCTCATGTTCACCACAAAGCCTTTCAATATTAATGCGAAAGCAGATTGATATTGTTCCTGCTGGATCTCAATGGTTTGAATGGGCGCAGTCCACTGTTTATATGCCAGATAGACCAGATAAGCCACACCAAACCATTTCACCGTCTGAAACGCCCAAGGCGTGGTCGCAAACAGTACCCCCACCCCTGCGGCCACGATCAAGAATTGGATCATCAAGGCGATTTGTAGCCCAATGACATTCCAGTAGCCATGCCGAAAACCGTAATTGAGACCACTCGACATGGAAGCAATGGCACCTGCACCTGGCGAGATACTAATTACCCAGCACGCCAACATAAAAGCAACCCAGACCTGCACAGACATAACGATGATATCGGCTCATAAAAAAATAAATTATATCGATTTAATGCGGGATATGACGACATTATAGGCAATAAAATTGCACAAATATGCTACTCAGCTGCAGCAACATCAGGCACAATTATTCTTTTTATCCCTTAAAAGCTAAGGAGATTTTAATGACTGCGCAATCTGTCATTCTTCCATTACCGTCCGATCATGCCCGCTTTATTGTGTTACGTTTAAAAGATTTAACCATTGCCGAATTAAAACAACAGATTGAAGCACTGCTTTCCACTCGTGACCGTTTAATCACACAACACCCGAATGACCAGATCAAAACAGCCATTGCATTCGGCCCAGAACTTTGGGCACAACTCTACTCACAAACACCTGCAGGTTTTAAGCAACTGGACCCTCAAAGTGGCGCATTTAATATGCCTGTGGTGCCCGCTGATGTCTTTATCCATATTGCCAGTGCCCGTGCAGATATCTGCTTTGCCATGAGCCAAGCCTTCTTTACGGGTATTCAGGATAAAGTTGAGGTACTGGATGAGCGTGCCTGCTTCCGTTTCTTCGACGGTCGCGACATGACGGGGTTTATTGATGGAACAGAGAATCCACAATTCCCTGATGATCGTGCTGAGGCAGCCTTACTTCCTGAAGAAGCGGGTGCTTTTGCAGATGGCAGTTTTATCTTTGCCCAGCGTTATACCCATGACCTCGTCAAATGGCGCCAGCTCAAAGTCGATGCACAGGAACATGTGTTTGGTCGTACCAAACTGGAATCGATTGAACTCGATGATGACATCAAACCGGAAAATTCACACGTCGCACGCACCGTAGTGGAAGATGATGAAGGCGAAGAAATGGAAATCTTGCGCCATAGCCTGCCTTATGGCGATGGCAAGGGCGAACAGGGACTTTTCTTTGTGGCGTATACCAATAATTTAAGCATTATTAATGAAATGCTGAAACGCATGTTTGGAACAGCTGGAGATGGCATCCATGACCGTTTGTTGCATTTTACCACTGCAGTCGACGGTGCTTATTATTTTGCGCCAAGTGATGAATTGCTGGAACAGGTTTTAGCAGATTAAAAAATCAAAGATGCTATGTTATTCAATAGCATAGCATCTCGCCACCAACAACCCTAACAAGAACTGACAAAAGATTTAGCGGAATATGTGAATTCCAGCCAAATCCCTCTCCCCCTAAGCCAATAAAGTTTGCTATATTGTTCGTTTTTCCGCGACATTTATTTTCGGTAACTATGAATACGGCAATACAAGCAGCTCTTGATCATGCGGTACAAACCCTGCAACAGCAAGGTGTACTCCCTTCAGATTGGACCAACACGAGCCATTTAACCCGTACCAAAGACCGAAGTCACGGAGACTTTGCCTCAAATATTGCCATGATTGGTTCTAAAGCCGCAGGCATGAAACCACGTGATCTTGCTGAAAAAATTCTGGCAGCACTTCCAGAAGTGGCTGACATTACCAAAGCAGAAATTGCAGGTCCTGGTTTTATCAACTTCTTTTTAAATGCAGACCAGCGCTATGCGGTGCTCGACCAGATTCAGGCACAAAAAGATGCTTATGGTCGCAGCCAAGCCAATGCAGCTAAAAAAATTCAGGTCGAATTTGTGTCGGCAAATCCGACCTCAAGCCTGCATGTTGGTCATGGCCGTGGTGCAGCATATGGCATGACCGTTGCCAACTTATTAGAAGCAACGGGTGCACAAGTTGATCGCGAATACTATGTCAACGATGCTGGCCGTCAGATGGATATCTTGGCGACTTCAACTTATTTACGTTATTTAGAACTGACTGGGCAAACACTGGTTTTCCCGAAGAATGCGTATCAAGGTGACTACATTAAAGAAATCGCACAGGAAATTATTGATAAAGATGGCAATGCACATGTTCGTGCCGTTGCCGACATCTATAAAGATGTACCAGAAGATGTGCAATATGCTGAAGCGCTTGATGCTGAAGGCAATAAAGTTGTGCTTTCAGGCGATAAAGAAAAGCATATTGATGGTTTGATTGCGAACTCGCAACAACATTTGGGTGCAGCTTATCGCGTGTTCCATCAGGCAGCTTTACATGCCATTCTGGATGATATTAAAGATGACCTTGCTGACTTTGGTGTAACCTTCGACAAATGGTTCAGCGAAGATTCATTGACCGACAAGATTGATGAAGCACTTGAAACACTGGATCAACGTGGCTACCTCTACGAAAAAGACGGTAACATCTGGTTTAAATCAACCGAATTCGGTGATGAAAAAGACCGTGTGGTCAAACGTCGTAATGGTCAAACCACGTACTTCGCCTCTGACATCGCTTATCACCTGAATAAATTACAACGTGGCTATACCGACCTGATTGATATCTGGGGTTCTGACCATCACGGTTACATCTCACGTGTCAAAGCGGCCATTGATGCCATGGGTTATGACTCGAAGAAACTCACTGTACTTTTAGTTCAGTTCGTCAGCTTATGGCGTGGTGGCGAGATGGTGCAAATGTCATCTCGTTCAGGTCAGTTCGTGACTTTACGTGACTTGCGTAAGGAAGTGGGTAACGATGCTGCGCGTTTCTATTATGTGATGCGTAAATCTGAACAGCACATCGACTTTGACCTTGATCTTGCTGTTTCACAAAGTAAAGACAATGCAGTGTATTACATCCAGTATGCGCATGCACGTATTTGCCGTATGTTAGAAAAAGCGGCGACGACTGGTCTTAATTTTGACCTCAGCGCAGCACGCGAACATGCCAACCGTTTAGAGCTGGATGCTGAAACCGAGATCTTGTCTAAACTTGCTGCTTATCCTGATATTCTGGTGCGTGCAGCCAATGCTTATGAACCGCATCAGATTGGTAACTACCTCAAAGAGTTAGCTGCCCTGTTCCACGCTTGGTACAACGAACATAAAGTATTGGGCGATGATGTGGCACTGACACAAGCGCGTTTATTGCTTTCAATCAACGTACAGCAAGTGTTGCACAATGGCTTAGAATTGCTCGGTGTATCCGCGCCTGAGACGATGTAAATAGCAAAGCAACGCTTTGCACATCGTCGCAAGACCGAAGGCTATGCCCGAGGCAAACGGTAATCAGCAAAGCCAAGCTTAAAGGCATGTAAACTTAAGCCATCGTTGTTAAACAATATGGTAAACAAAGCATTATTTTTAAACATAATGCTTTGTTTTTAAGTAAACTCAAGTTACACATAAATCAATAGGATCAAGAGGAATTTCCGGTGTTTGGAAAAACGCAACGTGGTGTATCTGAACGACCAAACAAGCCCAAAAAACCACTCATTCCGAAGTGGTTAGGAATGCTTGTCGCTATTCTTGCGATCCTCTGTGCAGCTGTCATGCTGATGCTTTGGCAGCCTTGGCAACCTGTCCCGACCAAAAATCAGGTCACTTCCGAGCATTATCAGGAAGAAAACACCAATAAAGACTACCGTTTCTATGATTTACTGCCTCAGCAGCAAGTCACACCGATTCCAGATCAAGCAGTGCCAGAAACCAAGCAACAAGGGAATGTGGTGATTATTGAATCACCAAAACCTGAAGCCCCTGCAGCAGAAGATCCAGCGGGTCTCACCCCAAGTGAGCCTGTTGCACCGGCACACGCCACTTATATTTTACAAGTTCGCAGCTATCCTGATCCGGATAGTGCCGATGCACGTCGTGCAGAAATCATCTTGAATGGTTTGTCTGCGGATGTGGTGAAAAGCGTTGAAAATGGTCAGACTTGGTACCGTGTTTTCTCTGGCCCTTATGACAGTCAAGAGTCGGCGCTTGCTGCTCAACAAACCTTACAACATAGTGGCATTGATTCAATCGTGATCAAACGCTAAAAGATAGGTCATAAAAAAGGGAGCTCTGAAAGCTCCCTTTTTTATTGTGCCGTTATGCACATTGAGAATGTAGCGTGCCTTGTTCGGCACGTTGAAAAGCCGGGCGTTGCTGTACACGTTGAACAAAAGCCTGAATGTGTGGATACTTCCCGTGTAAGCGGTTCTGAATCGCAATCAGTGGAAATGCCATTTGAATATCCGCGAAAGAAAAATCTCCCGCAAAATAATCATGTTCTGATAAATATTGCTCAAGATACAGAATATGCTCTTTCACCCGTGGACGGACAAAACTGGCTTTTACCCCGCCAGTAATTTTCTCAGCAATCGGACGAATCACCCAAGGCACATGTTTACTGACACTATTCATCACCAAGGTCATCACCAGCAAGGGCATTAAAGAGCCTTCGGCATAGTGCATCCAGTAGGCGTACTGTCGTTGTTGCTTGGCAGATTGTGGCTTGAATTGCTGTTGTGAATCATATTGTTGTTGCAAATAATCCAAAATCACAGCGGACTCAACAATCACCTCGTCATCATCTACCAGAATCGGGGCTTTACCCAAAGGATGAATATTCTTGAGACTCTCGGGGGCCGCATAACTTGGCAACCTTTGATAATACTCAACCTGGTAATCCATCCCAAGTTCTTCTAATGCCCACAGGATACGAAACGAACGTGAGCATTGTAGATAATGTAAGGTAATCATTTTTGTGCCTGCTTTTTTTGCTGTGCAATTGCGATTTTAGTTCCCTCTCACAATTGCACTTAGAATTATGTTTTGCCCAAGCACAATAGCACTTTAGTCTTAAAGAATCATGGTATGAATGTCTAAACTACGTAACAAAGTTTTAGTCACGGGTGTCTTACTACAGACATTGAGAAGTTTTTCGTGCAACTCTGCTGCAACAGCTTGCTGAAACACAACTCGGCGTTCAATACGCTCCTCTTGTTCGCGATTGGTATGAAAATCCACCTCAACCGTAAATTCACCCAAATCGATCTGCTTATGCTGCGCATACATCCGCAAGGTGATCATGGTACATGAGGCCAGACTGGCCGTCAGGAAATCATAAGGCGCCGGGCCTGTATTATGCCCACCAAACTGTTCTGGCTTATCGGTGAGAAACTGATGAGTGCCGCTACTCACCTCACCTTTCCAGGGTTCAGCCAAGGTCCGTACTTTACTGCTCGCAATGATGCTCATTTGGAAGCCCTCATCTGATCTGGTAATACCGGCGCTTCTAAACGCTTGCCTTGATAATCAGGAATTTCACCGAAACGCGCATCATGATTGATCCAGTCTTCGCGTGCCTGCTGCAAGTCTTGCATGGTCCGTCCGACAAAATTCCACCACAGCAGGATTGGTGACTCGAACGGTTCACCACCAATTAACAGCAAACGATGGCCTTGGGTTAACTCGACCTCAATTTCGGTCAATCCAGTGTCCAGCACCACCATGTTATCGGCGGTAAGTTCATGCCCATTTACACGCGCTGTGCCTTCTAAAGCCATAAAGGCATATTCAAATTTTGGATTAAGTGGAATACGAGTTTTGGTATCGGCTTGTGCAGTTAAATCAACGCCGACCAAAGGGGTATGCACCTGCACAGGTGAGGTGGTATCCAGAAAGTCACCGACCAGCACGGTAAACTCAACCTGATCCTGGCTGACCACTGGCAATTCAGGGTAATGCTCAAACTTAGGATCCATATTGAGCTTATCATCAGGTAAGGCAATCCAGAGCTGCGCCGCATGCATTTTGGTTTCACTATCAGGTGCCACTTCAGTATGCGAAATACCGCGACCGGCAGTCATCAGGTTTACCTGTTTAGGACGGATCAACTGTTTTGAACCCAGACTGTCAGTATGCATCATGGTGCCTTCAATCATCCAGGTAAAAGTCTGCAAACCAATATGCGGATGTGGTCCTACATCCAGGCCATCACCTGCTGGAAAACTGACCGGCCCTGCATGATCAAGGAAACACCAGGCACCTACCAAGCGCTTCTGGCGGCTCGGTAAGGCACGTTTAATCACGGTTCCTTTGCCAATTTCCGCCGAGCGAATGGTAAATTCCTGAATAAATTGATTGATATAAGTTTCGCAGTCTTTTGAGTCAGAAATATCGTAGTCATTATTATTGCTCATGATTTTGCTCTCTTTTACCTATGCCATTGCAATGAGTTGTTTTATTCATCTTAACAACACCGATATCATTCAATATAGTCTTTTAGTAATACGCAGAGTGCCATGCATGAGACAATCCTTCCTCACCAACCAAAATTAATGCGGTGGCATTTCCACCATCAGACGGGTTAATCGTCTCACCACGGGCAAGAAAATCAACACCAGAGGAAAGGCAATTAGCCATGAAATCATCCAGGCGCCCAACCATTGATTCAGTAATGCCGTGGAAAAACCAAGTTGCATCGATAGATTGACACCAGATAAGGTTCCGCTCATCAGACCAGACAACAGTAGCGGTATCATCCATGCGGCATTTTTAGCAGGTAATTTTCGGATCATTGTTTTAGACGATTTCAATGGATAAAGCTCAATTTAAGGTTGGAGATATTCATGCTGAATTTTTGACTTGCTGCTTTAGATGCTTCATAAACTGACCAAACTGTGGCCAGAATGCTTCAAACAAAGGATGATCCCGATGCTCCAGCATGACTTCACTGAACAGTTTCAAACCCACTGCAAATGACTTGGTGGTTTGCTCATCAAAAAACTCGCCTTTCTTCAAACGCTCAACAATCTCAAAGATGTCATCATGATTGCCTGTATAGAATTCCAGACGTTCGGTATAGGTCGACGCCTGCCCTTTGTTATCTTTTAAGTGCTGGACAGTCACATGATATTGGTGTTGTTTCATCACTATGCTCCAGAATGCTTAAGCACTCTCTTTAATTTCGACCTGCATCAGGTCAACTTGATATTGTTTAAATACCACTTTTAATGAACGCAGCAATTGCGCCTGTTTAATTTTATGTTGTAGCGCCAATATATCAGGCTCCCGATCTACAACCGGCCAATGGCAATTGCAGCCTGATCAATCTGTTCTGCAATTTGATGAATTTGCTCAGTTTTTAAACCCGCCACATTTAGCTTTAAGCGTAATGCCGTTTTAAGGTTTTCCATGGCACGATGGATATCAATCAGTTGGTCATTATTGTGAATTTCACGTCTCAGGCGTAATTTTTCCAGTAACGCCAGCAACATATCCTGCTGTTCTTTTAAATAAGTTTCACCATATTGAGTGACTTGATATTGCTTACGTTCAGCATCAAGCAATGTGATGCAATTCATCTCTTCCAGTGCAGTCAAGGTTGGATAAATCGTACCTGCACTGGGTGAGTAGCCATCGCCGACCAAATCACTAATTTCTTTAATAATTTCATAGCCATGCTTTGGGCTTTGCTGAATGAGATGCAGTACCAGCAGTTTCATGCGGCCTGATTCAAAAAGGCGTCCTCGGCGGCCTGAACGATGCTGCTCTGCATGCTGAAGATCACCTTGGCTGTCGTGATGAGCTGATGCCTGTTTCATCTTTATTGTTCTCGGATTGCTTAATTTATTCATACTAAGATATATCTTAATATATCTTATAGCAAGTTAAGATATATCTTTAATTTTTAAAATTTTGATATCTAATAAATTATTTTTTATAAAAAAATTTTAAAGTTGAGTTTTTTAGCTTTTAGGTTGAATAGAACGATTTGAACTATTTTGATCATTGTTGTAAAAATAATTAAATGTATGGAGTAAAAATGATATGAATATTGCACCTTTCCCATTTCAAATAACCGATTGGGCTCAAATAGAAAAAACAGAGCATTATGGTGAAATAGGAATAGCATATTGGAGAACACAATATTTTGGTGAAGAGGGCAATAAAATTAGAGTAAGACTCGTTGAGTATTCTGCTAATTATTTAGCTGATCACTGGTGTGAAAAAGGTCATATCTTATTCTGTTTAGAAGGCGAGTTAGAAAGCAGATTAAAAGATGGAAGGAAATTTATTTTAACCGCAGGCATGAGTTACCAAGTGGGCGATCATTCAGAACCTCATCAGTCTTTTACTTCAAAAGGAGCTAAATTGTTAATCGTTGATTAATCATCAAGCTTCTGCTTCAGCAAGTTGGATATGTCTTAAATTATATAAAATGAGAAATGGATTATTTTAAAATAGGATAATCCTCCCTAAATAAGCGAAGTAAAAATTAAAGAATACGCAGCCATCAAAAGTGCTCTTATTTATCATCGCTTTCTAAAGGATTTCTGCTTTTTTATTATAGAATAAATTCATATTTTTTTAATCACGTTTAATAATGTAGGTCAAAAATGAAGTCAAATGTAAAAACTATATTCTATTTTTTTAGTCTTATAAGTAGCTTAACTCTAAATCCCTACCACCTCGCATATGCTGAAATAGAAATAGAAGAGCAAAATAATATTTATATCGATGCCTCTATAGATGATAGCGATAACTCTATATATTCTGAAAACTGGTCAGACCAGAAAAAAATTCGAGATAAAAATTACGATCCATTTAAAGATTCATCTCAGTTCTATTTACTTAACCCACGCTATTTTGTCATTAACGGCAAAACTGCCGTATTTTATTACCCACTAAGTGAAACTCAAAATCCAGCGCTCCTTTATACAAGCATTGATGACAAAACTAATTTCATACTCGCTCAATCTTATGGCTCAGTTCAGCAATCACTAACCCTTAAAAAACAATTACCAAATCAATTTAAAGATCACCAATTATTTGCCATACAGGAACAAGGTAAAAATTTACTCCTCATTTTCCGTAGTCGTTATATTCTCACACCTACTGAAAAACAACACAACGCTCAAATTCATCAAATGTTTGCAGATAATTTATACCGTTCAAGCTATGAATTGATTGAGGTTACACCAGAAGCCAAACTATTACATCGCGCTCAATTTATTGCTCCCAACCCAGAAAATGGTATGGGTTTTGGTCCAAAATTTAACGATAAAATAAGTGACTACGAAGCCAACATTATTCAATATCAAACTAAAACACCAGGTGACTATCAAACAGTTAAACCTTTTGATATTGAGCATATTTATGATTATCAAAATGGTCAACTTAGAAAAAATACTCACAAACATTATCTTTCAATCAGCGAACGTCGAGCGCTTAAGGAGAATGTTGAAAGTATCAATGCAGAATTATTAGAAGATCAATATCGAGAATCTCAAAAAGAGCAAAAACCCCAGCCAAGCTCTTGTTTAAGTGACTTTTGGGTATTTCACGATAAAGCTGCACCTAAAGGCGTAAATTGGGGCAATCCTTGGTTACAGCAACAAACCAAGCTCTATCAAACTTTTATTCAAGAATATGAATCTGGGAAGCATTATAGCTGGAGTAATTTTAGGAAACGTTATTGTGAATTAAACTAGGCACCGAGGTTATAACAACACAAAGTGAAAAGATTCTTATATTTGTAGAATACACATTTTGAGATTTAAAAAAGCCGACTTTTCCAAGTCGGCTTTTTTGATCTATTTAGAGATTTTTCAAATACTAACATCAGATTGCTTGTATTTTGAAAAACCTCTACCACAGGCATCTTGCAGTCATTTTAAAGTTTCACTTTAAAACTCGTTCATGATGTAAAAATGGCAAGCAACATTACTGCCTGAAGCTCATTGCTGCCGCGAGCATAGCTCTTGGCGTAAAACTGGCATGAAGCGCTGCTTCATGAAATCCCAGTTTTACTCCCACTCAATCGTAGCGGGTGGTTTAGATGACACGTCATATACAACACGTGAAACATCTTTAATTTCGTTCATGATACGGGTTGAGATTTTATCAACCAGTTCATATGGCAAGTGCGCAAAACGGGCTGTCATAAAGTCAACCGTTTCAACCGCACGAAGTGCAATCACCCATGCATAACGGCGACCATCACCGACCACACCGACTGATTTCACCGGTTGGAAGACTGCAAATGCTTGAGCAGTTTTGTCGTACCAGCCGCTGTCACGAAGCTCTTGCATAAAGATGTCATCTGCAAGACGAAGAATATCAGCATATTCTTTCTTCACTTCACCCAAAATACGCACGCCCAAACCTGGACCCGGGAATGGATGACGGTAAATCATGCTATGCGGTAAACCAAGCGTGGTACCTAATTTACGGACTTCATCTTTGAACAGGTCACGTAAAGGCTCAACCAGATCAAAAGCTAGATCTTCTGGTAAACCACCCACGTTGTGGTGTGATTTGATCACGTGTGCCTTACCTTGCTTGCTTGCAGCAGATTCGATCACGTCTGGGTAAATCGTACCTTGCGCCAGGAATTTCACGCCATCCAGTTTACGCGCTTCTTCAGCAAAGACTTCGATAAATTCACGACCAATGATTTTACGTTTTTTCTCAGGATCAACTTCACCTGCCAATGCCGACAAGAACCGTTGTTCAGCCTGTGCACGGATTACACGGATGCCCATGTTGTCTGCAAACATCTGCATCACTTGATCACCTTCGTTTAAACGAAGTAAACCATTGTCTACAAATACGCAAGTTAACTGGTCGCCAATGGCTTTATGCAATAGCGCAGCTACCACTGATGAATCTACACCACCAGATAAACCTAACAGAACTTTTTCATCACCGATTTGTTCACGTAACTGTTCTACACGTAGATCGATAATGTGCTCAGGAGTCCACAGACCGCGGCAACCACAAATCTGATGAACAAAGTTAGACAGTAATTCAGCACCTTTGGCGGTGTGAGTCACTTCTGGGTGGAACTGAACGCCATAGAAACGACGTGCTTCATCACTTACTGCAGCAAATGGACAGCTTGGCGTGCTTGCAGTCACCTGGAAGCCTTCCGGAATCGCACTGACTTTATCGCCATGACTCATCCAGACATGGAGCTGGTTTTCGCGATCTTGCAAGTTACCGATCAATTTATCACGGACCAGAATATCAACTTCCGCATAACCAAACTCATGTACTGTGCCCGGCTCTACCTTACCGCCAAGTTGCTCAGACATGGTTTGTAAACCATAGCAAATACCCAATACCGGTACGCCTAATTCAAATACCACTTGCGGTGCGCGTGGGCTTCCCTCTTCATGTACGCTCTCAGGGCCACCTGATAAAATAATCCCGTTCGGATTAAACGCACGAATGTCTTCTTCAGACATATCGAATGCATACATTTCAGAATAGACACCCGCTTCACGTACACGACGTGCAATGAGCTGGCTATATTGAGAGCCGAAATCCAGAATAAGGATACGATCTTCAGTAATTTGAGTATTGGTCGTCATGGTTCATCTTAAAGGCAAATGAATTAAGCGCCACATTCTAACATTTTTCACGCTTTGACGCACCGCAATTCATCATCTATCTTGTTTTTTAATTGGACCTGAAAATCGGCACTGAAATTTAAAGTAAAATTCCATAAATACCTCCGGAATAAGGAGAGTTAAATCAACAATTCTTGCCTATTCTGCTCAACACAAAACAAAAATTGGTGCTAAGATGATGACTCGAAATAGGGATTACCACGGACAGGTATTCAATCGACAGCAGCATTGCCTTTTTATGCGATTGTGATGTCCTGAATGAAAGGAAAAATAAAAAGGTAATTAAGCATCACAAGGTCTTGGTAAACCACCAAGGTCCTAAAACATTTTACTATCATCTAGCGCTTGCCCGACTACGAGCAACAATTAGGACTTGAAGGACCAATAAAATAATGTTTCAAGAAATGATTGCGGATTTTCACCAAAATTTCTGGCTATATATTTCCATTCCCTTTATCAGCGGCTTTATTGGTTATGTGACCAAAGTCATTGCCATTCAAATGATGTTTTCTCCCCTCGAATTTAAAGGGTTAAGATTATTTGGACTTCCACTCGGATGGCAAGGGATCGTGCCGCGCAAAGCTGAGAAAATGGCAACTACAGCCGTTGAGCTGATGACCTCCAAACTCATCAAACCTGAAGAAATCTTTGCCAGACTCGACCCCAAGCGTATTGCCCAGGAAATCGAAAAGCCGTTAATGGCGGCTGCCGAAGATATTACCCGAGAAGTCGCGCAGCAATATCAGCCGGGTTTATGGGAAGGCATGCCGGAGTTTGCCCGTCAGCGACTGATCAAGCGGGTTCAGGCCAAAGCCCCGGAAATTGTTGAACACATCATGAGCGAAGTTCAGAAAGATGTGGCCAAGTATTTCGATATCAAGCATATGGTGGTCAACAACCTGCTCAAAGATAAACGCCTGCTGAATGAAATCTTTAAAAAAGTCGGCAAACAGGAATTCAAGTTCTTTAGTAATGTCGGTTTTGTATTTGGTTTCGCGATTGGAGTGGTGCAGATGCTGTGCTGGATCGTCACGCAAGGTAAATATCCATGGATGTTGCCGATGTTTGGCGGCTTTGTCGGTTTCTTTAGTGACTGGATGGCGCTGCAAATGATGTTCCGCCCCTTATATCCAAAAAAGATTATGGGCTATACCTGGCAAGGTTTATTTATTAAACGTCAGAATGAAGTGGCGGCTGATTATGCAGCCCTGATTTCAAAACAGCTCCTCACCTCACGTAACATGATGGAAGAGCTGTTTTCCGGCACCCATTCAGACAAGGTCATCGAGCTGGTCAGCCGTCAGGTCAAACAGGAAATTGATTTACAGGCCGGTATTGTACGTCCGTTAGTGGTCTACGCCATTGGCGGTGAAAAATATCAAAACCTGAAAGCTGATGTGGCGGAGCGGATTTTAAAACAGCTTCCAGACACCATGCGCTACGTGGAATCTTATGCTGAAGATGCCATGAACGTGCGTAATACTCTGGTTGAGCGCATGCAAAAACTCAGTCCGGAAGAGTTTGAAGGCATGCTGCGTCCGGCCTTTAAAGAAGATGAATGGTCTTTGATTATTGTCGGTGCGGTACTGGGTTTTCTGGTTGGGGAAATGCAGATTCACTTTATGCTTTAAAGTAATGAAAGATAGTAAAAAAGGAAGCTTAGGCTTCCTTTTTTTTAATTAATGGGCAAGTTTTTCAATTTTGACCACTTCAATATCGGTCGGCTTATAACGATGCGTATCGACTTCGCCAACCAAACGGACATGATCACCGACTTTAAGCTGGGCCTGACGCCAGATGTCATCATCGATTTCGACTCCAATAGTCCCGCTCTTGTCTTTAAACTCATAATGATCACCTTTTAATTGTTTGGTGATCTGACCCGTGAGCGTAATGCCGGTTTCATCGGCAAGTTTTGCCACCTGACTGACCGTTACCACATTCTTTGCCGCTTCCTGCACAATCACGTGGTCATCTTTACCTGCCCAGCTCGTGGTTGATAGTCCCGCTAAAATCACAATCCCGCAACTTGCGATGAGTTTTTTCATGTCATCTCCTGTTTTATTCTCAAGACTTATGATCTAAACAGAAATAGAGGTGCATGTCGGCTTAAGTTTGTAATCAAGCGTGAACTTTATGTACGGACAAAATAAAGCCCGCGTCTCAGCGCGGGCTTTAGGATTTTTTGATTATTTTTCGATGAGATGGTCCAGACTGAAACGGCCTGCGCCATACAGCATTAACGCGAAGAAACCACCTGCCATTGCAAAGTTCTTCATAAAGTTAATCGCATCATCTGGTCCACCATGGAAGATGAATGCAGTGAGAATGCTAAAGATACCTAAGCCTAAAGATGCAAAGCGGGTCTGGAAGCCAAATAGTAAGGCCAAGCCACCACCAAACTCAACCAGAATCACTAAGGGTAACAGAGCACCCGGAACGCCCATGGATTCCATATAGCCAGCGGTGCCTGCATAGCCGACAATCTTGCCCCAGCCAGCCACAAGAAAGATATAAGCGAGCAATAAACGTGCTACCAAAATAACACCATTTGCTACGCCAGTTTGCGTTACGATATTTTTTACAACAACATTCGGATTAAACATGGTTGATCCCATACGGTTTGTTTTTTAACATATTAGCAAGTTTATATATCTTCAATTATGCAATAAATACCAAATTAGTTAACATATCGTTCTTTATTTGCAACAATAAAAGCATGATCTCAATGTAATCTTTCCCCTCACCCCCCTGCAAAGTTACCAATTAATTTGCTTTTTATACTGACATTCTATAGAGGCACTGCTAGGATTTAGCTCACATTTACAGTGTTAACATCTTCATGGAACTCATTGATTTTATTCTGCACGTTGACGAACACCTTTTAGAATTTATTACCAATTATGGCGTGTGGATTTATGCCATCCTGTTTTTAATTATCTTTGTTGAAACCGGTCTGGTGGTAATGCCATTTTTACCCGGTGACAGCCTGTTATTTGCAGCAGGGGCTCTCGCCGCTTCAACAGGTGCCATGGACCCATGGGTACTCGGTATTTTATTATTTATTGCTGCCGTACTCGGCGATACCGTAAATTATCATATTGGACGTTATATTGGTCCGCGGGTCTTTGAAACCAATTCACGCTTTATCAATAAACAGCACCTGATCAAAACCCAGCATTTCTTTGCACGCCACGGCGGTAAAACCATTATTTTTGCCCGTTTTGTGCCTTTTGCCCGTACTTTTGCACCTTTTGTTGCCGGTGCAGGCAGCATGAACTATAAGTTCTTCCTGACTTATAACGTGATTGGTGCGTTCTGCTGGATTGCATCGTTTATTACATTGGGTTATTTATTCGGCAACATGCCAATTGTAAAGGATAATTTCACGCACCTAATTTTCGGTATCATTATTATCAGTGTATTACCGGGTGTGATCGGTTTTATTCGTCAGAAACTCAGTAACCGTAAAGGTCAATAATCGATAGCCGCTTTAAAACAGGCGGAAGATCATCTGTAACATACAAATCAGCAATAACACAGCCGATCCTTTATATAAATGATCGGCTTTAATTCCAATCAGACTTCCCGCCATTAATGCACGTCCGAAGATCATCCAAAAAATACTGACCGGTAAAAGAATCAGGCTAAACACGGCAAATACCATGAGCGCATTTTCGATTGAATTCCAGGTTTCACTGGGAAAAATGCCTGCTGCCAACAACACCGTTTTCGGATTTTTTAAGGTCGACATGAACAACTGTCGCTTGCGGATATGCGGATGATGCTGATCATGTTTTTGCAGATGTGAACTTTTCCAGAGATGAAAAGCCATCCAGAGCACATAAAGCAAACTTGCGGTATGTAAAATCGCCCCCAGTGCAGGCCAGATCGGATCAAAAAGATGAATCAACAGTGCCCATAAACTGATGCCGTACATATATCCCAACCATTCGATTGGAATAAATTTGATGGTTTTGGGTACACCTTGTTGGTGGGTTGCACTGGCAAGTAAAGCGTTGGTCGGACCTGGAATCAGTAACACTGCCAACATCGCCAAAACAAAAAACCAACTCTCAATCATACACATACCGAACGACTATACATGGGCGCCACCTTAAACGAATTTAGGGCAAAAATACAAATTTCGGTAATAAAAACAGCAGTAAAAATAGCGGGATTTAGACGAGATAATTTTTTAAAAAATTGATTTTTATGATTATTTTTTGAAACATTTTGCGATAATTTAGTTATTTATCACCATAACGAATTATGGTGATAAACGGGTAGAAATTAAGATTTCGGACGCTGTTTTACGATAATCGGGCAACCTTTAAACTTGGCTGCCTGCACGATCGCATCTTGCTGTCCCAGCACATTGGCGAGTTCGGTATTCTTGGTATTCATCGACTGGCCCATGTTGACAGAAATGGATGGACCGAAGCCCCAACCACCACGTCCCCAGCCACCACCGAGTCCTACCCCCACGCCCATACCGGTACGTTTTGGTGTTTGAACCCCGTTTTCAATATACAGCTGAATACGGTTGTACTCGGCCTGTAATTGCTGACAGTTCAAGCCCTGATATTGCGTCGGTGAAACATAAGCTGGCTTAACCGTTGATGCACAAGCACCCAAAAGCATACTTGCCGCCAGAACAGGCATCCAATATAAACGTTTCATAATGTTCTCTTATTGCTTCGATTCAATCTCATTGAACAGGGTGACATAAGCAAGCGTCAACTTGTGTTCAGATGCCAGATGAACCAATGGTAAATTCTTTTGATGTGATTCTTTCATCAAGATCGATGGCGGCAACATGCTATCCAGCACAGGCAAACCTTCATCTTTGAGTTGTTGAACCACTTCTCGAGGTAACTTTGCCTGAGACTGGAACTGGTTGACCACAATTCCCTCAATCTCAAGGCGATCATTATGATCATCTTGGGTTTCGAGCACATTTTCAATCAAAGTTTGTAACGCACGCTTGGAGAACACATCACAATCGAATGGAATCAGTACGCGATCTGCTGCAATCAACGCAGATAAGGTAAAGAAGTTAAAGGCCGGCGGCGTATCAATAAAGATCCGGTCATAGCGTGCGCTGAGTGACTGAATCGAATCACGCAATTTATAGATTTTATGTTTACTTTCCAGTGCATGCTCTAAGCTCCCCAGACTTGGACTGGCCGGAATGACATCCAGATTCTCGAATGACGAGCGATGTACATAACTGTCCAGCCCCTTGCCACGAGGTGCTTTTAAAATCGAACCAATGGCATTGCCAATCAGGCCCTTTTGCTGTGTCTGGCCCAAAACGTCATCAAAAAAATTTTCAATATTGGGTTCTAATGCGGCTTTGTCCGCAGAATAGGTCGCATCTTCACCTAACAGGTACTGGCTTGAGTTCGCTTGTGGATCAAGATCAATGACCAATGTTCTCAGGCCCTGTTTTGCACTAATTGCGGCCAGATTAACCGTAATACTCGATTTCCCCACACCACCTTTCTGGTTAAACACCACACGCGTTAACATGATTTCCCTCTACCCTGTTTTTTTTTAAACTGCACGCAGTTTAACCTAGTGCAAAAACAATTTCTAAAACAATGTCCAACAATCAGGCAAAAACCGGTTTAATCATCACAAGACCGAGAATCCCGACCATGGCCACCGTGCCAATCAACAACCCTGCACGGCGCTGTTCCAGCAAGATACTGCTGTCTTGCTTATAGGTTTTGATCAATGACGACCACAACACAAAGAACAGGATCACTTTGGCATAGAACCACGGCTGTACATCAAAGTTCTTCATTGCCAGCAAAATTACCCCTGTAACAATAATCAGGGTCAACGATAAATGCTGCAAGCCAACCATCGCTTTACGGGCCTTTAGATTGGGCTGCTGGTCCTGTACACCCACAAATAATGTTGAACCGCGTAATACAAACACAATAAGCAATAAGCTCACGGCAGACATATGCACAATTTTAGTGATGAGATGTAGGTCCATGATAGTCCTTAAGCTTTTGGTGCATGTGCACAGTCAGGACTGGCAGGAGCTTCACCTTGCCATTCATCTGGTACATAAGCATGAATCGCCAAAGCGTGGATACGGCCCGGGCTCATTAATTCAGCAGCAACGGCATAAATCTTTTGATGACGCTGTACCAGACGTAAGCCCTGAAATTCGTCGCTCACCACAATCACCTTAAAATGTGATTCTTTACCTGGGAAATAACCGCCATGCCCTGCAGATTCATTGATCACTTCAAGATGGGTCGGTGCCAGTGTTTGTAAACGTTCAATCAACTGTTGTTCTAAGTTCATTAGTCACGCTGTCCGGTCAGATTGAGATAGCTCATTAGTATACATGACCTCAGTTGAAGCGAAACTTTTATCCTTTTTTTTGCTTTTTCAGCGGTTTTTTGCTGAAAATGCTTTTATTTTATGCAATTAAACAATTTCTTTGCATAAAGTTGTTGACCCTCATTTTGCTTAATGTATTATAGCTGGCACGCGGGAATAGCTCAGTTGGTAGAGCATAACCTTGCCAAGGTTGGGGTCGCGAGTT
>NZ_JBLVVH010000013.1:0-65800 GCF_051947995.1 Acinetobacter calcoaceticus | reverse complement strand
TGCCGCCAATGATTCCAGTGATTGCACCTAAAGGACCACCTTCGCCACCACCGATGCCGCCAGTAATACTACCGATGATGTCAGTGATTGAGCCTAAAGGACCGCCTTCACCGCCGCCAATACCACCCGTAATACCACCGATGATGCCTGTGATTGCACCTAAAGGACCGCCTTCACCGCCACCAATACCGCCCGTAATACCGCCGATGATGTCAGTGATCGAACCTAAAGGACCGCCTTCACCGCCACCGATGCCACCCGTAATGCCACCAATGATGCCTGTGATTGCACCTAAAGGACCGCCTTCACCACCACCAATGATTCCACCAGCATTGGTCAAATCACCCGCAATATGTTGAACCAGACCAGAAGCAGTGGAACCGTTGTTGATCAGTGTACCCACCACCCCTGTAAGAGAACCGGCGGCACCACCAATATCAGCACCTGCCAGATCAGAAATGGCTTCAAGTGTACCGTTTACGGTATCGCGAGAGGTTTCAAAAGTAAGTGTTCCCAGATCTGCAAGATCGCCAATCGGATGCTCGGATTGATGAACTGCCCCAATAATCGTACCTGCAACTGTATCAATACCAGTATTGATCACTTCTGTTTTTAAGCTCTCAAGGCCTTGTAGTACATCAATACCAGACTGAATCACACCTGTGACCGGATTATGACCAAGGTCACCGCCTGTAATGCCACCAATGATATTGGTGACTGCACCAAGCGGGCCGCCTTCTGTACCCCCTGTAATACCACCGATAATGCCTGTTACAGCGCCTAGTGGATTGCCACCAGCGCCTCCTGTGATACTGCCAACAATATTTGTAACGGCACCTAATGGACCAGCATCGGTTCCACCTGTAATACCGCCGATAATGCCTGTTACAGCGCCTAACGGATTGCCAGTAGCACCGCCTGTAACTCCTCCAATAATATGTGTGACTGAATCAAGTGGACTACCGCTTGTTCCACCTGTGACACTGCCAAGAATGTTGGTAACTGCCCCGAGAGGATTGTTGGCTGCTCCGCCAGTAATGCTGCTAACCGTATTGCTCAGTGTATTGGTTGAAACGATATTGGTAATGGTAGAGAGGGACAGGGGAGCAAGAAGTGAACCGCCAACATGAGATGTTGAGTTATTACTATCGACTAAATTCGAAGTAATGCTTTTAATGGGTGATAGAAGACTTTTAAAAAGCATAACGATACCTATATTTTTAAAGTTGTGTTGTTCTAAATGATTATTAAATTGCTATGATTTTTTTGTGATTAAAGTCACATTAATCGCTTTTAGTGTTATATGATGCAATTCTTTTGTCAATCTGTAAGGGTCGTGGCTTGGATTGTTAAATTTGAGTTTAAGTTGCTGAATATAAATAATTTTATTTGTAAAAACATTATATTAAATCTACATATGTATTTTATTATAAAAAGTCTTATAACCTCAGTGGAATAAAATATAATCAAATTTATCAGATAATTAAAATGAGTTTTTCTCCTGAAATGGCTCTTTTTTCAGGTTGTCGGTTAGAAAGTTATAAAATTTGTTACTCATTTGAAAATAAATATTTCTAGTCAAAGATGGTTTTTAATAAAATTTTAAAAATCAAACTGTTGATCTTATTTTGTACCTTCGCTTTTTAAAGAAAAGCAAGCATCAATATTCGTTTATTTCCAAGCTAATGATGGGTTGTTAAAAAAAACTTATTAATGCGACTTCTCTTTTCGCTTCATTGCAATTGTGATCTAAGAGGAGAGAAAAGCCACTGATTCCAGCAGCTTTTCTACAATTTAGAGATTAAAAGTGATGAACAGAACCGAATAGATGATCGGTTAAACCTGATAATGGTGAAGTGATGGAGATGAGATCTGTTAAAGCACCACCATTTGGATTTGGTTCACCTACAGCAATACCTGAACTTGATGAAACGGTTCCTGTAATCGCAGTTAGGATATTATCCACGCTACCATCTTCATTATTGACATGAACAAGGTTGCTAATCCCATCGAATAGATTGCCATTTGACAGGCTACCCAGACTGTCTTGCAGAAGATCGAGCGTTAAGCTACCACTGCCAACCACGATCTGGATCGGTTGAGCAACTCCGGAAATCACATCACCACCACCGATACCGCCAGTAATGCCACCGATAATGTCAGTGATCGAACCTAAAGGACCGCCTTCACCACCGCCAATACCACCTGTAATACCGCCGATAATGTCAGTGATCGAACCTAGAGGACCACCTTCGCCACCGCCGATACCGCCAGTAATGCCACCGATAATGTCAGTGATCGAGCCTAAAGGACCACCTTCGCCACCACCGATACCACCCGTAATACCACCGATAATGTCAGTGATTGAACCTAAAGGACCGCCTTCACCACCGCCGATACCGCCTGTAATACCGCCGATAATGTCAGTAATTGAACCTAAAGGACCGCCTTCACCGCCGCCAATACCACCCGTAATACCGCCGATGATGCCTGTGATTGCACCTAAAGGACCGCCTTCGCCGCCGCCGATACCACCCGTAATGCCACCAATGATGCCTGTGATTGCACCTAAAGGACCGCCTTCACCGCCACCGATACCACCCGTAATGCCACCAATGATGCCTGTGATTGCACCTAAAGGACCACCTTCACCACCACCGATACCACCGGTAATACCACCAAGCAGGCCACCAACATCAGTCAGGTCACCGACTGCGTGTTGAACCAGACCAGAAGCTGTTGAACCATTGGTAATCAGTGTACCGACAACGCCAGTAAGAGAACCGGCAGCGCCACCAATATCAGCGCCTGCCAGATCAGAGATGGCTTCAAGTGTGCCGTTTACGGTATCGCGAGAAGTTTCAAAGGTGAGGGTACCGAGATTGGTCAGGTCAGTCACTGGATGAACACCTGGAAGTACGCTGCCAATTGCACCGCCGACCGTGCTAATACCAATGTTGATAATATCGGTTTTCAGGCTTTCAACGCCTTGCAGTACATCAATACCAGACTGGATTACGCCTGTAACTGGATTATTGCCTAGGTCACCGCCCGTAATACCACCGATAATTCCAGTGATTGCACCTAAAGGACCACCTTCGCCACCACCGATACCGCCAGTGATTCCACCAATGATGTCAGTGATTGAGCCTAAAGGACCGCCTTCACCGCCGCCGATACCACCGGTAATACTACCGATGATTCCAGTGATCGCGCCAAGAGGCCCACCTTCACCGCCGCCGATACCACCGGTAATGCCACCAATGATACCTGTGATTGCACCGAGAGGCCCACCTTCACCACCAAGACCACCTGTGACTCCGCCCACAACACCTGTCACGGTACCGAGTAGGCCTGTGCCACCTTCGCCATCACCTGCCACAATATGAATAATGTTGGTCACTGGGCTAAGCGGATTAAATTCACCTTCACCATTTAAACCGCTGAGGTCGAGTACCGAGATGGCATTGCCTGAGAAGTTAATTGGAATCGTAATCGGTGTCACGATACTGGCATCATCACCAATCCCATTGCCAATACCATAATTATGCTCACCATTGCCTGCGCCAATACCGCCGAGTAAGCCGCCTGAGCCATTACCACTGCCACCATTGCCAGTGCCGTTACCATTGTTGGTGCTATCATTGTCCTGAACATGATTGTTGGTTGTGGTGGATGAATTATTGTGAGAGTTGGCTGTTGCACTACCAAATAAAGAGATTGCATTACCTGACAGGTTAATCGGAATGGCAATCGGGGCGACGATGCTGGCATCATCTGCAATGCCATTGCCGATGCCATAGTTATGTTCACCATTGCCTGCTGCAACACCGTTGAGTAAACCACCTAAGCCAAGCAGCCCGCCTGAACCACCGCCTACGCCATTACCGCCACTATTACTATTGTCTGTTGAATCATTGTCCTGAACGTAGTTATTGGTTGTGGTTGAGGAGTTGTTGGTTGAATTGGCTGTTGCATGACCAAAGATCGAGAAGGCATTACCCGATGCATTGATCGGTGTCGTAATCGGGATTACTACACTGGCATCATCGGCAATACCATTGCCAATACCGTAGTTGTGTTCGCCATTACCTGCTGCAACACCATTCAATAATCCGCCTCCTGTGCCATTACCTGAACCGCTGCCAGTACCGTTACCACCGCTATTACTGTTATTGGTTGTGTCGTTATCCTGGAAGTAATTATTGGTTGTGGTTGAGGAGTTATTCACTGAGTTTGAAGTGGCATTGCCAAAGATTGAGAAGGCATTACCCGATGCATTGATCGGTGTGGTGATTGGTGCTACCACACTGGCATCATCGGCAATCCCGTTACCAATACCGTAGTTGTGTTCACCGTTGCCTGCACCGACACCATTTAATAAACCACCACCGACACCATTCCCTGCCGTACCACCAACACCACTACTGCTATTGCCATTATTAATGCTGTCATTGTCCTGGAAGTAGTTGGTGGTTTTGGTCGATGAGTCATTGACCGAGTTTGAAGTGGCATTGCCAAAGATTGAGAAGGCATTTCCCGAACCACTGATTGGCGTTGTGATGGGTGCAACCACACTTGAATCATTGCCAATCCCATTGCCAATACCATAGTTATGATCACCATTCCCTGAAGCAGGGCCATTACCCCAACCACCCACGCCATTGCCAGCAGCACCGTCTGTCAGGCCCGTACCACTGTTACTATTGTCAGTCGTGTCATTGTCTTCATAATGATTGACGGCTGTGGTCGATGAATTGTTGACTGAGCTTGTGGCTGAGTCTCCAAAGACCGAGAAGGAGTTGCCCAAGCCGCTGAGAGGGGTGGTGATTGGCATGACGACACCAACGTCATCACCATTACCGTTGCCAATACCGTAATTATGTTCGCCGTTGCCAGCGCCGACACCATTGAGTAGGCCACCAATGCCATTGCCTGCACCACTGCCAACACCGGTACCACCGCTGTTGCTATTGTCCGTTGTATCATTGTCTCGGACAATATTGGTGGTGGTGGTCGACGCATTGTTATGCGATGCGTTATTGGCATCCCCAAAGAATGAGAATTCATTGCCCAAGCCGTTGATTGGCGTTGTGATCGGGGTGGTAATGCCGACGTCATCGCCGTTACCATTACCGATGCCATAGTTTTGCTCACCATTGCCTGCGCCAATACCGCTTAGTAGACCTCCGATGCCATTGCCAGCAGCACCTGCGCCACTATTACTATGGTCGATATGATCATTGTCTTCGACGATGTTGGTGGTATTGGTTGATCCATTATTGACCGAGGTATTGCCGGTATGAGTCGGATCATTGCTGCCAAACCAGGAAACATTATTCCCCATGGCATTGATCGGAGTCACCACAGGCGAAGTCCAGTCTGCGTCATCACCGTTACCATTGCCGATACCGTAGTTGTGTTCACCATTACCGGCGCTGATACCGTTGAGTAAGCCACCCAGACCATTGCCAGTGCCGCCGGTACCTGTACCACTATTGCTATTATCCGTGCTGTCATTGTCCTGAACATGGTTCAGTGTGGTGGTCGGTGCCGAATTGGTTGATGAATTATTGCCACCCCCGCCAACAGAATTGCCGAGTACATTTAAAGGGGTGGTCCAAGGCACCGTAATGTCGACATCATCTCCATTACCGTTACCAATACCATAGTTTTGTTCGCCATTCCCCGCAGCAGGGCCATTGCCTAAGCCCCCCACACCATTACCGACGCCCCCCGTACCTGTACCACTATTACTGTTATCGGTCGTGTCATTGTCCTGAATAATATTGGACGTGGTTGTAGGAGCGGTATTTGTTGAGTTCACATCGCCATCACCCAAACCTGCAAAGGAATTGCCGAGTACATGCATAGGTGTGGTCCATGGTACGGTTACGCTGGCATCGTCACCGTTGCCATTGCCAATACCGTAATTGTGTTCATCATTGCCTGCACTAATACCATTCAGCAATCCGCCCAGTCCGTTACCGCTACCCCCTGTACCTGTACCGCTGTTGCTATTATTGGTGGTGTCATTGTCTTGAATATTAGTCGTTGATGTGGTCGGTGCGGTATTGACGGAATTCACATCTCCACCGCCAAGACCTGCAACTGAATTGCCGAGTACTTGAAATGGTGCAGTGACGGGTGTAGTGACACTGGCATCGTCACCGTTACCATTACCGATCCCATAGTTTTGTTCACCGTTACCAGCGCCCACGCCATTTAACAAGCCACCATCACTGCCATTACCCGCGGCACCGGTGCCAGTATTGCTGTTATTAATGCTGTCATTGTCCTGAATATTGGTGGTCGAAGTGGTTGGTGCAGTATTAACTGAATCAATATCGCCACCACCCAGACCCGCAATCGAATTGCCCACCGCTTGAACGGGTGTGGTCCATGGGATGGTGACTGTGGCATCGTCGCCGTTGCCATTACCGATACCGTAATTATGTTCGCCATTTCCAGCTGCTACGCCATTGAGTAAGCCGCCACCGTTGCCGTTGCCAGCTCCTGTACCCGTATTACTATTATTGGTGGTGTCATTGTCTTGAATATTGACGCTAGAAGTAGTTGGTGTGGTGTTAACTGAGTCCAGTTCGCCTTGACCCAGTGCGGCAACTGAATTGCCCAAGGCCTCGAATGGCACTGTGATCGGGGTTGTCAGGTTGGCATCGTCGCCGTTGCCATTACCGATACCGTAATTATGTTCGCCGTTGCCAGAGGCTATACCGCTTAACAGGCCACCATCACTGCCATTTCCGGCGCCTGCACCAGTATTACTATTATTGATGATGTCATTATCGTGAACCTGCGTCGAAGCGCTGGTGGTGGCAGTATTAATAGATGAAGAATTGGCTGACCAGGGAAATGAATTTCCTAATGAATGAAAAGCTGTGGTGAAAGGAAGGGGGAAATTAAGGTCTTGGGCATTACCAACGCCAACACCGTAATTTTGATGACCATTGCCTGTGATAACACCGCCTAATAAACCATCACCAGAACCATTACTATTGTTGGTGATGGTGGTATCTTCGACCTGAACGTGATTTGTTGTCGATACAGTGTTGACAGGAACTGGTGCCGTTGTTTGGCTATTACTACTCGAAAATGAGAGAATACCCGTAATTGGTGATAAAATATTTTTAAATAACATGTCGATATACCTATAATTATTGGAGTTTTGTTTTATTTAGCTTAATAATTATGTGACTCCTGTCGCATAATGTACTAATTAGTATTGGGTGATTAACGCTTTAATGTCAATATTGCAGTATGTATCATATTTTTTAATGACTTATAAAACTGATATAAAACAATTGCTTGTATTTGTATTTTTAAATGCATATTTTAGTTTTTATTAATATTATGAAATTATAGATTATTTATAAAAATTACAGAGTAGTTTGAAGTACCTTTTATAGACTGTTATTTATTTAATTGAATTTTAATATTTAAATTTTTTTACCAATAGTTTGGCTTGGCCTATTCTGAGATTTATGATTACAGAGGGAATTGCTCCATTTTTTTAGTCAATTTTGCGTGGTTATAGGTACTTCATCCGGACTTGGTGCCGAATCTATAGCCAGTTGATCGGTAACTTTTGAAAAAGGTCTTATATTTTGTCAAAAATTGCGTATAATGCCCTCCATCAAATATGCGCTCATAGCTCAGCTGGATAGAGCACTTGGCTACGAACTAAGGGGTCGGGAGTTCGAATCTCTCTGAGCGCACCAATTTGAAAAAAGAAACCGCTTAAATGCGGTTTTTTTGTGTCTTAAATTTTTGCCTTGAGTTTCTGTACAAATACCGCATTCCCACCAACCGCAGGTAGCACGTCATGATAAGGCAGGCTTCGCATTGCCCTGAGCAAAAAAGGTGCCTTTTCATCGATTTTCATGCTTGTTGTCATTTTAAATAAGGTCCCTTGATCTTGAGCAGCAAGGCGCATTTCCCCTTTGATAAAGCGTAAGTCTCCGCCATTGGCATAAAAACGATTCTCAGTCGTGTTGGGATAGTTAAAATGCAGTTTAAAAGCAAAGGGAATATTGATCACGCCCAAACCCACATTGACCTTTAGATCTGCATCCTGCGCCTGATTCTGAACAGGTGTCGTGACCACTTTCTTAATCTGGCGGGGAAACAGTTCCTGATAGGCATTAGGACTCAACCATTTTTGTAAGGGTTGAGAGGATTGTGTATAAAAACGATAGGTTGTGGTAAAGCGCATGGCTTCACGTCCATGGGTATAGGGTACGCTAGTGGGCGCATGCAGAAAGCTCACCGGCTGCTGGGCATTCTGGCTCAGTTGCGCGATTTTTAGCAATTGTGCGCGATTCAGTTGCGGGCTGGGAATTTGTCCGGCATTCAGGGCGATTATATTTTGCTGATTAAAGCGGTTTCTGAGCGCCTCCATTACAAAAGCATTGGTACCACTGGGGATGCCCAGCTTGACTTCAGGAATGGCATTCAGAATTTTCTTAAAAATAAATCCTTTGGGTTGGTTCAGATCTCCCCATTGGGTTAAGGTGATTAAGGTGTGATGTTCGTCCAGAGCAAACCATTCAAATTTACCTATGCCATAAGGAATGGGCGCATCAATCACCAGACTGGAAATACTATTGGGGTTAATCTGGTGCTGTATGGTGACATCTTCATTGAAGTTCAGCACAGGAATAGGTGTCGGAATCGAGACCCGATATTTCATCTGTACAATATTGCCTGAGTGTTCCAGGGCTTTGGCGGATTTCAAGGTCGGGAATAAACCGACATATTGATTAAAATCAGTTAAGGTTTTGCCCACCTGCTGGGCGTTGACGGGTACAATCATCGCAGCCGAATTGAAACTCACGCTGGGTTGAGGGTTGGTTTTTAAGGTGGGGAGTGCTGTTTTTGTGACAGGATGCCCATAGATAAAAATCGTGTTTTGGGTATAACTTGCCAGTATTTTGGGGTTGTTTTGAAATGGCTGTAAGGCACTGGGGATATTGTCATTCCACGACAATAGTTGAGCAAAACAACTTTGTGTTGTGCCTAGGAAAATACAAGAGATAAGTAGTCCATTCAAATAACGCATCACATTCCTTTGATTCTTATTCGTGATTTGGCGGGCATTAACACTCTGTGCTTGAGTGTATTCACGCCCATTATTAATAAGATTTTTTAGCGTTAAAAAATAGTCGTGTTGTGTAAAACTTCACCAGAAACTTGATTTGATTGGTTGAGCATATAAATATATATGCAGGCGATTTAAGAACAAAAGGCGATATTTTGCAGGACTTTAAAATCAAAGCGTCGGGATAAATTGATATAAAAAAGAATCATCAAGTCAGCTTAAATCTCAGATTTAAATTTTGTATCAAAACGCCAGAAAGGTGATTTACCTGTGAAGCATTTATGTTCTAATAGGTCAGTTTTTTTCAAATGTTAGAAATCAAAATGTCTGAACAACGTCCAACGGTCTCTGTGCGCTATTATCTGAATCTGGAAGAATCACAAGATGGTTTTGCTCTGGTCACTTTTGGTAAAAAGACTTTCAGCCGTTTTCTAACACCCGTGATTAGTATCGCGATTATCCTGTGGGGGATTTATTTAGGCTTCTCTGGAGTCGGGCGCTATTATGTGGCGTTGGGTGCGTTCTTTCTGCTGATGCAGGGCGTAATGCGCTACTGGTTATTGCCGATGTTATTCAAGCGCCAGTTTGTTCGTTACCAGTTCGGTAAAAGTGAGCAGGGGATTGATTTATATCAGGATTATTTTGAACTGTACGCAACAGGCAAAACCCAGAGAACTCAGTATACCGAGGTGCAATCTTTTGCAATTGGCAAACTGACCTATATGCTGGAACTGAAAAATCATACCGTGATTATTGTACCGAAACGTGCATTTGCAAATACTTCAGATCAAACCAAATTTGAAAATAGCTTTAAAAAGTAAATTTATCAGCGGTTCAAAGAACAAGGAACATTCATGAGTACACGTCCTTCAAAAATTGTGTGTGTCGGCCGAAATTATGCAGAACATGCCAAAGAGTTAGGCAACCCTATTCCTGATCGTGCGATCTTATTCATCAAGCCGCCGAGCAGTCTGAGTCCTTTATCAGAAGGAATCAGCTGGAATCAGGCTTTAGGTGAGTGTCACTATGAATGTGAAATCTGTTTGAAAATCACCCATCCTCTATCTCGGGAAACGGATCCGGTCAAAGCTTTGGAAGCCGTTGGTGCTGTGACCTTGGGGCTGGACTTAACCTTGCGTGATTTGCAAGGGGATTTAAAAGCCAAAGGCGAGCCATGGGAACGTGCCAAAGCCTTTGACGGAGCCTGTCTTCTGGCGGACTGGATCGAAGCGGATGAAATTGGCGACTTGCAGGAGCTGGAACTCATTTTCACCATTAATGGGGTTGAGCGTCAGCATGGATTTAGCAAAGACATGATTCGGGACATTGGTGCGTTACTGGTTGAGATCAATCAATGTTTTAGCCTGGAAGCAGGTGATGTCATCATGACCGGTACACCAGCAGGTGTCGGCGCTTTACGTGCCAATGATCAGTTGACTATGAAACTGATTACCCAGTCTGGTGAATATGACTGGGATAGCTTTGTGAAAGCACAATAAAAACAGCAAGATAAAAAGCGCTGCTCGATAAATAGCAGCGTTTTTTTATTGCAAGGCCTGATCTTTATACGCTATCCAAGCAAAGCTTAACTGCCTTGATAGAGCTTGCGGAACTGGTCAGGGGTGAAATGCATCCAGCGTTTAAACATATAAATAAAAGCGGAGGAGCTGGCATAACCCAAATCCAGCGCAATACTTTCAATGGTCTTACCCTGATTGAGCATCGACATGGCTTTCATGACTTTTAATCGCTGCCGCCATTCATGTAATGACATGCCCAATTCTTTCTGGCTATAGCGGGCCAATGTACGTTCGGTCATGTTGATCATGTGGGCGAGCTGTTCAAGGGTGCTGTTGTCTGCAGGAAACTCATGTAAATGGCTCAGAACCTTAGCCAGTGCCGGATGTTGCGTGGTGGGCAAATAGCTGCCGACCAGTTCAGCATGGGTCAGTGCGTCCAGTAAAACCTGAAGTAGGCGGATATATTCAGGATCGTGTTCTGAAAATGCGGTGTGACGAAGATGTTCCAGCAGTGCGGAAACCAGTGGTGCGGACAGTAAAATCCCGGCCTGTTGTGGCATGCGTTGACATAATGACTCATGGATATAAAGCGTACAATAGGTCACATCATTCCGGTTAATTCCGCTATGTTGCAGATGCGGCGGCAGCCAGATGCCATAAGGCGGCGGGGTAAGGTAATTGATCTGCTCAATATTGACTTCAAGCACCCCGTCAAAGGCATAAATAAACTCTCCCCAGGCATGCGCATGTTTAGGATAAAAAGTCTCTGCAGGCGCATCCCGAACCCGTAACCATAAAGGTGCCGGAATATCATTGTAGGTTGGAATGGCCTGAAAATCCTGAATCCGTTGTGCTGACTTTTTCATAAGATGAGAATTGCCCGAAAACACGCATGTCTTGTCAGATTTTCACTATATCATGAAAATCTGACAGCCTTATATTGGTGCTCAAATAATAGAATCGGGAGTGTGCGATGGATGAGCGCAAAGCATTAGATGCAACTGCATCGGGCCTGATGGTCGTACTGTGTATGATCTGGGGCTTACAACAAGTCATTTTAAAAATGGCAGCTCCCGATATTTCGCCCTTAATGCAGATTGCATTGCGGTCAGGTATGGCTGCAATTTTGTTATTGCCGTTGCTGTATCTGGATAAAGCCAGTCAGTTATTCAACCGCCAGAATCTCAAGGCAGGGGCACTGGTCGCTTTTTTATTTTCTTTGGAGTTCTTTCTGCTGGCGCAGGCCTTGCAATGGACGTCTGCATCTCATGCGGTAGTGCTGTTGTATACCGCTCCCATTTTTGTGGCTTTGGGGCTGCACTGGAAGCTGCCTTCCGAGCGTTTAAGTGTGTTGCAGTGGAGTGGTATTGCCCTTGCTTTTTTAGGAATCGTGGTCACTTTTATGAGAGCAAATCAGGGTGCTACCCAGCTAGAACAGCAGATGCTATGGGGTGACTTACTGGCTTTGGCAGGGGGGATTGCCTGGGCGGCAACCACGGTGACAGTGCGTTTATCTTCGTTGGCACAGGCTGCCGTTACCCAAACCCTGTTTTATCAACTGGCAGGCAGTTTTGTATTGCTGTTCGGTTTGGCGTTTTTTCTCGGACAAGCCACCATTCATTTTACCCCGCTGGTAATCGGCAGTCTGGCCTTTCATACCTTGATTGTATCCTTTGCCAGTTTCCTGGCCTGGTTCTGGTTATTACGCAATTATCTGGCCTCGCGACTGGGCGTGTTTTCCTTCCTTACGCCGTTATTTGGCATGGTCTTTGGCGTCTGCTTGCTGGGCGAAAAAATTGAACTGAATTTTGTGATGGGCTCAGCCTTGGTATTACTTGGCATTGTGGTGGTCAGTCTGCAAGGCTGGATCAGAAAATAAAAAAGGCCTCGAAAGAGGCCTTTGGATTATTTCTGTTCAAAGATGGTGGACAGCGGAATGGATAGCTTGGCAGCTAAATAATCATTACTTTCAATCAGGGATGGGCCGAGCCGTTCCATCCATTCATCATCCTGATGGATATGTTCGACATCGGGACGTAACGGTAATGGATAAGGCAGGGCGGTGAAGAAACTCCAGAAATCGACCTGCGCTAAATTACGTACCAGTACATATTCATCTTTATCCGTGCGCATAATCAGGTTCTGCTGTTCCAGTTGCAGGATATAAGCCGGTAGTCGACCTAATTCGCCACGTCCAATAATATTCAATAGCTCTTTCTCACTGACACTTTGTCCAATCTGCTGCTTCTTGTAAAACAGTTCCAGAATGTCGAGTAGCATCAGGATTGGATGGCGTTTCTGTTCTTTGCCAGAGTGAAAGGCGGTGAGGGCATAGCTGATTTCAACACCTAATAAAATGATATTCCAGGACAGATAAATCCAGAGCAGGAAGATCGGCACTGCGGCAAACGCACCATAGACGATTTCATAACTGGTGAAGTTACTCATCACCCAGCCAAAGAAACGTTTTAGGACTTCAAACACGGTTGCACTAAAACAGGCAGCAATAAAGGCCGAAAAGACCGGGACAATACGGTTCGGGATAGTCCAGTATAAAATGAAGAAGCCAACAATGGTCAGTAAAAACGAGATCAGCCAGAGCAGGAAGGCGCCATCCAGCTGATAGCCTGCAAAATTATTGCTGAGAATACTCATCGAAGCGACGGTTGAAGACAATACAAAAGCACTGCCTAACACAATTGGGCCCAGTGAAATAATGGTCCAGTAACGCATAAAACCGACCAGACCCGTACGAGTTTCCTTAACGCGCCAGATGCGGTTAAACACATTCTCGATCGAAGTCAGCATCAGCACGGTGGTAACAAACAGGAACAGCACACCTATGACGGTAAGATTGCTGGACTTCTCGGTAAATGCATTTAATGCCTTGTCAAAGGCAATGGTACTTTTGGGTAAAAAGTTACTGTAAATCAGTTGTTGTAACTGTTGCCGCGCAGGTTCTAAGGCTTTAATGGAGGAGATAATCACCAGAAAAACAGTCAACATGGGAACAACTGCAAATAGAGTGGTATAGGTTAAACCACCTGCTTGTTCCCGACAGCGATCCGCTTCAAAACGCCGTAACACAAACACAATAAATTGAAACCATGTTTTTTCTAAAAAAGGCAGTTTTTTTAGATAACGATGTAAGTTCATGGGTTCTATCCTAATTATTTTTAATAAAAATCCTGTGAAAACACAGGACTTGCAACAGCTTAAAATGTATAAAATGTCTTATAGTGTCCTTTTTAACAAAATTCTTGAAAGTGATGCAACCTTACGTTCTTGTTCTTTATTACAGTAAATATGGTTCAACCAAGCAAATGGCGCATCTGATTGCCGATGGCATTGAAGCTGCAGGTGTGACAGCGCGCATTCGAACCGTGCCGAATTTAGCCACCGTCGTCACTGAAGCGGCGCCTAGTATTCCAGCAGATGGCGACCTTTATTGCACTTTAGAAGATCTCAGCCATTGCTCCGGTTTGGCCTTGGGGTCACCAACGCGTTTTGGCAATATGGCCAGTGAGATGAAGTACTTTTGGGATCAAACCACCAGTTTATGGCTGAATGGCGCTTTGCATGATAAACCCGCCTGTGTCTTCACCTCTTCAGGTTCCATGCATGGCGGGCAGGAAAGTACGTTATTGACCATGCTGCCGCCATTATTTCATCATGGCATGATGATCTTGGGCTTGCCCAACTCAATTCCAGCCCTGTCGAATACCAAAACTGGTGGAACACCGTATGGCGCCAGCCATGTCAGCGGGCCTCGCCATGATCAAAGCCTGAGCCAAGATGAAAAGGTTTTGTGTGAAGCACAAGGCAAGCGTTTGGGCGAAGTCGTTAAGGCGTTGGCTGGAAAATTTTAAGTCTGGGACAGTCGATATTGTTGTCCGACTCGAACCAACTGCCAGAATTGTAGAGGATCGATTGGATAGGCAATCACGCTCTGATGTTCACTAAGGAGCGATATTTTATCGAGATTGCCTTGTGCTGATATCAACATGGCATAGACATAATCAAGCAGATCGATAGCACTGAAAACCTGTTTATAGGCATCTTGCAGTTCAGCATTTTGATTGGCAAAACACACCCGATGCGGCTCATCTTCATTAAGGAATGAAAGGCCAAGTGTTTTTTCTATTGCTGTCACAATCTCCCGATTTAATTGTAGAGGGGAGAGCGATAGAACGAGTTGGTGGGGTTTAAAACCTGCACGGTGATCTGGCATCACTTTGACCTGTTGCGATAGGGATAGCTTATAAAATCACTATACGCTTTTTATGGATGATGAATACAGCGTAAAAAAATGGGAGCTTTTGCTCCCATTTTTTTATTTCTTTAACTGCCAGTCATAGATGTTTCGACGATAGGCGTACCAGATCATCCACAGACCAATGATGATCATTGGGAAACTGAGGAGCTGGCCTTTGGTCATCCAGCCAAACAGGATAAAGCCCTGGTCTGCATCGGGTTGACGGAAGAATTCCATAAAGAAGCGGGCAACACCATATCCGGCCAGGAACAGTGCAGAAACAGCCATACGTGGACGTGGCTTGGAACTAAACCACCACAGCACGATAAACAGGATCAGTCCTTCACACATGGCTTGATAGATTTGTGAAGGATGGCGGACCAGACCTAATGGATCAGTTGGAAAAATCATCCCGAACGGATAGTTTGGATCTTGTACCTGACGACCGTAGAGTTCCCCGCCAATAAAGTTACCAAAACGTCCGAACATAAGGCCTGTCGGTACACATGGTGCAATAAAATCCAGGGTTTGAAACCAGGTTTTCTGGTACTTTTTGCACCAGAACAACATGGCAATCATGACACCTAGGAAACCGCCGTGGAAGCTCATGCCGCCAGTCCAGACCTGAAATAACCACAGTGGATTTTCCAGAAACTTACCGAATTCGTAAAACAGCACATAGCCGACACGTCCACCCAGCACAACACCCAGTGCACCGTAAAAGACCAGATCTGAAACCATATCGGCAGTCCAGCCATCACGTTGTTTAGCGCGGTACGATGCCAAACCCCAGGCACATAGAAAAGCCAAGAGATACATGAGTCCATACCAGTGCACCTTGACTGGTCCTAAGCTCAGCGCAACTGGATCAATATTTGGATAGGTCAGCATTGCTGTTCCTCAATTTAGAATTTGAAATTAAGTTTTGATCAGATTGTAGCGGAATGATGTGAAAAATGTTGTACATTCAATGTGTAAAGATGTGAGAACCAAATCAATGTGTATTGTCGCTTTCGCATGGCATGTACTGGATGAGATGCCATTATGTCTACTTTCAAATCGTGATGAATTCTATCATCGCCCTAGTGCAGCTTTACATCAGTGGCCCCTGAGTCCGATTGTGGCCGGGCAGGACTTACAGTCAGGTGGGACCTGGATGGGCGTGACTGCATCGGGTCGATGGGCCATCCTCACCAATTTCCGTAATGGCCGGGATCAGCAATCCTACACCACTTCACGTGGCCATCTGATCCAGTCTTTTCTGGAAAGTGAGCTGGCACCGATTCGTTTTGCACAGCAACTAGAACAGCAACAGCAGGATTATGCAGGCTTTAATCTGTTTGTTGGCGATCGGGAACAGGCCGTTTACATGAGTAACCGGGGTGAAGCGCCTCAGGTGCTGGCAAATGGGGTATATGTGGTATCGAATGGTTTAATGTCCGAAGATTGGCAAAAGACCCGACATTTACGCAAGCGCTTTACCCAGGAGTTTTTACCGATGCTGCAACAAGCACAAATGTCTGAGGCCGAGCTCAGACATGCGGCCTGGGATATTCTGGAGGATGAGCGCAAGGTCATTCCGGACCTGTTACCTGACACCGGCATCAGCAATGAGATGGAAGCCTTATTGTCTTCGACCTTTATCCAGAGTCCGGTATATGGTACACGCTGCTCAAACTTTTTAAGACTCAACTCAACACAATGGCAATGGCTGGAAAAATCCCAGCAAGGGCAACAGCAGGGACAGATTGTTGCATTGGAACTCGAGTTGCACCCATAAAAAATGCCGACATGAGGTCGGCATTTTCTTTTTGCAATGAAAGCTTGGATTTAAGCTTTTTTCTCAATTGATGGCGCAACTGGATCAGCAGTGATGTAGCCGACACTGGCACTATAGCCACCATTGTAGTTGGCTAAAACGGTTACTTTTAAGTCAGCAGGCAGTTTTGAGCTATCGCCTGCATGCTGGAAATTGCTCATGATATAGGTCCAGCCATTGACTGAATCAACCGCATGTAAACCGGTTGATTCTGCACCTGCTGGTGTCGAAAGAATTCGGTCTAAAGACTTGGTATCCACGTTATATGCCCACAGGAAGTTATTGGTATGGTTACCGCTATCTTCACCGATGAACAGGGTGCGTAAGGTCTCAGAGAATTTTAGGTTATCTGGACTGGCGATATTGTTTGGATCAGCCGTATTGCCCAGACTATCCACAGGAATATCCTTGCCCATCAATAGCATATGACTTTGATAAGGGGTCCATTCACTGTTGATGACACCATTTAAGTGGTCAACTTGGCTGCCTTTAAGGTCATGTGCAAGTACACCGCCTGCTTTCAGGGTGTTTTTAAATTTCACATTATGTTCAGCCACCCAGCCTGATTTGCCTTCAATCATGGAGTCCTGGATATTGGCCAGCGCAGAATAAGCCACTTTATCCTTGATGTTTACCGTGGTGCCTTCCATTTTGGTGAAGGCCATACTGCCGCCTTTGAGCGCCGCATAACGGTGTGTTTCAAGGAACGCTGCCGCCAGTTCGATTTCGGCTTTGCTGAAACCGTTATTGGCTTCTTTTAACTTGACCCACAAGGTTTTCTTATCTAATACAATCTGGGTATAACCGGTCAAATCTGCCGGGGCAGTGCTTAAGCTCTCCATAATATTTTCGGCTTTAATGCCACGAACATTGACCAGATCTTCAATGGTTTTACTGTTGGTATGACCCAGTTTGATCCATTTAATCGGTGCTGTAGAGGTTTCATTCAATTCAGCTGTGTATTTCGCAACGTATAGGCTGCCTGCAGAAAGATCTTTCTCTTTATCTGCAACAAACATAAAGAAACCGCCGTTGGTATAGTCATCGCCCATGATCACGGTGCGGTTATCTGGCATCACCTGAATCAGCTCGTGTGAAATACGGCCTAGGCAATAATGTTTAACTGCAGTACCGCGACCTTTACCATCCAGAATGATTTCCGGTAAATGGCCGTAGTTATAGACATTCGCCGTATTTTCATTGCCATACAGATTTTTACTATAGGCTTTCAAAGTTGCGAGACTGCTACCGATCTGATCAAAAGCATCCGGTTCATATTCTTCACTAGAAAGATGGGTATTCCAAGGTGAAAGGCTCGCACCACAGGTAATCCATAGACCGTGCACTTTGGACATATCGACATTGAAGTACTTTTTCAATGCCAGATGACCTGTTTTCTGATCCTGATCCAAAGTCAGTACCGCAATTGGAGAAGGTAATTGCCCATACATACTTTGTTGAGCCAGGTTTTGTGTGGTGTATTCGAACTGCACCACATGGAAGACAGGATTGTTGACGCCCGGTACTTGTGCGTCTTTCAGATGAATCATTGATGAACCATCTGGACAGTCAGAGAAGAATTGACGTTCCTGACCTGCCACCGAGGTATCCCGGATCGGTTTATTGTTGATGTCGTAATAACTACCGGCAATAATTTTTCCACCATCGATATTGTCGACTTGCATACCTGTGCGGAAAAACTCTTGATAACCCAGTTTATATTCGGTGGTGGTATTGTCTTCCCAAGTCACGGTCAGGCTAGACTTGACTGAAGTAGTGGCCATTTCTGCTGTGGTTGAGGGCGCTGCCATGGGGGTAAATTTGGCATTTTTAAACTTAACCAGTTTTGCTGGTGGCGTGACAACATTGTTATCGTTGTCATCATTACAACCCGTTAAAGCTGCAGCTGTACCCATTGCCCCCAATGGTAAAAATGGAACGCCAGCGAACCATTTTAAAATATCACGACGACTTGGCTGATTAGTATTGGCTGTCATAATAATTCCGTATCTATAATATAGGGTAAATAAATCCTGATCGATTCTATGAAGTGGAGATGACAGTTTTTTGACAGTTTGAAGGCAGTTTCAAGACAATTTAATTTTTATAAATAGCTAAAAAATATAAATTAAAAACAAAAAATCCCTGAAGCATGCTCAGGGATCTGATTCGGTTCACTTAAGCGGATGCTTTACGTTTTTCGAGTATTTTTCCAAACAATAAACCCAGTTCGAATAACATCCACATCGGTACCGCCAGCATAATCATCGACAAGGCGTCAGGTGGTGTTACAAACATGGCAACAAAGAAACAGCCGACCACAATGAAACGGCGTTTTTCAATCAGGCTCTGGGTACTCACCACACCAATTAAAATCAGAACCAGCGTAATGATGGGAATTTCGAAGGTAAAACCAAACACTAGAAACAGTTTTAAACAGAAACTTAGATAACTGTTGATATCGGTCATTGGGGCAACGGTTTCAGGTGAAACACTGATAAAGAAATGTAAAATTGCCGGCAAGGTAATAAAATAGGCAAAGGCCACACCCAGATAAAACAGCACGATACTGCCCAATAGCAGCGGAATAGCCAGATGGCGTTCCTTTTCATACAGGGCCGGTTTGATAAATGACCAGATCTGATAAATGATATAAGGCATGGCCAGCATGAATGCCACAAACAGATTCAGCTTGAATGGCGCCATGAATGTGGCGGTGACATCAGTCGCAATCATGGTTGAGCTGGCTGGTAGCTGTTGTCTTAACGGTTCTGAAAGCCATTGATAGGTCGTGTTTCTAAACGGCAATAAACAGAAGAACAGCAGAATCGTTACCCCAACAATCTTGAACAGATATTGACGGAGTACAATCAAATGCTGCATCACTGGCATTTGTTGCAGGGTTTCTTCAGGATTTACTGAGGTCGAAGGTAACTGGCTCATACGGCAATCTTTAATTCTGTATCAAACGGTTGAGTCGACAGACTCGGCTCAGGTTTGAAAGGTAATTGCTTGTGATATTCAAGACTGAACGGCAGTATCGCTTGCCGCGGACTCAACTTATAGATGATAGACGCTTTAGTCTCAGCTTTGACTTGTTCAGTCTCGGAAGGCGTTTGTGTATTTTTAAGCGCATCTAGCTGTTGTTGCATCCTGCGTTCAAGTTCTGTGATTTTATCAATTTCTTTTTGCATTTCTTCGCGGAACTCGGAAAGGCGAAGTTCGCGGTCAATTTCGTTCTGAATATTGTTGATAAACTTTTTAATTTTTCCATACCATTTGGCTACGAACCGGGCAGCTTCTGGTAATTTATCAGGACCGAGCACCAGCAATGCAATCACTGCAAAGCAAAAGATTTCGGTCATTCCCAAATTCAGCATAGTCGTGCTCGCTTAACTTTTTACCGAGCTTTCAGTATTTTTAACTTGAGCATCAATAGTGCGAGGTTCATTTAAAGAGGTCGCGGTTTCGTCTTCTTTCATGGATTTTTTGAAGTCTTTCACTGCGCCACCGACATCTTTACCCAGATTTTTAAGCTTTGATGTACCGAAAAGTAAAATCACCACGATTGCAAAAATCAGTACATGCCAAATTGATAAACCCGCCATAATTCTATTCCTGTAAAACTTTGGGTATATCTCAACAGTTTGGCATGACAGAGATGTGACATTTATATTGCAGTTTTAAGACAGTGCATTTATCCCATGCTAAATAGTGCTAGCATAAGCAGCCTATCAAGACATGATAAAAATAGATCGACATGACCTTCATTCTTCCAGTAAGTGCCTTTATGTTTGGGCTGTTGCTTGCTCAATTCAAAGTCGCAGAACAGGCGAAGAAAGTCCTATCTTCCTTATTGGCACGGCTTTTTATCCCGGCGGTGATCATCTACAACATGGTGTTTTATCAGGCAGGTAGCTTGGTCTTAATGGGATTTAGTTTTATTACATCGATTATTTTATTTTATGGTTTTTTCCATTTTTCGAAGGATCGCTTACAGGCGCTTTGTGTGAGTTATAGCAACATCGGCTGGTTGGGTTTTCCATTTGCTATCGCCTTATTTGGAGAGCAGGTTAGCGCAGCCATGATTGTGTTATATATTGGTGGTTCACTGTTTGGCAATATCTGGGCGGTGGCTGCGGTTTCAGACGGGCCGACGGATTACCTTGCAACATTGCAAAAAGTACTGAAATCACCCCCTGTATTGGCTTTACTGGCAGCCTTGGTTTTATGGCTGTTGGGAGGGCATCATTTGCAAGGCAATGCGCTGGTAGAAGGGGCGTATGAGATTGCCAAGTTTGGGATGAGCTTTGCCGGCATGTGCATTCTGGGAATGTGGCTGAGACATACTCGTGTACACGTGGCTGATTTGCTGCTGAGTACTCGAATCTTAATGTTCAAGCTATTCTGTGGCGTCATCATATGTACCATGACTTATTATTTTATCGCCATGCCGCAGATTGAATTTTTGATTCCAGTTCTGTTTTTCTTATTCTGTCTACCGCCCGCTGCCAATATTGTGGCATTGGAGACGCATTACCAGGGTACGGGCGTTTCAGCTCGCTATATTGCTGCAGGAACCATCGTCAGTTGTATTGTGATTGTGATCTATGGTCTATTGCTACATATTAAAAGTGCCCTCATATAGGAGAGCACTTTAGGGTTTTAAACCAGACTGGCTTTAAATAGCTGCATGGCTTGACCACGATGGCTGATCTTGTTTTTCTCAGCTTTACTGAGTTCAGCACTCGACACATTGAGTTCAGGTAGCCAAAATAAAGGGTCATAACCAAAGCCATTTTCGCCACGCGCTGCTGTTAGAATCTCACCTTTCCAGATACCTTGGAAAATTTGTGGCAGCGGGTCTTCTGCATGCGTGACCAGTGCGAGTACACACACAAACATCCCTTCAATCACTTCGCCGTCTTTACGAAAAGGTGCAAGATCAGCCAGCAACTTTTGATTGTTGGCAGCATCGTTACCATGTTCGCCTGCGTAGCGCGCAGAGTAGATGCCAGGCGCACCACCTAAAATCGGAACGCATAGCCCTGAGTCATCTGCTAGCGCAGGTTTACCCGAAAGCTTAGACGCATGACGTGCCTTGATAATGGCATTTTCAACAAAGCTGAGACCATCTTCGATGGCATCTTCAATATCCAGTTTGCCTTGAGGAATAATTTCAACAGGAAGGTTAAGCTGTTGAAAAAGATGCTCAAATTCGACTACTTTGCCTTTGTTGTTACTTGCAAGGACAAGGCTGCCTTGGTTGAGCCAGGATTGGGTAGACATATCCGTTTTCAGATCAGAAAAAATTAAAGAGGATTTTAGGCAAATTTTATGAAAATAGATACTTGATACATACAGGTATGTCTATTTTGTGAAATTTGTTATGCTTAGACTCGAAAGAATAAGAATAGAGGGTAAATGATGAGTCCGACCTTTTTACATGAATTGGCTATAGAGCAATTGCAGCAAATGTCTCAGGAAGATATTGAGCAGACTTTAAGGGCTGAACAACTCTATTGGGAGAATAAGCCACAGGCGCTTCATTATCTTGCTGTAAATGGTGCTAAAACAAAAAATGGTGGTTTAGTTAGTGCTTCTTATCATCATTATAAAATTGCAGAGATGTCGATTGCTCGTGTGGGCGATGACGTTATTTATAAGGATGGTACAACTTCTAAAATCATTTCAGGTGCAGGTCAAGCATGCGTACTTGATGGCGTGCCAGTTGCTTTGGTGGGGAGCCCTTTAGAAAATGGTGATGAGATTATTGATAGTCCAAATACATCCGTTGCGATACGTATTTTTAAAGATCAGCCAAAAATTGATCAATTTCTAAGTTCTGATACCTCTCTAAAGGACTAAATTATGGCAAAAGGTTTTGCAATTCATAATGCATTTACAGATCACGGTGGCATGATTCCAGCAACCCAAATGATGAGTTCTCAGCAGGGAAATTTATTTGTAAGGGCGGGAGATGGGCATTTTTGCCCTAAATGTAGATGCTGGTCTACAGTAATAAAAAGCCATGATCATGTCATTTTTGATGGTAAACCTGTCGCTTACGTTGGTGATAAGCTAACGTGTGGTGCAACCATCATGCCTCAACAAACACATGTTGTTGGGAGTAGTGGTCATTCTTATACGCAATCACAAGAAAAAACAAATGAAAATAAATTCATTTCTTCAACTCAAAAAGAAATAAAAGAAATTTTTTGGAGTTATGGGGATGATTTCATAAAATTGGAGACAGAGTCTCGACATTTTGTAGATATGAATTTGCATGTCAAAACGATAAATTACTCTGAGGGAGAGATCGTTGAAATTACTTTAAAGTACGATGATGGAGATTTTATTTTTGATAACTTAAAAGAAATGAAAGTTCAGGGACCAGTAAATGCTAATGGTGAGGTTGTTCTGAAAAACGTATTCAAAAATAAGAAATTAAATTTAAAATAGGATAATAGTGTATGGCTCAGTTAACCGCCTCTGCAGGAAATAGCGCTTCAAAAATTAAAGTAAATAGGCCGGCATGGAATGATATGTTTTCTAGCTATCCTAAAGAAAATATAACCAGTAGTAATTTCTATCCTATGGTATCTCAAAGATTTGCTCAATTAGCAAGAGAGAATCCTAGGGACTGGGAAAATACATGTGCTGCTCGTATGTCTTACGCATTAAATCGATCTGGTATCCGTTTGCCTCAAGCACCAGCAGGAGGAAATTTAGTTGGAGAGGACAAATTTAATTATTGGTTAAGAGTTAAAGATTTAAAGACATTCATGTTTAACAGATTTAAAAGCCCAGATATATCTTATACTCCTATAAAGGTTAATGCTATCCAATCGGCTCAAGCTAAAGAGCGAATTACTGGTGTTCAAACTAATATTTTACAAAAAATCAAAGGTAAAAAGGGAATTGTTGTGTTCGATGTAACGGGTTGGGGTAATGCATCAGGGCATTTTACGCTTTGGGATGGTAGAAATTTACTGTATGTGGGGCCTAGTGATCATAATGTTCCATCTTCTATGGAATATTATTTTTGGTTTATGAGGGAAATGCCTTATTTTGATAAGGGGTTTAAGGTAAAGGTAGTTCAAACGACGAAAATATCATTTTGGGAGTTAAAGTAAATGAAAGTAATAAGTCTTCTGTTGATTGTATTTTTGAGTTCTTTTTTTAAAGTAGAGGCGAACTCAGTTCAACTAAACCCAAATGATTTTGCTTTGAAAGTTTGTCTAGATGATAATTATGAGAAAATTAAAGCCTATCAAAGAGAAAATTTAAGGGACTATTCTTCATTTAATGTGGGGACACCTGAACAACAACTTGCTCTTTCAGACTTTGTTAAATCGAATACAAAATATTTTTATAAAGAAAATTTACCAATTTATGTTGAGTCTAGCTCAGAAAAAAGTAATGCTATTTTCCAAAAGTGTATGGAGTTTTATAAATCTGATAAATTAAAAAGATTTATAAAGATAAATTATAAATTAAATTAGTTAAGTTTTTGATTTTAATATGGATATAGTTGATTTTGGTATCTATGATGAATGCTATTTGGAATTTTATCTTCACATCTAAACAATAAATTTTTGTGTATACAACTATGAAGATAATTTTTTTTGTATTTTGCATTGCAGGGCTGATTGCTTGTACACCTAAAAACTATTATTTAAAACCAGAGGTTTATGGGCAAGTTTTTGATATTAAAACAAAAAATCCCATTTCTAGTAGAGAAGGATATATCGGGTATAGCCTTAACGATGATACAAGTATTAAAACAGATGAGCATGGTCGATTTAAGATTACCCCTAAGGCCGAGTCTTATTATTTTTTTAGGCCGAAACTAAAAAAAATGTCCGCTAGCGCCCCACAAATTTATGTTTTTTTTGAAGATTATGAGCCTAGAATAGTGGATTATTCAAATGGAAAATCTCTTGAAGATATTAAAGAGAATCCTGGGGCGAGAATTTTGGAAAAGGTAGATGTTGGTATTATCTATTTAGAACCAGAAAAGTAAAAGAACTTTGATCGAAGCGTTTAACAGGCAACTAAAAATTAGATCTAAATAAAAAACCGACTCTTATAAGTCGGTTTTTATATCACTCAATCGATCTAAACAAGATTATTGCGCTTGAATCCATTTATCAGCACGGTCACGTGCAGTACGAATCTGGTCTTGGGTCAAGTTTGCAGCCAACGCCGTTTTCTTACCTTCAGAAAGTTTGATCACTTTGGTATCGAGCATGCCATCACGGGTTGAAAGCTCATACCACTGATAAGCACCCATATAGTTTTTCTTTTGCTCTTCCATCATGGCAAGATTAAAGCTGGCACGATTATCGCCATTGCTGGCTGCTTTCTCAAAATATTTACGAGCCAAAGCTTCGTCTTTCTTGGTGCCGATACCATCGGCATACATACGGCCCACATTCAATTGTGCTGCAGATAAACCTTGGTCCGCAGCAGCCTTGAATAAGGTAAATGCCTGTTTCTCATCTTTAGCCACGTCTTTACCATACTGGTAACGGGTCGCTAAATAAAATTGTGCCCCCGCCTGACCAGATTTGGCTGCGCTTTGTAATCCACCGATGTCCATCACTGAATAACGCGCTGCCTGTGTTGCGACCGATTGTGGTTGGGCAACATAGTCAGCGTGCGCTTGTATACTGATCAGACCAAATAAAAATGTGCTGATTAATGTCTTTTTCATAGAGCGCTCACTCGATAAATTGCGACTTCACCAAATAGGTTCGGCATATGCTTGCTGAGCATACTACCTTGTTGGTCACCATTAACGGCAAGTCGATTAATAATTTTAATCCGGTTCTCGGCACATAAGGCTTCAAAGTCACGGAAAGTACATAAATGAATATTCGGGGTGTTATACCACATATAAGGTAAAGCTTCCGAAACAGGCATTTTCCCTTTTAATGCAAGAAAAGAACGCGTCTTCCAATGCGCAAAGTTTGGAAAAGTAATAATTGCCTGTTTGCCGACACGCACCATATCACGGAGTAATACATCGGGTGCATCTACAGCTTGCAAAGCTTGTGCCATAACCACAGAGTCAAAAGACTGGTCGGCAAAGCGGCTTAAACCGAGGTTCAAGTCCTGTTGGATAATATTTAACCCCCGACTGATGGCAATTGCAATCTTTTCTTGATCAATTTCTAACCCATAGGCACGAATATTATGCTGTTTGCTCATGTGAGCCAGCAATTCACCATCACCACAGCCTAAGTCTAACACGCTAGAGTTCGGGTTAATCCATTTTTCGGCAAGTTGTTGATCTATACGCATCAGTGCTGCTCCTGTCGTGTCGATTGCAACTGTTGTTCTCCACCTAAAAATGCCCGTAGTGTTTTTACATAGAGGGGAATAGGGAACAAGAATGAGTCGTGACCTTGCTCGGCATCAATATCTAGGTAGCTGACAGGCTTATGATTATCAATCAAGGCATCCACCAGTTCCTGTGAACGGCTCGGACTAAAACGCCAGTCCGTGGTAAATGAAATCACCAGAAACTGGCATTTTGGCTTACTCATGGCCTTTGTTAAAGAGTGCTCATATTCACGGGAAGGGTCAAAATAATCCAGTGCCTTGGTCATAATCAAGTAAGTATTTGCATCGAAATTACGACTAAATTGTTCGCCTTGGTAACGCAAATAGCTTTCAACCTGAAATTCGACATCGAAACCATACATAAATTTGCCTGACTTGAGGTCACGGCCAAATTTCTGCTTCATGGCTTCTTCAGATAAGTAGGTAATATGCCCAACCATACGTGCCAGAATCAGGCCGCGTTTCGGATAGCTGTCATTTTCCAGATAGCGGCCATGATGGAAGTCTGGATCAGACAGAATTGATTGGCGTGCCACCTCGTTAAAGGCAATATTTTGAGCCGAGAGTTTAGGGGCGCTGGCTATCACGGCACATTTTTTGAGGCGATCCGGATAATCTAGAGACCATTGCAAGGCTTGCATGCCGCCTAAAGATCCACCAATAATGGAATACCAGACGTCGACACCAAGTCGGTCGGACAGCATCGCTTGGGTTTTGACCCAGTCCCGTACGGTGACCAGTGGAAAGTCTGGACCATAAGGGCGATTTTCATTTTCTGGATTCGGTGAGGTTGGGCCGGTAGAGCCGCTACAGCCCCCGATATTATTTAATGAAACAACAAAGAAATGATCGGTATCAATTGCTTTTCCTGGTCCAATACAGCTGTCCCACCAACCTGCTTTTTTATCATCCTCATGATGATAGCCGGCAGCGTGATGATGTCCTGAGAGTGCATGACAAATCAGAATGGCATTGGATTTATCTGCATTGAGTGTTCCATAGGTTTCAACCATTAAATCAAAACGTGGCAATATGCGACCACATTCAAGCTCTAGCGGTTGTTCAAATTGAAACTTTTGTGGAGTGACTAAACCCACTGAATCCGATGGAAAAGACACTGGAATGATTCGCCCTATAATAAATCATTAATAATAAAAGGATACCAATTCAGGTATCCTTTCAAAAGTCATTTTTTCTGATATTACAACTCAGCTTTACTGACGATTATGTGATATTTCACTGATCTACACGGCTGCGGCAGCCACTTGGTCGGTGGTCAACACACCTTGCTCGATCAAGCGGTTGGTACATGCAATAATAGCTTCAATTGATGAGGTCACGATGTTGTCATGTACGCCAGCACCGAATGCACTCTTACCTGTACCTTTCACCTGAAGCTCAATCAAGGCAAGGGCTTTGGCATTGGCACCTGAACTGATGCTGCGCTCTTCGTAGTTCACCACGTCAATCGGTAACTGTAAAGCATTTAACATGGCCGAGATCGGGCCATTGCCTTCACCGCGTAGGCGTTGAATTTCGCCGTCAATTTCAACGTCTAATTCAATGATTTGTGTACCATTAATATCCGACAATTGATAATGTTTGGTATGATAATGACTGTTTTTTACATCCACATAGGTTTTTTCAAATAAAGACCAGATTTCATGGGCGCTGATTTCAGTACCATTTTCATCGGTATGTTGCTGTACGATCTGGCTGAATTCGATTTGAACACGACGTGGCAAGGCAACGTTGTAATTCGATTCTAACAAGTAAGCAATACCGCCTTTACCAGATTGGCTATTCACACGGATCACCGCATCATAGTCACGACCTAAATCTTTAGGATCGATTGGTAAATACGGCATATCCCAAATTTCTTCGTTTTTCTGGAATTCGAAGCCTTTCTTAATCGCATCCTGATGTGAACCAGAGAACGCGGTAAAGACTAAATCACCGGCATATGGATGACGAGGATGCACAGGTAAACCCGTACATTCTTCGACCGTTGCAATTACTTCATTGATATTGGAGAAGTCCAAGTTCGGTGCAACACCCTGGGTATACATGTTCAAGGCAATTGCCGCAACGTCAACGTTACCGGTACGTTCGCCATTCCCAAACACACAGCCTTCAACGCGGTCAGCACCCGCCATAATTGCCAATTCAGAGGCTGCGATACCACAACCACGGTCATTGTGACAGTGAACCGAGATAATCACACCATCACGACGTGCCAAGTTGCGGTGCATCCATTCGATTTGATCGGCATAGACATTCGGCGTCGACACTTCCACAGTTGCAGGCAAGTTCAAGATGACTTTATTGGTTGGTGAAGCTTCCCAGATTTCAGTTACCGCGTCACAGACATCTTTGGCGACTTCTAATTCGGTTGCAGAGAAACATTCTGGGCTGTACTGGAAAATCCATTCTGTTGCAGGATATTGTGCCGCATATTCTTTCACTTTGGTTGCCGCGTTAATGGCAAGTTGTTTTGAACCATTGGCATCGACATTCAAGACTTTCTTGCGGAAAGTCGGCGAGTTTGAGTTGTAGATATGCACGATGGCACGTTCTGCACCGACCAATGCTTCAAAAGTACGTTCAATCAAGTGATCACGCGCTTGCACCAATACTTCGATATAAACATCATCCGGAATCAAATTTTCTTCGATTAACATACGGGTGAAGTCGAAGTCGATTTGTGAAGCAGAAGGGAAGCCGATTTCAATATGTTTAAAGCCAATCTTGACCAACATGTGGAACATTTTTAATTTTTGTTCCATGTTCATTGGTTCAAAAATTGCCTGATTACCGTCACGAAGGTCAGTGCTCATCCAGATTGGCGCTTGATTGATTTCTTTATTTGGCCACTGGCGATCGGGTAAATCGACGCGCTGGTACATACGGCGGTATTTTTTGCTTGGGTCAGCCAACATCATGAGATAACTCCTTGTCGTAGCATGGTTGCTGAGTCAAATAAAAGGCAACGTGCTACAAATATATATGGTGTCTATAAGAATTAATTTAAAGCGAATCTGGGGATCGAGAGCCTAAAAATGTAGGCAAAAATTTATACGCGCGCGAGGCGCAGCATCAGGAGAAGAGCAGCAAGATGTGTTGTATGAGACGGGTGGGTAAAGCCGCGATTTGTTTTCATCGTCTACCATTCGTATGGGTTATTTAATTTTGCAGTTATATTAATCATCTAACTGGGATCAGTCTAGGCGAAAATACAGACGGCTGCAAAGGTCTATAAAACATTTTAAAGACAATGAATGGAAAATATTTCCCTGTTTTTTGCACTATTTTAATTTTAATGGGGAAAATTTCCCGTAATTTTATGAATTAGAGATAAAAAAATTAATTTTATCTCTAAGCTTTGAAAAGTATGCGAATTAGAGTTCAGACCACATCCGGATCAGGTTATGGTAAATATTGGTGAGTTTCATCACTTCTGGATAAGCATCGCCATGAGTTTTACGCAATTCACGGATGCTTTCATCTAGTGTAAACAAGAGGTGGCGCTTACTATCGTCCCGAACCAGACTTTGGACCCAGAAGAATGAAGCGAAACGGGTGCCAGAGTTAATACTACTGACTTCATGCAAACTGGTTGATGGATAAAGCACCACATCACCGGCAGGGAGTTTAATCTCATGGTAGCCATAGGTATCCTCGACCACCAGTTCTCCACCTTCATATTCTTCTGGTTCGCTTAAGAACAGGGTGCAGGATAAATCGGTGCGGATTTGCTCGGATGTACCACGAATCAGGCGAATCGAGTTGTCGACATGGAAGCCAAAGCTTTCAGATTCATCATAACGATTGAACAGGGGCGGAATGATTTTATGCGGTAATGCCGCAGCCTGAAACAGTGGATGTTGCCAGATCGCTTTGATCACAATATCACTAAGCGCATGGGTCAGGGGATCTTGTTCTGAGAGCTGCTGATTTTGTTTCACTGAAGCAGAGAGGGTCCCCGCAGTCACTTTTCCACCCACCCAATTTGCATCTGCCATTAACTGGCGGAATTCTGCAACTTGTTGTTTGCTTAATACATTGGGAATATGATGGATCACGCTGAACACCTTTTGAATATTTATTGCATTTGTAAAAATAGCCTCATGACGAGGCTATTTTATATGAACTCAGTTGAATGCCATAAAGTTATTATGGCGCTATTACTTAGTATTTAAAATTAACAGCAAGTACCGCGTTACGACCATTACCTTCAAATGCATAATGTGCAGCATGTGCGCTGGTAAAGTAACGTTTATCGCCAATGTTATTCACGTTAAGTTGTAAATTCACATTTTTGTTTACATCGTATTTTGCCATTGCATTGTAGATGGTATAAGTTGGCAAGAATTTCGGTGCTGTTGTGTTTACAAACACTTGATCACGATATTCTGCGCCCGCACCTAGTGTTAAGTTCGGTAATACTTTATATGTTGACCATAAAGTTGCACTGTTTTTCGCAACGAATGGAAGTGGTTTACCTTCTTGCGCGACTGCGTTATAAGCTGCCTTAGTGATTTCGCTGTCCAGATAGCTATAACCTGCAGCAATATCCCATTTATTGGTAATTTTGCCGTTTAAGCTCACTTCAAATCCATCTACTTTACTTTCACCTGCATTGGTGGTTGTGGTTGGATCAATTTGAATACGGGTATTTTGCTTTTCAGTACGGAAAATAGCTGCAGTTAGATTTGCACGTTCATTAAACAGGTCCCATTTGGTTCCGATTTCAAAAGTCCGTGCTTCTTCAGGCTTCAGGTTATTCACAATATCTGTCGTACCGAGCGCATTATCACTGCTATCACCTTCTGCTAAAACTCCGACTGGGTTTGCAGAGGTGGCAAAACTTGCATAGATACTACCAGCTTCAGTTGGCTTAAACACTAAACCGGCCTGATAAGTAAAGAAGTCAGCATCGCTTTCGTATTTAGTACCTTTAGAAATATCAACGACAGAGGTATAAGCTCTATTCGCATCTGTTTTGTAAACATCTTTATTGTATTTCTTCTCGGTATCAAATTTGTCCCAACGAACACCTAGGTTAAGTAACCATTGTGGATTAAATTCAATACTGTCTAGAGCATAAACAGAGACAGTACGGCTACGTGTTGTTGACTGACCTTTGATGCTGCCCAAACTGTCAGTAAAGCGACCATTGCCCGGATTATTTAAACCAGTACACCAGCCATTTGACGTAGCGGAAGCTGTGTCACAACCACTGACATTCGAAGCCAGAATAGTTGAAGTTGTTTGGCCAGCCGCATTGGTAAAGGTATGCATGCCCTGATCGGTATTTTGATAGCTCCACTCAGTACCTACATTAAATGAATGTTTAAATGCACCAGTGTTGAACTTGCCTCTTAAAGAAAGCTGATCGCTATACGCATCGGTATCCAGAATACGGCTTAAAGCACGGCGAGCAATTGTACCGCGGTAAATATTGCCATTTGAGTCATCCGCATTGGTATAGACATAGTCCGACTTTGATTTGTTATAAGTCATTACATTTGATAAGGTCAGATCTTCATTGAAATCATGTTCCAACTTGAAGGTACCAATGTGATTTTCACGTTTGTCAAAATCACGATCTTTCCAGCCATAATAGGTGCCAGCTTTGACGCTCACTGGGCGACCATCACCTGGATTAAGCGTTACGCCCGCAGGAGCGCGTGTTGGATTATTAAATGGAATACCAGCATCTGGTTCATCATTACTACGTAAATAGTAATAGCTGAATGTACCGCGTGTTGCTGTATCTAAGCCAAAAGCGAGGCTTGATGCGAGACCTGCACGAGCAAATTCTGCACCATTGTGTTGACCCGGTTTTTCATTTTCATGGCCCATCACCACAACACGACCTGCGATACCATTGCCGAAATCTTTATTGGCATCCAGCTGGATATGGCGATAGTTATCGGTACCCCCCTGAATGCTGCCCTGATATACATCACCTTGATGGGCCACTTTCGGGATCAGATTAATGCTACCACCCACACTGCCGCCTCCACCGAGGGCAGAAGAAGAACCTTTAATGACTTCGACCTGTTCAATCGCAAACATGTCGCGGCTTTGTGAGGTGGTGTTACGTACGCCATCTACATAAATTGATGATTGACCACTATAACCGCGAATATAGGGCATATCTGTAAATGGCGTACCACCTTCACCCGCACCTAAAGTAATCCCTGGTTCGTAACGAAGCGCCTCAAGTAAGGTATTTGAGTTGGTATCTTTAATTAGTTTTTGGGAAAGGATAGAGACGGTTTTTGGTGTGTCTTTAAGGGGTGCAACAAATTTTGCATTTGCAGAGTTATCTACCTTGAGGCTCTGTTCTTGTTCTGCATGCGCATGAATAGTTGGGAGTTGAACGGGTTGTTCTTGTGCAATCGCAGGTACTGCAATGACCGAAAGGGATGATGCAATTGCAGAAGAGACAAGTTTCTTCCGTGATTTGATAAACGACATGAGACACGCCTAAACAGTATAAAAATTCATGCAAAGAATAATCATTCTTATTTCTATATGCATTTGTTTGAAATTGATTTTTCCAATTCCTTAAGCTTTTAATTATGGAAATACGAATAAAGTTTTGTTCTTAAATGTAGTTAATTTGTTGATTTTTTTCTTTAATCTGGAAAAGCGATTATGCATTAAGAGTTAATTTTTTATTTAGATTTAATTATTTTTTTCATTCGAATGAAGTGAATTCTGTTTTTTCAATAGCCACTCAATATGAAAGCTTTTGAATATCAGCTTGTTATTTTTAATGGAAAAGTGAAGATGATCTGAACCTTGGGCCCTAAACAAGATGCTCAAGGTTTAAAAGTGAAGACAATAGAAATTTTAAAGTTGAATTTAAACTCTGAGTATAAAAAATTGTCAAAGCGATGACTTTAAAAAGCATGGTATGAGCGGGGGACAAGTGTAAAAAAACCTGCATGAGCAGGTTTTTTATATAGTGATGTATAGATTACTTAGAAGTCGTAGGATACAGATAACCAGTAGTTACGGCCTGCCAGATAAGTCCCAGACATGCCTGAACTAATTTGCATATAGTCATAATAAGAAGCCGGATTACCATTGGCATCAATATATGAACCATTGCTGCTAAAGTCTTTGTCGAGCAAGTTGTTCACTGAACCATTGAAACGCAATTGATCATTTACACGATAACTTGCACCTAAATTAAATAAGTTATAACCCTTTAATTTATTGTTAGTTGCATTATAAATAATAGCGGCATCACCTGCGGTTTGCTCTGTATTGTAGCGCTTACGGTCTGACTTATATTCATGTTGTAACCATACATCAAATGCATCATTGATGTGCCAGGTTGAGGTCATATTAAATGCATTTTTAGGAACATTACTTAGATAAGAACCTTTGTTCTTACCTTTGGTAATTTCTGATTCCATATAGGTGTATGCAGCTTTAATGTCCCATTCAGGAATAATGCTGTATTTCAGACTGAGTTCAACACCTTTGGTTTCAGCTTCATCTGCATTGATTTTTTGTGCAAATGTACCCTGATTAATATGTGATCCATAGCTCACACAACCGGGTTGATTTGGATTTTTTTCAGAGAAACAGTTCAGTAATTCAGGTCCATCAGTAATCAGGTTCTTAATCTTATTAAAGAATGCTGTGGTGGTGAGGTCTAAATTGCCGTTGTTATAGTTGAAGCCAAGTTCATAGTTGGTTGATTCTTCTGGTTTTAAGTTAGGAGAGCCAACATTAAATGTACCGCCTTGATTTCCTACGCTAATAACACCATTGTGAAGGTCTTTTGCAGAAGGGGCCTTATAACCTGTGCTGACACCACCTTTAATTGTAAGTTCGTCATTTGCATTCCAAACGAGGTAAGCGCGCGGGCTAAATTGCCCCCCGAAACCTGAGTGATCTTCATAACGACCACCGAGCGTAAAGCCAAGGTTATCTAGGATGCGCCATTCATCTTCAGCATAAACAGAGAACGAGTCTTTTTTGAATGTTGCACCAAGACCAGCAATATCATCTGCAATTTTTGCTTCTTTATATTCAGCACCGACAGTAAGTTTGTGATCTGCAATTGGCATAACCACGTGTGTGTCGGCAACAAAATCCGTATTTTTTAAGGTGCGGTCCTGACCTGCTGCTGCATTCCCAGGGAAAGTGTTTCTTGGAATGGTACGGCCAATTGTTTCGGTTTTAGTCTGGCTGACATAAGAGTTCCATTGACCAAAACTATAGTCACCATGGTGACCTGCAGCAATCTGGTCCCGTTTGAATTCCAGCTCGTCTTTATAGCCATTGGCTCGTGCTGGTGTATCCAGTGTACCTAAACGGTTATCGTCATTTTTATAAGTTTGACTTGAGTGAAAACCATCTACCCAGAAGCTATTCTGATCATCCAATTTAAATGATAATTTTCCACCGACATCATAAATATCTGCTTCACTTGGACGTGGATCACGACCTGAAGTGCCTGGAACCCGTTCTGACTTTTGGCGATCTAAATAAGAACCACGTAACTGGAGGCCTAGCTTGTCCTGAATAATTGGACCATTCACCACGACGCTAGTTTTCCATGAGTCGGCTTCGCCGCCATGTTCCATCACATTGCCGCTCAGCGTGACATTACCATTCCATTCATCACTAATTTTCTTGGTAATAATATTAATGACACCACCCATTGCCTCAGAACCATAGCGCGTTGCCATTGGTCCACGAATGACTTCAATCCGTTCAATTGAAGCGAGTGGGGGTAAAAAGCCATTTGCTGATTCTCCAAAACCGTTTGGTGTTACATCCGAAGAAGTGGTTTGGCGGCGACCATCAATCAGAATCAGGCTGTATTCATTGCCTAAGCCACGCATTTTAATATTTAAGCCAGAGGTTTTTCCAATCCCATCACGGATGTCGATGCCAGGGACATCTGAAAGTAGATCTGCAATGCTGGTTGCATTTTTCTTTTCAATATCTTCTTTAGTGACAACGCTAATTGAGGCTGGTGCATTTTTAATATCTTGTTCGAAACCAGAAGCGGAAACCACAATGGTAGCAAGCTGGTGTGTATTGGTGTTTTCAGGTGTTGTTGTGGTGTCTGCAAAAGCCGAAGTGGTCATTACCCCAAGTAATGCAAAAGAAAGCGGGGATAAATTAAATTTACTCATAACTAGAGTTCCAAAGCTGGACGAGAAAAATAGAAAAATGCTCAAAATCAGTGCGAATTATAGTGATAATATTTATCATTAACAACAAAAAGTAACATTCTATTTAAGATTCATTTAAGAAAACTATGATTTTGCCTGAAATTGGAAATATATTTGCTTTTTTAGCATCCGATTTTGTATATCCTGAAAGTTGTCATATAATGTGGCACTTTAAAAATTGTTACTACTAACTATATATCGAGGAAGCCATGCAAGTAACGACTGAAGCGGTTTCGGGCGTTGCCCGTCGTTTAAATGTTTCTGTACCGACGAGCCGTGTTAACGAGCAGTTTGAAGCTCGCTTAAAACGCACTGCCAAAACTGTGAAGATCAACGGCTTCCGTCCAGGTAAAGTGCCTTTAAATGTTGTCCGCCGTGAATATGGTGCGGGCATTTATCAAGAAGTTGTGAATGACGTCATTCGTGACACCGTATTCGAAGCAATTCAACAAGAAAAAATCAATGCAGTGGGTATGCCAAACATTGAGAAAGTTGAAAACAAAGATGATGCTTTAGTTTTTGAAGCAACTGTTGAAGTTTACCCAGAAGTGGAAGTGAAATCTTTCGCTGATTTGGAAGTCGAACGTAAATCATCAGAAATCAACGATAAAGACGTTGACGTGATGATCGAAAACTTGCAAAAACAACGTCAAACTTGGGCTGTAACCAAAGGTATGGCGAAGAAAGACATGCAAGTGACTTTCGACTTCGAAGGTACTGTTGATGGTGAGAAGTTTGAAGGCGGCGCTGCTGAAGACTTTAAACTTGTACTTGGTTCAGGTCGTATGATCCCAGGTTTCGAAGACGGTATCGTTGGTATGAAAGCTGGCGAAGAGAAAGTAATTGACGTGACTTTCCCAGAAGATTACCAAGCTGAAAACTTGGCGGGTAAAGCGGCTCAATTCAAAATCACTGTGAAGCAAGTTGAAAAACCTAAACTTCCAGAAATCGATGCTGAATTCTTAAAAATCTTTGGTTTAACTGAAGAAGAAGGCTTAGACAAGTTAAAAGCTGACGTTCGTAAGAATATGGAACGTGAAGTTCGCAACGGTCTTCGTAACCAAGTTAAACAAGCGGCATTTGATGCGCTTGTGGCTGCGAACGAAATCGAAGTTCCAGCGTCTATGGTTGCTCAAGAAATTGACCGTCAACGTCAACAAATGATCCAGCAATTCACTCAACAGTTTGGTGCTCAAGGTGCAGGCGCATTTGACAGCAGCATGCTTCCAGATGAATTGTTCAAAGAACAAGCTGAAAAATCAGTGAAGCTTGGCGTATTGGTAAGCAAAGTATTGGCTGATGCTAAACTTGAAGTTGACCAATCACGTGTTGATGCTTACATCGATGACATGGCTTCTTCTTATGAAGATCCAACTGAAGTGGTTGAATACTTCAAAAATGACAAACAACAACGCGCTCAAATTGAAGCTGTTGTGTTAGAAGATCAAGTGGTTGATCACATCTTGGCTGCTGCTAAAGTAAAAGATGTTGCGATTAGCTACGAAGACTTATTGAAAGAACAACAAGCTCGTCGTGGCTAATCTTTCAAAAGTTGATTAAAGAAAAAAGGCGCTTAATGCGCCTTTTTTCTTTAGCATTAAGTTATATATTCGGTAAATCGTTAAAGAAATGAATTGAGCAGTTAAGGCTCTAATTTCGTTCTATTCTCTCGTATGCGAAATACTGGAGAGCAGGGCTGGCAGAATTCGAAAATTTCTATCCTCGAAAGTATTGCTGCAAGTGCTTAAAACCCTATGTTATGAAAGTGTTAATTTCTCGAAAAATTACCAGATTTTAGTCTAAATAATCGAATATTTCAGATTGAACCTTTTGCAATTTCATCGATTATCCCTCATATTGTTGGCATAGATCGGGTCACAATAATTTAGGAATAAGTAAACATATGTATGTTCCAACAATTGAAAATGCTTTAGTTCCTGTTGTCGTTGAACAATCCTCTCGTGGTGAGCGTTCATTCGATATTTTTTCACGTCTATTACGTGAGCGTGTTATTTTCTTAACGGGTGAAGTTGAAGATAACATGGCGAACTTAATCGTTGCGCAGATGTTATTTCTTGAAGCAGAAAATCCAGAAAAAGACATCCACCTTTATATCAACTCACCAGGTGGCTCAGTCACTGCGGGTATGGCGATTTATGACACCATGCAGTTTATTAAACCTGATGTTGTCACTTACTGCATGGGTCAAGCTGCATCAATGGGTGCATTCTTGTTAAATGCGGGCGCGAAAGGGAAACGCTACTGTCTGGAAAATGCACGTGTCATGATTCACCAGCCACTCGGTGGTTTCCGTGGTCAGGCCTCTGATATCGAAATTCATGCGCGTGAAATTCTGTTTATCAAAGAACGTTTAAACCGCCTGATGGCTGAACATAGTGGTCAGGATTATGAAACGGTTGCGCGTGACACAGATCGTGACAATTTCATGACTGCACAAGCAGCCAAAGAATATGGTTTAGTAGATGAAGTGCTAAGCAAACGTCCCTGATTTAGGACCTAAGTTTAAGATTTAAGTTGTGGAGTAAATATGTCCGAACATCCTCAAGGACAAAAACATTGTTCATTTTGTGGTAAGACGCAATCTGAAGTTGGAAAATTGATTGCTGGTGAGGACGCATATATTTGTAATGAGTGTGTGGATGTCTGCTTGGATCTGGTACAAACCAGTCAACAAGTTGAAGCTGGCGATTGGGCAACTAAAGCTTTGCCGAAACCACACGAAATACGTGCTGCCTTGGACCAATATGTCATTGGGCAAGATGTTGCCAAAAAAACCTTATCTGTTGCCGTCTATAACCACTATAAACGTTTGAAAGTGGGCCAGTCGACTCATGGGCATCAGGATATTGAAATTGCGAAAAGTAATATTTTGCTGATCGGCCCTACAGGTTCAGGTAAAACATTACTGGCGCAAACGCTGGCACGTTTACTTGATGTACCTTTTGCGATGGCAGATGCAACCACCTTAACCGAAGCCGGTTATGTGGGTGAAGATGTTGAAAACATCGTGCAGAAGTTATTGCAAAAAGCCGATTACGATGTAGAGAAAGCGCAGAAAGGCATTATCTATATTGATGAGATTGATAAGATTACGCGTAAATCTGAAAATCCTTCAATTACCCGTGATGTGTCTGGCGAAGGCGTACAACAAGCATTATTAAAAATGATTGAAGGTACGGTTGCTTCTATTCCGCCACAAGGTGGTCGTAAGCATCCACAGCAGGAATTCATCCAGATTGATACTGCCAATATCCTGTTTATTTGTGGTGGTGCATTCTCTGGTCTGGAGAAAATCGTACAGCAACGTCAAGAGAAGGGCGGGATTGGTTTTACCGCGGATGTGAAGAATAAAGATGACAGTAAAAAAGTCTCTGAATTGTTCCGTCAGGTTGAAGCAACGGATCTGGTTAAATTCGGTTTGATTCCTGAATTTATTGGTCGTTTGCCCGTGATTGCCACTTTAGAAGAGTTGGATGAAGAAGCATTGATGCAGATTCTGACAGAGCCTAAAAATGCATTGACGCGTCAATACCAGTACCTGTTCACGATGGAAGATGTCGATCTGGTCTTTGATGAGTCTGCATTACGTGCTGTTGCGAAGAAAGCGCTGGATCGTAATACTGGTGCACGTGGTCTGCGTTCAATTCTGGAAAATGTCTTGCTTGAAACCATGTATGACTTACCAAGTCGTACTGATGTAGGCACGGTTATTGTAGATGAAGCGGTGATTAATGGTACGGCGAAGCCAACCTTTAAACCGGAACGTCTACCACAGACAGGTACACCCGAACTGATTGAAAAGAAGGATTTGAAGGTGGTCGATTCTAAATCGGCTTAATTCTCGTCCATCTGAAAAAGCATGAAAGGCTTGGCTTTTCATGCTTTTTTTATTTGCAATTGGGCAACGAGGTGTTAATCTTAAAATTGAAAAAAATCCGCATAGTTTTGCGTTGTTAAAAATAAATTCAAGAAAACGCCTTGAGGGATGTCATGCGTTATTTAATAGTGTCATTATGTTGTGCAGGGGTGCTCGCTGGCTGTCAAAGCCATAAAGCTGTTGAAGAAAAACCAACCGCACTGACTGCAACATTACCCCCTGTGGATACAGAAAAAGAACCAGGTTTATTTGATCAATATCATGTCGGCGGCTTTAGTGTGGGCGGCTGGGTCAATCAGAAATTAGGGCAGTATTTCGCGCCGGTTAAACCGCAAAATGAACAAGCGGCAGTGGTCTATTTATATCGTCCTGATACGCGTTGGAATCGTCAGGAAATTGCTGCGGCCAATTTATTCATTAATGGACACCGTATCCCAAGTCTATTGCATAATCACTATTACTGGCTTGAGCTACCCGCAGGTACCTATCGTCTGAGTGTGAGTCGACCATTGGCTGGACTCCATTTCCAAAAGCCGAAATATCTGGACTTTACCGTCGATGCTGCTCAGACCTATTTCATTAAGTATGACGAAGAAAATAAAATTTCCCGTAGTGAACATACGGGACCATTTATGATCATGCCCGATAAAGTGGCACATCAGGAAATCGCCTTTACCCGACTAAAATCATCCAGTTATAACTTTGTGGCACAGGATGCTTCAGGCAAGGTGCGTTCTAAGCCACAAGAGTTAAAACCGGCCAAGTATAATGCAAAGTCTGAAGTGCATCTGGTCAAACCGTTTAAGTTGTGGAATCCGTTGACCTGGTAATCATGACAGTGACAAGACCGTTTATTCTTCCTGAATTAACGGTTTAATAATCGTCAGGAACTGAGCTTTAAGCTGTGAACTTTGTTGGGGATCGCTCAAGGTTTTTTGACTGATATTATTCATGTATTGAAAAACATGAGTGGTGATTTGTAGGGTTTTCTGGTTAATCGACTGGCCTTCCGGTGTCTTTAAAAATTTTAAATAGGCTTGGACTTCTTCTTCACTAAGCGAATCGATGTAGATTTTTTCAATCGCCTGAATGGTTTCAGGCCGGGCAAACATTTTTGCGCTGGTTTCTTTGAGCAGTTGACTCAGTTCCAGCACCGCAAGATGCTCTTGCGTGGTGGTAAGTTCATCTTTGCCTAGCACCCGTAACAGGATATTTTCAGCTTCAAGATCCAGTGTGGGCTGCATTTCATCCAGTGAGGTATTTAGGACATGTTCAAGATCACTGAGTTTGATCAGCTCTTTGATCGATTTGCTTTGTGCAGGAGATGCAAAGCTATGCTGGATATTGCCAAGTAAACTCAGACCAAGCAGCATGCTGAGTAAATATTTATTCATTTGCATTTCCTTATTCTTCTCATCTTTATAATCTAACAGAAGCTTTAGGCAAAAAAATAGCCGAATACGATGATTCGGCTATGATTATTGTATGAGTATTATTTATGACGCAGCGGCATCAACCACTGGAATCTTGCCAATTTTAGCTTGCCAGATTTTTGGTGCAGTGGCATGGATTGAAGTACCATTCACATCAACCGCAACAGAGACCGGCATATCTTCAACCACGAACTTGTAGATTGCTTCCATACCTAAATCAGCAAAGGCAACGACTTCAGCTTCACGGACTGCTTTAGACACAAGGTAAGCAGCGCCACCAACAGCCATCAAATAAGTTGCCTGATTGTCTTTGATTGCTTCAATTGCAGCTGGACCACGATCCGCTTTACCGATCATGCCGAACAAGCCAGTTGCTTCTAACACTTGACGGGTAAACTTGTCCATACGGGTTGCTGTTGTAGGGCCAGCAGGACCAACTACTTCATCGCCAACTGGATCGACTGGACCCACGTAGTAAATGAATTTACCTTTTAGATCGACTGGAAGCTCTTCGCCATTGTTGAGCATGTCGACCATGCGCTTATGAGCAGCATCACGACCGGTATAAATCGTACCGTTCAACAATAATGTATCACCTGGCTTCCAGGCATTCATTTCTTCTTGCGTAATGGTATCAAGGTTGACACGCTTCGATTGAGACGAATCCCAAGTCACAGCAGGGTAGTCTTCAAGTTTTGGTGCCTGAATATGTGCGACACCTGTACCGTCTAACTGGAAGTGCGCGTGACGAGTTGCAGCACAGTTCGGAATCATACCGACTGGCTTACCTGCTGCGTGGCATGGGTAATCCTTGATTTTAATATCAAGCACTGTGGTTAAACCACCAAGACCTTGTGCACCAATACCTAATGCATTCACTTTCTCGAAGATCTCGATACGGAGTTCTTCCATCTTGTTTTGTGGACCACGACGAAGTAATTCGTCCATGTTGATTTCTTCCATGAGTGCTTCTTTTGCAAGCATCATGGCTTTTTCGGCAGTACCACCGATACCGATACCGAGCATACCTGGTGGACACCAGCCTGCACCCATGGTTGGAACAGTTTTAAGTACCCAGTCCACGATTGAATCAGACGGATTCAACATCGCGAGTTTAGATTTGTTTTCTGAACCGCCACCTTTTGCAGCCACGGTAATATCGACTTTATTCCCAGGTACGAGTTTATAGTGGATGACAGCAGGGGTATTGTCTTTGGTATTCTTGCGACCAAAAGCCGGATCTGCTAAAACTGAAGCACGTAGTACGTTTGAGTTCTCTAGGTAACCTTGGCGTACGCCTTCGTTGACTGCATCATCCAGACTCATGGTTAAATCAAATTTAACGTCCAGGCCAACTTCAAGGAAAACGTTAACAATCCCTGTATCCTGACAGATTGGTCGGTGACCTTCAGCGCACATACGTGAGTTGATGAGGATCTGTGCAATAGCATCTTTTGCAGCTTTGTTTTCTTCACGATCATAGGCACGGCTCATCGCTTGGATGAAGTCTTGCGGGTGATAGTAAGAAATAAACTGCAGGGCATCCTTGATTGATGTAATCAAGTCATCTTGTTTGATGATCGTTGTCATATCAAATTTCTCTTGAGCGGGCGATTAGCTGGCGGGCTAAATTATATGACAAAAAGGAATGATTGTGGGAGTTTTAGCTCAGATTTGGCGAAAGGTCTAACAATGAAAAACAGAACGTAAGAATATATCAGGAGAAATTTCTGTTTTAGTTTTTTCTGATTTGCGAGGGCGAATAACCAAACTGCTTTTTAAAACGATTGCTAAAATGGCTACTGGAGCTAAAGCCATATTGGGTGGCAATTTCAGTCAAATTCAGACTGCTGCTGTGTAATGCCTGATGTGCCAGTTCAAGACGACGTTGCATCACATACTGATGCGGAGGCATCTGCATTGACTGTTTGAACATATGGGCAAAATGATACTCGCTGAGTTGTGCTTGCTGAGCCAGATCCGATAAGGTCAGACTCAAATGGAGATGTTGATCAATCCATTCCAGTAACTGTTTAAGCACATAAGGCGAGAGACCACCTTTGACTTCAGGCGCTTGCCATTGGGCATGACTGTAATTTTTGATCAGATGATTCAGTAATAGCGTGGTTGCGGTACTCATCTGCAAATGGTTTTCACGTTCTTGCCAGGCACCATTCAGTAAAAAATGCCGATAGAGCATGGAAATTTGCGGGTCCGCCACAAAAATCTGCGGATTAAGGATGATCTGGCTGGGTTCGCGATCCCAGACTTGTTCTGCCACGCGTTGTAAATGTTGTTCGGTATAGTACAAATGTACAAATGTCAGTGGATCACGCAGATCCCAGGTCGATTCAAAATCCTGTGGCATCAGACACATCCGATCAGGTCCACCCCCATTGTGCCAGCCTTGCGCCGTCTTTTGATAGCTTTCATAACCCCCTTGAACATACATGCTTAAGGTATGGTGATTACTACAGACACTGACACGATCCTGATTGTTTTGCCACATGGCCAACTGCATACCCGAACCCAGTTCTACCGAGTCGAGCAATTGCGCTTTATATTGCTGTAATTGATCTAGAATCTGATATTTCATCTTCTATACGCAGTGCCAAATATGATCCAGTTAAGTGTAGAACGTTCAGCCAGTTTTGTCATCTGGTCAAAAAGTCTATAGAAAAACGCAAATTCATGATAAGCACCGCAAGATTGTGCAAGAACCCGGGCCATCAAATCTCGCAAAATAATCGTCCTAGTGATTAAGTTGGGTTTAAAAGAGATGAATGCGCTGTTATATGCTTTGGTGGTGGTGATTTGGGGAACCACATGGATTGCCATTACCTTGCAACAACAAAGTGGAATTTCAGCCAATGTTGCGGTGTTCTGGCGTTTCTTTATCTCAGCACTGATCTTATTTGGTTTTATTGCGATCAGCCGGAAATTGCAAAAGCTGGCAGCTAAAGATCACTTATTCTGTATGTTACAGGCCTGCTGTATTTTCGGCTTTAACTTTGTCTGTTTCTACTATGCGGTGCAATATATCAGTAGTGGTTTAGAAGCGGTCATTTTCTCGATGGCGGTGATTTTCAATACCATTAATGCCCGATTATTTTTTTCTCAGCAGGTTTCTTCACGCTTTTATCCTGCCGCCTTACTTGGTGTGCTGGGGATTATTGCCTTGTTCTGGCATGACGTGGTAGGCACCACTTTAAATCGCAATACCCTGATCGGTATCGGGCTATGTATCCTAGGCACCTATGGTTTCTCTTTGGGGAATATGATCAGTACCCGACATCAGAAACATGGGCTGGATATTTTTACCACCAATGCCTATGCCATGTTGTATGGTTCATTATTGATGGCTTTGATCTCATGGTTTAAACAGGACAATTTTTTCCCAAGCATGTCCTTTAGTGCGGTCAGTGCGTTGCTGTATTTAGCAATCTTTGGCTCGGTGATTGGCTTTACTGCCTATTTCTTTCTGGTGGGGCGTATTGGTGCAGGCAAGGCGGCGTATAGTACTTTGCTGTTTCCTTTGGTGGCTTTGGTCATCTCGACGGTATGGGAAGGTTATCACTGGCAAATGAATGCAGTCATCGGGGTGATTTTGATTCTATGCGGTAATGCGATTTTCTTTGTGAAGGGGCCGCAGTTCAAAAGAATTGGGGTTTCAAAACGTGCTTAATTAAAACATCTACAATAAAAAAAAGCCATCTACTCTTTATTGGTGTAGATGGCTTTTTTTATGACTCTATAATCAATTTAATCTTGCTGTTTGGCCTGAATCGCGGTCAAGGCAATGGTAAATACAATATCATCTACCAATGCACCACGGGACAAGTCATTCACGGGTTTGTTCAGGCCTTGCAACATTGGACCGACACTGACTACATTCGCTGCACGTTGTACCGCTTTATAGGTGGTATTGCCTGTATTCAGGTCCGGGAAGATAAACACGTTGGCACGTCCCGCCACTTGAGAATCAGGCGCTTTCTGGCGACCGACGCTTTCGACTGAAGCAGCATCGTATTGCAATGGTCCGTCAATCAATAAATCCGGGCGACGCTGTTGTGCAATTTTGGTGGCTTCAGCCACTTTTTCGACATCAGCCCCTGTGCCGGAAGTTCCTGTCGAATAGCTGATCATGGCAATACGCGGATCAAGACCGAAAGCTTTAGCAGAATCTGCTGACTGAATGGCAATTTCAGCCAGCTGTTCGGCATTTGGATCCGGGTTAATGGCACAGTCACCATAGACATAGACTTCATCTGGCAACAGCATAAAGAAGATTGAGGACACCAGTGAATAGTTTGGTGCTGTCTTGATCAACTGAAATGCAGGGCGCACGGTATTCGCGGTAGTATGAATTGCACCAGAAACCAGACCGTCAACTTGATCCAGCGCCAGCATCATGGTGCCAAGCACCACGGTATCTTGCAACTGTGCTTTGGCCTGTAAGGCATCCAGCTTGCCTTTACGCAGTTCCACCATCGGTTCAATATATTGATCACGAATAGTATCCGGATCAATAATTTCTAAGTCATTTGGCAGTTGAATGCCGCGTGCCTTCGCTACTTCCGCCACTGATTCTGGTTTTGCCAATAACACACATTGCGCAATACCACGTGTCTGGCAAATTACTGCGGCCTGTACGGTACGAGGTTCATCACCCTCAGGTAATACAATCCGTTTCTTGGCCGAAATCGATTTCTGTACCAGTTCATAGCGGAAAGCAGACGGTGACAGGCGAGGGTGAAGATTGTTCTGGGTATGTTGATCAAGCCAGTGATTATCAATATGGCTGGACACAAAACGCGTCACTTGTTCGGCACGTTCAGTATCATCAATTGGAATTTCATTGCCAAAACGATGCAGCAGTTGCGCCGTTTCCAAAGTGTCTAAAGGCGTGTGCAAAATAGGCAAGCCTTGTTTAATCGCACTTTGGCAAAATTCGAGTACATTGCTTGCAGGCGCAGCTTGCTCGGTTAACACCAGACCAGCCAACGGTGTGCCATTACTACTGGCAAGACTAGCCGCTAACAGGGCATCGGTGCGTTGTGAGGCGCTAATAATCAGTTCACCCGCAACAAACTTATGTAACTCAGATTCGATATTGGATGCAATTAAACTAGTATGCAGAATGCGACGTTGTTTGGCTTCACCTTGATGTAACCAGGTTCCTTTAATCACAGGAGCAATATCCAGACTACGCGGCACACTCAGAATATTACTGAATGGTACCAGTCCAATAATCGGTAGGTCATTTGTGCCCATATAACGATTATAACGTTGCAGTTCCAGAGCAAAGGCTTCGATGTGCTGGTCTAGGCGTAAGCTTGGGTCCAGCGTTACTGGAATTTCTGCGGTGCCTTCAGGAAGTCCTTTGGTGCGCATAAACAGCACGCCAGTGGTACGCGCCGATGCGGCGCCGCCAAACTGGCGTAAATGGGCATCAACTTTTTCCGCTGTTTTACGGGCATCCGCCAGATCAGCCGTACTGACCAGAACCACTTGGGCATCCAGTGCTTGCGCGAGTGCTGCATTGATTTCGCTGGCAAAATGATCTTGCCCATTCGGCACGAGCCCTTCAACAATAATCACATCATGATTGGCGGCAATCTGGCGATGCAGTGCTACAGCTTCTTCCAGCAATTCATCGGTTTCGCCCAAGGCAATCAGTTGGGTCAGCTTTTCATAGCTAATCGGTTCAACCGAAGGATGTTGAAATAGATGGTGGTATAGGGTGGTGGTGCGATCTACAGGCGCATCGGCAATCTGTGAAAATGGCTTGAGGAAACCCGCATTGATCCCTTTACAGTCCAGCGCATAAATCATGCCGAGACAGGCAGAGGTTAAACCAACACCTTCCCCGGTAGGGATGAGTAAAATCGTATTCATACTGACTTGGTCACTCTTTTATATTTCTGAATAAATTAAGCGTTTGGCTCAATCACTTGACGGGTTTCTTTGGCAATACGGCCTTCTTCATCGGTTGGAATGACCCAGATCTGTGGGCCCGTGCCATTATCAATACGACCTTCGCTACCGCGTGCCAAAGCATCATTTTTCTCTTTGCTAAATTGCAGACCAAAATGAGATAAATAGCCCAAGGTTTTTTCACGGACATAGGCTGAGTTTTCGCCAATACCGCCGGTGAAGACTAAACCATCCAGACGTGGCAGGCCACAACTTAAAGCAGATAAAGATTTGGCCAGACGATAGCAGAACACTTCAATCGCAAGCGTTGCATCTTCATGTCCATTTTCAGAGGCTTCTACCAAGGTGCGCATGTCATTGGATAAGCCCGATAAGCCCAATAAACCGCTTTCTTTATTGAGCATGCTGTCAATTTTCTGGATGTCCCAGCCCAGATTGCTGGCCAGGAACAGATGCAGACTTGGATCGACATCGCCGCTGCGGGTACCCATGACTACGCCTTCAAGCGGGGTCATACCCATAGAGGTATCGACACTATGCCCATTCCATACGGCACAGGTTGAGCTACCGTTACCTAAATGGGCACTGAGCCAGCCACCCTGATTCTTGGTGCCCGCCAGTTCGCTGGCACGTTCAGTGACATAGGCATGGCTGGTGCCGTGGAAGCCATAACGGCGCACTTGATGTTCGGTATATAAATATTGTGGCAGTGCATAACGGTAAGCGTGTTCAGGCATGGTTTGATGGAACGCGGTATCAAAGACAGCAACCTGTGGCAGTTGCGGGAATAAGCGCATGGTAGCTTCAATCCCGATGAGGTGTGCCGGATTGTGTAGTGGTGCAAGCGGTGTCGCGGCTTCAATACGTTCAACGAGTTCAGGTGTAAGCAGTTCTGCTTTGGTGATATTGCCACCGTGTACCACACGGTGTCCAATTGCTTGCGGATTGTAGTTGGCTAAACGCGCCAACAAGGTTTCCAGTGCTTTGGCATGATCTGCGTAAGGAATTGAAAGTTCTAATGGCTCGCCACCCAGAGTGATCCCTTTGATACGGGCATCAGCTGCGCCCAGATTTTCTGCCAAACCGTAAATACGATCTTCACGGCGTTCCGAGATGAGTGCGTATTTGATTGATGATGAACCACAGTTAATTACTAATACAGATATAGCCACGTTTGAACACCTAACAGATTGTAAATTTTATGATGAACACTTTGATCTTGCTGCAATGCATAAGGCAGTGGAATCAAGCGCAATGTTTTAACATGGGATGTCATCTTGGCGAAGATAGACTTTAGCCTATACAACCCGTTTATAAATCAACCTCATCAGTATAGGCTGGAAATAACACACGCTTTTAATTGATCTGTAGGTTTTATCATTATTTTTGTATGTGAGTATATAAAAACACGATAAAGATCAATTAAATGGCCTTTATCGTGTTGCTGTGTTGCAATAGGCGTTTCTATTATTGGCGGATTTGACCGTCGCCAAACACAATCCATTTTTGAGAGGTTAAACCTTCTAGGCCAACTGGGCCACGGGCATGGATTTTATCGGTCGAAATCCCGATTTCTGCACCTAAGCCATATTCAAAACCATCGGCGAAGCGTGTAGACGCATTGATCATGACTGAGCTTGAATCAACACGCGCCAAGAACTCACGGGCTAGACTAAAGTTTTCGGTGATGATGGCATCGGTATGGTGTGAACCATACTTATTGATATGCTCAATCGCTTCATCCATACCAGTCACCACTTTGACAGCAAGAATCGGTCCGAGATATTCGGTATACCAGTCTTCCTCAGTGGCTGTTTTTACAGATACACCTAGGATACGTTGGGTTTCCGCACAGCCGCGTAGTTCAACCTGCTTTTCAGCATACAGCTCAGCAATACGCGGTAAGAACTCTTCCGCAATCGCTTCATCAACCAGTAAGGTTTCCATGGCATTACACACGCCATAGCGATGGGTTTTGGCATTCAGGGCGATCGGCAAGGCCTTTTGCAAGTCGGCCTGGGCTTCAACAAATACATGGCAATTGCCATCTAAATGTTTAATCACAGGAATACGGGCTTCATTGCTGATGCGTTCAATCAGGCTTTTACCACCACGCGGCACGATCACATCGACAAACTCGGTCATGGTAATCAGATGACCAACCGCGGCGCGATCTGGGGTATCAATCACCTGTACGGCATGTTCAGGCAAGCCTGAAACCTGTAAACCATGCTGGATTGCAGTGGCAATGGCCTTGTTAGACTCGAGCGCCTCTGAGCCACCACGTAAAATAATCGCGTTGCCAGATTTCAACGCCAGTGATGCAGCTTCAAGGGTCACATTCGGTCTTGATTCGTAAATCATCCCGATCACGCCTAAAGGCACACGCATTTTACCCAACTGGATCCCCGATGGACGGTAAGCCAGGTCAGTAATTTCCCCAATCGGGTCCACCAGACCAATGACATCTTTTAAACCTTGCAGCATGCCTTTAAAGCGTGCCGGAGTAAGCTCTAGACGATCCAGCAGGGCGCTGTCCAGTTGACGCTGGCGACCATTGTCCATATCAATTTGATTAGCCGCTAAAATCTGGGCCTGATTATTTTCCAAAGCGGTATAGATCGCAGACAAGGCATGATTTTTTAAATGCGTTGAGGCACTGGTTAACATACGAGATGCCTGACGTGCCTGAGCACCGACCTGTTGCATATAATTTTGAATAGAGTCTTGCATAGCAGTTTGATATTTGCATGTATTTATAAAGATAGTAACAGTCAAAGGCTGAACAATGAATAGGCGAAACTGACAATTCAACAAATTATAAAACGTTAATTGGCGCAAAATTTTTTATTTTAGTGCGATGAAGATATTGAATCTAAAGCCAAGACTACATATTTTGCAAAAGATTATTCATTTAAACAAGATGAGTGGTTAAGGAAATGATTGCGTATAAAACGTGCATACGTATAGAATGAAAAAGTATAGGATAAATGTAATACAAATTTTATAAATTTGTTAACTTGCAAGAGCAAATCGCTGAAAATGAGATGCTTGCAACAGAAAAATAAACAAGGATGGAGGAAGGACATGAATTCCATTATCCAAATGGACTCGGATATAAATCATACCTACACAGGCTTTGGTTTTTTCGACATTTACAATAAAAACAGTTTTAAGCAGCCAGCGCGTACCACGTGGATTGATGGCTGGAAAATTGAATATATGGCCATTGCAGATCCTAAAACGATCTATAACACGCCGATTGTAATTGTTGGGGGCGCATTTCAGAACTTTAACTCTTATAAGTATTGTGTGGAGCAACTCTTTGAGAGTGGGCCTGTGATTTTAATCGATTTACCATCAATGGGTGCGAATCAGCAGATTCGTAATGTTGATACCGGTGAATCTGCTGGAATTCTGGAATTGCCTGATTTATCAAAAATGCTCGGCCAGTGGCTGGATATCGTTGGAATTGATAAGGTTTCAATGATGGGGATGTCATTGGGATCGGTGGTGGCTTCTTCATTTGCCGATCAACGTCCAGAGCTGATTGACCGCATGGTGTTGATGGGAGTGATGCAGAAGACCCGTAAAAGCTGGCGTATGCTGCTGGAAGAGTCTTTGCATTTAATGCGTGAAGACCGTATGGAAGAGTTTGGTCAGGCGGTGATTCTCTATCTTGTCAATCATGCCAAACTGGACAAGACACGCATGTCACCTACGGCAAAGCGTCTGTTTTTTAGACAAATGGCTGAGTTTAGTGCCACAGAGCGTGAGCGTTATGAAATTAACTGCAACCGTTTATTGCGTTTGAGTGATGTGCCGGTTCCGCAATGTAAGACCTTGGTTGCAGCGGGGCAATATGACAGCTTTACCTTACCGCATGAAAATGCCGATTTTGCCTTGCAATGTCAGGACATGCAGTTTGCCCTGATTGCCAATGCAGATCATGTACCGCAATTGCAACGCCGTAAAGAAACCATGAATCTGTTTACCACCTTTTTAAAAGGGGAATCTATCGATAATCTGGATGGCATCATACCGATGAACCGTGAGCAGATGCAGCAGATTGAACGTCGTGGTGAAGAACGGATCGCAGTGCTACAACCCGAAAGTAAACTGACCCATCGTCATTTGGATACTGAGGCAGCGGTGAGCATTGTGGATATCACCTTCTTTGGTGTGTACCTAAAACTTCATCAACTGGATCTGCTTGACTATATCCGTCAGCATCCACGTGATTTGGCCTTACATCTGGTCGATGAAGAAGGCGAGTTTAAAATTGAATGTTTAATCTTTGATGCAACTGAGCAAGGACTGCGCATCTTGTTTAAACATGGCAGTTTTGATATCGCAGAGCGTTTGACCCGTTTCATTCAACGCCAGAAGCCCGCTAAATAACGTGTATTCCGGAATTAAAAAAGTGGCAATTTGCCACTTTCTTTTTGGCTGATGTTATTGATTGCTCGCCTGAATCATCCAGACCAAGTCTCCTAAATGTTGCTCTTTATTTTCTAACGCGGTGTGCTCAAAAAATTGCTTCGGTTGTAGGACATCAACCTGATGAAAACCGGCTTTCTGAAAAAAGTGTTCGACTTCAGCAGGGGTTTTAAAATGAAAACTAAAGGCACTGCGAGACATCCATTTCAGCAAGCGGCTACTATTCCAGATAATTGTTGCCAGTTTATTTTGGGTCGGTTCTGGGTAGATATCGGTTAAATAGTGCAATGTTTGAAAGTCTTGACCATAGGTAGCAATCGCTTGAATGAGTTGTTGTAACAATGGTTTTTCAAAGTAGTTGATCAACCCTTCACTAATGACCACCAGTGGACGTTTCGGATCAAAGATTTCGAATGCTGAAGCAAATGCTTCCGTAAACAGGTCTACCGATAATACAGCATCGCTATGACTTTCAATTTGCTGCAATGCCGCCTGTTTGGTGGCCGCCATATCCGGTAAATCCAGTTCACGATAGCTGATTTCAGGGTAATGTTGTCTAAACCACCAGCCACGTGGTGATAAGCCACAGGCAATTTCTAGCACTTGTAGATCAGGATGTTGTTCAATCAGTTTTTTTAAATGGCTATCCAACATGCTGTGGCGTTGTTTTAAGGTGGTACGCATGCTGCCACCGACATATTTTTCCGCCCAGCTTTCGATGGGATGGACTAAGGCGGCGAGTGTTTTGCCTTTTTTTGTTGCCAGCGCCGGATGTGAGATCCCCATTTGATACCAGATATAGCCTGTGTAGTGTGCAGTAAATGAAATATGGCGGTGTTTTGAAAGTTGTTGTGTCATCTGTCCTAGACTCTATTTTCCTGATTCTTATTTTTAACGATATCTATAACGGTGTCTTGCCGAGTTCTCATCTGATAACAGGATAAGCTTTCAGCTGGAGTTACTTTGGTTTTGCCCAAAGTAACCAAAGGCATTGTCATCCGCAAAACCTGTTCACTCCTTGCATGTGATTAATTTCAAAAAGGTAGACATAACATCTATCTTTTTGATATCACGCAGGTTGCGGATGACTTTACCGAGTATCTTATATCGGCAAAAACCTCTTTTTGATGTGAGCTAAGTTAAAACGAATTCTTAAATTCTTCAATGACTTTTCTGACGTTGTGCCAGTTTTCATTGTCTAACGTTAAGGTAGTACCGATTTGGATATTTGGAATCTTACCGCGCATCCGTTCTAGGCGTTGCTGGTTTGGTAAAGGCAGTGACTGGATACCTTCCAATGCATTACATGCAGCGGCGCGGTCATTACACACCAGCCCCATATCACAGCCTGCATTTAACGCGGCTTGAATACGTGCATCTGCACCACCAGCAACACAGGCAGCTTGCATACTCAAGTCGTCCGAGAAAAGTACGCCGTCAAATTTAAGTTGTTGACGTAAGATTTGTTGTAACCAGAATGGTGAGAAACCTGCCGGATTTGGATCAACTTGATCATAGATCACATGCGCAGGCATCAAGGCATCCAGCTGAGGCATTAGCTTGATAAAGCTTTGCATATCTTTGTCATAGATTTCCTGATATGAACGGCTGTCGATTGCTGCGGCAACATGTGAGTCGGCTTTGACTGAACCATGCCCTGGGAAATGTTTACCTGTTGTCGCCATGCCTGCTTTTTTCATACCGCGCATAAAGGCATCGGCAAGTGGGACGATGTCCTGCATATTTTTGGCGAAGCCGCGATCACCAATCACATCACTGACATCATTCAGGTCTAGAACGGGCGCAAAGCTGAAATCAATACCGACCGCCAATACTTCCGTTGCCATAAGCCAGCCGCATTGTTCAGCCAGCTCAACTGCCTGTTCAGGATGAGTGAGATAACGCTCGCCTAAGCGTCCCATAGCGGGTAACAAGGTAAAGCCTTGTCTTAAACGCTGTACACGTCCACCTTCCTGATCGACAGCAATCAGAATCTCTGGACGGACCTGACGCATATGATCGGTTAAAGCACGAACTTGTTGAGGGGATTCAATGTTGCGTGCAAATAAAATCATGCCACCGACTTGCGGAGCTTGTAATAGTTCAATATCTTCTTGAGTAAGTTCTGTGCCAGCAATATCTAGCATCAATGCGCCGATCATAAGGATTCCGTTTGAATTTTGATGAAAAAAACGATAGCTAAATTGTGCAATGATTTGCTACATTTTGTCAGTACAGAATATGATAAAACTACATGATATTGATGATAAGTGCTTATTGGTCATTTATTTATGACGACTAATCAGTACTGCAAGTTGGTAACGTATCGAATGAAATGTGTTCATATTGACAGTATCAGCGTGTAATAATTGCCATATCCAAGGAAGTACCAAAATTTTATGAAACTTCAAATGATAGCGTGTGCAGTTGCAATTGCGACTGGTGGTTTATTTTTCTCTCACACCATGAATGAGGCGTTTGCGGCGACAGAAACACCAGTGGTTTCAACCGTTATCAAGCCATCACAAGAACAAGCGCTCGTGTCACGTCAGCTCGCAACCTTGGTTGATCGCCAGCATTATTTGAATATGCGTTTAGATGCAACGACGTCGAACCGTATTCTGGATATGTATCTCGATAGTCTTGATCCAGATCATTCATTATTTTTAAGCGGTGAAGTTGCAGACTATAAGAATAAGTACGGTTCCACTTTTGGCAGTTCATTAAAAGCCGGCAATTTAACCGGGCCATTTGCTATTCATGCACAATATCGTGACCGTTTGAAACAGTTCTATGAGTTTATGTTGGCCGAATTGAAGAAGCCGCAGAACCTGAATCAGAAAGATGTCTATCTGGAAACCGACCGTGAAAAAGCGCCTTATTTCCAGACGGCTGCTGAACAACAGGCGCATTGGCAGAAAATGCTGGTGTCACAACTGATCAATCTGACCATTAGCAAAGAAGAGGAACAGGCAAAGCAAAAAGCGTTAAAGGCAGATCCATCGCTTGCCAATGGTCAGGATTTGACCGGTCCGGAAGATTTAACCCCGGTTCAGACTTTAACCAAGCGCTATACCCGTCAGTTAGAGCGTATTGGTCGGGTCAAGAGTGATGATGTCCTCGATAAAACCCTCAATGCCATGATGGCGACTTACGATCCGCATAGTAACTATTATCCGCCAATTGATGCGATGGAGTTGAATCGTCAAACCACCTTGCAGCTTGAGGGGATTGGGGTTTCGATCCGACCAGAACGCGGCAATGAAGATTACACCAAGATTGAGACCATCGTTGAGGGTGGTCCGGCAAGTAAATCAGGCCAGGTGAAATCAGGCGACCGCATCATTGGTGTCGCTCAAGATGGCGATAAAATGGTGGATGTGATCGGCTGGCCGAGCTCGGAAATTGTGGGCTTGATTCGTGGTAAACGTGGCACCAAGGTGGTGGTTCGCTTATTAGGTGCAGGGGCACCGATGAGTCAGGCACGTAATGTCACTTTAATGCGTGACATTATTCAGGAAGAAGATGCCGGTGTTCGTTCGCGTACGGTTGAAATCACTCGTGATGGTAAAAAACACCTATTTGGCGTGCTTGAAATTCCATCATTCTATTTTGATTATCGCTCACGTCGTGCGGGAACCGAGTACCGTTCGGTTTCTGAAGATACAGCCAAAGCATTGGAATCACTCAAAGCTCAAAAAGTTGAGGGTATCTTGGTTGACTTGCGGAATGACCCGGGTGGCTCTTTAGAAGAAGTGGCACGTATGCTGGGGCAGGTAATCAAGTCAGGGCCAGTGGTCCAGATCCGTGATGGCAACGGCAATGTCAATGTCTTTGAAGATACCGATGGCGGCGAACAGCTTTATGCTGGGCCAATGGCAGTATTGGTTAACTTGGCATCGGCTTCTGCAAGTGAGATTTATTCGGCTGCGATTCAGGATTATGAGCGAGGCATTATCATTGGTAGTACCACTACAGGTAAGGGAACAGCTCAGGTTCAACTGGATTCACTTGCTTATGGCCAGGCAACGCTGACCCAACGTAAGTTCTACCGTATTACGGGGGGGAGTACGCAAAATAAAGGTGTGGTACCAGATATCAAACTGGTGGATATCTACAATGAAGAGTTTGGTGAACGTAAGGCTAAAAATGCCTTGAAATGGGATACCATTCCAACCGCGCCATTCAAGCGCGAAGGTTCAGTTCAACCTTATATTGCCAAGTTAACTGAATCATCTCAGCAACGTGTTGCAGCAGATTCACAGTTCAAGTATCTCGAAGCGCGTAAAGCGATTGCCAAGAAAACCTCTGATCAGAAAAAAGTGGTGCTGGATATCAACCAGCGCCGTGCTGAATTGATTGATCTGGAAAAACAGACCTTGAATGCTGAAAACCAGCGTCGTGCGGCGACGGGTCAGGCACCTTATGCAAACTGGGAAAGTTATCAGGCTTCGATTGATGCTCTGGTTGAATCACGTGCCAAAATGAAAGCACATTTGCGTCCACCGCTTCCTGAGGAAGAAACCTTCATCACCGAAGCGGCAAATGTACTTTTAGATTATGCCAAGCTACAAAATCGTTAAGTTGATATGGTTTTAAATAAAAAGCCCTGTTTGATACAGGGCTTTTTATTGCTGTTTTGATGCTTCTAAATTTTAAATAGAATAAGCGTCCTTTTCTATTGTTCATTATAAAGACGCTTTGGGCTTAAATAACAGAGCAGTGCCGCTGCATGATTCGAGTAATATTTTCTACCTGTTTTAGACACAAGCGCTACTCAGTGCGTATCCAGATCTGATTGCGGCCCAGCGCAGAAATCCCCAGATAACCCCGTAAATGCAGACGTTTACCGTTGGCACTGAGTTTGGCTTTCATGCTGTAAATCTTGCCTGTATTCGGGTCCAGAATACGTCCACTGGTATAGTTAAGACCTTCACTATGTTTCAAGCCTGTCAACACATCCAGTCCGATAATCGGTTTATTGCTATAGGGCGCAGGGCAATCCACACAGATTTCCTTAGGTACATAACCTGTCCGTGGGGTAATTTTCACAACTTTACCTGTATAGGTGCCATTGGCCTCTTGGCGAATTTCAACGATCCCTTTGGGTGCACCTGTTTTATCATCGATACTTTGCCAGAGTCCGGTGATGTCTTGGGCAAAGCCGAAGCTGCTGATCATGGTTAAAAATAAAATACTGATTAAGCTTTTACTCATTATTAAAAATCCGTTTAACACGCGTTTTTATTATGTAGGATATCTAATAAGCGATTCAATCATTATTTTACATTTGTATATTAATATTTGAAAATTCAATGGTTTTTAATTTTTTGATCAAAAAAGCCTCTCCATTTTAAAATAATGAAGAGGCTTTTTAAATTTATTTAAATACACGTCGGGCCGCTTGATGCTCCCTACAAATATTTACTCTGCCCGAATCCAGATCTGATTCCGGCCTAATGCAGAAACACCCAAATAACCGCGTAAATGCAGACGTTTACCGTTGGCACTGAGTTTGGCTTTCATACTATAAATTTTACCTGTATTCGGATCGAGAATCCGGCCATGGGTATAATTCGAACCATCGCTGTATTTTAAGCCGGTGACCACATCCAGACCGACAATCGGTTTGTTGGTATAGGGTGCAGGACAATCTACACAGGTTTCTTTAGGCGTATAGCCCGTACGTGGTGTTATTTTTACAACTTTTCCGGCATAGGTGCCATTCGATTCTTTACGAATTTCCACTAGTGCCTTCGGTGCTCCGGTTTTGTCATCAATACTTTGCCAGAGCCCCGTAATATCCTCTGCAAAAGTAAAACTGCTGATTGCAGTCAAGCATAACGCCCCGATTAATTTTTTCCCCATTATTAAAAATCCTTTTAATATTCAAGCATTCATTATGAAGGATTTTTGACAACCAGTTCAACCTTTAACTGATATTTGTGGCAAATTTTAAGATAAAGATAAAATAAAAGTCGGTAGCCAAATGGCCGTAAATACGCCATTTACTGCCATACCAAAGGCGGCATAACGTCCTGTGACTGGACCGCGTTGCCATGCTTGTGCTGTACCGATTGCATGTGCTGCCAGACCTAAGGCCAGGCCCGAAGCACGTTCGTCATGAATATGTTTTAAGATCAATGGTGAGAATGCAGCCCCAATCACACCGGATAGAATCACAATCAGGGTCACCATCATTAAAGGGGCATGTAGCAGGGTTGCAATGTTCAGCGCAATTGGCGTGGTCACAGCACGGGTTGCGAATGCCATAATGGTTGGTTCTGACATGTGCAGAAGATATGCCAAGCCCATCGGTAAAGCAACCGCACTGATACTTGCGAAACACAAAATGCCGATCATGGATTTAAGCGGCAAGTCATCATAACGCATTGCAGCCAGAGGAATCGCCAAAGCCACGGTGACGTAGCCGAGCAAGTGATTGAAAATATTGTTCACATGATCCATATACTGCTGATAGGGAATACCGAAAAGGGCCAAGAATGCGATGACAATAAACATGCCAAAAACAATCAGGGGGACCTGTGGAAATTTCTGATTTAGTGGTTTGGCAAGCAGATAACTCACGAAGGTAATCATGAAGCCATAGATAACCATAGACATCGATCCGCTCCTTATAACCAACGCTTCGCCATTTTGGCATAGACCCATAATGGCAATAATGTACTGAATGTTAAAATAAATAGAAAGGCAGGAATTTCCTTGCCCATATGCACCAGCATGATTAACGAACCGGCACAGATGGGTAAAAAGGCAAACGCACTTTCTTTCAAGATTTTATTGTTGGTATCAATCAGACGATTGGAGATTTTTTTAAAGCGTCTCCAGATTAATAAGGTGATTAACAGACTAATCAGTCCGACCAGATTGCCCAGTTCGGGATGACCAAAAGCCGTTGTGATCGCGACAGCTCCTTCACGATAGCCAATAATTAATAAAATCGTGCCAAACCAAGCTGTCCAATCAATATTCTTCATTTTATTTGTTACTCTCGTTAATCTAAACGATGGCTGATCGCAATTAGGATGAGGGAGGATCGATCTCAAATTCTTCCAAAGGTCGCTGGAATAGGGAAGCTTTTTTTCCCAGTATTTCGTCTAATGGCAAATGAGCCTGTTTAATGAGTTGTTCCAGCTTATGTGGTGCAATACAGACCGACAGATGTAAATTGCCATGATCATCATAATGTTCAGACTGAATGACATTCAGGGTATATAATTGGGTACGTAATTTCCCATAAGCAGGTTTTAACACTAAATCAAAATCTTGTAACTGGCCCAACAGACATTGTTGTACCGCTTGCGCAAGCAGCTCCAAGCCTTGTCCTGAATGTGCTGAAACATAGACCCGATCAGGCAGATCTTCTGATTTATAAATAATTTTAGGTGCATCACCGCTCAGGTCAATTTTATTGTAAACATGCAAGATGGGAGCATCGGCACCAATTTCTTTGAGAACAGATTCAACCGCTTCAATTTGCTCTGGCATATTCGGACTGCTGCTATCAATCACATGCAGGAGTAAGGTGGCCTCTAGGGTTTCTTCCAAGGTTGCTTTAAATGATTCAACCAGATCATGCTGCAGATTTCTGACAAAGCCGACGGTATCTGCCAGTACCACCGTGCCAATACCGTCCCAGTCTAAACGGCGCAAGGTCGGATCGAGCGTGGCAAACAGTTGATCTGCGGCATAGACATCACTTTTTGCCAGAAGATTAAATAAGGTTGATTTTCCCGCATTGGTATAACCCACCAGTGAAATGGTCGGGATCGCAGCTTTTTGTCTTGCGGCACGACCTTGCAGGCGGGTTTGTTGCACCTTGACCAGTTTATCCTTGAGCTGGGTAATCCGCACCCGAATTAAACGACGGTCGGTTTCAAGTTGTGATTCACCGGGTCCACGCAGGCCGATCCCGCCTTTTTGCTGTTCCAGATTGCCGGTAAAGCCACGGATCAGGCGCGTGGATAAATGTTTGAGTTGGGCCAGTTCGACCTGTAATTTACCTTCATGGGTCCGCGCGCGTAAGGCGAAAATGTCCAGAATTAATCCCGTGCGGTCAATCACACGACATTTCAAGATCCGTTCCAGGTTACGTTCTTGGGCGGGTGACAGTGAATGGTCAAAAATAACCAGTTCAGCTTCGAGACTTTGCACCAGTTCTGCGATTTCATCGACTTTGCCTGAACCAATGAAAAATTTCGGGTCAGGTTTATTACGCTGCACAGAAAGATGTTCAAGGATTTCAGCACCAGCGGATTGAGCGAGCAATCGAAACTCTTCAGCATCAAGATCATCGAGGAGCTGAACAGACACACTGACTAAAATTGCCCGTTCACCGCTTTGACGCTGCTCAAAATTTTCCACGCGACTATGTAATCCTTATTTTTAAAGTCTTATTCTAGAATAAACTTCAAGCAAAGGGCAAAGCCTTACACGATTTATATGACATTACGACGTAAAAGCTCAATGAAACCGACCAGTGTGCCCATATATAGAATTGACCAGCCAAGGAACATTCTCAGCGCATAGCCATAAGGAACTGGGGTTTGGTTTGCTGATGTTGTGCTTTGCGGATTCATCACATCACCTTTTAATCAATAAATTCGATTTATTTATGTTAATTGATCTAATAAACCTTTTAAAATTGAAAAAAATTATGCTCGCATTCGTTTTTTATGATGCAGATAACTTCTATAAGTCGATATCGGCATGATATAACTGGATGAATTCAATGCACATGTGCATCTATGCGTACGGTTTTAATGATTTATGACTCAAGAAGTAACAGCGGTAAATAAAACCCCATTAAATTTAATCTCTAAATTGAGTTTGTATAGTAAAAAATTAGCCTCAGGCCTGGAAACAATAGGTGAAGGCTTTTATCTGATTTACCGTCATGGTCTATATAAAGATCCCAATAATCCAGTAAATACCCGATACGTACAGTACTTCTGTCGCCGTTTATGCGAAGTGTTCAATATCGAAGTTGAAGTCCACGGGACCATTCCGCGTGAACCTGCGCTTTGGGTCAGCAACCATATTTCATGGCTGGACGTTGCGGTACTGGGGTCGGGTGCACGAATTTTCTTCTTGGCCAAAGCTGAAGTTGAAAGATGGCCGATTCTGGGAAAACTGGCAAAAGGCGGCGGAACTTTATTTATCAAACGTGGATCAGGTGATTCGATCCGTATCCGTGAACAGATTACAGAATTCTTAAAACAGGATATTCCGGTTCTGTTCTTCCCGGAAGCGACCACAACAGATGGACGTAAAGTCAAAAAGGTGCATGGCCGTTTATTGGGGGCGGCCATTGAGGCACAACGTCCGGTACAGGTCTGTGTGATTTGCTATGTCAACCAGAACGGAGAACTTGATCTGGTGGCGCCGTTTATTGGTGAAATGACCTTTGCAGAACATGTGCAGCGTGTCTTGGAAATGCCGAAAGTTACCGCACATCTGATGACTTTACCTGCGATTTCAGTCGAAGGACATACTGTAGATAGTCTGACCAAAGAAGTTGACCGGCAGATGCGTGCAGGCTTGGCCAAATTACAGCAGAAGGTGTTGACGGTATTGCCAGAAACGGCCGAGACTACATAAAGCCTTCAATGGGCAGCCATGAAATGATTTTTACGCCTGCTTTTTGCCACCATTTCATTTTAGGTTCTTTGGTATAAATCAATGGACCTCTTGGCGTTTCCCTCTGCCAGGTAATTTTCTTATTGGCATCTAATACTAAACGATAAGCATAGGTTTTCAGGTTTTGGTCCATGGTGGCATGGACAGCTTGCGCTAATGGAGGACTATTGAGTAATACCCCGATTTCGGTATTTAAATAGGCAGAACGGGGGTCAAAATTAAAGGAACCAATAAATACCTGTTTCTCATCTAGTGCCATCAATTTGGCATGCAGACTGGAACGACTGAGTCCTTTAAGATTGACTTTGGCTTTTTTGGCTAAATCTTCGGTATGTTTATCTAAATCATTTTTATCCAATGCGGGTAGAAACTCATAAAGCTGTACCCCATTTTCCAGCAGTTCCTGACGATATTTTCCATAAAATGCATGCACCACCGCCACGTCATTGGCTTTAAAGGAGTTGGTGAGTACTCTGACCTTGACACCCTCTTGTGCCAACTCACTTAAAATTTTTGCGCCTTTCTTTTCCGGAACAAAATAAGCAGAAATCAAATCAATATTTTTTTCAGGCTGTTCCAGATGATTGATCAGCTGGAAATTCAGGTGCTCTTCTTTTTTGGCTTTGGATTTAATTTTATCAGGGGAGTCCTTCACCACCTCGGCCTTGACCCATTCCAGAGAAATATCCCGATTCATGAGTGAATCAATGGCTTGGGAGCGGCTGGTCAGGTCGACATAATTCTGTACCGTAATCCGTTTATAGTGCTCATCCAGTTGCTGCTTTAAACTTCCATAGCTCAGTCGATGCGATTTCGGATTGACAATTTCCCTGACATCGTAGGCATATTCATGATTCCAGTAATCATCAAACGATTTGGAAATATCATTGACGGCTGTGCCGAACAGCATCACGTCCACATCTGAAAACTGATAATTATCACTGACATTATAATATTGGTTGGTCATGTTGCGACCGCCAATCAAGGCCACCTGATGATCGGCAATAAAACTCTTGTTATGCATCCGGCGGTTAATGCGTTTCAGGTCGAGTACCATATCCAGCGCACGGTATTTGCGGAACCGGTACGGGTTAAATAGTTTAATTTCTATATTGGGATGTTGGGCCAGTGCCAGAAAAATACCTTCAGTCCGTTTGGCATTATTATCATCAATCAGTAATCTGACTTTTACCCCACGATCGGCGGCACGAATTAAAGCGTGTAGAGCCAAAGCCCCAACTTTGTCGTTATCCCAGATATAGTATTGTAAATCGAGGGTTTTCTCTGCTTTATCAATCAAACGAAGACGTGCTGCCAGGGCCTCTAGCGGTTCATATAACACGTGATAGCCAGTCAGATCGGGGTGTTGTTCTTGTAAAGGCCGAATAACCTGAGCTAAAGAGGTTTGGGTGGTATCAATCTGGGCGACAGTTTGAATGACGGGTTCGAGCTTATGCTTGGGTAGCGTGCTACAACCTGTCACAGTTAACGCAATGGCGCAATAAATCGCAAGCATATTTTTATTGTAAGCGGTTGTACTTATCTTTGTATGTTTGCCATTTAAATGAGAAAATTGCGTCATAATCGTTACTGATTAAAAGTTGGGCTCGAGTATACCATTTCATCGAAAAAGATAAATATAAGATGAGACGTATGTCCCTAAAGTGAAGTTAATGAGGGCTGTAATGTCGGATTCAGATACTATTATTTTTGGTTTTTACCTTATTTTTGCTGTTTTGGCATTATGGGCATTGATTCAGGCCTGGGTCCATCAGGCACGTACAGAAACTATTCATCCCTTTAAAGCCTTTGTACATTTGCTGGCTTTTTATCTTTCCTATCTACTGGTTCCGCTTTGGTTCTTTAGTGTTTATGCAGGGTGGGTAGGCTTTTATAGCCTGCATCAGGCCGGTTTTATCTTCTTGTTAAGTAGTGTGCTGATTTATGCACGCTTTATTGAGCCGCATCAGATTCATATCAAACGTCATCAATATCGTCTTAATCCCAAACGCGAGTTTACTCGTCCGGTCAAAGTCGCGTTGGTTGCCGATATGCATGTTGGCCTCTTTTCAGGGCACGAACGTCAGTTAAAAACCATTGTGAAAAAATTGAATCATGAAAAACCTGATCTGGTGGTGGTGGCAGGGGACTGGACCTATGAGCCGGAAAACCGTTTGGTACATGAGCTGGAAGTGCTCAAGCAAATTAAGGCACCAGTCTACTCTGTGCCTGGCAATCACGACGAACAATATCCAGGCCCCCCTATTCAGGCCCTGTTGAGTAAAGCTTTAGAGCAGAATAATGTAATTGATATAGAAGGAAAGATTGTCGATTTTGATGAGTTTCGTCTTATTGGTATCGGCGACTTGTGGGCCGGGAAGGCAAATATGCGTTTTATGCCTGACTTGCCTCAAGACAAGCCTTGGCTGATTTTGTCGCATAATCCGGACACGGTGGATATGGTACCTGCATTACCGACGCGACCCCTGATGTTATCGGGCCATACACATGGCGGGCAGATCGAATTGCCGTGGATTACCAACTATATTATGAAGCGGGTATCTATTCTGGGACATAAAAAAGGTTTTTACACGCATGAGCATGCGGATGTATTTGTGACGGTGGGAACCGGTATGGTGGGTGTACCATTTCGATTTAGAGTACCACCCACAGTGGATATTATTGAATTGATCTAAATAAAAAAGCCGACTGAATTGAGTCGGCTTTTTTATGATTGCAATACCTTAAGGAATGATAATTACATTCACGCGACGATTGCTGGCACGGTTTTCATCCGAAGTATTCGGTACAAACGGTTGATTTGAACCACGGCCGAGTACGGTTAAATTATTGGGTTTGAAACCCTGCTCGATGAAAATAGTAGAAACGCTTTGAGCACGTTCTTCTGAAAGTTTCTGGTTATATTCAGGATTGCCGATATTATCGGTATGGCCGACAATTTTTAATTTTTGCAGGTCATACTTATTCAGCTGTGTGGCTAGACGTACAATCTCTTGCTGATGTTCTGGCTTGATATCGACCTTATTAAAATCAAATAGCAAACGTTCTGGTAAGCCGAGACTCCAGCCTTCATCCGTTAATACGAACCCCTCTTTTTTTAACATCTTGACCTGACGATATTTCAACGGGCCAAAACTCAAACATCCAGCCAATGTTAGGCAGAGTAACGCAATAAATGAAATTTTAATGGTGTGTGCGCGCATAACATGTCCTAAATTTCTGGTTTATAAAGAAACCAATGTGGATTTAAACTTTTAGCTTTATACATGGCTTGATCCGCTTGCATAATCAAATCCTCAGGATTCTCTGCAAACTGAGAAAAGGCAATCCCTAAGCTAAAACCAAAATGAATCATTTCACCATTGAAATCTAAAGGTTCCTTGCAACTTGCCAGTAAACCTTCAGCGATGGCCTGTAAGTGATCCGCATGATGGATAGAATGCAGGATAATAGCAAACTCATCCCCACCCAAACGGGCAATAAAATCTTCATGGCGGACAGAAAGTTTTAAACGGTCGCCCATTTCTTTTAGAACAGCATCACCGGCCAAATGTCCATACTGATCATTGATCATCTTGAAATTATTATTGTCGATAAATAATAAGGCAGAATTGTGACGATATTGCGGGTTCTCAAAAATATCGAATAGCTCTTGATAGAAATAATGACGGTTTGGCAGGCTGGTCAGTTGATCGTGATGGGCCTGAAAAGAAAGTTGGCGATTTTCTTTTTGCAGATGCGTATGCCAAATCTGAATTTCTTCTAACAGTTCGTTAAATACCGCATTTAAATTCTGGAATTCTTTAATATGATTGGTGGGAAAACGTAGATTATAGGCTTTCTGATCACTGACCAGCTGGGCAATATGTGTCAGCGGTTTAATCGCCTGCATAATTTGACGATAAGTAATGTTTACTGACCATAATAAGGCAATCACAATAAAGAACATCGAAATTGCCAAACCGATAATAATGGTTTTCAGGAAATGCAAAATATTTTCTGAGCTTCCGTATAGCACCAGCTCCCCAACTTTTTTCTTATGGTGCACAATCATTAACTTGACGGGATCATGTAAAAACCAGCGATCCATCAGATCCTGCATCATGGAAGTATGGGCTATTTTTTTGGTACTTTCGGCAAGAAGCTGATGTTGGGGATCATATACATGGATCGTTCGAATGGCATGCTCACGCGTATAGTCATCCAGAATCTGATCAATGGCACCTTTATCCCTAAACACCACTGCTGGCTGAATCCGTTCAAGCACGGTCTGGCTCAAAAGCTGTAAATTCTGTTTGGCATAAGTTTCCATGGTAAACATGGAAATTGTGGCAAAAGTAAAAGAACAAATCACGAAAGTAATCGCAAAAATTGCAAACTGCGATTTACGGAATAATGCATGTAAGGAAGTGGACTGATATAAATTGGAAATCATCTGCACTTACTCCGCATTCTTCGCCAAGAGCAAAACTCGTGGATCGATATGAACTTTGGAATAACTCAATGCTTCCAGATTGACCTTAAAGGTTGAGTTGGTTCTTTTATTATATAAACAGAAAATACTCCCGATTTCACACGCAGGATTATTGGTACTTAAAGAAAGTAATGAGCGCGATGGATAAGACTGAATCAGGTTTTGCTGTTGTTGTGGAGATGTAGTGGTGAAATAAGCCACATGACATTCTGTTTTAGCAAAATCTCTGGCACTCACTGCCTGCACTTGATAATCGTAAGCAAGCTGACGGATATTTGACTGAAACTGGCTGGCTGCCTCTGTATTGTCAATGACACAGATAGAAGGACGGGTCGTATTCGACCATTTACTATAACTTAATATTGATAATGCTAGCTCATAGAAGTTATGCGTGGAAATGGCATAGCAAAGCGGGCTCACAGTAAATAAAACTGCAAGCAAGATAGATCGAGCTTTGATATTCAAAAACCGTATTTTCAATCAGAAGTGCCAAAAAGTGTGAAGCAAGAGACATATTCTACTGGACTTAATTGTTTAAAAAAAGTTCTTAATCACTCAGAAAAGGCAATAAAAGTAACTATTCAGTTCAAAAAATACGCGTTCGACAAAATAATTTAAATAAAAATAGAAAAGGGTGTTGCAACTGATCTGAAATGCTGTAG
>NZ_JBLVVH010000012.1:0-86337 GCF_051947995.1 Acinetobacter calcoaceticus | reverse complement strand
AACTGTGGACCTACTGATTACAAGTCAGTTGCTCTACCAACTGAGCTATGCCGGCTTTTTCTTAGTGTTTCGTACGTTTCGTATCGGAACGGTGTGCAGTTTAGCAAAACTTAGAATCGATGCAAGTGCTTTTTTAAAAAAAACCGTTAAAAACTCATAAAATCAATCCGTTTGACGATAATTCAACCGCTTTGATCACTGCGCGAGCTTTTATTTGGGTTTCATTCCACTCAGATTCAGGATTTGAGTCCGCAACCAGCCCTGCTCCAGCCTGTACATAGACCTTTTTATCGCGAATCACACAGGTTCGAATGGCAATCGACATATCCATTTCACCATGCCAGCCTAAATAACCCACTGCACCGCCAAACACACCCCGTTTTACCGGTTCAACTTCGTCAATAATTTCCATGGCACGTATTTTGGGTGCACCGGAAAGTGTTCCAGCCGGGAAAGTCGCCTTAAATACATCCAAGGCATCAATATCATCACGGACTTCACCCTGCACATTCGATACAATATGCATGACATGTGAGTAACGTTCGATCACCATACGGTCTGTCACTTGCACTTTACCAATCTTAGATACACGTCCAACATCATTACGCCCAAGATCAATCAGCATTAAATGTTCGGCAATCTCTTTTTCATCCGCCAGTAAATCTTGTTCCAAGGCCAGATCTTCTTCTTTGGTTTTGCCGCGTGGTCGTGTCCCTGCTAAAGGACGTACTGTTGCGATACCATTTTCCAGACGGGACAGAATCTCTGGCGATGATCCTACAATATGAAAAGGTTTTTGATCGGTCAGTGTCTGACCTTGCACCAGGAATAAATAAGGCGATGGATTTAAATGACGTAACGCACGGTAGACCTGTAAAGCTTCACCATCAAAGTCAGACACCATACGCTGACCAGGCACGACCTGCATCACATCCCCAGCACGGATGTATTCCTTAACCTTGTCCACGGTTTCCAGAAACTTTTCCTTGCCGGTAATCGATTCAAAATGTGGTGCGCTATGCGGTTTTGCTTGCAGACTCACTGGGGTTGCCAGTAACTTCTCTAGCTGATCCAGCTTGCCTTGTGCTTTGCTATAGGCATCTGGTTCATTCACATCAGCATGATGGATCAGGAACAGGGTATCTTTTAAATTATCAAAGACAATCACCGTCTGAGAAAGCATCAACCATAAATCAGGTAGGGTCACCGGATCAGCAGTTGGGACATTCTTGAGTTTGGGTTCAATATAACGCACGGCGTCATAGCCTAAATAACCCACTAGCCCGCCGGTAAAACTGGGTAAGTCTGGTAGTTCAGCTTTACTTGGAACTTTAAACTGACTTTGAAAATCACGAATATATTGAAACGGATCTGCACAATCCTGTTGCGTTACTGTGCCATCTGCTTGCTGGATGGTTAACACGCCAGCATTGCATGAAAAAACAGTAGATTCGCCGAGGCCAATCATGGAATAGCGTGCCCAGTTCTCGCCACCCTCTACCGATTCAAATAGATAGGCTTGTTTCTGTTCCTTAAAACGTGCAAAAACAGATAACGGGGTTTCAGTATCAGCCAAGCGTTGACGATAAACTGGAATGGTGTTGTAGCCTGCTGCTTTTAATTGTTCAAACTGGATTGCTGTTGTCATGAGTCATCTCTTATGGTTTCGATTTATCTGCGTTTCCCTGTTTTAATACTGCTTTAATCCCGCCATCGAAAAACCATCATCATCCTCATACCTCTTTCCCTATCTGATTTTCTTAAACTAACTCTGCCAGACGATCAACCACTTGCTGTGGCTGGCAGTCATAAATGCTTTCTCCATGATTATAGCCATAGCTGACTACAATACAATCAATACCTGCACGCCTTGCGGCTTCGACATCATTGCTTGAATCGCCAATCATCAAGGTTTCAGCCGTGGTTATTCCTGCTTGCTCTACACAATGCAACAGCGGCAACGGATGCGGTTTACGCTCCGCCAAACTGTCTCCACCTACGACCATTTTAAAATAAGGTGCAAGCTCTAAAACGTCCAGAATTCCTCGGGCCAGATGTTCAGGCTTATTGGTGACACAGGCCATGGCAATATTATGAGCCTGACAATACTCCAAAAATGGCAACACACCCTCATATACCTGCGTATCGACACAGAGCTCTTGCGCGTACACCTGCATAAAGGTGCTTAAAAGCTGCGTTTGCTGTTGCGCATCGACCTGTCCAAATAAATGGCTCAGTACCGCTTCACATAATTTTGCGGCACCCTTGCCCACCCAGACTCTCACCTGAGCTTCAGTCACCAGCGGTAGCCCTAGCTTGGTCAGACTCAGGTTCATGGCACGATATAGGTCAGCGGCCGAATCCACCAGTGTTCCATCCAGATCAAATAACACCAGATGACGACTTTGCAACTGCGCAACAGACATGAAATTTCACCCTCATAATAAAAAAGGCACACCCAAGCGGGCATGCCTTTGATTGTAAAAGCTTCGCCCGATTATTTAAAGAACAGCCAGGCAATCACAGCTAAAATGATCAATACAATAATTGAAATGAGTCCAACCGACGCATTCTTCTGTTGCTCTTTCTCTTCAGCCACACGTGAAACAGGCTCTTCAAGCGCAACAGGTTGTGGTTCGGGCACAGCCTGTACCTGCACACCTTCAGGAATGGGTGCTGGTTTTGGAATCGCGACCTGTTGTGGCATCCCGTCACGGGTAATCGGTGTTTCTGCCGCACGTTCGGCAATGCTCGGCATGCCTTGATCATGCGTGTTTGCTGTCACAGGCTCTGCTTCAATTTCAGGTAATTCTGTTGCTGCCGCCGGCGCAAGCACCGAGAATACGAAGCTGGCAAACTGCAAAATATCACCATCATGCAATTCGGTTTCCTGCTCGATTCGCGCATCATTAATAAATGTGCCATTGGACGAGTTTAAGTCTTGCACCCAAAGCTGTTGATCTTTGAGTAACAACGCGGCATGACGACGCGAAATATCGGCGGATTGCAACAAAATATCGGCATCCTGATGTCGGCCAACCAACATATCACGCTCAATATTCAGTTCCTGCCCCGTAAATTCACCTGTAATGGCTTGTAATTTCCAAGTCATAGATGCATATCCTTTATCATTTTCCACAATCGTAACATTGTGACATAAGCGTTTCTGTGCAGCTACTGTGAAGACGCAGGGCGAATCGTAGTGGTAGTGACCGTATTTTTACTCCGCTCGGTTTCCTTCACCGGCAGCTGTACGGTTTTCTGCTGCAGCTGAGGCTGCTCAACCGCAACCGGCGTAGTCACCACAACGGTTTTTTTGGCTTGCGTCGCGGTCGGAACCTTTTGATATGGGGAGTTCTTCACAATCGCCTGAGGGTTATAAATATCTGCAACATTTTCAGGCAGTTTGGCAAAGTTGCCATTCTTGTCCATTGAAAGTTGCAAACTATAGAGCTGATTATAACGCTGCTGAGAAATGCGACGTACGTCATTGGCATCACCAACAATGGTTGGGTGGATAAACACCAGAAGATTACGCTTGATATTACTACGTGCATCGGCACGGAATAAACGCCCTAGATACGGGATACTACTCAGTCCAGGAATTCCCTGACGAGACAATGCGGTATTGTCCGCAATCAAGCCACCCAATACTACCGTTTGTCCATGCTCTGCAAGTACAGCGGTTTTAATGGCGCGCTTATTGGTCACAAGGTCGGTTGCCTGACCTTTATTGTTTTGAACATCAGATACTTCCTGTTCTACTTCAAGACGAACCGTGCCATTATCCCCAATATGTGGAATCACTTTTAAGGTTACACCCACATCCTTACGCTCAACAGTGGTATAAGGATTAACACCTGTACTATTTGTAGTTACCGAACCTGTCACAAAAGGGACATTCTGACCAACAACGATATACGCCTCTTCGTTATCCATCGTTACAATCGACGGCGTAGACAAGAAATTGGATTTGGTATTGGTTTTCAAGGCCTGGATCAACGCGCCATAAGCCTTACGTGAATTATCAAAATTACCTACACCTATCGTTGCACCATTGCCTTTACCGGCATCTCCAGCAATCGCTGCCGCTGCACCACTTGCACCCCCAGTCGCATAACCTGCAGCAATCGATGCCAGACTTGCCCCGACATTACTAAAGCTAATCAGGCCGACACCACTGCTTAAATCTCCCAATGCCCATTGAATCCCCAGCTGGTCGGCATCATCACCAGAGACCTCAATAATCGCAGCCTCAATCAGGACTTGCTGGCGACGAATATCTAGCTGCTGAATCGCCGCATCAATTTCACGCATCAATTGCGGCTCTGCTTTGACCACCAATGCATTTTGCGTTGGATCAGCAATAATACTAATGCCTGCCCCATTAAAACTGGTAATACCTGCGTTTTGATTATTATTTGAATTGCTATTCAAATTAATTGAAGGCGTCGACACAGAAGAAGATGAAGAACCACTTGATGTGCCTGAATTCTGGTTATTTGAAATCAGGTTATTAATGGAGTTTGAACTACTGTTGCTATTTGACGAAGAAGATGATGATGAAACAGATTGCCCTGTGACCAGCCCCTGTAAAATCTCAGCCAGATTCTTGGCACTTGCATATTTCAGGCGAAAAACTTTTAGCCCACCGAGGCGATCCGCTGAAGGTACATCCAGCATTTCAATCATTTGACGCAAACGCTTGCGCGAGTCCGGATCACCCTTGATTAAGATACGATTGGTTCGGTTATCTGCAACCACACGGACACGCGATCCAATGAAGTCCTTGGATGCACCTGTAGCACTCATGGTCTCGAGCAAACCAATAATTTCTTCGGCCTGACTGGATTGCAGACTAATTGCCTCAATGTCGTTTTGCCCAGTTCCATCCAAATTACGCACGATATTTTCAAGCTGGTAAATATTGGTGGCACGGTCCGAAACAATTAAGGCATTGGTTCCAGCCACCGCAGCAAGATGCGCGAACTGTGGCATTAATGGACGTAATGCCGGGATCAGGTCATTCGGATTGGTATTTTGTAGCCAGATCACACGCGTGACAATCTGGTCACCGCCAGCACGACTTCGGGCATCATAAGGAATACCCGAATTCTTAGCATTACTGTCTGGTACCAGTTTTACTGTATTGCCAGAAGGTAGCGCCACCACACCATTAACATTGAGCACACCCAGAAATAGGTCATACACCTCATCTTTATTCAGCGGTTTATTAGAAATAACCGTAACATTGCCCCGTACACGTGGGTCAACCGCAAAGTTCTTCCCGGTAATATCAGCAACTTCGTTAATAAATGCAGTTAAGTCCGCATCACGTAGATTGATCTTCCATGTTTGTGCTTGCACATGGGTACTGACTGTCGCAATTAAAGGCGCTGCAGCAAGTAATGCCCAAAGTGGACGTTGATGATTCAAGAAAGCCATAACCTGCACTTATTCCTAACTGATGTGTGACGTGTGATCACTAAAAACTTTGTTGTATGGTCATCACCTGATCACCACGTTTTATTTCTATTTTGGCATGCCCCTCACGACGTACTTGCTCTAATAATTGTACTTCGTTGAGCCCCTGCCCGACGGTTTGTCCATTGATCGATAGAATACGATCACCCGAACGTAAACCTAAGTTATTTTTTAAGTTCGAGGGTGTCTTATCCGAGATTTCATAGCCATCCCCTCCACTACTGACGCCCATATTTTTCAGATACTGTTCCCGGTTATCCTGCATTTGCTGGATGGCCTGCCCTAAAGCAGACTGGGGCGAATTCTGGGCAGGCGCAGGTGCTGCTGCGGGAGGGACACTGGTTCCATTATTTAAAACAGGTGCAGCCGGTTGATATAAACCATTATCTAGCCCCTTGAATTTGACTTCACGTGTTGCGCCATTACCTTGACGCAAGATCACATGATCCCAATACACTTCAGCGAGCTGATAGGAAGTTGAACCAACGGTTTCACCGACACGATAACGTTCAGCAGTATCATTCATTTTAATGACGGCAGAAGACAAGTAATTTGGTTGACCGAGCAATACACCCTGTAACTCCAGATTGACATTATCATCGGCCGAAGCTGCCGCCGGTTCATTAAATAAGGCAAATGAACTGATATTGGGAACCTGGGCTTGCTGCGAACCCAGCTCAACCCGGTCAAACTGCATCGGTTGTGGCGGTGCAACTACCCACCAGAATAATGAAGCCAGCTTCCAGCATAACCATAGAATCAGTAAAGCCAGAATCAGGCCACTTAACTTATCAAGCTTCTGCCAACGCAATTGTTGCATTTTTTCAGTGATCGCTTTCATCAGAAACCACCCTGTAACAATGGCTGGCGTGAACTGATCACATAGGTATCTAACCCTGCCTTACCCTGATAGGACGGAATATTCAACAGCATACGTTGCGTCAGCTGCACATCCAGCATCAGGTTGGCATCTAAGCTGAGATTTCCCATTTTCTGGCTACGCTGATCACGGATATCAATCTGGAGTTGCCCGTTTTCATCTTTTATTTCAGCCACCAATGAAGGCATATTCATACGGTCCTGACGTTGACCGAAAGTATAGCCCAATGCGCCGCCCCCCCAGTTCAATTGACCTTCGGCTGCACTAAAGCCTTTTTCTTTTTGATAATTAAATTGTACGTCTTTCAATTGAATTGCATTTTCCGGCCATTGCCAGTTTGCAAAATACTTTAATGTTTCAGGCGAAATCGCCCCCTGTAAATCCTTGATCATGATTTTCTGCCCCAAACCATAACCAAATATCCCGTTAAATTGCGTATTACCGCTATGGATCTCAAGATTTGCACCCAGACGTAACAATAACAAATCTAAAGGACGGGTTTTCCAGTGAACCGAACCACGTAACTGACCACGTTGCCAGTCGGCTTGCCCCTGCCAGATATTGCCGCTGACATTATGTAATATTTGATTATCTTTTGAGAATTTTGCAATTAACCATGTTGCTGGAATCTGTAAAATAATAAAAATTAAAAATGCAAAAATGGCGAAAAGCCACCATCTCCATTGCTTGGTTTTTTTCTTCATTCAACCCTTACCAACATACACAATATCATCCTTTTCGAGACACTCGCCCTTGAATGACATTATGCATACTTTTTCAACATCGCCAATTCTCTCATATAAAAAAACCAAGCTTTTTAAGCCTGGCTTTTGATTCAGGATAAAGTCATCGTATGACAAAACGATGACTTTAAAACTTGCTTAGATTAAGAAATCTTCAAGTTTTGCACCTTTTTCTAACTCGGCAACTAACCAGCGTGGCTGTTTACCACGACCTGTCCAAGTTTCTTCAGTATTGTTTTTGTTGCGGTAACGTGGCTCTACAGCTTTACGCGTCGTTTTCTTACGCTTTTGCTCACCCAATTCCAATAACTCTTCAACACTAAAGCCGATTGCTTCTGCGATGGCAATAATTTGATTATAAGCATCTTCAACTGCCTGATCTTTTTTGCTGGCAATCAAAGCTTCAGCTTCAGCCTGTAAACGTTTTAAATCTTCTACTGATAAATCGCTAATATCTGGTTTCATTCGAACCACTCCAACTTAATAAGAAAAAAATATATCACTCAAAATAAAAAATGAATTTAGAATTCTATTCAATATTAATTTATAAGCGATTAAATAATCAATATCAGAATAGCCTACTTAATCGCTTATCAACAATAAAATGGCTTTTTTATTTACAATAAAACAAAAAAAGTAGAATTTTGATATAAAAAAAGGTTTCCTGAAATTAAATTAAGTACCAAAACAAACAACAACTATATTAACGTATTCTTAAATTTCACTAAAAAATTTCTTATTTTCGCATTTATAAGGTGGTACTTCCGAGTTAGCTTTTCGGCAATATGCTCAAGAGAACCACATTATAAAACTGCTTATATACTCAAATAAAATAGACATAATTGTCTTTATAATTATTGATTTGATATTAATTGATGACCAACATTTTCTTCTAGCTGGATAATCTTCTGCCGAATCGAATCTGGGATATTGAGCTTTTGGGATGTTACTTTATCTACACAAACCATAACGGCTTCGCCAGTTGCAACGATTTGATTTTGGGATTCACTCCATAAAACATAATGCATACGAAAAGCACTATTTCTTAACTCTTCAATACGCGCACCAATATGCAGCACATCGGGATAAAATACTGGTCGTAAATATTTACATTGACTTGAAGCAACCACTGTCAATATCTCCTGTTCGAAGATATTTAAAGCCATTAAATAGGCAATCCGGGCACTTTCCATATATCGATAATACTGTACATTATTGACATGCCCGAAAGCATCCATATCTCCCCAAGCCACAGCTTGTCGATGAATAACCGGATAGACAGACAGTTCTTTCATATTTACACTCATATCTTGAAGTTAAGAAAATTCACATCATTTTCAAATATTAAATTTAACTGCTTGATTAAGTCCTGATTATCACCCAGTGTCGATTTAATCCTTAAATAACTCATTAATATATTATCTGGATATAAAGTTAATAATTGTTCTGCTTCTGCCTGACGTTGTGTTGCGCTATAAATATGCCACTTTGCAAAGGCTAACATCGGGACGCTGGTATACCGCTGCTCCAGTTGAATAATACGCTGCTCAACATAAGCATAATCCGGGATCTGCTTGAGTAATTGTTGCTGGAACCACAAATAAAATACTTCCGGATCGAACTGATCCTGCAATAAGTGCAACGCCAGCTCTTCATGCTGCACGCTCATTTCAGGCATCCGGGCCAATAGTTTCAACCACAGCACCTTACTACTATAAGGACGCGTTTCAATCTCATCCTGTAATACCAGATAGCGCTGTTGTAATGCGCCTAGATCATCAACCGAAGCCTGATCAAAATGAATTAATAATTGCTGCAACCATAAATCACGATGTTCTGCGTCCAATAACCCGTATTGCGTGGTTTGTAGAAATAACCAGGGTTGTTGGAGTGCCAGTTTGCCCCATAGCGCAGTAATACGTTGCTGATAGGCGGTTTCTATTTCAACCAGCCATGGAGAAAGCTGATGTTGCGCCAGAAACTCTAAATGGGTCAGCGCTTTCTCGGTTTCTTTTTGCTCAAGAAAAATATCAATGCGTTGCAACTCTGCCAATTCAAAGGCCATTGGGGCTGATTTATCCAGACTCTGCAATGCAGCCGCGTAGTCCCCATTTTTATAATCAAATTGTGCATCAATAATATTGCTAAGCAAGCCAGACTGCGCAAATACACGCTCAATAAAAACCTGCTGATCCTTTGCTGCCTCCAACAACCAGACAATGCCAAGTTGTTCATAAGGATGTAAATCCTTGAAGTTCAGAATCGTTTCTTTTTTTCTTTGTTCCCGCGTTAAATAGCGTTTGGTGACTAACCAGCATAATTGCAACAACAGACTCGTCACAATAAACAGAGCAATCAAACCCCAGACACTACTTTGAAACTGCCATTCTCTCCAGTAAATATAAACGTAGCCATTTCCATAGCCGTAACTCAACACAGAAAATAATGCAAACAGCACCAGAGCCGAGAGAAAATAAATCAACATTAATTGCTTCATGACAGATTATCCCAACAAACCTAAGCTTGTTAATTTCGGTGTAGGTACTGCTTGCTGGTTTGAGATTTTCTCTAAGCGTAATTTCATTTGCTGGCTATTTTGATCGGGTAACTCGGCAAGCAACTGGATGACTTCCTGCACCGACTTCTGATATTCAGTAAATTGTCCTTCATGCAAGGCTTGAGATGCCAGCAATAGCCGTAATTGTGCTTCTTTTAATGTAATGTTACGGCTCATCAAATCAGGTGATGAACGTTGTACTTTTTCCAGTTTAAACCAGTGCCACCACGTCGCACTTTCACCTTTCTCAATTGACACTTTGGGATTTTGCAAATCTTGGGCAATCTTTTGATCCAGTTGCTGCAATAAATGATCAAGCTGCTGCTGTTGCTGGGTTTGATTTAAAACAAATTGCTGAATAGCTTGTTTGTCCTGCTCAATTGACTTTAGCAGGCTATCTTGTAAAGCTGGTGAAACTGCATATTGCAGCACCTGCTGCTGGGCTTGATTCAGTTGTTCCAGCGCATAAATAAACTGCTGTTGATCCAGTGCGAACTGCACCAGTTGCATGTGCTGCTTAATCAGGACAATGGGAGAAATACCTTCAACAGTCATCGGGATAGAAGACTTATCGGCAGACTCAGGCATACGATTATTTTGCAACTGACGCTGGACGGCAACAAATTGATCGTTCAATAAGGCATAACGCTGTTCAGTCTGGCTAAGCTGCTGTTGAAGCTGGGGAACCGTTTGAGAATATTGTGCAACATCGTAACTGAGTTTAGCCAACCACAACAAACTCAGCCCTAATATTAAATAACCAATTTTTCTCATACATGTCCTTGCCAGTCTCTCATGCGTTGAATGATCTCTGATGCAGATAAATTTTCAAGCTGAATAATGTTAAATGCTTTGTTTGTCTGTGTTCTGGTATTTTCTAATAGTTGTGCCAAGCGCTGCCCCAATACCAGATAAACCCACGATCGGGATAAGTGCTGTTGATCACAGACCTGCTGCCAGTAATTCCAGCTTGCCTCACTAGTGATCAGCACAGCAACGGTTTGTTGAGGCATTATCTTCTTTACTATCTCAGGGAATATCTGAAAACTTTGTTGCGGACATTGACGGTGATAAAGCACAAAATTGAGTACCTCAATCCCCTGCTGCTGCAATTGCTGCATCATGAATTGTCGTCCACCCAGCCCCCGCCAGAAGGCAATTTTTTTGACATTTTTCTGCTGCTTTAAAATGGGTAAATCCAGCATGCCTTCCGAGTTTTCGACCTGAGGCACATCACTGTAAATATTGAATCGGGCCAGTGCCTGCGCAGTGGTTTGCCCGACCGCAATCCAGCGGATATGTTGCAGTTGCTCCAGCGTGATAGCGGCATGCTGCAAATAGTGCATCCCCACCTCAACCGCAGTGGGACTGACCACAACAATCACCTGAACCTGGTCAAGCTGCTGATAGAGGTGCTGCAGGCCTTCCGAAAAAGGCTCTGGCACCAGTTCAAGCAATGGCAAGTCCACAACCTGATAACCGGCTTCGGATAATGCCTGTGTTAGAGCACCAGCACGGTCTTCAGGGCGCGTATTGATCAACAGCATTAATACAACGCTTTTAGCAACTCACCTGCACCTTGCGCCAATAAGCGTTGTGCCAGTTGCTCACCCAGTTGCTCAGCCTCTGCTGGCGCACCAACCAGTTGTTCTTTTAATAAAGTATGACCATCGACACTACCCACTCGCCCTTCGATCTGAAGCTGATCATTGGCTAAAGTGGCATAGCCTGCAATCGGAACCTGACAGCCACCTTCAAGATAAGCATTAAAGGCACGTTCTGCGCGGACACAAATCGAGGTTTCTTCATGTTGTAACGGCTGAATCAGTTTTAATAATGCGTCATCATCTGCACGGCATTCCAGCCCTAGCGCACCTTGTCCAACTGCTGGCAGACTCAGTACAGGTGCCAGACAATGACGGATACGATCCGATAAGCCGAGACGTTTCAGTCCCGCGCTCGCCAAGATAATGGCATCATATAATCCGTCATCCAGTTTGGATAACCGTGTTCCCACATTACCGCGGAGATCAATAATCTCCAGATCTGGCCGTTGCTGTAAAATCTGGCATTTACGGCGCAGGCTCGAAGTACCGACTTTTGCCCCTTGCGGCAACTCATCAAAATGCTGGTATTGATTAGAAACAAATGCATCCAGTGGATCTTCACGCTCACAAATCACTGCTAAGGTTAAGCCTTCAGGTAAATGCATCGGCACATCTTTCATGGAATGGACCGCTAAATCTGCACGGCCATCTAGTAATGCAGCTTCCAGCTCCTTCACAAACAAACCTTTACCACCAATTTTTGCCAGTGGGGTATCCAGAATCTTGTCACCCTGCGTCACAAACTTGACCAGCTCAACCGTTAAATCTGGATAAAGTGCATTTAAACGAGAACGAATATGCTCGGCCTGCCAAAGTGCAAGCGGGCTTTGTCGGGTCGCAATTTTTAAGGTTTTCATAAATTCAAGTGAAGTATTGATCAAAGCAATTGCTCCCAACTTAACTTGATCACCCGAAATTGCAAGTAAAAAATCATAAAGTGATCATTCATTCAGCTGAAAAACCGCATTTACAATTGATGCATACACTCTCTTAAACTTGGTAAATGGCGTCGGCTCACCGATAAACGCTCATCCAGTTCACGCAAGCGCACCTGATATTGGCCTGCTGCGACCAGTTCCAGCCCTTCAAGATAATCCAGTGAGACCAGCGCATTACGGTGAATACGGATAAAACGGTCGGCGAACTCCAGTTCCAGATCCTTGAGCGTTTCATCAATCAGTACGCTGCCATTTTTATGACGCACCGTGACATATTTTTGATCTGCCAAAAAATAATACACATTTTCTAAGGGAATCAGTTCTACCCCACGATAAGTCTTCGCAGCAATCTGTTGACGTTGGGTTTTAGTATCGTACATATCATCTTGTTGTTGTAAGCCAGTCATTTGTGCTTGTGTAAGTTGAGTTAAATGATTAAATACCTGCTGTAAATCTTGTTGTGCAACAGGTTTAAGTAAATAGCCTTGTGCTTGAAATTTAAATGCTTCCAATGCATGTTGATCGTATGCTGTACAGAAAATAATGGCCGGACGAGGGTTGAGCTGACTGAGCTGTTCAGCACATTCCAGACCATTCATCCCGGGCATTTGAATATCCAGTAAAACCACATCCGGTGAATCGTTTTCAATATGATTTAACACATCCTGTCCATGATGCGCTGTCGCAATGACTTCATGTCCCATTTGAGTGACCAAACGTGACAAACGCTCTACAGCAAGAGGCTCATCATCAGCAATCAGAACTCTCATCCCTTTCTCCTTGTCAGCGTTAACTTCATATCCATCATTTTTATGGTTAACTCGACTTATTATTTTACTTGATCGTGGTAATTTACCACCGTCGTATATAACGACGTTCCCCCGTAAATCTGAAACTTCACCGTTTGCCCATAATAAGCTTTCAGGCGCTGCTTCACATTTTCAATCGCAATACCATTTCCTTTTCTCGATTTTATTGTATCGTGAGAATAAGGGTTAGTAATGACTATACTGACTTGATTTTGCAATATTTCAACCAATACGCTGATGGTTGATGGCTGCAAAACTTTTTCTACCCCATGAAAAATACTATTCTCCAGCAAAGGTTGCAACGTTAATAACGGAATCGTTGTCCGTTTTAATTCAGTAGGCGTGGCCTGTATGTTCCATTCTACATTCAAACGCTCGCCCAAACGCATCTTTTCAATACTTAAATAGTGCTGACATAAATCAATTTCTTCCGCCAGACTCACCAATTTTAGTTCCTGAAAGCTGGCCCTGAATAATCGGGATAGATTAATCAGCATATTCTCGGCCTTGTCAGGATCAATCGCGATCAGGCTCACCACACTATTCAGACTGTTAAATAAAAAGTGTGGATGAATTCGCGCCTGCATAGCCTGAATACGGGCATTCAATTCACTATATTGCTGATTCATCCATTGTTCGCGCATGTAGAGATAGCGCATACAGAACGCGCCCAGTAACACGCCATAACCTAAGTGCAGGCTGGTTCCGTGAAATAGGATCTCTTCGGAAAATGGCCCGGACCGTGTGGCCCAATATTGTAGGACATTTACAACACAGGTGGTCAACAGGACAATCATTTGCAGCAGAATAAAGCCCAGAACCAGAGCGACCTTTTGACTAAATTTGGCAAAAAAATCCTGAAAATAATCCACCAGCGCCGAAAAAGACAAAATTACCCAGTTAATAAAAAACATATATTGCAGGACACGAATCCCCTCCAGAGCCTGCCATGACCGAGCCTCAGCCAGCGCCAGCACCATCGCCAGCACATTGCTGGCAACAATTAATTCCAATAAGTGTTGCCATTGCCCGATTTTCGTAAAAAAATAGGAGCCTGATGGATTTCCCCCCTGACGAGTTTGCGATAACTTCTTACGTCGAGTTTCGGCAACTGCGTTTGGATTTGCTATACTCTTTTTTATTTTACTGAGCCGCCATGACCACATCTTCTCAATCCTCTTCTTCAGCCAGCCCGAATCAAACCTCTGGAATGTGGGGCGGTCGCTTCTCTGAAGCAACTGATGCTTTTGTTGCAGAATTTACCGCATCTGTGCAATTTGACCAACGTTTTTATAAACAAGATATCGCAGGTTCAATTGCGCATGCCACCATGCTTGCGAAAGTAGGTGTACTGACTGAGGCTGAACGTGACGACATTATTCAAGGTTTAAGCACCATTAAAGCTGAAATTGAAGCGGGTAACTTTGAATGGCGTATTGATTTAGAAGATGTTCACATGAACATTGAGTCTCGTTTGACTCAACGTATCGGCATTACCGGTAAAAAACTCCATACAGGCCGTAGTCGCAATGATCAGGTCGCAACTGACATCCGTTTATATTTGCGTGATGAAATCGATGACATCTTGGGCTTGTTACTCCGTTTACAAAAAGGCCTGCTCAGTCTGGCAAGTCAAAATACCAATACCATCATGCCAGGCTTTACACATCTACAAACTGCCCAGCCAGTGACATTTGGTCACCACTTACTGGCATGGTTTGAAATGCTGGTACGTGACACAGAACGTCTGCAAGACTGCCGTAAGCGTGTCAATCGTATGCCATTAGGTTCTGCTGCCTTGGCAGGTACGACCTATCCAATTGACCGTGCTTATACGGCTGAACTCTTAGGTTTCGAAGCAGTTTCAGAAAACTCTTTAGATGCGGTTTCTGATCGTGACTTTGCCATTGAATTTAATGCGGCGGCATCGTTAATCATGATGCACTTGTCACGTATGTCAGAAGAACTGATTTTATGGACTTCTGCACAATTCAAGTTTGTGAATATTCCTGACCGCTTCTGCACAGGCTCTTCAATCATGCCGCAGAAGAAAAACCCAGATGTACCTGAACTGGTACGCGGTAAATCAGGTCGTGTCTTTGGTGACTTGATCAGCTTATTGACTCTGATGAAAGGTCAACCATTGGCATACAATAAAGACAACCAAGAAGATAAAGAACCATTATTTGATGCGATTGATACCGTTCGCGGTTCACTCATGGCCTTCGCAGACATGGTTCCAGCGCTTGTTCCAAATATCGAAATTATGCGCGAAGCAGCACTTCGTGGCTTCTCTACCGCAACCGATCTTGCCGACTACCTGGTGAAAAAAGGCGTAGCATTCCGTGATGCCCATGAAATTGTCGGTAAAGCGGTGGCTTTAGGTGTTGCAGAAGAAAAAGATTTATCAGAATTGACACTGGAACAGTTACAACAATTCTCTGATTTGATCACTGCAGATGTATTCGATAAAGCATTGACTTTAGAAGCTTCTGTGAATGCCCGTGACCATATTGGTGGAACTTCACCGAAACAGGTTGAAGCTGCGATTGCGCGTGCGCACACTCGCCTAGAACAGTTATATTAATCTCACTATATCCCTCTTTTACGAAGAGGGACTTTCACTGGATGCCATAATGACTAGACAAGTATTTTGCCGCAAATACAAACAAGAGCTTGAAGGCTTGGACTTCGCACCCTTCCCGGGTGCAAAAGGTCAGGAATTGTTTGAAACCGTTTCAAAGCAGGCATGGCAGGAATGGTTAAAACACCAGACCACGCTGATTAATGAAAAACGTCTAAATGTGTTTGAACCGGATGCGAAGAAGTTTCTTGAAGAACAACGTGAGAAGTTCTTCAATAACGATGAAAGTGTAGAAAAAGCAGAGGGTTGGACTGAGCAAAAGTAAGTCATTTTGCCTGATCCTGCGATAAAAAGAGAGCTGTTTTCAGCTCTCTTTTTACGTGACATTTACATAAGTAATAAAGCCTTACAGAGTATACACAGTTGTCTACATGACACCTTGGACACCTCCGCTTATAGTTGTATGCAGAAGGACAAAGAGATACGTTGATATCTCACGTAACGCATGATATTTCTCTCCCAGACTTTTCCCCCGAAGTCTGGGATTTTTTTATCTATATATCCTGAAAATGAAAAACCGTCCATGACTGGACGGTTTAAAGTTATTTTATTTTTACACTTATTTCTGATGAACTTTCTGCTCGATTTCTTCAATGCTGGTATGACGCACATCCATACCTTTCGCCATATAAATCACTTGTTCTGAAATATTACGTGCGTGGTCGCCAATACGCTCCAATGAACGCAATACCCACATCACGTTAATGACACGTGAAATATGACGCGGATCTTCAATCATATAGGTCATCAAAGTACGTGTCGCAGATTGATATTCACGGTCAATGTCGACATCGGCCATCACCACTTTCAAGGCCTGCTCCACATCTAAACGGGCAAATGCATCCAGCGCGTCATGAATCATGACACGTACCTGATTACCGATATGACGTGTTTCCATATAACCACGTGGTGACTCACCCTCTTCACACAAGTTTTGTGCAATACGGGCAATCTTTGCCGCTTCATCACCAATACGTTCTAAATCGGTATTAGCCTTGCTCATGGCAATCACCATACGCAAGTCGATCGCTGCAGGATGACGACGAGCAAGAATCAGGGTTAAACCTTCATCAATATCACGCTCAAACTGATTCACCGCATTGTCTTTAAATTGCACATCGATCGCTAAATTCGCATCTGTGTCTAATAAAGCATGAATTGAGTTGGCAACTTGTTGCTCCACCAATCCACCCATGGTCATAAACTTGGTATGCACATCTTGCAAGTCTTCATTAAATTGTGAAGAAATATGATGACTTAACACAGGATTGCTTGGGCTCACAGTATGCCTCCACTAGACACATGGAAAAAATGATTGGTGATTAGAACATAGAAATGATGAAAGTTTTATGACAATAGCATGGATTTAGGCATTGTAAATTGGTGTGAATTGATACAACAAAAATTTTTAAATCTGGTAGTCTAAACACGTCGCTTGACGGAGCGCAGTTAACAAACTGCTGAGATTGTCTTAATCACAGAATTTAAAGGCAAGTACCGTTGAACCTGATCAGGTTAACACCTGCGTAGGAATCAAGCCCAGCAAAAACTTAGCCTTTATTTATCATAGAGATAGATCTGCCATTGTTTTTGGTCGTGCTTGATTCGTTAATGCCATACATAAGGATCATGCCATGAACCAGTTAACGAATCTTTCCCCTGCTGATATTTCTGCTCAACATGAGCAAGACGCTAAAGATTTAACCCGTATCCTACCCGCTTCAAGAAAGGTGTATGTCCAAGGGTCTCGCCCAGACATCCAGGTACCTTTCCGCGAAATCAGCTTAACCGAAACACCGACAGGTTTAGGCGGTGAACACAACCCACCTGTGATGGTCTATGACACCTCTGGCGCGTATACCGATCCTAATGTACAAATCGATTTGAATAAAGGTTTGCCACTGGTTCGCCAGAGCTGGATTGATGAACGTCAGGATACTGATATCCTTTTAGGCCTGAGCTCCGAGTTTGGGCAGGCCCGTCTAAAAGACATCCGTACTGCCGACATCCGCTTTGCCCATATTCAAAATCCACGTCGTGCCCAAGCAGGGAAAAATGTCACGCAAATGCATTATGCTAAGCAAGGCATTATTACTCCTGAAATGGAATATATTGCGATTCGTGAAAATCAGCGCCAGCGTGACGGCGTCGATATGCGTCAGCATGCCGGACAAAACTTCGGCGCGCAGAATTTAAAAGAAATTACCCCTGAATTTGTCCGTCATGAAGTCGCAGCGGGGCGCGCGATTATCCCGGCCAATATCAATCATCCGGAATGCGAACCGATGATTATCGGACGTAACTTCTTGGTGAAAATCAATGCCAATATTGGCAACTCGGCGCTCGGTTCATCGATTGATGAAGAAGTGGCAAAAATGACGTGGGCCACCCGTTGGGGTGCCGACACCATCATGGACTTATCGACAGGTAAGAATATCCATGAAACCCGTGAGTGGATTATCCGTAATTCACCAGTACCTATCGGTACGGTACCGATCTATCAAGCACTGGAAAAAGTTGATGGTGTGGCTGAGGATTTAACCTGGGAAATCTTTAAAGACACCCTGATTGAACAAGCCGAACAAGGCGTAGACTATTTCACCATTCATGCAGGTGTATTACTGCGTTATGTCCCAATGACAGCAAATCGCCTCACCGGTATCGTGTCTCGTGGGGGATCCATCATGGCGCAATGGTGTCTGGCGCATCACGAAGAAAACTTTTTATATACACATTTCGACGAAATTTGCGAAATCATGAAAGCCTATGACGTGTCTTTCAGCTTAGGAGATGGTCTGCGCCCGGGTTGCGTACAGGATGCCAATGATGAAGCACAATTTAGCGAGCTGAAAACCCTTGGTGAACTGACCCATCGCGCTTGGGAGCATGATGTACAGGTGATGATTGAAGGGCCGGGCCATGTGCCAATGCACATGATCAAAGAAAACATGGATCTCCAGCTTGAGGTCTGTAAAGAAGCGCCATTCTATACGCTTGGACCACTCACCACCGATATCGCACCGGGCTATGATCATATTACCTCTGCGATTGGTGCAGCGATGATTGGCTGGTATGGAACGGCAATGCTGTGCTATGTGACCCCAAAAGAACATCTGGGCTTACCGAACAAAAAAGACGTTAAGGATGGCATCATCACCTATAAGATTGCCGCTCATGCAGCAGATCTGGCTAAAGGTCATCCAGGTGCTCAGGTTCGTGATAATGCCTTGTCAAAAGCGCGTTTTGAATTCCGTTGGGATGATCAGTTCAATTTAAGTCTGGACCCTGATACGGCGCGCAGTATGCATGATGAAACACTGCCAAAAGAAGCCCACAAATCAGCACACTTCTGTTCCATGTGTGGTCCAAAATTCTGTTCCATGAAAATCACCCAAAATGTGCGAGATTATGCGCAAAATCAACACAATGCCAAGCAGTCAAATGATGCTGAAACAGAAGTTGAAGCAGGTCTCAATGCCATGAAAACCGCTTATCAGGAACATGGTCAAAAATTGTACCACAAAGTGTAAATCGACTAAAAAAAGATTTTCCTGCGAATCATTCTCGGTTAGGATGAGATATGTACAATCTCATCCTGATTGAAGATGACTATTCTTGACCACGCCAGCTATTCAGCCACCGACGTTACGATAGAATCTCGACAACCATTGTTTCGAGGGTTCATTCAAGTTGAGAAAGTGAGCTTAAAACACCGGTTATTTCACCGGAAAGATTACTCGCCTCTCATTCAACGTGAACTGGTTCATCGTCCTGAAGCCGCTGGCGTTTTGCTATATAGCGACCAGCAACAACGCTTTGCACTGATTGAACAGTTCCGTGTCGGGGCCATCAATGATCCTGTTTCACCGTGGCAACTTGAAGTGATTGCGGGCGTGCTGGACGGAGATGAATCTCCAGAAAGTTGTATCCGCCGTGAAAGCTTGGAAGAGTCCGGATGCGAGATCACTGAATTAAAACATTTATTTAGCTTCTACCCTTCTGCTGGTGCCTGCTCAGAATTTTTTCATTTATATGTGGCAGACGTTCATCTTCCAGAAGACGGGGGCATTTTTGGGATGCCGGATGAAGGTGAAAATATTCAGCTTCATCTGTTTGATTATTCCCAATTAGAAGCATTACTTCATAACGGGCGGTTGAGAAACGCACCTGTGATCATGGCATTACAGTGGCTGGCTCAACACATACAACAAAGATAAGAAATCTGAAGGGGCTAACGACGGTGACTTTCCAGGTCTCATCATTATCACAACAAGATTTTGTGATGATACAGATTACCGATACACATTTATTAGAGTATCCCCACCTCGAATTTGTCGGCATGCAACCCGAGCAAAGTTTTCATGCGGTCATCGACTTGATGCGCCAGCAACATCCGCATATCGACCTGATCATCCATACTGGTGATCTGGCCCAGTCGCCGACACCTTTAACCTATAAACGTTATGTACAACACATGCAAAGCTTGGGGATTCCTTTTTTTCATACCCCAGGCAATCATGATGATGTCACGCATTTCCCCTTTCATGAGCAAGATCCAACCCAACCGACCGTCGTCGAGTTAGGCCAATGGAGCGTGATCTTATTGAATAGCGCCCAACCCGAGCGTATTGATGGCAAAATTAGTGAACTACAGTTACAGCGCCTAACAGCATTGCTCACCCAACTGCATGATCGTCACGTGATGATTGCCTGTCACCATCATCCTTTTGCCATGCAGTCTGCCTGGATCGACCAGCATAAATTAAAGAACTCATCTGACCTGCTGGACACCATTAAGCCTTTCTCCAATGTCAAGGCCATCATCTGTGGACATGTGCATCAGGATTCGATCAATACCTGGCAAGGCATTGAGTTTTTATCCACCCCATCGACCTGTATCCAATTCAAGCCTAAAAGCGAGAAATTCGCACTCGATGAAGAACATCCAGGCTACCGTTTAATCCGCCTGAAAGCCAATGGAGAACTGGAAACTCAGGTCTACCGATTGCCGACTTCGCAACGAATGAGTAGTTCTGAAGTTCTGGGATATGATTAGGGAATGAGACAAGGAAGTCGCCATTCTGCATTTCATGCCTTGTTTATGTCGTTTTAGCCGATAACGCAATGCATGGCTGAATTAGCCGCAGTTCCTAAAACTTTTGATTACAAATTACATTGACGAATTCACACAAAATCTGGACGGGAATGACTACCATCTTGTCCAAAAACTCTATATGATGTCGACCCTTGATGGAAAAAACCATCTTAGGTTTCTATAAAAACACTTGCATATCACCATATTTTTTGCGTATAGATAGTACGTGTAAGATGAGGAATGCCCTATATGGCGAATGACAACCAAAATCAAGTCTTGGACGAACAGACCGAAGTGATCGACGATCAAAAATCGGCTAAGCGCGTACGTAAAACCAAACCGAAAGCTTCAGAAGGTGGTACAACCGCGAGCTTATTTGGTATTGCGCCGTATCAGCCGAAGAAAAATGAAGAATATATGTCTGAAGGACAACTTGAGCATTTCCGCCAAATTTTAAATGCATGGAAAGCTGAGTTAATGTCTGAAGTTGACCGCACCTTGAATACCATGCAAGACGAATCAAGTGCTCTTCCTGATGTCAACGACCGGGCTACGCAAGAAGAAGAATTTGCGATTGAATTACGTACACGTGACCGTGAACGCAAACTCATTCGTAAAATTGAACAGTCGATTGAAGCGATTCAAAATGAAGACTATGGCTTCTGCGAAACCTGTGGTATCGAAATTGGCTTACGTCGTCTAGAAGCTCGCCCAACTGCGACTTTATGTATCGACTGCAAAACTTTGGCTGAAATCAAAGAAAAGCAAAATAACGGTTAAACCATGCTTGAACATACTGCGGAACAGCAAGCTGCTGTTTCGCCAGAATGCTTCCAACAGCAACCAGATTGCTGTCGCTACGTGGGTCGGTTTGCACCATCGCCAACCGGCCCATTGCATTTTGGCTCACTGCTCACCGCGGTTGCCAGCTATTGTGATGCCAAAGCCAATCATGGCAAATGGCTAGTCCGTATTGAAGATACCGACATTCCCCGCATTTATCCCCATAGCGAAACACACATCCTCTCTTGCATCGATGCCTTCCAGTTTGAACCGGATGCCGAGATTATTTTTCAGAAAGACCGTTTAGATCTTTATGAGCAGGTGCTTGAACAACTTAAGCAATCACAAGCCATCTACGCTTGCCAATGCACACGCAAAATGTTGGGCTCCAACCATATCTATGCAGGCACCTGTCGCAATCTGAAGCTGGATTTTGCCAATCAGGCCATTCGTCTAAAAGTTGCAGATCAACTGATTTGCTTTCAGGACCGCTTACAGGGCCAGCAATGTTCTAACTTACAGGATGAGTTGGGCGATTTTGTCTTAAAGCGTCGTGATGGCATTATTAGCTATCAATTGGCGGTGGTCGTCGACGATTATCTACAAGGCATTACCCATGTGGTTCGTGGTGCAGATTTACTTGATAATACCGCCCGACAAATCTGGCTAGGGGCTTTATTAAATTATCCTACGCTGAGTTATATGCACCTGCCGCTGGCCATGAATGATCAAGGGCAAAAACTGTCTAAACAGAATCTGGCACAGGCCCTTGATATCAGCAAGGCGCCCGAACTTCTGCAACAGGCAATTTTAGCTTTGGGACAGGCTTCGGTTGAACTTGATCAACCAGGTATCATGCTAAAACAAGCAGTACAGCAATGGGATGTTGATTTGATTCCCAAAGGCATTCATTTAACGGGTACTTATTTATAAGCCATAAAAAAAGCCCTGCATCATGACAGGGCTTCTTATTAGTTTGAATATCTTAGAAGTTCGACTCTTCTTTCACAGGATTCAGCTCTTGCGTTGATGCATCAATTTTCAGAATTAAGCTAATCATCGCCGCACACATCATCAACGATGTACCGCCATAACTAATGAAAGGCAAGGTCAAACCTTTGGTTGGCATGAGTCCCATATTCATGCCGGCATTGACCAGAATCTGCATCAGGAAGATGATACTGATACCATAAGCCAGATAGCCTGCGCGCAGATAATTATGCTGCAAGGCACGATGACCAATACGGATACAGCATGCCAGCATGGTAAACGACAGGATCATCACTACAGACACACCAAAGAAACCGAATTCTTCACCTAATACCGCCAACATAAAGTCGGTATGCGCTTCAGGTAAATAAGACAGCTTCTGCACACTATGGCCCAAGCCGGTACCAAACCACTCACCACGACCAAAGGCCATCAAGGCATTCGAGAGCTGATAGCCGACACCCAATGGATCCGCCCAAGGGTTGGTAAAGGAAATCAGGCGCTGGAAGCGGAATGGCTCGAAGATAATCAGCGCACTGACACCCGCAAAGATCGCACCCAACATAATCAGGAACTGGGTGGCTGGTGCACCAGCCAAGAAGAACACGCCCACCATCATCAAGACAATCACGACGGTTGCACCCAAGTCAGGCTCAGCGACGATAAAGCCCACGGTTAAGGCCATCACACCACTTAAGCGCAATAGCCCTTTCCAATGCGTTCGCACTTCCTTGGCACGGCGCACTACATAATCTGCGGTGAAAATCGCCATGACAATCTTGGCAATTTCGGTTGGCTGCAAAGTAAAGCCACCCACTTTGATCCAGCGATGCGCACCATTGACCTCGGAACCGACCACCAATACCGCTAGAAGCAAGATAATGGTAATGAGCCATAACGGGAAAGCATTTTTAAACCAGAGATTCAATGAAACCCGATAGGTTAAAAATGCTACCACCGCAGCCACCACAATCGAAATACCATGGCGAATCAAAAAGTAAAAAGGACTCTCATGGATATATTCTGCATAGGGCATTGAAGCCGATGCAACCATGATTGAACCGAAACATAGCAGCGAAATCACACAAAAGATCAAGATATTGCGTGCTGTCATTTCTGCGGGTAGCTTAGGTAAACGATTCAGCAATTGCGAAATCTTCTGTACCGTATTTTGGGCCAAGTCAGCCATAGTTCTGTTCCTAGTTCTTATTTTTCATTCAAGGCATGGACACATGCCACGAATTGATGTCCGCGATCATTATAGCTTTTAAACATATCAAAGCTGGCACAAGCAGGTGAAAGTAATACCACATCTTCTGCCTGAGTCGTTTTTTGTGCCATTGCCACTGCCTCTTTCAGACTGGCAGCATGCTGAATCACGGTTGTACCTTGAATTGCCTGTTCAATTACTGCTGCATCTTCACCAATCAGAATCGCTAATTTTACGTATTTTTGAATGGCATCACGTAATGGCTTGAAGTCCTGACCTTTACCTTGACCACCAAGGATCAAAGCCAATTTGCCATTTTTCACTTCAATGGCTGCACCCAGACCATCAATCGCAGCAAGAGTCGCACCAACATTGGTACCTTTCGAATCATTGTAATAACGCACACCATCAATGGTTTGCACGTACTCACAACGATGTTCCAGACCTTTAAAATGCTTTAAGCTTTCTAACATCGAAGCCATCGGTAAACCAATCGCCTCTCCCAGTGCCAAACATGCCAACGCATTGGCAACGTTATGCATGCCTTGAATGTACATCTCAGAGGTTTTCAGCAAACGTTCTCTGCCACGGGCCAGCCACATGCTGCCATCTGCATCACGTAACACCCCATATTGATTCAAGTCAGGTGCATTCAAGCCAAAGCTCTGCATTGGGGTCACATCAGGGACCAATGGGCGACTCAAATTATCATCACGGTTATACACCACTTTTTTCACGCCTTGGAAAATGCGATGTTTAGCCTTGTGATAACCCAGCATATCGCCATGACGGTCGAGATGGTCTTCGCTCATATTCAACACCACAGCCACTTCTGCATTCAGATGTGATGTGGTTTCAAGCTGGAAGCTCGATAGCTCCAAAATGATTAATTCAGGTTGATCTTTAAGTAAATCCAATGCTGGACGGCCCAGATTTCCACCGACAGCAACTTTCTTGCCTGCATCTTCTGCCATCAATCCAATTAAGGTCGTAACGGTACTTTTTGCATTTGATCCTGTAATTGCAACAATTGGCACGTCTGTGGCGCGACGTAATAACTGAATATCTCCCACCACTGCAATGCCTTTTTCGATCGCCTGTTGAATTTCTGGAAGTTGAGGTGCCAGCCCCGGACTCAGAATGATTTCTTCTGCTTGTAATAAAAGATCAGTATCCAGTTGACCAAAACTGGTCCGCACACCTGCTGGAATCTGGTCATGTCCTGGCGGGGTTGCGCGCGAGTCTGTGACTGCAACCTGGTAGCCCTGTTCGTGTAAAAAATTAACCGCGGATACACCGGAAATTCCCAAGCCAGCCACAACTTTTAATCCACCGCGCTGTATTAACATTTTTGCCCCATTTTTTGCAGATCACAGAATGGCAAAAATGTTAGCACTTTACTGTTTTAAATGCTTTTTCAGTTTTGGTTTTATTCAATCTTTTTTGTGTCAGTGCGTAAAAGCTTAAGCAGGTATAAAAAGGTTAATCCCCCGATAAAGCCAAGATCACGACCCCTAGCCAATCTACAGATTTAAATGCATAAGGTTTGATTTTAAGCTCAATGAGTTCTGGTCTTAGCCATAGGTAAATCAAGATTAAACATGAAATAAACCAAGAGAGGGTTTCTTTATAAATATTCAGGCCTTTAAAAAAAGCAGAAAGATAAAGGCAGGTCATCACGAGGATAAAGATCAATAAAATCAATTTATGTTTAGAGCTTAATGCTTGTTTTTTTTATTAAGCTGAGTCTGATTCATTTTTTTGGAAACAAAAAAAATGCCCATCTTAGGATGGGCATTTTGAGTTTTATCAACGCCATTTCACAGTTTGCACGGATTCTGTTTTTTTGCTTTCAGCCTCATCGGTTGAACAACCACAGCTTCCACCACAACCCGCCACCATTTTAGGTTTTAACCATACGGCCAAACGCTGCCAACCCAAACGCTGGCATTGATTGGATAGGGCTAAAAATACTGAACCCGCTGTTTGAGGGAATACCTTCTTAAAGACTACAACAGCACTCCACAGCACCAATACAGCAACAATCAAGTACTCAAACATAAGCTACTCCTTTTACCCCCAAATGCGTGATGCAATCTGGTAAGTGAAGAAAGACATTAAATAGGCCAGACCAAACAGGTAGGCCGTCATTATCGATACATGTTTCCATGAACCTGTTTCACGGCGTACCGTTGCCAAGGTCGCTAAACAATGCGGCGCGTAAATGAACCACACCAATAACGACAAGCCTGTGGCCAATGACCAGCCCGTACCGTCCGCACTAATCAGATGCGACAGACCCTGCGCAATTGCATCATCATCCGCACCCGATAAGGCATATACCGTACCCAAAGCCGCAACCACAACTTCACGTGCCGCCATAGCCGGGATCAAGGCAATCACGATCTGCCAGTTAAAGCCAACAGGCGCAAAAATTGGCTGGAGCAAATGTCCTAACATCCCTGCAAAACTATAATCGATGTCAGGTAAAGTCGCCCCTTCTGGCGCTTGCGGGAAAGTACATAAGAACCAAAGTAAAATCGACAGCGCAAAAATAATGCCACCGACACGTTTTAAGAAGATCTTACCGCGATCCAGCAAGCCAATCCCGACACTGCGAATATCCGGAATACGGTAGCTTGGCAGTTCCAGTAACAATGCATGCTGTGATTTATCTTTCTGCAAAAATTTCATCACGATTGCCACACAGAGCGCACTGACAATACCCGACATGTACAGGCCAAATAACACGAGACCTTGCAGGTTGAAAATACCCCATACTGTTTGACTTGGAATAAAAGCAGCAATCAATAAGGCATAGACAGGCAAACGTGCTGAACAGGTCATCAGTGGTGCAACCATGATCGTGGTAAAGCGATCACGTGGATCACTGATACTACGAGTGGCCATGATGCCAGGCACCGCACAGGCAAAGCTTGAAAGTAATGGAATGAAGGCACGGCCACTTAAGCCTGCTTTAAACATCAATTTATCCAGCAAGAAGGCGGCACGCGGTAAATAGCCCGATTCTTCCAACACTAAAATAAAGAAGAATAGAATCAAGATTTGTGGCAAGAACACCACCACACTACCCGCACCCGCAATAATCCCGTCAACCACCAAACTATGGAGCAAAGGCTGGGAGATATGCTCGCCTAATGCTTCACCGAACCAGGCAAAGAATTCTTCAATGCCATCCATAAACGGCGCCGCCCAGGCAAACACGGCCTGAAAGACAATAAACATCATGATTGCAAGGCTAAGTAAGCCGAGAACAGGATGTAAGAAAATTTTGTCGAGGAAATCGGTACGTTTGTCTTCCTGATCTACAAAGTTCACCACATCTTTGAAAATCATATCGATTTTCTGATGGTGAGTCCCGGTCAAGCCACTTAATTCAGTCTGCGGAACAGAATATTTTTCCTGATCTAAGGCATGTAACAGGTTTTCGATACCAGCGTTACGCACCGCCACGGTTTCAACAACTGGTACACCTAAACGCTGTGAAAGTTTCTGGGTATTGATCTGAATACCGCGACGGCGCGCTTCATCCATCATGTTCAATACAACCAGAATCGGACGACCCAGCTCAATCACTTCCAGCACGAGACCCAGATGCAGCTTCAAGTTTGTGGCATCGACCACGCACAGAAAGGCATCTTGCTGGCCTTCTTCAGCAATCTTGCCCTGACAAACATCACGGGTAATTTCTTCATCCGGGCTTGTCGCTTGTAAACTATAGGTCCCAGGCAAGTCCAGCACACGCACGGACTTGCCAGAAGGAAGCTGAAAATGTCCAACTTTACGTTCAACCGTCACACCCGCATAGTTGGCAACTTTTTGGCGTGTTCCAGTTAAATGGTTAAATAAAGATGTCTTACCGCAGTTTGGATTTCCCACAAGGGCAACACGTAACGCATCACTCATGCAGGTGCTCCTTCAAGTTGAATTTCAATTTTGTCAGCTTCCGCCTTCCGTAACGCAAAACGCGTAAAACCGAGCTGGATTAGAATCGGATCACCACCAAAAATACCTTTGGTAATCACTTGCACTTGTGTACCAGGCACAAAGCCTAAACTTTCTAAACGAACTGCAACTAAATCTGGCTGTTCTGTCTCATCGACCAAGCGATTCACTTTCGTGATCACCGCTATCTGCTTGACTTTTAATGCTGACAATCGCACCGCTCTAACCCTTTACGCTCTTTATTATAGTATACAAGCAAATGAGAATAATTACCAAAAACAATCTCAATGGCATTTACCCTTTTGACAGATCGACAACAATTCATTTTTCTTTTACAGTGCAGACAAGAAGGTTCAGCAAGTCCATTATGTTAAATAAAAAACCACGTATTCCAGCCGTCGTTAATATTCCGGAACATCTCGGATTTTTACAGGGCTTCCGTGATTATTTAGTCGCTCAAACGGTGAGCCCGCATACCCGTAATGCGTATTTATCGGACCTGATCCAATGTAGTGAATTGCATCGAACTATCCCCCTACCCGAATGGTCGAGTGACGATATTGCAGATGTGCTGATTGCGCTGACCAAGGCTGGAAAAAGTCCCCGTTCAATTGCCCGCTGCCTTTCTGCCTTAAGACAATTTTATAAATTTTTACGAGAACAAAAACTCAGGGAGGATAATCCCGTTGCGACACATCATTCTCCTAAAATTGGCCGGGCCTTACCTAAAGATCTGTCTGAACAAGATGTTGAAGCATTGATCAATGCACCTGACACCAACACTGCGCTGGGTCTACGTGATCGTGCCATGTTCGAAGTGCTGTATGCCTGTGGATTGCGCGTATCAGAATTACTCAACCTGAAACTTGAACTGATCAATTTAAAACAAGGCTACATACGGATTACCGGTAAAGGCAATAAAGAACGCCTGGTGCCTCTGGGACAGTTCGCCTGCGACTGGATTGAAAAATATTTGCTGGAATCGCGCCCGCAACTGTATAAAAGCAGCACCGATTATTTATTTCTGACCCAGCACGGCGGCATCATGAGTCGTCAGAATTTCTGGTACGCGATTAAGCGTTATGCCTTACAGGCCAATATTCAGGCCGAGCTATCACCGCATACCCTACGCCATGCTTTTGCTACCCATTTACTCAATCATGGTGCAGACCTGCGCGTGGTACAGATGTTATTGGGCCATAGTGATCTTTCTACCACGCAAATTTATACCCATGTCGCCCAACACCGTATGCAGGAGTTACATGGCAAATACCATCCACGCGGTTAAAACCACCGTCTGTCCCGAATAGGTCTCAAACTTGGTTTCGTTCACACAGCATCAGCAAGATTTAACGAAGTGATTCTTTTTTTTTGGTATGCTAAAGCCCTTAAAACGTACAAAAAGGTTCTATATGTTGTTTACTCGGTCTCAGCTTGTAATTGCTTGTACATTAGCATCAACATTATTCGTCAGTGCTTGCTCAAAAGAAAATTCAGCACAAAAACAAGATGCACTCACGGCAAGTGCACCTGCGACAGGTGAAGCTTCAACCTTAAATGAACGCAATGCACAGCAGCGTTTAGTCTCTACATTAGAAAAACATTTCAAGACAGCCAACATCAATGCCAAAATTCTTGCAGTCAAGAAAACTGAAGTACCCAACCTGTACTGGGTGAGTCTGGAAGGGATGGGTTCGGTCTATGCCACTGCTGATGGCCAATACATTATTCAGGGTGATGTGGTGCGTTTAGGTGACAAGCAACTGCATAATGTGAGCGATGCATTACAAGCAACAGAAAATAAAAAGCATTTGGCTTCCCTCAAGACTGAAGACTTGATCGTTTACCCAGCACAAGGCGGTAAAGCCAAACACGTGATTTATGTGTTCACCGATTCAAGCTGTCCGTATTGCCATAAATTGCATGAACACCTGGCCGAAATTAATGCCAAAGGTATTGAAGTGCGTTATATCGCCTGGCCTCGTGGCGAACAATTCATGCCAACCATGCAGGCTATCTGGTGTAGTAAAGACCGTAAGGCTGCATTTGAGCAGGCAACTCAAGGTCAGCCTGTGACTGCGGCAGAATGTAAGAACCCGGTTCGTGATCAATACCAACTGGGCCTGAACATGGGCGTAAATGGCACACCAGCGATTTATAACGTAGAAGGGGAATATTTAGGTGGTTACATGACCCCAGAAGAAATTGTTCAACGCTTAAACAAATAAGGTAAACATTCCTTTCAAAATAACAAAGACCCGGGCGACAGATGAAAGATGATCTTAGCCCTAGTGTCTCCGCATTTTTTTAGCTATGATCAAGCTTCATTAAAATGATTGAATATAATGGAGTGTGACGTGAAACCAGTTCGTCTGGCGATACTCGGTCTTGGTACTGTAGGTGGTGGAGCCCTTAAATTACTACAAGAAAATGCTGCGGAAATTAAACGCCGTACCGGTCGAGAAATTCAAATTACACACGTAGGCACACGCCGTCCACGTCCAGATTTACAACTCGAAGGAATTAAACAAAGCGATGACTTGATGGAGATCGTGCGTCAACCTGATGTTGATGTGGTGGTCGAAGTCATGGGCGGCATTCATCCTGCGTATGAAGTCATCATGGAAGCCATTAAACATGGCAAACAGGTGGTGACTGCCAACAAGGCATTACTGGCTGAACATGGTAATGAGCTATTTAAGGCAGCAGAAGACAATGCAGTGCAAATTGCTTATGAAGCAGCAGTTGCAGGCGGGATTCCAATCATTAAAGTCATCCGTGAAGGTCTTGCAGCCAACCATATCGAATGGCTTGCCGGAATCATCAATGGTACAGGCAACTTCATTCTGACTGAAATGCGTGAAAAAGGTCGTGCTTTTGAAGATGTGTTAAAAGAAGCGCAAGAACTTGGTTATGCTGAGGCGGATCCAACCTTTGATGTTGAAGGCATTGATGCTGCACATAAACTCACCATTTTAGCTTCATGTGCATTTGGTATCCCGTTACAGTTCAATAAGGTCTACACTGAAGGCATCAGCAAAATCACCGCTCAAGACGTGAAATATGCCGAAGAACTTGGTTTCCGTATCAAGCACTTGGGTATTGCACGCCGTGCCGACAAAGGCATTGAGCTACGTGTGCATCCAACCCTGATCCCTGCGGAAGAGTTGATTGCCAATGTCAATGGCGTGAAAAATGCCGTACTGGTACAAGCCAATGCCGTTGGCCCGACTTTATATTACGGTGCAGGTGCAGGTGCAGGTCCAACTGCCTCTGCTGTGGTTGCAGACGTGATTGATATCGTCCGTGATATTTCTTATACCGAAGATGGCGCTGGAACAATTCCTCAGCTGGCCTTTGAAGCACTCACCAATGTGCCAATCCTCAGCCGTGAAGAAATGACCACAGGTTATTACATTCGCCTCAATGCTGAAGACCAAACCGGTGTATTGGCAGATGTGACGACCATTCTGAGCCGTGCCGGTATCAGTATTGATGCCATCATGCAGCAATCGCGCTTAAAAGACCTGATTCCAATCGTGATTTTAACCGATCCGATCGTTGAATCTAAAATGGACGAAGCGCTTGCCCAAATTCAAGCATTACCTGCAATTCGTGGCGAAATCGTGAGAATTCGTTTAGAATCGCTCGATAGTTAATCAGTTTAAATCCCCTCACCCTTCTTCATTTAAGAATGGAACTGCTCTCTTTTGAAAGGGAGCTTGTTGGGCGGGATTTTTTCTCTACCTTATATTGGAACACCATCATGTCGAATGCCAATCGTTATACTGGTCTTGTAGATCGTTATCGTGACCGTTTACCTGTGTCTGCAACTACACGCGCAATTTCTTTAGGTGAAGGTAATACTCCACTGATTAAACTCGAGAACATTCCACGTATTATTGGCAAAAACGTCGAAATTTATGTGAAATACGAAGGTCTGAACCCAACCGGTTCATTTAAAGACCGTGGTATGACCATGGCAGTGACCAAAGCAGTTGAAGAAGGCTCTAAAGCGATTATCTGTGCCTCTACCGGTAATACTTCAGCAGCAGCAGCAGCCTATGCAGCGCGTGCAGGCATCAAAGCATTTGTGTTGATCCCGGAAGGCAAAATTGCCATGGGTAAAATGGCGCAGGCAATGATGTACGGCGCGATCACCATGCAAATCCGTGGTAACTTCGACGATGGTATGCGCTTGGTCAAAGAAGTGGCTGATCAGGCACCTGTAACGATTGTCAACTCGATCAACCCGTATCGTTTGCAAGGTCAAAAAACCATTGCTTATGAAATCGTGGAAGCATTGGGTCGTGCACCTGATTATCACTGCTTGCCTGTGGGTAACGCGGGGAACATCACTGCACACTGGATGGGTTATACCGAAGCTGTTGCCAACCAACCTGCAGATCAGTTCGAGCAAGTGATTTATGACGCCGCGACAGATCAGTTCACAGGTCCTAAACCAGAAGGCCTACCAACTATGGTGGGTTACCAGGCTTCTGGCGCTGCACCATTCTTACGTGGTGCCCCTGTTGAAAACCCTGAAACAGTTGCAACTGCAATCCGTATCGGTAATCCACAAAGCTGGAACCATGCTAAAGCAGTGGTACGTGACTCTAATGGCTGGTTCGATGAGCTTCAAGACAGCGAAATCCTGGAAGCGCAACGTTTACTTTCAATGTACGAAGGCGTATTTGTAGAACCTGCTTCTGCCGCTTCAATTGGTGGTGCAATCCGTGACATCAAGGCGGGTAAAATTGCTGAAGGTTCTGTGATCGTATGTACCGTGACAGGCAATGGCTTAAAAGATCCAGATACGGCAATCAAGCAATGTGCTGATGCCGTGATGTTATCTATTGATGCAACCATGGATCAAGTCAAAGACTCGATTCTTTCAAATATGTAAGCATCAAGTCTGAAATAAAAAAACCAGTTGTCTGCAACTGGTTTTTTTATGGGTTCACTTAGAATCAGTCATTTCTAGCCATAAAAAAACGCTTCCTGATGAAGCGTTTTTTACATCAACCGACATTAAACGCGTTTTGGCAAACTGCTTAACCAGGTTAATAAATTGGTTGCATCACTATTGCGTGCTTGTGAACTTGGTGCGCCCAATAACACGACCACAGCGGGACGTGAATTCACCGTCGTATGCATCACCACACAACGACCTGCTTCATTGATATAACCTGTTTTTGACAGGTTAATGTTCCAGCCACCATTACGCACTAACGCATTGGTATTGTTCGACTTGAGTACACGGTAGCCCAGGTTGAAGTCATAGGTTGGTGTGGTTGAGAATTGGCGGATAAGACCGTATTGTGAAGCGGTACTTACCAGAATGCCTAAGTCACGTGCAGAAGAGACATTATGCGGATCAAGCCCGGTTGACTCAGCATAACGTGTCGAAGTCATGCCCAATTGCCTCGCTTTGGCATTCATCGCTGCAATAAATGCAGGACGACCACCTGGATAAGTACGCGCCAATGCCGCCGCCGCTGGATTTTCAGACTTCATCAAGGCAAACAACAATGCTTCAGCGCGGTTCATCTTATCGCCAGCACGTAAGGTTGAGCTTGAGTTTTTACCGCCTGCACCTGCGAAATCAATCGACTCAAGAGTAATCTCTTCCGACATGTTTAAGCGCGCATCAGCAGTCACCACCGCAGTCATCAATTTGGTAATTGAAGCAATCGGAACCGACATGTTACTGTTTTTGCTGTACAGCACCTCACCTGTTTGTGCATCCATGACCAGCGCAGCACGTGCATTCACTGATGGCTGACTGCTATAGCCAAACGTATCGCGAATCTGTGTCGATTGCTGAGGAGCACTTGAGGATGAAATTGAAGCTGAACCACCGTTACGTAATGTTGTGGTCACAGAGGTTGAACCTTGAGGACCAATCTCTAAGGGTTCATCATCTTCCATTAACTGGCTCGCATCACTTGCTGACCAGTTTAAGGTTGCTGAACCACTCGCACGCGAAGAAGCTGGATTGTTATTCACAACCAGTTCAGCAAAACTTGTTGAACTCCACGCCAACAAGATAGACATGCTTAGAACATGCATGATAGATTTTTTAGAATTTTTCACGACACAATACTCAACTCAGGACGCTGCACATTTGCGCTTACCACCATTATGCCTTACATTTGAACAAATCGGGTAAAGCTTTTGTAGACACAATTGTGTACAACTATTCTCTAAAAACGAAGAATAGGATTGCTAATTTTGTCGTTTCATTGCAAGCTAATTTTGCTTTATGTAACAAAAAACCAGTGTTTTTGAAAAAAGGAGGTCTTCTTGATCACTGTTCTCGTTGTTGATGATCATGAACTCGTGCGCACCGGGATTTGCCGTATGCTCGAAGACCACCCCGATGTCGAGGTGATCGGACAGGCTGAATCTGGAGAAGAAGCGATTGCGCTGGTTCGCCAGAAACATCCCCAAGTGGTATTGCTAGACGTGAATATGCCTGGCATTGGTGGAGTTGAGACAACGCGACGTTTATTGCAGAGTGCACCTGAAACCAAGGTCATTGCTGTCAGCGGTCTGGCGGAAGAGCCCTACCCATCCCTTTTACTCAAAGCAGGTGCCAAAGGCTATATCACCAAAGGTGCGCCAATCTCAGAAATGGTCCGTGCGATCAATAAAGTCATGCAAGGCGGCAAGTATTTCAGTGCAGATATTGCCGAGCAACTGGCCAGCTCTTACCTTTCTGACACTCAGCAGTCTCCTTTTGATGCTTTATCAGAACGTGAAATGCAGGTCGCGATGATGGTGGTGAACTGTATCAGTGCACAGGAAATTGCAGATAAATTATTTGTCAGCGTCAAGACCGTAAATACTTATCGCTACCGTATTTTTGAAAAACTGGCGATTGATAGTGATGTCAAGCTGACGCATCTTGCGATACGCTACGGGCTGATTAAACCTTAAAATACTTACAATAATAGTCAACGCCTATGTTAGGGAAAATTGCTTCATCGGTCTCTCAGACCGTCTATCGACTGGGCGTTTGGTATAGCGGCTATCGGCTGATTATTGCCGTTAGCCTGCTGCTGATTTATTTACTCACTGCCGAGCAACTCAGCAGTAATTATATTTATCCAAGCTTATATTTTTATACCCTGATTGCGTATATCACGCTGAATATCATTCAGCTTTTTGTGTTGCATCTGGTACCTGTGCAGGTGTCCAGACAGTTGATTGTAATTTTTCTGATTGACGTGATCTGTTTGAGTTTAATCACATTTTCAGCGGGTGGGCCGAATCTGCAACTGAGCCTGCTCTATGTCATCATTATTTTCTCCTCGGCCATTTTATTAAACTCACAGCTATCACTGATCATCACCCTGTTTGCCGTGATCATGGTGGTTTACCAGCGCTTTTTGGGTGACTTCTTTGATTCAGCCAATTTAACTCATCTCGGCAATAGTATTTTTCTGGCCTTTTTATTTTTTGTGGTGCATGCCATTGGCCGCATCGCGGTCCAACGTTTTAAGATTTTAGAAACCCTCACCTTTCATCAATCGATTGAAATCCACCAGTTGCAAAATATTAACCGTTATATTCTCGAGCAGATTGAAGACGGTTATCTGGTACTGGATGAAAGCAATCATATTGTCCTGACCAATCCGGCAGCCAACACCTTACTGGGAATTTATCTACCTGTTTCTCTTGAAAAAACGCCACTGGTCAAGTTACAACCAGACCTATTTGAACTGATCAAGTTTAGTGATTTAAAAGACGGTGAAGAGTTTAGCTTTGAATCGCAACAAAGCCCGTATACGGTTCATGTTCGGGTTAAACATTTGATTGTGCCCGAGCAGGCACTCGTTTTACTGATCTTAAAAGATGCCCAGAAACTGACCCAGCAGGTGCAACAACTCAAGCTGGCGGCATTAGGCCAACTTTCTGCCAGTATTGCCCATGAAATTCGCAATCCATTGGCCGCCATTGTTCAGGCCAATGAGTTACTTAAAGACAGTGATGCACATCAGCAAGAAATGCTGTCACGCATGATTAGCAAGCAAGCCAAACGTATTGATAGCATCGTACAAGATACTTTGGCAATGGCTCGCAACCGGCCAACCGAAGCCCAACCCATTCAGCTCACCCCGTTCTTTGACAGTTTATTGAATGAAGATCTGGCGGATGCCAAACAGATGATCCGGTTAAAACAACCCGAACAGACGACGATCGTATTTGATGAAAAACAATTACGTCAGGTCCTGATTAATCTGATCCGGAATGCCTTACGCCATAATGCCACCGACGCCCCCTTTATCGAAGTGGATGTTCATGAAAAAGAAGGGCGAATCTGTATCGATGTCATCGATTTTGGGATGGGTGTCTCAAAACGGGATATTTCTCAGTTATTCAAACCATTTTTTAGTACCGAAATTAAAGGAACTGGTTTAGGATTGTACTTGTCTCACACATTTTGCGAGGCGAATCATGCAAAGCTCACCTATATAGAGCGACAACAAGGAGCATGTTTCAGGATGGAATGCTCAAAATTCATAGATTAGATTAGGTTTTTCGGGGAAATGGCAACAAAACAACCACTCGTCTTGCTCGTAGACGATGAAGAGGATTTATGTCTTTTAATGCAGATGACGCTTGCGCGGATGGGCATCAAGACACATATCGCTTATCGGGTCGAACAGGCAAAAAAATTCTTCACTGAATTCCAGTACGATGCATGCTTAACAGATTTAAATCTTCCGGACGGGAATGGTTTAGACCTGGTGAAACATGTCACTCAAAACTATCCTAATACGCCGATCGCAGTGCTTACTGCCTATGGCAACATGGACATCGCCATCGCTGCCCTCAAAGCAGGTGCCTTTGACTTTGTCAGCAAACCGGTCAACCAGATGCATCTGGATCAGTTAATCCAGAAAGCATTGAACCGGCCACAGCCTGAACAGGAAGCTGCTGAAACCGCTTTAGAAAACAAGCTTCTAATTGGACGTTCAACACCGATCCAGCAACTTCGCATTGCCTTAAAGAAAATTGCACGTTCTCAAGCACCTGTGTTCATTACGGGTGAATCAGGTACGGGTAAAGAAGTCGTAGCCAATCTGGTACACCGTTTAAGTAACCGTAGCGAAGGGCCGTTTATTGCCATTAACTGCGGTGCGATTCCAACTGAATTGATGGAAAGCGAGTTATTTGGACACAAGAAAGGCAGCTTCACTGGTGCAACACAGGATAAGCAAGGCTTAATTCTTTCTGCGCACGGCGGTAGTTTATTTCTGGATGAAATTGCTGAATTGCCTTTAAATATGCAGGTCAAATTACTACGTGCGGTGCAGGAAAAGAAAATTCGTCCAGTCGGTTCAGATCAGGAGATTGATGTCGATTTTCGTGTGATTAGTGCCAGCCATCAGGATCTGGAACTGCTGGTCCAACAAGGCCGCTTCCGTCAGGACCTGTTCTTCCGTATTCATGTGATGGATCTGGTGTTGCCACCCTTGCGTGAGCGCGGTCAGGATATTCTGTTACTGGCCAATCACTTTATTCAAAAAATTAGTCAGGAATGGGAAGTATCGGTGAAGACACTGTCCTCTCGTGCAGAGCAGTTCTTGTTACAGCAATATTTCCCGGGCAATGTGCGCGAACTGCGTAATATCATTGAACGTGCCATTACACTGAGTGATGATGAAACCATTGATCTGGCTCACTTGCAAACTGCGCCGTTACGTAGCTCGATTGCAAATCCGGCCCCGGCATTTGCCAATACACCAGCAGAAGAAATCGAAACGCCTCAACATTCTGCCAGCCCAACAATGAGTTCGAAAAAACTCCCACCAGAAGGTTTAGAGCGCTATTTAGAGAATATCGAAAAAGAGATTCTACTGAATGCCTTGAATCTGACCCACTGGAACCGGACTCTGGCTGCGAAAAAGCTCGGTATGACCTTTCGCTCTTTACGCTATCGACTGAAAAAATTCGGTCTGGATACCGAAGATGATGAATAAGCTTTAATCATAAAGCCCCTTTGTTAAGGGGCTTTATTTTTTAATATCTACTTTTCAACACCAGATCAGTGACATGTTCAAGGTAGGCATCTTCTTTCATTTCAGGTGGCAAAGGCGAAATCTGGTTCGGCTGAATTCCTTGTCCTTCAATCATATTGCCATTAGGCGTGTAGTAATGTGAGACTGTCATTTGCAAGGCAGCCCCACTCGGTAACGGGAACAGTTTCTGCACCACCCCTTTACCATAACTGTTTTCCCCCACGACCCAGGCACGCTTATGTTCTTTCAGCGCCGCGGTAAACACTTCGGCTGCCGAGGCTGAACGTTTATTAATTAAAATGCCGAGTTTCAGATTCTGAAATTCAAAGGAAGGTAGGGCCTGAAATTGTTGATCACCTTCAGAACGGCTTTTCGTGGTCACAATCAGCCCCTGATTCAGGAACAAATCCGCTGACTCAACCGCAGCAGACAATAACCCTCCCGGATTATTACGTAAATCCAGAACCACGGCCTTAAGTTTGGTAGAGCTATATTCTTCGATTAAACGTTTAATTTCATTGGCAGTATCTTGCTGAAAAACCCTGATCTTCAGTACCAATACCTGATTATGCATTAAAACAGGTTCAATATCGGTTTCTACTTTCTTGTTTCTGACCAGAATGGTGGTGCTGTTATTATTCTCGGGCTGGATCTGTACGGTACTGCCAATTGAGCCATACAGCAGGCCTTGTACCTGATCCTGATTGAGATTTTTTAATTCCTGATTGTCCACTTTAATAATGGCTTGTCCATTACGTAAACCCAGCTTACTCGAGTCAGAACCCGCTTTTAAGTCCTGAATCTGCCAGGATTTAGCATGTGCATCATAATTTAAATTAAAATCGACAGAGGCCAGATCCCCTTCGGTATATTGAATCAGTTGACGATATTCTTCTGCCGAAAGATAACGGGAATAACGGTCCAGACCACTGACCAGTCCTTTGATTGATTGCTGAAAGAGCGCATCGTCCGACTTCTTATCGACATAGTTATCTTTCACAATCCCGTAAATCTGGACAAACTGTTGAATCGATTCAATCGGGACTTCAGCCGTCGGAGGTGCATCTTCGGTCCATCCCGATGAATGCGTCATCGGTGCCGCATAAATACTATACCCCCAACACATCAACAAACTTGCACATAAGGCTCGGTAAATGTTGTTGTGCTGGGTCATTGCTTCACCTTATTTTAAAGTAATTAAGTTCTTACCCTGCATTTCTGGCGGTACAGGAATGTGCATTAAATGCAGTAATGTAGGCGCCACATCAGCCAATACACCGCCTTCTGCAATGGTTGCCTGAGTTGGGCCAACATAAATAAATGGCACCAGTTCAGTGGTGTGCTGGGTATGCACCTGTCCACTTTCATAGTCTTGCATTTGCTCTACATTACCATGATCCGCAGTAATTAACATGTGTCCTTTGTTTGCCATGACCGCATCGTAAACACGACCCAAGCAGGTATCCACCGTTTCAACCGCTTTGACCGCCGCATCAAAGACACCGGTATGCCCGACCATATCGCCGTTGGCATAGTTCACCACCAACAGATCAAACTCACCTGAATTGATGGCATTGACCAACTCATCGGTCACTTCGTAAGCGCTCATTTCAGGCTTTAAATCATAGGTTGCCACATTCGGTGATGGAATCAGGATACGCTTTTCTCCAGGATATTCATCTTCACGACCACCGCTAAAGAAGAAAGTCACATGCGCATATTTCTCAGTTTCAGCAATACGCAATTGGGTTTTGCCCAAATCAGACAGGTATTCACCAATCGAGTTTTTCAGCCCTTCTGGCATATATGCAACTGGTGCATCAATGCTGGCCTGATAACGGGTCAACATCACGAATTTAGATAAATTCGGCACCACTTTACGTTCAAAACCGGCAAAATCCTTTTCCACAAACGCACGGGTAATTTCACGCGCACGATCGGCACGGAAGTTCATGAATACAATGCTGTCGCCATCTTGTACTTTGGTGACATCACCAATGCGCGTGGCTTTAACAAACTCGTCATTTTCATTGGCTGCATAGGCTTGTTCCAAACCTTCAACCGCAGAATTGGCGACACGTACAGCTTCGCCTTCTGTAATTAAACGATAAGCCTGTTCCACACGGTCCCAACGGTTGTCACGATCCATCGCGAAATAGCGACCAATCATCGACACAATACGACCCTGATTTGGATATTGTGCGAACAAGGCATCCAGTTTTTCTAATGACGGTTGTGCACTACGTGGCGGCGTATCACGACCGTCCAGAAAAGCGTGTAAATACACTTTTGCACCGCGTTTTAAGGCCAGTTCACACATGGCGACAATATGATCTTCATGCGAGTGCACACCGCCTTCCGACAACAAGCCCATCACGTGTACGGCGCCATTGGCTGCTTTAGCCTTTTCAACCGCATCCACCAGCACTTCATGCTCGAAAAAAGCACCGGTACGAATATCTTTGGTAATACGGGTGAAGTCCTGATACAACACACGACCTGCACCCAGATTCATATGCCCGACTTCAGAGTTACCCATTTGACCATCAGGCAGACCGACATCTTCACCGGAGCCAGAAATTAAACTATTCGGATGCTTGGCTTTCATTGCCGTGAGGTTGGGTGTTTTTGCTGCCAGAAAGGCATTGTCATCAACTGCTTCACGATGTCCTACGCCATCCATGATTACGAGAACGTGAGGAATTTTGCCAGCATTTGCATCCGTCATAATGGACTCTCTATTTGTCGATCATTTGTTCGGTCTATTTTACCGAAGTTTCAGGTATTTCTCTATGACCTCACCCATGGCTTTCATCAATAGCGATGATAGCGCCCATGAATGAAAAATCGATTATCTTGCACGATAGAGCAAGTAACTGCCCACCATAAAGATGAGCACTACAGGCATCAGCACAAACCATGCTGGAGAAGGTGCATAGACCAGACTCGCATAGCCGAGGAAATCTTGTAAGTAGAAGAAGCCAAGCCCCGTAAATAAGGCAATCACCAGACGAAAGCCCATCGACTGCTGTCGTAGCGGGCCAAAAATGAACGAGCAGGCAATTAACACCAGCGTAATCAAGGCAAACGGCGAGGTCACTTTTTGCCAGAACGCCAGTTCGTAGGTTTTCGGTACCTGACTATATTCATCCATATAGCGCATAAAACTAATCAACTGGCTTGGGGACAAATCTTCAGGATCCAGCGTCACCATATGCACATATTTGGGTTGTAATGCCAAACCCAATGCCTGTTGATCATGATCGGTTTTAATGGCATTCCCTTGGGCCAGCAAATCCACCTGATGTGACTGTTCCAAAGTCCATTCGCCATCTTTAACAAACTGGCCCTTTTCAGCATTCACAAAAGACTGCAAACGGTAGTCCTGATCAAAATCAATCGACTGGATATTACGTAACTGGCCTTTTGAGTTGGCATAATCAATATAAATAAAACGCTGCCCTTCACGGGTCCAGTAGCCTTTGACTTCACCCAACGCTGCCACACTACGTTGCTTCTTGATGCTTTGTGCCTGTTCATTGGTATAAGGAATCACCCATTCACTCAGCACAAAGGACAACACAATCAATAACAATGCCGAACGCATTACCCAGCCGACAATTCGCCATAAGCTAATCCCGACCGAGCGCATTACGATCAGTTCACTGTTGGAAGCCAATGCGCCCAGTCCCAGTACGGAACCAATCAAGGCTGCAACAGGAAGGATTTCATAGAGATAATGCGGCGCTCCCCACATCACATACAAGAAAGCCTGCCAGGCATTATAGTCGGGCTTGAGCGAGCCTAATTCACCTAAATAGGTAAACAGAACCTGTAGGAAAGATAACACCAGCGTCGTACCTAGCATGGCCAGGATCGTGGTTTTTGTCACATGTTTGGCGACTATTCGACGTGCTAACATCACAACCCCACTCGCTGAATACTTCTCTTAAATTTTGGTGCTAATTTTTGTTTACGCGCAAAAATTGCCGCAGCAATGGCATAAACAAGCAGGACAGCTGGATAAGCCCAGATATCGAGTTCTTCCTTACTGATTCGGGTCTTGATCGCAATCAATAATACAATCAAGCTGGCAAAGATAAAGATTGCAGGAATCAGGCGATAGTAACGCCCCTGACGCGGACTTACTTCAGACAATGCAACCGCCAGCATCAAGGCCACGATAATCACAAATGGCCCAAATACACGCCAGCCCAGCTCACTACGCACCACAGCATCGTCACGTTTTTCCCATAACTTAGACATGGATAATGCTTCCACATCACCACTTTCAAATTTTACGTCTTTGTCATTTTCTAAACGCAAACGATAAGACTGGAATTCTGCCTGCGTATAACGGGGCTGATTCGGATAAATCTCGTAACGACGCCCCTGAACCAGATCCACCACATTGGCCGTATCATTGGCGACTTCAACACGTGTCGCTTCTTTTGCCAGAATCATGACATCAGGCTTATCGGGCTGATTGCCTTTCTGATAGAAGAAAATATCTTTTAAGTTCTTACGGTCTTCTGAAAGTGAACCCGCATAAATGGTATAGGGTCCCGAAGAAATAAATTCTTTCGGACGTACCAGATCAAATCCGGTCCGCACCGCCTGGGTACTGGTCAGTTTTTCAAACTCACGTAAGCCCCACGGCCCCATCCAGACCATTAAGCAGGTCTGTACCACCAGATATACCACGGTCATGGGCAACAGTAATCGGGCCAACTGATTCCGACTGACGCCACTGCCATTTAAAACCGCCATTTCATGGTCGACATACAGACGTCCGAACACCAGCATCAAGGCAATAAAGAACCCCAGGGGTAAGATCAATGTTAAAAATTCAGGTAAGCGATAGCCGATAATGCTAAATAAGATCCCTGCATCCAAACGACCTTGAGCTGCGACGCCAAAATACTTGATCAAACGACCACCCATCATGATCATGGTCAATAAACCAATGACGACGAGAGATGTCGAAACCACCTGTTTGACGAGATAACGCCGAATAATCAAAGTAATACTTCCAAAAAGACCAATTGAAGGTAACGCTAGTTTACCCGAATGTTAAAAATATAAAACCTATCGCTTGTTGCGGATTGCAACCTCATATCTGAAAGTGTTTAATGGACTTATCTTTCTTTTTTGCTCATTAGGTTCTATACAAACAATGAAATTTACACTTCAAAACGCATTCCCAACTCAGGCGTCTAGCGAATCTTTGTGGATTTTGGTTGATTCAGAACAATTACAACAGAACTTAAATACTTATCAAATCAACCATCTAGATGACATTCTTAACGCAACCCAATACAAAGCCGGTTTTAACGACAACTTGCCCCTGATCGCCAATATCTCTGTGCAGGCCAATGCACAATTATTAGGGCTTGGAAAAAGTGATGAGTTAAAAGCGACAAAATTAGCAAAACTCGCACAAAGCATTATCAAATCATCACAAAATAAATTTAAACAAATTAGTGTCGATCTTTCAGCGCTTCCTGCCGATTTACACCCCCTCTTTGTCTTGAGCCTTACGCAAGCGGCTTATGGCTATGACGAGTTTAAGTCGAAAAAGAATGAGTTCGTGCTAGACACCATTCACCTGATTGCCAGCCAGACCCCATTAGATGAAGCACAGTTAAAGCTGATTCATGCGGTTCAGTCGGGTCAAAACTTTGCGCGTGATCTGGGGAACCGTCCTGGAAATATCTGTTTCCCTGAGTACCTTGCAGATCAGGCGCTTGCGCTAGCCAAGCAATATCCAGACGTATTAAAAGTCACTGTACTGGATGAGCAGCAAATGGCGGATCTGGGCATGTATGCCTTCCTTGCCGTGAGCAAAGGCTCAGATCGTCCGGGTCGTATCGTTACTCTTGAATACAATGCCCAGATTGATCAAGCCCCTGTGGTACTGGTCGGCAAAGGTGTGACTTTTGATACAGGCGGTATTTCATTAAAACCAGGCTTGGGCATGGATGAAATGAAATTTGATATGTGCGGCGCAGCTTCTGTTCTTGGTACCATTCAGGCACTCTGTGAAGCCCAATTGCCTATTCATGTGGTGGGTGCAATTGCCGCTGCAGAAAATATGCCATCTGCTCATGCCACCCGTCCTGGTGACATCGTCACCACCATGAGCGGACAAACTGTAGAAATTCTGAATACCGATGCAGAAGGCCGTCTGGTCCTGTGTGATACCTTGACCTATATCAAACGCTTTAACCCTGCCCTTGTGATTGATATTGCAACACTTACAGGTGCATGTGTGGTTGCGCTGGGTAAAGTGGTCAGTGGTTTATTCACACCAGATGATGAGCTTGCACAAGACTTACAACAGGCGGGTGAACAGTCACTTGACCGTGTCTGGCGTATGCCGGTCATGGAGGAGTATCAAGAATTACTCGACTCACCTTTTGCCGATATTGCCAATATTGGTGGGCCGTACGGTGGTGCCATCACGGCGGCTTGCTTCCTCGAACGTTTTACCCGTGACTATCGCTGGGCGCATCTTGATGTCGCTGGTACAGCGTGGTTATCAGGTACTGCTAAAGGTGCAACAGGCCGCCCGGTTCCATTATTGATGCAATTCCTGGCTAATCGTGTTCAAGCGAATGGCTAAAATCAGTTTTTATCTCTTTGAAAACAGTCAGGAACGGCAAGTCGAAAGTGCTTGCCGTTTGTGTCGCAAGATTCTGAATCAGCATCCTCATATCTGGTGGTACTGTGCTGATCCAGACTTGCAAAATGAACTGGATGAACTGCTCTGGAGCTTTGATCCACAAAGTTTCATTGCGCACGGGATTGACCAGCCACATAGCCCAGTGTGTATTTCAAAAGATTTACCCCCCTCCAATGATTGGATCGTGTTTAATTTTAACAATCATGCACTTGAACAAACTCAAGATTTTCGCCACATTATCGAAATTATTGAAAATAATGAAACTGCGAAACAGATTGGGCGGGAAAAATTTAAACTGTATCGACGGTTGGGCATAGAACCTCGTACATTTAAATTATAAATTGGCGATAAAAAACATCATTTTAGGAGTGTCTTGTGGCATTAAATGTAGGTCAGGATTTTAAAAAACGCTGGTTAAATGCACCTGAGGCGGTTCGTCAGACCTATCAGGAAGATTTAGCACGTATCTGTGATCTGTTATTACCACAAACCTCGATTCAAAGCTGGACGCAAAATGAAGAGAACGCGCAACAGCGGTCTCAACAACGCATTGATCAAGCTTATGCCGATTTAAAGGCTGAGTTACTGGAACAGGCCCGTATTCGTAAACAGCTGGCGCTGGAAAAAGCACTGGCAGAAAAACGTGCAGCTGAAGCCGCCTATGCAGCCCAGTTACAAGCGGATGAGGTACGTCAGTTTGAGCAGCAAACCGAGAATCTTGTTGCCTTACGTGGTCATATCGATCAGGAAATTGCGCAACAGACCGAACGCTATCAAACCAATCCGGAACAGCCAAGCATTGATTATGCACGTGGTCAGCGCGTGAACATTGATGATCAGCAAATTCTATCGGAACTGGAAAGTGTTCGGGTCCGTCTTGAACTCGAAGCAGAAGAACTGATTGAACAGGCGGTGACCGTGTTCCGTGCCAAACTGCACGCCTTAGCACAAGATGAAATTGGTTATATCTTGAAAAACAGTGAATTTTCAGACGAAAAATAATAAAAAAGCCCAGTTTGAACTGGGCTTTTTTAGGTTTGATCTTTTATTTTAAGAAACCGTTTTCAGCCAAAAAAGCCATACTGATATTCGATTCGGTTTTTTGCTCAGCCGCCTTATCACCGAGCAACAAACGTTCGATATAACGTGCCAGTACATCCACTTCCAGATTCACTTTGCTTCCCACCTGCCAAGTGCCAATATTGGTACGTTCAGCGGTATGCGGAATCAGATTCAGGCTCAGAATATTACCACGTAAATGGTTAATGGTCAGGCTAATGCCGTCGACGGTGACCGAGCCTTTTTCTGCCAGATATTTAGCCAACTCAACAGGTGCTGTTACTTCAAAATACAAAGAACGGGCATCTTCGCGAACCAGGGTAATCTCACCTAGCCCATCGACATGACCACTGACAATATGTCCGCCAAAACGTGTGGTCGGTAACATCGCTTTTTCAACATTGACCGCCTGACCGACTTTCCATTGTCCGAGTGTGGTACGGTTCAGACTTTCGCGGGAAACATCTGCCGCATACCAGTTCTCGCCCCACTCAATCACAGTCAGACAAATGCCATTGGTGGCAATCGAATCCCCCAGATGTACATCAGACATGTCCAGATCCGTCTGGATACGTAGACGAACATCACCGCCTACACTTTGTAGGCTCTCAACCTTACCTAAACTTTCAATAATGCCTGTAAACATGGGAGTTTCAACCTATCTTTATTGCAGTGTCTGCCACAGTGAATCAGATACCTTAAAGCAAAGAACCCGAGATAACAAGGCATCCCCAAAGCAAATAAAAAGGGCGATCATCTGACCACCCTCTTTCTACACATGATTGAATCATGCATTTATTGCATTTCAGAGACTTGCTGATCTGTTGGGTCTTTGGTTGCAACCTGATTCTTGATCAGGAAATGGCTAAAGAATAATTTATAGCCCAACACACCTAAGCATGCACCTACGATCGGTGCAATAATGGGTACGATGAAATAAGGAATATCACGACCGCCAGTAAAGGCAACAGGGCCCCAACCTGAGAAATAAGCCACGATTTTCGGGCCAAAATCACGGGCAGGATTCATGGCAAAGCCGGTTAATGGGCCAAAAGAAGCACCAATCACGGCCACCAGCAAACCCACCAGAATCGGCGCCAAAGCACCACGCGGCAAGCCATTGCTGTCATCGCCAATCGCCATAATCAGCCACAGCAACAACATGGTAATAAACATTTCCACCATGAACGCCTGACCCAGCGATAATAGGTGATGCGGATAAGTTGAGAAAATTCCAGCCAGTTCCAGACTTTCGACACTGCCCCGTACCATGTGATGGGTCTGTTCATAATCTACAAACAGATTGCTATATAAGCCATAGACCAGCAAAGCCCCTGTCGCAGCCCCCGCCACTTGAGCAATGATATAAAATGGGACTTTACGTTTATCAAAGCCAGCGAATAACGCTAGGGCGATGGTCACGGCAGGATTTAGATGAGCCCCAGAAATACCTGCCGACAAATAGACAGCCAATGCAACGGCCAAGCCCCATACAATGCTGATTTCCCACAGACCTAAACTTGCGCCTGCAAGCTTAAGTGCAGCCACCACACCAATACCAAACGATAAAAAAATTGCGGTAGCAAAATATTCGGCTACACATTGCCCCAATAAGGTGGGTTCCGAGCGACTCATAACAACCTCTCTTGGTCATCGCTGCAAATAGGCAAGACCCTAAATTAAGCTCGGCAAACTATATTTATTTTTGAAACGGGTCAATATGGTTTGGTAGTTTTTTAAACGATTGGTCAAAAGATTTTTCTTCAAAAAACACCTCTAAAACCAACTAATAAGCTGACCAAAATACAACTCAATCATCTGTTTTTACTTATTTTTATAAAATTATGATCATTTTTTGCAGTAGCGCCAGCCCAACAGTCCAATCCAGTAAAGATGCGAGATATTTACCATAAAAACAGACACTTATCACATAAACCGATTTTATTTATCTAATTATCCGATTTAACAAAAAAACTGAATACAAAAACACCACTTTTAAAAGTGGTGTCCTGTATTTTACCAAAGTGCCAGTTGGGTACTGTTCCCTGTGGTATCGACTCCGCCCAGTTCAGCAAAGTGATATAACTGCCCTAACAACTGTCGTAACGGCGGTCCTGACTTGGCATGTGTATCGGTAATCACGATAAATTCCAGTACCCGTGCCCGTTCAGACTGACGCTGTTTACTCACGCGATAACGCGGTACATCCTGAGTCAGCAAAGTCACCTTACCGCGCTTTAAATTGGCGGTCAGCAAGTCTTTGGGCTCGATATTTCCATCGGTCGAGTAACTGGTCAAAATGTAACGCGCATTGATGGTTTCCAATAACTTTTCATAAGCCTCTTTGGCATATTTAGAAGAGTTATAAGGACTTGGGCGCTCTTTACGCCATGCCCGATCAATCCCGCTTTTAAAGCCTTTGGTATCCGGTGAAGGTAAATCGACCTGATCCCATAAAGTCAAGGCATTGAGAACGTGATAGTTACTGCTATAGGCATGCTGGTTATAAGGCGGATCCAGATAAGCCACATCGACTTCGAAACCACTCATCTGGTTGGCGAGATGCTGGGCATCGACACACCACATTTCTGCCGCAGGCCGTTTAGGATCACCGATCTCGCAGAAACGGCTAGGTGTCAGCCACAACAAGGATTCGATCCGTTCCAGCGCGGTTTGGGTACGTCCGCCCCAGCCCTGATGGAAACTTTTAAAAACACCACTGGTATTACTGACAAAGCTTGCCGAATACAGTAACGGCGCCAGTAAGGCACTCATTTCCACATCATTAATTGCACCCTGTGCCTGCCAGGTAGCAATCTGCTGACGAATCGCATCAATACGCATGCCGTTACGGCGTTTGAAGAATAGGCGGTCACGTGCAGGATCATACACATCATCATTACGCGGGCATAGATTATGCGTGACCCAGCCTTTGACTTCAGGCAAGCGGTTCAGATAATCGATGGCTTTTTGGTAGCCCCCCAATTCTTTAAATGCAGGTGCATCAACACACGCCAGAATCGCATGATTCAGCGCATGGCTATACGGCTCCCAGTCGTTGGCAATCACACGATAGCCATTCTGGCGGGCCAAACGTGAAACCACTCCACTGCCTGCAAAAAAATCCGCAAAAATCGGTGGATTCTTTTTCTTGCTATTCAGTGTGCCTGTAATCTCAAGCGCTTCTAAAATCAGATGTAGAAGTCGACGCTTATTCCCGAGATAAGGAACTAACTGATGAAAAAGATATTCGTCAGTCGTACGGGCCGCATGACGACGTTTGTGATAAACCGATGGTTCTGGATTCATATCAACTCTTGGATAGGGAGCAATCTCAGGCGAATGTCTTGCCCGAGTTGGGTTACATCGACCAACTCAAATCGTCGTTGTTCTGCCATTGTGCTCAATTCAGCATTGAACATCGCACGGGCAGATTGACCAAGTAAAGTGGGTGCAACATAACTAATCATTTCATCAACCAAACCTTGCTGTAAAAAGGCGGTGGATAAAGTTGCACCTGCCTCAACCAATACATCATAAATTTGGTATTGTTGAGATAAGGTCTGCAATAATTGATTTAAAGGTTGCGGTGTCAATTGTATCACGCCTAAATCGGCAAGTTCTTGACGAAATGGTGTCATCACCATTACGGTTTCAGGATTTTGCAACATCTTGGCAGACAAGGGCAGTTGCCCTTGGCGATCTAACACGATTCGTTTCGGCTGTACTACTGTCGAAACATCAACATCTTTCAAAGTACGGACATTTAACTCGCAATCATCTGCCAGCACGGTTTGGATGCCTGTGATCACGGCACCTGAAATTGCACGCCAATGCTGGACATCCTGACGCGCCTCAGTCCCTGTAATCCACTTGGACTCACCCGAAGCCATGGCAGTACGCCCATCAAGACTCGAGGCCACTTTTAAACGGACATAAGGCAAACCGGTCGACATGGCTTTTAAAAAGCCAAAGTTGAGGGTTTTTGCCTCCTCGACACAAATCCCTGTCACAACTTCAATGCCGGCATTTTGCAAGATCTGCACGCCCTTACCCGCCACCAGCGGATTGGGATCCGAACAGGCCACCACCACCTTCTTGACCTGCGCTTTCACCAATGCTTCGGCACAAGGGGGTGTTCGACCATAATGGGCACAGGGTTCCAAAGTTACATAAGCGATTGCATCCTTGGCATGGTCACCCGCCTGCCGCAGGGCAAAGACTTCTGCATGGGGCTGACCTGCTTTAGGGTGATAACCTTCCCCGATCAGTTGTCCATCTTTGACAATGACACAACCCACATTTGGATTTGGCTTGGTTGAATATCGTCCAAGTCGCGCCAGTGCAATGGCACGTTGCATCCAATACTGCTGTGCGGATAAATGATCTTGGGTTAACTCAGCCATGATTTCTCTAATTTAGTTGTCATTTTCGCGTTGTTGCATTTGTTCAATCTGCTGACGAAAAGCATCGACATCCTGAAAATCCTGATATACAGAAGCAAATCGTACATATGCTACATGATCGAGCGCAAACAGCGCCTGCATCACGATTTCACCAATCGTTCTGGACTTCACATCCCGCTCACCCAAACGGCGAATATGCGACTGAATATCGCTGAGTACGGTTTCAATCTGTTCTTGGGTTACAGGACGTTTCTGTAAAGCATGCATCAAGGAGCGACGTAATTTTGCTTCATCAAATGGCTCATTTTTACCATCCGATTTGATCACACGTGGCATCACCACATCATAACTTTCAAATGTTGTAAAACGCTCACCACAAATGACACACTCACGACGACGACGAATCTGGCACCCTTCGGCGGCCAGACGGGAGTCGATCACTTTACTGTCAGCAGCGTTACAAAATGGACAATGCATAGTTGCGCGATTATTTAATCTCTTTGCCTAAGTGTAGCAAAGTTTCTTCAATTGCAGAACCACGGCTCTAGAAGCATAAAAAAACAGCCTCTACTGAAGCAGAGACTGTTTTGTATCAAGAGAAGTTTCTTATTAATTATTCAATACGTTCGCCATGTTGACTCAAGTCAAGGCCCATACGCTCATCATCAGCACTAACACGGATCCCGATCACCAGATCAACCACTTTCAGAATAATGAAAGTCACGATTGCACTGTAAGCGATGGTTGCCAACACACCCTCGATTTGCACCCACAATTGGCCTGCAAAAGTTGGTGCGAGTGCAACGTTCGCAGCTTTGATGATTTCATCGCTATAGAAGATGCCTGTCAGAATCGCGCCAACGATACCACCCACCGCATGTAGACCGAATGCATCCAAGGCATCATCCGCTTTAAGCAGGCGTTTCAATGCGGTAATTCCCCAGAAACACACCACACCACCGATGAGTCCCATAATTAATGCGCCACCGACACCCACGAAACCAGCAGCAGGTGTAATCACCACTAATCCCGCAACTGCACCCGATGCACCACCCAATACTGAGGCTTTACCACGAATCACACGTTCAACAATCAGCCAAGAGAAGGCAGCAGCCGCGGCAGCAACTTGTGTCACCAGAATCGCCATACCTGCACGTGCACCCGCACCTAAAGCACTACCGCCGTTAAAGCCAAACCAGCCGACCCAGATCAGGCTTGCACCAATCACGGTTAAGGTCAGGTTATGTGGCGCCATTGATTCACGGCCCAGACCTGTACGTTTACCTAACATATACGCCGCAACCAGACCCGCAACACCCGCATTGATATGGACAACGGTACCACCGGCAAAATCTAACGCGCCTGCTTTGAATAACCAGCCATCTGCGGCCCAGACCCAGTGTGTAATCGGAGCATAAACCAGAATCACCCAAACTGCGATAAAGGCCATAAATGCAGAATACTTCATACGGTCAGCGATTGAACCACTAATAATGGCAACCGTAATGATGGCAAAGGTCATTTGGAAAATAACGAACAGGCTTTCAGGAACGGTACCCGTCAAGGCATCGAAGGCTACGCCATTCAGCACGGCTTTAGCGAGATCACCGACATAAGCACCTGTGCCAGAGAAGGCCAGAGAATAACCGACCGTCACCCAGATCAGGGTCACAAGAATCGCTGCAGAAAGACTGAACATCATGGTACTGAGTACGTTTTTCTTACGCACCATACCACCATAGAATAAGGCTAAGCCGGGAATGGTCATCAACAGCACCAAGGCAGTTGAAACAAGAACCCATGCGGTATCACCGGTATCCACCTTTGCGGTCGCAGCAGGTGCTGGTGTTGCTTCCACAGGAGCTGGCGCTTCTGCTGCAACAATTTCTGTTGATGCAGTTGTGGTATCAACTGCTACAGCGTGTTCAGCTACAGGTGTTGAAACAGCATCTTCTGCCCAAACCACCGCTGAACCACCTAAGAGTGCGCCAGATAGACTGAGCGCCATAAGCATTTTTTTCATTCGTGTCCCCCAACCTGATTTCGCGAGCTATTGCTATACTTTTAATAGCTCAGCAAAGTTTGTGCCAACTTAGACAGCATCTGGCCCAGTCTCGCCCGTACGGATACGGATCACTTGCTCTAAATTGGTCACAAAAATTTTGCCATCACCAATTTTGCCTGTGCTTGCGACACGAGTAATCGACTCAATCACGGCATCAACCATTTCATCACTAATTGCAATTTCAATCTTTACTTTTGGTAAGAAATCAACCACATACTCTGCACCACGGTACAATTCTGTGTGACCTTTTTGACGTCCGAAACCTTTGACTTCAGTTACGGTAATCCCTTGAACACCAATCTCCGAAAGTGCTTCACGCACATCATCCAGTTTGAATGGTTTTACAATTGCAGTTACAAGCTTCATGTTTGTTTTCCTTCGGCTTATTTTCACCAGTAAGGTTTTATGTTCAATTTTCATGCCAATATTTAAAGGTTGGGGGTTTTTTAAATATCGGACATAAGCTTTCTTTATAACCTATTTAGCCTTGAAGATGTAGATCGTCCATCGAAAATAAGTATCATTTGCTCCTGTTTCACTGGATTTATAAGTCACTCATCCTTCTGGCCCCAACTGTGCTAGAGGATTGCGACAAGCAGTGATACACTGAACAGCAAATATGCATAACTTATTGAGTCCCTTATGATTGAAACTCTTTTACAAGCAATTTTGCAGCAGGTCGATCAACCGAAAAAAGATTTAGAGAAAAATCTGCGTGCCTTATTAAATGAGAGCATCGAAAAACTAGATTTAGTTTCGAAACAAGAACTTGATCGTCAAAGAACGGCACTTGAGCTTGCTAATCAACGCTTGACTGAACTTCAGCAACAAATGAAAACACTGGAAGACGCGATTCAGAACAAAAAATGAGCACCAACTTGGTGCATTTTGCACCCCAGAATGATTAAAAATAAAGCACCATAATGGAACAATAACAACATGTCTTTTGCCAAGATCTACACCAGAGGGCTATTGGGACTACATGCCCCGCAGATTGAAGTTGAAGTCCACATTAGTTCAGGCCTTCCTTCCTTAACCATTGTGGGTTTGCCGGAAGCCGCTGTACGTGAAAGTAAAGATCGGGTACGTTCTGCGATTATCAACAGCGGTTTTCAATTCCCCACCAAACGCTTAACTATCAATTTAGCACCGGCCGATTTACCCAAAGATGGCTCCCGACTCGACTTACCAATTGCCTTGGGCATTCTGATTGCTTCCGGACAATTACCGGAACACAGTACCGAAGGCTTTGAATTTATAGGGGAGCTGGCACTTGATGGACATCTGCGTCCGACTTCAGGCGCATTAACGATTGCCATGGCTTGCCAGCAGGCTCAACATCGTTTGCTGCTGCCCTCTGGTAATCTGGACGAGGCAAATCAACTTCCCGATTTTGAAGTCTATGCCGCGCAACATTTACAAGAGGTGTGTGCACATTTTTCGGGCAACACCAAGCTGGTAGCTGCACCACAAAGGCCAAACTCAGCCACATCTGCCTATGCATTTGATCTTGCCGATGTAAAAGGACAGTTGCGCCCACGCCGTGCGCTGGAAATTGCCGCTGCGGGCGGACATTCTTTATTATTTAAAGGCCCACCGGGCACAGGTAAAACCTTATTGGCATCTCGCCTGCCTTCGATTTTACCGCCGCTCAATGCGCAGGAAAATCTAGAAGTCGCCAGTATTTATTCGGTAGCCAATGCCCCGCACAGTTTTGGCCAGCGTCCATTTAGAGCACCACACCATACCGCCTCAGCAATTGCGCTGGTCGGTGGCGGTTCCCAACCCAAGCCAGGTGAAATCACCTTAGCGCATCTGGGTGTTTTATTTTTAGATGAATTACCGGAATTTGACCGCAAGGTGCTGGAAGTATTACGTCAACCGTTGGAATCCAAGGAAATCGTGATTTCTCGTGCAGCACGGCAAATGACCTTTCCGGCGAATTTCCAGTTTATTGCAGCCATGAATCCTTGCCCATGCGGTTATGCCTTCAATCAGGACAGCCGGTGCCAATGTTCCCCGGAAAGTATTCAACGCTATCAAAACCGGATCTCTGGGCCATTGCTGGATCGTATTGATTTACATATTGATGTACCGCCGTTACAAGCCCAGGAGCTACAAGACCGCACACCAACCGAGAATTCTGCCAGTGTAAGACAACGCGTGATTACTGCTTACAACAAACAGATCCAGAGACAACAATGTTTAAATCAGGCGTTGTCACCGAAGTTACTGGAACAACATGCCCTGTTAGATGACAGTTCGACAAAAATTATTGAGATGGCACAGCAGCGTCTCAACCTGTCTGCACGTGCCTATCATCGTGTTTTACGTGTTGCACGCACCATTGCGGACTTAGCCGAAAGTGATCTGATCTCAAGCAGCCATTTAACCGAAGCGCTGTCCTATCGGGGCAATCAGAGCTAAGTTTTTCTTGTGACACCGCAACAAAAGTATCCATCGAAATGCGGGTACTTTTGTTAAGCATGATTTTAAAAATAAACAACAGAAGATGGAATCATCACGAGCAAGCTAGATCAATATTCCAGACAAGCAACCTGATCATTCCTCACTTAACAACTTTCTCGCGGGCTAGTGCTTATGACCTACGACACCGTGCTACTTAGCTTAGGATTCTTTACCTTCTGTGGTGGCCTGATTGATGCCGCAGTGGGTGGCGGCGGTTTAGTTCAAATCCCTGCGCTATTACATGCTTTACCTCAGCACAGTATGACCACGGTTTTGGGCACCAATAAACTGGCGGTATGGGCGGGTACTGTTTCCTCTATTTTTAGATATGTGAATAAAATTCAATTGGTCTGGAAGTTGCTCATCCCGACGATGTTATCAGCCTTTATCTTTGCCTTTGTGGGTGCAATGACTGTTGCACATATTCCCAAGCAATGGATGACCTATCTTGTATTCTTTTTGCTCATCTTCATGGCCGTTTACACCTTTCTCAAGAAGGACTTAGGCACCCATAACAGCTATGTGAACTGTGGAGCTAAAGAAATTGCTCTGGGAATCTTTTTTGGTGGACTCATCGGATTCTATGACGGTGTATTTGGGCCAGGGAGTGGCAGCTTCCTGTTATTCTTGTTTGTCAAAGGCTTTGGCTTTGATTTTCTCAACGCATCTGCATCAGCCAAGATTGTGAATATTGGCACCTTTAGTTCAGCACTTTTATTCTTTATCCCTACAGGTCATGTGCTGTGGGAAATCGGCTTAATGATTGCCGTCTGTAATGTCTTGGGCGCCTTCGTCGGTGTATTTCTGGCGCTCCGATACGGCAGTCAGTTTATTCGGTACTTTTTTCTGATTTTGCTCGTTTTTCTGATTGCACGTATGGGATCATCAATATTTTAGGCCGCAGCTCAAAATCTATGTAACAGTGCCGTATAGTATTTCTGCTTCAGGATACGGTCTGATCATAGCCACCAATGATAAAAGCCAGCATATTTACTGGCTTTTATATTCATGCAAGATCATCAGAAGCTTTTGGTTAGGCTAAATAGAATACCGGTATCATAGGGTTTCTTTTGTCCATCGGTCATACCCGATTTACTGATGTTGGTTCCGACCACATCGACCTCAGCCAGAATACCCAGGAAATTATAATTTACGCCTAGTTTATAATCGACATAATTATCATCCTTGCCAGGTCCGCCAGCAACGACACTTAAAGCATCGGCATTCTTCAACTTATTGTAACCAACCGATGCAAGACCGGTTAAGCCTGTATCAGCAATTGGAGCAGAATATCCTAAATTAAAATACCAGAAATCATCACTTCGACCCCAGTAATCTGGTGAATAGTTTACCCCTACACTCAGTGCGTCGCCTGCAAAAATAGTTTCAGGGAAGGTTAATTTTCCGAATACTTCGGTAAAGGCCAAGCCTTTTTTACCATTATAACTATTTGTATAATTTGACTTAGATCCAATATAACCATAATGGATAACACCGACGTCATAAACTGGCTTAATTTTATCTGTCAATGCAAAGCTATTGGTAAAACCTAAGGTCGCATCCGTTTCAGATGAAACACCCGGGATACCGAAGTCAACACTTGATCCCCAGAGTGCCAAATAAGCGCCTGAAGTATGTGAAAACGTAAAACCACCTTGAATAGCAGGGTTATTTGAAGATTGCGTCACTCCACGGAAACGATAGTCTGTTGTAGCAGAGACATTGCCAGAAGCTGTTACCCCATAAAATGAAGGCTTATCTTCTGCCATCGCGAAAGATGAAGTCACAGCACAAATACTCAACACGATCGCCTTACATGCAAATTTCATCATCTTGATCTCCCCCATAATGGATATTCGACTGATTTAAATTTTAAATTGCATCACATAGTCATTAGCAATTGCTGTGCCAACTCCATTTAAGCCCCTATTCAGCCTAGTTTTCCCTGATAAAGTCCCTTTACTTACGTTTTTTCGATGTCCAAGCGAGTCCCTCGCCAAAATCCATTGAGTTTGTGACCTATTTAGACGCGCTCATCTATTAAAGATTATTTTTTGCACAAAAAGGAGGCATTTCCTGAAACACAAAACTGCTTAAATTGCTTAAAATATAGGCATTCCGTTATAAAAACAGGATGTGGTCCATAAAAGTGCATAACTAAAAACTTAAATCCATATGAATAAATGTAACTTTTAGATTGGTCAGTCACTGTCATTCGTCGGGATGTCATTTTTTGCAAATCAACCTGAATACTTTTTAAACAAAGAAAAAATAAATATTTAAAATAAAAGAAAAAATAGCTCAATAAATCACATAGTTTCATTCAAATTAATCAAAAAATAATCAGATTATTTTACATCCAAAATAAACAATATTATTTTTTAAAATCAACAATTTAAATATTAAATGTGTATTTTTTAAACGACAAATAAATCATAAAATTTTATAAGTATTTTATTTAAAAATAATTAAATTTTTTTAATAAAAATCTATCTTTTTTATGCATAACTTATACAATTGATCAAAATTTCGGTCTTATCCCAAATTTATTATTTCTAATGAGGCGAGCTATGCCAAAGGCAAAGAAACTTACTTTAGCGGTTTTGATTAATGCCGCGTTAATTACCTCAACATATGCAAGCGAACAAAGCGAAGCAAAAGGACTTGTTGAAGATGCCAAAGGGGATATTTTATTCCGTACTGGTTATTTAAATCGTGACAAAAAGAATGGTGTCAAAGACACTAGCTCATATGCTCAGACGGCAATGGTGAAACTGGAAACTGGTTTTACTCAAGGTTTAGTTGGCTTTGGCGCTGGTGTGATCGGCGATGGCTCTTTTAAGTTAGGTTCAAACAATAATGCTGGTAACGGCATGATCCCACGCGAACGCCTAAATGGTGTAGATGGTAAAGGTGACACATATGATCACTGGGCACGTGGCGGCGGTTTTGTAAAAGCACGAATCTCGAATACAACTGTGACTTATGGTACACAGGTTCTTGATATTCCTGTTTTAGCAAGTAACACAGCGCGTTTGGTACCTGAATATTTTGAAGGTGTATTGGCAACCAGTCGTGAGATTGATGGCTTAGAATTAACTGCGGGTAAATTCACTAAGGATCAGTACTCTGACCAAATCAATACTGATGGCCGCAAACTTGATCGTGCCGTGGTTTGGGGTGCAAAATACAAATTTGATGATAACTTGAGTGCATCTTACTTTGGCTTAGACAGCAAGGATAAGCTCGATCGTCATTATGTCAATGCCAACTACAAACAACCCTTGAATCAAGAAGGTAGTGCGCTGACTTATGACTTAAGTGCTTACCATACCAAATGGGATGAAAAAGCGAGCACTTATTCAAGTACGACGGATGACTTGTCTAATCGTAAAAATACCATTTGGGCGCTTTCTACAACCTATAACACAGGTCCACACAGTGTGATGCTGGCTTACCAGCAGAATAATGGTAATACTGGCTATGATTACGGCGAGAACGCTGATGGCGCTCAAAGTATCTATTTGCCAAACTCTTACCTATCTGACTTTATTGGTAATAGCGAAAAATCTGCGCAATTACAATATAACGTCGACTTTGGTGGTTATGGGGTTCCTGGCTTAAGCTGGACCACCGCCTATGTTTATGGTTGGGATATCAAGGTTAAGAATTTGACTGATAATGCACATGAACGCGAATTCTTTAACCAAGTGAAATACACCGTTCAATCTGGTTTTGCTAAAGATGCGAGTTTACGTTTACGCCACTCGTATTACCGTGCAAGTGATGAATATCAAACAAATGCCTACATTGGTGACACCAACGAATGGCGTATCTGGCTTGATATTCCTGTGAAATTATTCTAATTCACAGTTGATCAAGCAATAAAAAAACTCCATTCAAATGAATGGAGTTTTTTTATGACCAGATTTTAAAAATTTAAAACCTGGCCAAGCAGTTCAAAGTTACTTTTTAGCCGCTTCGATTGCTTTAAGTACTTCAGCTTTAGCAACGTCAGCACCTTCCCAACCACTGATTTTTACCCACTTACCAGGTTCTAAATCTTTATAGTGTGCAAAGAAGTGCTCAATTTGACTGATCAATAATGGCGGAAGATCCGTATATTCTTGAACATCTTTATAAAGTGGAGATAATTTTTCGTGTGGAACAGCGATCAATTTCGCATCGATACCACCATCATCTTCCATTTTTAATTTGCCCACTGGACGGCAACGAATCACAGAACCAGCAGCAACAGGATGTGGAGTTACAACAAGTACGTCTAATGGATCACCATCTTCAGACAAAGTATTTGGTACATAACCGTAGTTTGCTGGGTAGAACATTGCTGTACCCATGAAACGGTCTACAAATAACGCATCTGAATCTTTATCGATTTCGTATTTGATTGGGGCTGCATTTGCAGGAATTTCGATAATGACATAAATGTCATTTGGTGCGTCTTTACCCGCAGGAATATTGCTATAACTCATATCAACACTCGTTTATATTGTGAAGTAGATGTAAATCGGACAGATTATAACGTGAATACAGCGAAAATGATGCTATATATGTAGCGAGCTGGCGAATTTTATAGCCAGCTATCATCAGGTCATTTTGACGGTAATCACGAACAGTAAAATCGGACAAAGTAGCGAGAAAAACCAGATGATTGAACGTAATGTGGCCAGATTGGCTAAATAGCAAATACCGTAAATAATACGAAAGACAATATATGCCCAGCCGAAAGTCAAAATAAAGCGTTCAGGAACCACCATATATTCCGCCATCAGAATCGCAGCAATAAACAAAGGGAGACTTTCAAAGCTATTTTGTTGTACCGCATTTGCCCGTGCTGACAGCCCTGTTGTTTTCGCTAAAAAATCACGAGGATTCTGATTATCTTTTGCTTGAAAACCACCTTTTGATTTTGCAATCAAGGTAAAAACATACGGCAACAAACATGCGACGATAATAATCAATATAATGCCGCTAATACCTTGCATGCTGACATCCATCATTTGAAGTTCTTCTGATCATGCTATCATAACTTATAATTTATTGAACTTTCATGTGTGCTTGTTCAACAAGCGTTTCTTTTACACCCATTATTTGTGTAAAAGTTGTGTTTTTTCATACTGTTTTAAGGTCAACCTATGTCGCAGCCAGATCAAAAAGAAATGTTTGAGGTCCTCGCTCAACAACGCCAGCACCAGCAATTGGTTGATCGTGTACTCAAGATCGTATTACCGATCATGGCATTTCTCCTCAGTGTAATTTGTGCAAATCTGAATTGGCAATCTACACTCGGTACTTTTGTGATTCTGATCGTTGCATTTTATGCAGTTGGTATTTATCGCCTGACGCTTTGGCACTGGTTGACCGTCATTGTGCTGTATGCCGTTGCAGACAATTATTTTAGCTTTAATGGCATTGATCCGACCCGATTACGATTCCAGCTAGCGACCATGGTCGTTTTTGTAGGGATTGTAGGGATTGGTCGACCTTATATTGACCGCTGGTTGATGAAATCAAAAGCTTCAAAATAAATCCAATAAAAAAAAACGCCGCAATTGCGGCGTCTTTCCAGTACCTTCCTTTTTAAAGGGAGGATAGAATTCTTAAGCGGGTTTACGTAAGTCTTTACGTAGGATTTTACCGACATTTGACTTTGGTAATTCTTCCATAAACTCAACATAACGTGGGCACTTATACCCCGTTAAGTTTTGTTTTGCATAAGCAATAATTTCTTCTGTAGTTAAAGAAGGATCTTTCTTCACGATGAACAATTTTGGCACTTCACCTGATTTTTCATCTGGCACACCAATCGCTGCCACTTCCAATACTTTCGGGTGCTTCGCAATGACTTCTTCAATTTCACTTGGATAAACGTTGAAGCCAGATACCAGGATCATGTCTTTCTTACGGTCCACAATCTTCACATAACCACGTGAATCCATTACACCGATATCACCAGTACGGAAGAAATTGTCAGCCGTCATCACTTTCGCTGTTTCGTCTGGACGGTTCCAATAGCCCTTCATGACTTGTGGACCACGGATCGAGATTTCACCCTGTTCACCCAGTGCAACTTCTTTACCGTCATCATCCAGAATCGCAACTTCAGTTAATGGCAATGGAATACCAATTGTGCCACTGAATTCAGTCGTAGCAGGTGGGTTTGCAGTTGCAACCGGAGAAGTTTCAGATAAGCCATAACCTTCGATAATAGTGGTACCTGTAATTTTCTTCCATGCTGCTGCTGTCGATGGCAATACCGCCATACCACCGCCCATTGCCATCTTAAGATTGCTATGGTCAAGCTGTTTGAATTCTTCGTTATTCACCAACGCGTTAAATAAAGTATTTACTGCAGGGAAGAATGAAGGTTGGTATTTACGTAATTCACCAACTACGGCCGGTAAGTCACGTGGATTTGGAATCAGGATGTTGGCCTGGCCTTTATACATACCGTAAAGCGCACATACCATGAACGCAAAGATGTGATACAGCGGTAATGCACAAACGATACGATCGCCTTTCGCACTGTCAGAAGCACCAAATTTACTTGAGAAAATCGCTTCACACTGGAGTAGGTTGGCCACAAGATTACGATGCGTTAATTCAGCACCTTTAGAAACACCCGTTGTCCCCCCCGTATATTGCAATACGGCGGTATCGCTTAAGGTTAAGCTCGGACGCTTATAGTTACTTGGGCTGGCTTTGTTTAAAGCCGTGTTGAACTTGATATGACCCGGAATATTCCATGCTGGAATTTGCTTACGTACTTTACGTAACACAAAATTCACGATGGTCCCTTTCAGTGTACCGAGCATATCCCCCACAGAAGCCACCACAACATGCTTCACGGGTGTTTTGCCAATAATGTTCTGATAAACGTTGGCAAAGTTTTCAATAATGACCAAAACTTCTGCACCTGAGTCATTCAATTGATGCTCAAGTTCGCGTGCGGTATAGAGTGGATTGACGTTGACCAATACCAGACCTGCACGGAAAACGCCTAATGCCACCACTGGATATTGAAAAACGTTCGGCATCATTACCGCAACACGTGAACCTTTGGCTAAACCCAACGTTTGTAAATAAGCTGCAAATTTACGGCTAGCGACTTCTAATTCATTAAACGTTAAAACTTTATCCATAAAGATAAAGGCATCACGTGAACCAAATTTTTGGAAATTGCGTTCAAAAATATCAACAAGTGAGGTGTTTTCAGCAGGCAGTTCAACTGTTTCTGGAATTCCTGTCTTTTGGTATTCAGCAAACCAAATTTTTTCCATAATGCCCTTATCTCCGAGTGGTAATCCTTAAAAATGTAACAACGTTACTTTCCATGGCAAAACATTTTTTTTAACTTTTTGAATTGCCCTGTCAATCTATCCAAACAATCTGAATACATTGTCATATATAACGTATTTGTATCACAGAATACTAGCCTTATCTCTGAATGAAGAGTCTATTTGCTTTTTGATATCCACGTGGTAAAAGTTGCCCCTTTGTTGCTCTTTTTCCTAGATATTTTTGAAGATCATCCCCTTTCAATTTCAGATGCTGTTGTCCTGCATCGATCTGGATTATTTCATCTAACGTCAGGGTTGTCATGGATAAAATTTGCTCTTTTTCATCAAGTTGTATCAACTTGTTACCCTTACCTTTATTGAGAACAGGCAGTTCAGTTAAATCAATAATCAGTAAACGGCCCGATGAACTCAGAATGGCAATGTGGGTGGCTTGCTGAATAGGCAAGAGCGGTAAAGCTGTGGCTTTGTCTGCAACCGTCAGGAAAGCCTTCCCTGCTTTGGCATTGGTGTCCAGTTGGGCCGCCTGACTCTTAAATCCGTAACCGTTGGAACTGGTTGCAATCAGTTCGCTACTCTCCTCATCAATAAACACCTGAATAAAGGAAACACCGCTGGCGGGTGAAAGTTTTGAACTGAGCGGTTCACCCAAGCCACGTGCCGAAGGCAGACTGCTGATTGGCAAGGCATAACTACGCCCAGTCTCATCCAGGAAATACACGCGCTGGTTGGTTTTACCCACTGCATGACTGAGATACTGGTCACCCGCACGATAATTCAGATTTGCTGCATCTACTTCTGCCCCTTTGGCAGCACGTACCCAACCCGCTTCCGACAATACGACAGTCACAGGCTCAGCAGGCATTAAATCCTGTTCTTTAATTTGCACTGCATCCGCACGCGCCACAATCGGTGAACGACGGTCATCACCGAACTTTTTCGCGTCTTCTTTTAATTCGTTAATGATCAGGTTTTTTAATGATTCCGGATTGGCGAGTTGCTCACGAATAATCGCAGCTTTCGCTTCCAGTTCTTCCTGTTCACGACGAATTTCCATTTCTTCAAGCTTGGCCAAATGACGAAGTTTGAGTTCGAGGATTGCTTCCGCCTGAATCTCGTCAATACCAAAATGCTGCATTAGTACCGGTTTTGGCTGGTCTTCTTCACGAATAATCCGAATCACGGTATCAATATCCAGGTAGGCAATTAAAAGACCAGCCAGGATATGTAAACGCTTTTCAATTTTGGTTAAATGGTATTGCAAACGGCGGGTCACGGTTTGCTTACGAATCTCGATCCATTCGAGCAGAATACGGCGAATCGATTTCACCTGTGGGCGACCATCCGCGCCAATCATGTTCAGATTGACACGATAGCTGGATTCCAGATCCGTGGTGGCAAATAAGTGACTCATCACCGTTTCGGCATCGACACGGTTCGAGCGTAATACAATCACCAAACGGGTGGGATTGGCGTGATCCGATTCATCACGAACATCACTGACCAACGGCAATTTCTTGGCAATCATCTGGTCTGCGATCTGGGTAATCACTTTGGAACCCGAAACCTGATAAGGCAGTTCAGTAATCACAATCTCATTTTTGTCGACCGTATACACGGCACGCATACGATAACTACCACGACCTGTGGTCTGAATTTTGAGTAATTCTTCTGGCGGGGTAATGATTTCAGCCTTGGTCGGTAAATCTGGGGCCGGAATATATTCTGCCAGTTTACTATCTGAAGTTTCAGGATTACGAATCAGCGCGATCGTTCCTTTTACCACTTCACGCAAGTTGTGTGGCGGAATATCGGTTGCCATCCCCACCGCAATACCGGTCGTACCATTTAACAGGATGTTCGGGACGCGTGCTGGCAACGTGATCGGCTCTTTCATTGAACCATCAAAGTTGTCCTGCCATTCACTGGTGCCCTGCCCCAATTCGCTGAGTAATAACTCACTATAGGCAGAAAGTTTGGCTTCGGTATAACGCATCGCAGCAAATGATTTTGGATCGTCCGGCGAACCCCAGTTCCCCTGACCTTCAACCAGTGGATAACGGTAGCTAAATGGCTGTGCCATCAACACCATCGCTTCATAACAGGCTGAGTCACCATGCGGATGGTATTTACCCAGTACGTCACCAACGGTACGAGCCGATTTTTTCGGCTTGCCTGTCGATTTCAGGCCGAGCTCACTCATCGCATAGACAATACGGCGTTGTACTGGTTTTAAACCATCACTGATATGCGGCAATGCACGATCCATAATCACGTACATGGCATAGTTCAGGTAAGCCTGTTCAGTGAATTCGGCTACGGAACGGTTTTCTGTTGCATGATGTGCAAGGCTGGTCATTTCAGCGAGTCATCCAAAATCATTTATTATCGTCAATGTTTTGTATGCTATGTGGATGAAGGCGTTGTGACAAGCCCTTGTTGTTGTTTAAACGTCAAATGGTGTCTTGTTCGGAGAATTTGTAATTGGATAAGGTTCTAAACAGAAGATTTGTACTTATCTAACCTGAGACTTTCTCTAAGTAATGTCATTTTATTTTTATCAATATTTAAAATTTGCAAAGAAGCAAATTCATCATGATCATTAAAGTCCAGACTAAAATGGTGCCCTTGAAAAGATTCAATTGTATTCTCTTTAATAGATGAAAATGCCAGTTCGATGTAATCCAGACCAATCAGCAATTGAAAATCTGTATCAAATGCATCTTTAAACTGACTGGAAAAATCGTTCATATCTACCACCCAAGACGAAACATCAAAAACAGGGAGGAATGTTTTTTTCAAAGCTGACGATGTCGGTGATTTTATCGTTTGAATAATCATCTGTGGATCATAGGTAATAAGTTTGATCGTTGACAATTCACCTGTTTTTAAAAGCCCTATTTCAATTAAAGATGTAGAGCCATTACCAGCTCTCCAATACAAATCTGGAGATTTTTCATTCAAATAAATAGCAAAGGGGATATAACCATCAATCTCAATTGAATGATAAGAAAACGGACTTATATCAATTCTTTTTAACATCTGCTTATCTATATAATTTTTATCAATGTTCATCGGTGGAGGACGCAGATTCCGCATCATCCTCTTTATAAATAAATTTCGGCATTTCCAGACCAAAATAAATTGCAATCAAACGTAAAGTGAAACCAAAGACCAAAGTAAAAATCACAGTAAGATCGTGTGGCAAACCGACTTCCAAGCACACCCAATAACAGATTACCGCAACAAAGGAAATACTGGCATAGAGCTCACGACGGAATACCAAAGGTACGTCATTACACAGAATATCACGCAGAATACCACCTGATACTCCAGTTAATACCCCTGCGACAGCAGACACCACAAAGCCATGTCCCATCGATAAAGCAATCTGACAACCAATGATGGTAAAACCAATTAAACCCAAGGCATCCAGTACCAAGAAGATGTTGCGCAGATGGCGCATCCACTTGGCAATAATAATCGTGACAAAGGCTGCAATACAGGTCAGCACCAAATATTCAGGATGCTTGACCCAGGTTAAAGGATAATGTCCTAACAGCACATCACGTACCGAACCACCGCCTAAGGCCGTGACACAGGCAATCAGCACCACACCAAACCAGTCCATACTACGTCGGCCCGCTGACAAAGCACCAGTCATCGCTTCCGCAGTAATGGCAATAATATAAATTACGGTGAGTAACATCTGCCTACATCCCTAAATCAGGCGTAAAAGTGTGCGCTATTCTAAGACAAACTTAGATGAATTGCGCACAACATTGCTTAAATTTTTTCCCCGAGCCACAAATGCAGGGTTGTTTCATGGTGATTTGCATATCCAGCGTCGGATCAAGGAAATACCACTGCTGTTGGTGTAATACAAAATGTGAAATTTCATGATGAACATGGGCTTGTTTACCATCATGATAATGCGCCTTAAATTCAACCAGCGCATGGGTTTTATCCAGCTTGGGTTGATGCTGTACCACTTCCAGTTTCAGCCATTGATTGGACTGACTCCAGTCCGCAATTGCGATACGGTCCAAAGCAGACTGTTGCCCTAAAGCTGTAGTTTCCAAAATATAATCAATCTGTTGCAAAGCAAAAGCGCTATAGCGCGAGCGCATCAATTGTTCTGCATTGAGTGCAAACTGCTGTTTCAAATGTAAAGGTTGACAGCATTCAGCATAAGGTCCGTGTCCGCAAGGACAATTCTTTGACAAAATCATGTTGAATTCTCAAATAAAAATAGCCCGAGTAAAACCCTTGCATCACAACGGTCAAACCCAAGGCTATTCAGAATAATACAGCTGACTTATTTCTCGACAGGCTTCTCTTTAGCAATGATACGCACTTTTTCAATTTTGTGCCCATCCATTGTCACCACTTCAAAGCGATAGCCATCGACTTCAACCGTGTCACCATTTTCAGGTAAACGACCCAGGTGGAACAGGATATAGCCTGACAAAGTTGAATATTCTTCGCTCTCATCGACTAAATCTTTACCCAGTAACAAAGACACATGGCGAATGTCAGTTGAACCTTCCAGCAACATCGAACCATCATCAAGGCTTTCTGCCGCTGCTTCCAGCTCATCTTCATCAGGGAATTCACCCGCAATTGCTTCTAGTACATCAATCGGCGTTGCAATCCCTTCAATGGAACCGTATTCATTCAGGACAATCGCCATTTGCAACGGAGCCTGACGTAACTGTTCCATGACCATCAAGACCTGTGCATTCTCATGCACAATCACCGGTTCACGTAAATGTTTACTAAAATCAATTGCACCTGTTTCGATGTATTCGTTCAGCACTTTGTGAGTTAAAACAATACCTTCGATATTGTCCAGCTCACCGCGCGCAACGATCAAACGTGAATGGGTCATGGCCATCAAACGTTGTTTCAACTCGGCAGGATCATCATCCAGATCTAACCATTCCAACTCTGGACGAGGCGTCATCACCGACTTGACCGGGCGCTCAGACAAACCAAGCACACCTTGTACCAAGACGCTGTGATATACGCCATTGTCTTCATCAAATACTTCTTTGGCATAAGCCTGAGTTGCCAGTACATCTTCAGCTTCATTGTTCTGGCTTTCATTGCCATTGCCTTTATTGCCCAGCATGCGCAAGACAGCAGAAGCGGTGCGATAGCGTAAATCCGTAGTGGTAACCAGTTTTTCCTGATTACGGCGCATGGTCTGATTAACCATTTCTACCAATACTGAGAAACCAATTGCTGCGTATAAGTACCCTTTTGGAATATGGAAACCAAAACCTTCCACCACCAACGAGAAACCGATCATCATCAGGAAGCCAAGACACAGGATCACCACAGTTGGATGCTTATTGACAAAGTCCATCAATGGGCGTGAAGCCAACAACATGATACCAATCGCGATTGTTACTGCGATCATCATGATTGATAGCTCTTTTACCATGCCGACAGCCGTGATCACGCTATCCAGCGAGAACACCGCATCAAGGACTACAATCTGAACCACAACCATCCAGAAGGCCGCGTGCACTGGATTTTCTTCTTTTAGCGCTTGCTTACCTTCAATCCGCTCATGCAGCTCCATAGTGCCTTTAAATAACAAGAACACACCACCAAACAGCAAAATCAGATCACGACCAGAGAATGGATGATCAAAAATATGGAACAGCGGTTCGGTTAAGGTCACCACCCATGCGATCGAGGCCAGTAGCACCAGACGCATTAACAGGGCGAGAATCAAACCAATTCTACGAGCAGCATTACGTTGTTCAGGTGGTAATTTTTCTGCCAAAATTGCAATAAAAACAAGGTTATCGATACCTAGTACAATTTCGAGCACCACCAATGTTGCTAAACCAACCCATGCAGCGGGGTCAGACATCCATTCCAGAATCATTGACGTGACTCCTCTGCAAAATCAGCAATATTGTTATGAAGTTGAATTTTTAAAAGGTCGGCACGATCAGCCAAAACATTTTTTGTAGGAAATAAGAACAATGCGGAGCGACAACAACCACTACTCATAGAGGGACATAAATTAATAAAAGGATTTTCAGTATAGGCAAGATTTCACTGAAATTCATCTTTTTTATGTTGATGTTGTTTGCAAATTCTTTCTAAGCGTTACAAAACAGCTTTGTATGTAAAATGTGCATAAAACTGTCATAAAGCTCAATTAGCCTAGACAAGCACAGTGAAAATGATAAGGTGAAAATAAACGAATGAATAGTGTTCTAATAATGACTGAAAAGAAAAGCATTACCCCTACTCCCATAAAAACCACTCAACCTCTCATTGCCCTTTATTGCGGCTCACGCACAGGTAATAAACCGATCTATCGCGATAAAGCCATCGAACTGGCCCAGCATATTGCCACTCAAGGTTTTGGTATCGTCTATGGTGGTGCCAGTATTGGCTTAATGGGCCAAGTCGCTGATAGCGTCCTTGAACACGGCGGTGAAGTGGTTGGGGTGATTCCTGAGTTCATGCTGGACTATGAAATTGCCCATCACCGACTGACCGAGTTGCACATTGTCCAGACCATGCATGAACGTAAAGCCTTGATGGCAGAGCGTGCCAGTGCCTTTATTGCCTTGCCGGGTGGCCTGGGTACTTTTGAAGAAATTCTGGAAATCGCGACCTGGGGACAACTCAACCAGCATCAGAAACCCATGATTATCTATAACGTGAACCGTTTTTATGACGCGCTCATTACGCAACTGGATCATGCCGTTGAAGAAGGTTTTTTACCACCTCAACATCGTGCCAAAGTGATTATTTGCGAAAATCCTGAACAGATTTCCAATGTCATCCGTAATCTAAACGCACCAACACATATTGAAGTTTAAATCCTGAAGAAAAAGGCGGATCATCTTGATCCGCTTTTTTATGCCGACCTGTTTTATAAAGCAGAGCTCCTTAACCTTTCCGTGTTAGTACCCTCAACCACACTTTGACAATTTTTGTCTTTATTTCACACCTATTTGCATTAAACTAAAGCTGAATTTTTACTCATCAAGGCTCATGACCACCACAACCCATCAGGCAGTACAGCCCGAATTCCGATTATTGGTCCTGCTGGTTTCCATTGGCTTTTTTATGCAGGCACTGGACACCACGATCGTCAATACTGCGATTCCCGCCATGGCTGTCCAGCTCAATGAAAACCCCTTGCAAATGCATGGCGTTATCGTGGCCTATGTGTTGTCGGTGGCAGCCTGTATTCCCTTAAGTGGCTGGCTGGCCGATCGTTTTGGTATCCGTAATACTTATCTGAGTGCCATGATCATTTTCAGTCTGGCCTCGCTCGGCTGTGGTCTCTCCCAAAACCTAGAACAACTGCTGTTCTTCCGGGTCATCCAAGGGGTTGGTGGCGCATTACTGATGCCTGTCGGACGCCTGGCTCTGTTAAAACTGATTCCGCGCTCACAATTTCTTTCCGCCATGAGCCTGATGAGTCTTGCCGGACTGGTGGGACCGTTAATGGGACCAACCTTAGGCGGCTGGCTGGTCGAAGTCACCACGTGGCACTGGATTTTCCTGATCAATATTCCGATGGGTATTCTGGGCCTGATCATGACCCTCAAAGTCATGCCTAACCAGAAAGAACCTACCGTAAAATCCTTTGATTTAGGTGGCTTTATCCTGTTGATTGTGGCGATGGTTGGCTTATCTTTGGGCATCGAAAATATTGCATCACCGCAGTATTCCCGTCTGGTCAGTCTAGCGCTACTGGCAGCTGGACTGATCGCCGCAGTGGGCTATGCCTACCATGCTCACAATCATCAGAATGCGCTATTTCATGGACGATTATTTCGCTACAGGATTTTCTCGATCGGAATTCTGGGCAATTTCTTTTCTCGTCTGGGCAGTAACGCGATTCCCTTTATTTTACCGCTCATGCTACAGGTGGCATTTGGTTTTGAACCCTTCATCACAGGTTTGATGATGATTCCGATGGTACTGGGTTCATTATTTTCCAAGCCCATCGTACGCCCTTTGATTCAGCGGGTTGGATATCGCCGTTTCTTGCTGAGCAATACTGTTTTAGTCGGGCTATGTATCGCCAGTTTTTCCCTGATGACGGTAGCGACACCGCTGTGGCTAAAAATCCTGCATCTTTTTATTTTTGGCACACTGAATTCACTCCAGTTTGTCGGCATGAATACCCTGACTTTAAAAGACTTGCCTCAACAGGATGCCAGCAGCGGTAACAGCTTCTTATCCATGATTATGATGCTTTCCATGAGTATTGGCGTGGCACTGGCAGGTACTTTGATCAATGTTTTTGGACAATATTTCTCGACTGCATCGATTAGCACCGCCTTCCATGCCACGCTGATTGCCTTAGGTTGTATCAATATCCTGACCGCATGGGTATTTTGGCAAATCCCCAAAGAAACAACGGAATAAGGACCTTGCGGTTAAAGCCAATTAAAAAATAATAAGGAAAATATTCAATGATTATTCCCCGGTACTGGGCTGAAGCCAAAATAAAAACCCACATCGCAGGACGTTCTTATACCCTTAAACGTTTTGGCTGGTCTGATCAAAGTGTAGCGGCGGCACAGCGCCATGCGGAGCAACGTGTTGCCGAGGCAATTGAGAAAATCAATGCAGGCGAACATATCCGTCGCATTGAGCACAAAGTCCCCTATAACGGTGCCGAAGGTCTGCCGATTCGTGAAGAGATTATTGCTCAGCATGACGATGTGATGATTACGCGAAATGGCTATGGTGCCTTGTGTTTGAATACACCTGATGTACTTTTTGCTGATATCGACTTTGCAGAATCCTCTCAATTGACTGTTCATTTTGCTGCTTTTTTCATGCTGCTGTTGCTTTCAATTGCTGTCTCTGCTTATTTCATGTCATGGATGATTTTGGTCATTGGTCTTATTATTTCATTCCTATTTACCCGTGTCTTTGCGAAAAGCCTATCCACACTGCAACGCCGTTTTATAACCACACCTGAACAGCGCTCACTTGCCTTGATCCGCAACTTTTCTCAACAGCATCCCCATTGGCATTTGCGCGTTTACCGTACGCCAAAGGGCTACCGTATTCTGGCAATGCATCAAACCTTTGACGCCAATGGAAAGGAAGCTCAATTAATGTTTGAGGCGATCAAGGCGGATCCTCACTATGTCCGGATGTGTAAAAACCAGAATTGTTTTCGGGCTCGAATTAGTCCAAAACCGTGGCGCATTGGCATGAACAGATTGCGTCTCGGTATCTGGCCTGTGGACCCGCAAGATTTAGCCATCAGGGAAGCTTGGGTAAGTGAATATGAGCAACATGCAAAACATTATTCTTCCTGTAGATTTGTAGAACAATTTGGTAGCCAGATAGTCAATGCCAAGGCGAAACAGGTACAATTGCTACATGATCAATACTGCAAATCTGGCACTCATCTCGACCTCGCATAAACACTGATACTATGGCAAAGAAACCCGCAGCATCTTCCCTCGCTCAACATTATCCGACCTATGCCAGTATCGGCCTAGCTGTCATGCTGGGTGTGGTGAGTTATTTCGGACTGTTCTACCAACAGAAAGCTGCTGCGCAAGACTATGCAATTCGTGGTTTTGACGTTTCCCACCATCAAGGTGAGATCAACTGGAAAAAAATCTCTCCGATGCAGTATCAATTCGTCTATCTCAAAGCCACTGAAGGTGGTGATTTTCGTGATAGCAATTTTCAGCAAAACTGGCTCAAGGCGCGTGAACAGGGCTTGCATGTCGGCGCTTATCATTTCTATCGCCTATGTCGCGATGGTAAGGTACAGGCTGAAAATTTTATTGCAACCGTGCCGAAGAAAGCGGATGCCCTACCGCCTGCCATTGATCTGGAATATGACAGTAACTGTATCAATACCTATACCAAAGAGCAGTTACTGAAAGAAATTCAGGTCATGCATGATCAACTGCACAAACATTATGGCAAACAGCCGATCTTTTATATCTCGAAAAGCTTTTATCATATTGTGTTGATGGGGAATTTCGCCGAAACACCGCTTTGGGTCAGAGATTATGAAGGCAAACCTGAACTCAAGGATGGTCGCCAATGGACGTTTTGGCAACATAGCAGTCAGGGAAAAATTGCAGGTATTCCCAAAGCGGTGGATTTAAATGTCTATGCCGAATCACCTAAGCAATGGCGGATTTTCCTGAAACAGCAAGGCATTCAAGATGCCAAATGAAATACGCAAAATTATCCATATCGACATGGACGCCTTTTATGCATCAGTCGAGCTGAGAGAGCGCCCTGACCTCAAAGATTTACCCGTCGTGGTGTCTTCACACCATCCACGTGCAGTCATTGCTGCCGCCTCCTATCCAGCCCGTGTCTTTGGATTGCGTTCAGCCATGTCGATGGGACAAGCTAAAAAACTCTGTCCACAGGTGGTGGTGATTGAACCCAACTTTGAAAAATACCGTGAAGTTTCAGCACAAATCCATCAGATTTTTCAGCAATATACAGCTTTGATTGAACCCCTGTCCCTAGATGAGGCCTATCTAGATGTAACTGAAAATTTGAAGAATATTCCGAGTGCGACTGAAGTGGCGGCGCAAATCCGTGCCGATATTTTTGCAACTACAGGGTTGACAGCTTCTGCCGGTGTGGCACCGAACAAATTTCTGGCAAAAATCGCCTCAGACTGGAACAAACCCAATGGCTTATTTGTGATTAAACCGCATCAAGTATTGAAATTTATTCAGGATTTAGCACTAAGCAAAATCCCGGGAGTTGGTAAGGTCACTCAGGAACGTTTAAGTCAGCTGAATTTGCATACGCTAGGCGATTTGCAAAAAATCGAAGAAAATGTCCTGATTCATCATTTTGGCAAATATGGTAAACAGCTGTACCTATATGCTCAGGGAATTGACCACCGTCCTGTGAAGGCGGCGCGTGAACGTCAGCAAATCTCCAAGGAAATTACTTTTGATGATGATTACACTCTTGCTCAATGCAGCCATGCATGGCAGCCATTGACCGAGCAAGTCTGGCGGAGTCTGAATAAAAAACAGCTAGCCGCGCGTGGTGTGACTGTCAAACTTAAACTTAAAAATTTCCAGGTGTTACAACACAGTAAAAGCTTTAAGCAAGCACTGCAATCCCAACAGGACTTAGCACAAGTGGTTTTCCAGTTGCTCAATGAAATGCATATCGATCCAGCGTTTCAACTCCGTCTGGTCGGGGTCGGTGTTTACCAGCTGCAAACGGCGCAGGACGAATCCCAGCTTTCTTTATGGTAGTGCTGTTTTTTTATTCAAAAGCATGTTTATTGCTCAAATTTATGTTTGCTTTTTATGCAATTTTCAGTACTCTAAACAACGCAGTAACATTATCCATGTTATATGTCTTGCTAAAGAAAACCTCGCTTTTAGCATCTGCTCCTGTGGTTGGCGTGACGATCAAATCCGAAGATTACAGGGCACTTCCGCTGTTGTTGAGTTACTTCTTTTTCCAATCAAAATTCTTCATCTTTCGCTTTTCATTTCCGCCTGCATTCACTGATGTTTTAATGGAAATAGACACTTTTTCCGCCTGATTTATACAAAATTACACTGCGATTCAATTGCATCAAGTACAATCCAGACAGTATCCCATTCATTAAGGAATCACTATGTCTGTGCAACGACTTCATGTCACTTCACGTTTTTGCGAGGTCGCAATTTCAGGAAATCTTGTTCATCTCGCAGGCCAACTGGCAGATGACACCAGTGTTGATGTAAGTGCACAAACACAGCAAACTTTAGATAATATTGATCGATTATTGGCAGAAGCAGGTACAGATAAAACCCATATTTTATCTGTACTGATCTTTTTAAAAGACATTGAAAAAGATTATGCGGCAATGAATGCAGTATGGGACGCGTGGATTGCTGAGGGACATCCCCCAGCACGTACCTGTGTCGAATCTAAACTCTATACGCCAGATGTACTGGTTGAAATGACAGTGACTGCGGTTCGCCCTGATTAATACGATTTCACAGCGAATTCATTATATTTCATCATCCGCTCCATTTTTGGCAGCGGAGCTGATGTGACGACCGTGGTTGGAATGCTCATCGGTTCAAACAGATCAGGCACCAGATCTTCTCTCAGTTCCTGCTCGGTCGGAATACTGCTATAGCGCAGCACACGATAGCCTGCTAACTCAAGCAGGCTGTCCTGATAATGTTTCTGATGCAGACGGTTGACATAAGACTCGTCTGCAATCTCGATAATCGCCAGCACTTGATGCTGTTGATCCAGAACCACAAAATCAGCCACCAATCCTTGATATTTACGGCGCGTATGGGCAAATTTGGTTGTTAATAAGGCGTCGAAAGACACATGTGCCAATACGGTATGACGCGGCAAAACGGCTTGCAAACGCATTAAGGTAATCTGCTCGGCAATATTTAAAATACCACGGCGTTTTAACGGACTATCCTGACGCCTGTTTTGTTGCAGGCGGCGAAGTGCGAGTGCTGTGATCAACAGCAACCCAACTATTGTTATGAAGTAATACATTACTAACCAATCCCTTTAGATTTTTTATAATCATTTTTGGCTTTAAGCCAATTTTTTTAATCAATAACAGCGATAGCAAATTCATTTTGCAGTGCAAACTTAAGTTTTTTAATCGTGTTTTCCCAGACGACCAAAGTCGTAACTGCCCTCTGCCTTTTATTTATAATCATTACGCTTGCATTATTCAAGTCGTTATTGTCAGTTTATGTTTCGAATAACGATCACTTTGTGATCAAAAAACAAACATTGGCCCAATATGTAAATAAAAAAGGCATGAAATATCATGCCTTTTTAACCGTCAAATTAACGATGCGCTTTTGCTTTGGATTTTGGCTTACCTGAAAAAGGTCTTTTTTCACCTGTTTCACGCGGTGGCAGACCATTATGCTGGGTTAATATCTGCCCTTTTTGCGGATGTTTCTGACTCGACTGTGAGCGAGATTGTCCTTGACCACGTTTTGCAGAATCTCCCGCCACGCTCGAGTTCTTCTTACGCGCAGACTTATATTCACCTTCAGCGGTTCCTTGCGGCTGATAAGTCGGAATCAAATGCTGTTTCGAATTACCGATCAGGTCTGAGCGCCCCATGTCTTTCAAGGCTTCACGTAATAAAGGCCAGTTGTTTGGATCATGATAACGCAAGAAGGCTTTGTGCAAGCGACGACGTTTTTCACCTTTAACAATATCCACATTTTCCGTATAACGCGCCACCTTGGACAATGGATTCTTGCCTGAATAATACATCGTGGTTGCAGTTGCCATTGGCGATGGATAGAAGGTCTGAACCTGATCAGCACGGAAACCATTCTTCTTCAACCAGATCGCCAGATTCATCATGTCGTAATCGGTGGTCCCCGGATGCGCAGCAATAAAGTACGGAATTAAATATTGTTCCTTACCTGCTTCCTTACTGAAACGCTCGAACATCTGCTTAAAGCGATCATAGGTCCCGATACCTGGTTTCATCATCTTCGATAACGGACCGTTTTCGGTATGCTCAGGCGCAATTTTCAGATAACCGCCGACATGGTGCTGAACCAGCTCTTTCACATATTCAGGGTTTAATACCGCAAGGTCATAACGCAGACCTGAACCAATCAGAATCTTCTTCACACCCTTGATGTCACGCGCCTTACGATAAAGCTGAACCAACGGTGCATGATCGGTATGCAGGTTTTGACAAACCCCTGGGTAAACACAAGAGGGTTTACGGCAATTCTTTTCAATTTCAGGATCATTACAGTGCAAACGGTACATGTTTGCAGTTGGACCACCTAGGTCCGAAATAATGCCGGTGAAATTTGGTGCAGTATCACGGATTTTTTCAATTTCACGCAGAATTGAATCTTCCGAACGGTTTTGAATAATACGACCTTCATGTTCTGTAATCGAACAGAAAGTACAACCGCCGAAGCACCCACGCATGATATTCACCGAGAACTTGATCATGTCAAATGCAGGGAAACGCGCATTGCCATAAGCAGGATGCGGTAAACGTGCATAAGGTAAATCAAAAACGTAGTCCATTTCCTCAGTCGTTAAAGGAATTGGTGGTGGGTTGATCCAGACATCACGTTCGCCATGACGTTGCACCAAGGCACGGGCATTACCTGGGTTGGTTTCCAGATGCAAAATACGGTTAGCATGTGCATAAAGTACCTGATCCTCGGCCACTTCTTCATAAGAAGGCAAGCGGATCACGGCCAGCTCACGTGGCGGTAATTTATGTTTAATTGCTTTTGATGGTGCAGGTTTAAGTTGTACGATCTGGGTATCCGGATCCAGATTGTCGCCTTCACGGACAATCGGATTGGCAACAATTTCTTTCTGGAAATTCTGGTATTGTGCCAGTGAGTTGCCTTTTTCTTTTTCAACTTCACAGCCATCAATATCTTCAGTCATCACATACGGATTGATGATCTGATCAACTCGTCCAACAGTATCGACATCGTTACTGGCGATTTCAACGAATTTAGCTTTCGATTGTTTGTTATGTTTATTGATAATAAATGCAGTACCGCGAACATCGGTAATCTCGTGGACTTTTTCACCTTTGGCTAAGCGATGCATCACATCGATAATGGCACGCTCACCATTACCATACATCAATAAATCAGCCTTCGAATCCATCAAGATAGAGCGACGGACTTTATCTGACCAGTAATCGTAATGCGCAATACGACGTAAGCTACCCTCAATCCCGCCAAGCAAGACAGGCACATCAGGGAAAGCTTCTCGACAACGCTGGCAATACACTGTTGCCGCACGGTCTGGGCGCTTGTTCGGTTCATTGTTTGGCGAATAGGCATCATCAGAACGGATTTTACGATCTGCCGTATAACGGTTGATCATCGAATCCATGTTCCCTGCGGTTACGCCCCATGCAATGGTCGGTTTGCCTAAAACACGGAAACTCTCGACATTGGTCCAGTCTGGCTGTGCAATGATACCGACACGGAAGCCTTGTGCTTCAAGCACACGCCCAATCACACCCGATACAAATGAAGGATGATCAATATAGGCATCCCCACACACCAAGATAAAGTCACATGCATCCCAGCCGAGCAGATCCATTTCTTCTCGTGACATCGGCAAAAATGGTGCGGGTTCAAAACACGACGCCCAATATTTGTCGTAATCAAACAGCGCTTTTGGCGCGGTCTGCGTGGTATAGGCAGTAGACATAGCTTGCGAATCTCGGCTAGCAGATGGAGGAGAGACATCTAAAGATGAAAGCCGATCATTTTAACATGAATTTCATTCATTTTCCCTGTTTATAAAACATTCAAGAACAAGGGGATAACAAATTATTTGTATAAAGTTTAAACAAATCCGCTCTAGTTTAATTTGTTTGCGGGACTTTCCGCAATTGCAATGCTAAAAGCAGGCCCAGCATTAACACTACCGCGACCATACATGTAATCCCCGTCCAGCCAAAGTTTTCCCAGACCAGACCGCCGCTACTGCCCAGTAAACTTGACCCGATGTAATAGCAGAGCAAATACAGTGAAGATGCGACTGCACGGTATTGCACGGCCTGCACAGAGACCCAACTGCTTGCCGTCGAATGTGCCGCAAAAAATGAAAAGGTAAAAATAATCAGCCCGAGCAGAATCGTCCATAAAGATGGAATTAAAGTAATTAACAGACCCAGCATCATGGTAAGTAACAGCACGGGCAACACCTTATCGCGCCCATATTTAAAGCCCCATTTGGCAGCTTTGGGTGAACTATAAATCCCGGCCAGATAAGCGATCGAAATCAGGCCAATCCAGGTTTGTGATAAATGAAAGGGAGCTTCCAGCAAGTGATAACTAATATAGTTAAATACAGTGACCAGACAGCCCATCAAGATAAATCCTTGGGCAAACAGAATCCGTAATTTGGGATCTTTTAAATTCTGCTCAAACGCTGCCTTGAAACGGGAAAAGCGGAATGGAAAGGGCTTGAAATGCTGTGATTTGGGAAGTAACAGATAAAATAGACAGGCGATAATGAAATTGATAAAACCAATTGCATAAGTTGCTGCTTGCCATGAGATAAAGTCAACCAGTACCCCTGCAATCAACCGTCCCCCCATGCCGCCAATGGCTGTACCTGAAATATATAACCCCATCGCGAAGCCAATATCTTTTTGCGCAATTTCTTCACCAATATACGTCATCGCTACTGCAGCCACGCCGCTGACCGCTAGACCAATAAAAATACGGGTAGTCAGGAAAATTTCCCAAACCGGAAACGACGCACTCAGCAGCAATAAAATCGAGACCAAGAATAAGGCAAACACCATGATCGGCTTACGGCCAAAACGATCAGAAATAAAACCGGTGAATAGCAGGCCAATCGCAAGCGCAACGGTTGAAAAAGAAAGTGGAAAACTGCTGTGGGTAGGCGTCACATGAAAGAATTCTGCAAAAATTGGCATCATTGGCTGGACACAGTACAACGATGAAAATGACGCAAAACCGGCAAAGAACAAGGACCATAAAATCGCAGTAAACGATTTTGAACCATACTCGATATGGGTTGGGCGCAACACTGATTCAGACATGAGGACTCCTTATGCCCAATCAGTATACGCCTTCAGCCGAAATGCGGAATGACCATTTCGGCGATTTTTTACCTATTGTTTAAAATAATGCTTTGGGTAAACGAATCTGAATAATTTCATTGTCGTCAGCAAGTTTGGCATTACGTCCCGATGAGCCCGGGAAATTATTGTCATTCAATACCGTCAAGGTTGTTCCATTTTCAATGATGACATCTTCAATAGTCTCAAATGGAAATGCAAAAACCTTACCTGTTCCAATATCCCCTGCCCGCACGGTGCCATATAAGGCATCTGGATTGGCAATTTTCATCAAGTCGACCAGATCTTCACGCGCTACCGTTTGTTTAGGCTCATTGAACTTAATGCGGATCAGTTTTTTATATCCGCCTAGATTATTCTGGCTCACATCCCGCTCGATAATGATGCCTTCTTTGTCATTAAACAATTGGAAATCGCCAATATTGGTGGCTTTGCTGTTCAGTTCAAACCAATAATAAACACCGGTATAGGCTTTTTTCTGAAGGTCAAACTGGGAAATCAGCAGTCGGCCAGTTGCATCATTCAGTAAAGGTTTTTCCAGTAATGGATATAAATACTTGCCATCTAGTGAAATTGCCATGCCTTCAAAACCACTACTGCGCCCTACCAATGGCTCAACATAATTGATATTGGCTTTATTGAGCTGGTTTTGTGGCGAACGTAATTCTTGTGCCGGATTCAATGGATTTGGCAATCCAATCGGCGCATCGAGCAACACACCTTCTGCCGAGAAGTGCAGCAGATAAGGACCAAATTCATCGCCAATCCAGTAGCTTCCATCCGCAGCACGTTGCATCGATTCAGGATCAAAATCCGCCCCAGTCAACAAACGCTCTGCGGTATTGCCATTCACAATCTCAAAAGGAATGAGTTTATTTGGATCACGTAGCTGGATAAAACTTTGCACAGCCACTTGTCCTGTGCCTTTAGCTTTAGTTTTAAAGTCTGCTTTGATTTTATAAATACGTAACAAGAAATCTGCTGAATTGTCCTGTGTGCCAAAACCGTTATCGGCCATGGCCATATAACTACCATCCGCATTTTTCAAAGCGGCAGAAAAGCCTTGTACCGGTTGCCCTTTAAATGGCGGATAAATTCCATTGGCACCACTCACAGCTTTACCCGAATCAGGTCCAGCTGCATAAGTTGCAACAGGAAGTTTGGCAAAAGAAACTAAAGTAGGCTCGGTAACTTTCTCTGTGGGTGTGGTCTGATCTTGTTTATTATCGTCGTTACAGGCACTGAGTCCTAAAGCTGTACCGCACAATACGGCCAATAAAGTTTTCTTATTCATGGTTTTATACGCTTGATCAAAAATTACGCCAATTTAAGCAAGCTTTGATGACATTTTTACTGCAATCGCATGAACTCTTTATGGCGAAAAGATGACAATGTAACCCAACATTTTGTTTCATAAACTACGCTAACGATCGCCTATCCAGTCTTACTCAAGTTTGATCGGTCGATATTCACCCGCAATCGCGGCTTTTAAAAAGTTTTGAAAAGTTGGGCATTGCATATGATTTTCTGCGGGGCATACCGCAGCATGTCTCAGTCCCTGACTGATAAAATCCAAGCGCTGGATCATTTGTTGCAATTGTTCAGCTTTTTCATTGAGCATGGCGCGATCCAGTTCAGGCTGACCATTTTCGCCAAACATCTGTGCAATTTCATTGAGGGAAAAACCTGCCGCCCGCCCCAAAGCAATCAATGCCAATTGATCCAGAACCTGCTTGCCATATTGTCGGCGTAATCCATGACGGCCTATTGATTTGATTAAACCTTTTTCTTCATAAAAGCGTAAGGTTGAGGTGCTCACATGGGCCCGCTTCGCAACTTCTCCAATATCCATAAATACCCCTTGACTTCAAGTTGACTTGAACTTGCACACTATCTTTATCGCGTTTTAAGCAAAAAAGATCAAGGTGAAAAATGGAAACTATGGAGCTGTTATTTCAAATCCTGTGTTTAGGTATCGGTGCCACAATCATGATGGATATGTGGCTATTACTGTTAAAAACACTCAACCGCCCAAGCTTAAATTTTGCTTTGTTGGGCCGTTGGTTGGGCTGGATGTTTCGAGGCAAGTTCATCCATGCATCGATTGCGCAGAGCCCTGCCATCCGACAGGAATATGCCTTGGGTTGGCTGGCACATTACAGTGTCAGCATGCTGTTTGCCTTCAGCTTTGTGCTGATTGTTGGAGAAACATGGTTACGACAGCCGCAATTTAGCTCTGCTTTTATTTTCGGCGTGATTACAGTGCTCATTCCCTTCTTAATTATGCAACCGGCTATGGGGGCAGGCATTGCCTCAGCTAAAACAGCACAGCCTCTGCGCAACTGTCTACGAAGTCTGATCAACCACACTATTTTCGGCTGCGGTTTATATCTCAGCGCTCAATTGCTTGCATTATTTCACTGAGGGATCAACCATGAAATCGATTGCCATTATTTATCATAGCCGTCAGGGCCACACCCTGTTTATTGCCCAACAGATTCAACTCGGTATAGCGCAAGTTGGACAGATTAAAACTGATTTATTCAGCGCTGAGCAGTTAATGTCTCAACCCGAATTACTCTGTTATTATGACGGCCTGATTTGGGGTTCTCCCACCTATCTGGGTGGTGTGTCAGGCACATTCAAACAATTGATGGATGCCACAGGGCCGTTATGGAAAAAACAAGCATTTAAAGGAAAATTAGCCGCAGGATTTACCGTTTCCTCACTACCCGCAGGGGATAAGCAATCTACACTGATTTCACTTTTCACCTTTTCGATGCAACACGGTATGATATGGGTCGGTAACCCTATTTTACCTGAGCAACATCAAGGGGTTCCGTATACGCAAGCAGCCAATCGTCTCGGCTCATGGACTGGGCTTATGGCACAAGCTGAACATGCCAGTGCAGCAGATGCCTTTGATTTTGGTGATATCAAAACTGCTCAGCTATTTGGACAAAATTTTGCATTCAGCTTAAGTGCATATCAAGGAGTGATGATCACGTGAAAGCAGCAAGTCTTTTATTTCCATTGGTTCTGTCCTGCATGATGTCTTTTTTAATTTCTGGCATCACCACATTAAAGGCGGTCGGTTTTATCGATCATTTCTTTGCCATGTGGATGTCAGCATGGATCGTGGCATGGATGTTTGCCTTTCCTAGCGTATTGGTCTGCGCACCGATTGCACAAAGGTTGGTAGGATGGATTCTAAAGAAACGCTAATTGGGACTTTGTAAGCAAAAGCCTACAGTGACTGTGGTCATTGGCGAATATCCCTGATGAGATAGATTCACTAAGATATGAAGCATAGAGAGACAGGATGTCTCATTCAGAATAACAAGAACACAGGATGTGGTCGTTGACAGGAGTTGGCGGCAAGAAACCAAATATGAAAAGCCTCGACAGGATGTCGGGGCTTTTTTATTATCCTTGAGTTTGTTGAAATACAAAAAAAGTAAACGATTTAACTTACGATTCTGCATTGACTCCCTGTGGCTTGCTACCTACTATCCGCATGTTTTATATATGATGGTCAGTCTTGTTTTACGATGATAATTTACAACAAATTTTACTTTTCTCGGTTCCAAATCACTTTTGCCAAATTGAGTGTCGTCCTTTTCATTAGCTATTTAACCGCTGCCTGTACCAGTACTCAAGGTCCCTCTGTACGTCAATCTCAACAATTTTCAACAGGAATCCAGAACGCCTACTCCGTTGCGCCGAGCACAGCTAATCGAGTTGCTCCGATCATTCTCAAAACTGCTGAACGACATAACATTTCCCCGCATTTACTCGCTGCACTGATTCGTCAAGAATCCAGTTATCGCACGTTTGCCCGTTCCTCTGCGGATGCAGTGGGCTTAACGCAGGTCCGTCCAAAATTCTGGCAACAGTTTTGTCCAGGTGATCTGTATGATGAACATGTCAATATTAATTGTGGTGCCTATATTCTGGCGAACTACTATCAATCCACTGGAGACTGGGCAAAAGCCTTGGGTTATTACAATGTGGGTCCGACAGGCTATCGCAGAAGCCCGTATATGCGCCAACAAGCTGAACGTTATGCCAGCTCAGTCAAACGGCATGAACAGTCATTGAAAGAAGCTTTATAAACCTTGTCGGTAAAAACCTACGCCGGTTGGCGTCATTGACGAATGTCCTCATCATTTTGCATTCATTAATATAGGACTCATACAGGGACAGGACGTCTCATTTAGAACAATAACAGCACAGGATGTGGTCATTGACAGGAGTTGATGGCAAGAAACCCAATATGAAAAGCCTCGACAGGATGTCGGGGCTTTTTTATGTCTTGTTTAAAAGAATGAATACGGTAAAACAACTGCTATTGACTCCCCCAAACCGAGTGCATACCATCCTAATAATTTTATTTTGTCTCGGGTCTTGGTTTTGCAAATCATCTCTACATCAACTGATCAAGGTATGACTTCTCACGCGCTCGGTTCACTTTTTTTAAAGCTCAGCCTTGTCATTATGGCAGTGAGTCTTTCCGCGTGTAGTAGCTTAAGCGGATCATTTGCAAATCGCTCGAATCAACTCTCCTCAGGCTTACAAAACGCTTATTCTGTTTCACCCAGCACGGCCAATCGTTTATCACCGATGATCATTCAAAGTGCTGAACGTTATGATGTATCGCCGACTTTACTGGCTGCATTGATTCGCCAGGAATCGAATTACAATAGCGCTGCCCGCTCACCAACGGGAGCCATTGGCTTAACCCAAATCATTTCCAGTCATTGGAATCAGGCTTGCCCAGGCAATCTTTATGATGAAAATGTCAACATTAACTGTGGCGCGCATGTCCTCTCAACCTACTATCGGTCTGCTGGTAGCTGGTCTAAAGCAGTGGCCTATTACAATGTTGGCCCAACAGGCTATCAACGTAGCTTCTGGACACGGCATAAAGGTAAAAAGTACGCCCGCTCGGTGAAACGCCATGAAAAAACCTTAAAAAAAGCCTTATAAAAAATACAGCAAAAATGTAAAAAACCATGCGCTTAGGCATGGTTTTTTATAACTTGAGCAATAGATTTAAGCTTCGTCAAACAAACCTTCAAATAAGACTGAAGATAGGTAACGCTCACCGCTATCCGGTAAGATCACCACAATCGTTTTACCTGCATTTTCAGGACGTTCTGCAATTTGAGCTGCCGCCGCCAATGCTGCACCACTGGAGATACCAACCAGAATCCCTTCTTGAGTTGCACACTTTCTTGCCCACTCAATTGCATCCGCACTATTCACAGGGACAACTTCATCTACCAAATCCAGATCTAAGTTCTTCGGAATGAAGTTGGCGCCAATGCCTTGAATTTTATGCGGTGCAGGCGTAATGCTTTCGCCATTTTTAGTTTGAGTAATGATTGGAGATTCAGCCGGTTCAACTGCAACTGAATACAACGGCTTATTTTGAACTTGCTCAAAATAACGAGAAATTCCGGTAATGGTTCCGCCTGTGCCGACACCAGCAACGAGAATATCAACTTGTCCATTGGTTGCCTGCCAGATTTCAGGACCTGTGGTATCGACATGAATTTGAGGATTGGCTGGATTTTCAAATTGTTGCGGCAAGAAATACAGTTCTGGATTTTCCGTAGCTAAACGCACAGCTTCATCTACTGCACCTTTCATTCCTTTAGCAGGCTCAGTTAAAACCAGATTTGCACCTAAAGCTTTTAAAACCTTTCTGCGCTCCAGACTCATACTTGCGGGCATGGTTAAGGTAATTGGATAACCTTTTGCCGCTGCAACAAAGGCTAAGGCAATCCCTGTATTACCACTGGTCGGTTCAACAATATGCATGCCAGCTTTCAGTACACCACGTTTTTCTGCATCCGCAATCAAAGCAGCACCAATACGACACTTCACTGAAAATGCAGGATTGCGGCTTTCGACTTTGGCTAAAACCGTTGCACCTGTTTTAATAAGACGGTTGATACGCACTAAAGGTGTGTTCCCAATGGCTTCGGCATTGTTTGAATACACTGCGATCCCTAGGTTGGCTGGTGCTGGAAATTGCTGATCAGTTGACATGTTATTTCCTTATTAGATTTGGAATGACTCTCAATCATTATAGGCACAACAAGGAAAAACATCCATTTTGAATAATTTTAGACCAGCTATTTCTTTTACTCTAATAAAAGAAATAGCTGTTTTAGATAAAATTAATTAAATCCCTTCACGATTCCAATGAATTTTTCCATATAAAGCTGATGCTGCACCTTCACAATGCTGTTCAAAACGTAAATCTATAGCTTTCAATCCTGCTGTGTCATATTGTACTGTATCTACAGTGAACCATCCTTCCAATTGATTGCAACCTCGACCATCTCCCCCCCAGTCTAACCCTCCTAATTTAGGATTATTAAATGGATAACGCATGAGATTTTTATAAGTTCCTGCTTCTATTTTTGTTTTAGCATCAGGTAATGCAAAATTGGCATTCCACCACGTATCACCATTTACACGGAGATTCAAGACATTGTTTTTACTGTCAATCTGAATATTTGAGTTAGCCTCGTTAAATAAATAATCTTTTCCTCCCCCAACATAATCTCCCTTATCACTCTCTAAAGCAATATAATTACCTGTAGGTATACTATCTAAAGTTGGTTGCCATTTAGTACCTATAAATATTTTCGGTGATGTCCAATGAACAACTCCAAAAAGGGCACTATAGGGATTATTTTCACAATGTTGAGCAAAACGATAATCTATAGATCTTAGCGCATCATTTTCAAAGGTTACGTGGTCTACTCTCATCCAGCTTTTAGAAGTGTTACAACCTCTTCCATTTCCACTCCATTCCAGCCCTCCAATCTTTGGATTAGAAAACGAATATCGAGATAAATTAGAAAACAAACCCACTGATAAATTTTTATAACTATCAGGCAAAGCAAAATTCCCATCCCAATTGGAGTTATCAAAACCATTAACTTTTATATTTATACGATTTTTATATCCAGCCAAGCCAAACTCTTGTGATGTATAAAAATATTCTTGCCCTGCTCCAATATAATCGTGCTCACTACTTCCTAAATAAATAAAACTTTTCCGACCAATATTCATATAATCTACTGGCAAAATTTTAACTTCTTGAGCTAAATTAGAATCAGAAATTTTCTTCAATGTCTGATAATATTCTTTATCATCAACATAGTTAAATATTAAATTATCTTTAATATTCAATCCTTTATTCTCCACTCTCCCTTTTGCAGAGAGCAATTTATCTTGATTAGGATTATATATAATAACTTCTAAATCCCAATTCCCTTGTGCTAGATCATAAAGATTTGTATTTATTTGATTTTTACAAGCTACGGGTAAAAACATTATTTTTGTTATAGAATCATTTTTCAGCTTAATTATGACATCATTTAATCGAGGCTGATCTTTTTCCTCACAGTCTTCTACTACTAACTGGTCACTATTATTATCAAGATTTAATTTGCTTATCAAAGGCTTCAAATCAAGATTTAAATTATAATCTTTATCCTTCTTTTCTATAGACAAAGTTGCTTTTAAGCTATTCGGAGATAAATTATTACTCTGACCACCAGAATTATTTTGACTTTCCCCATTATTACCACCACAAGCAGCTAAAATCCCTATAATAAAGGTATATATAATTGCTTTTTTTAAACTTAAGATATTATTAATAGACATCTTTCTCCATTTCCCTTCCAATTTATTAGTTTTTTGTTTAGCAAGTGTTATAAAAAGCAATGATATATTATACATCCTCAATAAGTAAATATTTATTATTCAAAATACCTTATGTTCATCACAGTTTTAGGTAAATTATAAATATATGTTTAACTTCCATGCATTATTTTTCTCTAGCCAAATTTTTCCCCACCAATAAAAAAACACCCCCTAACGTTAGCTAGGGGGTGTTTCGTATTTAAAAGCTGGCGATGACTTACTCTCACATGGCAAGTGCCACACTACCATCA
>NZ_JBLVVH010000011.1:0-92603 GCF_051947995.1 Acinetobacter calcoaceticus | reverse complement strand
ACCGCCGATGGATGTGCATTCTACAGCATTTCAGATCAGTTGCAACACCCTTTTCAATCTTTTTTATTCGAGTGTATATTTTTAGATCAAAATTACATTTTTTCTTATATTTTTCGACCGAATTTGTTTTAATACCATAAGAACAATTAAACTGTACTCTCGATATCCATGTTTTGCGTTAAGTGACGCAATCATTTTAATGACTGTATTATTTCGCTCTCACAGCGATTAAGGACTTATATGCATTACTCGAATTTTATCTTGCTTGGGTTGTTAACTGCTGGAGCGTGTTCATCAGTGGCTGCGCAAGAGACGCCCAATGAGTCTGCTGCTCAAACTGCGACATCACAAGCACAGGTTACCCCTGAGCAAAAGGTTACTACCATTCAAGCTATAAAAGACTTAAAGCATCTCACCAAGAATGATTTAAAAGTAAATGCCAATGCTGCACAACCGGATGCAGTAAAAGATCCTTTACAGCCATTGAATCGTCAGATTTACGCATTTAATGACATGTTAGACCGTAACTTGTTAAAGCCCGTTGCGATTCAATATGTAGCTAAAGTTCCTGAACCTGTACGTAGCCCCTATCGTCAGTTCCGTAAAAACCTGGGTGAGCCATGGAATGCGGTTAACCAGCTGATTCAAGGCCGCCCTACCCGAGCAGCAAAAACTTTGGGTCGTTTTACGCTAAATACGTTAACCACTTTAGGTTTTGCTGATCCTGCGCGTCGCTTAGGCCTAGATACAGAAGAAGAAAGCTTTGGCGTGACGCTGGGTTATTATGGTGTACCTTCTGGTCCGTACGTAATGTTACCTTTCTTTGGCCCAAGTACTTTCCGTGATGGCTTTGGCTTGGCAGCAGACAGTTTTGGACGTCCACAAAAATATTTACTGGATGATCAGGAAGGTATTTACTGGTCTACCAATCTCTTGCAAGCCGTTGATGCGCGCTCACAAATTCTGGATATTGAAGAAAGCCTCAAAGGTGATAAATATTCCATGATCCGTGACTTCTACTTACAACGTAAAGCTTTCCAGATCTCAGAAAAACGTGGCGACTCGGATGATATCTCTTTTGTTGGTGATGCTGATGATGTTGATGACTCATCTTCTGACGAAAAATGATCATATTAAAATAATGTTTTACAAACTTATGTATTGTTAGAGAATTTAAACTCTGGCAATACTATGTTATAGGTCATCTTTCATCTATGATGAATCAAAAATGATCATACAAAGGATTGACTATTCATCTATGTATTTCATTCAACCCACACGTGCCATACCCTGTTTAGATCAAGCTTTAACCGAGTTACCAAGTTTGCAGATCATTCAAGTTGATGATCTGGATTTGTATGATCAAACCATTATTGCGATTGCCGACGTACAAGATTTTTTAAAATATCAATGGAAGTTACCTACCGTGGTGCTTGCCTTTGAACACGAAGGTGCAGCGCTGGCGCAGGCATGGGAACTTGGTGCTTTGGCAGGCTGGATTTGGGATAGTTTACCTAAAAATCCAATCCATTCCTTATTCAAGATCGACGCGCAATATAAGCGTAATCAGGATAGCCGTGACTTACCTTCGGCAGCCGAATTACAGAAACGTTTGTTGCCCAACCCGATTGAGCTTCCGAACTACCAGTTTGAATCTTTCTTTCAGCCTTCGGCTTACCTTTCGGGCGACTGGTATGATTACTGGCGTTTGAATGATGAAGAAGTACTATTCTATTTAGCTGATGTGTCAGGCCATGGCGTCACTAGCAGTTTATTAACCTCGTGGATGGCCGCCTTTCATGGACGCTCAAAAACGCCAGGACAACTGATTCAGAAACTCAATGCCATGTTGGTGCAAGAAAATATTGAAAAGCACATCACCATGGTTGCTGGTATTTTAAATCTGGCGACCCATGAAGTACGCTGGTCAAGTGCAGGACACTACCCGCCTCCGATCATTTTTGAACCTAACCAGCCTCCTCAAATTTTAACCACGAGCAGCTTTCCTCTAGGGCTCACGGAAGAACTGGAAGTTGAGGAACATCGCTGTGTATTAAGCCCTCAGGCACGGTTCATTGTGTGTTCGGATGGTGCGCTTGAACCTTTCGATGGTGGCCTGAATGATCAGTTTAATCAACTGGTCGAACACCTGCAAAATGATGCCTTTAAAGCACCGGATCATGTCGCGGATGACATTGCCATACTCAGCCTTCGCCGAATGAATTAATTTAAATATCATAAGCTTAACCAAATCCAGGCATCCACCCACTTGTGTCTGGAATATCACTATGGGATAATTTTATATCCTTTCTCTGAAAATGGCATTTATATGTCAACAGGTCATGTTGAATATGCAAGTTTGAACGGAACGCATATTTTCAAGCTTATTGGCGAAGTGCGTGCTCACTCTTGTATAAGTCTAGACAAACTGCTCAACCGAATTGAACAACAGCAAAATGTTGTTGGTGCAATCGTTGACTTAACTGAAACCACGTTTATTGACAGTACCGTTTTAGGCATTCTGGCAAAACTAGGTTTAAAGCTAAAGCAAGTTCATCAGATCCAAGCAGTCATGCTGTCAACAAATCCGGATATTACGACCTTAGCCAACAGTATGGGGCTTGGGCAGGTATTTGTGATTTTAAATTACTGCGGCGATCCGAGCGTATGTACTTTGGAGCTGACTGATGAACATGTCACCCATAGTGCCATGCTCAATACCGTGCTCGATGCACATAAAACGTTGATGCGTTTAAACGAAAACAACCAGAATATGTTTGAACCTCTGGTTAAACAATTGCAAAAAGAACAAGATTGCCTCAATCTCGATGCACATAAACAAAACGCTTGATCATTAAACCTGATATCGCGGCGCCTATATGACTTTACTTTCTGTTGCACAAATGAACTCCCAAAATGATATCGAAGCCAATTTCGATATCATTGAATCATTAATTCAACAGAGTAAAGCTCAGGCTACCGAGCTCATCGTTTTTCCTGAAAACTTTGTCTGCTTTGCTGCGGGTAAACAGCGTGAAACTGCGGCCCAATTCGAAAGTATTCAAAAACGACTGGAACAACTGGCACATCGCTATCAGATCTGGATAATTGCAGGCACGCTGCCATGTCCTTTCCGTCCAGATGGGTCAATTATTCAGGATGGTCGGGTTCGAACAGTCAGTTTATGTATCAGTCCTGAAGGTACCGAAGCACGCTACGACAAGATTCACTTGTTTGATGTGCAAGTCAGTGACGCAGTGGGCGGATATCAGGAATCCAAATTCTTTGAACCGGGTGATCAGGTGGTTGTAGCCAAAACACCTTTTGGTAACATCGGTCTGATGGTCTGCTATGACTTGCGCTTTCCTGAACTGGCTTTAACCCTGCGCCAGCAAGGTGCCAATATGTTAACCGCCCCTGCTGCATTTACCTATACAACGGGTCAAATGCATTGGCAGTTACTACTGCAAGCGCGGGCCATGGATAGCCAATGTTATGTTTTAGGTGCTGCCCAGCAAGGCTGGCATGGTGAAAAACGTCAAACCTGGGGTCACGCCGGGATTACCGATAGTCGCGGGCAGTTACTTCAAATGATCGAGACTGAAGGTCATGGTCTCATCACCAGTACATTTGATCTTGAAGAACAAAATGCTATACGTACTTCTATGCCACTGATGCAACATCGCAAATTAATTAATTATTAAAAATGCCATAATCGCAAGATTTTCAATGACGGTTTTGTACAAAATAACAGCAACAGCACATGTACTGACCGTATTGTTCAATTTTTATCAATGTGGCTTTTCTAGATTCATGATTTAATACAATTTATTTGATCATGATCGAACAAAGTCGAATGATTTTGGGATAGGCATGATGTAACATCATCAACTGATTCTTATTAAGCTTTATTCATGTTTAGATTTATCGCTGCTTTGTTTTTTTTGGGGACCACAGCATCACTTCATGCAACCACAGTTGATGCAAATATTGAGGAAACGGCGACTTCATCAATAATATTATCCACCCCACAGAACTTATCCTTGAATGCGTTTGGTCAATGGATTATTGGCTGGGGAACCGGTGCAGAAGGTGCCCGTCAACGTCTGGATAATATTCAACGTGAAGATGTTGCCGTGATTAAGCAAAAAGGTACCACGCTGGAAATGATCAAAGCCTGGCAGCAACATTTTGAACTTGAAGCACAAAATAATCTTAGTAACCCGACAGCACGTTATCGCGCCCGTCTCATGAAAAAAATTGCCGATCTCTGGTAACAGCTCAATCACCCTATTTTCCAATATAGGCATAAGTCTCGGTACTTATGCTTTTTTGGCCATCCATAAAGCCCGCTCACAGATTCATTTATGATTTCCAGAAGAGCGAATCTTTATTCGTCGACTGATGAGTGCTTATTTTTATTCAAGATAAAGTGGTAAAACTTAAAAATATCCTTGTCTATGAAATACCAAAGCGGCTGCAAGAAATTCTATTCCCCTACAGATCCCGCGACTAAAGATGGCAAGATCAACAACGTTTGCTGACTTGTATTTTAATTTAGTTCCAGTACGATCAAATTGCATTCAATAATATTCAGGGATAATTATCATGTCATTAGAAAAAGTGGTCTATCGTGCAAAAGCAAAAGCAACAGGCGGTCGAGATGGTCGTGCAATCTCTTCTGACGGTGTCTTGGATGTAAAACTCGGCGTACCTAAAGAAATGGGTGGTGCAGGTGGCGAAGTCACCAACCCGGAGCAACTGTTTGCTGCCGGCTATTCAGCCTGTTTCTTGGGAGCAATGAAGTTTGTTGCTAACCGCGATAAGTTCAATATCAGCAAAGATGCCTATGTAGAAGGTGAGGTCGGTATTGGCCCCATTCCAACAGGTTTTGGGATCGAAGTTACTTTAAATGTATATCTGCTCGGTATGGAACAAGCGGAAGCAGAACAACTGGTTGCTGCTGCACATATCGTTTGCCCGTATTCAAATGCAACCCGCAACAATATTGATGTGAATTTTAATATCGTGACTGCTGCATAATTTGATCGACCATAAAAAAACAGCATGCGATCTGCATGCTGTTTTTTTATTTAAAAGCTTAAATTTACTCTTCCGCAGCTTCATTGGTGACACGAAGTACTTCTTCCAATGTGGTTTTACCTGCTAGGACTTTTAATAAACCATCATCACGGATGGATGCAGCATGACGGCGCGCATGATTTTCCAGTTCATACTCAGCCGCATTGCCATGAATCAAACGGCGCATCGACTCATCGACTGGCACGATTTCATAAATAGCCGTTCGACCGCTAAAGCCTACATGTGAACACTTTTCGCAACCCTCCGGTTCAGGCAGTTGCATCGCTTCATCGGCTTTAAGATGCTGAAAAACCTGACGCTCAAAAGCATCTGCCGCTCGCCATGTGACACAATGCGGACATAGAGTACGCACCAGACGTTGGGCAATCACCCCAATTAAAGAACTGGCCAAGAGGAATGGCTCGATCCCCATATCCTTTAAACGAGTTACTGCCCCAATTGCGGTATTGGTATGCAGGGTAGACAGCACCAAGTGACCAGTCAAAGATGCTTGAACTGCAATTTCAGCAGTTTCCAGATCACGAATCTCACCGACCATCACCACATCAGGGTCCTGACGCAACATTGCCTTCAAGGCACGCGCAAAGGTCATGTCCACTTTGGTATTGACCTGCGTCTGTCCAATTCCTTCCAGTTGATATTCAATTGGATCTTCGGCAGTCAGGATATTACGGGTATTGTCATTCAGATCAGATAAGGCCGCATACAAGGTCGTGGTTTTACCCGAACCGGTTGGGCCGGTCACCAGAATAATGCCATGTGGGCGATGGACCAGTTGAGTTAAGCGCTCGTAGTCATTTTTCATCAAGCCCAAATGGGTCATGTTGAGACGCCCCGCCTGCTTGTCCAGCAAACGCATCACCACACGCTCGCCATGTGAAGAAGGTAAGGTCGAAACACGGACATCTACTTCACGTCCAGCCAGACGTAATGAAATACGGCCATCTTGCGGGACTCGCTTTTCGGCAATATCCAGTTTTGCCATGACCTTGATCCGAGATACCAACAGCGGTGCCAGTTCACGACGTGGCTGAACGATCTCACGCAATTGACCATCAACACGCAAACGTACTGACAGTTTTTTCTCAAAGGCTTCGATATGAATATCCGAGGCGCTGACCCGAATCGCTTCTGATAATAAGGCGTTAATTAAGCGCACAATCGGTGCATCATCTTCCTGATCCATCAGGTCTTCAGCTTCAGGTACCTGATCGGCCAGGCTCAATAAATCGGGATGGTCTTCCAGCCCTGCCGCAACCTGTTGCGACTCGCCGGTATCCCCCGCATAACTGGAACTGAGTAAGGCATGAAATTCCTGATCACTACACAATTGATCGTGAGCAGATTTCCCCAGAATTCGACGCGCTTCCTGCAACGCAATACGCGCAGTGTCCTTGCGTCGTACAATAAAAATTTGATCACCTTCATAGCGCAATAAAACGCCATGTCGCTTCGCAAAACTATAAGGAATTTGTATTTGTTTAAGTATTTGCATCACACAAATAATGATAAGAGAAAGTATTGAGTGTACTCTAAGCAGATTACAGCGTGAAGTCTGTTTAGCATACTCACAAAGGAATTTTGCATCTTGTCTCAAAATAATCAATTTGAAGCACCGCCTTCCAATACTTTGAAATGGTGGGGTGAACAACAATTCGAACTTCAACAGGCCAAAGCTTGGCAATTCGGTTCATTGCTCTTTCGTCTGACTCGTGGCATCAAAGAATGGCGTCTGGAATATCATCGCCCTCAATTTCAGTATGACTACGAACAACAATGGCGAATATTGAACGATATTGAATTTGCCATGCCACCCCCAGCAAAAATTGAACGCTACATGTTTCATAAAACCAATAGCACCTTTCATTTAATGCCACGACTAGCTGATCGTTCGGTGGTGATTCGTCCTGTAGATCCGATTTATATTCCAGCGGGTCAGCGCGGAACCTTATATATCAGCACACCGTTGTGGATCGCTGGTCTGGTGGACGGTCTTTCTGAACCGCTTTTTGATATTCCCGTGATTCAACCCAAAGACACCTGGTTTGGTAAAGACCCACAAAATGGTGAGATTTGCTACGCCACTTCAGTCGACGGCCGTATCGATTTGAACCTACTGAAACCCCGTGCTTTCCGAGCCGTGACTCCGATTGAGTTTCACAATACCAGTCATCATCAATTGCGCTTTGACCGTATGAATGTGCCGGTGCCTGCCCTGCCATTATTCTATAGTGAAAGTACAGGACGCTTATGGACCTCGCAAATCAAGGTCTATTACGAAGGAACCGACCATCCGGCACGTATTCGCATCGAAAACAAAACCCCGACTCAGGCAGGTGAAGTCACCTATGTACATCCCCCTCGAGCTCCAGGTAGCACCTTATTCAATATGTTTGATTCATTTTTCTAAGGGGGTGCCATGCCGAATTCAAATATTCCAAAAGACGTTGCTGGTAGCCTGACCAGTGTATTTACCAACATTAATTTTGAGCGTCTCAGCGAAATCGTGGTCGCCATTATTTTATGTTTTATTGGCTTCCTGATTGCGCGACTGGTGTCCAATGCCTTTATCCGCACCATTGGCAGCCGTTTTAATGCCCATCAACGCTTATTATGGCGTCGAGGTATTTTTTACTTTATTTTCTTACTGTTCATCATGACCAGTTTAAGGGAAGCGGGTTTTAAACTCAGTGTCTTTCTCGGTGCAGCGGGGATCTTGACGGTGGCACTCGGTTTCGCCTCTCAGACTTCAGCAACCAACTTGATCAGCGGTTTGTTCCTGATTGGCGAAGGTTCCTTTGAAGTCGGCGATACCATTCAGATTACCTTGATTCGGGGGCAAACCATTGAAGGTGAAGTCATTTCGATTGACTTACTCTCAGTCAAACTTTTGACGCTGGATAATGTTTATATTCGCTTGCCGAACGAACAGCTGATTCGAACGCCGGTGATGAACTTATCCAAATATCCGATACGGCGGATCCCGATTACGCTGGCGATTAACTTCCATGAAGATATCATCAAAGTTCGCCAAGTCTTGTTAGATGTTGCAGCGAAATATCCACTGGTCATGGATGACCCGAAAGCGACAGTGACGGTAACGGCGTTCAGGGAGTCTTCCATTGAGCTGTTATTTGCAGTGTGGTGCCGTCAGGAAAACTCACTCAAAGTCCGCGATGAAATGCAGGAACGGATTCGTAATGGCTTTCTGGAAAATGAGATCGAAATTCCAGTACCGAAGATGGGTCTGATTGATCGGCCTCTACCCTTGGAAAATGATGAAATCGATCAATATGCCAATCAGAAAGAACTAAAAAAAGACCAGAAAGAAAGATAATTAGCTTTCTTTCTCTGTTTCACTTAGCGCAGGTGGCAACGGTGCCAAATAAGCAATCACCAGCATTACCGCACCCGAACCAATAAACGAAATCACACGGGTTAAAGTGCCACTTTGCGATAAGTCCAATAACAGGAGCTTCAACACCACAATGCCCAATAAAGCCGCACCGACAAACCAGATTTGACGAATATGACGGCGACTAGAAAAGGTCATCAGGATAAACGCCAGAATCACCCATAGCAGCGTCAAACTGAGTTGCACATCACCATTCGACCAGATTGCTGTCCCCCAAAATGGCGCCCCCAAATAATGATGCATGGCACGCACCACCACACTACTCAGCACCAATAGCCCAATCAAAATCGTGGTGACTTTAAAACCCCATTCTATCGAACGCTCTGCGCTAAAGTCATGATGATAAATCATCCAGATCAAGCTAAAAAACATCAATAAAGACAGAATATCGGTCAGGTTAAATAGCGGTAGTACATAATATTGCTGCGCAGAATAAGGATCCAGACTGACCAATACCAACCAGAACAGGGTTAAGCACCAGATCGGAACCTGATGCAGCAATTGGGTGTTCTTCGATATAAATTGCCAAAGACTATAAACCGCAGGGACAATCGCAATTGCAACAAGCGGCATGATTGGAAAAATAGCCAATCCAATACTAGCAAGACTAAGCCAGAGCAAAGCCGACCACAGCATGAGCGATGCTTTAGATCTGTGAGAACTCAAGAACATCAGGATCAAGGTCATGGCAATCGACGCTACAGCAAAGCTGAGCTGGTTTAAGCTACTCGACCAATGCCAAACCGAATACACATTTTGAGCAAAACTTTCCGCGTAGAGCAATGCTAATAAGCCAGTCAACAAGATGAGCTGTACACTGCCCCATTGCAATCGAGATTTAAGCTGTACGGCCAGACTAAACAAAGCTAGCAAGATAGCTGCGACCGCGAGATATGGACTCAGCCCATGTTGTTGCCATTGCATCAATTCAACCGCAGCAATCGCTCCAGAATATAAACCAAGTGCTAAAAACACGCCGCTGAGCATGCGCGCACTGAAATATTTTTCGACTTCCTGATAATGCAACAAGTAAAAAGCCGAAATAAATTGCGCTAAAGCAAAAATCGAGGTGCTTAAAATCGGGAAATGATCATTTGACCAGACCTGAAACAGCAGTGCTACCGAACTGAGCAAGACCAGTGCGACGCCCACATAACGACTTAAACGATAACGCTCGGTGACACCCCAAACGATTAATGCCGTGCCCTGAATCACCCAGCCGGTTGAGGTCCAGTGCGCCCCTTTGGCCAGTGGGAAAATTAATGCAACGAATACCACCGCAAGGATAAAAAAGCTTTTGGCTAAAATTGAAAGTTGCGGATACTGGCGTTTAATCCAGAGATTTAAGGCAATGTAAGTCGCGGCAAGTGCAACTGCTCCCCATGTCAGTGCTGAGGTCGAGTTATGCATTAAATAAGCATGCAAGGAAAAGCCCAGCACAGGCACACTAAAGATCAGGCCGACATCCAGAATCGGCTGTAAGCGCTCAGATGACTGATCGGTTGGTTGCTGGTTTTGAGCGCGTAGCATTAACTGGCTATAACGGATACTGAGCCAGATAAATAAAGCGATATGCAACCACAGGATCACATCCAAAGTATCGAACTGCGACGTCTTGGCATACACCCCGATGCTAGAACCACCAATAAACATGGTGGCAAAGAACGCAATCTGATGCAGGATTTTCCAAGGTTGAATAAAATTCAATGCTGCCACTGCCAAGTTAATGACAAAGTAATAGCCAAACAGGAAAATCACATCCGGATGATTTTGTGGAATCACCAACGGTGCAAGATAAGCCATGGTCAAGGCCAACATGGCCAAATACAGGGCGTGTTGCTTTAAACTCAGATAAACCGTCGCTGATAATAAAATCACAAATAAAATACTGGCCGTGGTTAAGCTGGCAATCACGGCAAAATGATGAGAGAAAATCAAGGTCAGGAACACGACTGCCAGCCCGACGCCTTGCAACGCTACAGCAAAGAGCTGATTTTTCTGTTGCAGCCAATACCCCGCCACAGTCGTCGCGATACCGGCACTGGCAATAAAGCCCAGTTTCACACCCAGACTGAGTTGCCAATGTTCGCTGGCAAAACGTAAGAGTAAAACCACACCTACCATGAGTACCGCGACAGCGACACGCAGAATCGGATTGCCGTGTATAATCCAGTCCAGTGCGGGCTGCCACCAACTTGGTGTATTCGGCTTAGTGGCTTGAGTCACTGGCGTCGAAGTCTGCCCACCTGGTGCTGCAACGGATTCAGTTGTTTGCTGCATCCATGCTGGATGCAGCACGGGGTCAAGAGGAATAGAAGAAGCTGTAGTTGTGTGTTCAAGCTGCTGATCCAGCGGAGTTGACTGGGCTTGAGCGGCGCGCTCGACCTGAATCTGATGGTGTTGAATCACATGCTGTTCCAGATGCAATAAACGGGTCTGAAATGCACTGATGGTTTGGATCAGGCACAACAGCAACACCAATAAAGCACCACCCGCCAGCCACATCCAAGTATTCGCATAGGCAAACAGGGCCACCAATGCCGCGCTATAAATCACAATTTTCTGGACACCCATCCCTGTATCTGGCACAAAACCTTTGACGCTTGCTTGTTCAAGTTGTAGCAAACGCTGATGAATCTCAGACAGAATGTGCACAATAACAACGGTCAGCCCGATCGTCGCGGCAATAGCAGTTGCATGCCATTTGAATGCAACCGCACAAGCCAGCAACACCGTCAAAGCAATCAGGACAACGACTATTCCCTGTTTGTCTTTTTTATACATAGACTTATATCAATTATGACAGCTTCATTGCTGGTATCTTACTTGATCACTGCATAAGCAGGTATTTTCACATACAAAATACTGCAAATCTTAAACGACAAATCCAGCCGTACTCATCCACGTTCAGATAAGACAGCCACCGCTTTTTCACGTAAAATACCGACTAATTTATAATTAGGATTTGCGCAATGCCACCTTTTGTCTTGGTTGACGGGTCTTATTTCTTATTTCGTGCTTTTCACGCTTTACCGCCATTAACGACGTCTACTGGCTTACATACCAATGCAATACGTGGTGCAATTTCAGCAATCCAGAAATTGATGCGTCGTACCCAACCGACTCATATGGCAGTGATTTTCGATACGCCGGAACCGACTTTCCGCCATAAGTTATCACCGATCTATAAAGGTGATCGACCAAGCATGCCTGAGGAATTGTCTCAGCAAATTCCTTATCTACATGCATTAATCAGAGCACAGGGTATTCCGTTGTATAGTCTTCCTGGTGCGGAAGCAGATGACATTATTGGTACCCTTACCAAACGTGCGCTTTCGGAAGGTCATCATGTCCTGATTTCGACCGGTGACAAGGACATGGCACAGCTGGTCAATGAACACGTCAAACTGGAAGACAGCTTCAAAGAACGTGTTTTAGATGAAGCGGGGGTTTTCGAGAAATTTGGGGTCCATCCCAACCAGATCATTGATTACCTGACCCTGATGGGTGATGCATCTGACGGCATCATGGGGGTGCCGGGTGTTGGTGCAAAAACAGCGGCCAAGTTGTTAAATGAATACGGCACCTTGAGCAATATCATTGCCAATGCCGATCAGTTGAAAGGCAAAATCAGCCAGAACATTAAAGATAATCTAGACAACATCAAGATTGACCATCAATTGGCAAGTATTGTTTGTGATCTTGATCTGGCTTTAGATTGGCATGACCTGAAACTCACCAATCCAAATGTAGATCAGTTACGTCACCTGTATACCGAGCTTGAATTCCGTAACCAGTTACAGTCGCTGGATCATCCCAACAACCCGAATAGCCCTGCTTATCAACAGGCTGCACAAAGTATTGCCAAAGCGGAACAAAAGACTGAACAGGTGGTGATTGAAGATCATGCCAGTCTGTCGAGTCAGGATGATCAACTGGGTACAGCGACCTACCATACCGTGCTAAGCCAGCAGGATTGGGATGCATTATTGCAACGTATGCAGCAAGCAGATCATTTTGCGATTGATACTGAAACTACCAATCTAGACTACCGCTTTGCTGAGCTGGTCGGGTTCTCGGTCGCCTTTGATGCCAATGATGCATACTATGTTCCGGTTGCCCATGATTATGAAGGGGCACCAGAACAACTGAATCGTGAACAGCTTCTGGCCCAGATCAAACCGATTCTTGAAAATGATCAGGTCAAGAAAATTGGTCATCATCTAAAATATGATGCACATATCTTTGCCAATCACGGTATCACCATTCAAGGCTGGTATTTCGATACCATGCTGGCGTCTTATGTATTGAATGCGGCAGCCACACGACATGGCATGGATGATGTTGCACGTCTTTATCTCAGCCATTTGACTACGACTTTTGAACAGATTGCCGGTAAAGGCGCCAAACAGAAAACCTTTAACCAGATTGAGCTTGAAGTAGCAGCGCATTATGCGGCGGAAGATGCGCATGTTACCTATCGTTTATATGAAGTGCTCGCAGCAAAACTAAAAGCCCATCCTGAACTGGTGAATATTCTACATAACATTGAGATGCCTGTTGCACGCGTGCTCACGGGTATGGAAGAAGATGGGATTAAACTGGATCACGCCTTCCTTGATCAGCTCAGCGTGGAGTTTTCTGAAACCATTCAGACCCTTGAAGCGCAGGCAGCCGAACTGGCAGGTGAAGCCTTTAATGTCGCATCACCAAAACAGGTTGGTGAAGTGCTGTTTGAAAAGCTTGGACTTAAAGGTGGCAAGAAGACGGCAACCGGTCAATACAGCACCAGCGAAAGTATCCTTGAGAAAATTGAACATCCTTTGGCTGAAGTGATCTTGGAACATCGCGGTTTGGCGAAACTCAAAAATACCTATACGGATCGCCTGATTGAGCAGTCGCACGACTCAACCCATCGTGTCCATACCAGCTATCACCAAGCCTTGACCGCGACAGGTCGTTTGTCTTCAACCGATCCAAACCTGCAAAACATTCCAATCCGTACTCCGATTGGTCGTCAGATCCGTAAAGCTTTTATTGCACCTGAAGGTCGCGTGTTACTCGCTGCCGATTATTCGCAAATCGAATTACGTTTGATGGCGCATTTCTCGCAAGATGATGCGTTGGTGCATGCTTTCCAGCAAGGTCAGGACGTACACCGTCGTACCGCTTCCGAAGTACTAGGTATTGATATTGAAGATGTCACTAATGACCAACGCCGTCAGGCCAAAGCGGTCAACTTCGGTCTACTCTATGGGATGTCTGAATTCGGTTTAACCCGTCAGCTTGGCTTTAGCCGTGAAGAATCGCGTAGCTATATCGCGCGTTACTTCCAACGCTACCCAGGCGTACTGGATTATATGGAACGTACCCGCCAGATCGCACGTGAGCAAGGCTTTGTGGAAACCATTTTAGGTCGACGTTTGTATACGCCTGACATTATGGCGAGCAACAAGATGATCAAACAGGCGGCTGAACGTGCAGCAATCAATGCCCCGTTACAAGGCAGTGCGGCAGATATTATTAAGCTGGCCATGATCGCCGTCGATAAAATGCTACCGAAAGATCAGGCCAAACTGTTATTACAGGTCCACGATGAACTTGTGTTTGAAGCAGATGTGGCAATCGCCGATGAGCTTTCCAAACAAATTGCTGAAGTGATGCAATCGGTATTGGAAATTTCAGTGCCATTTGTGGTGGAAGTCGGACAGGGTCTAAACTGGGATGCTGCGCACTAAGCCATCCACACACACGAAAAACAAAATGTTTCTTGCAGACAGGGGATAAACTCCCCTGCGCTACAAGAAAACTTAAAATAAAGAATATCTGATAAAAATTAATTCGTATAGGAGAAAGGAATGCAATATGTCCTTTAATCAAGTCCAATTTAAGCGTTTTCACTCTATTGATTCATTACGCTGTATTTCAATCTTTCTGGTGTTACTGCATCACTTCAATATTCCTTACAAACTGTTTGATACCTCCATCAACTTCCAGATTTTTGGCGAAAACATCACCACGCTTTTAGCCCGCAATGGCAATTATGGCGTCACCATGTTTTTCGTGATCTCGGGCTATCTCATCACCTCCCATACCATCAAGCGTTGGGGAGCATTGCAGCAGATCAATATGCGGGATTTTTATATATCACGATTTGCACGCATCATGCCGACCCTGATTCTGCTGATCTGTGTGGTCAATCTTCTTGGTGCGTTTGAGCTCAAGCCTTTTATGACACAAGCTCCAAACGGCATCGTGGTGGCTCAATCCACCGTCAATCTGGCGGCTCTGACCTTCTGGATGAATCTGCTGATTATCGAAAATGGCTGGGTCAACTATGCGCTTGGCGTGTTATGGTCATTATCTGTGGAAGAAGTCTTTTATTTGCTGTTTCCGCTGACAGCCGTGCTCTTTAAGAGAAAACCCTACTTTCTATTGGTGTGTTTCGCCTTAATTCTATTTGCACCCTATTTTAGATCTTTGCACTATGGTGAAGAAAGTGGCGCATACCTCTATCATTATTTCTCTAGTTTCGACGGGATTGCTTTTGGTTGTATAGCAGCACTACTGGCACCGTACCTGAAACTACAAGCCCACACTTGGTCAGGCCTGAAATATATAGCCATTGTAACCATGTTCATCATCTACTTTTCTGCCCCGATTAAAGAAAACTGTATCTGGGGAATCAGTCTATTTGCACTGGCAACAGCAATCGTCATTCTTGCGAATGTCGCAAATGAGCAAGTTATACAGGTTCAGCGCTTTAAGTGGCTGCAAGAGATTGGTAAGAACAGTTATGAAATTTATTTATTCCATTTAATTATTTTAGGCTTTTTCAAACTGTTTTATACCCCGGCACTGACCGAGGGTAATATTAAACTGGTGTTATTATTGCTCTATCTTATCCTCGCCATTGGATTAGGTGCATTGATTGCGCGCTACTTTTCCAATCCCTTAAATCAGGCCATACGACAACGCTTGATCAAGAAATAAAAAAATGGGCATGACGCCCATTTTTTTATTGAATCAAACCTGCTTAAAGGCCCGTTAACAGAACTTTAGCCGCTTCATTCATCAGGATTTCAGCCACATAAAGTGCCAGAAATGCCAGAATTGGAGAAAGGTCAATCATCCCCATATTCGGTAATATACGACGGAAAGGTGCAAGCAAAGGCTCAGCCAGCTCCTGAATTACTTCAATATAAGGCGAGCGTGACTGGGTGAACATCACCACCCAACTCAAAATGATGGTGGCAAAAATCAAATAACGACAGAAACGGATCAAGTCCTGAATCATGGTCACAAATGTTGTGATGACCAAATACACTGCGCTGTGTGGCATCTGCCCTGATAAATACATCAAACCAAACATTTTCAGTAAATACAGCACCACCAACAACGCCACTGCCGCCAAATTGACACGGCCTTTACCCACTGTTGGAAAAATACGACTAAAAATATCTACAATCTTGGTTGCTTTCACTGTCGAAAGCACCACGGGATTGTATGGACTCACTGCCGCCAATTGCATTAAAAAACGGAAAAAGACCAATAAAATTGCAACATTGATCAAAACACCAAAAATTAGCGCAGAACTTGCACCCATAATTGTCTTATCCTACTTAAACCGATTTAGTCTTGTCACTCAGCTCTTGTGCAAGCTCTTGGCTACGCTTCTGAGCTGCTGCAAGCGCTGCTTGAATATTTTGTGAAATCTGGGCACGGTCAAACACCTCTAAAGCTGCTTGGGTTGTGCCGTTGGGAGAGGTCACATTTTTACGTAATTCTGCGGGAGAATTTGAACTGGTAATTGCCATTTGTGCCGCACCTAATGCGGTTTGCAAGGTTAATGCAGTTGCAACCTTTTCATCCAGTCCCAGATTTTTACCAGCGCGAATCATGCTTTCCATCAAATAGAAGAAATATGCAGGACCAGAACCCGATACTGCAGTTACTGCATCAATCTGTGCTTCATTTTCTACCCAGAGGGTCAAACCTGTCGCTGCAAGAATCTGACTGGTCAATTCACGGTCTTGTGCATCAACTGCTACAGGCGCATAAATCCCATGTGCACCCGTCTGCACCAGCGCTGGCGTATTCGGCATAACACGAACAATACGCTGACTGCCGCCGATCAAATCTGAAATGGTCTGAATTTCAGCCCCTGCAATAATCGAGATTACCAGTTTATCTGACAATAGGCCTTTTAATGGTTGTAATACCGTTGCCAGTACTTGCGGTTTTACTGCTAATACCACAACATCGGCATGCTTGATTGCTTCAACATTCTCAGTCGTGGTCTGAATTCCTTTTTCTTCCAATACGTGACGAATTTGCTCTACAGGATCAGAAACGGTAATGCGTGTCGTAGGTAATCCACGAGAAAGTAAGCCACCAATCAAGGCCTGGGCCATATTACCGCCGCCAATAAAACAAATATTTTTATTCAATGCTGTCGCCATGTCCTACTCGTCATATCAAAAAGACTGTTGAAAAGTACAGTCAGAAATTAAACTTGGTTGCCAACCACCTTGCTCTACATACTCAGATTGCGCCAACCAAAAACCTTTTGGGCTAAAAACCCCAAGCATAACATTATCCACGACTAATATTTGAATTGTATGACGTAACCAAGGCAAAATCTGTGCTTCCTGAATGGCTTTTTTCAAAGGCCAATGTCCAACACGGCCATAAAGATGAATTTTTTCCCCCCCCTGTCGTTTAAGCAACGTTAACTCTCGTCCTAAAAGCCGAGATGAAAGACCAATTTTTTGAGTTTCAATCTTGAATTGTCCAGCCGCGACCTCGACAGTTTGCCCAATTGCATAGTGTTGTAATACGACATTGGCAACCGACATCTGCTGTTGCGCATACAGTTCATCATGGCTTAAACGATATAATTTTTTCTGATAGCGCACATAATAATGCGGGTGAATATGCAAGCTTGCCTGTGCATCAGCTTTGGCCAGAATGACCTCATTTTGCAGGCGCTGCACCATAGCGTAACTTGGACGATATTGATCTGTGCCTTTAATCCAGGCGGATAATAGCTGCCGTTGTCGCGCAGTTGAGAGTTGAGCCAGTTGGGATAAATCCAGTTCACGATCTGTTGCGCAATCTTGCCAGTCTTGCTTCAATACATCATTGAGGATTTCCGCAGCATCTTGCATCAGATAACTGCTGCGTGCCACAGCGGCCTGCATTTTAGGGAAGCGCTGTTCTAGCATCGGCCATAATTGTTCCCGACACCATGCCCGATCATAATGGGTATCGTGATTGGTAGGATCGGTAACATAGTCCAAGGCCAGTTGTTGTGACCATTGCTCAATCTGTTCCCGACTCAAATCCAAGAATGGTCGCCAGATGGTCATATCCTCTCGGATATCGAGCTGTTGCATAGCAGCGAGTCCAGTGACTCCTGCCCCAGAAAATAAACGCAATAACAGCGTTTCAGCCTGATCTTGCTGATGATGGGCTAAAACAAGAATTTCATTGGACTGTAAATGCTGCTGATAAGCTTGATAACGCGCTTGGCGCGCTTGCTGTTCCAAATTGCCTGTCGCAACATCTACTTGTTGAATAATATACGGGATATTTAAGGCATCTGACTGCTGCAGAACAACACGGCCCCATTCAGCACTCATTGTTTGTAGTTGATGATCAACATAAATGGCACGAACTCGATGTGGAAATATTTCAGCCATCAGATACAGCAACAGCATGGAATCCATGCCGCCGCTACACCCAATCAGGAATCGGGTTTGTTCAGAAAAATGCTGTGTTTGTGCTAAGACGCGATGCCTAAATTGCTGCTGCCAAACTTCATTAAACGTTGATAACGTGCGTCGCATCGTTCCTGGGCATCCATCGGTTGCAATTCATCTAGTGCTTGTTTTAACACATCTTTCAAATCATGCATGACTTTTTCAGGTTGCAAATGTGCACCCTCACCTTCATCCACCACATATTCCACAATACCCAAAGCTTTCAGCTTGTCTGCGGTTAAAGCCAGTGCCTCACTTGCTTGCGCCGCTTTGTCAGCAGTTTTCCACAAAATAGAGGCACAACCTTCAGGTGAAATCACGGAATAAATACTGTGCGACAGCATAATCACACGATCAGCCACACCAATACCCAAGGCACCACCTGAACCGCCTTCACCTAGTACAGTGGCAATGACAGGAACTTTTAAGCTTGAAAGTTGCGCTAAGCTGGTTGCAATCGCTTCAGCCTGACCACGTTCTTCTGCCCCGACACCCGGATAAGCACCCATGGTATCCACAAAAGTAAAGACAGGTAAATTGAAACGCTCAGCCATATCCAGTAAACGCTGTGATTTACGATAGCCTTCCGGGTTACACATACCGAAGTTGTGTTGTAACTTTTCACGGGTACTGCGACCACGATGTTGACCCACCACCATCACGGGCTGTCCGTCAAAGCGTGCCAGACCACCAATCATGGCACCGTCATCACCAAATAAACGGTCACCATGAAGTGCATCAAATTCAGTAAAGATTTCACTGACATAATCTAGAAATTGCGGACGTTCAGGATGTCGTGCAATTTGAACCGTAGCCCAAGCCTTGGACTGAGTCGCTTTATTTTTCATAAGTCAAGAATGGTCCATAATAATATGGTTAATCAACAAATTTGTCTGACTGAATATTTAACTCAATGTCCCAATGCTTAAACTGCACTTGTTCATCATGCAGGTCAGCAACCAATAAAGGCCATTGTTTAGCATCGCCAGATACGCTTAGTTGCCATTGTTGATCATTTACAACACTCAGTTCAATGGCAGGAAGCATCTGATCACTACGACTATGGTTCAGCAAAACCGCCAGACGAAGCAATAAACAGAGATCAAGTAAATGGTTACCACCGACCTTTAAAACGTCATTTTTTGCATCTGCGCGTAACTTGCGGCGATGATGTGAAACCAGATGAGACAAATGGTTTTGATCAATTTGCGAGAAGCCTGGGATATCCGAATGCTGCAATAAATAAGCACCATGACGATGATAACCCGCATGACTAATTGCCAGACCAATTTCATGCAAATAAGCAGCACGACGCAGTAAGTCACTGTCTTCTGTAGTTAAATTCAGTGCCTGTGCCACCCCATCAAACAATTGCTGAGCGGTATTGACAACACGCTCGGCCTGTTTTGGATCGGCATTGTAACGGCCCATTAAGGCTTGCACACTACGGTCACGAATGTCTTCATGTTTGAAACGCCCCAGTAAGTCATACATGACCCCTTCACGTAACGCACCGTCAGAATATGCCAATTTGTCGATATCTAAAACTTCGAAAATGGCGAATAAAATCGCAAGCCCAGCTGGCAAAACTGCTCGACGGTCTTCACGTAAACCTTCGAAATCAATTTCAGAGATATGTTTAAATTTCAGTAAACGATCTTTTAACTTATAAAGGCCATCCCGGGTCAGGTTTTCCTGCTCATCACTTAAACCGAGATTAACTGCAATCTGGCGACAAGCCTTGATCGTTCCACTCGAACCAACAACCGTGTCCCAGCCGACAGATTTATAGGTATTGGCAATACCTGACATTTCTTTACGTGCTGCAACAACCGCTTTATCAAATGCTTTGCTGCTAATCTCGCCGTCAGCGAAATAGGTTTTGCTATACGCCACACATCCCATCTGTAAAGATTCGGTATGCAGTGGCTCAAACTCCTCGCCAATAATAAATTCAGTTGACCCACCACCAATATCCACCACCAGACGACGACCACCATTGGCCATGGTATGTGAAACACCCAAGTAAATCAGACGCGCTTCTTCACGACCGGCAATGATTTCAATCGGTTTGGGTAAAATTTCTGCAGCTTTCTGGATAAATTCATGACCATTTTTTGCCTGTCTTAAGGCATTGGTCGCGACAATTCTTAAACGATTCGGTTGTACCGAACTTAAACGTCCGACAAAACGGGCTAGACATGCCAGTCCGCGCTGTTGTGCTGCTTCTGTTAAATTCTTATTTTCATCAAGCCCAGCTGCTAACTGTACTTTTTCTGACATTGAAGCGACTTTCTTAACTTCACCATGATCAACACGAGCAATTGCAAGATGGAAACTGTTCGATCCCATATCAATCGCAGCAAGTAACTCTTCATCAATCAGAAAATCAGACATTATTCATATAAACCCATGCTCAATTCACGCATTAGAGTAATTCACATGCTTACAATTTTAAAGTCATTTTCATCAATAAAAGTGAGCTATTTCTGCTTTTCATGCATAAATCATTGTAGAAGTCGATGATCGACATCGTCAGCATCCATTAGACTTTTCCTTTTCAAACTTGAATAATCAGAACAAACCCTTACATTGAGTAAAGTAGCAATGTAATATTCATCGTGATGATGAGCTAATTCGCACTTTATTCCTTAAATTTGGAGCAACCTTATGTCTGCGACTATTGTTAATACCACTGATGAAAACTTCCAAGCAGATGTTCTAGATGCTGAAACGCCTGTACTTGTTGATTTCTGGGCTGGCTGGTGTGCACCATGTAAAGCAATTGCACCTGTTCTTGAAGATCTGTCTAATGAATATGCAGGAAAAGTAAAAATCGTTAAAGTTGATGTCACTTCATGTGAAGATACTGCGGTGAAATACAATATCCGTAATATTCCAGCATTATTGATGTTTAAAGATGGTGAAGTTGTTGCTCAACAAGTGGGTGCAGCCCCTCGTTCAAAACTTGCCGCTTTTATTGACCAAAACATCTGATACAACTGTTCAGTTGTCAGTACTCGAAATACATGATTAGATGAATCGTGTATTTCGAGTTAAAAATTGACAAATCCCCTGATTTCATCTATATTTCTAGATCAAGAAGCTTTGAATGGAATCTACTTCATTGCGCTTCTTACAAGACACAAAACATAAGATCGCCGCTCGGCAATAAACAATTGTTTTCACATTTCTCTCTGAAACAATGAACCAGACTACTGAATTGTGGTTGTGTAAATACAATTACATCAGCATGTATGTATGCGGTCGATTTTTATTCTTTCCCTAACGTAGTCCTCCACTTATTCCATTCTGTCTGACCACTTATGAACTTAACTGAACTCAAGAAAAAACCCATTGGCGAACTCATTAAAATTGCGGAGTTTATGGGCCTTGAAGGCATGGCACGTAACCGTAAACAAGATATTATTTTTGCCATTTTAAAACGCCATGCCATGAATGGCGAAGAAATCTTTGGTGATGGTGTTCTCGAAATTCTTTCTGATGGTTTTGGCTTCCTACGCTCTGCGGCTGGTTCATATTTAGCTGGACCAGATGACATCTATGTCAGTCCATCACAGATCCGTCGCTTTAACTTACGTACGGGTGACACCATTACCGGTACAATTCGTCCACCAAAAGAAGGTGAACGTTATTTTGCCCTATTAAAAGTTAACCAGATTAACTACGACACCCCTGAAAACTCACGTAATAAAATTTTATTTGAAAACTTAACTCCCCTCTTCCCGACAGAACAGTTAGTAATGGAGTTGGGTAATGGTACAACCGAAGATTTGACAGCACGTGTAGTCGATCTGGTTGCACCGATTGGTAAAGGCCAGCGTTCAATCATTGTTGCACCGCCGAAAGCCGGTAAAACAATGCTATTGCAAAATATCGCGCAATCCATTGTCCGCAACAATCCTGAAGTGTTCTTGATCGTGCTTCTGATTGACGAACGTCCGGAAGAAGTCACCGAGATGGAACGTACTGTTCGTGGTGAGGTAGTGGCATCGACCTTCGATGAGGCCCCTGCCCGCCATGTTCAAGTTGCTGAAATGGTGATTGAAAAGGCCAAGCGTCTGGTTGAGCATAAAAAAGATGTGGTGATTCTGCTGGATTCGATTACCCGTCTTGCCCGTGCATACAACACCGTGATTCCATCCTCAGGTAAAGTATTAACCGGTGGTGTGGATGCGCATGCATTAGAACGTCCAAAACGTTTCTTTGGTGCGGCACGTAATATTGAAGAAGGTGGCTCACTCACCATTATCTCAACTGCTTTGATTGAAACAGGCAGTAAGATGGATGACGTGATCTACGAAGAATTCAAAGGTACGGGTAACCAAGAGATCACCTTGGATCGCCGCATTGCAGAGAAACGCGTATTCCCTGCAATGAATATCAAGAAATCGGGTACCCGCCGTGAAGAACGACTCATGAGTGAAGAAAATCTGCGTAAAGTCTGGATTCTACGTAAGCTCCTTCACCCAATGGACGAGCTTGCTGCAATGGAATTCCTCTTGGATCGCATGAAAGAAACCAAGACGAATGATGATTTCTTTGATCAAATGAAACGAAAAGCATCGACCTAAAGTCTGATAAAAAGCTACCTTAATGGTAGCTTTTTTTATTTGGTTGACATACTTACATAATATTTACATTTCTTTAAAAAAGTTACCAAAAACACTATTTCATTGATTTAATTATATATTTATAAAATAACTTATTTAATTTCCGCAACTTACCGATTTAAAATTTATAGTTCATAGTTATTTTCTATCAAAAAACAGCCAAATTTTGCCCATTTTTGTCGTTTTGTTGGACAGAACAGTAGTAATTCATGAATTGCTTTGATAGGATAGCCTCAGACCAGTTAGGCTGCTCCCTGCGTTGTTACCTAAAGCGTTTAGGAATAATAAAAGCACAAACAGACTAACTTAAGGTTTTTTTTAATCTCACAAATTTATGAGAGTGATGCCATGTTATTCAAAAAATTCGCTGTTGTTGCTGCTATTGCTACTACTTTAGCTTTCGTTGGTTGCTCTAAGAAAGAAGCTCCAGCTGCTGACGCTAACGCTGCTGCTTCTGAAGCTGTAGCTGCTGCTTCTGAAGCGACTGTTGCTGCTTCTGAAGCGACTACTGCTGCTGTTGAAGCTACTGCTGCTTCTGAAGCTGCTCCAGCTGCTGCTTCTGCTCCAGCTTCTGCTGCACAATAATCTAGTTTTAGATTATCGAAAAAAGAGAACCTTACGGTTCTCTTTTTTTATGCCTGAATATTGCAAAGTACACATAAAACACAAAGATAAAAAAAGCAGATCAATCGATCTGCTCATTTCCAACACGTTGTCTAAATTTCTGACCCGCTCGGAACGTTACCACGCGACGGGCAGAGATCGGAATCTCTTCACCAGTCTTTGGATTACGTCCTGGACGTTCACGTTTGTCACGCAACTCAAAATTACCGAACCCAGAAAGTTTGACCTGTTCACCCGCAATCAATGCCTGGCTGATTTCGTCAAAAAATAACTCGACCATTTGTTTTGCTTCGCGGCGATTTAAGCTAGTCAGCTCACTTAAATGGTCCGCCATATCTGCTTTTGTTAATGCTGTCATGAGGCCCTCAATGTCGCTTGGTAAGTGTCTTCCAACACTTGAATAATGTTATCCATACCAGATTTAATTTCAGCATCTTCAAGCGTACGAGTTGGATGTTGCCATAACACTGCAAAAGCGAGAGAGCGTTTGCCTTGTTCAACCCCTTGCCCCGTATACACATCGAACAACCATGTCGAGTCGAGTAACTCTCCACCAGTTTGCTCAATTAACCGCTGAATATCTCTTACCTCAATATTATCAGAGATTAAAAGCGCAATATCACGTCTAACCGATGGAAAACGTGATAATTCTGTAAAATTAGATACATAAGATTGCAAAACTGCCTGCTGATCTAGTTCTGCCACCCAAGTTGTACCCAAATCGAGTTCACTTTCCAAAGATGGATGTAAACGACCGAGATAACCAATCGACTGCCCAGCCACTAAAATTTCCGCAGACTGGCCTGGGTGTAGCCATGCGCGTTCACTACGGGCAAACTCAACACCAATACGGCCTGCTGCCAGAATCTCTTCAACTTCACCTTTAAAGTCAAAGAAATCCATGGCCTGAGGTTTTGCATGCCAAGACTCTGGTACACGTGAACCAACCGCAATCAAGGCCAATGTCGGGATCTGTTTCAGATCATGAATACTTTGTGCATTCTGATAGTCAAAACGCAAACCTAACTCAAAGAAACGTACACGTGGCTGTTGACGGTTTAGGTTGTACTGTACACAAGGAATCAAGCTTGATAGCAAGGTACTGCGCATCGCAGCCAGATCACTTGAAATCGGGTTTGCCAGCATCAATGGCTGTACCGCTGGATTCAGCTGTTTTTCCAGTTTTGCATCGGCAAAGCTAAAGCTGATCGCTTCTTGATAGCCCAATGTTGCAATCGTTTGACGTAATTGCGCAATTTCAAAACGGTCTTGATATTTCTCTAACTTGACATCAATTTTTGGCAAACTGATTTGAATATTGTCATAACCATCAATACGTACCACTTCTTCAATCAAGTCTTGATAAATCGCCATATCATAACGATGTGAAGGTGGGACCACACTCCACTCACCTTCAGCAATTGCGGTTACAACACAACCCAGACGCGTTAATGCATCAACAATAAAATCACCCGCTACTTGATATCCAAGTAACTGATCAACTTGCGCCTGTTGCAATACAATCGCTTCACGTTTTGGCAATAAAGCCGCTTGCTCAGCAATCGTGATCGGGCCAAATTCACCGCCAGCAAAGGCCTGAATCAATTCAGAAGCACGGTGCATGGCAATCATTGGCAGTTCAAAATCAACCCCACGTTCATAACGTTGAGATGAATCGGTATGCAAGCCAAAACGACGTGCACGACCGGCAATTGCTAACGGCGCAAAGAAAGCGCTTTCAAGGAAGATATCTTGTGTATCATCGGTTACCGATGAGTCCAGACCGCCCATGATACCGGCAATGGCCAAGGCTTTCTGATCATCAGCAATCACCATGATGTCATCTTGCAGCTCAACTTCCTGATCATTAAGCAACATCACTTTTTCTTTAGGCTGCGCTTGACGAACCTGAATTGGACCTTCGATTTTCGCCAGATCAAAAGCATGCATCGGTTGACCTAACTCAAGTAATACATAGTTAGTGATATCCACCAGAATGCTATGTGTACGAATTCCTGAACGTGCTAATGCCTGCTCCATCCAGTCTGGTGTTGCTGCTTTGACATTGACATTTTTAACAATACGCCCCAAATAACGTGGCGTACCTTCAGTCGTGATCGTCACCGCTTTTTCATCAGTGATGGTCGCAGCAACTGACTGAATTTCAGGCTCATTCATCTTTAACTGATTAATGACTGCAATTTCACGTGCAATACCACGGATACTGAAACAGTCACCACGGTTTGGGGTAATACTGATATCAATCACATTGTCATCAAGTTTTAAATATTCACGGATATTGATGCCCACTGGCGCATCAGCGGGTAATTCCAATAAACCGTCAATCTTGTCTTCTAAATCAATTTCAGAAGCGCCGCATAACATGCCATGTGATTCAACACCACGCAGTTTGCCTTTTTTAATTTTAAAATCACCGGGTAATACCGCCCCAACAGTGGCAACAGGCGCTTTCATGCCCACGCGGACATTCGGTGCACCACAAACGATTTGTAATGGCTCACCTGAACCAATATTCACCGTGGTCACACGTAAACGATCCGCATCTGGATGCTGCTCAACCGTGAGTACTTCACCCACAACCACACCGGTAAAGGGTTTCGCCACAGGCGCCAACTCATCCACTTCCAGACCAAGCATGGTTAACTGATCAGATAATGTCTCGCTATCAATTGCTGGATTGACCCAGGTACGTAACCAATTTTCACTAATTTTCATTTTATTAAAAACCTATAAATCTACTTTTGTTCCCCTCTCCTTTTAGGAGAGGTTAGGGAGAGGTCCAAATCTATCTAGGCAAACTGGCGTAAGAAACGCACATCATTTTGATAGAACATACGCAAATCATTGATGCCATAACGCAACATTGCAAAACGCTCTACCCCTAAACCAAAGGCAAAACCTTTGTATTTATCAGGATCAATGCCTGCAGCACGGAGTACATTTGGATGTACCATGCCACAACCTAAAACCTCTAACCAACGACCGCGCTCATCCATGATATCCACTTCAGCACTTGGCTCTGTGAATGGGAAATAAGACGGACGGAAACGTACTTTCAAATCTTTTTCAAAGAATTCATTAAGTAAGTTAATCAACAAACCTTTTAACTCGGCAAAGCTGGTGTTCTCTGCAACATATAAACCTTCGATCTGATGGAACATCGGCGAATGGGTTTGATCCGAGTCACAACGGTAAACACGGCCTGGACACACAATACGAATCGGTGGCTGACTGGTTTCCATGGTACGAATCTGCACACCCGATGTATGAGTACGTAATAAATGTGTTGCATCAAAATAGAAGGTATCGTGCATGGCACGTGCCGGGTGATGCCCAGGAATATTTAAGGCTTCAAAGTTGTGATAGTCATCTTCAACCTCAGGACCATGCGCGACCTGGAAACCTGCTTTAGTAAAGAACTGGCAAATACGCTCCTGAACCTGAGTCACAGGATGAATACTGCCCATGCGCTGACCGCGGCCTGGCAAGGTAATATCAATGGTTTCACTTGCCAGTTTCTTTGCAAGTTCCGCTTGTTGTAATGACTGTTGACGCTCGGTCAAAGCGCTATTGATTGCTTCACGAACAGCATGGATGGCAGCACCTTGTACTTTTCGTTCTTCAGGATCCATCTTTCCAAGTGCTTTCGACTGCTCTGCAAGCTGGCTTTTTTTCCCTGTAAATTGCACACGTACTTGGTCGAGTGCAGCAAGGTCTTGAGCCGCTGCAATGGCAGCAAGCGCTTCAGTGGTCAGGGCTTCCAGTGACATAGTAACTCTCAAAGCAACAAAATATAGAAATATAAGAAAACGCTATAGTTTATCAGCTTTTCACCCATTTTATGAAGCAAAACCCAGCTTTAAATCTTCTGTTTTTTTGTGCAGCAAGTTGGGGGTAAAAGCCCAGGAGAATGAAATAGGCCGATTAATTTTTGAAAAAAATGATCAATAATTAAAATAAAATGGATAAGATACAGATATCGTCAATGAGAAAGAATAACGATGGCGCTTGATCAAATCTGGAAACAGCAACTTGCCCTTGTCACCTATGGCAATGAATACCTTGCAGGAAATCTCAATTTCAGTCGCTGGATTGAACACCCGGTTTTTAATCAAAATCGTCTGATCTTCAGAGATTTAATGTCACAGCATCTACTGGCTCAACATTTCCAGATCTGGCTTGAAGGCTTAAAAAAACAAGGCGTAAAAAAGCTGAGTCTACATTTATCTAGCCTACTCAATGACGAACAGAATCCTAATGCCAATGTTGAACTGCTTCCCTTCGCACATTTTATCGTAAGCCATCAAGCCAATAAAAAGACGGCCTGGATTTGCGGACATGAACTGGCGGAATGGGACGATAGTGATCGTGAATTTCAGGCCCCCGACTCTCAGCAATCAATGATACGTCAGGAAGCTCTTTGGCGTTACGAGCTAAATGATAAGTTCGCCAAGAAAATTGATGCAGATCTCAAAAAAGTGAACTGGAATGAAGTTGCTATTTTTCTGGAAAGAGAATTATTTGAAAGCAAATATGCGGACAACTTTATAGAACCTGAACAGCAGGACTTTCCTTTCTACGGTTATGCAGTCGATCTAGATGACCTATCAAGTCAGCAACTGGCCTTGATCCCGACCGACTATCCAGCTGACTGTGCACACCGCTTATTGCACCGCACCCAGGCATTGGTAGAGCATTTGGAACAGCAAAAGAAGCATCCTTATACTACGGCTGGCGAATTGCTAAGCCCCGAAGAGCAAATTAATGTGCGCAACTTTTTGCAAAAAGCGGATGACCTATTTGCGAAATTGATCGTAAAAACCGCCAATCATTATCAAAGCGCTCAATTGACAGCGGAAGAACCCGAAATCATCGACCGCACCATGGAAATTCCACAACAACGTAATCCAACCCAACAGCACCACAAAGTTGGCGCTTCAGGCGTGATCAAATTAATTCTCCTCACCATTATCATCTGTGTTTGTGCGTATTATTTTGGTTTATAACAACAGGCTAAATAAAAAAACCTAGATCACTTGATCTAGGTTTTTTGTTTAATTTAAAAAGTCGGTCTGATTTTGATAATGACTTTATGGCCACCATCATGCTGATTGACAATGTGATGGATATTTTCAATTTCACCCTCTACTTCCGCATCAGGACCATAGAAGATCCGTATAGTTTCGCCTTTTCTAGGCAAAATACTTAATTCTGTTTCAATCGCGCCTTGTTCTAAACCTTCTACACTCACTCGCATACTTTTTATCCCGATCTTGTTTTCTTTACTGTAAAAAGATTCAGGGAGAAAAGTCTATTGCAAGATGTTTGGGTTATGTAATCTTGAATTAAATCAAAAGATTGATTTAATCATCATAATCCAGCTCATCTTCATCCACATTGATAAAATCGGGTTCAGGGGTTTGCTCAAATTGCACGGCAAGAATATCGCCATGTTCCAGTAAACTTGCTTTGGCAACACGATGCATGCCATCCATGACCCGACCTTCGGCACATAAAATAATGGGATAACTCAGATCAGCGTCTTGAACCAATTGAAAATGTTCTAGGATTTGCTGTGTCGTCGGAAATTGATCTGGAAACCAATAAGCTTCGTTGAGTTCTCGAATATCAGCAAGTGCAACTTTCTTGATCACAAAAGTTTTGGTTAGCTCAACCAGATGATGTACATCCCAAATATAAATATCTTGAGCCACTTGTCTAAAGTGATATTGTCTGCGCACGTTTTAATCCATAGATAATTTCAGCTATGATTATCAACTTAACTTCTCATCAATAATAGTATTTATAAAACCATGACCGAGAATTACTGGAAGTTTATATTAGGTTTACAACATAATGCTCAACAGTTTTTTAAAGGCCTCATTTCTTATCATGCCGTTCGTCATCATTGGAGCATTCGTAATCACGATATTTTTATGGTGAGAGATTTAGATGATTGCTCACTTATTTATGACTCTATTGATGCCTTAATATTTGATCTATTCCATCAAGGTGCTTACGATTGTTCACTTTATCCTTTTACTCTACTTTTTCCTGAATTTGAAAAAATTCAATCTAAATTTTTATTTGAAACAAATAATTATCCAGTATTAGTCTTCAATCTAAGACATACCAATATCGCATTAATAAAAATAGAAAGAGAGATTGTAAAAGATATCCAACCTATAGGCGATCCTAGAGAGTTTTGGGGCACTCTATCTACCCAAGACGAGTGGAACTATATGTTGTTTAGTCTTATTCCTCTAAATTTAGAGCAAAACAAAAAAATTAGAATATTTAATAGTGATCTGAATTGGGAAAATTTCTATAAAGAAACTCAAGAATTTATTCGTTCTGCACCTTATCAATTTTATGGAACCTATGATATTTCGTTCATAAACAACTTACATCTTTATCCCCATGAAGAAGAAGGGTGTACTTTTCCATTGCTAGAAAGTCCCTCTTCACAAAATAATCTTGCATTCACCCTGCTTCAACAGTTCGAAACTTTACAAATTCATCTTCGAGGCTTTAAACATCCACGTAATGAAATGTCTGCATATCAAAACTTTGATTTGGAAGAAATCAATAAATTTAATCTCTATGAAAAATCAGTTGCTCAACAGTTTGTCCAACTTATTTGCCATACTGCTAACAGTTATCAAGCATCTTATATCTCAGTAAAAACTCAAAATGAGTTAGAAAAAGAAATAATATTAAGTAAAAAAGAATCTGGTTTGCAAGATTCATCAGTTATCGAAAATACCGCTTCGCCAGAACCTGAAACTATTTCTGGTTGGCGAGCACTAACTACATTACTCATCGTCTTAGCAATAGTCTTAATAATATTATATGGTCTATTTTTATTGGTTCAGAAATATGAATTTGCTAAGTTTTTATTACTTATTACCACAATCTTGTCTGTACTTATAATGATAGGCAGGAAATAAAAAAGACCGCTAAAAAGCGGCCTTCTTTTGAATCTCTAAGCTTATGCAGCTAATGCGCCTTTAGCTTTTTCAGCTAAAGCAGCAAATGCGATTGCATCATGCATAGCGATGTCAGCTAATACGCGACGGTCGATGATCACTTGAGCTTTTTTCAAGCCATCGATCATACGGCTGTAAGACAAACCGTTTTGACGAGCACCAGCATTGATACGCGCAATCCATAAAGCACGGAATTGACGTTTCTTTTGACGACGGTCACGGTATGCGTATTGACCAGCTTTGATTACCGCTTGGAACGCTACGCGATAAACGCGTGAACGAGCACCATAGTAACCTTTAGCGCGAGCAAGAATTTTTTTGTGACGACGATGAGCCACTACACCACGTTTTACACGAGCCATTTATAATCTCCTTAGATGTATGGGCACATAGCACGAACTGATGCAACGTCACTTACGTGAACCATTACACAACCGCGCAATTGACGGATACGCTTAGCAGATTTTTTGGTCAAAATGTGGCGCTTGAATGCTTGTTTGCGCTTGAAACCGTTTGCAGTCGCTTTAAAGCGTTTAGCTGCACCACGGCGAGTTTTTAACTTAGCCATAGTAACCTCTTTTGGGCACCTGTTCGGCACGTTTGCACGATTGCAAATCGACCTGCAGGTAAGGAAGGCAGTATGATATAGCATCTGCCGCTAAAACAAAAGTAAAATGCTCATTTTTTGATAGAAATAGAGATGTTTTCCGCAAACGTTATTTTCCATAATTAATTCTCAAATTATGAGAAACATACACAAAATCAGCGCCTATAATAGAGTCAAATTCTTAAATACCCATCCATATGAATATACAGAATGATGCTTTCGCCGCCTTGCGGTATCGGGATTTCTCTATCGTGACCGTTAATCAGTTCTGCTTAACACTGGCAATCCTGATTCAGGAAATTATCGTTGCCTATTCACTGTATCAAATTACCCGTGATCCGCTTACGCTCGGCTTTATTGGTCTGGCAGAGGCAATCCCCTTCATTACCTTGTCTTTATGGGGCGGCTATTTTGCAGATAAGCTAAATAAACAGAGCATCATGAAAGTCTGTTTGTTCTTTTCTATCCCCCTGCCGTTGGTACTTTGGGCACTGTTCCATTTACATGGTTTAGAAAAAATTGGCATCGCCACACTCTCTTGGGGCATTTATGCCGTCATTTTCGCCTTGGGCACCATTCGTGGCTTTTACAATCCCTCCGCAACGTCACTCAAGCCTTTTCTAATTCCTCGTGAACTGTATGCCAATGGCGCAACCTGGACCACGATTGGCTGGCAAAGCGGGGTCATTATTGGCCCCATGCTCGGTGGATTTATGCTGGCTTTTTTAGGTCGTGAAACCAGTCTGTTTGCGGTATCCGCATTATTGGCGGTTTGCTTCATTTTAATTAACTGCCTAGCGAAGCGAACTTTTCCGAAAATGGAAACCGAGAATGTGCTGCAAAGCCTGACCGATGGTTTCCGTTTTATCTGGAAAACCAAGATCGTGTTATGGGCCATCTCACTGGATCTGGTCTCGGTACTGTTTGGCGGCGTGATTGCCCTACTGCCGATTTTTGCGGAAGAAATTTTAAAAGTTGGCCCCGAAGGCTTAGGCTACTTACGTGCGGCACCTTCTATCGGTGCACTGATTACCATGATCGTACTGACCAAATTTCCTCCGATGCATCACGCCTGGCGTAATATGCTGTTGGCCGTCGCTGGCTTTGGTATTTTTACCATTCTGTTCGCCTTCTCGAACAATATGTGGCTGTCACTCTTTGCCCTTGCCATGACCGGTGCCTGTGATAGTGTTTCGGTGGTGGTTCGTCAAACCGTGCTGCAAATTTTCCCCCCTGAAAATATGCGTGGCCGTGTCGCTGCTGTAAATGGGATGTTTGTTTCTTCAAGCAATGAACTAGGCGCATTTGAATCCGGTCTGGCAGCCAAATATCTCGGTACCATCACCGCCACCATTTTTGGCGGCTGTATGACTCTGGCCGTCGTGAGTTATTGCTGGTTTAAAACCAGTGACTTATTTAAAGTCGATATTACCAAAGGTTCGGAACAATAAACTTAAAGAGGGAAAAGTCATGACTTTTCCCTTCTTTCTAAAAGATCCCAAGATACAGTGCGTATAAAGTGAGATAACGCCCACCTTTGGCAATGGTGACAATCACGAAGAATCGCCAAAAGTTCTCTTTCATCAAGCCTGCAATCAGGGTAATCGGGTCGCCAATCACAGGTGTCCAACTCAGCAACAGCGAATAGAAACCATATTTATGATAAATCTGCTGGGCTTGTTTTAAACGCTGCTCAGAAACAGGAAACCACTTTTTATCTTTAAAGTGTTCGATTTTTAGGCCAAGCCACCAGTTCACACAGGAACCCAATACATTACCAATGGTCGCAACCAAGATCAGATAAAACGGATTAGATAAACCTTGTACCAATAAGGTCATTAGTACCGCTTCAGACTGTAGGGGTAATAAAGTCGCTGCACCAAAAGCCGAGAGAAATAATAAAAAATAAGACATCAATTTAAAGGGATCACTCAATATCAATCAAAGCATAGCAGCCTATAGCACTATAAGCTGAAATTATTAAGTCAGTGCCAGTTTTCCCCAACTAGCCTGTAATTGCTCATCACTGATATTCATTTGAAAAACGGTCTTAATGGTGCGTTCAAATTCATCAAAATTGCTTAACTCTTTTTTATTTGAGCCGCCTTTGCCATGCGTTCTTAAGACCCGATCTTTTAACGTGATCCGCATTTCGCTATTGGCTGTCGATAACATTAAGTGCTGAGTAAATAAGGATTCTGGTGAGGTCGAAATGTAGTAGTTTGCGACCTGTGTGTCAGCATGTGCAATCTGCTGTTCGGGGTTAATTGCATAGACATTTACCCATTGATCATGAATACAGACTTGCAGCATATATTTCATTTCTGTCAGTACAGCCGTATCCAAACCACTCTGGGCAACTTCAACAAACCTAAAAGGCTCTAATGGTGTCTGCTGTGTTTCACCGATTTGGTCAAGCGTTAAAACCGTCGTTGGTGTCATACCGCCAAACCCGGGATCATATAAAAACAAGTGCTGATCAATATGAACCAGTGTGACCAAATGAGTCCGTACTGGCGTACGAATAGGTGCACGTTGATAATAGACCCGTCCCAGTACGTTATAAGCCTCATATCCCAGTTCGGTTAACGCAATTCTGGTTAAGGTGCTATGCTCTAGACAATACCCCCCTTGATCATTTCTCAATAATTTCTGAACAAGTTGATCAGATTCCAAAGAAACCTCTCCCCCTAAAAAAGAAGAAAAATTAGCAAAAGGAATTTTCTGCACATGGAGACTTAATAAGGTTTTTAGATGAGCCAAAGTGGGGGGAAAATCACCCTCAAAACCAAGTTTGCTTAAATAGTCCGCTGAAATTGTTGATTGCATAATCTTTATTTTTGATAAGTTTAGATCATCGTAACTTGATCGTGCCAAGACAAGATGAAAAATTACACAATTATAAAAGAGTCCTGCTTATAGCAATAAGAAGATAATTACACCAACGATTAGTGCCGAGTACTCAATGTTCTAGATCGGATCGAGAAATGTAAGACGGAAAGGAGAAAGGGAAAAAGAAATAAGAGCCAGAATGTAAGATCAGAACTTACAATCTTCTGATATAGACTCAGTTGTAACGCCGTATTTGAGGCTGCGGCCAAATCCATATAAACCTGATGGTCAAGATAACTGCATAAAACTAATGAGAGGCTTAAAAAGCCAGTGAAAAACCACGTGCTCAAATATGAGTTTTTAGTCTCCAGCTGTAGCCAAGAAAAAAGTGTAGCAAAGAAAAGCCCTAGAATCGTAATGAAAGCAAATACTAAACCGGCTAAATGACTTTCTGAATAAAGCATTTGCAACTGAGCGCAAAGGATTGCTGTCACTAGCAACAATCCCATCGCAATGATCCAATGTTTTAAATAGTACTGCTGTCCAGCCAATAGCTCACTCCACCTTGATCGACAAGGCTTTCTGTATTGCAGGGCGAGCGGTTAAGCGTTCAATATAATCTTTTACATACGGATAATCTTCAAGTTGAATGCCCTGCCATTCATAACGTAATGCCCAAGGCAAGATCGCCATATCTGCAATGGAATATTCGCCTGCCACGAACTTCTGTCCAATCAACTGCTTGTTTAAGACATTGTAAAGACGTTTGGTTTCATTTACATAACGGTCAATGGCATAGGGGATTTTTTCAGCCGCAAACTTATTGAAATGATGATTCTGTCCCAGCATTGGCCCAAAGCCACCCATTTGCCACATCAACCATTGTTCAACTTCAACCCGTTCCTGCTCGTCAGTTGGATAAAATAATCCCGTTTTTCTACCTAAATACTGCAAGATCGCACCCGACTCAAATACGGAAATCGGTTCGCCACGTGGGCCATTTTGATCAACAATTGCAGGGATTTTATTATTTGGAGAGATTCTCAGAAAATCTGGCTGAAACTGGTCGTTTTCAAGAATATTGATGGGAAAAATTTGATATTCCAGCTGCATTTCTTCTAAGGCAATTGTTATTTTATGTCCATTGGGCGTACCCCAGTAGTATAAGTCAATCATTTATGTTGTCCTGTTTGATCGTTATCTTGACTGTTGTTGCGTTATAGCACACTTGGCTTATCTTGATCAGCACATCAGCACGAAAAGAAACAATCGTGCCGTGTTTTAAAGCTAACGATCAGACAACTCGTTTTGCTTTTGCTGAAATTCCCGAGCCTTCTCACCAACAAATTTTCGCCCCGCATTTGTGCCATTAATCCACTCTTCTACCGAAAATAGATCGAACATACCGACTTTAAATAAAGTGGGGACCGCCAAGGTCAGTTCTTCTTCAATCGCCCCACGCACACCTGCATTATAAAGATTGATATTGTGTAGCATGGTCGCCACGGTACCTGTCTGGACACGGCTGCCATCTTTCAGCTTTACTTGTGGTAGAACCTCTCCCTCCTGTACCACTTTTTGATTAACTTCCGAGAGTTCTTGAGTACCTTTAATTGTAGACATGAATTTTTCCAGTTTTTAAATCGTGTAATTATCAAGCAATCTTATCATATCCTGTTTTTACGCCGGGGAATGAGACTAAGCAGATTTTTAAAAAACCATTGCCGATTCAGACATAAAAAAGCACCGCCTGTTGCGGTGCTTTTTTATCAAGAAAAAATTACTTTTTCTTTTTCGGACCAAGTAACATGCCCATCTGACGGCCTTCCATCTTCGGCGCTTGTTCAACAACACCAAACTCAGCAACGTCAGCTTCAATTTTTTGTAATTGAGCCAAACCAAGCTGTTGATGTGCCATCTCACGACCACGGAAACGCAAGGTAATTTTCACTTTGTTTCCTTCTTCAAGGAAACGTAAAATTGCACGCAATTTTACCTGATAATCACCTACATCCGTCGCAGGACGTAACTTGATTTCTTTCACTTGCACTTGATGCTGTTTTTTCTTCGCATCTTTTTGCTTTTGTTTCAAGTCAAATAAGTGCTTGTTGTAGTCCATGATTTTACAAACAGGCGGTTCTGCATTAGCAACAATCTCAACAAGGTCAAGATTGGCTTCTTCTGCAGCACGCAATGCTTCATTTAATGAAACAACACCTTTTTGCTCCCCATCTGCAGCGACGAGGCGTACTTCTTTCGCACGGATCTCATCGTTGATTGCAGGACGGTTACTTTTAGCACCTTGTTGTTGGTTACGGTCAGGCTGTTTAATCTTTATTACTCCACAATGTACCGGCCACGTTCGGCAACGGCAGATTTCACTAAGTCAATAAATGCATCTACTGACATAGTACCTAAATTTTTTCCTGAGCGAGTACGCACATTAACTGTACCTTCTTCAACTTCTCGGTCACCAAGAACTAGAAGGTAAGGAATACGCTCTAGGGTACGCTCACGAATCTTAAATCCGATTTTTTCATTTCTCAAGTCGGAAATAGCACGAAGGCCATTTTCTTTGAGTTTTGCGACCACCTGTTCACTTGCTTCTGCTTGTGAATCAGTAATGTTCATGACACACGCTTGAATTGGTGTAAGCCACGGTGGCATGAAACCCGCATAGTGTTCAATTAGTATACCAATAAAACGCTCGAAACTGCCAAGAATTGCACGATGCAGCATCACAGGTTGGTCACGCTCATTGTCTTCTGTCACATAAGAAGCATCTAAACGGATCGGCAAGTTGAAGTCACATTGAATGGTACCGCACTGCCAGATACGGCCTAAGCAGTCTTTCAATGAAAATTCAATTTTCGGACCATAGAAGGCACCTTCACCAGGTTGCAAGTCCCATGCCAAGCCAGCATCATCAAGCGCATCTGCCAAAGATTTTTCCGCCAGATCCCAAAGTGCATCATCACCCACACGTTTTTCTGGACGTGTAGAGAGCTTCATTTGTACGTCTTCAAAACCGAAGTCTTTATAAACGTCTAAAGTCAGCTTAATAAAATCTGCAACTTCTTTACCAATCTGTTCTTTGGTACAGAAAATATGGGCATCATCTTGGGTAAAGCCACGAACACGCATAATACCGTGTAAAGAACCTGATGGCTCGTTACGGTGACAAGAACCAAACTCAGCTAAACGGATTGGTAAATCACGGTAAGATTTCAAACCCTGATTAAAGACCTGTACGTGACATGGGCAGTTCATTGGCTTCACTGCATAGTTACGACTTTCCGAATGAGTCGTAAACATGTTTTCAGCATAGTTTGCCGCATGACCAGACTTTTCCCAAAGCGTAAAATCTACGATTTGCGGTGTCTTGATTTCCTGATAACCATTGTCTTGCTGAACTTTACGCATGTATTGTTCAAGCAATTGATAAATGGTCCAGCCGTTCGGATGCCAGAACACCATACCTGGTGCTTCTTCTTGCATATGGAACAAATCTAAAGCTTTACCAATTTTACGGTGATCACGCTTTTCAGCTTCTTCAATACGTTTGATATAAGCCGCTAACTGTTTTTTGTCAGCCCATGCTGTACCGTAAATACGTTGTAATTGTTCATTTTTCGCATCACCACGCCAGTATGCACCAGAGATTTTAGTGAGCTTGAATGATTTTAAGAATTTAGTATTCGGTACGTGTGGACCACGGCACATATCTAAATAATCTTGATGGTAGTACAAGCCCATTTGAGTTTCATTCGGCATGTCTGCAATCAAGCGTAACTTATATTCTTCGCCACGTGCTGTGAATTCTGCAATCACATCTTCACGCGGTGTCATCTTTTTAACAACGTCATAGTCCTGATCGATAAGCTTTTTCATGCGCTCTTCGATTGCTGCCATATCATCCAGGGTAAATGGACGTGGCATCCAGATGTCGTAGTAGAAACCTTCTTCGATCACAGGACCGATCACCATTTTCGCTTCCGGGAACAACTGCTTAACCGCATGTCCGACCAGATGCGCACAAGAGTGACGAATGATTTCTAAACCCTCTTCATCTTTCGGGGTAATAATCTGAACTGTCGCATCTTCTGTGATTAAATCACAAGCATCCACCAAGCGATCATTGATACGGCCAGCAACTGTATTTTTTGCAAGACCTGGACCAATGCTCTGAGCAAGTTCCATCACGGAAATTGGCTGATCAAACTGTTTCTGATCACCATTTGGTAAAGTAATGATTGGCATATAAAAAATCCTTAAGGAGTGATGCCCTATACGAAGGAGCATATCACCGCGAGATTATGTATTGAGGCGAGGCCTCAAAAGATAAAAAACGGCGGATAAAAAAGTATCCAAGATTTTACACGGGTTTAGCTGTGGATGAAACCTTTGGACCAGAAAAACCCGATATCTCTTACGATTCCCCTCCGACTAAAGCCTAAATGATTTAGACTCGACGACAGAATAGTTTAGTCAATAATGAAAACAACATAAAATGGAGTAATACACATGGTGAGTGCATATGACGAATTACCACGGACAGCTGCCAATTTTATAGCCCTGTCTCCGTTACGTTATTTAGAACGTGCGGCTTATATTTACCCTCAGCAAACTGCAATTATTCATGGCGACCGTCAAATCACATGGCAACAAACCTATCAACGCTGCCGCCAATTTGCACATCAACTGGCAAAACTGGGAATTCAAAAAAACGATACTGTTTCCGTGTTGCTCCCCAATATTCCTGCCATGATCGAAGCACATTTTGCTGTACCAATGGCCGGTGCCGTACTCAATACCTTAAATACCCGCCTTGATGCCAAAACTATCGCCTTTATGCTGGAGCATGCTGAATCCAAGGTACTGCTGGTTGATCCAGAATTTCGCGAAGTCGCGGCAGAAGCACTTAAACTGGTGCCGCAAGAGATCGTGGTGATTGATGTATTTGATTCCGAGTTTGAAGGCGAGCAGATTGCCATCGGACAATATGAATATGAATCATGGCTTGCTCAAGGAAATCCTGAATTTGAATGGTTACTCCCGCAAGATGAATGGGATGCAATTAGTCTTAACTATACCTCAGGCACCACTGGCAATCCTAAAGGCGTGGTCTATCATCACCGTGGTGCTTACCTGAATGCAGCCAGCAACATTCTGGCCTGCGGCATGAAACCACGGGCGGTTTATCTCTGGACACTTCCTCTGTTCCATTGCAATGGCTGGTGCTTTGCCTGGTCCATCGCGGCCAGTGGCGGGACCAATATCTGTCTGCGTCGCGTCGATCCTGTCCTGATTTTTAAATATATTGCGCAATATAAAGTGGATTACTTCTGTGGCGCGCCGATTGTGCTGTCCATGCTGATTAATGCTCCCTCAGAACAGCGAACTTCATTTGATCATCATGTCGAAGTCATGGTGGCTGGCGCTGCTCCACCCGTGGCAATTATTGAAGGGATGCATCATCTAGGCATCAATGTAAATCACGTTTATGGTCTGACTGAAACCTATGGTCCTTCGGCCTTATGTGCCTCACAGGCAGGCTGGAATGATTTATCCATTCAGGAACAGGCACAACTACATTCCCGTCAAGGTGTACCTTATCCCTTACAGGACAGTATGCGGGTACTTGATCCAGAAACCATGCAACCGGTTCCCAATGATGGACAAACCATGGGGGAAATCATGTTCCGTGGCAATATTGTCATGAAAGGCTATTTAAAGAATCCAGAAGCCACGCAGGAAGCCTTTAAAGGCGGCTGGTTTCATACCGGAGATCTGGCGGTGAGTCATCCCGACGGTTATGCCAAGATCACAGATCGCTCAAAAGATATTATCATTTCAGGCGGAGAGAATATTTCATCGCTTGAAGTGGAAGATGTACTCTACCGCCACCCTGCTGTATTGACTGCTGCGGTCGTGGCAAAACCGGATCAACGCTGGCAGGAAGTGCCTTGTGCCTTTATTGAACTCAAACAGGGAGCAACCGCAACCCCTGAAGAGATCATTGCGCATTGTCAGCAACAACTGGCCCGCTTTAAAGTTCCAAAAGATGTGGTGATCGCCGAGATTCCAAAAACCTCAACCGGAAAATTGCAGAAATTTATTTTAAGGGAATGGGCAAAACAACGAGCCAGTGGCGAATTCGGAAATTGATACAGCAGATAAAAAAAGAAGTTTCCGGGGAAACTTCTTTTTTATTTTAAACCTTACTGCTCAGATAACAGCGCGACCTGTTGAACATAATTGACGAATTTACGTTTCGAGGCTTCAAGCTCTTCTTCACTCACTTGCTGCTTAATATCGCGATGAATACGTAATACATGCTGACGCAAGGTATGGCGTTCAGAAGCGTTAAATACTTTACTAAACTCATTAATAATTGGGTCGCCTTGATCAATCATACGATCGACCCAACGCATCAATTGCATTTGTTTTTTAGCGCCCTGTTGCGGTGTAAGATAAGACAAGATCGTTGTTTCATCTTCGTTACGCAATAACTTTCCAACGCGTTGGAACTGACGACGACGCGCTTCAAATGAGCTAATTTTCTGCACTTCAAGCAAGGCATCAATTAAACGCTCATCGACAGGAAGTTTTTGAATCTGCTTTGGATTCAGTTGAGCCAACTGCTCACCCAAAGCGGCCATGCGCTGGACTGCCTTTTTTTGCTCAGTTCGACTCGCACGCCCTTCTAATGACTCAAAATCTTCATCTGTATAACGTTGGGGACCACGTGCCACTATTACTCTGCCTCGTAAAATTTTGCTGCGAACAGCGTTTGAATTTCTTCCAGTGCCTTGTCTTCATCAGCACCCTCAATCACCAGTCTTAATGTGGTGCCTTTACCTGCACCCAACATCAACAATGACATAATATTTTTTGCATCAACTAACTTATCGCCCTTACCAATCTGGATAGAAGAACGAAATTTTGTCGTCACTTCAATCAGTTTACCAGATGCGCGAGCGTGTAAGCCGAGTTTATTAATTACATCAATTGTTGTGTCTATCATGACCAGTGCTTCATTTCTCTATGTAAGATTTGGACAGCCCATTTTGCCTCAAGGGCCTGTTTGAGTCTATCCACGATATAAACCGAACGATGCTGCCCGCCCGTACATCCCACGGAAATGGTCATGTAATGGCGATGTCCTTCAGCAAAAGCGGGTAACCACTTATCAAGAAAGCCATAAATATCTTCAAACATTTCATTGGTTTGTTGACTGCCTTCTAAAAAGCGACGCACAGGTTCATCTAAACCTGAAAAACGGCGTAATTCTAAGTCCCAATGTGGATTTGGTAGATGGCGTACGTCAAATACATAATCCGCATCGAGTGGAATACCGTGCTTATAGCCAAAAGACTGTAAAATTACAATTAAGTTATCCGACTGCCCCAGTTTAGACAATAGGATATGTTTTAAATCATGGACACTTTTATCCGTGGTATCAATATGTACGGTAGAACGAAACTGGATCGGAATCAGCAGTTGCTTCTCTTCCTGAATACATTGCAACAGGCTATTGAAGCGACTGGCCAACGGATGCGGTCGACGTGATGCACTAAACCGTGCAATCAAATCCTGATCCTGTGTGGTCAGATAAATAATATCCACCGAACCATGGCGTTGTAATTGCTCAAACACATGATCGAACTCTTGCATATCGGCACGGGTACTGCGGATGTCTACGCCCAGTGCCAACTGTTCAAGATTATTCTCGTGATCCAGTTTCGCCACAATTTCAGGCAATAATGCCAAAGGTAAGTTATCTATACAATAATAGCCCAAGTCTTCAAGCACTTGTAATGCAGATGATTTGCCTGAGCCTGATTGTCCTGTCACGATAAGAATACGCTTCATGGCATTTTGCCCTTCATTTTTTTATGTTTTAAAGTCAACTTGTAGATTATCAATCAAACGGGTTGCACCCAGTTTTGCAGCAACAAAAACAACAAGGTCCTGATCAAATTGCGCAATCGGTTGCAGGTTGGTCTGACGAGCTTCCACATAATCCACAACAAAGCCAGCCTGTGTCAATTGTGTCGAGATATTTGCTAACACTTGGTTGAGTGCCTGCCCTTCACGTAACTGTTGTTCGGCCTGTTTGAGCGATTGATAAATGGTCGGTGCAATGGCCCGTTGCTCTTCGGTTAAATAACCATTACGAGAACTTAAAGCCAAACCATCTTCGGCCCGTACAATCGGCACGCCAATCACTTCAAGCGGCATGTTCAGGTCTTGTACCAGCTGACGAATGACTGCCAGTTGCTGATAGTCCTTTTGGCCGAAGAACGCGAAATCTGGCTGTACAATATTGAACAGCTTGGTCACCACAACTGCAACGCCATCAAAATGACCTGGACGTGATTTTCCACACAGGTCATCGGTAATCTGACCCACACTGATATTGGTCAAACGCGGTTGTGTACCGTACATTTGCTCAACAGTGGGTGCAAAAATAATATCGCAGCCCACATCTGCCAATAAACGGCTGTCTTGCTCTAAAGTACGTGGATAACTATCAAAATCCTCGCCTGCACCAAACTGGATTGGATTGACGAAAATACTGACCACCACCACATCACACAGTTTTTTTGCTTCACGTACCAAGGTCAAATGACCTTCATGCAGGTTCCCCATGGTCGGTACAAAACCAATCAGTTTCTTTGAACTACGCGCTGGAGAAAGTGACGCAGTTAAGCCTTGTATCGTTGTTTCAGTCTTCATGAATTAAAGCTCAACCTGAAAAGTATGTTCTTTGGCTGGGAACGACTGATCCTGCACGGCAGCATGATAGGCTTTAAATGCATCGACAATGGCAGTTTCGCCAGATTGCTCTTTCATGAAGTTACGCACGAAACGCGCAACACGGCCAAAGGTCAGACCAAGCATGTCCTGAACCACCAATACCTGCCCATCTGTTTCATGCCCTGCACCAATTCCGATTACGGGTGTATTCGGGAACAGTTCTGCAATTTCTTTACCCAGTTGTGCAGGCACACATTCAAGTACCAATACTGCTGCACCGGCATCAATCACCGCCTGACAGTCGGCAATCAGCTGATCCGCTGCCTCACGTGTTTTTGCTTGCAATTTGTAGCCGCCTAACACATTTACAGATTGTGGCGTTAAACCTAAATGTACACACACAGGAATACCATTACGGGTCAATACGGTAACCAGTTCGCTGAGCCAGGCACCGCCCTCGATCTTGACCATTTGTGCGCCAGCTTGCATGACAGTTTTTGCATTTTTCAAACCATCTTCAAGCGTGGCATAGCTCATAAATGGCAAGTCAGTCATAATCAGGGCATGTGCATTACCGCGACGCACAGCGGCCGTATGGTAAGCCATATCTTCAACCGTCACAGGAAGTGTAGAGTCTCTGCCTTGAATCGCCATTCCAAGAGAGTCACCGACTAAAATCGTATCAATTTCAGCCAACTCCATTCCTTTAGCCATACTTGCATCGTAACAAGTAAGACATGAGAACTTGCGTCCTTCGGCTTTAAACTTTCTTAAGTCACTTAGACTAATCATGATGATGTCCTCTACAGGCGTTTCCAGAACGAAACAGTCTTAAGCGATTGCCCAAGACTGGTCTGCTATTACAGTCAAATTTGCTTGCTGTACCAGTTCTAAATCTTTTAAAGAATGACCATTTAATTGTAAATGGGCATCTAGGTCTAATAAGGGAATAACGACGAAATCACGCTCTAAAATACCCACATGTGGCACTGTTAAGCGTTCATTGCGGATCTGCTCCTGACCATAGATCAGTAAATCCAGATCCAGCGTACGCTCTCCCCAGCGTCGTAAACGGACACGCCCTGCTTCTTGCTCAAATTGTTGTAATTGATCTAACAGCGCAAGCGGTGCAAGGTCGGTATCCAGTTGCACAACTGCATTGAGGTAATTCGGTTGGTCTTGCGGCCCCATCGGTGGACTTTGATAAAGCCGGGAAACCTGTACAGCGCCCAATGTTGCCAGCTTCGCAACAGCTTCACTCAGAATCTGCTGCGAATCACCTAAATTACTACCAAGACCAATATAGCTACGCATCGTCATTGCGTTGGCCCAAAAACCACTTGGCTCAAATCACGTTGCACACGTTTACGCTTGAGGATCGGGTGATCCGCATTAACTGAACCCGTCGTCGCTTTTTCAATAAAACGGCTCGCAGACTCATCCGCTCGAACCCGTTCTTTTTTACCACGACGGCTTCTTGGCTCAGGTAGATTCACCAAAGGCTCAATTTCAGTCGTCTTCGGCTCATCTGCTTCGACCGCCTTACGACGTGTCTTGCTGCGTTGACGATTGTATTGACGGATTGCCGCTTCTTTTTGATCCGTGGTCATTTCCTGATAGCTTTCCCACCAAGCGCCCATCCCTTCCGTACTACTATCGCCAGACTTCTCACGTAACAGCAAGAAGTCAAAACCGGCACGGAAACGGGCATGGCCAGCCAAAGCCTCAATCTGTTGTGGCTTTGGATTGAGCAAGCGGGTCTGCATTTCCCAGACTTCACGAATAAAGGTTTCCGCAAAACGCGGAATAATGGTCCGGGTCGCCTGACGTTTTAAGACATCAAGTCCAGCTTGTGCACGTGCTTCCGCGGGTACCACACCTTTATTCAAATAGTAGTTACAACGTTCTAAAAATGGTTTCCACAACAGGACTGCATAGAAAAATGCCGGGTTGATGGTTTTACCCACTTGAATACGCTGATCGGTATTTCGTGCAGCACGCTCAATAAATGCGGTGATATTGGGCTGAATTTCAGCGAAAAGCTGCTTCCACACACCAAACTCGATCAACATCGGCAAGACACGGGTCAAATGCCCCATGGTGAACAGTTTTTGTGATTCATCATATAAACGATGGGGTGAGACATCACGCAATAATTGCGTCATTTCAACATTAAACACATCGAGAATGGATTGATCAATCTGGAAGTTCAGTTTTGCAGCAAAACGCAATGCACGTAACATCCGTACAGGATCTTCTTCAAAACGCTGTGCCGGCTCACCCAGAAAACGTAAGGTGCGGGTCTTGATATCCTCTACCGCATGGCAGAAATCAAGTACGATCCCTTTTCGTGGCTGGTAATACAGGGTATTGATCGAAAAATCTCGGCGAGCAAAATCCTGCTCAATCGTTCCCCAGTTATTATCACGAAGAATCATCCCGGAGGCACTGGTGACCGCTTTTTTCGGTGGGGCACGGAAGGTCGCCACTTCAATCAGTTCACGACCGGAATAAACATGTGCCAGCTCAAAACGTCGTCCGATAATCCGGCAACGTCGACCAAATACTTCTTTCACCTGAGCTGGTGTAGCATTAGTAACCGCGTCAAAATCCTTTGGATTAAGACCTAACATCATATCTCGAACACCACCGCCCACAATATATGCCTCGTAGCCTGCTTTAGTCAGACTATCAATCACATCTAGAATTGAGGAAGGAAGTTGAGTTGTGGACAAGCCACATTTTGACGCACGCAAAGTTTGCAAAAGACACTGTCTCCTACGTCAGGACGTAAATAACAATTTGTCGCTAATCATAGCTCTAACACACACAAAGGGCAATTTATTCTGTTGTAAGTTTCAACAGATCTGTCTGCCTCATTCATCACTTTACGACAATATCAGGTTTATAACATCAGCCTTGCTTTGTTTTTCTCTAATAATTTTGGCCCGATTCCCTTGATATTCATCAACTCATCGACGCTTTTAAAACCGCCATTTTTTTGCCGATATTCCATAATGGCCTGCGCTTTTTTCTCGCCCACCCCATTTAACATTTGTAATTGCTGCAAGCTGGCCTGATTCAAACTAATCTTATCACCCGGAGTATTTACAGAAGATGAAAGCCGCTGTGGAGCCTGCTGAGTGGGGCGGGATAAATAATAATTATTATTTGCCTGATTCGCCAACTGCTGGTCACGTAGCTGTTGCTGAGTTTTCCATTGCTGATAGGCTTGGTCAAACTGCTGTGCGCTAAGAGGTGATACACACCCCAAGCACAAAATAATGAATAGAAAAAACTTATGTTTGCGGCATACTTGCTGCAATATCATGGTTGCTCTCCTGAGCTTTTAATTGTCGTTTTGCTTGCTCCCAGAGCTCATCCATTTCAGCCAAACTCATGTCTTGCAAGTCTTTGTGTTGTCGTTGTGCCTGCTGCTCAATAAAAGCAAAACGGCTTCTAAATTTATGTATCGTCGCCAATAATGCGCTCTCACTCGACACGCCAAGCTTTCGTCCCACATTGATCAGTGAGAATAAGCAATCTCCAAACTCTTCCTGAATATCATCGCTATTGTGGCTTTTGATCGCCTGCTGTAACTCTTCGAGTTCCTCATCCAGTTTGCCATAAGCGTCTTCAACACTTTCAAAATCAAAACCCAGCTGTGCTGCCTTTTTTTGAATTTCATGTGCCTGTACCAGTGCAGGTGCATGCTTGATCTCATCTAACCGAGACTGTACTTTACCCTGTTTTTCCTGTTTTTTAATCTGTTTCCATAATGCACTGACTTGCTCAGCACTCAAATTTTGATATTTTTCAGCCTCAAAAACATGGGGATGACGGCGAATTAATTTTTCACTGATCGCATTTACCACATCCTGAAAATTAAATATCCCTTTTTCATCAAACATTTGCGATTGGAACACCACTTGCAACAGTAAATCCCCCAGTTCATTGCGGATTTCATCAATGTCTCCCGAACGGATTGCTGCCTCAACTTCATAAGCTTCTTCAATGGCATAACGGGTTAAGCTTTCTGGTGTTTGCTGTTTATCCCATGGACACTTTTGTCTTAACTCTTGCATGATTGCCAATAACTTTTCCATGATGATCTCCACACTTGATCGAAGCAACGTGTTGCAGCCTGAATACGCTTATGCCTAATATACACGCACGCAAAAACTATCAATATAAAGCAAGGAAAGGCAATGCAACAGAGTGTTTTTATTAGTGGGGCTGCACAAGGTATCGGTGCTGAAATCGCCCACCTCTTCTACCAGCAAGGTTTCAAAGTGGGGATCTATGATATCAATCACCCCCAGGCACAGGCTTTAGCTGCAGAGCTGGGCACGCATGCCAAAGCAGGTTATCTGGATGTCAGTAATTACCAACAATGGCAAACCGCGTTGCAGGAATTTACTCACTGGGCTGGTGAACTTAACCTGCTCATTAACAATGCCGGCATTCTCTACTCAGGGCCATTTGAAAATACGGATATTCAATCACATCACCGCATTATTGATATCAATGTCAAAGGCATGATGAATGGCTGTCATGCCGCGTTAGCACATTTGCAACAGGCCAGTTTTGCCCGTGTCATCAATCTCTCCTCAGCCTCAGCGATTTACGGTCAAGCGGATCTGGCGTCCTACTCAGCCAGTAAATTTGCAGTGCGTGGTTTAACTGAGGCCCTGGATGTAGAATGGCAGAAATATAAAATTCGTGTCCTGGATGTCATGCCTTTATTTGTACAAACCAACATGGTGAAAAACATGGACGCAGGCAGTATCCAGAATATTGGTGTGGATTTAACTCCTGCCGATGTCGCAAAACAGGTTTTACATTTGGCACAACACAAAGATCATGCCTTACTCTCGACACATACGGCAGTCGGTATAAAAACCAAACTCCTTTATCAGTTATCCAGCATTAGCCCACAGTTCCTGAATCGCTTGAGCAACCTGTTTTTATCCAAACGTTAGGCATAAAAAAGCTGCATCGAAATGCAGCTTTTTTATGTTGGGCAGCTTAACTGCCTTGAACCAGACGTCTGGCACTGATAATCCCGGGTTGCTGCTCCAGACGAGCCAGCAATCTGGACAACTGTGCCAATCCTTTGACTTCAATCAACAACTTCATATTGGCAATACCATCTGCTTCAGAAATGGTATTGACCTGACGGATGTTGATCTGGTCTGAGAAAATCACTTGGGTCAGATCCTTGAGCAAACCACGACGATCATACGCTTCCACCACGATCTGTACACTCTGGCCGCGAGTTGGCTGCATTTCCCAATCGGCTTCAACAGCACGCTCAGGTTCCTGAGTGGTCATGCGCAGGTAATCCGGACATGCAATCTTATGGATACTGACACCACGATTCAAGGTGATATATCCCCCAATCGATTCACCATGCACCGGCTGACAACATTGTGCAATATGCAGCTCCACATTATCCAGCCCATCAATCAGGATACCATGCGCAGATAGCGTATGGCTGGCACGCGGATTTAACGCTGGTTTTAGCACCAGTTCAGGTTCATCCTGATCCAGATGCATCTGCCGGTTGACCTGATTCATTAAAGCATGCAGGCTGATATCACCGCTAACCAAGGCCACCAGGATATCATCACCCGATTTCAGGTTAAAATGAGATGAATAATCCTTCAGGTCGATACTCTTTGGATGGATAGCTAAACGCGCCAGCTCCTTATTGAGTAACTCACGCCCAACTTCGACATTCTTGCTACGGTCTTGCTGTCTAAACCAGTGGCGTAACTTGTCACGTGCACGTGCAGTCTTGATATAACCCAGCGAATTCACTAACCAGTCACGGTTCGGTTCACGATCTTTCTTGGTTAAAATCTCGACCTGCTCACCGGTCTTTAACATATAGGTCAAAGGCACATAACGCTGATTCACTCGTGCCGCATAGCACTTGTTCCCAACCTCGGTGTGCACATGGTAGGCAAAGTCTAGAACAGTGGAACCACGTGGTAATTCCTTGATATCCCCATCACGGCTAAACACATAGATCTTTTCAAAATTCTCAAAATCCTGAATCTGATCAATGCCGTTCGACTCTTCATCTTCAGCATGTGGCGTGGTTTCAGTACGTTCCTGATAATGCTCAAGCACCGCACGTAATGAATGCAAACGATCATTAAAGGAATGATCGGTATTCTTGGCGCCTTCTTTATAGTTAAAGTGCGAACACACCCCAAGCTCAGCTTCGTTATGCATTTCAAAAGTACGAATCTGTACTTCTAATGACTTGTTCTCAGCAATCACCGCGGTGTGCAATGAACGATAGCCATTGGCTTTCGGATTGGTGACATAGTCATCGAACTGGTTCGGAATATGCCGCCAGATCTGATGTACAATGCCCAGAGCGTGATAGCAATCTGGAACGCTCTTGACCAGTACACGCACTGCGCGAATATCATAAAGCTGATCGAAGCTCAGGTTTTTGCTTTTCATTTTTCGATAAATCGAATAAATGTGCTTCACGCGCCCAGTGATTTCCGCCTGAATATCATATGCAGCCAGTTCGGTTTTCAGTTTATCAATCACAAACTGAATATATTGCTCACGTTCCAGACGCTTTTCATTCAGCAAAGACGCAATTTCTTTATAGCGTTCCGGGGCCAGATAACGAAAGGCCAGATCCTCCAGCTCCCATTTGAGCTGGGCAATCCCCAGACGGTGCGCAAGCGGTGAGTAAATGGTCAGAATCTCACGTGCCACACGCTCTTGGCGCTCTTTACTGGCGGTTGCCAACTCACGTAAGGCATAGGTACGTTCTGCCAGCTTGATCAGTACCACCCGAACATCTTCCGTCACTGAAATCAGCATTTTATAAATGCCGTTTAGATGTTCACGTTGATTATTATTAAAATGGTCTTCTAAACGCTTATTCTTTTCAATCAACTCCGACAGTTTACCCATTGCAAGTGTGCCTTTCACCAAAGCCAGAACCTGCTCGCCAAACTGCTGTTGAATGTCCTCTAAAGTAATCAGACCTTCACGTACACTACGATATAACACTGCCGCTGAAAGCGTGTCTTCATCGACATGTAAATGGGCCAAAATATCTGCCATACCAATGCCTGTACTAAAGGTATTGATACGATGATCCGTCGCTTGTAACTCTTTTGCTAAGGTCAGCTCTGCAACTTTTTGAAGTTGTTTCAGCTCAGCCCCATCCAAAATACCACGCACCCGATCTAGCCAGGAGACCAGACTACTTTGCGCTTCAGCGGCATGTTCTACAGTCGCTTCCTCAGACAACTCTTGGAGTCGTCCAGGTAACTGTTCACGTACTGTGACCATACCTTTCTCCTCTGGATATGTAACTCATTTTTTAATCGTTTATCTCTTCGATTTTTTCCAGCTTCTCAATTTTCTCAAACAGGGCAATCGACTCAACATGTTCAGTATGCGTAAACATGTCCATCACCGCAGCTTTCTTTAACCGATAGCCATATTGTGCCAGTACACCTGCATCCCTTGCCAGTGTTGATGGGTTACATGATACATAAACGATTCTTTTCGCTCCAAAATTAGGTACATATTGCATGACTTCAAACGCACCTGATCGTGGAGGATCAATTAATAATGCATCAAATCCCTGTTTCGCCCAAGAATGATGCGAAAAGTCTTTTGTTAAATCTTGTGAAAAGAACATTGCTTGTGACAATTGATTCGCTTTCGCATTTTCAGTTGCCCGTTGCACCATCTCATCACTTGCTTCAACACCCACCACTTGACCCGTTTCTCCCACACGACGTGCAATCGGGAGCGAGAAATTGCCTAATCCACAGAACAGGTCAAGCACTCTCTCCCCTTCCTGTAACTGAAGCAATTCACATGCCAAGTGAATCATCTGTGCATTTACAGCGCTGTTCACCTGGGTAAAGTCTAAAGGTGAAAATGCAAATTTGACTGCAAAATCATCCAGACTGTAATGCAAGCGCATCGGTGCCTGAGCATCATCTACTCGATGTAAACTCTCTGCCCCTTTGGGCTGCAAATACAACTGCCATCCCTTGAGTAACGTAAACTGACGTAATTGGTTGACATCCGACACATTTAATTCATCCAGATGACGAATCAGCAATGCCACCTCGGTATCGCCCATGGCCAATTCTATATGACCGATATGGGCTTTGCCTGTAAGACTTTCGAGTAACTTTCTAAGTTCAGGCAAGCTTTCGGATAAAGTTTGATCCAATACGTTGCACTGCTGGATGGCAGTGAGATGATTACTATGATGCTCACGGAAGCCCATTACCAAACGGTTCTGTTTGGCAATATAGCGCACCCCGATACGGGCACGACGGCGATAATCGGTTTTTACCGAACGGATCGGTGGCAGCCACTGCTCAGGTTCCAGCCCTGCAAAATGTTGTAAATGCGACTTCAACACATTCTGTTTTAATAAAATCTGCTGGTCAGGATGAATATGTTGCAGGCTACAGCCACCACATACTCCAAAATGAGGACAGATCGGATCGACACGACCTTCAGCCGCCTCACCTTCCAGCTTGATCATATCGGCTTCTTCCAGACGAGAAGTCTGGTTGGTAATCTTTGCCTGTACCGTTTCACCGACGAGACCATAGCGAATAAAGACTTTCTTGCCATGCTTTTCTTTAGGATGGTCAGGATGCGTTCCATAATGCGCGATGCCGCGCCCTTCATGAGAAAACGCTTCGATTTGAAAGGTATATGTTGGATATTGGGCTGGGCGATGTTTCGCTTTGTGTTTCAAAAGATGAACCTAATTTTTTGGCGCAAAAGTGGGTGCGGTAAATACAGTATATTGCGATGTTTGTTGCCATACCTGTAAAAATTCTGTTTGTTGCGTTTGAGTTTGTAAATAATCAATCGTCGCCTGAATCAACTGTTGATGATCCTTTTGATTGAGCTGACCTTTTAGCAATAACCAGCGGATATAGACCAACCATGTATTCAGCACATCGCCTTCACAATAACTGGTCAATTTTAACCATTGTTCAGTACGTACATAGTCTGGCACATGATAGCCCACCTCACCACGTTTACCAGGGAAACCCAGCAAACAGGCAATATCATCCAGCTTCTGGAAATTACGACCATTAAACATGGCCATCACATCCATCAGGTCAACATGACGATGATGATAGCGATTCTGATAATTGTTGTACCGCTTCTGCTGGTCAATTTCGCCCTGATCAAACAGGCTCGGCGCAGAAAGGCCATGGTACATGGCACGGAACAGAATCACAGGCAAGTCAAATTGTGAGCCGTTCCAGCTCACCAGTGTCGGCTGTTTCTTGTCAAAAATAGACAGAAACTTGGCCAGCATTTCTGCTTCGCTATTCTGTTCCTGACTGAATGAAAACAGGCGGAAGCCTTTTTCATCAATCCATAATCCAGAAATACAGACAATCTCATGTAAAGGCAGACGCTGAAACTCTACACCTGATTCCTGACGGCGAATCTTGGTCAACGCCTGTTCTACATCGGCTGCTGGCAAATCCAGATCATGGAGATGTGCCCCGGCCTTGAGATCAGTCAGGGTTTCAATATCAAACACTAAAATTGGAAAGCGTAAATTCATTTCAGAATTCCCTTACGGAGCGAAACAGCTCCCTTGAACCAAGGGTGAGCTGTCATTATAACAGCGCCCGACGGGAGATTAGTCTTCATCTTGAACTGAAAATAACCCCGTTGATAAATAACGGTCACCGCGGTCGCAGATAATGCAGACAATCACGGCATCAGGGGTTTCTTCAGCAATTTTCACCGACGCCCAAACTGCGCCACCGGAAGAGGTCCCCGCACTGATCCCCTCGGTACGTGCCAGCTTACGCATGGTTTTTTCTGCTTCAATCTGGGGAATATCAATAATACGATCGACACGACTGCGATCAAAAATGGTTGGCAAATATTCTTCAGGCCAGCGGCGAATCCCCGCGATGCTGGAACCGTCTGAAGGTTGCAGACCGACAATCTGAATATCAGGGTTTTGTTCCTTCAAATATTTAGAAACCCCCATGATCGTACCTGTGGTGCCCATCGAGCTAACGAAATGGGTAATCTTGCCGCCTGTTTGCTTCCAGATTTCAGGTCCTGTGGTCAGGTAATGGGCCTCGACATTGTCTGGGTTACCAAACTGGTTCAGTACAAAACCCTTGCCTTCTGACTGCATTTGCATTGCCAGGTCACGCGCGCCTTCCATACCTTGCTGCTGAGTCACTTCAATCAACTCCGCACCATAGGCCAGCATGGCATCTTTACGCTCCTGACTCATGTTGTTCGGCATGATCAGTTTCATTTTATAGCCGCGCATGGCCGCAACCATCGCCAAAGCAATACCGGTATTACCACTGGTCGCTTCAATCAAGGTATCGCCTGGCTGGATCTGTCCACGTTTTTCGGCCTGTACAATCATGTTATAGGCAGGACGATCCTTAACCGAACCTGCCGGATTGTTACCTTCTAATTTGGCTAATACCATGGCCTGGGTATGACACGCTAAACGCTGCAAACGTACTAAAGGGGTTTTACCGACATACTCATCCAGTAAAAATTCATCTGCTAAAAAATCAGTTTGCGTATTCGTCATGATCGACACCGATATTAAGGTGGCGACTATTGTATGAAAAAAACAGAAATACTGCACCATTTCACTCTGCTTTTTATTGGCAAGCAGGTCTCTGCGCTTATTAGAAAGCATGCTAAGATATTGCGCAGAATGATAAATCTGACCGAACTATGTCAAATTTCAATAAGACCATATCGAAACGTTTACGCCTCAATCATGCTTATGGGCAGTTGATTGCACTGATTCTTGTGCCAATTGCAATTTTGACAAGTGTAGGAATTCTCTGGGTTTTAGCCGAAACCACCAACTCAGCGAAACAGCAACAGCGCTCAGATGCCTCGGCGATTCTGGCGCGTTATCATCAAACCGCGAATGATTTATTAAAGCTGGTGCAAGAGCAGCCCGATCAATATGACCGCGCACAAAACATCATGCAAAAAATGTTTGATGAAAAGAATTTACAACGTGCAGTGCTGATTGATAATAAAGGACAGACCTATTTAAGTGTCGGTTATCAAAACAACCGCTTCTGGCCTAATTTCCCCAATAACAGTAATTTTTTCGGTCCGATTTCGCATAACCACAACAATATTTACGGCGCAAAACTGGACAATGGTAATCCTGATTCCGTCTGGCTGATGATTGAACTGGACAATCAACCGCTGGAACTGGCCCGCTATAAAGTTTTACTTTCATTGGTAGTCACCGGTTTATTGACCATCCTGATTTTACTGTTCTGCCTGAATGTGTTCTCCCGTCGCTGGCTGGCCCCGATCTACGAGATTCGTATGCAGATGCAACGACTCAATGCCGACACCCTCGATCAGCACATTGTGGTGAACAGTACCGGTGAACTGCGTTTACTACAGCGTGACATTGCCAATGTCGTCAAACGCCTGCACTTTAGCTTTCTCGAATTAAAAGAACATACCGAACAGACCGAAGAAGATTTACGTCGGACTCTGGATACCTTGGAAGTTCAGAACATTACCTATCGTCAGGCACGTGACCAGGCGATTTCATCCAATCAGTCCAAGTCGGTTTTCCTCGCCAATATCAGTCATGAACTCAGAACGCCACTGAACAGTATTGATGGCTTTATTCATTTGTTGCTACGTCAGCAAAACCTGAGTAATGAACAGAACCTGTACCTGCAAACCATTCGAAAATCCTCAGCGCATTTATTGGCACTGATTAATGATGTACTGGACTTTTCTAAAATTGATGCGGGTAAACTGGAACTTGAAACCGCCCCCTTTGATCTTGAAGAAGCCATCTTTGATGTGATGGATATGCTCTCGCCGCTGGCGGCACAAAAGCATATCAATATGGCCTTCTATTATGCTGAAAACATTCCACAGCATGTGGTCGGTGATGCGCTACGTTTCAAACAGATTCTGACCAACCTGATTTCCAATGCGATCAAGTTCACCCCTGACGGTGAGATCATTGTGCGGGTGCGGATGGAAGATGATGAAATTGGACAATGTTTATTGCATTTCAGCGTACAGGACAGCGGTATTGGCTTAAGCGGGACTGACCGTAAAAAATTATTTGAATCTTTTTCCCAAGGGGATGCTTCGGTTACCCGTCAATTTGGTGGAACCGGCCTCGGTCTGGCCATTTCCAAGCAGCTCGTACATTTGATGCATGGTCAGATTGGCTTTGAAGACAATCAGGAACGTGCACCTACAGAGAAAGGCTCGACCTTCTGGTTTACCGCATCCTTTAAAGTGGAAGAACAGGATGAGTTTGTCGAGCATCCTCATTTTGACCATTTACAGGTGGTGTCTTATCTGGCCCACCCTGCGACGGCCAGCGTGCTACGTTCCTATCTGGAAAATTATCGGGTTTCTCATATCGAAACCCAATCTATTCTGGACTTGTTTAGCCGTTTAAATCATCTCAATCAGCAAGAAAGCACCTGGCTGATTGTGGACCATAGCGGCGATACCGAAGCACTGTTAAAAGAAATTCGTCAGCGTTATCACGGTAACCTTGCGGTGTATGGTTACCAGATGAGCCTTGATCCGAATATGCTGAATGAATATCGCGCTCGTCCGCTGTATCAACCGCTTAGTCGTCGCGAACTGGTTCAGTTACTCGGTAACCAGCCGATTTTCGAACAGGAACCTGAAGACTTTAATGGTCAAGGCCTACACGTTCTGGCCGTTGACGATCATCTACCGAACCTGATTGTACTTGAAGCTTTACTGGGTGAACTGAATGTCACCACCACCAAAGCACTCAGTGGGCAAAAAGCCATTGATATTATTCAGGAACGTATCGAGCAAAAATCACCGCCATTCGATCTGGTATTTATGGACATTCAAATGCCGGTCATGTCAGGGATTGATACCACGCGCGCCATCCGCTCTCTAGAATCGACGCTTGATAACGGCATGCAACTGCCTATCATTGCCCTCACCGCACATGCGCTGGCAGATGAAAAACAGAAGTTACTTAAAGTGGGCATGAATGACTATGTCACCAAACCGATTCAGATGGAACAGATCATCCAGATCTTGACGCACTGGACCAAGAATAACTTTAGTGCCCAGCCAGTCAATATTGAACAAAAGCGTCCAATCGAGTCCATTGACCCTCATATTCTGAACTGGCAACAAAGCGTGCAGTTGGCTGCGAACAAAGAAGATTTGGCGCAAGACCTGTTAAATATGCTGGTCGACAGTTTCGATACCGAACTTGCAGAAATGCAGCAGTTGATTGAAATGGAGGATTTTCCACAGCTCGAGCATGTGCTGCACCGTCTGTATGGCGCAACCCGCTATGTCGGTACACCGAATCTGCAACAGGTCTCAGGTGAGTTTGAACAGTTTGTTTCGACCTTACGCAAAGAGCGCCGTAAAGCAGATGATCAATTTATCCGTGAAACCAATCATCGTTTCAGCGAGCTCAATACTGCGATTGAACAGGTCAGACAGGCAGCACATTTGATCTTGCATGCGCACGACAGTTAAGGTGACTGGGGTGTCATGTTTCAGCCCTGACACTCATGTTATGCTGCCTCATCGAACACAATAAGAGTAAGACAGATGGCACTTTTACGCGTTGAAAAGAACAATGGAATTGCGACCGTTTCTTTAAACCGACCAGACAAACGCAATGCAATGAGCTTTGCCTTGCTAAAAGAACTGGTGATCACCGCCAAAAAAATTGAAAAAGACCGTTCAATCCGCTGTGTCATCTTAACGGGTGAAGCCAATGTATTTAGTGCTGGCATCGATCTGTCTGATCTAAACAACCCGAAGAATACGGCATTTGCAGCATGGGAACTGATCAAGCCTGGCCAGAGCCTGTTTCAAAAAGCATTTTTAATCTGGCAGAACCTGCCGATTCCTGTGATTGCAGCCATTGAAGGCTTTTGCTTTGGCGCTGGCATGCAACTGGCACTTGCCGCAGATATTCGTATCGCAACACCAAGTACTAAAATGTCGATTATGGAAAGTCGCTGGGGCCTTGTACCGGATATGGGACTGACCCGTTCGCTGAAAGGTCTGATTGGCGTTGATCTTGCCAAAGAACTGACGCTGACCGCACGCATCTTTGATGCCGAATATGCCAAGCAAATTGGTCTGGTGACGCATTTAGACAACGATCCATTGGCAAAAGCCCAGTTGATTGCCGGAGAAATGTTACAGCGTTCACCCGATGCGATTATGGCCGCAAAACGCGTGCTGGACGCAATGGAACACCAACCGGAAAAAGCATTACGTCTGGAAAAGCTGTGGCAACTTAAATTATTGTTAGGTAAAAATAGTCGTCTTGCGCGTAAGAAAGATAAAAATCCGGAAGTGGAATTTTTACCGCGCCAATATAAATAAGCACAATCAGGGAACATTCACATGCAGGTTAATCAACAAACACCTATCGCATTTTTAGGGATGGGATTAATGGGCACACGTATGGCCAGCCGACTGTTACAAGCGGGTTATACGGTGGCGGTCTGGAACCGTAGTCCTCATGCATGTGAAGTGCTGATTCAACAAGGTGCTCAAAGTCTGGACTTGGCAGAGATTGGAAATTATCCTGTGGTTTTAACCTGTCTAGCCGATGATCAGGCAGTTCAAAATGTGTTTTCCCAAATTCAGCCAGCCTTAAAAGCACAACAAATCATTGTGGATTTTTCCAGCCTATCCGTTGCCGCGACGTTAAGCCTTGCTCAAGCAGCACAACAACAGGGTGTGATCTGGATTGACTCTCCTGTATCCGGTGGAACCATGGGGGCTGAACAAGGAACCTTAGTCATTTTTGCAGGTGGTGATGCGGAGATCATCCAGCAACTTGATCCTATTTATCAGGTGCTGTCCCAGCGTGTGACCCGTATGGGTGACTCGGGTACAGGCCAAGCCACCAAGATTTGTAATCAGTTAATTGTGGCTGCCAACAGTACTTTGATTGCTGAAGCGGTGGCACTGGCGGATCAGGCCGGCGTAGACACCACCCTGCTCGCACCCGCCCTTGCAGGTGGCTTTGCCGATTCAAAGCCGTTCCAAATATTAGCACCGCGCATGGCAACCGATACCTTTGAGCCGGTACAATGGAAAGTGCAAACCCTGTCAAAAGACCTCAACAATGCACTACAACTGGCACAAAGTTTTAACTTAAAGATACCTGTTGCACAAAAAGCTCTACTACAGTTACAAGCCCACCAAGAAAATGGCTTTTCCGAGAAGGATTTAGCTACTATTATCAAAGTTATAGAACAATAAACAGGGTCTATTGATTCAGGGAGTCAGAACATGAGCCATCTCGCAGTCAATTTATCAATGATCTTTACCGAAGTCCCTTTAATTGAGCGCTTTGCTTTGGCCCATGCGCACGGATTTCAACAGGTTGAAATTCAGTTTCCTTATGAATTAGATGTAGTTGATCTACGTACCCAACTGGAACAGCACAATCTGTCACTATGCCTGATTAATGTTCCTGCCGGTGATCTGATGCAAGGCGGTAACGGGCTGGCAGGCATCCCGGGAAAAGAAATTGAATTCCATCAGGCACTTGAACTGGCAATACGCTATGCCACCGCACTCAATGTGCCGCGCGTTAATATTCTGGCTGGCAAACAACCGCTGGATGCAGATCTGCTCCCTTGCCTGAATACGCTGGCCAGCAACCTGAAGCTTGCTTGCCACATGTTGAGCGAGCAAGGAATCGAACCGGTTTTCGAGATGATTAATGGCACCGATATGCCACGTTTTTTGATTCAGAACATTGCTCAGGGTCAGGAAATGTTAGAGGCAGTCAACCATCCGGCCTTAAAAATGCAATATGACTGTTATCATATGGCGATGATGGGGGAAGATGTTTTAGCCGGGCTACAAGAAAATCTGCACCAGATTGGACATATTCAATTTGCCGACTGTCCGGGTCGCCATGAGCCAGATACAGGAAATATCCCGTATAAACAAATCTTTGACTGGCTGCTACAAAGTGACTATCGCGGTCTTATGGCAGCGGAATATCGACCAAAAAACCAGTCAGATCAATCTTTTGCTTGGAAAAAGAAGTACTTTTCCAATGATGTGAATACATAAACTGTTACTGCTAAAATTTGAACTTTTTAGAGAAAAACGGTATATTTGACAATGAGCAATTGTCAGGAAAATATACCCTCTATGAATTTAGAACCATCGCCCAGCGCTTCTAATTCTCACGACCTAAAAATCAAAACAGCGAACAAAGATGTACACGCTTGCCTTAAAGTTGTACATGAAGCTCTCACTGATGTAAAAGCCAAAGATATTCTTGAACTTGACGTAAGTACGATCAGCAATGTTGCCGATGCAATTGTAATTGCAAGCGGTACATCGACACGTCACGTTAAAGCCCTTGCAGATAATGTTGCTGATGAAGCACGTAAAGCAGGTTTCCGCCCAATCGGTGTCGAAGGTGAACGCGATGCCGAATGGATCTTAATCGATCTCGGTTTCGTTGTGGTACATGTAATGTTACCAACCGCGCGTAAGTTCTATGACCTAGAAAGCTTATGGCGCGCACCCGAATCTGTAGCGTAAAGCTCTCCAAAAAAGCGACCAAATCGGTCGCTTTTTTATATTTAAGTAAGTAACTCTTGGACTTTTTCACATTCCACTTGATATTGTTTTGTGAGATTAAAAACCTGACAAAAGGTAGCAAATAAAGCACCCCGCTCCGACTTTTCTTCATTCGTCCAAATTGGTTTATAGTACTGATACTGGACCTCACTTAATAATTCCTTAACCTTTTCTACTAGAATCTGTTTTTCTCTGTTGGTATGACCATATTTCCATAGGCAGATAAGCCAATCAAACTTATTCCAAAAAGAAAAATGATCGCAAGCCTCTAAACGTTGAGCTATACCAAGCTGCTCATTACTAAATTGATAAAGATTATCAAGCTGTCTAGGTTGAATACGTTCAAGTAAAATAAATTTTCGCAACAAATAAAAAGGTAATCTTAGTTGTTTTTCTTCCAGCACTTTCACAACTTCATTTAAATCAAAATATTCCAACTTCATCGCCTTATATAAAACAACAAATAAAACAGAAGGTTGATTTAAAAGCTTAATCAAAGAATAAAAGTCCTGCTTATCCCATTTTAATAACAACATTTGCATCAACCCGAGTCTAACTTTTTGTTCAGTTAAAGAAGAGGGGATTAAGAACTTTTCAAAGTATTTAGAAAAATCAAAATTCCGTTGTTTTAACTCATAAATAGCAATATCGATGATTGATAAATACTGACTATTCAGTGCTTGAAGTAGAATAACTTCATCCAACTCACCCCGCTGTTGCAATTCATATAAAATTGCTTTTTTAACATCAGCGTATTGCGTTTGTATTAGCTGCTGCTTTATGAATACAACATCTTGCTTCACAACAAAAGAAATCCAGTATTTACGAATTCCTTGATCATTGGCGAATTGTGCTATCTCTACCAGCTCAAGCTCCGAAAGTAATTTTTTATCTAAAAGATAGTGATAAAGCGTTCGACTGAGTTTTCCTTGTTTAAAACGTAATACAGGTTTTACCTTATCCAAATTCTGGGATATTTTCCTCATCAATATATCTTCAATCTCACCCACGATACGAATTCTTTTATGAATCGCATAAATATCAAGAAAGTAATCAAGACAAAGATCTATACATTCAGGTCGGTCAACCCATCTCAATAAATGTTGAGCTGCTAGTTTTCGGTTAATAGGTACATAATCGCTTAATTTGCGTAACAAATGCGGAAATAAGATTGGTTCAAAACACCCCTTTAAGTGTTTCAAGGCAGCTTCACGCTCGTATCCATCATACCAATAAAGCTGGTTAATATACTTTTGTAACTTATCTGGAGTCATTATATTCAAAACATTTTATAAAATTATCACTGCAAGACATTAAAGCCGTTTTATAAATAAATAGAAAGTTAATGAAAACGAATTTCATCAATTTTATCCCGCTTCGTAAGACCATGTTTAGCTTCTGACCTAGAAAGCTTATGGCGTGTACCCGAATCTGTAGCGTAAAGCTCTTCAAACAAGCGACCGAATCGGTCGCTTTTTTTATACTTAAAAACTCGTTTTAAGCTATTTTTATGATTCCCTATTCAGCTTGATAAATTCCTTCTTTGCATTGCCAATCAACATAACAATGCTAGTATGGATTCAATGATCAGCAATTAAATCTAAAACAAGATGAAAGATTCAACCGAATGGATTGAAACACTCAACAAAATTACTGGACTAGCGCAAACAGGTTTGTACTATTCAAAAGATGTCTATGACAAAGAACGTTATGACCAGATTATCAGTTATGTCCGCACTTTGATTGATTTAAAAGAAATAGACACTCAAGACTTTATTGCAGACGTGCTTCAAGATGTCGGATATGCAACACCTAAAATAGATGTACGTGCAGTCGTATTTAAAGACAATAAACTCTTATTAGCCAAAGAAACACAGGATGGCTTATGGTCCGTTCCAGGTGGCTGGGCTGATATTGGCTACTCAGCAGCAGAGAATGCAGAAAAAGAAGTATTAGAAGAAACAGGTTTAGAAGTGAAAGCAACAAAATTGCTCGCACTGACAGATCGAAGAAAACATCCTCATCCAGCCATGTTTTTACATGTGTATAAGGCTTTCTTTTGGTGTGAAATCACTGGCGGTGAGTTAAAACCAAGTATTGAGACCTCTGAGGTTGGATTCTTTGGTAAAGATGAACTGCCACCCATTTCCACAGCACGTGTCACAGAAGCACAAATTCATCAATTTTTCGAGTTACTGCAAGGACTACCCGAAAATACATATTTTGATTAATCCCCCTAGATAAACGCAAATAAAAAGCCACCCGAAGGTGGCTTTTACAATCCTGACTAGGTCAGATTAGTGACCACCACCATTGATTGCTTTGGTCATATCTTCCACAACTTTCTTGGCATCACCAAAGATCATCATGGTTTTTTCGTTGTAGAACAAGTCATTGTCTAGGCCAGCATAACCTGTCGCCATTGAACGCTTGATGACCATAATGGTACGGGCTTTATGCGCTTCAAGGATCGGCATACCATAAATTGGTGAACTTGGATCATCTTTCGCTGCCGGGTTAACCACGTCGTTCGCACCAATCACAAGTACCACGTCTGTTGCAGGGAAGTCCGAGTTGATCTCATCCATTTCCAAGATGTCTTCATACGCAACATCTGCTTCTGCCAACAATACGTTCATATGACCAGGCATACGACCTGCCACTGGGTGAATCGCGAAGCGAACTTTTACGCCCTGCTCTTTCAGAATTTCACACAACTCTTTCACTGCATTCTGTGCACGACCTTGCGCCATACCATAACCCGGTACAATCACAACGCTGTCTGCATTTGACATCAGGAAGCCTGCGTCATCTGCTGAACCAGAACGGTGGTTACGTTGCACTTGCTCACCTTTGTCTGCTGAAGCAACTGCTGTACCGCCCATTGCACCACCAAACAATACATTGATGATTGAACGGTTCATCGCCTTACACATGATGTAAGAAAGAATCGCACCAGATGAACCTACAAGCGAACCGGCAACAATCAACATATTGTTTTCAAGTGTGAAACCAATACCTGCCGCAGCCCAACCAGAGAATGAGTTCAATAGTGAAACCACAACCGGCATATCACCACCACCGACTGGTGCAATCCATACCCAGCCAAATGCAAGTGCAAGTGCTGTCATTGCCCAGAATGCAGTCATGTTACCGGTAGTGAAGAAGTAGAAACCACAGGCCAGCATCGCAATAAAGATGATCGCCTGAACCGGTTTAACCCATGCACCCGAAATTGTTTTCGCCCATTTCTTCGCAGCCAATTTACCGTAAGCAAATACAGAAGCGGTAAAGGTGATCGCCCCCACGAAGCAGCCTACGAACAATTCAAACAAATGAACTGAACTCATATGTGCATGTTGAACACCCGCAACCGTTAAAGCAGCTTCATTTTGTGCAAACAATGCAGTGAGCTGGTTGTTATGCAAGATCGCAGCAATCGCAATCAATACCGCAGCCAGACCGACCAAAGAGTGCATCAATGCGACAGTTTCAGGCATTTGTGTCATTGGAACAGTTTTCGCACGTGCGATACCCACAACAGCACCTAACACCATTGCACCGCCAATCATCCAGACCACCGGATGCTCAGCAACAAAGAAGGTAGTCACAACCGCAATCGCCATTGCGATCATACCGTAACGGTTACCCGCAATTGCAGTCTTAGGGCCAGACAAGCCACGTAAGGTTAAGATAAAGAGGACAGCACCAATCAGGTAGAACCAATCCGCATAGTCTCGAATGAATTCCATCGCTTAGCCCTCTTTTTTCTTTTGCTTCGGCTTGAACATTTCAAGCATACGAGCAGTTACAGCAAAGCCACCGAAAATGTTAATGCTTGCCAGGAATACAGCGATCGCACCAAGCACACTCACCACATTGACACTCTGGAATGCAACATTGGCATCCACACCAATCGCAGGCATCCCCACAGTCTGGATCATCGCACCCACCACAATAATTGAAGACAACGCATTGGTTACCGCCATTAATGGTGTATGCAATGCAGGTGTTACGCCCCACACCACGTAATAACCTACGAAGATGGCAAGGACGAAAATTGTAATCGTTTCAACCATGAGAACTCTCCTTAACCGCGCTTGAGCAGTACTTGACCGCCATGTGCCACAAGTAACGCTTTCTGGATTTCATCTTCCTGATTGATCGCAAAGACTTTGTCTTTATCGAATAATGTCTCAAGGAAGTTAAATACGTTACGCGCGTACAATGCAGATGCTTCCGTTGCAACCGTGCCTGGGATGTTTGGGATACCCAAAATTTTCACGCCATTTTCAGTTGTAACCGTTTCGCCTTCTTTAGAACCTTCAACGTTACCACCCGTCTCAACTGCCATATCTAAAATGACAGAACCCGGTTTCATTTTGGCAACGGTTTCAGCTTTAATTAAACGCGGCGCATTACGACCTGGGATCAATGCAGTGGTGATTACGATGTCAGCATTTGATACAGCTTTATCGACAATCGCAGCTTGATCTTTGATGTATTGCTCACCCGGCTGCCAACCATAACCGCTTTTCGCAGCTTCAGCAGCACGTTGTTTTTCTTCATCAGACATTGGCACGTCTAGCCATTTGCCGCCTAAAGATTCAACTTGCTCTTTTGCGGTCGGACGTAAGTCTGTTGCTTCCACAACAGCACCCAAACGTTTCGCAGTCGCAATCGCCTGAAGACCAGCAACACCAACGCCCATAATCACAACACGGGCAGGTTTTACTGTACCTGCTGCGGTCATTAACATTGGGAACATACGTTGATATTCAGCCGCTGCTAACAATACAGACTTATAGCCTGCCAAGTTTGCCTGAGAAGAAAGTACATCCATGTTTTGTGCGCGAGACAGCGTACGTGGAAGCAGTTCTAAAGCAAAAGCAGACACTTGCTGAGCAGCAAACTGGTCTAATTCTGGATTGCGGTAAGGGTCAAACATAGCAACCACAGTCGTATTCGCCGCAAGTTTTTGAATTTCGTCGCCTTTAGGGGCACGTACCTTCAAAATAATTTGGCTACCTGTATATGCATCGTCCGTAATGGTTGCGCCAACTTGTTCATAAGCACTGTCAATATACGCAGCTTTAACACCAGCACCACGTTCAATGACAACGCTATGACCTGCGTTAATCAACTTCTTCACTGTTTCCGGTGTAGCCGCTACACGACTTTCACCAGCGACAGTTTCGGTTGGGATTCCGATCTGCATGAGCGTCCCTCAAGCTAGTTTTTCTTAAGTAAACATCGCCAATAGCAATGTTTCCCCCAGGAGTATTCTTTGTAGAAATTTGGATTCTAATGGAAGTTTTTTAAATTTCCACCCAATATTTATTTAATAAATACCCATATTTTGAACTGATGATTCACATTTATATTGAAAACTTGTATGCTCAGCATGTTTGACTTTTTGAAAAGCAAAACTCTCCATTCATATATTCTCAATATGAAATTTTGATCAGTCTCCAAGCGATCCGTTCAGTTTTAATTGCGGTATTCCGTACCAGAAGGTATACCCACACGGTATTTATTCAACAAATTTACTCCTCATCCTTATCTTGAACAGCCTTGAACCAAGTTCCGTTTATATTCCTTTGGTTTTTATTGTGGCTATTCAAAAATAATGGGTTGAATCAGCATCATAGACATGCTGCTGGGGAGTGGGATTGGCTTCTCTTGCTTTTCTCTTGGTCGTTTCGGCGACTTCTTGATAAATGTGTCAGCACTACTTGCTGGATGACTTGCGATGAAATGACAAATTCTCTTATCAATAAATCTGAATTGAATTGAGATAAACCCTCAGAAAAACCAAAAAGAAATGTAAAAACTTGAGCAGGCATTTTTTCAAGTGATATTTGTATGGTTTTGTCTAGCAAAAGCCGTATTTTTGCACAATATTGGTGCAAAAATTAAACAACTTAATGATTCGCTTCATCCTTCTGATTCAGCAATAATAAAATTTCCTGAAAATGCGCCCCCATTGCCTCTTCTGCGAGACAATCTTCCGGGTTTCTTAATGGACATTGTTGCAAAGACAGGCAGCCACAACCAATACATTGATCCAGTTGTTGACGTAGCTGAAGCAACATCATGATTTGCTGATCGAGTTGTCCCTGCCATTGTTGTGACATGACCTGCCAATCTTCTTTCGTGGCCACTTGCTGCTTCGGCAGGGTCGCAAAACTCTCTTTCATCTGTTGCAAGCTGATCCCGACTTGCTGGGCTGCTTTAATAATCGCAATCCTTCTCAACATCGCCCGTTGATAACGGCGTTGGTTCCCTGTCGTTCGCGTGCCCCAGATCAATTCTTTTTCTTCATAAAAACGGATGGTTGGAACTGAAACACCACTTCTTTTCGCCAATTCGCCAATACTCAGCCAAGTCTGTAATTGTTGTTTCAAAATCTGCTTGACCTCTAGTTAACTTGAGCTTTGATACTAACATACCACAGCAACCAAAATGAGTTTTAGCCATGAATCAGCCCCATACCGATGCATTTCAATTGATCAATCCCGATGCGCTCTATGACCCGCATCGCAATGGTTATAGTCACGTCGCGATTGTAAAGCCCAATATGCGGATGATTCATATCGCAGGTCAGGGTGGCGAAAATAAAAATGGCGAGCTGTCTGAATATTTTGACCAACAGGTACAACAAGTCTTCTATAATATTCAGCAGGCTTTAGCTTCAGCCCAGGCCCAGCTGTCAGATATTGCCGTGCTACGTATTCTGGTCGTCAATCATGATGCTGATAAGCTTCAGGCGCTGGTCGCGATCATACAAGCTTTATGGAAAAATCAGGCATTTCCAGCCTGCACCCTGATTCCTGTACCTGCGCTAGCCCTAGAAAACATGCAAGTCGAAATCGAAGCTACCGCTTATACCGCATAAATCAGAACAGAGAATCCTATGTCTATCCCTCAAGAAGATATCAGTCAAAATAAAACTTTACTTTGGTTTATGGCAGCGGCATGCGGTTTATGTGCGGGCGCCAACTATTATAGTCAGCCCTTGATTCATTCGATTCAGCAATATTTTTCAGTGAGCGAAGGTCAGGCAGCCCTAACTGTCACCTTTGCGCAAGTGTCCTATGCACTCGGCCTGTTGTTCATTGTGCCAATGGGCGATGTAGTTAACAAAACCCGATTTATTCCTTTATTGATGGGTTTATGCGCTATTGGCTTATTCATCAGTGCCTTTTCAGTAAATTTACCGATGTTGTGGTTGGGCACAGTGATGGCTGGCCTGTTTTCAGTGGCAGCTCAAGTGCTGATTCCGCTGGCCACCATGACAGTAAAACCTGAGAAGACAGGCGAAGTCATTGGCTTTTTGATGAGTGGCTTACTGGTGGGTATCTTGCTTTCAACCAGTCTCGCAGGATTATTTTCCAACCTGTTTCACTGGAAAGTCATTTATGTGGTCAGTGGTATTCTAATGTTGATCCTGGCCTATGCCTTAAAAAGCCGCCTGCCGTATGTGATGCGTATGAAGCTGAATTATGGTCAGGTTTTTGTCTCCATGGCGCAACTGCTGAAGCAAGAAAAACGTTTGGTGTTACGCGCACTTGCTGGGGGTTTTGCCTTTGCCGCGGTCAGTATTTTATATTCAACCATCGCCCTATTATTGACGTCAGCCCATCATCTACAAGATCTGCTGATTGGCATGGTACCACTGGTCGGTATTTTTGGGGCGCTTTCTACCCAATATATTGGTAAATATGCAGATCAAGGCTATACCAGCCGACTGACCTGGATCGGTTGTGCTTTATTCATTCTCAGCTGGATATTTTTCTATTTCGGTCAAACGATTTTAGTGAGCTATATTCTTGGTTTTGCATTGATCCAGTTAGCTTTGGCATTAGTCCATACCAGTAACCAGAGCATTATTTTCCGGTTACGTCCCGATGCCAAATCACGGATTAATGCCATTTATATGACTGCCTACTTCACTGGTGGCGCTGGTGGTTCGGCTCTGGGAATTTTTGCTTGGAATCATGGTGGCTGGAGTGCAACCTGTCTGGCAGGTATCAGTCTGGTATTGGCCTGCATGCTATTTAGCTTTATAGATTATCTAGCAACCAAGCGAAACCAGATTGTTACACCTTGAATCTGGCTGTTTATGCTTAAAAATTGAAGTGATCGGGATCAGCATTGGTGAAATTTTGCTAAAACTCGTATAATGCTGCCCTTTCTTTTCTTGTCCACATCCGAGAGCCGTTTATGCCATCACTAGAATCATTAAAGCCACGTATTTCCGTTGCGCCAATGATGGATTGGACAACAAAAGACTATCGATTCTTTGCACGCCTGTTTAACCCCAATGTGGTGCTCTATACTGAAATGGTCACGACAGGTGCGATTATTTACGGCGGCGCCAATCGCCATCTCGACTTCAACAAAGAAGAACACCCGATCGTGTTACAGCTGGGTGGTTCAAATCCACAAGAACTCGCGACCTGCAGCAAAATGGCAGAGGACTGGGGTTATGATGAAGTTAACTTGAATGTCGGCTGCCCTAGCGACCGTGTACAAAACAATAAAATTGGTGCCTGCCTGATGGCGGAGCCCCATCTGGTGGCCGAATGTATTCATAGCATGCAAAAAGCCGTATCAATTCCGGTAACCGTGAAACATCGTATCGGGATCGATGATATGCAGTCTTATGAAGAAATGCTGCATTTTGTCGATACTGTCGCAGCAACAGGTTGTAAGCATTTTATCGTGCATGCGCGTATTGCGATCTTGCAAGGTTTATCACCAAAAGAAAACCGTGATGTTCCCCCTTTACGTTATGAAGATGTGTATCGTCTGAAACTGGAACGCCCCCACCTGACCATTGAAATCAATGGCGGAATTAAAACCTTTGCGGAAACCCAGCAGCATTTACAGCATGTTGATGGTGTGATGATTGGTCGTGAGGCCTACCATAACCCGTATTTATTGGCGGAGATGGGGCAACTCTGGAATCTGGAAGCGCCTGATCGTTTTGAGATCATGCAGCAAATGATGCCGTATATTCATCAACGCGTTGCTGAAGGCGCTCCATTATCGATTATCACCCGTCATATTTTAGGTCTATTCCAGAACTTGCCGGGCGCACGAAAATGGCGTCAGGCACTCAGTGGCGGCAATGCAAAAACCATAAGCGATATTGAAATTGCCATTCAAAATATTCAGGCCGCCATGCAGCGTACCGAAGATTATCTGAAAGAGCATCAAGCCTAACAGCCCCTAAAAAACGTGACACACTTCACACTGTGAAATATCATTTTACAAATCTGAAATTTTTTTTAGTGTGTCACATAACTTGCTTATAATTAAGATAATCTTCAATAAATATTGATTAAGAATTCATTATAAATTCGAAAATTTGTTATATTATTACATTACATTTTGGTTTTTTTGAGATTTATCGCTTACCATGTGCCGCGTAATAGATTCTGGCACACGTTCAGTTGTTTTGAAAATGCGGTAGAGATTCACAATGATTTATGATGTACCTTCAGTTGATCACAGTATGATTCACCCCCCTGCTCAGCAGGTGGTTATTCCTTATCGAGAAATGCCGAAGGCTCCATCAGCACCTGCAATTGATGTGAGTAAATTCTCGCAAAAACTGGCTAAACGGGCGTCTTATCGCAGCTCATCTCAATGTGCCAAATTTGTCAGAATCGCCTTACAGTCTGCGGGCGCCAATATCGTGCAACATCCTGTCGCAGCTTCAGACTGGGGACGTACTCTACAACAGATCGGCTATCAACAGATTGCACCGGAGTTTAACAATCCTCAGCCAGGTGATATTTATATTATTCACCGCACCAAAAAGCATCGTTACGGTCACATCGCAGGCTTCACAGGTTCACAATGGGTCTCTGATTTTAAACAGACCAGCTATGACGTTTATAAAGATCCGAATGTTACTTACAGCTATTACCGCTTAGCGCCGCAATACCCACAAGCATAATCAATCCAATAAGAATTTAAGTCCTGAGCTTATCCAGTTTTTTCAGGACTTCCGCAACGGCAACCATCGCAAAACTTGACGTCACCACTACGGCTGAACCATAGCCTCCACAACGTAGACCAGCGCTTGGACATACCTCTGCACTTGAAAACGGATTATCGATCGAATAAACGCAAGTAATGCCAAATTTCTCTTTTGGCTTTTTGCAAATGCCCATAGAACGAAGTTGAGTACGCAACTTTGCCAACATCGGATCTTGCTCGGTTTTGGACAAATCTGCGACACGAATTTTCAGTGGATCCAGCTTACCGCCTGCACCGCCCGAAACAATCAAGGGAATCTTGTTAAAGCGACAATGCAACATCAAGGCAAGCTTGGCTTTGACGTCATCAATACAATCTAAAATAAGGGTCGGAACCGGATTAAGGATCTCTTTGACATTTTCGGGTGTGAGATAGTCATCAATCACATTCACTTTCATGCGTGGATTAATTTGACGGCACCGTTCAGCCATCACTTCAATTTTCTCTTGTCCCAGTGTTGAACTCATTGCTGGCAATTGACGGTTGATGTTTGATGCCGCAACGACATCCATATCCACCAAGGTGAGCTCGCCAATTCCCGTACGTGCCAGTGCTTCAACCGCCCAACTGCCCACACCACCAATCCCGATGACCATGACATGGCTTTGCTCATAATGAGCAAATGCACTTTCTCCATAAATTTTGGCAACACCAGCAAAACGGCGGTCATATTCATCATTTACAGGTACATCGGTCATAACAGTGGTGATCTATACATTTCAGCAAAGCACTATTTTAACGTGTTTCAGGCGGTTTGGGTGAGGAAGATGAGACTTTGCCAGCGAATTGCTGGTCTCGGATTAACATCAGCAATAACACAAAAAATGCTTGTGCAATAAATAATAAACATATCGTGGTAACTGGTTCAAAACCATCTTCCTGACTGATTGATTACCAACACCTTAATCCTAAACAGCTAAAACTTAAATAAAAAAAGATGAAAGACCAGCCTCCATCTTTTTAAACAATTTACTGGGAGAGATAACCACACTCAAGAAAGTCTTAATACCCAGACTTGGCATTCCAAATAGGTTTAATTTAAACATCGATAGCTCAACCATTTAAAGCAATCTACTCATCTATTTTGATCAATGGCATTACAAATAAAGGCAGAGTTAATAAGGAGTATTGTATGATAAAAAAATAATTCATTCGAAAATATGATTATGGATAAACAAAATCAACAGAACATTATCTTATGTATTCCAGGCGTCTGGCAAAATCATTCAGCCTTATTACAGGCGCTATTGACCCATGACACAGGCTATATTTATGCAGGACTAATCATTAAAGCATTAGCCAGTGATTATTTTGCTGAAATTGAAGAACATAAAAATGATCCTAATGTAAGCCAGGTATTTAGGCAGCAGAGTATGGATCGTTTTTCAGAACAAGAACTACAAGAAATTGAACAGCATCATATGGTCATTTATGTGATTTGCGAAGCCGGATCAATAGCCTTAGCACAACAAGCGCTGTTACTGGGTCAGGCACTAATCAAAGCCGGTGGATTAGCCATTAAAGTTGAAACGTCTGGAGTGACTCATCTTCGATCGGACTGGCTGAACTTTGATGCAGAGAATCTATTTGATCTATATAAAGCATTTATTCCCACTGTTTTTGATCAGGACTCACTTTATTCTTGTGGCATGCATCAATTTGGCAAAGCTGACGGCTGTATCAACTTAAAAGTAGAACATGCCTCATATGTCTTGAATCAGTTTTTACTCTATTTACTGATAGAGAATCCAACCCTGTTAGAGAATCAAACTTTTTCTGTAGAGAAAGGTGCAGAGGTGTTAAAACTTCAAAAAAAACAATCGAGTGATTTCTTCGAGGAAGACTCACTATATTTTAATCGATGGGGTGTTTGGTCGTTGAAGCCGAGCTTTAGCCTGAAGAAGTTATTCAGATTTAGCTAAATTCTGAAATGGAAGAGCCCTGTAAATATACAGGGCTCACTTCAATTAAGCAGCAATCAAATTGCGTAAAACATAATGCAGAATACCGCCTGCCTTAAAGTATTCCACCTCATTTAAGGTATCGATTCGACATAGCACCTTAAATTTGGCCTGACTACCATCTTTCCGAACGACCTCAACATCCAGTGTCTGGTGCGGTTGAATATCATCAGACAAGCCATGGATAGAAATGGTTTCATGCCCAGTTAAATTCAGGGATTGACGGGTTTGCCCATCCACAAACTGCAACGGTAACACGCCCATTCCCACCAGATTCGAGCGGTGGATCCGTTCGAAACTTTCGGCAATCACGGCTTTGACACCCAGTAAGTTGGTTCCTTTGGCAGCCCAGTCGCGTGAGGAGCCAGTCCCATATTCCTTACCTGCAATAATCACCAATGGTGTATGTTGTTGCTGATAACGCATAGCAGCATCATAAATCGACATTTTTTCACCTGTCGGAATATAAAGCGTATTACCGCCCTCTTCACCACCCAGCATCTCGTTTTTAATCCGGATATTGGCAAAGGTGCCGCGCATCATCACTTCGTGGTTACCACGCCGCGATCCATAGGAGTTAAAGTCTTTTGGTTCAACACCCTGATCCTGTAAATAACGTCCGGCAGGACTGTCTTTCTTGATATTACCTGCAGGTGAAATATGATCGGTGGTGACTGAGTCTCCCAGTACCGCCAGAATATTGGCCTGTTCAATATTATCGATGGCTTTCGGTGGCTGGTTAATCTCCTCAAAAAATGGCGGATGACGAATATAGGTGGAGTTATTTTGCCAAGCGTAAGTCTGGCTCTGTGGAATCTGGATCGCTTGCCAAGTCGCATCTCCATCAAACACCGCAGCATATTCCTTATGGAACATGTCGGTATTCACCTTCTGTAATACTGCATCAATTTCGGACTGGCTTGGCCAGATATCTTTTAGGTAAACATCCTGTCCGTCTTTGCCTTGCCCAATCGGTTGCGTGGTTAAATCAGTCCGGATATTACCGGTTAAACCATAGGCCACGACCAGAGGTGGTGATGCCAGCCAATTGGTTTTCACCAGTGGGTGCACACGCCCTTCAAAGTTACGGTTCCCAGAGAGTACCGATGCCACATTTAAGTCATGACATTGAATAGCCGCTTCAATCGGCTCTGGCAACGGTCCCGAGTTGCCGATACAGGTAGTACACCCATAACCCACCAGGTTATAGCCCAATTGATCCAGATAAGGGGTTAAACCTGCTGCTGCCAGATAATCCGTCACCACTTTAGAGCCGGGTGCCAGTGAGCTTTTAACCCAGGGTTTTCGCTGCAAGCCTTTCTCGATCGCTTTTTTGGCTAGGAGACCCGCAGCCAGCATCACGCTTGGGTTAGAGGTATTGGTACATGAGGTGATCGCAGAAATGACCACATCACCATCGTTTAAAGGATAAGATTTTCCGTCAATGGTACAAGAAGGTTCCTCATGCGCAAGATTGGCTTTCTTGGCCTCTACTGCCGTACCACCCCCGCCTTCATTCTCCAAACGCTCTTTGGCTTCTTTGGCGGGTTTCAGGTTCAACTCCATTAAGGCATTAAAGGTTTTCGGTACATCAGACAGCAATACGCGATCTTGAGGACGTTTCGGTCCGGCCAGACTGGCTTGTACCGTGCCCATATCCAAACTCAGAGTATCAGTAAAAACCGGCTCATCGCCTGCATTACGCCATAGGCCCTGTGCCTTGCTATAGGCCTCAACCAGATCAATCCGTTGTTGCTGACGACCTGTCAGGGCTAAATAACCGAGTGTGACTTCATCAATCGGGAAGAAACCACAGGTCGCGCCATACTCTGGCGCCATATTGGCAATCGTGGCACGGTCCGCCAAAGGCAAATCAGCCAGACCATCGCCATAGAACTCTACAAATTTACCCACCACGCCTTTTTGACGTAGCATCTGGGTAATGGTCAATACCAGATCGGTTGCGGTAATGCCTTCATTCAGTTTACCCGTCAATTTGAAACCAATTACTTCCGGAATCAACATCGATACCGGCTGTCCCAACATGGCCGCTTCGGCCTCAATCCCGCCAACGCCCCAACCGAGCACACCTAATCCGTTAATCATGGTGGTATGTGAATCTGTGCCAACCAAAGTATCCGGAAACGCAAAATCCTGCCCTTCATCTTCACCTAGCCACACCGCTTGTGCCAGATATTCCAGATTAACCTGATGACAAATTCCGGTGCCCGGAGGTACCACGCTAAAGTTATTAAATGCAGACTGTCCCCAACGCAGGAATTGATAACGTTCACCATTACGTTGCATTTCAATTTCGACATTCTCAGCGAAAGCCTGATCGTTGGCGAAATGATCCACCATCACCGAATGGTCAATAACCAGATCGACTGGGGAAAGCGGGTTAATCCGATTTGGATCACCTCCTGCTTGCGCCATTGCAGCTCGCATGGCAGCCAGATCGACTACCGCAGGTACACCGGTGAAATCCTGCATCAATACACGGGCGGGACGATATTGAATTTCCTGATCTGAACGTTTGCTTTTCTGCCAGTCCACCAGTGCCTGAATATGCTCGACTTTTACACTTTTTCCATCTTCAAAGCGCAGTAAATTTTCTAGCAAAACCTTGAGTGATTTGGGTAAGCGATCAATATTACCCAGTGTCTGTGCGGCTCGGGTAAGGTTAAAAATTTGATAAGATTTAGAACCGACTGTTAATGTTTGTAATGCATTGAAACTATTGATTTTGCTATATCTGGCCATCAGGTTGCCCTCCCAGTATTGGCTGATTGTTTATTATGAAGTTCTCTGTTTAATGTAACCCTGTTTGGAAATGGATGTGTTCCCTTTTAGTTACCTTATTTTTAACGGGATTATGGTTGTTATCCGAGACGCAAGGCTGTGCATGAGTTTTGCCACAGTTGCTGGGCAAGTTGTGCTTGGGGTAGCTCAAGTATTTGCGCTAAGCTGTCTAACACATAAGGTAAATTGACAGGCGTATTGCGAGTTCGATGTTCGGTTGAAGTCTGGCAACACAACGGCGTCATATCTGGACAATCGGTTTCAATCACCAGATGTTCGGGACCAATGGCATGCACCACCTGATGCAGTTTTTTGGCATTTGGATTGGTAATTTGCCCGGTGATGCCGACTTTAAAGCCCAGCTTGATCATGGCTTTGGCTTCTTCAACACCGCCACTGAAAGCGTGCGCAATCCCGCCTAACTTGAATTTTTGCGCCTTTAAAATCGCAATGGTTTCAGCATGGGCTTTACGGATATGCAACAGCACCGGTTTTTGATACTGCGCTGCCAATGTTAATTGCTCAATAAAATAATGCTGTTGTTTGCTAAATAATTCAGGCTGTTTATGTTGTTTTAAAAAAGTATCCAGACCAATTTCACCCACAGCCACACAATCCTGCTGCTGTAAAATCTGTTCTAAATCTTGTAAATGTTCGGGCTGATGCTGTTCGATGTAAAAGGGATGTAAACCGGGTGCCAGATAAGACTGGGGTACATTCTCCCAGCCTTGTAACTGCTGATGAGTCTGGATTAGGTCATCGAATCGTGATTGTAGAAAACCGATTAATACCAATGCCTCAACCCCCACCCGTTTGGCCTGCACAGCCAGCTGTTGCCGATCATGGTCAAAATCGGCAACATCAAAATGGGTATGGGTATCGAACAGTTGCATCAGCGCTTACTTGTTCTCATTTGCGACAGGTGTAGAGGCGGCTGGTGTGTCCACTTTTGGCAAATATTCAGGTTTTAATACCCCTTGTAATTCACTAAATGGAATCACCAGACGTGGTAAACCGACCGCATATGGGCCAATATCATATTCGCCATATTGCAGGATTAACCCCTGTTCGCCCAATAAGAAATTATCTGTCACCTGAAATGGCCAAGCCTGTTCGTATTCCTTAGGATCAGTGGCCAGTTTGGAATCTACAATCCAGGTTTTAAACGCTTCATGAGCCAGCTTGTCTAAGGTCGCTTTTTGTTTTGGCAATAACAGATCCTGCAACTGTACCTGTTTCTGATTTGCCAGATCAAAGTTGTAATAACGCTGCGAAGTTGCGCCATGCGCCCCACCTAAGTAACTGCTGCTATTCAGGACCACTGTTGCCAGTTTACCTTTCGGCTGCAAGATCTTTGGCTTGATCATTAAGCTGATCTGGTGGCTGCTACTTAACGCTTTTAACTCTTCATCAATTTTGACAAATGAATCAGCATATAACTGCGCCTGAGTGTCCAGATCGGATTTTGATCCAGTGTTTTTTGCGGTTGAAGCTGCTGGTGCATCCGCATCGACCACCTCGAGCATTTTGCCAAGCTGTTCAAGAATTTGCTGATCGAGTAACTGATCAATAAACGGGAAATTACTTTGCAAACGCTCAACCGTAAAGTCAGGACAGGTATTGCCCTTACATTCAGGGAGTTTTACCGCAATCTTAACCGTTTCGCCTTGTAAAACAGGTTCAGCCTGCTGTTGTACCGCAGGTGGATCTTGCGGCTTATCCTGTGATTGTTTTGGCTCCGATTTAGGCTGGCAGGCTGCAAGTAAAACAGCACATGCAAGAACGCTATATTTATAAAATGTTTTCATCTGAAACCTATAGGCATTGTTATTACACAAGATTTTTAAATGCTATCGAAGTTCATGCAAAACTGCCAGAAGCACATGCAATTTCTATACGAAACTCAAAAAAGCAGCCCTAAACAAAATCAAAACATGCGTTGATAAATCTCAGCTTGCAGCATCTGCCGAGTCTGTTCAGTGGTTAAATAAATATCCAGTTGCGGGGCATCTTTGCTAATTTCATTGGCCCGATAATGTAAACCGATACCCTCGCCATCAAAGAACCAGTCCGCCTGTCCCCAATACAGTTTTTTTGGCACCTGTTTTTTCACTTCTGCCGATTGTTTTGCAATCCATTGTTGATAATGGGCCTGTACAATATCGTTTAAGGCATTTTGCTGATTTTTCTGGATCACATCCAGCACGCTGAGACTCTTTTGCAACTTGCGATCCGCCACAAAGAAATAGAAGCGATCTTTCACCGCAATATCTTCTTGCTGGGCATTAACTCCCACCTGTAACAGCACATATTGATTGCGCTGTGAAGCAATCCGGGTATTCAGATGCAGTTCATAGGCCTTATTTTTAGAATACTTGTCCTGCCACTCATCTGACTTTTTCACATAGGCATTAATAGCTTGTTGCAGCGTCAGGTTTTTATCCAGCTCAATTTGCTGCTGGATCACCTTGGACTGATTTTTTGCAATCCATGCATTTAGCCATTCGTCCTGAGTTTTTACCGTCTGGATATCGACATCAATACAGTTTTTCTTTTCACAAAATGGCAAGGCATAGTCGGCCTTGGCCTCTTTCATATTTAAGTAAGGCAAGACTTCAGCTTTTTCGACTGGTACCGCAGCCGGTTTGCTTTCGGCGGTATCGGCTTTATTTTTATCTGGATGATCACATGCGGTTAAAGCCATCATTCCAATCAAGACACTGACAGCAAAAAGTGGTTTTAAAGCATTCATCTCATCATCCTTTATTTTTAGATCGTTCAATTAAAAACAGCCTCTAATTAGAAGCTGTTTTTATACAGTTTAGTGTTCTCGTGTGTTACGGAACTGGATATCCGGCCAGCGTTCTTGCATCAATTGCAAGTTAACACGGCTTGGTGCCAGATAAGTTAAGTGACCACCACCATCAACCGAAAGCTGATCATGCGCCTTTTTCTTAAACTCATTCAGGATTTTTTCATCATCACAGTGAATCCAGCGTACCGTATGAACACTCACCGGCTCATAAATACAGTCCACCTTATATTCTTCTTTTAAGCGATAGGCCACCACATCAAACTGTAACACACCGACTGCACCGACAATCAGGTCATTACTGATTTGTGGCATGAACACCTGTGTTGCACCTTCTTCAGATAACTCTTTCAAACCTTTTTGCAATTGCTTCGATTTCAAAGGATCTTTCAAGCGTACACGGCGGAACATTTCCGGTGCGAAGTGTGGAATACCGGTAAAGTGCAAGCTTTCACCACTGGTAAAGGTATCACCAATCTGGATAGTACCGTGGTTGTGCAAACCAATGATATCCCCCGGCCAAGCTTCTTCCAGATGCTCACGCTCACCCGCAAGAAAGGTCAATGCATCACTGATACGCACGTCTTTACCGATACGTACATGATTCATTTTCAGGCCTTTTTCATATTTACCTGAGCAAATACGCATGAAGGCAATCCGGTCACGGTGTTTCGGATCCATGTTGGCCTGAATCTTAAACACGAAGCCAGTGAAACCTTCTTCTTTGGCTTCAACCATACGTTCTTGAGTTGGATGTGCTTTCGGTTCTGGTGCCCAGTTAATAAAGGTATCCAGAACATGGTCCACGGCAAAGTTACCCAATGCCGTACCAAACAGAACAGGAGTTTGCTTGCCTTGCAAGAATAATTCACGGTCCAGTGGTTCATTGGCCATCTGCACCAGCTCAAGGGATTCTTCAAAAGAAGCCCATGCCAACTCACCCACTTTTTCACGGATATCCGGATGATCATAACCATCACGAACATCGATATCGGTAATGGTTGAACCAAAACCAGCTTTATAAACATAAAGCTTGTCTTCAAGCAGGTTATAGACACCCGCAAAGTCACGTCCCATCCCCAAAGGCCAGGTGATCGGTACGCAACGGATGTTCAGGACACTTTCAATTTCATCCAGCAATTCTAATGGTTCACGGATTTCACGGTCCATTTTGTTGACGAATGAAATGATTGGCGTGTCGCGCATACGACACACTTCCATCAATTTAATGGTCCGTTCTTCGACACCTTTGGCGCCATCGATCACCATGAGTGCCGAGTCAACCGCCGTCAAGGTACGATAGGTATCTTCCGAGAAGTCTTCATGTCCCGGTGTATCCAGCAGGTTGATGGTGTGCTTTTTATAAGGGAATTGCATCACCGAGGTAGTAATCGAAATGCCACGCTCTTTTTCCATTTCCATCCAGTCGGATGTAGCAGAACGGTCAGACTTACGGCTTTTTACCATCCCCGCAACCTGAATGGCCTTACCCCATAACAGCAGTTTCTCTGTCATGGTGGTTTTACCCGCATCGGGGTGGGAAATGATCGCAAATGTGCGTCGTTGGGCAACCTGTGCCGCTAATTCATCTTTAAACATGCTAAAAATCTACAATTTGTGCACCCATATGTATCTGCAAACGATGGCAAGAACAGATGGCGTGCGAAAGAATTTAAAATTGGCGCAATTGTAGCAGATTTCTAAAATATATTTTTCGATTGTTGATATGTCTTAAGTTATCCACATCACAGTTAAAATCCCCCTTATTTATTAACCTTTTATGACAATCTCACTTACAAAAGCTCAGCCCTTGATCCCAATAAACATAAGTATAAAAAACTAAAAATTAAAGTGACCAAAGACGATCATCAACTGGAACTCGAGTAACCCTATACCTAACGCTCTAAGCGGAACATCTAATCAACCCAATCCTGAGCTAACATTCTCCAAGTTGCCCACTCTCCTGATTTAGGTAATACTGAATAAAATGAGTAAGACCTCTCAATCCAATGAATCAAAAAAGCATATCCATCGTGTTCATTCCTGGCTTTATGTTAGATGAATCTCTTTGGGATGAACTTGTTCCACTGCTCCCAGAAACATGGAATATCATGAGAGCAAATTTATTACAGGGTGAGACAATTACTGAAATTGCTCAGAACATTGCAAAAGATGCGCCTAAGGAATTTATACTCGTCGGATTTTCATTAGGCGGTTATATTGCCCGATCTTTAACTGAACAATTTCCAGAGAAAGTTTCTAGCTTAATTCTTATTGCCTCATCTTTACGACCTGACACAGAAGAACAAAAACAACAAAAGCTCACCGCGATTCGACTCAGCACCCAAGAAAAGTTTCATGGTTTGAGTTCAATTTCTATCGCCAAAACCCTCCATCCAGCGGATGTACAAAATAAGCTGCTCATTAAACGCATTCAAAAAATGGGGATCAACCTTGGTTATGAGGCTTTCGTAAGGCAATCTTTATTAAACAGAAAATGTGGAGATATGAATAAAATAAGCTGCCCAACACTCATTATCTCTGCTGCTCAAGATCAACTCCGCTCAAAAGAAGAAGCACTGGAGCTTTCTCATGAAATTCGTGATTCAGAATTAGCAGTAATCGAAAATTCTGGACATATGATCCCCCTTGAGCAGCCTGAACAATTGGCTCAGGTCATTTCAGAATGGATCAACCAATAAGTACCAATGACTCTAATCAGTTTAGGTCTGAATTTCTAAACCAGTTTTTCCATGAACTGGTATAACGGGTTTCAATTGAAATCGCAGGGATCAGTTTACTTCTTAACACCTCGGTTTGATCTATGCTTTTTGCCAATCGGGCTTTGACTGAATGGATACACTCTCGGTCACCAAACTCGCACCGGTCTAAACTTGTCCCGCCACAGGGACCATTGGCAAGCCCTTTGGGACAGGTTTCAGGGCAGATATACAGCGTGTCATCCAGACGGCAGTGCCCACAACTTTCACAGCCCACCAGTGGATGTTTGCTCCAATGTTCCATTTTCAATAAAAGCTGATCAGGCCGAGCTTTATTCCAGAAATTGGCTTTAAAAATAAAACGGCCAATCCCGAGCGCCGCATGAGACGCAAAAAAAAGCTGATGCATTAAATGCATTTGCTTATATTTTAAAATCTGGGCTGGTGGGACAGGTTTTGAAAAAGTGGACAGCTCAGGCTTAAGCTCAAGGCCTGTCTCCATTCTCCACAATTGTTTCCAAGCTTTTTCACAGGCTGCTAAAGACCAGTTTTCATATTGCTTTAAAAACTGTTCCAGTTTTTGTTGTTCTGATTGCTTATGACAAGCCGATAAATGCACCCCAACAAAACCAAGATGTTTACAAATCAGGATCTGCAACGCACAACGCGCGTAGACATTTGCTTCCGCCTGAACAGGATCAGTCTCGTACTCACTCTTCAGGACATGCACAATATGTGCTGGAATCACCAGTCCAGCAACCTGATGTTTCAGCATAAATTGCGCGCGTTTTAAAGTCAGCGGCATGACGCAGGCAATTAAAGGAAATTGTTTATAATGCTGAGAGATAAAGGATTGGCTGTGCTGAAGACAATCCAGATCAAATCCAAGCTGGGTAATCAAAAAGTCTGCGCCCGCTTTGATCTTTTTATGCAGTTTCAGATATTGGGCATCCCGCTCCGCTGTCGTATATTTAAACGGATTAAAAGCCACGCCGATATTAAACACATTCCGTTGTTTCGCCGCCATCACAGCACTTACGGACTCTAAATAACGAGACCGTTGTGCAGGAATGTCCCGTCCAAAATTATGATTCTTCAGTTTATCTCCAGTTAATAAAAGAAGATTGTGATATCCCTGCTGCTCGGCCTGATCGAGAAAGTGTTCAAATTCTTGAATATCCCGACCTTTACCGGAAAAATGCAAAAGTTTTTCAATCTCAGGCGCGTATTTTTGTGCCAACTCTAATGGTGCAAGGTCTTCATCGCTATGCACACGATCAGCCAACGTCATCATGGCGGGATAGCCAGCCAGACTTGGGGGAACTGCGGGCGTATCACGGTTAGAACATAGATATTCCACTAGAATACAGAATTGCTTCTGCTCTAAGCACTGAGAAAATAAAGACATAATGAAAAAATTTAAAAAGGGAGAATTCTGGGCCATAGCGCAGACCTGAAATTATAAGGGATATACCTTGAAAGTAAACCAGAGGATCATTTTACGATTTCTGGGGTCGTGCAATGGCCGTGAGAGCACATAAAACTTGCAAACATGAATTTCACTCACTTTTCAGTGAAACAAAATCATTTTTATTCATGTCATGTTTCAAGTATAAATTACTGCATGCTCTTCACACGAGACAATCTGAGGGTTGATTCTGATGGAACTGCTTCGGCAAACATCAGAACCGACTGAAAATCCGATTGACTGGGAGACTCCAATAAATTGGAACATCCAGAAAGGGCAACACAGAAATAAGGTTTTATCTCAGAATTTAGGGTATCAGATCATCATGAGCAAAGAGTTTACATTTACGATTAAGCGCATTAGTTTCGATGAAAACTATCAGCCCTCAGACAATACGCGGATCACCACTAACTTTGCCAATTTGGCCAGAGGTGAAAGTCGCCAAGAAAATCTGCGCAATACCTTAAAAATGATTAACAACCGTTTTAATAGTCTGGCACATTGGGATAACCCGATAGCAGACCGTTATTCTGTCGAACTTGAAATCATTTCGGTTGATATTGATGTTGAAGGTAAAGGTGAGACCTTCCCGACCATTGAAATCCTGAAAACCAATATTGTAGACCATAAGAATAATCAACGCTTTGACGGTATCGTCGGAAACAATTTTTCCTCGTATGTGCGCGATTATGATTTTAGTGTGTTACTGCTTGAACATAATAAAGACAAGACGCAATTTAGCCTTCCAGAAAACTATGGTGAATTGCACGGGAAAATCTTTAAATCATTCCTGAACTCAAATACCTATAACAGTAACTTCCATAAATCTCCGGTGATTTGCCTGAGCGTTTCCAGCAGCAAGACTTATCATCAAACTGCAAATCAGCATCCAGTGCTGGGCGTAGAATATCAGCAGGATGAATATTCATTAACGGATCAGTATTTCGAAAAAATGGGCTTAAAAGTTCGCTATTTCATGCCGCCAAATAGTGTGGCCCCGTTGGCCTTTTACCATCGCGGTGATCTGCTGGATGATTACACTGACCTGGAACTGATCGGCACGATTAGTACCATGGAAACCTTCCAGAAAATCTACCGCCCAGAGATTTATAACGCGAATTCAGTCGCAGGAAAAACTTACCAGCCAAGCTTGAAGCATCAGGACTATTCATTAACACGTATTGTTTATGACCGGGAAGAGCGCAGCCAGTTGGCGATTAAACAAGGTAAATTTACCGAAGAACAGTTCATCAAGCCTTACCACACGATTCTTCAGCAATGGGCTGCAAACTAATTAATTTATTCACCTAGATAAACAAGATTATTGATTATGAAAATATTATTACCGACTTCAACTGCTGGCAGCTTACCAAAACCGTCTTGGCTGGCGGAACCTGAAAAACTCTGGTCACCTTGGAAGTTGCAAGATGAGCAATTAATTGAAGGCAAACAGGATGCATTGCGTCTGTCCTTACAAGAACAACGCCATGCCGGTATTGATATCGTCAGCGATGGCGAACAGACCCGCCAGCATTTTGTCACCACCTTTATTGAACATCTGGACGGCGTCGATTTTGAAAAACGTGAGACCGTGCGTATCCGTAACCGCTATGATGCAAGTGTGCCATCAGTGGTCGGGGCCGTATCTCGTCAAAAACCGGTGTTTGTGGAAGATGCCAAGTTTTTACGCCAGCAAACCACTCAACCGATCAAATGGGCGCTGCCTGGCCCGATGACCATGATTGATACGCTTTATGATGGTCACTATAAAAGCCGTGAAAAGCTGGCGTGGGAATTCGCTAAAATCCTGAATCAGGAAGCACGAGAACTCGAAGCGGCTGGTGTTGATATTATTCAATTTGATGAGCCTGCATTTAATGTGTTCTTTGATGAAGTGAATGACTGGGGCGTGGCAACTTTAGAGCGTGCACTGGAAGGGCTGAAATGTGAAACCGCGGTCCACATTTGCTACGGTTATGGCATCAAAGCCAATACCGACTGGAAAAAGACACTGGGGTCAGAATGGCGCCAATATGAAGAAGCGTTTCCAAAGCTACAACAATCTAAAATCGACATCATCTCACTCGAATGTCAGAACTCTCGTGTGCCTATGGATCTGATTGAACTGATTCGTGGCAAAAAAGTGATGGTGGGTGCAATTGACGTTGCTACCAATCAGATTGAAACACCTGAACAAGTTGCAGATACCCTGCGTAAAGCGCTTCAGTTCGTGGATGCAGATAAGCTCTATCCTTCGACCAATTGTGGCATGGCACCGTTATCACGTCAGGTGGCCACAGGCAAACTGCATGCTTTAAGTGCGGGTGCCGACATCGTTCGAAGAGAACTCTCCGCTTAATATTTACCCATCTCTTGATAGCTAAAGGGTTACATCAGCTAGCCCTTGGCTTCTTCAACAGATCAGGCTCAATTTGGGAATAAAGTGATGATTGAAGCGACCGACTTTAGAAATGCAATGTCTTTATTAACAAGTGCCGTCAGTGTCATTACCACGGCTGGCTTGTCTGGTCGTTACGGATTCACTGCATCTGCTGTATGTAGTGTGACCGATACACCTCCGACATTACTGGTCTGTATGAATCAGGCATCCAGTTCCCATACACATTTTGTGGAAAATAAAATCCTCAGCGTAAATGTGCTAAGCGCTCAGCATGAACATATTTCTAAAGCATTTTCATCCCGATTAAGTCCGGAAGAAAGATTTACACATGGGCTGTGGACTGAATTAGAAACTGGTGCACCGGTGTTAAAGGATGCACTGGTGAATTTTGATTGTGAGATTGAGCAGGTTCAGGCCGTGGGAACCCATACCATTTTTATTTGCCGCATCGTCGCCATTCAGCAAGGCCAGCATGACCATAGTCTGGTTTATTTTAATCGTGCTTATCATCAGGTCGGACAAACAGAAATCGCTTAAATTACACAATAGTCCATGCTCTATTTTACACGATTCAAAATCTGCTCCAGATATAAATCGCAACAGCTCAAATGATTGGCTTTAGCCTTTGTGGATATCGCTTCACTTATCCACAATTGAGCTACTACGAAAATTAAATCGCTCATCATCTTGTTTGAAAATTTTGTTTATTCAGCTTGAGAACCGTCAGTCCATTGCAATGACTTTAGCTTATGGAATGATTCGGTTAGGATAAAATACGTTTCGCAACCTTACTCCTTCTGTTGCGTGCTTAAAAGAGTAAAAATATGTCACAACAAGATTTTGAAAATGGATTAAAAGTTCGTACCGAAGTCATGGGCGAATCATTTGTAAAACGTGCACAGGACAATACCGTTCCTTTCACTCAACCCTTACAGGACTGGATTAATGAGCATGCCTGGGGATCAACCTGGCAACGTGAAGGCGTATTGCCACGTAAATATCGTTCTCTGGTCACGATCGCATTCCTCACCGCACTGAAAAGTCCAACCGAGTTGAAAGGACATATTCGTGGCGCGTTAAACAATGGCGCCAGTGTCGAGGAAATACAGGAAGTGTTATTACATAGCCTGCCTTATTGCGGCGCACCAGCCACTCAGGAAGCCTTTCGGGCAGCACTTGAAGTCATCAATGACGATCAGAACGCTCAGTAAAACAAGAAAAAAGCCCTTCAAAATAAGGGCTTTTTTCTTGTCAGTTGATCAGGACTAAACTAAAAATAGCGTTTTTTCACAATCTCTAAAAATGAACGGGCTTTTTCATTGTCCATACTTTGAGACTTCACGATGCCGACATTCAAATGCAGCGGAAAATCTTTTAGCTCAATACGTTCCAAGCCATTATTTTTTAAACTAAACTTATCAAAAAAAGGTTTCGGGAAAATTCCCAACCCTTCACCTCTCAGAATACTCTGCAACTGCAGCTCCAGCCCGAAGATTTCCCGGTTAATATAAAATCCCAGATTCCGTTCATATAATAACTTGGCCAGACTTTCCCGGAAGCAGCAACCTTCCGGATGCAAGATCCAGCCTTTTTTACTGCACTTTTCAAAGTTACTGTATTTATAAGCCTGTCCCCTTTTACAGACCACTACAAATTCAAGTGTACCAATTTTAGAAAAGAGTAAATCAGGGGGAATCCTGAGGTTAGACGGAATCATAAAGGTAGCAAGATCAATTTCTTCCTCCTGAATTTGCTGGATCAGACTACGCCCCCAGCCACTTGAGATATCAAGATCTCTGAGTAAATCCGTTTTTTTTGCTTCAAAAACAACGTGCTCCAGTAAATCATCTGCAAGTGTGTGTGGAATTCCAATCTTAATTTGCTTGTTATTGTTTTCTTCTGCCTGATAACCAGAATTTGCAAGAGCCTCTAGTTCCTTTAAAATCAGGCATCCTTTGAAATAAACCTTTTCGCCCAAACTGGTGAGTTGTAACGGTCTCGTTTTACGGTTAAACAATACACCTTTGAGGATGTCTTCCATATTACCAATACGTTTCGTCACCGTCGACTGATTCACACCTAGCTTTTCAGAAGCAATGGTGATCGACTGGTTATCGACAACGTATATAAAGGTTTTTAAATCCCGAATATCCAAATTATCTGCCTCACATTGGGTTATTTAAAATACTTTCTGAACTGACAAGGCGAACATCCTGTCCATCCTTTAAATGCACGTGTAAATGCGCTATGTTCCGTATACCCCAATGTGTAAGCGATATCCGATAAGCTCACATCTTTATCCTGCAATAAAAGTAATGCCTTCTCATGTCTTTTTCTTTTTACCAATAGCTTAAACTCCTCTCCTTCATTTTTTATTTTTTTAGATAAAATTCGCGGTGTTAATTTCATTTTTTTCGCGACTTTTAATAAATAAGGTTCTCCTTCCGATAAAGTATTATTAATCTGCTGATTAACTTTCTCGATAAAATCGATCGATTTTTTATTTTCATATACATATGGATTGGCTGCAAAAAACGCCTCCATACATATTTTATTAAAACTTCTGCAAATGGTCACAGAATCAAAAAAGTAACTCGAACATAATGCATTTTTATAAGCAGGTTCGAGATCAGATTCGAATATACAATGAATATCTTCTGCTTCCAGTCGTTCAACTAAATAGGCCACACCTTTTAAAAACTCTGTTTCAGAAAAGCCCTGATCTAATATTTCACACTTGTAGACCAGGATAATACGAAAGAAATCTAATGATAGATCATCGATAATCGAAAAAAATTTTTCAACATCGAGCAGAAAAAAAACCACTGCATGTTTTAAATCTTTATTTCCGATTTCAATAAGATGTAGTTTTATATTTCTTTCACAATGTAAAAAAGTATGAAACATACCATCTATCTCAGTATTTACTCCCCTATACCCTAACAAAATTCAAGTTGATTTATTTAACACTTTAGAACATTAAAATAACCATTTTAGGAAAAATTTAAGATTTAGTTTATTTTTACTTTTTTTTAGATTCATCTTTTTTATTTTATATATCTATTACTTTACCATTTATTCAAATATACAAATAAAAAAATAAGTGTTTTTCAATCATATAATTTCATTTAAAACAGTGCAGGTGAAAAACACCTGCACTTTGTTCATTCAGACTCACTTACCACTGAATATTGACACGACGGTTCGGTGCCAGACATTCAAGCAACTGGGTATTTCGTGCCTGACCTGAACAGTGTTGATAAACTTCTGTCTCTCCATTCGCCTGTACCTGTATACGGGCGGGATCAACGCCTTGCTGGATCAGCAGTTGGGTCACGGTATTGGCCCGTTGTGAAGAAAGTGCCTGATTATAATTAAATGCTCCCAGACGATCTGTATAACCGGAAATCATCACAGGCTGGTCGGATTTTTTAATTTGCTCCGCCATCTCTGCCATATTGGCAGAACCTGGCTCTATCGCGTTGGCATCTGAACGGTCAAAAGCAAAGAAGACCGCGCCTGATTGCGGGGTTGCTTGCGGTAATGGTGCAGGTAAAGGTGTTGGCACCACATTGTTAGCACCCCACGCCATTAACCCCTGACATTCCTCACCTTTCCACGATAAGCGATTGGCAATGTAGTGCTTGTCAAAGTCAATCCGTAGCTGGCAACGTTTATAGTCCTGAGTATTGGGAACGCGGATATCCAGTACATAGTTCCAGGTCTTGACCGCAAATACACCTTCACTAAAGTGCGGATTACCAAGAATATGACGGAACTGGTCCTTGTTCATACCAGTATCCAGACGGGCCACATCGTTATATTCATAACGCTTGACCAGCTTAAGATAGCTTTTATTCACTTCCGGAAACGTCACGTCCTGAGCTTGGGTTAACTCAACTTCACCCTGTGTTTCTGCCTGAATCGTGAATGCGGTACTTGCAAACACCATCAATGCTAAAGCTTGTATTTTTTTCATGTGTGCCTCTCTTGATTATTGTTGTAATCAGGAGAACCCGCGCGGGGTTCTCCTTGCTCTAGAATGGATGATTAATCAAATACGCCACTCAGACCGACACGGAAACTTGGATCACCCTGAGAAGCAGCCGCCACGCCCGTGGTCAGTGACCAGCGTCCATTGTCAGCAGTTTTACGCAGAGTGACACCGACTGCATTTTCGCCACCATGGTAAGCGGCCCCGACAGCATAGGTATATTTACCCGAAATATAAGGTGCAGTTTCAAGGGCCATGGCAGCAGCAACACCGGCATTGGCAAGTTTTTTAACATCATCAATGCGTTGGTTGGTGTCATAGAAAGCCTGTTGCATCTGGTCGCCAAGGTTGGTAATCCGGTCACCCAATGCTTTATCGGCATTATCCAGCGCTCCTAATGCGTCACCGACATTGTCATGTTTAGTTCCAGCGATCTCATAACTTGGCCCAGTCCAGCCTTTCGACGGATCATAGCTTGCACCGCCGCCAAGCGCTGCGCCTACATCCTGATAAGACTGATGTAACTGGCTACCGTTAATTGCATCTTTCGAATCCTTGGCAATCGCACCATCTGCAACCCCGGTGACTTTCTTGCCACCTGCATTGATACCGCTTGTGGTCATGCTTGGACCCTGCTCGCCCTTCGGTCCAGTGATACTGATGCCGCCACCACTGATACTGGTCTTGCCCTGATCACCAGCAACATTGACCTGATCCGCATCAACCTGTTTGACCTTGATCTTGTCTGCCAGACCCACTTCATAGTCGGTACTACCATCTGTTTTAGTCGTTTTATTGATTGTAAGATTGTTGTCCGTATTGCTTACCGAAGTTTTTGCAGCTTGGGCATCCTGTTTCACAGATTTAATCGCATCATTGATGTTGTTATAGCCTGTGTCACCAATATTGCTGGTAGTGATCGTACCATCTGGATTCACCGTGGTATTACCACCAATCGCACCTGCAACACTATCTGAAACGCCTCTTAACTGCCCGCCATTAACTGCATCTTTCGAGTCTTTGGCCACGGTTCCATCTGCAACGCCCGTGACTTTCTTGTCACCCGCATCAATACCATCTTTGGTGACGCTTGGACCACCATCAATATGTAAACCATCGCCATCTACTTTGGTACCGCCAGCCGTCACACTGTCGACCTTAATATCTTTGGCTAAACCAACTTCATAGTCTCTGCTGCCATCCGGTTTTGTAGTTTCATTCACCGTGATATTGCCATCCTTGTTGCTCACTGTAGATTTTGCTGCCTTCGCAGCATCACCGACCGCGCCAATCGCATCATTGATGTTGTCTTTGCCCGTACCACCAATATCCGGGTTGGTGTATTTGCCTGTGTTTGGATCATATTGAGTATTACCGCCAATAATATTCTTCACACCTTCGCCTTGGGCATGGAGCTGACTACCGTTGATGGCATCGGTTGAATCTGCACTGACAGTTCCTGGCGCAACATTGGTAATTTTCTTATTGCCTGCACTGATACCGGCTTTGGTGACGCTTGGACCACCGCTAATGGTCATGCCATCCGTATTGATCAGGGTATCCCCAGCCGTCACGCTATCCACATTCAGATCACGACTCAGACTGTACTTGATGGTATTACCTTTTTTCGCTACTTGTAGGTTTTCTTCACCATCTGCGGTACCGATATCAACCGTGTCACCTGCCTTGACTGCACCGGCATTAGCACCGTTACTTTGTAAGTTCCAGCCTTTGTCTAACTCGGTGATTGCATCGCCCACATTACTGACGTTATTGCCATTCACCGTGTAGTTCGGCGTAGAGATTGTACCGTCCGGATTGACCGTTGAACCGCCACCCAAAGCATCTGCCACGCTTTGAGCATTATTGGCTAACTGGCTACCGTTAACAGCATCGGTTGAATCCGGATTGACATCACCTGCTGCTACACCACTGATTTTGCCTGTCGACCCATCAATATTGACATCACCGACTTTCACGGTGTTGAACTCGACATCATCAGCCGTCGCCACGGTATAGATAGTTTGTCCATCCGCACCCGTCGCACTTTCCACAGTCATATTTTTGCCAGCTTCAACTTCCGTTTTTGCAGCTGCCGCAGCTTTGCCTATTGAACCAATCGCATCATTGATATTGTTCTGACCTGTCCCGCCAATATCTGGATTGGTGTAAGTTCCAGTGTCTGGATCATATTGAGTATTACCACCAATAATATTCTTCACACCTTCACCTTGGGCATGGAGCTGGCTACCGTTGATGGCATCGGTTGAATCTGCACTAACCGTTCCTGGCGCAACCCCCGTGATTTTGTTATTGCCTGCATTGATACCGGCCTTGGTGACGCTTGGGCCACCGGCAATGGTCATGCCGTCATTGTTGATTACAGTATCTCCCGCAGTCACGCTATCCACTTTCAAGTCACGGTTCAGGCTGTACTTGATGTTGTTGCCATCCTTCGCCACTTGTAGGTTTTCTTCGCCCTCTGCGGTACCGATATCAACCGTATCACCTGCCTTGACTGCACCGGCATTAGCACCGTTACTTTGTAGGTTCCAGCCTTTGTCCAGTTCCGTAATGGCATCACCAACATTGTTCAGACTGTTGCCGTTTACACTGTAGTTCGGTGCAGAGACTGTGCCATCCGGATTGACCGTTGAACCACCACCCAAGGCATCTGCCACACTTTGAGCATTGTTGGCTAACTGACTACCATTCACCGCGTCGGTTGAATCCGGATTGACATCACCTGCTGCTACACCACTGATCTTGCCTGTTGCACCATCAATATTGACATCACCGACTTTCACCGAGTTGAACTCAACATCATCTGCAGTCGCCACCGTATAGATAGTTTGCCCATCTGCACCTGTTTTACTATCCACAGTCATGTTCTTGCCAGCTTCAACTTCGGTTTTTGCAGCTGCTGCCGTCTGATCCAGCTGATCTTTATTCACCGCATCCGTACCGTCAGTACCTGCAGCAACATTGCTGATCTTGTTGCCCGCCACATCGATACCTGATTTGGTCATACTCGGACCGCCAGTAATGGTCATACCGTCGTTATTGATGACCGTATCGCCTGCGGTCACGCTATCGACTTTCAGGTCACGGTTCAGGCTGTACTTGATATTGTTACCTTCTTTCGCAACTTGTAGGTTTTCTTCGCCATCTGCCGTGCCGATATCTACCGTATCACCGGCTTTTACAGCACCACTATTGGCACCGTTAGTTTGCAAGTTCCAGCCTTTGTCCAGCTCGGTAATTGCATCGCCAACATTGCTCAAACTAGTACCATTCACGCTGTAGTTCGGCGCAGAGATTGTACCGTCCGGATTAACCGTTGAACCGCCACCCAAGGCATCTGCCACACTTTGAGCATTATTGGCTAACTGGCTACCGTTAACAGCATCGGTTGAATCCGGATTGACATCACCTGCTGCTACACCACTGATTTTGCCTGTCGATCCATTAATATTGACATCACCGACTTTCACCGAGTTAAACTCAACATCATCTGCAGTCGCCACCGTATAGATGGTTTGTCCATTCGCCCCCGTGGTACTTTCCACGGTCATGTTCTTGCCAGCTTCAACTTCTGTTTTTGCAGCTGTAGCAGCTTTTCCTATTGAACCAATCGCATCATTGATATTGTTCTGACCTGTCCCGCCAATATCTGGATTGGTGTAAGTTCCGGTGTCTGGATCATATTGGGTATTGCCACCAATAATATTCTTCACACCTTCGCCTTGGGCATGGAGTTGACTACCATTAATGGCATCTTTTGAATCTGCACTCACGGTGCCTGGCGCGACATTGGTCACTTTCAGGTCACCTGCATCCATTCCGGTACGACTCACACTTGGCCCCACAGGCTGACCATCCGCATCTGTAAATGCCAGACCTGTGCTATTAAGCAATGTAGTATCACCCTGCGCATTCTTGATGGTGGTACCTGCTGCAGTCTGCGCAGTGCTGTTGCCTTGTGCATCTTTAGTAATGGTGCCGCCTGCAACCATCGAAGTAGTGTTCCCCACAGGATCTTTAACTTCAACACCGGTATTATCCAGACGGGTATTGCCAGCTGTCACACTATCCACTTTCAGGTCACGATTCAGGCTGTATTTAATATCATTGCCTTCTTTCGCCACCTGTAAGTTTTCTTCATCATCTGCGGTGCCAATATCAACGGTATCGCCAGCCTTGACGGCGCCCGCATTGCCCCCGTTAGACTGCAGAGTCCAGCCTTTATCTAGTTCTGCCAGTGCATCACCCACGTTATTGGTGTCGGTACCATTAATGTTATAGGTTGGCTTAGAAACAGTTCCATCAGGATTGACCGTTGAGCCGCCACCCAAGGCATCTGCTGTGCTTTGTGCCGTATTGTGCAACTGGCTACCATTAATCGCTTCAGTTGAATCTGCCGCGACAGTACCATCGGTTACACCCGTGATTTTGCCTGTTGCACCATCAATATTGACATCACCCACTTTCACAGTGTTGAACTCAACATCATCTGCAGTTGCCACAGTATAGATGGTTTGCCCATCTGCCCCAGTGCTACTATCCACCGTTATATTTTTACCCGCTTCAACTTCAGTTTTTGATGCGGCAGTAGAGGTTTTTAACTGATCTACATTCACCGCATCCGTACCGTCAGTACCGGCAGCAACATTGGTCACTTTATTGCCCGCCGCATCAATACCGGATTTGGTTATGCTTGGACCATTGGCAATCGTGACACCATCTGTATTCATCACGGTATCGCCTGCAGTCACGCTATTCACGCTTAGATCTTTCGCCAGTTCAATTGCAACTTTGCCATCTTGAACTTTAGTGCTGATGTTTGGATCTGCACCCACTACATCGACTGCTTCACCCAGTTTTTTCTGTACCGTTGTGCCGTCCTGTGCAGTAATGCCAAAACCCTTATCGGTCAGGTCCTGACTGGCCTGATCCAGTTGGCCTTTATTGA
>NZ_JBLVVH010000096.1:0-203 GCF_051947995.1 Acinetobacter calcoaceticus | reverse complement strand
ACCGTGACCTGAAAGTGGATAGCGTGACTGCGGGCGATACCGTCATCAACAACGATGGCATGACCATCACCGGTGGCCCAAGTGTCACCAAAGACGGCATCGATGCTGCAGGGACCAAAGTCACGAATGTTGCCGATGGGACCGATGCCACTGATGCAGTCAATAAAGGCCAACTGGATCAGGCCAGTCAGGACCTGACCGAT
>NZ_JBLVVH010000010.1:0-96890 GCF_051947995.1 Acinetobacter calcoaceticus | reverse complement strand
CAGCTTTTAAATACAAACACCCCCTAACTAACGTTAGGGGGTGTTTTTTATTGGCTATAGAAAAATAATGTTATCTAAGAACTTATTCTTGGCTCAACTCTTTCAAAATGGCTTCATTGAACTGCGGGATATCATCTGGGCAGCGTGAGGTGATAAGAGGCCAGTCATTGGTATTACAACGATGTACCGCTTCATCCACCCAGAGTGCGCCTGCATTTTCTAGATCCAGACGAATGCTTTTATAGGACGTTAGATTTTTATCCTTAATCCGTTCTGCATTGATGAGTGTCCAAGGCGCATGACAGATTGCGGCAATCGGCTTGTTTTGATCGGTAAAATATTGAATGATGGCATGGGCTTTTTCATTGAGCCGTAAGGTATCGGCATTAACGGTACCGCCAGGAATAATCAAAATATCGTAATCTTCTACAGAAACCTGATCTAATGAGGCTTGTGGTGTATAACTTGGACCAAGTGCCTTATCACCTTTTACCGTCTGCACCGCATCAAAGCTTTCTGCAGCATGGATGACTTCAATACCTTTGCCTTTTAAAAATTCGAGTGGCTGAATCAGCTCATCATGTTCAACGCCTGCGTTAGATGTGATGATTAATGCTTTTTTACCCATGGTTACGACCTCAAAATCATTTTTATTTTAGGGTAACAAGCTAAAAACATGAAAAATGTAGGGCTTTCTGGGGCAGATTGTATCTTGCGGGATACGATGTCAATTTCTGTTACATGCTTCAGATAGATAACAAATAGATAAAAAGAAGCCCCATCATCCTGACGGGGCTTCTTCATATTCCGCTTATGTCGTTGATATCCTATTAACGACCACGTCCTGTGTGTTTTATTATTCTCAATGAGACGTCCTGTCTCTCTATGATTCATATAATAGCGACTAAGTCGAAAGTGGAGTAGACGTAAATCTACCTGATCAACGTACGCTTAGGCGTACAACTAAGCGATATGATACTTCTGTAGTTTACTTATTAACGCTGACAATCCTTTCACTTCAAACTCATTGGCTTCAAACGTTTCTTCTTTATTACGTTTAAAAATATCACGGATTTCAAGAACTGCATTGCTGTCCACCAAGCCGATATAGGTCGCGACCTGACGGAGTTGATCAATTGAGCGCGAGCCATTGGTTGCACCATAGCCCACATAAGCCGCAGGTTTACCTTGCCATTCCTTAGCCACGTAATCCAATGCATTTTTGAGTGCTGGACTGTAGCCATGATTATATTCAGGGCTAATCAAGATAAATGCATCAGCGGCGGCAATTTTATCGGCCCATTGTTGTTGTTTAGGTTGGTCATAAACACCTGTCGCTGGAGGATGCGCGCCTGCAAAGATAGGTAAGGCCCATTCTTTTAGATCGATAATCTCGGTCTGAATATCATTTAATGAAAGTTCATTGATGGCCTGATCGACCCAATTGGCGATTTTAATGGCTGTGCGACCTTCGCGGATGCTACCGACGATAATGTAAATGAGCATATTGATCTTCCTGTGTTATTGCTTTGAATCGAAAATAAATGTCTTTTAATGATCTTATACTTTTAGTCAGGGTTAAAAAAAGCTCTCATTTGAGAGCTTTTATGTTACATCAATTTAATGCCTTGCTGTCCAGCAGGGGTGACCTTGAAGATTTCCACTTCAAAGGTAATATTTTTGCCTGCTAGTGGATGATTAAAATCGATTTCAGTGGTGTCATCATTGACCGATTTTACAATTCCAAATAAGGTGGCTTTGGCCTTATCTTCAAATTCAATCATATGACCAACGATGGGACGTTGTTCAAACTTAACCGTATCGAAGATCTGGATGTTTTCAGCATTCCACGGGCCAAAAGCGTCTTCAGGTGGTAAATGTACAGTACGACGATCGCCTGCTCGCAAACCAAATAAAGCCTTTTCAAAGCCAGGTAACAGGTTACCGTCGCCAATCACCAGACTGACAGGTTCTTCACGGCCACGGGTATTGTCGATCTCAACACCATTTTCGATTGAAACCGAAAAGTGCAAGTCAACTTTTGAACCGTCCTGGATACGAATTTCTTCGTTTGGGTGAATAATTTCGTTCATCTTATCTATCCGCATTTTGGTTGCGTTTCTTCTCGAGGAAGAAGGTATCGATTAGCAGTAAAATCGTTCCCAAAGTAATGGCACTATCTGCAAGGTTAAATGCCGGGAAATGGCTGTTCTGGTAATAGACATGGATAAAATCGACCACATAGCCCAGACTGACACGGTCAATCAGGTTGCCAATGGCTCCACCGAGAATCAACGCAATTGCCATAGGCAAAATGATCATTTTCTTTGGCATGCGCATCAGCCAGAACACAAAAATAACCGACACAATGCCTGCTAGAGAGGTAAACAGATAACGTTGCCAGCCACCTGCATCAGATAGAAAGCTAAATGCTGCGCCATGATTGTGAAGTAATGTCCAGTTTAAAAAAGGCAGAACCGGAACAGGATCAGCATAATTTAAATGTGAACTTGCAATCCATTTGGTCCATTGATCCAGCACAATGGCAAGGACAGAAAGTCCAAGCCACATGAAGTTGTGCGGGTAAAACTGGAATAAGCCTTTTTTTGCGGGGCTTGTTTGCACAGAATTATGCATATTTTCTCACTTCGCCACTGCCAGTGACATTGATAATACAACGAGCGCATAAACCAGCATGACCAACGTGTGTATTTACATCTGGCAGCACATGCCAGCAGCGTACACATTTTTCACCATCTGCTGCTGAAACCTGAACACGTAACCCGGCAAGGTCAGTGCTTTCACCTTGTTCAGCATACGGATGAACAATGACTTGAGAGGTGATCAAGACAAAGCGTAATTCATCAGCCAATTGGTTCAACAATTTCTGTAATGCTTCATCTGCCCAAAGTTCAACTTTTGCAGATAAGTTACTGCCAATCAGTTTAGCGTTACGTGCTGCTTCAATCTGTTTATTTACTGCTGATTTTACGCTAATCAATGTTTGCCAATCTGCTTCAGACAGTAAGTTTGCTGTTGAGGCTGTTGGAATGTCATACCATTCAGCGGTAAATACATATTTTTCAGTTTGTTCTGGAATTAAAGGCCATGCTTCTTGTGCGGTAAAGCTGAGAATTGGTGCCATCCAGCGGACAAAGGCCTGAACGATATGGTACAGCGCGGTTTGGGCAGAATGACGTGCTTGTGAATCTGCCTTGGTGGTGTATTGACGATCTTTGATGATGTCGAGATAGAAACCACCCAAATCGTTGATACAGAAGTTGGTGAGGGCATTGGTCACAATATGGAAATTCATCTCTTCATAGGCTTGCTGAATGGTTTTTTGAACCTCAGCAGCACGTTGCAGGATGTATTGGTCTAATGCAATCAACTGGTCCACTGGCAGCGCATCTGTAGATGGCTTGAAGCCATTCAGGTTGGCCAGCAAGAAACGTAAGGTGTTACGGATACGACGGTAACCATCTGAAGCACGGCTAAAGATTTCTTTACCAGCCGTCATTTCATAACGGTAGTCCGCAGAAGCAATCCAGAAGCGTAAACCATCTGCACCCATATCTTTAATAATGTCTTGTGGGGTAATGATATTACCTAATGATTTAGACATTTTACGGCCTTTCTCATCGACCACAAAACCGTGGGTGAGCAAGCCTTTATATGGCGCGCGTTCATTGATGGCAATTGAGGTCAGCAATGAAGACTGGAACCAGCCACGGTGTTGATCTGAACCTTCAAGATACAAGTCAGCAGGATCTTGCAGGTCTTCACGTTCACGTAGCACCGCATAATGGGTTGTGCCAGAGTCGAACCAGACATCCAGTGTGTCACGGATTGCATTGTAGTTCTCGGCATCTGCACCAATGAAGTCACTTGCTTCACGGTTATACCAGCCGTCAATTCCTTCCTGTTCGATCAGCTTAGCCACTTCTTCAATCAGTTCAGGTGTGCGCGGATGCAATTCGTTGGTATCTTTATGAACGAAGAACGGGATTGGCACACCCCAGGTCCGTTGACGTGAGATACACCAGTCAGGACGACCTTCGATCATGGATTGAATACGGCTTTGACCCCAATCAGGCACAAATTCGATGTCATTTTCAATTGCGTTTAATGCATTTTGGCGTAGACCGTTGGCATCCATGCTGATAAACCATTGTGGCGTCGCACGGAAGATAATTGGTGTTTTGTGACGCCAGCAATGTGGATAGCTATGTTTGATTGGTTGATGTGCCCATAAACGACCGACTGCACCCAATGCTTCAATAATTTGCGGATTGGCTTTGTAGATGTGCTCACCTGCAAAAATTGGTGCAGTGGGTAAATACACACCATTGCCGCCTACAGGATTTTCAACTTTCAATTGATAGAGCAAGCCGACTTTATAGTCGTCTACACCGTGGCCTGGTGCGGTATGAACTGCACCTGTACCACTGGTTGCAATCACGTGCTCGCCTAAAATCACAGGCACTTGGCGATCAGTTAACAGCGGATGTTGCAATAAAAGATTTTCGATTGCCGCGCCTTTGAAATCAGCGAGTACAACTGGGTTTTCCAGTTTGTAACGTTCGATGGCTGATTCAACCAAATCTTTAGCCAGAATAAAGTTTTGCGTACCACGTTCAGTGGTCACCTGTACCAGTTGATAGTCGATTTCAGCATGCAACGCGACTGCCTGGTTGGCAGGCAAGGTCCATGGCGTCGTCGTCCAGATCACGATATCAGTCGCATCTTTCACCTCGACATTCAAACGTGTGCTGAGATCGTTCAGATCAACCACGGTAAAGCCGACATCAATCGCATCTGATTTTTTATCTTCGTATTCAACTTCAGCTTCAGCCAGCGAAGAACCACAGTCCATACACCAGTTCACTGGTTTTAAACCCGGCTCAATATGACCTGCCTTGGCGATTGCACCAAGCGCACGTACGATATCTGCTTCTTGTTTGAAGTTCATGGTGAGGTATGGATTGTCCCAGTCACCAAACACGCCCATACGTACAAAGTCTTTTTTCTGCAATTCGACTTGAGTGTATGCATATTCACGGCATGCTTTACGGAAAGTCGATGCATCAACCTTGACGCCGACCTTACCGACTTTTTCTTCGACTTTCAGTTCGATTGGCAGACCGTGACAGTCCCAACCTGGCACATAAGGTGCGTCAAAGCCATCTAAAACACGGCTTTTGATAATGATATCTTTTAAGACTTTATTGACTGCATGGCCTAAATGGATTTGACCATTGGCATAGGGAGGGCCGTCATGAAGGACATATTTTTTCTTGCCAATACGCGATGCACGAATCTGCTGATAAATGTTGTCGGCATACCACTCTTCTAACCATTTGGCTTCACGCACAGCCAAGTTTGCCTTCATGGCAAATTCAGTCGCTGGCAAATTGAGTGTGGCTTTATAATCCACTGCATTTTCAGGAGTTTGCTTATCGCTCATGCAAGTTTTCTTCCAGTTTGATCAGTTTGTAAACTGACATGTATTACAAATGAAAATTAAATTTAAAAAGGAAATTCAGCTGTGTTAGTACGATAGTCTCGTAACTTCTGCACATCATCATCAATTCCGGCTTTGAGGGCTTCAAGCGAAGGGTAATTCAGTTCACCATGCAAATAGTGAAGAAAGGTTACCCGCATCAATAAGCCATACAGATTAGCAGAAACATCAGGGAAATGTACCTCTAATCGCCATTCTGGCTGGTCTTGTTTGATGGCTGGGCGTGTTCCCACATGACCTGCACCAAACAAACTGTCAGCTTGATAGCCAGAGATGCCATTAAGGGCAGGATCTGCATGTTTTATTTTTGCCGTAAGAGAGGCATCTTCACACACCACATCAACCGCATAAATCCCGTTTAAGCACGGTTTATGACGGTTTAAACGTACATTAATCGTTGGGAAATCAAGGGTGCGGCCAATCTGATCACCATACTGGACACGGCCAGTGACGCTATATGGACGACCCAGTAATTTTGCCGCTAAAGCCAGATCACCTGCTTGTAGGACCTGACGAATACGGGTTGAACTGACCCGTTCACCGTTTAAGGCAATGGTATTTAAATTGGTGACATCAAAGCCATAGTTGCGTAGAAATTCGCTGTTGCCCTGGCGATCTTTACCAAAATGGAAGTCATCTCCCAGTACAAGGCTTTGGGCATTCAGTTTTAATTTAAGTAGGTCTGCAAATTCTGTGGCATTTAGACTTCTAAAATATTGGTCAAATTTCGCAACTGCGATGTAGTCTACGCCCAGCTCGGTTAAATATTCTACTTTTTCACGTAATGAGCTAATGCGTGGTGGAGCATCATAACCTTTAAAAAATTCAAGCGGTTGCGGCTCAAAAATCATCACTAATGTTTTTAAGCCTTGCGCAGAAGCCAACGTTTTGAGTTGAGCAATCATCGCTTGATGGCCGAGATGGACACCATCAAAATTGCCAATGGTTACCGCAGTCGGCGGTAACTGAAAATCTGGCGATAATGCGTTGAGACGAAGCAACTTCATGGGCGTTAAATACAGTGATTTTTGCAAAGGCTATATATTGCCATATTCTCAGCGTTTCGTCTTGTTGTTGTGTTTTTACACAGAAAATTTTCAATATTTAGAAGTTTTATATCAGTTAAATTGATTCATTAAATAAAAATAAATCAATTTTTCTTATTTAATGGTTAAACTACAATAGCTGCATAGTCGCTTGATATCGAGATAGAGATGAAAAAGCCGTTTTATCAGCTAGAGCAGAGCACCGATGTAATTCGCCATTTTACCCCGAACTGGTTTACTGCAACCATGGGCACCGGGGTGGTAGCGATGATTTTAACACAGCTGCCTTTTGCTTCATCTCTTTTGTTTATGCTTGCGACGAAGTTGTGGCAATTCAATATTCTGTTATTTAGCACCTTTACTGTGTTGTATGGCTTACGCTGGATCTTGTTTCCGACTGAAGCCAAGCAAATCTTTAGCCATCCCAATATGAGTCTGTTTTTGGGTGCGATACCCATGGGTTTAGCCACGATTGCCAATGGTTTTCTCAGTTTCGGTACCCATTTATATGGTGATATCGCCATACAAATTGCAACTTACCTTTGGTATATCGATGTTGTTCTTGCCGTTGTAATTGCTTGGTTGGTGCCATTCTGTATGTTTAGTTGTCAGGACCATCAACTGCAACGCATGACCGCCGTCTGGCTGTTGCCGATCGTGGCATGTGAAGTTGCTGCCAGCTCTGCGGGCTTGTTGTTGCAACATTTAGCAGCCGATCAGCATGCCTTGACCATCTTGATCACAGGCTATGTATTATGGGGAATTTCTGTCTTACCTGCTTTTGCGATCTTAACCATCCTGATGTTACGTCTGGCATTGCATCAGTTGCCTGAGAAAGAAGTGGCGATTTCTAGCTGGCTATGTTTGGGCCCGATCGGGACAGGGGCGTTAGCGTTATTATTACTTGGTGAGCAGGCGCCACGGATCATGCACGCGATGGGCTTTGAAGGCTTGGCAACGTTATTACCTGCTTTAGGTATCGTAGCGAGTCTGGTGTTATTAGGCTTCGGTTTATGGTGGTTTGGGATTGCGATCTTGACTACATTACGCCATATGCGCACTGGCATTCCATTTAACCTAGGCTGGTGGGGCCTCACGTTCCCGTTCGGTGTATTTATTTTGGCGATCTTTAATCTGGCGCACCAGCTACATATTGGTTTTTTACAGTATGCGGCTGTGGTTCTCAGTCTGCTGCTGGTCGGATTATGGGCCTTGGTGATGAAGAAAACGCTGGCAGGGGCATATAGCGGTCAATTATTTTTCTCTCCCTGTTTGGTCGCCTTACAGCAGAAGATGCAATAATATCTAAGGTGTGCCTGAGCACACCTTTTTTATGTCTCTTTTTTATTTGAACGAGTCTTTTTATGAATGCTGATATTGCCCTGATTATGGCGTTGCCGAGTGAATCCAAAGGTTTGTTTGAGCAGGCGGGTATAGATGTCCATTACAGTGGAATTGGCAAAATTAATGCGGCATTCAAAGCCTATGAGGTGATTCAAAAGACAGGATGCAAAACATTGATCAATTTAGGCAGTGCGGGCAGTTCACATTTTGATGCGCATAGTTTGGTTGAAGTCATCACTTTCGTACAACGCGATATGGATGTATCGCCTTTAGGTTTTGCCGTGGGTGTGACGCCAATGGATGATGAGATTCCTGCTGACATCCATGCCCAGCCGCATTTTGCGTTTTTACCCAAAGGAATTTGTGGCACGGGTGATTCTTTTGAAACGGGCTTACCGAAAGTCAGCTGTAATCTGGTTGATATGGAAGGCTATGCCTTAGCTAAAGTGTGTCAGAAACTGGGTGTACGTTTAATTTCGGTTAAATATATTACTGATGGTGCCAATGATACGGCTCATCTGGATTGGGAAGAAAATCTGCTGCTTGGTGCACAGAAATTATTGGCGTTGTATCAGGCGCATTTTTAAATGCAAAGGGTTTAAAGTTGTAATATATGTTGGTGAAAAATTATTAAAATTTTGAAAGTAAAAGTTATTTTTTATTTAAATCGAATAGTGCCCATTATCTTAAATGAAAGGGTTTTCACTTTTCCATGGCTCATACCTAAAAATAATTTGACCATTTTCAACACAAATGATCCATGTATAAAAATATTCTTCGCCAAGTCCACGACATTCAAAATTAGAATTAGGAAATAGCTTTATTATTTTTTCTATTAACTCAAAACAATAAATAGGATCAACATTAAGACTATCTTTACCATTAAAAAAGGCTGTGGCTAAATTGCTATAGATATCTTCATGAATTCCATCATTTTTCAATATTTCCAAAATTTTTTGCTTTTCTGACGAAAGGTCCAACTCATCAAAGTCAGTATGTCTAATTTGTAATTCTGTGAAAAAACTCATTATTTCTAACCCTCCTATTATCAAATGGAATTACCATACACTATAAAATTTTCCTAAAATTAACATAATATTTTTATAATAAATACTTAAAATTTTATATTTAGCATCACTATCCTAGTTAATTCTATTTCAGTGTTATACATATTGAAAAAAAGCGACTAACAAAGCCACTTTTTTTATTTTAATCATTAAAATAAAAGCTTTTAACGGAAGAAAATTTAACGTGGCAATACGCCGTATAACATCACATGCACAGTATGCTCGATGCTACGTTGAAACATACTACGATTGCGTAAGGTTTTTCCTGTCACCATTTCAATCTGGGTCGAGAAGTCCGCATAATTCTGTGTAATGGCCCAGATATTCAGAATCAACAGTTCTGGATCAATCTCTGCCGACAATTTACCTTGTTCTTGCCAAGTTTGAATGACTTTAGCTTTACGCTTAAACAGCTTTTTTAACGGACCTTTCAGGATCGGCAAAATATGAGGTGCACCTTGAATAATCTCGAGTGCAAATAAACGTGAAGCTTTCGGCTGGTCACGTGAGCTTTCAATTTTTTGAATTAAATAATGCGTCAGTGCTTCTGTTGGTTCAAGTTCAGATTCCAAAGTCTGCAAAGGCGCCAGCCATTTTTGCAGAACCGTGGTGAGTACTTCTACATACAGTGACTCTTTATTTTCATAGTAGTAGAAAATATTGGATTTATGCATATTTGCGAGCTGTGCAATCTCATCCAGACTTGCGCCACTAAACCCATAGACGGAAAAAACATCTAGGGCAGCATTCAGCAGTTGATTGCGCTTTTGTGTACTTTTTTTCTGTTCCATCTGCGAGCTTGATTCAAAAAATGTCATTGACATTGTAAGATAAATTGTCGGATTTGTGCACAGTCACAGAATTTTTTTATCGAAAAAATTATACTTTTTGGGCCAAGATTGGGGATGTATTTGATAATTATTGAAATCTAAAAAAGGTCATACATATTTTGTAAATAATTCATGGATAGGGCATCAACCGGAATGCTTATTTTTTTATAATTTAGAGTCTTTCTTGATGTGTTGAAACGGTTTTAGGTGGCTAAAACCGCATCAAGGACTTGTTGTTCGAGTTGTGCAAAAGCAATACTCTTTTTACGTGGACGTGGCAGATTCACCTGAAAATTATGCGCAATATGGCCCTGATCCAGAAGGATAATTCGATCGGCCAGCTGGACAGCTTCACTTACATCATGTGTCACCAGAATGGCGGTAAAGCCTTGTTCCTTCCAGAGACGTTCAATCAGGTTTTGCATTTCCAAACGGGTCAGGGCATCTAATGCACCCAAGGGCTCATCCAGAAGCAAGATACGAGGTGAATGCGAGAGCGCACGTGCCAGTGCGGCACGTTGACGTTGCCCCCCTGAAAGTTGTGCAGGCCATTGCGAGGCTTTCTCTTTTAAGCCGACTTTTTCCAGTAAGGTTGCTGCGAGTTGGTGCTGTTCTTTAGGTAGTCCCAGTTGCACATTTTGCAGAACGCTTTTCCACGGCAGCAGGCGAGGGTCCTGAAACATCACCCGAATGTCTGCATTGGTGATACCTTCACGAAAATGACGGGCAGACTGGAATTTAATTTCACCATAACTGGCTTTTTCGAGTTGGGCAATGAGACGGAGCAGGGTACTTTTACCGCAGCCACTACGTCCGACGACCGCAACAAATTCACCTGCCTGAATATGCAGATCAAGATCTTCCAGAACCTTGACCTCACCATAAAACTTATACAGTTGCTCAATCAGAATATCTGCGCCATTGGCAGGTGCCTGAGCTGCTTCTGGTTCAGTCACAGGTTGCACCAGATTGTTGTCATAGAAATTTAGATTTAAATTACTCATCTTTAACTCCCTTTTATTTCTGGTAGCCTGCATGCCAGCGTAATAAATAACGTTCTAAACCTTGAGCCAAGACATCGGCCAATTTGCCCAGCAGTGCATAGAGTAAAATACCGACCAGTACAATATCAGTCTGTAAAAACTCCCGTGCATTCATGGTCATATAGCCGATTCCTGATTGTGCCGAAATGGTTTCGGCCACAATTAAAAGGACCCAGACCAGTCCTAAAGAGAAACGCAGACCGACCAGTATGGAAGGCATGGCACCGGGTAAAATGATGTCTTTATACAACTGCCAGCGGCTAAGTCCATAACTTTTACCCATTTCGATCAGCTGTGGATCGACGGAACGGATGCCGTGATAGGTATTGATGTAGATCGGGAAAAACACGCCCACTGCAACCAAAAACAGTTTGGCCGTTTCATCAATCCCGAACCATAAAATCACTAATGGAATCAAGGCTAATGCGGGAATGTTACGGATCATTTGCAAGGTGGTATCAAGCAAGGTTGAAGCAATACGCGATGAGCCGTTGAGTAGCCCTAAAATCAGCCCCAGGCCACCGCCAATCAGTAAACCCAGTAAAGCGCGACCCGCACTGACTTTGACATGCTGCCAAAGTTCACCACTGAGGAGTAAGTGCCAGAACGCACTTACCACAGCGCTTGGAGCGGGTAATACCCGGCTTTGTAACAGGCCCGAACTTGAAGCAGCTTGCCAAACCAGCACCAGTAACACTGGGAATAGCCAAGGCAATAAACTGCTGCCTATTTTTTGTGTTCCACGTGAAACATTATTGACGGAAACTTTAGTACTCATGCAGTCTCCTTGGCCAAGGGCTTAGCTTCCTTGACCTCCGGCACGTAGTTATTGGCAATGATTTCACCAAAGGGGCCGGTTAAATGTGGCTGTGCCAGTTTCTCGCGGGTTTTAAGGGGTAATAATGGGAACACCAGTTCTGCAAAACGGATCGATTCTTCCAGGTGCGGATAGCCCGAGAAGATAAAGGTATCGATACCTAAATCGGCATATTCCTGAATACGTGCCGCAACTGTTTCTGGATCACCGACCAGAGCGGTTCCTGCGCCGCCACGTACCAGCCCAATGCCTGCCCAAAGGTTCGGTGAAACTTCGAGTTGATCTTTACGCCCGCCGTGAAGGGCAGCCATACGCTGCTGGCCCACAGAATCCATTTGCGCAAATTTTTTCTGCGCTGCGGCAATGGTGGCATCATCCAGATATTGAATCAGCTCATCTGCTGCTGCCCAAGCCTGTTCGTTGGTCTCACGCACAATCACATGTAAGCGGATCCCATAATTCAGGGTACGCCCTTTGGCCGCTGCTTTGGCACGCAAATATTCGACCTTTTCTTTCACTGCAGCAGGAGGCTCACCCCAGGTTAAATAGGTATCGACCTGTTCTGCTGCCAGTTCGGTTGCCGCTTCTGATGAACCGCCAAACCACAATGGAGGATAGGGTTGCTGTACAGGCGGATAGAGCAGTTTGGCGTCATCGACACTGAGGCGTTCGCCGTGAAAGGTAAACGATTCGCCGGTATGTGAGCGAGTCAGGATTTCACGCCAGATTTTGACATATTCAGAGGCGGTCTGATAACGGGTGCTGTGATCTTCATAGAGACCATCACCTTTGAGTTCTTGCTCGTCGCCGCCAGTCACCAGATTAAGCAGAATACGGCCATTGGAGAGACGGTCAAAGGTGGCGGCCATCCGTGCAGCAAGTGCCGGAGTGGTAATGCCAGGGCGAAGTGCCACAAGGAATTTCAGCTGTTTGGTGGCATCAATCAGGCTGGCAGCGGTGATCCATGGATCTTCACAAGAGCGCCCTGTCGGAATCAGGACACCGGCATAACCGAGATTGTCCACCGCTACGGCAATCTGTTTCATATAAGCATGATCGACCTGACGAGCGCCCTTGCTGGTGCCAAGATAACGACTGTCACCATGAGTGGGAATAAACCAGAAAATATTCATATGCTTACCTATCTATTGAAATCACTTGGCTTGCCAAACAGCTAGTTTGATACGGATGCTGTTCGGAATAATGCCTTGCTGGGTAAAAATGTCCGCGAGTTGTTGTTGCTCTGCAATCACCTTGGCATTCAGTGGCGCGGCGGCAGAAGGGCGCGGACGACGTTGCACAAATAAACTGCTGACGGCAGGTTTAAGGCCTGTACTTTTGCCAATCAGGTCGGCAGTTTCACTCTGATGTTGCTGGACCCATCGATCGGCCTGATTAATCTGTTTTAACAGTCCTGTCACGGCTTGAGGATGCTGCTGTACAAAATTCGGTGCCGCCAGATAAAAGGTATAATTGGGACTCAGATTTTTACCTGTCGCCAGGACTCTGGCCTGATCTTCCAGTTCGGTTGATGCATAATAAGGATCCCAGATCGCCCAGGCATCGACCGCTCCTTTTTGAAATGCAGCTCGTGCATCGGCAGGAGTGAGCCAAATCGGCTGGATATCACTCCATTTCAAACCTGCTTTGCGTACGGCTTGGACCAGTAAAAAATGTGCACTCGAGCCTTTTTGTAAGGCAATACGCTTACCTTTAAGCTCGGCGAGCTGTTTTAAGCTGGAACCCTTTGGAATTAAAATTGCGGAAGCCAGCGGTTTTGCGGTTTCATAGGCAATGTAGTAGAGCGGTTTTCCTGCTGCTTGTGCATAGACCGGCGGGGCGTCGCCTGTGACTCCCACATCAATCGAGCCGACTGCGAGGGCTTCTAAAATTTGTGGGCCAGCTGGAAACTCGTTCCATGTCACTTTGGCATTGGGAAACTCTTGTTCCAGGAGTTTTTGTTGCTTGGTAATGGCAAAGTTAATCGAACTTTTTTGAAAGCCAATCCGCAGCTGTTTAACAGTTGGATCTATTGCCCAGACAGGACTGCTCAGCAACATGCCTAAACTGGCCAAGGTAATAAAAGATTTGAACCGACGGGCGTGTTGCTGCATGACCATATCCTTATACTCAAATAGAAGACTTAAAATGGGCTTATTTCTTGCTCAGTAATGCATCTTGAATGACCAGTTGCTTTGGAATCAGCTTCTGGGCAAAAAATGCATCGGCTACATATTGCTGTTCTTTGGCAACCTTTTCAGAAATGGGCTGAACACCAAAGCCCATACGCGAAATTGATGTTTTTAAAATATCGAATTCAAGTGCGGTCGGTTTTTCTAGCAGTTTTGCAGCATCGTCGGGGTGTGTTTTGACCCAGTCCGTGGTTTGATTGAGCGTGGTGACCACGGTATTTAGCACTTGCGGATGATTCTCTGCGAATTGGCGATCGGATAGATAGAATTGATGGTTACTGACCAGATGTTCGCCATTGGCAATGACACGCGCATGAATCTGATGTTCAGCCGCAGCTAGGAATGGATCCCAGATCACCCATGCATCGACCGCACCTTTTTCAAAGGCAGCACGTGCATCTGAAGGTGGAAGGTAAACGGGCTGAATATCACTTAAGGTCAGATTATTTTCTTCCAGTAACTTAAGTAATAGGTAATGCACGTTGGAACCTTTATTCAATGCAATACGCTTGCCTTTTAAATCCTGAATCGATTGAATTGGCGAATCTTTTTGCACAATCAAGGCTTCTGCAGATGGTGCGGGTGGCTGATTGGCTACATAGACCAGATTAGGATTGGCGGCCTGGGCAAAGATCGGTGGTGCTTCACCAGCCTCACCCAAGACCACACTTCCGACATTTAAACCTTCCAATAACTGTGGACCGGCTGGGAATTCAACCCATTTCACCTGTACCCCCTGAGCAGCAAGCGTTTTTTCTAATTCACCTTTTGCTTTGACAATCGGCAAGATGCCATACTTTTGAAAGCCGATATTTAATGTGGTGGTTTCTTGTTTTGTGGTGCCTTGCTGCTCAGGTTTTTTGGCACAGCCTGCAACGCCCATTAAACTGGCAAGACTTGCCGCGATGAGGGTATATGTTGCCCATGAGCGATGGATTGAAATAGCCATGTTGGTGTGCTCCCCGAAAATCAAAAAGATTTAAATAGATGAGCAACTAAGCTAAAACTTTTTTTATTGCATAAAAAATAACAAATCGGGCTTTGTTTATGAGGAAAAGTGCAAAATAGAAGATCACATAATCTTATTCATAAATGGAATAAGAATTAAAAAATGAAATATATTAAGTTTTTGTTTTTAATTGGATTTTTATTATTTTATCGGTTGATGAATTTATTCTTCATACAGACTTAAGCAGAGATAATGATGATGAAGAGAGATCTTTATCAAAAATAAACATATCTCTTCATCGTACTCAAGGCTTAACGCAGTCTCTTTTTAAATACCAGGGAATTCCGCTGATAGTTATACAACGCCTGACGTGCATTGGGTAAATCATCCACGCTGGCAGGCACAAAGCCCTGTTCAAGGAACCAGTGGGCGGTTCGGGTGGTGAGCACAAACAATTGCTGAATACCTTGTTGTTTGGCTTTGCTTTCCAGAAATTGCAAAATCTGGCTACCGCGATTGGATTTACGGTAGCTTGAATCGACTGCGACGCAGGCAATTTCAGCAGAACGGATTTCATCTGATCCTGCCGGAATCGGGTACAGGGCTGCACAGGCCAGGATCATACCGTCTCGTTCAATTACTGCAAACTGTTCAATTTCACTTTCAAGACGTTCGCGTGAGCGATAAACCAGAATGCCTTCTTGCTCAAGGGGGCGTAACAGGTTAATTAAGCCACCGACATCATTGATATTGGCAATGCGGACTTCTTCATAATGCGCATCAGTAATCAGGGTACCGACACCATCACGGGTGAATAGCTCTTCAATCAGTGCACCATCATAGGCATATGAGATCAGATGCACACGATGTACCCCTGATAAAGAGGCCTGTTGCGCCTGTTTGAGATGGAGCGCAAATTCTGGATATTGTTGCTGGTTCTGTTGAATATAAGGTTCCAGCTGATGCGGATTTAACTCACGCAATAACTGGTGCTGCGTATCCATTAGACCTTGTTTTTCACCCAGGAAAATCAGTTTATCGGCTTTTAATGCAATCGCGGTCTTGGTCGCCACTTCTTCTGCCAGTAAATTAAAGACTTCTCCCGTGGTTGAATAGCCGGTTGGGCCCAGCAGGACGATATTATGGTTATCGAGATGACGCTGAATGGCATCGGTATCCACCGAACGGACTTCACCCGTGAGCTGGAAGTCGATACCGTCACGAATCCCGTAAGGCTTGGCGGTGACAAAATTACCAGACACCACATCAATGCGAGCACCGTACATCGGTGAATTGGCCAGACCCATCGAGAGTAGGGCTTCAATTTCCAAACGGATTGAACCCACGGCATTCATGACGCCACGTAATGATTCGCGGGTGGTAATGCGATGGTTTTGGTGAAATGGCGTGTCAATATTGCGATCAAGCAGATTCTGATTGATTTGCGGACGTGCGCCGTAAACCAGAATCAGTCGGATGCCCAAAGAATGCAACAGGGCAATGTCATGAATAATATGCTGAAAATTTTCGTGCTGAACCGCTTCACCGGCAAACATCAGGATAAAGGTTTTATCACGATGCGCGTTAATATACGGTGCGGAATGGCGAAACCAGTGTACATAATCTTGGGTTGTACTATGTAACGTTTCAGTCATTTGGGTCGCCATGTGGATCTCAGAGATGTACCAATTGATCTGATTTTAACGAAAAAAATGAAAAGATAAATCTATTCCTAAACCAACAACCCAACTTTAATATCATCCGTCTGTTAAAAAGGATTTAGAAACCCATAATTCGAATAATGCTGTTATCATCCGAATTGACTAAAATATAATCATTATTGATCTTATACCACTGTTCGTTACGACCAGGGCGAGGCAGATTGTTGTCTTTATAGTCGACTTTATAACCGTTGCCACGATAATGTTGCGGCATCACATAACCTGCCTGCCAGCGATGTTGCTTTAAGCGCTCGACACCACGTTCTTCGCGCATACGGCGTTCACGTTGACGATTTTCACCATCCGGACGATCAAAGCCACGACCGTTTTGCCAGCCGCCACCGCGCGAATCCTCATCACGATCGTGTGGACCTGCAAAACTCCCCATGCTACTGAACAGGGTTGTCGAACCTAATACCAAGATAATGAAAAATTTTTTCATGATGCACCTTATTGACTTCGGATGTCTCTCATGTGAACTACTGTACGTTAAAAATGCAGAGAAACTGTGAAGATCAATTCATTGTTCCATTAAAAAGATGAAGATTCTTCACTGATTTCTCTGGAAAAAGCAGTTTTAACGTCAGTGCCCAATGTTATTTAGAATTATTTTAATGCGTGAATTAAGCTTGAGCATCAATACTTTGGCCGTTCATCTCCAGACTATCATCACCCATCAGGTATAGGTAGGCTGGCATGATACTATCTGGTGTTGGAAGAACTTTTGGGTCTTCTTCGGGATAGGCCTTGGCACGCATTGCAGTACGTGTGCCCCCTGGATTGATGCAGTTAAAACGGATATTTGGATAGGTATTTTCAGCGGCAAAGATTTTGCTCATGGCTTCAGTTGCTACTTTAGAGACCGAATAGGCACCCCATAAGGCACGGGCTTCACGTCCCACACTGGAACTGGTAAATACCACAGAGGCGTGTTCAGATTTCTGTAGCAACGGTAATAAGGCCTGGGTAAGGGCAAAAGGCGCACGTAAATTGACTGCCATGACATCATCCCAGACATCGACCGGATATTCTGCCAGTTCAACACGGTCTCCGAGCATGCCTGCATTATGCAAGATGCCATCAAGGCGACCGAATTGCTGTTCTAGCGTATTGACCAGAAGCTCGTAGTCATGCGTTGAAGCCGTTGAAAGCTGCAAAGGTAAGATTGCAGGTTGAGGCGCACCTAAACCTTCGATTTCGTCATAGATCACTTCAAGTTTATTCAGGGTACGGCCGTGTAATACAACGGTTGCACCATGAAGGGCATAACTCATCGCAGCAGCACGTCCAATACCATCACCGGCACCTGTGATCAGGATAATACGGTCTTTCAGCAAATCTGGACGAGGTTGATATTCTGAATATTTCATTGTTATGCCTCCTGTTTTTATCATTAATAATTAACCCATCATACCCTGATTTTCTGACAAAACAGTGATTTTCTGTTTGAGCAGCTGGTGTAATTCGGGGATGGTGTGAATAATGGCATCGGCCTGCCATGCCGCCAGATCATCACGTGATTCTACAGGTAAATAACCATAGGCTGCCAGAATGGTATACATGTCTGCATTACGGCCTGCATCAATATCACGTGGATGATCACCGACATAAATGATGTCTTTGGCATCAAGATTAAGCTTTTTAGCTGCCAGATACATGGGTTCCGGATCGGGTTTGGTGTGGCTGACATCTTCCGGGCAAACCAGTACAGCGCAACGATCGGTCAGGTTTAAGGCCGCAAGTAAAAGCTCACTTAAGCCACGGGGCTTATTGGTCACAATACCCCAAGGGATATCGTGAGCTTCCAGTTCTTCCAGTAAAGGATACATGCCTTCAAACAAATTGGTGTCGACTACAATATTGTCACCATAGACGTCTAAAAAGCGCTGGCGATGCCCTAAAAATACAGGATCGGTCATCTCTAATTCGGGATAGACCAGTTTCACCATGGCACGTGCGCCTTCAGACACCTGCGTGCGAATGGTTGCGGCATCCACGACAGGGCGCTGCTCATCACGACACATTTGTTGAATGATACGGATAAAGTCGGCAGCGGTATCGATCAGCGTACCATCAAGATCAAATAAAACAGCTTTCATCACGCACCTGTATTTGTGGTATGAACCATATAATTCACGTCAACATTTGGTGCTAACCAGTAATGTTTAGTGATCGGGTTGTAATGTAAACCGGTCATTTCTTTGAGGGTGAGACCTGCATTGCGGATATCATGTGCCATTTCTGAAGGACGGATGAATTTATGATAGTCATGCGTGCCTTTTGGCAGTAAACGAAGCACGTACTCCGCACCGATAATGGCAAATAAATATGATTTCGGATTACGGTTAATGGTCGAGAAGAACACATGACCGCCTGGCTTAACCAAAGCCTGACAGGCTTTCACGATTGAAGCAGGGTCTGGTACATGTTCCATCATTTCCATACAGGTTACCACATCATATTGACCGGCTTGTTCCTGCGCCAGTTGCTCGACTGGGATCTGACGGTATTCAATATTTTCAACATTGTCCTGTTGGGCATGCAAACGTGCCACCGCAAGCGGCGCTTCACCCATATCAATGCCTACAACATTGGCACCACGACGTGCCATGCTTTCTGCCAGAATCCCGCCACCACAGCCGACATCAAGGACTTTCTTGCCTGCCAGGCCGCCCACGCGTTCATCCACCCAGTTTAGACGTAAAGGGTTGATTTGATGGAGCGGGCGGAATTCAGAATGTTGATCCCACCATTTGGCAGCCAATGCTTCAAATTTTGCGATTTCTTGCGGGTCAACATTCAATTGCGACATGGTGTCACCTCTATATTAGGATGATTATTTAGGTTTAATCTGTTGGTAGTGTAGCGATTCTGGCAAAAAAAGCGATAAATCCAATAAAAAACTTCACAGAAGCAAAACGAATTGCTCGTGTTTGTTTTATATTTAGCATATAAACTTACGAAAAATGCTTAGAGGAAAAGCAAAGTCAATGAAAAAGTTAGTATTAAGTGGTTTGAGTGTAGCTGCATTAGCATTTTCAATGAATGCTGTGGCAGCTGATTTTGTGGCTGGTAAGGACTATACCGTCATTGCAAATCCAGGCAAAACGGTCGCACCAGCAGGCCAGCTCGAAGTGCGTGAGTTCTTCTGGTATGGTTGCCCGCACTGCTTCAAGCTTGAACCACATATGCAAGCATGGTTAAAGCAGATTCCAAAAGATGTTTATTTCCTTCGTACACCGGCTGCCATGAATAAAGTATGGGAACAAGGTGCCCGTGGTTATTACGTTTCTGAAGCACTAGGTGTGCGTAAAAAGACCCATATTCCACTGTTCCATGCGATTCATGAAGGTGGTCAGCAAATCTTTGATCAGGCTTCTCAGGCAAAATTCTTTGCGCGTTACGGTGTACCTGAGCAGAAATTTAACAGCATGTTTAACTCTTTCCCAATCACGGCAAAAATCGCCGAGTCAAATAAACTGGCTCAGCAGTATCAGTTGACGGGTGTTCCTGCTGTGGTGGTAAATGGTAAGTATGTGGTTCAGGGTGAAGATGGTAAAGTTACTCAAGTAGTGAATTACTTGTTGGAAAAAGAACGCAAAGCAAAATAATTGATGTATTTTCAAATAAAAAAAGGACTGCCACGACAGTCCTTTTTTTATTTAGTCTTGATCCAGTTGGAAGTCTTTTAAATCAATCTGGACTTTCTGGGTGGGCAGCGACAAGGCCTGATTGACATACAGATTAATCAATTTCTCACGTGAACCGATCGAACGTTGGTAGTAGCTCGAGTTCAATAATAAGGCCGCGCCGTAGGTCAGTGACCAGATATAAGACAGATAATCACGAATCGACATATCGTAATTCTGTGATTTTAAATATTTTTCAGTCATGTCTTTCAACGACACAATACGTTGTTGACGGATCGAGTAAAGCTCATCAAACAGATGCTTTAACTTGGATTCAGTCATGGTCAGATGTTCTTCTAACTGATGCAGCAGAATGGTACGGCTTGGTGAGGTGAGATGATAGAGCATGTATCGTGGTGCATACTCTTTGACATCAGTATTGTATTTATCTGAAATTTTTAAGATTTCTTTTTCATTTTGGATAATCAGTTCCAGCAGTAACTCATTTTTACTACGGAAATGTTTATATAAGGTGCCTTTGGCAATATCCAGTTCAGCAACCAGTTCATCGAGGGTCATTTCTTGGTTGTTTTCTAATAACAGCTTTTCTGCAACCTGCAAGATTTTTTCTTTACGAATTAAGAACTGAGTATGACGATCTGGATTCATGATGCTTATAAGCTCCTCATAGTGTTCTACACTGCATTTGCATTAGTGTCCAATGCATCATAACGCGAAGCAATGCTTTTATATATCAAACTTTGGTTTGGATATGGTCAAGCGTTTTGGGGTTCCCAGTTGGAAATCCCACTGAATAATAAGCGCACTTGTGTCGCTGCATTGTCAATAAACAGGTTTTGTTGTTCGAGTAAATGATCGATCGTGAATTGTTTTGGCAGATTGATCCAGGTCATGGCCCAGGTAAATGACATATTGATCAGGATGGTTGAAAGTACCTGTAAATGCTTGGCTTCCTTGATATGTTTGAAGGTTTCGAGCTTGCACAGGTCAATGGCCAGATCTTCGATCAGGAATTCAATTTCACGTGCAATTGCAATACGTACCGTTTCAGATCCCCCCCAGCGTTCCGCAATCATAAATTGCCATTGTTGCGGGCTGTGATTGACGGCCTGTACAAATAACTCAATGCTGGTGCGGGTTTTTGCCGAACCGCTATGTTGCAAGTAACTTTGGCCCAATTGATGAATCAGGCTTTTTAAATGCAAGGAAACCTGATCGACCAGCTCTTGTCCGAGCGCATCCATGTCTTGAAAATGACGATAAAACGCCGTTGGTACCAAACCAACTTCACGTGCAACTTCACGCAAGCTAATGCTACTAAATGAGCGTCCTGCGGTACTCAGGTGGAGGGCTGCATCCAGTAAAGCCTGTCGACTCTGTTGTTTTCGTTCATCTCTAATCGACATGAATAAGATCCATTAAAACCATACCAAAGAGTCTAGCAAAAAAAACAGAAACTTTTTAGTCTTCGTACATTGCTAAATACAGATGTTTTTGATCTTTGCACGCACAACAGAGGTGCAAATTACATGCGGTATCTGAGAGAAGCGCTTTATTTTCCCCATCTTTTGAGTGGCTTATAACACGTATAAAAAATATTCAAAAAATTAGTGAACAAGTGTTGACTCAGTGAACACAAATAAATATAGTGTACACATGTTCACTACATGAACATTTGTTCACTCAAAATAAATAGCCAGATACAAAACGAGGAACGTATGAACGCAGAGTTAAGTTATCAGCCCCACTGGATTCGAGAAGATTTCGTTGATTTTATCTTGCAAAAGATCAAGCCAACCTTCGCCTGGAAACGCATTCTTGCGCAAGTCACTGCTGTGCAGCCACTGAGCGAAGATATGGTCTCCCTCAGCTTAAAGCCCAATCATCATTTTGATGTTCGCCAGGTAAAAGCAGGCCAAAGCGTTTTAATTACCCTGATGATTAACGGGGTCTATCAGCAACGTAGTTATTCGATTATTGAGGTCACGCCGCAAGGCGAAATCCGTCTAGGCATTAAAGTGCAAGGTGTGGTGTCTAAAGCAGCACAACAATTACGTGTTGGAGACAGTTTCGAGATCTCTCAGCCACAAGGTGATTTCGTCTTACATCAAGGTCAGCAGCCTGCCTTACTGATTGCTTCAGGTTCTGGTATTACTGCAATTTATGCTTTATTAAAACAAGCGTTGCAACAGCAGCTTGAACACGTGCATGTGCTGTATTTTAACCGTGCTGAAGTATTGCATCAGGACATCTTGGCCTTGGCTGAGCAATATCCACAGTTGCACTATCACTTCTTTAATACGGCACAGCAAAAACAGCATTTAGATGTAGCATTGTTAGAAAAGTTAGTCCCGAATTTTGAACAGATGCAAGCCTATGCTTGTGGTCACCACAGCATGATGAAACAGGCGCAACAGATTTATACCCAGCATGCGGCAGCGGAAAACTTTCATCAAGAATTTTTCCAACCTGTACAAGTCGAGCACTCCAGTGAAGCACAACCGGTTAGCTTCCGTCGTGCACAACAGAATTTTATTGCAACCACCAATCTGTTGAGCAGTGCAGAGCAAGCGGGCTTACGACCACAACATGGTTGCCGCATGGGTGTGTGTAACCGCTGCAGCTGTACCAAAGTTAGCGGCGTGACCCAGAACCTGCTCACGGGTGAAATTGATGATCAACCGAATCGTCCAATCAAGTTATGTGTGAGCCAGGCACTGAGCCCAGTCACCATTGACCTATAAAAACAAAGATATTTGAGGATCAGCACAATGAATATGGCATTAGAATTTAAAAATGCATCCAAGTCAGCGCATTTAACCCCTGAACAGGTTGAAGAGTTTGGTCGCCGTGTCGAGCAAATCCGACTGGAAGTGATGCAAAACCTTGGTGAGCAGGATTCAAAATATATTTATAAAGTGCGTAATTTCGTGCGTTATACCGAAATCGCATCGCGTGGCATGTTGATGTTCGGTGGCTGGATTCCACCGGTATGGTTGCTGGGAACCGCCATGCTGGGTGTGTCTAAGATCGTCGAGAATATGGAACTGGGCCATAACGTGATGCATGGACAGTTTGACTGGCTCAATGATCCAAGCTTACGTGGCGAAGATTACGACTGGGACAATACCTGTTCAGGCAATGACTGGCGCTATACCCATAACTATATGCACCATACCTATACCAATATTGTCGGTAAGGACCATGATGTGGGTTATGGCATTTTACGTGTCACAGAAGACCAGAAATGGGAAGTACGCCATTTGGCCAATATTCCGTTGGCCTTACAGTTGATGTTCTTTTTCCAGTGGTATGTCGGAGTGCAAAACCTGCATCTGGAAGATGCACTGGTATATAAAACCAAAACCTGGAAACAGGTCTGGGCAGATGCGGCAGAGTTCCGTAAAAAAGCCAGACGCCAGGTGCTGAAAGATTATGTATTCTTCCCGGCCATTGCCACTGTCAACTTTATTCCAGTATTGGCGGGTAATGCCGTCGCCAATATTATCCGGAACCTGTGGTCATCAGCAGTAATTTTTAATGGTCACTTTACTGAAGATGCCGAGACCTTCGAAGCGGACAATACCGAGAACGAGACCAAGGCTCAGTGGTACCTGCGCCAGATTCGTGGTTCGAGTAATTTCACTGGCGGGAAGTGGATGCACTTCATGAGTGGCAATTTGAGCCATCAGATCGAGCATCATTTATTTCCAGATATGCCTGCCAATCGTTATGAACAGGTGGCACCACAAATCAGGGCCTTATGTGCCGAATATGGCGTGAATTATAACGAAGCCAATTTTATGAAGCAGTTCTGGACGGTGTGGGTGCGTTTGGCCAAATGTTCATTGCCAAATGACTTCTCTGCGCAACTGGCACAAGGTTGGAGCAACCTTAAGTCAAAGTTTAAGTTTGCTTAATTGGGTGAATTGTAACGAATAAGTAAAACTGAAAGCGCGTGTAATTGAGCTATACTATGGCGCAATGATATTTGAGCCATAGTTTTAAGGAATCGTTATGCGTATTGACCAAAGAGCATTAGACCAATTACGTGAGGTAAAAATTACCCGTAACTATACCCGTTACGCAGAAGGCTCAGTTTTGGTTGAGTTTGGTCATACTAAAGTGTTGTGTACGGCGAGTATTGATAACTCGGTACCACGCTTCCTGAAAGGTCAGGGTCAAGGCTGGGTAACCGCTGAATATGGCATGTTGCCACGCTCAACCCATACCCGTAGTGATCGTGAAGCAGCGCGTGGTAAACAAACTGGTCGTACTCAGGAAATCCAGCGTCTGATTGGCCGTAGTTTACGTGCCATGGTGGACTTGAAGAAGTTGGGTGAGAATACCATTACCATCGACTGTGATGTAATTCAGGCCGATGGCGGTACCCGTACTGCAGCGATTACGGGTGCAGCAGTGGCTTTGGTGGATGCCATGAATGTATTGCTCAGCAACAAGAAAATTAAACAGGATCCATTAAAGAGTTTAGTCGCAGCAATTTCGGTCGGTATGTATAAAGACGAAGTCCTCCTCGATCTATGCTACGAAGAAGATTCAAATTGCCAAACCGATTTGAATGTGGTGATGACACAAGCGGGTGAATTTATTGAAATTCAGGGAACGGCAGAAGATAAACCGTTTACCCGTCAACAGTGCAATGCCATGTTAGAGCTTGCAGAAAAAGGAATCGCGGAATTGATTCAAAAGCAACAGCAGGCACTCGGTTGGTAAGTTCCAGTTGATAGTGCGGGCGGTCTGGTGTGTTTAGACCGCCTTTTTTTATCTTGTTTTTTTGTCATCAAATTGCGATCAAATCATCATCGAACTGTCATTTAGATTGTATTGACTATCTGCACTGATATTGAACGGATCGTCAAATGCGAAATTTCTTTTTAGCCTTACTTGCTGGGAGCTGCCTGTTACTCAGTGCCTGTAACGATAGCGATAGTGGTGATAACAATAACGCTCAGCCAGAGCCGAAGCCACCTACCTCAAACTGCAAGATGCATTGCGCCCCTTAAAGAATAATAATAAGGAAATGAATAAAATGAATCGTCGTGACTTTTTATTAAATTCGACTAAGGCACTATTTGGGACTGCGGCGCTGACCAGTTTTCCAATGAGTATTCAAAAGGCACTGGCGATTGATGCCAAGGTCGAGACCGGCACCATCAAAGACGTGAAACACGTGGTGATCCTGACTCAGGAAAATCGCTCTTTTGATAATTATTTTGGCACCTTGAAAGGGGTACGCGGATTTGGCGACCGTTTTACCATTCCTTTAAGTGAAGGCCGTAAAGTCTGGGAACAGTACGATGCGAAAAAGAACAAGGTCTATCCATATCATTTAGACAGCAGTCGCGGTAATGCGCAGCGGGTCAGTGGCACACCGCATTCATGGACCGATGGGCAATATGCCTGGGATCATGGCCGGATGGGAAAATGGGTGCAATACAAGCAACCACAATCGATGGGCTATTACAAACAACAGGAAGTGGAGTTCCAGTTTGCCTTAGCCAATGCATTTACCTTGTGTGATGCGTATCACTGCGCCATGCACACCGGAACCAACTCCAACCGTATGTTTATCTGGACGGGAACCAATGGTCCAACCGGGGCCAATGTTGCCAGCGTGGTCAATGATCTGGACTCGATCGGATCATCTCTCACCGGTTATGACTGGACCACTTATCCTGAACGCCTGCAGCAAGCAGGCGTCAGCTGGAAAGTCTATCAAAACATGCCAGATAACTTTACCGATAACCCATTGGCTGGTTTTAAAAAATACCGCCGTGCCAATGAATTATCAGGCAAACCTGTGAATAACAGTACCATTTGCCCAGCCTATGACCCAGCCATTGATGCCAGACAGCCCTTGTATAAAGGGATTGCCAATACCATGCCAGATGGCGGATTTCTCGGTTCATTTAAAGAGGATATTGCCAAAGGGCAGTTACCGCAGGTGAGCTGGCTGGTGGCCCCTGCAACCTATAGTGAACATCCTGGCCCTTCAAGTCCTGTACAAGGTGCATGGTATATTCAGGAAGTCCTCAATGCGCTCACAGCGCGTCCGGAACTCTGGAGCCAGACGGTTTTCCTGATTAACTTCGATGAAAATGATGGCTTCTTTGACCATGTACCTTCACCAAGTGCACCTTCGATGGATATATCTGGTGAGGTCTATGGTAAATCGACCTTAAGTAAAGAACAAATGTCCTATGAGTATGCAACACATGCCAAGGCATCCAGTGGTCAACCGAATTTTACCGACCCGAAAATCAGTAATGGGGTCGGGGTCTATGGGCCCGGGATTCGTGTGCCGATGTATATCATTTCACCGTGGAGCCGTGGCGGCTGGGTCAACTCACAGGTGTTTGACCACTCCTCCGTAATTCGTTTCCTAGAACAGTGCTTTGGAGTACAAGAGCCAAATATCAGTCCTTATCGTCGTGCCGTATGTGGTGATTTAACCTCGGCCTTTAACTTTAAGACCCCGAATCTACTGCCTATGCCGGATCTGGCAGGTAAGAAGAGTAAAGCTGAAGCTGATGCAATTCGCAAAGCACAGGAGCAATTGGCGCAAGTCAGCCGTCCAGACAACCAGACTTATCCTGTTCAGGAACTGGGTATCCGACCATCGCGTGCCTTGCCATATATATTACACACCAGTGCCAAAGTGGATAGCAGCGCGAAAACAGTCAAACTGATGTTCTCTAATACCGGGACACATGCAGCCGTATTCCATGTCTATGATAAATTAAATCTGGATGCGGTACCGCGCCGTTATATGGTGGAAGCAGGCAAGCAACTGGATGATATTTGGCTGAGCAAAGACAATCAGTATGATTTGTGGGTATTGGGTCCTAATGGTTTTCATCGTAGCTTTAGCGGTGACCTGACGCAGATCGCACAAATTCAGGCATTGCCAGAAATCCGGGTCTGTATGGAAGAATGTGATCCCAAACTGTTTCTGAAAGTACGTAATGATGCGGGGCAGACTGCAAAATTGTTGGTCAAAGCCAACGCCTATTTGTCGAATAAGACTTGGCAGATCGAAACGGCTGCGGCTGAACAGGAACTGAGCTGGGATATGAGCGAGTTCGGCGGCTGGTATGATTTTACCGTCACCATTGAAAATGATCCGAGCTATCGCCGTCGTTTTGCTGGGCGTATTGAAACCAATGAAGACTCGATTTCTGATCCCTATATGGGCTTTATGGAGTTATAAATTATTGGATGAGATCAGAAAAAGCAGTCCAGGTGAGCACTTGGACTGCTTTTTTAGATTCGATTAGCGTAATAAAAAGTAAAGGCAGAGTGCGATCCGCAGCGACACACTAAGAAAACCCGCTACACATACTTCAGTACTTTCAAAATCCACCCGCTGCCCGAGACGATAACAGCGGACGACCGTATAACCGATACTGCGGAACAATCCTTCAAAAGAAGTTCAAAGATCACATTCATAAATACAAAGCGGAAAAACTTAAAAAGTAAGTGGAGTAAAGCCTCAAATATGCTATCCATCGTTATTATTTTAATCAGTCACGGTACTGAGCATTGTAGGCTTACACAGCCAGAAAGGAAAGCAGACATAAAGCCAGCATCGTCAACACAACATTACCGAGAGTTTACATGCCTGTAACACAGCCCACTGATTTGACTCATTTAAATTTGTTAGATTGAGGCAAATTGAAACAAACACATTGAAGGGAAAGCATGTTACAGGTATTTTTGGTGTTACTCACCGCAGTAACTTTTGTTTTAATGGCGGCAGATCCACGCGCCACTGATTCGACCGAAGCCAAATCAGCGTGGCAAGTTGAAACGACAGAAGTCGCTAAGAACACAGAAATTTTAGCTTCACAAAAACCTGAATCTCAAAACAAAGAGACCGATCAGGCTTAAGCGTTAAAACGCATCGATAAATCAACCGCTGTTACATCTTTGGTCAATACACCCATTGAAATGTAATCCACGCCAGTGGTCGCCACTTCACGTAAATTTTTAATAGTGATATTGCCCGATGCTTCTAGCTTGCAGCGACCTGCAACGTGTTTCACCGCATCAATCATCTGTTGTTGACTAAAGTTATCCAGCATCACGATATCAGCCCCTGCTTCTAGGGCCTGATTTAACTCCTCCCAAGTTTCCACTTCGACTTCGACCGGTTTGCCTGGTGCGATTTCGTGGGCTTTGGTGATGGCCTGGGCAATGCCGCCAGCAGCCATAATATGATTTTCTTTAATCAGGAATGCATCAAATAAACCTAAGCGGTGATTTTGTCCGCCACCGATGGCTACCGCATATTTTTGTGCAATACGCAGGCCTGGTAAGGTTTTACGAGTATCGAGCAGTCTGGTATGTAAACCGTCGAGCTGTTTGACATAGTTAGCGGTTTTAGTCGCAACCGCAGACATGGTTTGGATAAAGTTTAAAGCTGGACGTTCTACTGTGAGTAAGCTGCGCGCTGAACCAGCGAGTTTTAGAAACGCTTCATTTGCCGCAACAACATCACCTTCTTGCTTTAACCAGGTCACTTGCACGCTGTTATCATAGGCTTGAATCAAGGCATTCACCCAAGGCTGACCTGCCAATACCATCTCTTCACGGCTAATAATGGTTGCAGTGGCTTGCTCATCGACTGGTGTAAGCATGGCGGTAATATCGCCATCCCCAATATCTTCCTGTAATGCCTGTTGAATATTGATTTGAATAGATTGTTCAAGCAAAGATTGAGGAATACTCATACCAGTTCCAGTGTATGTTTGACTAAAAAACGTGTGCATTATATTAGCACTCTCCCCATAAAAAATAAGTATTTCATCTCGATTATTCTGGAGAAAGCATGGCAGAATGGCGCCTATACAGATTAAATTGCTGATTCGAGTCACAATGCAACACGCTAGATTTGCTCAAGTACAAGAGGGTGTATTGGTGGGGGCGACCCAGATTGCCTCGCCTAATTTTAATGCACGGCCTGCCGGAACCGATATTCAACTGATCGTTATCCACAATATCAGTTTGCCGCCTTCCCAGTTTGGTGGGGGCTATATTCAGCAATTTTTTCAGAACCAGCTGGACTGGTCGCTCCATCCTTATTTTCAGACTATTGAAGGGATGCAGGTCTCGGCACACCTGCTGATTTTGCGCACAGGTGAAGTGATTCAGTTTGTGAACTTTAATGAGCGTTCCTGGCATGCAGGACGTTCAAGCTATCTTGCACAGAAAGAATGTAATGATTATTCGATCGGGATCGAACTGGAGGGGAGTGATGATTTACCCTTTGAGCCCGAACAATACCAGTCTCTGGTTGAAGTGGTCAGCATCTTACAGCAGGCTTACCCAAAAATTCAGAATCATCTTGCAGGGCATTCTGACATTGCACCCAAACGTAAAACCGATCCAGGTGAATATTTTGATTGGCCATTGTTCCGGAATTTGCTTGCTCAACACAAGTTAGCCGAAAAAACATCGATAGATTTATAATTTCACAACGAAATCCATCAGGACTTTCATTACAATAACGCTTTTTAAAAGATAAGCCGTAGGTGAGTGCGATGGCATTGTGGCGATCGACTGTAATTGTCAGTGCAATGACAATGTTATCCCGGGTGTTGGGGCTGGTACGTGATGTGGTACTGCTTAATGTATTTGGTGCGGGTAAGGACTTCGATACTTTCGTTGTTGCCTTTCGTATTCCCAACTTTTTTAGGCGCTTATTCGCAGAAGGGGCTTTTTCTCAAGCCTTTATTCCGGTTTTAACTGAATATAAAACCAGCCGCGCTCATGCTGAAGTGCAGATTCTCATTAGTCGGGTGTTTGGTTGTTTGCTCACGGCCATGTCCTTACTGACCTTTGTGGCGATGGTCGCTGCGCCTGCCATTATTTATCTCTATGCGCCGGGTTTCCATAACGACCCAGAGAAGTTTGAGCTCGCGGTCGACATGTTCCGCCTGACCATTCCTTATCTGATGTTTATGTCCTTGACGGCCTTTGCCAGCAGTATTCTCAACAGTTATGGTTCTTTTGCTTCACCTGCGTTTTCTCCGGTCTTGCTCAATGTGGCAATGATTGCTGGGGCGTGGTGGTTGACGCCGTATATGGCTGAGTCGATTATGGCATTGGGTTGGGCGGTGGTTGCCGCGGGTGTTCTGCAACTAGCAATTCAGATTCCGGAATTATGGAAGAAAAATTTGCTGATTCCACCTAAAGTGGATTTCAAACATGAAGGTGTGGATCGCATCTTAAAGCTGATGTTACCTGCTTTATTTGGTGTATCGGTCACCCAGATTAACTTGTTGCTAAATACCATTTGGGCCTCCTTTATGCAGGATGGTTCAGTCTCATGGTTATACAGTGCCGAGCGGATGACCGAGTTACCCTTGGGACTGATTGGTGTCGCGATTGGTACCGTGATTTTACCATCATTGTCTGCGCGCCATGCTGAACAGGACCAAACCAAATTTAGAAGTATGATTGATTGGGCCGCCAGAGTAATTATGCTGGTCGGAATTCCTGCCAGTATTGCCTTATTTATGCTGTCGACGCCGATCATTCAAGCGCTATTCCAACGCGGTGAGTTTACTTGGGAAGACACCAAGATGACCGCTCTGGCACTGCAATGTATGAGTGCAGGGGTAATCTCGTTTATGCTGATCAAAGTGTTTGCTCCGGGCTTCTATGCGCAGCAAGATACCAAGACGCCTGTTCGGGTGGGCTTAATGGCGGTTGCGGCCAATGCCATTCTTAACGTGGTGTTTATCGGTTTCTTTAAGCTGATCGACTGGCAGGCGGAACATATGGCTTTGGCTTTAGCCTCTTCTGGCTCTGCTTTGGTGAATGCGGGCATGCTGTATTTCTATCTACATAAACGTAATATTTTCCGTTTCGGGGCACATTGGAAAAAACTGGCGTTTCAATATGCAGTGGCCAATATCGCGATGATTGCGGCATTGTGGTATGGCTTAACCTGGTATCAGGGAGAAGTCTCGCAATGGCTGCGTATTGCAGAAGTGATTGGTTTATGTGTGGTGGGGGTAGTTGCTTACCTCATTGGTCTGCTGGTGACAGGATTTAGACCGAGACATTTAAAGCATTAGGATAGTTAAATTTATTTAAATAATGTTAAACAGTTATTTTAATAGTGATACTTCTATTCGAAATGTTAAATGCCTGCTCTAAATATGGTGTGTGAGGTGAAAGATTATGAAGTTTAAAAATAAAAGGATTCCTCAAGTGATAGCCACATTACTATGTGGTCTAGGTCTACAAAGTTTAGCTTTAGCACAGGACGAAAACACTATTGGAGCTGAAGCTTATTTATCAATTAAGACTTGGGAGCCCTCAGAAAAATATAATGCTGCCCATTTCTTAATGGTGCCATTATATTATGCTTATAAAAATAACGATACAAAGCTAAAAGCGAAATTTAATGAGCATATAGAGAAATTTCTAGCGGATGATAGTAAAAATATCGATATTGTAGATTTCCGTCAACGATTAGCCAATTTTCAATATTTTTATTTTTTAAGCGAGTATGCCGTACTTGCTAGAAATCAAGAATTAGGTGATTATTTATTAAAGAATATTGTTAGGGTTTGGCTCGATGTTCGCGGCCAGCAATGGAGAATGCCACCTATTCCTGCAACTTTGAGAGAACGTATTTTATGGAAACTCCAAGCTGGACCAGAGGTGGGTTATAAACGTATAATTACTGATGAGGATATTTTTATATTCGGGACAGCTTCTAACTTATTAAAGCTTTATCCTGAAAATAAAACGCTTATAGATATTAGAGATTTAGCTTTAGAAGTATTTAAACAACGCTCTGAATTTAATGCTGAAGGTGGATGGTTATTTGATAAAGGAGTTTTTGATACTTACCCTGATTATGCCTATGCAGGCTATAATAGTACAAGTAATATTACCAAACCAAAGCCTTTAAAAAATATGGTTTCAGACTCCTCTCACTTTTTTAGGATGCCTAAGATATTATTATCTTTACAAGAGAGCTACCCCGAAAATTCGCAAAACTATAATCTTTATAAATCCTATAGGAATGGGTTGAATCAACAATTTTTAAATAAAGTAGTACATATAAAAAACAATAAAATCTATTTGACAAATTATATGGATGGTCGTAATGGAGTTTTTAGGTGGAACTATAACGTTAAAAACAAAGGCATAGGACCTTATGAACAGACCTATTCATTTGGTATGGGATGGTGGGTTTTTTTAGACAAAAAAAAAGTAAAAGATTTATATGGGAGTTATTATAGACAAATTAAAGTAGAAGATCATAATTGTAATAGTTTGATGACATTAATTATTATTAATAAAAAAAGAAATAATTTAGCTGATTTTCTAAAATGTGAATTTATTTATAACTCATATTTAGCTTCTAAGTTGGATTTATAGTTTTAATAAGAGTACTCTTTATTGTTTATAAAGAGTACTTTGTTTTATCAAGGCTTTACTTGTAATAATTCAATATCAAAAATTAGAGTGCTGTTCGGCCCGATCGCATCACCTGAACCAACGTCGCCATAAGCAAGATTGGCTGGAATAAAGAAGCGCGTCTTACCGCCCTCTTTCATGGTTTGCACACCTTCCGTCCAGCCTGCAATCACCTGGTTCAGTTTGAACTCTACAGGATGATTACGGGCGATAGAACTGTCAAATACGGTACCATCCAGTAAACGGCCTTCATAATTGACTTTAACGGTAGAGGTGGCTTTGGGGGATTTTCCCTTACCAGCTTGTAGCACTTGATATTGTAAGCCTGATTTGGTGGTTACGATATCCGTTTTTTTGCCGTTTTCCGCTAAAAACGCTTTGCCGGACTGATCATTTTTTTGGGCCTGTTCCTGAAACTCAACCAGTTGCTTGGCTTCCAGACGCTTTTTATATTGATTTAGCACATTAGCCATTTCTTCATCGGTTAAAGAGGCGGCTTTACCCTGCATGGCTTCCTGTAAGCCTTGTACAAAGGTCCCGATATTTAAATCTTTGAGTGTTTCTGCATTCCCTCGACCCATCAGATAGCCGTAGCTATAGCCAAGCTGATCTTTTTGTGGACTCTTTGTTGAAATGGGTGCTGCTTGAACCGTTCCGATGGTTGAGGCAATTAAAATCAGGCCTAATCTTTTCATTCTATCTTCCAAAAAAATAAAGGAGGGCACCAGCCCTCCTTAAATCATTTATTTTACAGCGATTAATTCTACGTCAAATACCAATGGGCTATTTGGTGGAATTGAGCCAGGAACACCTTGCTCACCATAACCAAGGTTGGCAGGAATATAAAGCGTTGCCTTACCACCTTCTTTCATCAACTGTAGACCTTCAGTCCAACCAGGAATAACCTGGTTCAGTGGGAATTCAATTGGCTCGCCACGGTCATAAGAGCTATCAAATACTTTACCGTCTGGAAGCTGACCTTTGTAGTGAACTTTCACGATAGAGCTTGCAGTTGGTTGCTTGCCTGTACCTTCTTTGGTGATTTTATATTGCAGGCCAGAAGCGGTGGTTTTCACGCCTTCTTTCTTAGCATTTTCTGCTAGAAAGCTGCTATTGGTTGCTTCAACTTTTTTGCTTTCATCCATTTGCTTTTGTTGTAGCTGCTTCTGGAATTCTACATAGGCTGCCTGTAACTCTTCTTCTGTATATGCAGCAGGTTTTTGTGCATGGGCATCACGGAAACCTGTAATAAATGCACTTGTTTCTAATTCTGGTGGTGTTTGCTTAGCTACTTCATAGCCGAGTGCATAACTGATCTTTGCGACAGGCGCTGCATTTTTGTCAGCTTTTGCCCCAAGTTCAGTCGCTGGGTGTTGAGTTGCATAATAGACAGGAACGAGTGCTGCACCGCCTAATACGGCTGCGACAACGAAAGGTAAAGCTTTACTCATGAGATGTCCCAAAGTGAGATTGGAATAAAAAATATGGCAATGATCTTAGCATGTCTAAGCTGAGGCATTGAATAATTAAGCGCAAAAATGCGTGGGTTTTTTATAAGATTTATGTGTTTAAGCATAAAAAACCAGATCACGGGATCTGGTTTTTTAACAATCAATTTAAAGCTTGCTTAATCATCTTTATTGGCTTTATAAGCATATGAATAGTTATAACCATAACCATAACCGGCACTAGAACGTTGAATGTCATTCAGGATAAAGCCATTCACTTTCACATTGGCCTGTTCAAAACGGTTCAGGCTCAGTTCAAGCTCTTTCATTTGTGATTTGGCATAACGCGCGACCAGTAAATTCACACCCGCATATTGCGAAATAATAATACCATCGGTTACTGCCAGGATTGGTGGCGTATCAATAATGATATGGTCATATTGCTGGCTCAACTGTTCCATCAAGGCTTTAAACTGTTCTGAACTCAACATTTCAGATGGATTGGTTGGATTTTTACCCCGTGCAATCACACTAAGCCCAGCTACATCGGTTTGATGGATCACTTGGCTAAGGTCTGCGAGATTACTTAAATATTCAGATAAACCTGGTTTAACATCAAGATTAAAGTATTTATGCATATAGCCACGACGCATATCGGCATCAACCAGCAATACCTTTTTATTGCTCTGCGCAAGGATAGTGGCTAAATTGGTGGAAATAAATGATTTACCAACTTCGGGTGATGGCCCCGCAATCATGATGATATTATTTTTTGCATTTGATAATGCAAAATGAATCGCGGTACGGATGCTACGTAAACTTTCTACCGCAATATCATCATTATGTTTAACCGCCAAAATTGGAATCGATTTCTTTTTCTTCAAGATACTCATCCGGGTTTCTTGAACAGGCGAACGTGGTACAGTGGCATACACTGGCAGATCAAACTCATTCTCGATTTGAGTTGAATCTTTCACACCTGTGCGAAGCATATTACGCAACAATGCAATCAGAGTGCCCAAGAATCCACCGAGGAAGATCGAAAGTATCAGAATCTGTAATTTTTTCGGTTTAATTGGTTGCACTGGCTCAACGGCAGTATCCACGATCCGTACATTACCAATTTCACCGGCTTTGGCGATACGTAATTGCTGATATGAGTTGAGTAAAGCGGTATACAACTGTGTTTTCACTTCAACTTCACGATACAGTTGTAAATATTGTCTTTGAACATCAGGCAACTGTTTCAAGGTACTATTTAGTGCAGCGATTTGCTTATCTAATGCAGCAATCTGCGCATTAATTTCACGCATCGCTGGATGCTCAGCCGTATATTTGGCTGACAGATCTGCCTGTTGCTGTTGTAGCTCAATCTTTTTGGTTTCAAGCGTGATACTTTGAGTTAAATATAGTTCAGATTCTTTAGTGACATCAACGGTATTATATTGTTGGCGGAACTTGTTAAACTCTCGCTCTGCGTCATCCAGTTGCTTTTTAAGATCAGGCAGTTGTTCATCCAGAAACTTTAAGGTTTGTGCAGTTTCTGCAGAGCGGCGTTCGACATTTTGTGCGCTATACGCAGCTAAAATTGCATTCAGCACTTTAGTAATATGCTCTTTGTCCTGACCTTGGTAATCTAATCCTAAAATTCCAGTCAGTTTGCCTTTTTCTGCAACTGAATAATTCGAATTAATCGCTTGAACTGCGGCAGGTAGAGAACTCTTCTGGATCAGATAATGCGTATCAAAGGTGTCTTTAGTAAAAATCGCAATTTTCCAGACACCATAACGGGTACTGATTTGATTCAGCTTATTTAATGGTGCTGTTAAAAGTACTTCTTCAGTTGCCAGATCCGTTAAACTAAAACTTTGATCCTTAAAACTTAAACTCAGTGTTTTATCTAGATAGTGAACTGGTACATCAAATTGCTGGATATCAAAGCTTTTTTCTTCATCATGAAAGGTAACTGCTTTAGGATTATATTCAGTCGCGTAATCGGCTTTATTGAATAAACGATGCGAAAAAGTATCTTCCGGACTGGAAATACTCAGGTCCAGATGCAGTGCCTGAATCACCGAGCCAAGTACCAAGCGTGACTTTAAGATTTCGATTTCAGACTGTGCCGGTGATTTCTGATCAATCACTTGCGAGAGATCACCGAGCAGGGCCGCAGAAGCTCCCTTTTTATCTTCCACTTGAACCAACGCATCAACTGAATAGGTATTGGGAGTTGCGCGCAGGTAGAGTAAAGCAAGCACCAAGCTTAAAATAATACACAGCGCAATGAGCTTCCATTGTGCAATCAAAGCAAAGAACAGCTCTTTCAGGTCAATTGTATCTTCAGTATTGGTAGTTTGGCTCATAATCTTAATCTAAAAAGTTAAATATAATTTTTCCAGTCAGCTACGCACTGTTGAATCAGCTGACAGGTATTATCAAAAAAAGCTTGGTCATGCTGGTAGGGGTCAGGTACGTTTTTATTTTGCCAATGTCCCAGACGAAACACTTTGCCTTTGGCAAATGGCCAGGTTTGCTCGATATGTTTTTGCTGATTATGGCTCATCACTAAAATCAGGTCTGCCTGTTTCAGATGCTCTGCATTCAGTTTTTTTGCTATATGTGCACCCATATCAATATTTAAACGTTGCATACACAATTGGGCTTTATCATCGGCCGGATGCCCGATCAAGCCAGAAATACCCGCTGACTCGACTCGTAACTCTGGATGTTGCTGTTTGAGTAGATACTCTGCCATGGGGCTGCGGCAAATATTACCGATACATACAACTAAAATATTTTTAATATCCATTTAGTTATTGCCCTAGACGATCAAAATTATATAGCGCACTAGAGAAAGGAATAATCTGGTTGATCACACGTTGCCAGCGCGTCAAACCGGTCGCGTCGACATAGACAATATCATTACTACGCAGCTTAAATTGATTGGCTAGACCAAAATCACCCAGACTCATTAGGTTGAGATGATAAAGTTCGGTATGGCGATCTTGCGGATTGGTACGGAGCACATAAATCCGGCTGGCGCTGGCCGAAAGAGGATTAATCCCTAGGCTCTCACCTAAGGCATCGCTGAGAGTCATACCCTGATCACGCATAGGTAGAGCCTGATTTTTGCCTGACTCACCCATCACATAAATTTTCTGGTTTTCACGGCTACTGACATAAATGGTATCATTAGGTTGTACCAACAATTTATGTAGCGAATAGCCTGCCTTTTCCAATGCGATCGTATTCAGATCATAAGTTTGCCCATTACGAATCAACTGAATAAAAGTATTATCACCTTTATCTGCGACACCACCCGCCATACCCAAAGCCGTATAGATACTGATGGGTTGATCATTTAAGTAGAACTGTCCACCTTTGATGACACTGCCTTGCACCGAATAACGCTGTCCCTGATAAGACAGGACCCGCACAATCACATCTGGATTCTTTAAATATTGTGCAAACCGGTTGCGTAAATCGATGTTGATTTGTGAAAGTGTTTTACCCGAAGCTTTATAGCGTCCAACCAAGGGAACTTGAACATAGCCATTGGAGTCAATTGGATAACCATTGGCTTGGATCGATTGATCATTGGTTAGGTTATTAACTGGTGGTGTGATTTCAGGATAAGCCCAAAGCTGGATGGAGAGAATATCACCTGAACTTAGGCGATAAGCCCGTTGCTGTTGTTTAAAAAGTGTCGAATAGTTGTTGCGATAGTCAATTTGAGCGGGCTGAATCGCGGGTAAGTTGTCCTGGGTAATTTTGATTACGTTGACATTGGTTCCCTGGTCAGTCGTGTACACACCTTCACTTGGAATATCATGTGTTTGTAAGCCAGAAGTTACAGCACAGGCTGTTGCACTCAGACTAATCGCAAGAATGGAAAAAAGTTGATAATGCTTCACACTCGACCCTTGAATAGTTATATCTGTTGTCACGCAACAACATATCTTTGGACTTAGAATTGGGGTCATTCTAGCTGAAAAATATCAAAAAAGCACCGAAGAATCATTTCGGTTTGTATGTTTAGTTTATCTGAAAAAACCTGAAAATGGCGTTGCCACATATGATACTTACAAGGCTAGGAATAACCTTATAAAAAGCTTTTGAGTCCTGTTAGAGCGTTTAAATCAGGTTCGGTTAAGTCTTTGCTGTAATAACGTATTTCAGCTTTGATTAAAGCCATAAAATGGACTATTTACTACCTGTAGAAAACATTAAAAAAGATAAAGTTGATTGAGATCATTCTTGCTATATTCAGTAAAAATAGTGTCATTCGAGTGTATGAGAAAAGTTAAAGCTTTTTGCTTTGAAATACTACAGTGATAGAAATTGATGAGCAGCAGTGCCAAATCTCTTCTCGATATAAAAACAGGATTTTAGCGACGAGCTATAATTGTTATTTCGTCAAATCGTTTCAATCAATGTCTCGTTGTTCCTATTCGAGTATTGGTCGATATGGGCAAGAAAGTGTGTATTAACCAAATAAGCGACTTTTAAAGCGTAGATAATAAGTCATATATAAAAGGGTAAATTCGATGAAAAAAATTTTATTGGTATTCGGCACACGGCCAGAAGCGATCAAAATGGCGCCTTTGGCTTTAAAGTTACAACACTATTCGCAAGATTTTGAGACCAAAGTCTGTGTAACCGGACAACATCGACAGATGCTGGATCAGGTGTTGGAACTATTTAGTTTAAAACCTGATTTTGACTTAAATTTAATGAAGCCAGGACAAACGCTCTCTGATGTGACCTCCGGAGTGCTTAAAGGTCTGGAGCAGGTATTTGAACAGTGGTTACCGGATGTGATTTTAGTACATGGTGATACTGCGACTACCTTTGCCACATCCTTAGCTGCTTATTACCATAAAATCAAAGTAGGGCATGTTGAAGCTGGGCTACGTACAGGTGATTTATATTCGCCTTGGCCGGAAGAAGCTAATCGACAATTAACCGGGGTATTGGCAAATTATCATTTTGCACCCACACAATCCTCTTATGACAACCTGATTAAAGAAAATGTGAATCCAGCGACTATTGTTGTGACCGGTAATACCGTGATTGATGCGCTATTGCAAGTCAAACAAAAGGTTGAGCACGACCAGACACTGGTCGAACAATTTCAACAGCAGTTTTCATTTCTCGAGAGAGATAAGAAACTGATTCTGGTGACGGGTCATCGTCGCGAGAACTTTGGGCAGGGTTTTTTAAATATTTGTCAGGCCTTAGCGAATCTGGCAAAAAAATATCCAGACATCCAGATTGTGTATCCGGTGCACTTAAATCCCAATGTACAGCAACCGGTGAACGCGCTTTTGGCCGATATTGACAATGTGTATCTGATTGCGCCTCAAGACTACTTACCTTTCGTCTATTTAATGAATTGTAGTTACCTGATTCTGACCGACTCTGGCGGGATTCAGGAAGAAGCACCTTCTTTAGGTAAACCGGTGTTGGTAATGCGAGATACCACCGAAAGACCTGAAGCTGTACAGGCTGGTACTGTGCGTTTAGTAGGAACAGAGATTGCTGCGATTGAACAGTCGGTAGCAGAATTGCTTGAAAATCCTGATGTTTATGCTGAAATGGCTGCAGCACATAATCCTTATGGCGATGGTACGGCCTGTCAGCAGATTATTCAGTTTTTGCTTCAAGTCTCATGATAAAGAAACTGGTGAGTAGTTGAGCTTTATAAATTTTCTTGATTTCATTTATAAAGCGATAAGAATGATTGATAAGTTTCAGTAAACACAATCATACAATTGAAATGAGGGAGTCTTAAAAAATTTGCTATAGTACGCACGACGTTTAATGTGAAGCATTAGGCCTGAAAAAATCATTTGATACTGATGTAAACTTTATAAAGGAATAGGCTGATTGTGATGCAACTTGCCGAATTGAAAATAGCAATTATTGGTTTAGGGTATGTAGGTTTGCCATTGGCAGTAGAATTTGGCAAAAAAACTCCTGTAGTGGGCTTCGATATCCACCAAAAACGTATAGATGAACTTAAAAGTGGTCAAGACCATACGTTGGAAGTTTCACCAGAAGAATTAAGTCAAGCCACCAACTTAAGTTATAGCGCAAATTTAGAAGACTTAAAAAGCTGTAACTTTTTTATTGTGACTGTACCGACTCCGGTTGACGAGGTGAATCGTCCAGACTTGACACCTTTACGAAAAGCGAGCGAAACCTTAGGTAAGGTGATTAAAAAAGGCGATATCGTTGTTTACGAATCCACGGTTTATCCGGGCGCTACCGAAGAAGTCTGTATTCCCGTGCTCGAAAAAATTTCAGGCCTGAAGTTTAACCAGGATTTCTTTGCGGGCTATAGTCCAGAACGGATCAATCCTGGCGATAAAGTAAATACCTTAACCAAGATTAAAAAAATCACCAGTGGTAGTACACCTGAAGTTGCAGATAAAGTAGATGCGGTTTATGCCAGTATTATTACTGCGGGTACCCATAAAGCATCAAGTATTAAAGTTGCAGAAGCAGCCAAGGTCATCGAAAACACACAGCGTGACTTAAACATTGCCTTGGTAAATGAACTATCCGTGATTTTTGATCGTCTGGGTATTGATACCATAGATGTGCTTGAAGCTGCTGGTAGTAAGTGGAACTTCTTGCCATTCCGCCCAGGTCTGGTAGGAGGGCATTGTATTGGTGTCGATCCATACTATTTAACCCATAAAGCGGAAGAAGTGGGCTACCATCCACAGGTTATTCTGGCCGGTCGTCGTATTAATGACAATATGGCACGCTATGTCGCGCGTAATACCATCAAGCGTATGCTACAAAATGGTATTGATGTACCTCGTGCAAAAGTAGGCGTACTCGGCGTTACCTTTAAAGAAAACTGCCCGGATATCCGTAACAGTAAAGTCGCGGACTTGATTAGAGAATTCGAAGCCTGGGGTGCTCAAGTGGTCGTTGCGGACCCGTGGGCAGATGCTGACGAAGTCAAGCATGAGTATGGAGTTGAATTAGGTCAGGTCAATGCAGAACATCCGGTCGATGCACTGGTTGTTGCAGTGGGACATAATGAATTCCGAAACTTGTCTGCAGCCGAGCTAAAAAGCTATGTGCGCACTAATCAACCTGTTCTTGCCGATGTCAAAGGTTTATTTGACCGTATCAGCATGACTGAACAGGGCTTTACAGTCTTCCGTCTATAATTTAAAAATTGAAAAGAAGTGAAACGATGAAAAAATTTGCTCTTATCGGTGCGGCTGGATATATCGCACCTCGCCACCTGAAAGCAATCAAGGAAACAGGCAATACTTTGGCTGTAGCCATGGATGTAAATGACTCTGTCGGAATTATGGACAGTCACTTCCCTGAAGCAGAATTCTTTACTGAATTTGAAGAATTTGAAGCCTATGTAGAAGACCAAAAATTAAAAGGTGAAAAGCTGGATTATGTTGCGATCTGCTCACCCAACTATCTCCATGCCCCTCACATGAAATATGCGTTAAAAAACGGTATTGAAGTGATTTGTGAAAAACCATTGGTACTGAATTCAGAAGATTTAAATATGCTTTCTGAATATGAAAAGCAATATGGTGCCAAGGTAAACTCAATTTTACAGTTACGTTTACATCCGTCTATTATTGCCCTGCGCGATAAAGTTCAAGCTGCACCGGCAGATAAAGTATTTGATGTTGACCTGACTTATCTTACTTCTCGTGGTAAATGGTATTTAAAATCCTGGAAAGGGGTAGACAACAAATCGGGTGGGGTTGCGACCAATATCGGCGTGCATTTCTATGACATGCTGCATTTTATTTTTGGCAAGATTGTTAAAAATGAAGTGCATTTCCGCGATGAAAAAACGGCTTCAGGTTATCTGGAATACGAACGTGCGCGTGTACGCTGGTTCCTGTCAATTGATGCCAATAACCTTCCGGACAATGCAGTACAAGGTGAGAAACTGACTTATCGCAGTATTACCATTGAAAATGAAGAACTTGAGTTTTCAGGCGGCTTTACCGATCTTCATACCCAAAGCTACCAGCGTGTACTGGAAGGTAAAGGTTACGGGGTTGAAGAAAACCGTGCAGCAATTGAGACTGTTGAAGTGATCCGTGTTTCTCCAATTGTTGAAAATCCGGAAAATCCACATCCATTATTGGCAAAGGTGAAAAAAGCATGAGCTTTTATCAACATGAAACGGCCATAGTGGATGATGGCGCACAAATTGGCGAAGATTCACGGGTCTGGCACTTTGTGCATGTCTGTGGCGGCGCCAAAATCGGTAAAGGCGTGTCTCTGGGTCAGAACGTATTTGTGGGTAACCGCGTCATTATTGGTGACCATTGTAAAGTCCAGAACAATGTGTCGGTTTACGATAATGTCGTTCTGGAAGAAGGCGTATTTTGTGGGCCGAGCATGGTCTTTACCAATGTATATAACCCGCGTTCGCTGATAGAGCGTAAAGACCAATATCGTGACACGCTGGTGAAAAAGGGTGCCACATTAGGCGCGAACTGTACCATTGTCTGTGGTGTGACAATCGGCGCATATGCTTTTGTTGGGGCGGGTGCAGTCGTGAATAAAGATGTCCCTGCTTATGCACTGATGGTGGGTGTACCTGCAAAACAAATTGGCTGGATGAGTGAGTTTGGTGAGCAGCTGGATCTTCCTTTGCAAGGACAGGCACAAGTGACCTGCTCGCATACGGGCGCAATTTACCAACTTGATGGAACGACACTGACAAAGCAAGGTTAATATGATTGACTTTATTGATTTAAAAGCACAGCAACATCGAATTAAAGATAAAATTGATGCCGGCATTCAGAATGTATTGACGCATGGTCAATACATTCTAGGTCCAGAAGTGACTGAACTGGAAGAAAAGTTAGCAGCCTATGTCGGTGCGAAGTACTGTATTACCTGTGCCAATGGAACCGATGCCTTGCAAATTGCACAAATGGCATTTGGTATAGGCCCAGGTGATGAGGTAATCACACCAGGCTTCACTTATATTGCGACCGCGGAAACAGTGGCTTTATTAGGTGCGAAGCCAGTCTACGTGGATGTTAACCCTAAAACCTACAATCTGGATGCGGAAAAACTAGAAGCTGCCATTACTCCTCGCACGAAAGCTATTATTCCGGTGAGCCTATATGGTCAGTGTGCTGACTTTGATGCAATCAACGCGATTGCTGCAAAGTACGGTATTCCGGTAATTGAAGATGCGGCACAAAGCTTTGGTGCAACTTACAAAGGTCGTAAAAGTTGTAATTTAAGTACAGTTGCCTGTACCAGCTTTTTCCCAAGTAAGCCATTGGGTTGCTATGGCGATGGCGGGGCTATTTTTACCAGCGATGATGAGTTGGCTAAGGTGATTCGCCAGATCGCACGCCATGGGCAAGATAAGCGTTACCATCATATCCGTGTCGGCGTGAATAGTCGTTTAGATACCATTCAGGCTGCGATTTTGTTACCAAAACTAGAAATCTTGGATGATGAAATGCAGGCACGTCAAAAAGTAGCTGAAGTTTATAACCAGTTATTTAATCAGGCAGGTATCCAGACAACGCCATATATCGAGCCAGATAACACTAGTGCATGGGCACAATATACAATTCAGGTCGATAATCGTGCAGATGTTCAGGAAAAACTAAAAGCTCAAGGGATTCCAACAGCTGTACATTATCCGATCCCTTTGAATAAGCAACCTGCAGTGGCTGATGCAAGTGTGAGTTTACCTGTCGGTGATGAAATTGCGGAAAGAGTTATGAGCTTGCCAATGCATCCATATTTAGAACAGAAATCACAGGAATTTATTATAAAAATGATAGAGGGAATCATATGAACGTATTATTAGCGCGCTTGATTACAAAAATTATGAATTGGGCAGTTAAGAAAACACATTTATATAATGTATCTAAATTTAAAGGGATTTCTTCTAGTGCGAGTATAGGAACTAAATGTATTTTAAGCTTGCCACATGAAAATTTATTTATCGGTGAAAAAACGTATCTGAATGGGGCTCACTTATCTAGTGGAAATAACTCAAAGGTTATTATCGGAGATAGTTGCGCGATTGGATATAATGTATCAATAAAAGCTATTACTCATTCAAAATTAAAACCGACTAATAATGGGGAGGGGAATATTGAGCATATCGAAAAAGACATCAAAATAGGAAATAATTGTTGGATAGGTGATAATGTATTTATTCGTGAGGGAGTGGTATTGGGGGATAATATAATTGTTGGTGCTAATTCAGTTGTTACAAAGTCATTTGATAGTAACTTGATAATAGCTGGGATACCTGCAAAGATTATTTCTACTTTGTAGTTATATTGGAGAAGATTTTTGCATATTTTAATTCTTCCCTCATGGTATCCCGCTTATCCAGAAGATATTAGAGGTTGTTTTTTTAGGGACCAAGCTCTAGCTCTAGTGAAGGCTGGGAACCATGTGGGTGTCGTAACGAATGAATTTAGATCTCTAAAAAATTGGAAAACAATTTTTAGTAATAAACATGGTTTTTTCTATGAAAACGACAATGGAATTAATACTATTAGATTTAAGACCATGTTATGGTTTCACAAGATGCCATTTTTAATAAATATCTTTAGTACTATGTATGGCAAACAGGCCGTCGAAAAATACATAGAAAAATATGGTAAACCCGATATTGTACATGTGCATTCTTGTTTGTATATGGGGGAAATTGCAAGATATATAAAAACAAAATATCAAATCAACTATATTGTTACAGAGCATAGTAGTGGCTTTGTAAGGGATTTATATTCTCCATATCAATTAGAAGTGGCAGAAAGAATTTTATATAATAGTTCATGTAATATTGCTGTCTCAACTCAAATGGCAAAATTTTTCCAGAATAAATTTGAAATCAAAAAAAAATGGGAGGTGGTTCCTAATATTGTTAATCCTATTTTTTTTGAAAACTCCATCGAAAAAGAAAATTTTTTTAATAAAAAATTTAAATTTATTAATGTGGCATTTATGAATAAAAATAAAAAACAAATTAATATTGTTAAAGCATACCATGAGCTAATTAAACAAGGTTTTTTAAATATTGAATTGAATTTAATTGGGGATGGCGAAGAAAAAATTGAGTTAGAGAATTATGTCAAAGATAATAAAATTTTGAATGTAAATTTTTTAGGTTTACGGGATAGACATTTTATTGCTGATGCTATGAGTAAAAGTGATTGTTTTATACTGTCGAGCGATTTTGAAACGTTTGGAGTTGTAATTATTGAAAGTCTAGCTAGTGGGCTTCCGGTAATATCTACTAAATGTGGAGGCCCAGAAGATATTTTGGATAAAGAAAATGGTTTATTAGTTGAAAAGGATAATATAGAAGAGTTAGCTGAAGCTATGTTAGTGATGCTTAATACTAATTATGATAAGAATAAAATAAGGATGAACTGTTACGAGCATTATAGTCAGGAAGCCATCACTATGAAATTAAGCCAAATTTATCAGAAATTTGTTGTATGAATATTAAGCAAAAAATTATACGTTATAGTGTTGGCCCATTGGGAGCGGCGATTATATCTTTAATCACTATTCCTTTGATTGCATGGTTTTATAGTGTTGATGATGTAGCTAAATTTTCTATTTTTCAATCAATTATTATTTTATATTCTTTAGTTTTATGCTTAGGTTTAGATCAGGCGTTTATACGTGAATATTATGATTCGAATGATAAAGCATCATTATTAAAAAATATTTTCATAGGTGCATTGTTACCCTCCTTGCTCTTTTTATCAATTACATTCGTATTCTTTCGTGAGACAATTTTATTATTTTTATATGATGAATATTCAATCAAACTTTACCTTTTAACTATTTTTTCGTGTTTTTTTACTCTTGCAATAAAAATGATAAGTGCTATACAGCGAGTACAAGAACAAGCTTTATTATTTTCGCTGAGTCAGTTGTTACCAAAAGTTATTTTTTTATTATTAATATTGATCTTTTTGAAAATGGGGTCGGCAAAATTTGAAAATATATTATGGGCACAGTTTTTATCTGTTTTTTTTGTTTTTGTTTATTTTCTGGTGATAAATTGGCGTAGCTTTAAAGAATCAATAAGAAGTAATATTAATACTAGTAATATAAAAAAATATTATGCATTCGGATTTCCTTTAATTTTAACTGGAGCTGTAATTTGGGGGCTAAAGTTGGCGGATAGATTTTATTTGAAAATTTTTTCTGACCTTAAGCAACTCGGTTTATATGCTATGGCAATTAGTATTGCAAGTGGGGTTGCAATATTTTCTGGTATATTTAATACGATTTGGTCACCTCTTGTTTATAAGTGGGTTAATGATACAGATATTTATGATGATTCTATTTCAAAAAAAGTTGGTGTAATTTCGTATAAGGTTTCACTATGTATTTTAGCGGTGATAGTTTTCTTAGTTTTTTCCTCAAAATTAATTGTTAAGGTTTTACCTTTCAATTATAACGATATTTATTTGATCATACCTTTATGCGCGATATCACCCTTGTTATATACTTTATCCGAGGTTACAGGGATTGGTATAAATTTAATGAAAAAAACAAAGTATACATTGTGGAGTTGTTTTTTAGCTATTATAGTTCACATAATTCTAAGCTTATTACTAATTCCTGAATTAGGAGCTATGGGGGCCGCTATAGCAGGTGCAATATCTTTTTATGTATTTTTTCTCATACGGACTATTTTTTCAAATTATATTTGGATTAATTGTGATTTAAGAAAAACTTATATTGTTTCTTTCTTAAGTTTATGTATTTCTCTAACTCCTGTTGTCTTCTGGGTGTGTAATATATGAGTAATATAGAAAAATTTAAACTAAATAATATTACGTATAAAATGTATTTTATTTTGGTTTTTTGTATATTTTTTTCTACTGTAGATATCATTCCTATTAGCTTACATTATGCTTTTTTGGGGCTGAGTTTATTATTGAGTAGTTTCTTTTTCTTGTTTTTAATTCTAAAAAAATTCTTTAGTTATAAAGATGTAATATGTATTCTGTTTTTTATTCTGCCAGTTTTTTTTAGTCAGTTTTTTAATATTAATGATGGACCTAATTTTGCTAGATTTGTTTTAATAATATTTTTTTACCCTATTATTTTTTTTATATTGAAGTATATTGTCTCTAGATTTAAAGTTGAAGAATTTTTGTTGCCAGTATTGATATCAATAGGAATAATTTGTATTTTATCTATTTTATCTAGTTTGAGTATTGTTGATTTCGAGTTTTATGGTTCTGATGAAAGCACTTTAGATTATTATGCAGATGTCTACTCTAGAGATCGCTTGTTGGCGATAAATGGTATATATTTAAATCAGAATTCTTTTGCTTCTATAATGTTAATTGGTTTTTTTGCATTTCTTTGTTTTTTTGTTGGGTGTAAAACGAAAATACAGAAAACTATAAGTAGCTTAATGTTGCTATTTATATCAGTTTTACTTTTTCTAACTTTAGCTAGGGCAGCCATTTTTTCCGTTTTAATAGGTAGTGTATTTTTTTATATTTTTTCTAATGTTAAAATTTACTTTAAAGCAGCTGTTTTAGCTTTATTTTCTCTGCTGATTTGGGTGTTAATTTTTGTTTCTCAATATGGTGAGATGTTTGTAGCAAAATTAGATTCTGCTGGATTGTCATATAGAGATATTATTTGGGCTGATGCGCTTGAAAAGTTTGATCAGAACTTATTTTTTGGTGTTGGTTTAGGGAACTATCAGTTTGTTAGTGGTGGGCAGGTCTATAGTACTCATAATTTATATTTATTCTTCTTAGTGTCATTGGGTATAGTAGGTGTCACTGGCTTTATTTTAGTTGTTCTCTGTTTCTTAAAAAAACTAATTGACCGAGTTGTTTTTTATAGAGCTGATAAAATTATGTTAATATTTTCTTCTTGTATTGTTGCGATTCTAGTTCATCAATTCTTTGAGGTCGAATTAGATAATCCATTTAAACCTCTTTCTTTTTTCTTTCTTTTGTCGATTACATATTTGTTTTTTGGACCAGTTAAAAATATTAGGTAAATACCATGTCACGTATTGCACATTTAACTTCAGCTCATCCTAGGTTTGATACCCGAATTTTTGTGAAACAATGTTGTTCTCTAGCTCAGTTTTATGAAACATATTTGGTGGTGGCAGATGGAAAAGGAAATGAGATTAAAAATCGGGTCTCTATTTTAGATGTTGGTAAGTTTAGTGGTCGTATAAATCGTATGCTTAATGCGTCTAATGCTGTATTTGAGAAAGCACTAGCATTAGATGCTGATATTTATCATCTACATGATCCTGAACTTATTCCTATCGGTTTAAAATTAAAGAAAAATGGAAAAAAGGTTTTTTTCGATGCTCATGAAGATTTACCTAATCAGATTATGTCGAAACATTATTTGAATCTATTATCTAAAAAGTTGATTGCTTTTTTAGTTAAATCTTACGAGAAATATGCTTGTGCTAAATTAGATGGGATTGTCGCTGCTACACCATTTATTCGTGATAAGTTTCTCAAAATCAATAAAAACACAATTGATATTAATAACTATCCAAAATTAGAAGAGTTTAGTTCAATTGATACAAATTTTTTAAAAGAAAATCAAGTTTGTTATATCGGTGGGTTAGCTGATGTACGTGGAATCGTTGAAATGGTTCAAGCAATAGACTTAGTAAAACTTAAAGCTGAATTAGTCCTTGCTGGAGATTTTGCAGATAAAAATCTAGAACAAACAGTGAAGGAAACTAATGGTTGGAATAAGGTTAACTTTTTAGGTTATGTGGGACGGAGTGAAATAAGGAATACTTTAGCCTCATCTGTTGCTGGATTAGTTGTTTTACATCCAACAAGAAGCTATTTAGACTCATTGCCGGTAAAAATGTTTGAATATATGTGTGCAGGTATACCTGTCATTGCTTCGGATTTTCCCTTGTGGCGTTCTATTGTAGATGCTGCAAAATGTGGAATTTGTGTCGATCCTTTAAAGCCTAAAGAGATTGCTGATGCTATAGAATATTTTCTAAAAAATCCTACTGAGGCTAGATTGATGGGGCAGCAAGGGCGTGCAGCAGTTTTAGAGAAGTATAATTGGAGCATTGAAGAGAAGAAGCTATTGAACCTCTATTCAAGTATTTTGGATATTTGAAATGATCGAAAATAAAAAAACATTCTGGTTTATTAATCAATATAGCTCAACGCCAGAAACAGCGATGGGTGGTCGACATTATTATCTGGCCCAAGAGCTCGCAAAGAAAGGCCATCAAGTTTATGTAATTGCTGGTCGATATAGTCATCTGTTACGTAATCCAAAGCAGTTTGACGAGCCGTATTTTATTGAGGAAATTATTCCTAACTTCTCATTTGTATGGGTCAATTTACCTGAATATCAGGAAGCGCATAGCAAACAGCGTGTACTAAATTGGTTTAAGTTCTCTTGGCTTTTACGTAATATGTCAAACGTAATTCCAACCAAGCCTGATGTAATTTTATATTCATCTCCTTCTCTTATTGGTTATCTGGGTGCTAAGTACCTCGCAAACAAATTTAGGGTTCCTTTTATTTTTGAAGTAAGAGATATTTGGCCTTTAACTTTAATGGAATTAGGTGGACATTCATCAAAACATCCATTTATAAAGTTCATGCAATGGGTTGAGGATCGGGCTTATAAAAAAGCTGATTACGTATTTTCAAATTTATATAATGCCGTTGAACATATGCAAACCCGAGGTCTGGATAGTAGTAAGTTTCACTGGATACCAAATGGTGTATCTTTAGAAGAGGTCTCTCAAAAGCAACCTTTAAATGCGGAGACACTCAGTCAATTACCTCAAAATAAATTTATCATTGGATATACAGGAACTATTGGGGTCGCTAATGCTATAGATGACCTTATTGAAGCAGCAAAGATTCTTTCTAGTAATCCGCAGTTACATTTTGTTCTTGTTGGTTCAGGAAAGGAAAAAGAAAGTTTAATAAGAAAAGTTCAATCTTTGGATTTACGAAATATTACATTCATTGATGCAATTCCAAAGAAACAAATTCAATCCATGCTTGAGCAGTTCGACATTTGTTATATTGGCTGGCAGAAAAATTCACTTTATCGTTTTGGAATAGCACCGAATAAACTACCTGAATATCTATATGCAGGTAAACCTATTATTCATGCTTTTTCTGGTAAGGGGGATATTGTTCAACAAGCTCAAGCTGGTATCACCATTGAGGCCGAAGATCCTGAAGCAATCGTAGGAGCTGTACAACAGTTATATAATTTAACTGCTGACCAGCGCCAACAGTTAGGTTCAAATGGTAAACAGTTTGTATTACAACATCTTGAATATGCCATGATTGCAGAAAAACTCGAAAATATTGTTTTTAAATAATGGATAAGTTATGAAACGATTACTGGATATCATTATCGCTTCAACTGCACTGATTCTGCTATCACCTTTATATGCCTACGTTGCTTATAAAGTGAAAAAGAATCTGGGTTCACCTGTATTGTTTCGTCAGATTCGTCCAGGCCTGCATGGTAAACCTTTTGAAATGATCAAGTTTCGAACCATGAAAGACGCAATCGATGAGCAGGGTAATCCGTTACCGGATAGTGAGCGTTTAACCCCTTTTGGCAAGATGTTACGTTCGACCAGTCTGGATGAGATGCCTGAACTCTGGAATGTAATTAAAGGTGATATGAGCGTTGTGGGCCCACGTCCACTCTTGATGGAGTATTTACCTTTATATAATGAAGAACAAGCCAAACGCCATGAGGTCCGTCCGGGTATGACGGGATATGCTCAGGTCAATGGCCGGAATGCGATTAGCTGGGAACAGAAGTTTAAACTGGATACCTGGTATGTGGAAAATCGTTCGCTATGGTTAGATTTTAAGATCATGCTGCAGACGGTGAAAAAAGTCATAGCCAAAGATGATATCAGTGAAGCTGGTGAAGCAACTATGAGTAAATTTACAGGAACGAATAATAAGGATTTAGATAAATGACAGAATTTATTGGTGTTTACGGCGCAAGTGGTTTTGGTAAGGAAGTGATGCCATTAGTCCGCCAAAAATTTCCTACTTTGCACAAAGAACAATTTGTTTTTATTGATGACGGTCAGGCGGGTGCAAGTCTAAATGGGTATTCTGTTCTCACCTATACAGATTTCATTAACAATTCTGCTACTCATAAAGCTGTAACGATTGCGATCGCAAATAGTATTGTACGGGAAAAACTGGTTGCTCGTCTCAATGAAGACGGCGTCCAACATTTAGCTGTACAAGCAGGCAATACAGTAATTTTAGATGAGGTAGAGATTGGTGAAGGAAGTTTACTTTGTCCATTCACCTGTTTGACGTCAAATATTAAAATTGGCAAGTTTTTCCACGCTAATATTTATAGTTATGTTGCTCATGATTGCGTGATTGGTGACTATGTTACTTTTGCACCAGGTGTGAAATGTAATGGCAATATTCATATTGAAGACCATGCCTATATTGGGACAGGTGCTGTGATTAAGCAGGGCACCCCCGATAAGCCATTAGTGATTGGTAAAGGTGCGGTTGTGGGGATGGGTGCGGTAGTCACCAAAAGCGTGCCGCCAGGTGTAACCGTAATTGGTAACCCTGCAAGAATTTTAGAAAAGAAGTAAGCCGTATTATTTTATAGATCAGGAAATTACAATGTTGAACACAGCATTCGAACCATGGCCAAGTTTTACCCAACAAGAAGCGGACGCAGTTAAAAATGTCTTACTTTCCAATAAAGTAAATTACTGGACAGGGCAAGAATGCCGGGAGTTTGAAAAAGAGTTTGCAAGATTTGCCGGTACTCAATATGCAGTGGCTTTAACCAATGGTACCGTTGCGCTGGATGTCGCTTTAAAGGCCTTGGGGATTGGTCCCGGTGACGATGTCATCGTCACTTCACGTACCTTCCTGGCTTCAGCCAGCTCAATTGTCACGGCTGGTGCCAATCCTATATTTGCCGATGTAGAACTGGATTCACAGAATATTTCACGTCGTACCATTGAAGCAGTACTTACGCCAAATACCAAAGCGATTATTTGTGTGCATCTGGCAGGCTGGATGTGTGATATGGAACCGATCATGCAGCTTGCTGATGAAAAGGGACTGTATGTCATTGAAGACTGTGCCCAAGCGCATGGTGCCAAATACAAAGGCAAACCGGCCGGTTCGATTGGACATATTGCGGCCTGGTCCTTCTGTCAGGACAAGATCATGACCACCGGTGGTGAAGGCGGTATGGTCACCACCAACGATGAAACGCTATGGAAGAAAATGTGGTCTTATAAAGATCATGGCAAAAGTTATGATAGCGTTTATAACAAGCAACATCCGCCAGGTTTCCGATGGTTGCATGATTCATTTGGTACAAACTGGCGTATGATGGAAATGCAGGCGGTAATTGGTCGTATCCAGTTAACACGTATGGCAGAGTGGACAGAACAACGAACTGAAAATGCAGAGAAAATTTTAAAGGCATTTGAAGGCTCTCCTTATTTTAACGTTCATTTGCCTTCGGATGACTATGTACATGCTCACTATAAATGTTATGTCCAAGTCAATTTAGCCGCATTGCCTGAGGGCTGGTCACGTGACCGGATCATGCAGGAGATTAATATGCAAAATGTACCGTGTTTTAGTGGTTCTTGTTCGGAAGTCTATCTGGAACATGCTTTTGATAGCACACCATGGCGCCCTGAACAGCGCTTGCAAAATGCCCAGCAACTCGGTGAAACCAGTTTGATGTTCTTGGTCCATCCGACGTTAAGTCAAAAAAGTATTGATCAAACGATTGATGCGATCAAAAACGTGAAGCAGATCATGCAATCTGCCTAATATGAAAGAAGGTGGCAAGAGGGTGATCCAAGGTCAGGCTCTTGCTGCTTATGATTGTGTAATCAATATGTAAAAGTCATTTCTAGTTCTGTCAGAAATGCGTATAAAGATCAAACTGTAAAATGGGTCATTAGAAGATCACTGTGAAAAAGATTATTCATCAATTCGCCTCAGCGCCAAGATTATATAAACAATTTTTCCTGATTTTTCTGGATGCATTAGCTTTTCCCGTGATTCTATGGTTGTGCTATGTCATCCGTTTATTTGACTTAGGTGCCCATGTTATTCCAGGTATTGATCACGGGATGATTCTGGTCAGCCTGATTACGGTCTTAAGTTTGGCACTCACCGGCGTTTATCATTTTATTGTACGGACATTTAACGAAGTCTTTATCGTAAAGCTGGCGATTGCGGTTGCCTTGACCATGGCCACCTTGTACGTCCTGAATGTGATTACGCCAGCCTATATCCCGATGTCGATTCCATTTATGTATGGTTTTATGATGTTTGCTTGGGTATGGCTCAGCCGTGCAGTGATTCGCTTTATGATTAAGGCATCTTACTATTCCGAAATTGGACGTAAACGCATTGCGATTTATGGCGCAGGGGATGCAGGTCAGCAAATTGCTGCGGCATTGCACCGTTCAGATGACCATTTACCGGTATTCTTTATTGATGATTATACTTCTTTACAAGGGCAGACGGTTGGTGGTTTAAAGGTCTATTCGGTTGAAAAAGCCTTACAACGCTTTAAGAAAGACCGTATCGATGAAATTTTACTGGCGCTGCCTTCAGTGGGGCGGGTGCGCAAAACAGAAATTATCCATCAGTTTGAAAGCGCACGTTTAAAAATTACCGAACTTCCTGGGTTGACCCGTCTGGTTGATGGCGAAATCCAGGTTTCGGATATCCAGGAAGTGGATATTATCGACTTATTGGGGCGTGATCCAGTGCCACCGATTTCACATCTGATTGCCAAAAATATCCAGAATAAGGTTGTCATGGTGACAGGTGCGGGTGGTTCAATCGGTTCTGAACTATGCCGTCAAATTATTAAAAATAAACCTAAAATGTTAGTGTTATATGAGCTAACAGAATTTGCGTTATATGACATTGATAAAGAGTTAAGACAAACAGCCACTTGTGAAATTGTTCCAATTTTGGGAACGGTACAGGACCAGCAAAAACTTGAACGGATTATTGAACAATACCAGATCCAGACGGTTTATCATGCTGCGGCCTATAAGCATGTTCCTTTGGTTGAATGTAATCCGATTGCGGGATTGAAGAACAATAGCATTGGTACCGCAAACAGCTTGAATGCTGCCGTGAAAAAAGGTGTGGAAACCTTTGTGTTGATCTCAACCGATAAAGCGGTCCGACCAACCAATGTGATGGGGGCATCAAAGCGTATGGCTGAGCTGTATTGTCAGGCCGTGGCTGAAAGCAAACCTGCTACCCAAATCAGCATTGTCCGTTTTGGGAATGTATTGGGCTCTTCCGGTTCGGTTGTTCCACTGTTTAAGCAACAGATTGCCAAAGGTGGTCCGATTACCGTGACTCATCCTGAAGTGACCCGTTACTTTATGACCATTCCAGAAGCTTCGCAACTGGTGATTCAGGCGGGGGCATTGGGATCTGGTGGAGACGTATTCCTGCTGGATATGGGTGAACCGGTCAGAATTCAGGATCTGGCACGCCAAATGATCAAACTCAGCGGTTTAAAAGTGCGAGAAACAGATTCTCTGGACGGTGATATTGAAATTGCCTATAGTGGCTTGCGTCCAGGCGAGAAACTGTATGAAGAACTGCTGATTGATCAGGACAATACCGAATATACTGAACATACCCGTATTCTGCGTTCCTTTGAGAAACATTTCCCATTGGATGAAATTCAGGAAGTCTTTGGTAAAATCAGCCAGATGACAGCAATCGATCATGATGTTGACTGGGCCTTGACCCAGCTTGAACATTATGTAGATGGCTATAAACGCAGTGGCGAAGTTAGAGTGAATTAATCTGAGAAAGTAATGATCAAAAAAGCAATTTTACCTGTTGCAGGTCTAGGGACACGTTTTTTACCTGCAAGCAAGTCGATTCCCAAGGAAATGGTGACCGTTGTTGATCGCCCTGCGATTGAATATGTGGTGCGTGAAGCGGTTGAAGCGGGGATTGAACAAATTATTTTGGTCACCCATTCCTCAAAAGCCTCAATTGAAAACTATTTTGATCGTAATTTTGAGCTGGAAACGACTTTAGAGCAAAAAAAGAAATTCGACTTGCTCAAAGAAATCACCGACATTCTGCCAAAACATGTCAGCGTGGTGAGTGTGCGTCAGCCACAGCCATTGGGCCTTGGGCATGCGGTACTCTGCGCAAAAGATATTGTCGGTGATGAAGCTTTTGCAGTGTTATTACCGGACGTGCTGGTCAAAAACCACAGCGCTGAAAATGATCTGTCCTTGATGATTCAGCGCTTTGAAGCATCTCAAGCTGCACAAATCATGGTGGAGGCTGTACCGGATCATCTGGTTGATCAGTATGGGATTGTGGATGTTGCGGTTTCACCGAATGAAGGTGAGAGTATCGTGATGCAAGGCATTGTAGAGAAACCGGCAGTCGGTACAGCCCCTTCGAATTTATCGGTGGTTGGCCGTTATATTCTGCCTGCCCAGATTATGGGATTGCTGGAAAATACTCCACGTGGCGCTGGCAATGAAATTCAGTTGACGGACGCGATTGCCACTTTACAGCAGTCACAAACTGTTGAGGCATACCGCATGAAAGGTCAGACCTTCGATTGTGGTAGCAAGTTGGGTTATCTAAAAGCTGTGTTACATTATGGGATTGAGCATCCAAAACTGGGCGCAGAGTTTAAGGGCCTGATTAAGGAATTGGCCCTGTAATCATTGAGGGCAAGCATGTTATGAAAGTTGCAATCTTTGGCAATACCTTATATGCAGGCGTGATGTCTGCATTATTGTCTGAAACGGGGCATCTGGTGTATTGGTGCTCACAGCTCGATACCAAAGCGGATGATCAGCAATATTCCTTTCATGATGAAAATGTCAGTCATTTACTCGAAAAACAGCTGACCACGGGTTTTCTGCGTTATAGCGATTTAGCCAGTATCCCGCTGGATATCGATGCCTATCTGTTCAGTTTTAACCAGACGCAGGAACAGCAGGTTTTTCAGCTGTTACATTCCCTGAAACAACGTCCGATCATACATCCAAAACTGATGATCAATGCCTCAACCTTTGGTTTACGCGGAACCGAAAAGTTCCAGCAGATCTTGTCGGATGATGACTGGGTGTACTTGCCCGATACCATGCAGGAAGGTAATGCCTTACAGAGCTTGACCCAGGCGAAGCAGTTGATTGTGGGCTGCACACGCAGTGCAGTGCAGGTCAAGGTCAAAGAGTTGCTCAGACCCTTTTTTCCCTTAGAACAGCAATATCTGTTTATGCCGATACTGGATGCCGAGTTTACCAAACTGAGTATTTCCGGCATGTTGGCGACCCGCATTAGTTATATTAATGATTTGGCCGTGGTGGCTGAAAAACTCGGGATTGATATTGCCTCGGTGCGACAGGGCATGTCCGCAGACAGTCGTATCGGCTCGGCGTATCTGGCACCTGGTGCCGGTTTTGGTGGGGAAAACTTTTCGCATGATATTTTGACCCTTGCCAATACGGTTGCCAATACCGGGGTGAAAAGCCAGTTGCTTGCCCAGGTCTGGGAGATCAATGAGCAACAAAAAGAGATCCTGTTCCGTAAGTTGTGGAATTACTATCACGGCGCTTTACAAGCAAAATCCGTTGCAATCTGGGGGGCTTCTTTTAAGGAGAATACCTCCAGCATTCAACATTCTCCAATCCATCAAATGCTTGCCGCCTTGTGGGCACAGGGTGTCACCGTTCATCTGCATGATCCGCAGGCACTGGATGAAATCGAGATGATGTACGGACAGCGCAGTGATCTGGTATTGCATCATGATCAATATGAAGCTGTACACAACGTACATGGGTTATGTGTTTTAACGGCCTGGAAACAATACTGGAGTCCGGATTTCAAACAGTTGAATCAATTGATGCAACATCCCTTAATTTTAGATGGTCGCAATATTTATGACCCGCACTATGTAAAAGCACAAGGTTTTGCCTATATGGGAGTGGGGCGTTAAAGATGACAAAGCAGATGCATCCTTTTCCGGTCAAGGAACAGACTTCGGTGGTAGAACAATTAGCGGTTTTACAAAAACAATTTAAAGACTTGCATCTTAATACCCTGTTTGCAGCAGATGAGGCACGTTTTAAACGTTTTTCAACTGAGTATGACCAGATTGTTTTTGATTTTAGTAAACATCGGATTGATCAGCAGGTTTTAAGCCAGCTGGTGGATCTGGCACATGCACAAGATCTGGATGGATGGATTAAACGTCTATTTTCATGTGAGCAGATTAACTACACGGAACAACGTGCTGCGATGCACTGGGCCTTACGTCTGCCTAAATCCAGTCCAACGCTGCCCGTCGTGAATCAGGCGGTCCAAGCGCAACTTGAGCAAATGTATGCACTGGTTGAAAAAATTCATGCCGGCCAATGTCGTGGCGCAACGGGTGAAGTGATCCAGGATGTGGTGAATATTGGAGTCGGTGGATCAGATCTTGGTCCACTCATGGTCACGCATGCACTTTCAGATTTTAAGGTTAAAACGGCAAAGCCCTTAGATATTCATTTTGTTTCAACCATGGATGGCAGCCAGCTCTCCGGGTTGTTGCATCAGCTGCGCCCTGAAACCACCTTATTCATTATTTCCTCCAAGTCGTTCGGGACCATTGATACACTTTCCAATGCACAGACCGTACGTCAATGGCTAGAGAAAGCCTTAGGCAATAATGAAAAAATCCTCAAGAATCATTTTGTGGGGGTGTCGACCAAACCGGATAAAATGACCGAATGGGGCATTGCACCAGATAAGCAACTTTTGCTTTGGGATTGGGTCGGTGGCCGTTATTCATTATGGTCATGTATTGGCCTGCCGATTGCACTGACCATTGGCGTGGAAGGCTTTAAGCAATTCTTGGCTGGGGCATACGCCATAGACCAACATTTCCAGACAGCGCCGTTTGAACAGAATATTCCGGTATTAATGGGCCTGTTAGGGGCGTGGAATAATAATTTTCTCGATATCCAGACCCACGCCGTGCTGCCTTATGACGGACGCCTCAAATATTTTGCCGCTTATTTGCAGCAACTGGAAATGGAATCGAACGGCAAATCCATCCAGCGCAATGGTGAAAAGGTCAGTTCAGTGACATGTCCAATCGTTTGGGGCGAAGTGGGGCCGAATGCACAGCATGCCTTCTATCAATTGTTGCATCAAGGCACGCATTCGGTTAGTTGTGACTTTATTGCTCCGGTCAAACGTTATAACGCCAATCAGTTTACCTATGCAGAAAGTGCCGAAGCCTTGGTCGAGCAACATCATCTGGCCTTATCTAACTGTCTGGCCCAGTCACGCCTGCTGGCTTTTGGTAATCAGGCCCTGGCGGCAGATGAACTGCAAGGGCTACCTGCCTATAAGCAATATGAAGGCAATCAGCCGAGTTCAACCATTTTACTCAAAGAGTTGAATCCATATAGCTTGGGGATGCTGATTGCGATGTATGAACATAAAGTGTTTGTGCAGTCGGTATTGTGGAATATCAATCCCTTTGATCAATGGGGCGTTGAAAAAGGCAAGGAAATTGCCAATCAGCTGTTACCGATTCTTAACCGTGAGCAGGAAGACCTCTCTAGTTTTGATGCATCAACCCAAGGCTTGCTTAAAATATTGATAGGAAAAACAGATGGCTAAGATTTTAGTCACCGGGGGGGCGGGCTATATCGGTTCGCATACCTGTGTAGAATTATTGGATGCAGGCCATGAGGTAGTGGTATTCGATAATCTATCCAATAGCTCGGAAGAGGCTTTACGCCGTGTCGAAAAACTGGCCCATAAAAACCTAGTATTTATACAGGGTGATATTCGCCATCCCCATGAACTGGACCCTGTTTTTCAAAATCATCAGATTGATGCCGTAATTCATTTTGCGGGCTTAAAAGCAGTGGGAGAGAGCCAGCAAATTCCTTTGGTATATTTTGATCATAATATTGCGGGAAGTATACAACTGTTTAAATCGATGCAAAAAGCGGGTGTATTGCGTTTGGTCTTTAGTTCCTCTGCAACGGTATATGGTGAGTTAAATCCTTCGCCCTATCAAGAAGACATGCCGCTGAGTTTGCCGAATAATAATTATGGTTATACCAAACTGATCATTGAGCAGATGCTGGAAAAAATGGCGCTGGCAGATACAAAATGGTCGATTGCCTTACTGCGTTATTTTAATCCGGTCGGTGCACATAAAAGTGGACAGATTGGGGAAGACCCGCAAGGCATTCCGAATAACCTGATGCCGTATGTGACTCAAGTCGCTGTGGGACGTCGTGAAAAACTATCTATTTTTGGTCATGATTATCCAACCAAAGACGGCACTTGTGAGCGGGACTTTATCCATGTAGTGGATTTAGCGAAAGCCCATGTGCTCGCGGTCACCAATCGGCTAAACAATCACGGTTGCCGGGCCTGGAATATTGGAACAGGTACACCAATTTCGGTTCTACAAATTAAAGAAACTTTTGAAAAAGTGAACGGGATTCAGATTCCAACCGAATTTGCGGAGCGCAGAGTCGGGGATTTGCCAGCATTTTATGCAGATGCTTCGCGAGCGCAAGCTGAGCTCGGTTGGCAGCCGCAATATACGCTGGAAGATATGTTGGCGGACAGCTGGAACTGGCAAAAGCAAAATCCAAATGGCTTTAACTGATTCTCGGCAGCAATAAAAAAGGAGCATAAAGCTCCTTTTTTTTATTTAGACTAAATTAGCCCTGAATCAACGCGGTTAATTCATCGACATAGTGCTGCATCGGTTGCGGATTTTTGTCTGCACGGCTTTCGATATTCAAGCGCAATAATGGCTCTGTATTGGAGGCACGGACATTTAGGCGCCACGCGCCGAAATCCAGACTCACGCCATCGGTACGGTCTACCCGTGGGTTTTGATCGGCATAATGGTCAAAGATTTTTTGTACCGTTGCTTGGGTATCTGCGACTTTAAAATTGATTTCACCACTACATGGGAATTTGGCAATCATGTTTTCAACTAGCGTGGAAAGCGATTGACCTGTTTCTGACAGTAGCGCAATGGTGAGTAGCCACGGAATCATCCCGCTATCACAATAAGCAAAATCACGGAAATAGTGATGGGCGCTCATTTCGCCGCCGTACACCGCATTGTGTTCACGCATCACATCTTTAATGAAGGCATGGCCTGATTTCGACTGCACCGCGATACCTTGATATTGATCGACGATATCAAAGGTATTCCAGACCAGACGTGGGTCATGTACGATTTTCTCGCCAGCCTGTTTGATCAGGAAGGCTTGTGCCAATAAACCGACAATGTAATAACCTTCGATGAATTGGCCTTTTTCATCAAACAGGAAGCAACGGTCAAAGTCACCATCCCAGGCAATGCCCATATCGGCCTGATGCTGCAGTACAGCATCGCGGGTGCTGTCACGATTTTCAATTAAAATTGGGTTAGGAATACCATTCGGGAAGGTACCATCTGCTTCATGGTGGATTTTAATAAATTCCACAGGGATGTTGAGTTGCTGGAATTTTTGTTCAATCGCATCAATCACATGACCTGCTGCGCCATTGCCGGCATTCACTACCAGTTTAAGTGCTTTGATTTTTTGCGGGTCAATATAAGTGAGCAGATGTTCAACGAACTCAGGCAAAATATTATAGTTTTGCGTAGTACCTTTATTTGTAACTTCAATGAATTGCCCTGATTCCGCCAGTGCCTGAATTTCTTTTAAGCCTGTTTCCGCACTGATCGGGCGTGCATTTTCACGTACCAGTTTCATGCCGTTGTAATCCATCGGGTTATGGCTGGCAGTGACTTCAATCCCGCCTTGTACATCGAGATGGAATGCTGCGAAATACACTTCTTCGGTGCCGGTCATGCCCAGATCAAGCACATTGACGCCTGCATCATTCAGGCCCCGAATGGTGGCTTGTTTTAGACTCTCACTGCTTAAACGGATATCACAGCCAATCACGACGGTTTTGGGCTGATAGATCTGTCCATAGGCACGACCAATGTTATAGGCAATCTCTTCATTCAGTTCGGTACCGAGTTTGCCGCGAATATCGTAGGCTTTAAAGCAAGTCAGTTGAGTCATATTGTTCAATTCATGGTGATGTGATTTGAGTTGTGAACACATTATACAGATATCGCCAGCAAGTCATATTTATAGTTCTGAGTAGGCTGGTTTAAGTTGAGTATGCTTTCGAATAGAGATCGTAAAGACAAATCATTTATCAGACTTTAGTCGAATGGGGAATAATGCGTGCAAGCTAAACAGGTTGATTTAATTTAATTATTATTGGTCATACCAATTATTATTGTTTTAGTAGACTTGATCCTGATAATTCATATAATTAAGATGCATAAAGATTGCAAATGGATGATATTTGCCGGTTTAGTGAATATTGGTCATACCAATATAAAAAAGATTCGTTCAAGATCGAAGTGAAAACAAAATGACGCCCAGCATTTCAAGGAGATGAGAATGCTAAATGTGTGGCAACAAATTTATGATCCTTTCAATAATATCTGGCTATCCAGTGCGGTGGCGCTGATCCCGATTATTTTCTTCTTTTTGGCTTTGGCGGTATTTCGTTTAAAAGGCAGTGTGGCAGGGACCTGTACCGTCATCATTGCCCTGCTGATTGCGTTATTCTTTTATCAGATGCCCGCTGAAATGGCATTTGCTTCGGTGATTTATGGCTTTTTTTACGGCTTATGGCCGATTTCCTGGATTATTATCGGTGCGGTGTTTCTGTATAAAATTTCCGTCAAAACCGGGCAGTTTGATGTCATTCGTTTCAGTATTTTATCGATTACCGAAGACCAGCGCTTACAAATGCTCTTGGTCGGTTTTGCCTTTGGGACCTTTCTGGAAGGTGCTGCAGGTTTTGGTGCGCCTGTTGCAATTACCGCAGCATTATTAGTCGGACTAGGTTTTAAACCGCTTTATGCTGCGGGACTCTGCCTGATCGTCAATACTGCGCCTGTGGCTTTTGGTGCAATGGGCATTCCGATTATTGTGGCGGGGCAGGTCTCGGGTGTCGAGACTATGGAAATCAGCCAGATGGTTGGTCGCCAGTTACCTTTCTTAACCCTTATTGTGCTGTTCTGGATCATGGCGATTATGGATGGCTGGCGTGGGGTGAAAGAGACTTGGCCGGCGGTGCTGGTCGGGGGTAGCGCTTTTGCAATCGCGCAATATCTAACCTCTAATTTTCTGGGGCCCGAGCTACCGGATATTACGGCATCAATTGCTTCACTGGTCAGCCTGACCTTACTGTTCCGCGTCTGGAAGCCAAAGCATATTTTCCGTTTTGAGGGTGTAGAGCCACAAAATACAAGCTCAGCAGCGCATACGCCACAACGCTATAGCATTGCGCAGATTGCCAAAGCATGGTCGCCGTTTATGATTTTAACCGTGATGGTGACGATCTGGAGTGTGCAACCGTTTAAAGCCTTATTTGCCAAAGATGGAGCCTTGGCGGACTGGATGGTTAAAATCGAAGTGCCTTATCTGCATAAGCTGGTAGAAAAAATGGCGCCGATTGTGCCTGAAACCACGGCCTATGAAGCGATCTATAAATTTGATTGGTTCTCTGCCACAGGTACCGCGATTTTCATTGCCGCCCTCATCACCATCATTTTCCTGAAAATGAAAACCCGTGAAGCAGTCAGCACCTTTGCTGAAACCTTGAATGAATTAAAAACCCCGATTTATTCGATTGGTATGGTGTTGGCCTTTGCCTTTATTGCCAATTACTCCGGTCTGTCTGCGACGCTGGCTTTGGCGTTATCGCATACCGGTCATGCCTTTACCTTCTTTTCACCCTTCCTGGGCTGGCTTGGTGTCTTCCTGACGGGTTCGGATACCTCATCCAATGCCTTGTTTTCTGCCTTGCAAGCGACTACCGCTCAGCAAATCGGCATTCCGGAAGTATTGCTGGTGGCGGCCAATACCAGTGGTGGGGTAACAGGCAAGATGATTTCACCACAATCGATTGCGATTGCCTGTGCCGCAGTGGGCCTGGTGGGGAAAGAATCAGACCTGTTCCGTTTCACGGTAAAACATAGCATCATATTTACAGTCTTTGTTGGCATCATCGTCACGGTTCAGGCTTATCTGCTGCCGTGGATGATTCCATAACTCTACTCAAGGAAATGTGATGAGAATCTCCGATCAAGTGGTCATGAAATTACAGGCACTCATTGAGCAACGCCAGATGAAACAAGGTGATCGTTTGCCCGCCGAGCGTCAGCTTGCGACCAGTTTGGGGGTCTCTCGTCCATCCTTACGTGAAGCGATCCAGCAATTGAATAGTCAGGGCGTGCTCAGTAGCCGCCGTGGTGACGGGACTTACATTCAACAGTTACCAGAGCAATGGTCACAACAGTTGATTGTGAATCCGATCAGTAACCTGATTGAAGAAGATCCATTGTACCGTTTTGATGTGCAAGAAGCCCGTTTGTTGCTGGAAGGCGGCACCGCATGGTATGCGGCATTACGCTCAACCGCTGAAGATCGCGCCAAAATCCATCATTATTTTGATGAGATTAGCCGCCATCAAAATGCAGGCGATTCGGCTCAGGCTGCTGTGGCGGATGCTGAATTCCACTTAGCGATTGCTGAGGCTTCGCACAATATTGTGCTGATCCAGATGATGCGTGGCTTGTTTGACCTGTTGCAATACAACGTCTTACTGGGACGCAAGAAAGTTTATAACGATCCTGTCAATGGCGACTTGCTCAGTGAGCAGCATTTTCAGGTGATGGATGCGATTGATCGTAAAGATCCCGAAGCTGCACGCCAGGCGGTGTGTGGTCATATTGAATTTGTGATTAATCATGTACGTGCTCTGGATGAAGATGAAGCTCGCCAGAAACGTGCAACACGTTTAAGTAGAGTTGACTCAAAATGATTATTTCTTCTGGCAATGATTATCGTGCTGCGGCACAACGTCGGTTACCGCCATTTTTATTTCACTACATCGATGGGGGTGCCTACTCGGAATACACCTTAAAACGCAATGTACAGGACCTATCTGAAATTGCCTTACGTCAGCGGGTGCTGAATGACATGTCGGCATTGAGTCTGGAAACCAGACTGTTTAACGAAACCTTGTCCATGCCAGTGGCTTTGGCACCTGTCGGTTTAACCGGTATGTATGCACGTCGTGGTGAAGTGCAAGCGGCGGTGGCAGCGGATAAAAAAGGTATTCCATTTACCTTGTCGACGGTGTCGGTTTGTCCGATCGAAGAAGTGGCACCTGCCATTCAGCGTCCAATGTGGTTTCAGCTGTATGTGTTGCGAGATCGTGGCTTTATGCGCAATGCCTTGGAACGTGCCAAGGCAGCAGGTTGTTCAACACTGGTGTTTACTGTAGATATGCCGGTGCCGGGTGCACGCTATCGTGATGCGCATTCAGGCATGAGTGGCCCAAATGCGGCGATGCGCCGTTATCTGCAGTCGATGTTACATCCGCATTGGGCATGGAATGTCGGGATGTGTGGCCGTCCGCATGACTTGGGCAATATTTCCAAATATCTGGGCAAACCGACTGGGCTTGAAGACTATATCGGCTGGTTGGGGTCTAACTTTGATCCGTCAATCTCATGGAAAGATCTGGAGTGGATTCGTGAGTTCTGGGATGGTCCGATGGTGATCAAGGGCATTCTGGACCCAGAAGATGCCAAGGATGCGGTACGTTTTGGTGCGGATGGCATCGTAGTCTCCAATCATGGTGGACGTCAACTGGATGGGGTGATGTCCTCTGCACGCGCTTTACCTGCGATTGCGGATGCAGTGAAAGGCGATCTGGCGATTCTGGCAGATTCAGGCATCCGTAATGGTCTGGATGTGGTACGTATGTTGGCCTTGGGTGCGGATACGGTGTTATTGGGTCGCGCCTTTGTGTATGCCTTGGCTGCTGCGGGTGGGCAAGGGGTGTCGAACTTGCTGGATTTGATTGATAAGGAAATGCGGGTGGCAATGACATTGACGGGTGCCAAGTCGATTCAGGAGATTAATGCACATTGTTTAGTACAAGCCATTAAACAAGGTTTTTAAGAATAATTTGCTCAGTGATGCAGTAGGCACTGCCTCCTCATTGGGTGACTTGCTTATGTCAGATGTATAGGCATTTGTCACTTTTGAAGGATCAAAAGTAACCAAAAATCCTCTATTCCGATGACGGTACTTCCTGAGCAATTTCAAAGCATGGCTTTGAAAGCAGCGCAAGGCAATCGGAATAGGCGGCATCCTTGCCGCCTTCCGCGATAGTAAATAAAGGGCTGATTCGTATTGAAGAATGAGCTACTTAAATAATTACTTATAAACATTAAGACCCTGCCGTGCTGATCTAGTTTGAGCATGCATAAGATATAGCTAGATTTTATATGGATGATCCAAAGGAGCCACCATGCAAACATTTTCTCCCAAAGTGGTGATTGATCGTTTACAGCAGATTGTTGGACGTCAGCATGTACTGAGTGATGATCAAAGTACTCGCCAGTATCGTCAGGGCCGTCGTTTTGGTGAAGGCAAAGTATTTGCAGTGGTCATCCCGGGGACCTTGCTGGAACAGTGGCAGGTGCTGCAAGCGGCGATTGCAGCGGACTGTATTGTCATCATGCAAGCTGCCAATACGGGGCTGACCGGTGGCTCAACACCTTATGGTGATGATTATGACCGACCTGTGTTGGTGATGAGTACCCGTCGTTTAAAAGGCATTCAGGTGATTCATGAGGGTAAGCAGGTGATCTGTTTGCCGGGGGCGACTTTGGACAATCTGGAACGACTGCTGAAAGGCTATGATCGTGAGCCGCATTCGGTGATTGGTTCTTCCTGCATCGGTGCTTCGGTATTGGGCGGTGTCTGTAATAATTCAGGCGGTGCCTTGGTTCGTCGTGGCCCTGCCTATACCGAACTGGCGCTGTATGCACAGGTCAATGCCCAAGGTCAGCTGGAATTGGTAAATCATCTGGGCGTCAACTTGGGCTCAACTCCTGAAGAAATCCTGACCCGTTTAGAACAGCAACGCTATCAAGCCACAGATATTCTGGATGATGCTGAAAAGCAGGCATCCGATCAACGCTATGCGCAAGACGTCACTCAAGTCGATGCCGACAGTCCGGCACGTTTTAATGCCGATCCTTCACGTCTGTTTGAAGCCTCGGGTTCGGCAGGCAAAGTCTGTGTATTTGCGGTGCGTCTGGATACCTATGAAAAGGTAGAAAGCAGTGTGTTTTATATTGGCAGCAATGATGCTGATGACCTGACTGCAATTCGCCGTTATTTACTGACTTCATTGCCAAGCTTGCCAATTGCAGGCGAATATATTCATCGTGATGCGTATCATATTGGTGAAAAATACGGTAAAGATACCTTCCTGTTTATTGAGAAATTCGGCACCGCCAATGTACCCAAAGCCTTTGCGCTCAAGGATAAGATCGATGGCTTTTTAGAAAAGTTTAAAATCAAAGGGCTGACCGATCATATTCTACAAGCGCTCACGTCCTTGTTACCGAGCCATCTACCTAAGCGGATGACGGAATATCGCGATCGTTATGAGCATCATTTGATGTTGCGCGTTGAAAACAATTGCAAGGCCCAGACCGAGCAATTTTTACATGACTATTTTGCAGTGCATTCATCAGGCAATTTCTTCCTTTGTGATGCTGAGGAAGGACGTAAAGCCTTTTTGCATCGCTTTGCGGTGGCTGGTGCAGCGATTCGTTATCGTGATACCCATCGGGATGAAGTGGAAGATATTGTGGCGCTAGATATTGCATTACGTCGTAACGATCGTGAATGGGTCGAGCAATTGCCTGCGCAGATGGAGCAGCAGATTATTCATAAGCTCTATTATGGACACTTTTTCTGTCACGTGTTTCATCAGGATTACATTCTGAAAAAGGGCAATGATCCTTTAGCGATGGAACATCAAATGTGGCATTTACTCGATGCCCGCCGTGCGGAATATCCTGCCGAGCATAATGTCGGTCATATGTATATTGCCAAGCCTGCACTGGCCAATTTCTACCAGAAACTTGATCCGAATAATTGTTTTAATGTCGGGATTGGACAGACCTCTAAATTGAAGTATTGGGGCAAGGCCAAGTCCTGACTTTAAATAAAACAGGAAATAAAACAGGCAATAAAAAAGGCGCTTGAAGCGCCTTTTTTAGGTGTTACAACTTAAGCGGTTGCAGCAGATTTTGCTAAAACTTCAGCCACTGCTTTGGCAACTTTGTACACGTTATTCATGTTCAGACCAGCAACACAGATACGACCACTACGTACCAGGTAGATTGCATATTCTTCACGAAGAATGTCTACTTGCTCAGCCGTTAAACCTGTATAGCTAAACATGCCTTTTTGGTTCACAAGGTAGCTAAAGTCACGGTCTGGTAACGCTTTAGTCAATTCATCTTTCAAGATGCTACGCATTTTGATAATACGCTCACGCATCTCTTTGACTTCGCCTTGCCATTGTTGATTGAGATCAGCGTCATTTAACACTTGATCAACCAACCACGCACCTGTTGTTGGTGGGCTAGAGTAGATACGACGTACTGTTGCTTTCAACTGACCAAATGTGCATTTTGCTGCTTCAGCATCGTCACATACGAAAGTCAAACCACCAACGCGCTCACCGTAAAGTGAGAAAATTTTAGAGAACGAGTTGCTGACAATAAAGTTCAGACCGGCTTGGTCTAAAGCACGGATGGCATAAGCATCCTGTTCCATACCATCGCCAAAACCTTGATAGGCGATGTCGAGGAACGGAATCAGGTTACGTTCTTTTAATACCACAATCACTTGATCCCATTGTGCCGGGTTCAAGTCTGCACCTGTTGGGTTGTGGCAGCATGGGTGTAATAACACAATGCTTTGCTCTGGCAATGTTTTTAACGTAGACAACATCCCGTCAAAATCAACGCCACGTGTTTCAGCATCGAAGTACGGGTAGAAGTTGCTCTTGATGCCTGCACCATTGAAGATGGCAACGTGGTTATCCCAAGTTGGCTGGCTCACCCAAACTTCTGAATTCGGGAAGTAGGTTTTCAAGAAGTCTGCACCGACTTTTAATGCACCTGAACCACCAAGCGTTTGAATCGTTGCAACACGACCTTGTTGAATTGCAGGGCTATTTGCACCAAACAATAAGGCTTGAATCGCATCGCGGTAAGGCTTGAAACCTTCCATTGGTAAATAAAGCTTGGTTTGGGTGTTTTTAGGAGCAATACGTTTCTGCGCTTCGATAATGGTATCAAGCTGAGGAACGATACTGTCTTCGTTATAGTACAAACCAATACTGAGGTTTACCTTTTCAGCACGCGAATCAGCATTGAACTGTTCCATGAGTGATAGGATCGGATCGCCTGCATAAGGTGGGATATGTTGAAACATTAACAATGTCCTTTTCTTCAACAAAGTGCATAGATGTCTGGGGAGGTCGGCTTCAGAAGCGGAACCTTCGATGCCCAATAATGTATCAATAAAGACTGCATGAAGCACGCTGTTATTTACATTTTGGTGCAGTATTTACTTACAAAATTTGTCGCCATGTGAACATTATAAAGATTGTCTACAATCAGGCTGTCATACCATGGTCGTAGCATGAACAGTCTAAGGCTGCCCAGTCGATTGGCTTGCAGGGCTAAATGAGGCATAGAGTTGAGTTTAAGTTATTGTTTTATCTGTTTTTATATGGGTTTTTTGGCAATGCATTGATGCGCCGTTAAATCAGGCTAATACAGTAGGATTGAAAGCATCAGTCTAATTTATTGTCGACAATCCTATTGCATTTTTTCTTTTACCTCGTTATAAAATCATCAAAACCGTAGAGATTGTCGACAATATGCAAGATATCCTTGTTCCTCAAGCCCTCAGCACCAGTCAGGGAATGACCCTGACGGAACACGTATTCAAGCAAATTCAGTCGGCGATTGTATTGGGACAGATTCCTGCGGGCAGCAAGATTTCAGAGCCTGAGCTGGCACGGATGTATGGCATCAGTCGAGGTCCATTGCGTGAGGCGATTCATCGGCTGGAAGGGCAGAAACTGGTGGAACGAACGGCCCATGTCGGTGCCCGTGTAGTGTCATTGTCACTGCAACAGTTTCAAGAGCTCTATCAAATTCGTGCGTCATTAGAAGGTTTGGCCTGTAAACTGGCCGCGCAGCATATTGATAAAAAACAGATTCTGGCCTTGCGTGATGTATTGCGAATGCATGCCGAAGATGAAAACTTTAAAGCAGGTAAAGGCTATTATCTGCAAGAAGGTCAGGACGATTTCCATTACTGCATTATCAAAAGCAGTGGCAATAAAACCCTAGAAAAAATGTTATGTGATGAGTTGTATCATCTCATCCGCATGTATCGAATCCAGTTTTCAAATACCCCAGATCGCCCGAGCAAAGCTTGGGACGAACATATCCGCATTTTAGATGCGATTGCCGAAGGTGATGGTGAGCTGGCTGAAATGCTGATGCACCGTCACATCAATGCATCCTACAAAATTGTTGAGCAAACATTGCTGCAAAATCAAGGAGAACAACAACATGGCTAAACAGTCAGCTGGTCAGCTATTCCGCGACGCGGTCGCAAATGAAAAACCATTACAGGTGGTGGGCGCGATCAATGCCAACCATGCGTTATTGGCAAAACGCGCAGGCTACAAGGCCATCTATTTGTCTGGTGGTGGTGTTGCGGCGGGTTCTTTGGGCCTACCTGATTTAGGCATTAGTAACCTTGATGATGTATTGACCGATGTACGCCGCATTACCGATGTCTGTGACCTGCCATTATTGGTCGATGTTGACACTGGTTTCGGTGCTTCTGCCTTTAATATCGCACGGACTACCAAGTCGATGATCAAGTTTGGTGCTGCTGCCATGCATATCGAAGACCAGGTGGGTGCTAAGCGTTGCGGTCATCGTCCGAATAAAGCCATCGTGACCCAGCAAGAAATGGTCGATCGTATTAAAGCCGCAGTTGATGCACGTACCGATGACAGCTTTGTGATCATGGCGCGTACCGATGCACTTGCAGTTGAAGGCTTGCAGGCTGCGATTGACCGTGCCGGCGCGTATATCGAAGCGGGTGCAGACATGCTGTTCCCGGAAGCGATCACGGAATTGGCGATGTATAAGCAATTTGCAAATGCCACCAAGGTGCCTGTTTTAGCCAATATCACCGAATTTGGTTCTACGCCATTATTTACCACGGAAGAACTGGCTTCTGCCGATGTCAGCATTGCGCTGTATCCACTTTCTGCATTCCGTGCCATGAACAAGGCCGCAGAAAATGTTTATGAGACTTTGCGTAAAGAAGGCACGCAAAAGAATGTGGTCGATACCATGCAAACCCGCCAAGAACTGTATGAACGCATTAATTACCATGCATTTGAACAATATCTTGATGGAACTTTTGCGAAGAATAAATAATTTTACCCCCTCCTAACCTCCCCCAGAGGGAGAGGGATTTCACGAATTTAAGACTTTCTAGTAGAGATAAAAAAGTATTTTTATCAGTTTCATGAAAGTATTAATGATCGTGAAGGCGGCATGGATGCCGCCACGTTGGGCTGCCTTACGCTGCTTTCAAAGCGATCCTTTGAAATTGCTCAGGAAGTACCGTCAGGCCAACAAAGGATTTTTGCTTACTTTTGATCCATCAAAAGTAAGTCCGGCCGAAGGCTTATCCTCAAATAAGATGAGAGTTCGGTAAGACACCGCTACGAAATTCACCTAAGGATATAAAAAGGACAATCTTATGAGCAGTAATGAAACAACAACAGGCTTCAAACCAAAAAAATCAGTTGCCCTTAGCGGACAAGTGGCAGGCAACACCGCACTCTGTACCGTAGGCCGCAGCGGCAACGACTTACACTACCGTGGCTATGATATTCTCGACCTTGCAGCAGGAAGCCAGTTTGAAGAAGTGGCACACCTGTTGGTACACGGTAAATTGCCAAACAAAGCCGAACTCAAAGCCTATAAAGCAAAATTAAAGGCATTCCGTGGCTTACCTGCAGCACTGAAAACTGCACTTGAGCAACTACCACCATCTGCACACCCAATGGATGTGATGCGTACCGGTGTATCAGTTTTAGGTTGTTTAACGCCTGAACATGAAGACCACAACGAAGCAGGCGCAAAAGACATCGCCGACAAATTGATGGCTAGCTTGGGTTCAATGTTGTTGTACTGGTACCACTTCAGCAACAACGGTCGTCGTATCGAAGTTGAAACCGATGATGACTCGATTGCTGCGCATTTCTTGCATCTCCTGCATGGTGAAGCGCCATCGGAAGAGTGGATTCAAGCCATGCACACCTCTTTGATTCTGTATGCAGAGCATGAGTTCAATGCATCTACCTTTACTTCACGTGTGGTGGCAGGGACAGGTTCAGACATGTATTCAGCCATTACAGGCGGGATCGGTGCGCTACGTGGCCCTAAACATGGTGGTGCCAATGAAGTGGCATTCGTGATTCAACAACGCTATGACAATGCCGATGAAGCCGAAGCCGACATCCGTAAACGTGTTGAAAATAAAGAAGTCGTGATTGGTTTTGGTCACCCGGTGTATACCGTGTCTGATCCACGTAACGAAGTAATCAAGCAAGTGGCGCGTGAACTGGCTGAAGCACAAGAAAATACCAAGATGTATCTGATCGCTGAACGTTTAGAAGCGGTGATGAAAGAAGTGAAGAACATGTTCCCGAACCTCGACTGGTTCAGTGCAGTAAGCTATCACTTGATGGGCGTACCAACGGCAATGTTCACGCCATTATTCGTGATTGCACGTACTGCGGGCTGGTCTGCACACGTTATTGAACAACGTCAGGACGGCAAGATCATTCGTCCAAGCGCCAACTATACCGGCCCTGAAAACCTTGAATTCAAACCATTGGCGGAGCGTGGTTAATGAACACAAAATATCGTAAACCGCTGGCAGGTACCCAGCTCGAATACTATGACGTGCGTCAAGCCGTTGAAGATATTCAGCCAGGCGCATACGCAAAGCTGCCATACACCTCGAAAGTACTGGCTGAGCAGCTGGTACGTAAAGCGGATGCCGAGAATTTAACGGCCTATTTAACTCAGTTGATCGAACGCCGCCAGGATTTCGATTTTCCGTGGTATCCGGCACGTGTGGTCTGTCACGACATTTTGGGACAAACCGCACTGGTGGATTTGGCTGGTTTGCGTGATGCGATTGCCGATAAAGGCGGTGATCCTTCTAAAGTCAATCCAGTAGTGCCAACCCAGTTGATCGTCGACCACTCATTGGCAGTGGAATATGGTGGTTTTGATCCGGATGCCTTTGAGAAAAACCGTGCAGTAGAAGACCGTCGTAATGAAGACCGTTTCCATTTTATTGAGTGGACCAAGACCGCCTTTAAAAATGTCGACGTGATCCCTGCGGGTAACGGTATCATGCATCAGATCAACCTGGAAAAAATGTCTCCAGTGATCCAAAACCGTGATGGTTTGGCATTCCCGGATACCTGTGTGGGTACAGATTCTCATACCCCGCATACCGACGCGCTTGGCGTGATTTCAGTCGGTGTCGGTGGTCTGGAAGCTGAAAACGTGATGCTTGGTCGCGCATCTTGGATGCGTCTGCCGGACATCATCGGGGTTGAGTTTGTCGGTCAGCGTCAGGCAGGGATTACCGCAACCGATATCGTCTTGGCATTGACTGAGTTCTTGCGTAAAGAGCGTGTTGTTGGTGCTTACCTCGAGTTTTTCGGTGAAGGTGCTGACAGCATGTCGGTGGGCGACCGTGCTACGATTTCGAATATGACCCCAGAATATGGCGCTACGGCTGCGATGTTCTATATCGACCAGAATACCATCGACTATTTACGCCTGACTGGTCGTGAAGATACGCAAGTGGCTTTGGTTGAGCAATATGCCAAAGAAATCGGGCTTTGGGCATCGGATATGACCCAAGCTGAGTACCCACGTGTCCTGCGTTTTGACCTTTCAACCGTGACTCGTAATATTGCCGGCCCATCAAACCCGCATGCACGTGTCTCTACGGCTGACTTGAAAGAGAAAGGCATTGCCGGTGTAGTTGAAAACCGTACTGATGGCTTAATGCCTGATGGCGCAATCATTATTGCGGCCATTACCTCTTGTACCAATACCTCTAACCCGCGTAATACCGTGGCAGCAGGTCTGTTGGCACGTAAGGCCAATGAGCTGGGCTTGGTACGCAAGCCTTGGGTGAAATCCTCATTTGCACCGGGTTCAAAAGCGGCTGCGCTATATCTTGAAGAAGCGGGCGTACTCAAAGATCTTGAGAAACTTGGTTTTGGTATCGTCGCTTATGCATGTACCACCTGTAATGGTATGTCAGGCGCACTTGATCCCGTGATTCAACAAGAAATCATTGATCGTGACTTGTACGCAACTGCGGTACTTTCGGGTAACCGTAACTTCGATGGCCGTATCCATCCATACGCAAAACAGGCATTCCTTGCATCTCCGCCTTTGGTTGTGGCCTATGCAATTGCAGGAACCATTCGTTTTGACATTGAAAAAGATGCGTTAGGTCATGACAAAGACGGTAACCCGATTTACCTGAAAGATATCTGGCCGTCGGATGCTGAAATTGATGCATTGGTCAAAGAAGCGGTGAAGCCTGAACAGTTCCGTAAAGTCTATATTCCAATGTTTGACTTGGGCGAAGTTGAACAAGCCGAAAGTCCGTTATACGACTGGCGTCCGCAAAGTACTTACATCCGCCGTCCACCATATTGGGAAGGGGCGTTGGCGGCACCGCGTACCTTAGCCAATATGCGTCCGTTGGCGATCTTGGGTGACAACATCACCACCGATCACTTGTCGCCATCGAATGCGATCCTGATGGATTCGGCTGCGGGTGAATACCTGCACAAAATGGGCGTACCTGAAGAAGACTTTAACTCATACGCAACCCATCGTGGTGACCATTTGACCGCACAGCGTGCGACCTTTGCCAACCCGAAACTGTTTAATGAAATGGTGGTTCGTTCCGATGGAACCATTAAGCAGGGTTCAAAAGCGCGTGTAGAGCCTGAAGGCGAAGTGATGCGGATGTGGGAAGCGATTGAAACCTACATGAACCGTAAGCAACCGTTGATCATTGTGGCGGGTGCGGATTATGGTCAGGGTTCAAGCCGTGACTGGGCGGCTAAAGGTGTTCGTCTTGCAGGTGTTGAAGCGATTGTTGCCGAAGGTTTTGAGCGTATTCACCGTACTAACTTAGTCGGTATGGGGGTTTTACCGCTTGAGTTTAAGCCGGGTGTAAACCGCAAAACTTTGAAGCTAGATGGTACTGAGCTGTATAGCGTAATTGGTAATATTGCACCGCGTTCGACGTTAACGTTAGTGATTGAACGTGCCACAGCGGATGGTAAGGAAGAGATTCTGGAAGTACCTGTAACATGTCGCCTAGATACAGAAGAAGAAGTTTCTGTTTATGAAGCGGGCGGGGTATTACAGCGTTTTGCTCAAGACTTTTTAGAAGGTCAAGTGGCTTGATAATGTACTAATCTTGTTGATTATCTTTAATAAAAGCCCTACTTTAGAGTAGGGTTTTTTTTAAAGATATAGAATATGGCTAAAAAGAAAATTTTAACAATTGGCTTTTCTTTGTATGGAGATGATGCTGAATATTGTGATTTTAATTCAGAAACTTCGTTGTTAGATTGGGATATAATTTTAATCCAGCCTGATATTAGTGATTACTTATTTAGGGGAGGAGATTATTTTCAAGGGAAAAAAAGCCTTTCGGATTATGATTCCTTTACTCTTAAATCTAAAACAGAGCACTGGAAAAGAGAAATAAAAACAGCAATGGATCATGGGAAGTTAGTTGTTGTTTTCTTAGATAAGTTGCAAGAGGTATTTATAGCAACAGGAGAAAAACAATATTCTGGTACTGGAAAAAATAGGCAAACTACTAGAATAGTAACTTCATATACTAATTATGATATGTTGCCTATTAAGTTGAAAATTACAAATTCGAAAGGTAAAGAAATAAAATTAGCACCTAAAAAATCAGAAGTAGTATCTACCTATTGGAGTAGCCTTGGTGACAATTCCTCATATCAAGTATTAGTTGAAGGAGCTGTTGTACCTTGTTTGCAAACTAAACATGGAGATAAAACAGTAGGTTTTATTTTGAATGCAAGTAATTCAAATGGAGCTTTAATAGGTTTGCCTAATATAAATTTTTCAGACGATTCCTTTTTTGATGAAGAACAAGAAGAATGGAGTGTAATAGGTCAACAATTTTCTCATAATTTTATTAAACAGATAGTTAGCTTAGAAAAATCAGTTAAGCAAGACGGAGATTTAACAGTAGAACCAGATTGGGCGAGGGTTGATCAATTTAAATTAAAGAATGAAGAGATAGAAAATAATAAATTACTTATTTTGGAGGAAAAACTAAGTAAAATATCTGCTGAAAAAGAAGCCGTTTTAGAAAGAATAAACCAGCTAAGTAAATTAAGAAATTTATTATTTGAAAAAGGAAAACCTTTAGAGTTTGCAATATTAGATGCATTAGAAATTTTAGGCTTCTCTGTGTCTCAATATGAGGATGCTGATTCAGAATTTGATGCAGTTTTTGAGTCAGAAGAGGGGCGACTAATTGGAGAGGTTGAGGGAAAAGATAATAAGGCTATCAATATTGATAAGTTGAGACAATTATCTTTGAATATACATGAAGATCTACAACGAGAAGAGGTTTTAGTACCCGCTAAATCGGTACTCTTTGGAAATGCTTATCGCTTACTTCCTTTAGAAGAAAGACCTAATCCATTCACTGATAAATGTAGCTCTGCTGCCTTAGTTGGCTCGACTGCATTAGTATTTACCCCCGATCTTTTTTTAGTGGCTAAATATTTAAAGGATAATAAGAATGCCAGATTTGCAACACAATGTAGAAAATCTATTTTAGAAGCAGTTGGTCGAGTTAAATTTCCCTCTCTCCCCACAAAAAATGGAAATATCCCTTTAAGTAATAAAAGATTAGAAAACAATTGATTTAAATTTTTACTTAAAATGATTATAGAAAAGCCCAACATCCTGTTGGGCTTTTCTATATTTGGTTGCTAGATATGACTCCCATCGTACCTCACGATCTGATGTTTGAACCTATTATTATTTTATGTTCCGGAACATCCTGTTCCTGTATGAACTCATCATAGGAAAAAAGTGGTAAGTCGCCAATCCGCATAATTCCTAACGCGTGTATAGAAAAAATGTACACATTCCATCCTTCACCTTTCCGCCATCACCACTCGTCGGAAAGGTCAATAAATAATCAAAACTATCAAGCTATAGTATATGTACCATTTCTAAAATCTATGGAGAGCAAAGATGGTAACTGCTGGCGAAAAACCTGGAACAGGCTTCTATTTTTGTGTTCAATGCGGACACCGCACCTATTTAGAAATTGGTACTGATCGTTTACCTCCGTGTACCAAATGCCTTGGCAATCAATTCAACAGTAAGAATGCCTAAGCCGCAAAATACCAAACAGTTACCCACTGTTTGAATAAAAGCCCTATCCCTTGATAGGGCTTTTTGTTACCTTAAAAATAAGATTTAAATAACAAGACCTGTCATAGGCATAGAAAGGTAATCCATGATGGAAACAATTTTAGGACTCTGTATTGGCGTGGGCCTCAGCGCAGCCTGTGGTTTTCGTGTCTTTGTGCCGCTGTTGGCGATGAGTATTGCCACCCTTATGGGATGGTATCAACCTGCCCAAGGCTTTGAATGGCTGGCACTTCCATCGGTGTGTATGGCACTGGGTTTTGCCACCATTTGTGAAATCGCAGCCTACTATGTGCCGTGGGTGGATAACCTATTAGATACCATTGCCACACCTGCGGCTGTGGTGGCAGGTACACTGACCACGATGGCGGTGAGCAGTGGAGAAATGTCGCAGTTTGCCACTTGGGCTGCTGCATTGATTGTCGGTGGTGGAACCGCAGGTGTGGTGCAAATGAGTACCGTAGCGGCACGTGGGGTTTCGACGGCAACCACAGGCGGGCTGGGTAATTTTGTGGTGGCTACCGGTGAACTGATTGGCTCGATCTTATTATCCATTCTCGCCTTTATCATGCCTGTGCTGATTACCGTTTTAGTGATCATTTTAGTGATCGTCACGGCACGCTGGATTCGTGCAAAACGCCAGCAGAAACTCAGCCATTCCCTATAAAGGCCATAACAGTAATCACGCCCTAAATGATGAAATAACAATGAATAAGAAATGTATTGCACTGATCTTGGCTTGCTCAAGCCTATCCATATTGCCGCAAACAACGTTTGCTCAAGCACAGCCAACAGCAGAAGAACTGAAGCTGCGCAAAGATAAAGTAACCTATAAAGCCTATCTCCCTGCAAAATATCATCTCTTTGAAACGATTGAAGGCGACCTGAATAAAGATGGTTTGAAGGATGTGATACTGATCGTCAAAGCCACCGATCCCAAAGCCTTTGTACAGGATGAATATCGTGGGCGCTTAGACCGCAACCGCCGTGGTGTGATTGTATTGCTGAATCAAAAAGGTACATACAAACCGATTGTGACTAACCTCAGTTGTTTTAGCTCGGAAAATGAAGATGGCGGGGTCTATTTCCCACCTGATCTATGGTTTGAAATTAAAAATAATCTATTGAGTGTCTATTATTCGCATGGACGTTATGGTTATTGGCGTTACCTGTTCCGTCTGGAAGGCAATGATCTACGCCTGATTGGTTATGATGATTCAAGTAATCATGGCCCCCTGATTCAAAGTCAAACCAGTATTAATTTTTTAACGGGTAAAAAAGTTGTTCGTGACAATTTAAGCCAAGACCCAGAAGAAGATCCAAGATTTAAAGAAACATGGAGCAAAATCAATCAGCCACCGATCTATCTGTCCAAAGTAAAAGACTTTAATGATTTAAGTTTTTAAGCACGGACGACTATCGAAAAAACAGTCAGAACCGCGTAAATTAGCGGCACTGATAATATTGCGTTCAAGCTTATGATGATCACTTGGATTCTGTTCACCCTGATGGCTGCATTCATGCAGGCTTGGCGCAATGCATTTCAAAAACAACTCAGCACCAGCGTGGATGTTTATGGCACCACACTGGCTCGCTTTATCTTTTCACCGATCTTTGCCTTTAGCTATTTGGCCTTTCTGTATCTGCATCAGCCTGTCATCGCATCGGTGCATTTTTCCGATAAATTCTGGCTCTATATCGTGATTGCAGGGATTAGCCAGATCTATGCCACGGCCTTGATGGTGAAACTGTTTCAGCAAAAGAACTATGCCATTGGTGTCGGACTCGCCAAAAGTGAAGCGATCTTGGCCGCCTTGGTCGGGGTACTGTTCTTACAGGAACATCTCAGCACATGGGGCTGGGTCGGGGTGGTAATTGGGGCACTTGCAGTATTCTTACTGAGTAAAGGTAAGCAACAATCTGATCTGTCCTTAAAAACCCTGATGATTGGGCTGGGCAGTGGGCTTTGTTTTGCCATCACCTCTTTATTAGTGCGTGAAGCCAGTCTGGAACTGAGCATGTTGCCATTCCTGCATCGTGCCGCTTGGGTGTTGTGCAGTCTGATCAGCTTTCAATGCATGGTATTGCTGATCTATCTCGGATTTTTTAGCCGCCCGACGCTGTATCAAATGTGGCAGCGTGTTGGCTTAACCTTAAAAGTGAGTATTTGTAGTTTTCTGGCCTCGGTCGGCTGGTTTAGTGCCATGAGTATGCAGACCGTCGCCATTGTCAAAACGCTGGGGCAGGTCGAAATCTTATTTAGTTTGCTGATCTCGGCTTTTTTCTTTAAGGAGAAACTCGCTAAAACCGATCATTTAGGTCTGTGGCTAGTGATTGTGGCCGCGATTATGGTGATTTGGGCCTAAATCACAATCTCTTTTTGAAAAAATACACATGTAAATTTGAATTTATCGGAATATAAATCGTAGTTTTTTACTGGAAGTGGGAAATATTTCAAGATTTATCTTTTAGTATGCAAAATTATTTCATTGAGCGTTAAAAATAGCAGTTTTTAGGAAAACAATCCCGCCGTGATCTCCCTAAACTATGTCTCAAGGGTGTGAAAGGGATCGAAAAGAGTAGCATGCACCGACGCTTACAAAGCAAGTGTGTACGTACCCAAAAGGTCTCGATTCGGCTTAGGACGCTATAGATCAAAAGTTTATAGGCAAAGGTTATGGCTTACAAAGTCATAGGTGTTGAAGTAAACAACCTCTGTTTTCCCTTGATACCCTAAAAAATTTAACCAAATAGAAAATAATAATCAGCGCTAAATAATAAAAACTGCATCAATAAAATCAAAAACGAATGTGATATCCATCCTGTAATCCTGCCATTATGAAGATAAGTCGATATTTTTATATTAAAAAACAAAATGATATAATTTTCTTTATACCTAAAAATCAAAACATGATCACAGGAACAGGTCAATACAAGAATGAATCAGTTTGAGCTTAAAATCCGCTATCCCCATCAGATCAATCCTAATGAAATCGATGCGATGGGGACATTTGACCTGGCCTCGATTTTAATTAAATTTGACGAGATGAGCTGGCGTCAGCAACTGGTTCGTCAATTACAGCTCAACGGTGCCGATACCCGTTTTATCGTGACCGATCTTGATACCGGTCAGACTATTGCCATTACGCTGGATGCCTATGCCAAATCACAACAACTGGAATTTAAACTGGACAGCGATGTTGTGGTGATTGTGCCGAAAAAAGACCTATTTGGACTGGTGACCCGTAAAAGCAAAGAGAGCATAGCCTTTAAACAGTTAAGTCTGGCGCGGGCAAAAGACTATCTGATCGCCTTTTTAAACCGGGACATTGCCTTGCTGGAACAGAAATATAAAGATAACTTAAGCAAAGGTATCAAAGTTCATTCTTAATCATTCAATGCTCTGGCTGATAACATCAGCCTGTTGCGAAACTGTTGTGCAGCACTATAATCGCTGCTGTTTTCGTCCTCGTGCCTGCCTGGCTATTTTCTCATGCCTTTAAATGACAACTTTGTATATGCTCCTCCACAACATCCCTTAGAAATCATCTATGAAGATGAGGACCTGATTGTGGTGAACAAGCCTGCGGGATTATTATCGGTGATGGGACGTTTACCCGAGCATCAGGACAGTGCCTATTTACGGGTTTTACAACAGCATCCTGCGGCCAAAGTGACGCATCGTCTGGATATGGCAACTTCGGGCTTACTTATGTTTGCCAAACATCGAGAAGCAGAAGTCGCCGTCAGTAAAATGTTTCAGGCACGAACCGTCAAGAAATACTATCAAGCACTGGTACAAGGCGAGATTCAGGCCGAGGGCAGTGTTGACGTTCCGCTGATTACCGATTGGGAAAACCGTCCACGCCAGATGGTGCATTTTGAACTCGGCAAGCAGGCCAAAACCTTATTCCAGCGTATCGATTATGATGCGGCAACCGATCAAAGCCGTGTCCGTCTGGAACCGGTAACAGGGCGTTCGCATCAATTGCGGGTGCACATGATGCACATTGGCCATCCGATCATGGGCGATAAACTGTATCATCCTGAGCCTGCCCGCTTTCATTTAACCCGTATGGCACTGCATGCCGCTTATCTGGCCTTTCAGCATCCACTCAGGCAGCATCAGGTTGAAATTCATTCTGAGGTAAACTTCTAAAAGACCATAAAAAACAGGCAAGCTGATGTATTCGATTCAACAGGTGCTTTGGCAGACCTTGCTGCCTACACAACAACGGCAACTCAAAACCTTGTTGCTGGAGGCCGATCCGGATTGGGCGGCGATAGAGGCCTATCTATTTAACTCAGATATGTTTGTGCTGCTCAATCAGCAGACACAGATCATTGCCCAGCTGTGTTTATGCAAAAACGATGCTCAGGCTGAAATTAAAAATCTGGCTGTAGATGCAGGTTATCAAGGGCAGGGTTTGGCTAAAACACTGATTCAGCATGCGATTGCGTATGCTCAACAGCTGAAGGTTCATACCTTATGGATCAAGACCGGAAATTCCAGTCTGGATCAGTTGGCGCTGTATCAAAAATGCGGTTTTAGGCTGTCACATATTGAAGCGGATGTTTTTAAAGATTATCCGGCGCCGATTTATGAAAACGGGATTCGCTGCCTCGATCAGGTGGTGCTATCGATTGTATTTGAGTGAGCGAATAGATCATTCACTGAAAGCTGTTTATTTTTTCACTACAATAATGTTATCAACACGTCTAAAAACTGAAATAAAAATCGGTTAATCTATAGCCAAATATCAAGTCCAAAACACAACAAAGGATATGCATATGACACGTGATTATGACAAATTTCCAGATAATGATAACGGCAACGTCCTGTGGCAGATGGTTGAAGATGGCAATGACCTGAATGAACCCCATGAAGTTGAATTTTCGATTGTTTTTGAGACGCAGGAACAAATTGAAAAATGTGCCTTACACCTTTTACACCAAGAGCAAAAAATCTCCCTTTATCAAGAAGAGCAACATTCAGACGGGTCGGATCTGTGGGTGCTGAATATCCATGTGAATATGATCTTGGAATATGAAGATATTGCCGATCTGGAAGAATGGATGACCAAGATTGCTCAGGAGTTCAATGGTGAATATGATGGCTGGGGCTGTATGAGCTATATTTATGACGAAGAAGATGACTAATCGGATTGCTGTCTGAATAAAAGCCCTGATCGAAGGGCTTTTATTGCGTATGCTTGGAGGCTAGACACCCATATCCAGATATAAAGATTCTTTCACTTCCTCCATCACCACATAGCTATGCGAAGAGGCCGAGGCAGGTAGCTTTTTCAGTAAATCCCCTAACAGACGACGGTAGGCACTCATTTCTTTAAGACGTGCTTTCACCAGATAATCAAACTCCCCTGAAATCAGATGGCATTCCAGAACCTCTGGAATATCCACCAGATCACGTGCGACCTGATCAAAGACATCGCCCGATTTCGCCGACAGTTTGATTTCCAGAAACACCAACAGGTTTCGGTCGACGTATTCCGGATTGAGGCGGGCGTAGTAGCCCATGATGATGCCTTCACGCTCCAGACGCTTGACCCGTTCTGAACAGGGCGTGGTCGATAAGTTGACCCGTGAAGCCAGTTCACTGATCGCAATACGTCCTTCCCGCTGCAGAATATCTAAAATCAGGCGATCAATACGGTCTAATTTACGCATCATATATTCCCTTTTATTTTAATTTTTCCGTGACGAAAACATCAAATTACCTGGATTATACCCATAAAATCAGTGAAAAAAACTATTGATCCAAAAATATACTAGTTAAATAAACTAGTGTGTGCGTGAGGGAACGACGATGCGCGTAATCGTTTTAGGAAGTGGCGTCATTGGTGTGGCAAGTGCCTATTATCTTGCACAACAAGGTGCGCAAGTGACGGTACTTGACCGTCAATCAGGACCTGCAAAAGAAACCAGCTTTGGTAACGCAGGCCAAATCTCCCCAGGATATTCAACGCCGTGGGCAGCCCCTGGCATTCCGTTTAAAGCGGTCAAGTGGATGTTCCAGCATCACGCGCCCTTAGCCATTAATATTGATGGCAGCATGTGGCAGTTGCAGTGGATGGCACAGATGCTGAAAAACTGTAATCCACAAAGCTATGCAGTCAATAAAGAGCGCATGATGCGTGTTGCAGAATATAGCCGTGACTGCTTACGTGACTTAAGAGCGCAAACGGGCATCAACTACGAAAACCGCGCCAAAGGCACCTTGCAGGTGTTCCGTAGCGAAGCGCAGCTTGAAGCGGTACAACGTGATATTGAAGTGCTGAAAGAATGTGGCGTTGATTTTGATTTACTCAATGCCCAGGAACTGGCGAGTGTTGAACCTGCTTTAGCGCATACCGATAAACTGGTCGGTGGTCTGCATTTACCGAATGATGAAACCGGCGATTGTTATCTGTTTACCAATGCCTTGGCGAAACTGGCGCAAGACTTGGGCGTAGAGTTCAAGTTTGATCAAAATGTCGAAAACCTGATTGTTGAAGGCGACCAGATCAAAGGTGTTGTAGTCAATGGCGAAGTCCTGACTGCGGATCGCTATGTTCTGGCCTTTGGTAGTTATTCACGTGATTTCCTTAAACCGCTTGAGCTGAATTTGCCTGTATATCCGGTTAAGGGCTATTCACTGACCATTCCAATTGTGGAACCAAAATTTGCACCACAATCAACGGTACTGGATGAAACCTACAAGGTTGCCCTGACCCGTTTTGACCAGCGTATCCGTGTTGGTGGTATGGCAGAACTGAGTGGTTTTAATCTGGGTCTGAAACAAGACCGTCGTGCCACGCTGGAAATGGTGACGCAAGACCTGTTCCCGGGCGGTGACTTATCTCAGGCCTCATTCTGGACAGGCTTACGTCCGATGACACCAGACAGTACCCCGATTATTGGGGCTACAAAATATAAAAATCTGTTCCTGAATACCGGTCATGGAACGCTTGGTTGGACCATGGCGTGCGGTTCTGGCAAGTTGATCAGTGATCTGGTCATGAACCATCGTCCAGAGATCAGTACGGACGGTTTATCCATTCAGCGTTATTCACACGCTGCATAACCACGCTTTACAAGGAAGTTTAGTATGCCTCGCCCGATTACTGCGGTGATTCATGCCCAGGCCTTACGCCAGAATCTGGCGGTGGTCAGGCAGTCGGTTCCTAACAGCAAAGTCTTTGCCGTGGTCAAAGCCAATGCGTATGGGCATGGGATTGAACGGGTCTATGATGCGTTTAAAAGTGCCGATGGTTTTGCCTTACTTGATCTCGAGGAGGCAAAACGTCTGCGTGCTTTAGGCTGGACCGGCCCGATTTTATTGCTGGAAGGAATTTTCTCTCCGCAAGACCTGTTTGATTGTGCGCAGTATCAATTAAGTTTTACCGTGCATAGTGAGCAGCAGCTGGCCTGGTTGCAGCAACATCCGTATCCTGCCCAGTTTGATATTTTCCTGAAAATGAACAGTGGTATGAACCGTTTAGGTTTCAAGCCACTGCAATATCGTGAGATCTGGCAGCAATTGTCCTCGTCTGCGAAAGTGAGTTCAGTGACCCATATGATGCATTTTTCCGATGCCGATGGTGATCGTTTCGGTCAGAAAGGCATTGACTATCAGCTCAGCGAGTTTGAAGCCACGATTCAGGATTTACCAGGCCAAAGATCGGTCAGTAACAGTGCTGCAATCTTAAGATATCAAACGCAATTGCAATCGGATTACGTGCGTGGCGGTATTATGCTGTACGGCAGTTCTCCTGATTATCCCAAACATAGCATTCAGGACTGGGGCCTTGCGCCAACCATGAGCTTGCGCAGCGAAATCATTGCCGTGCAACAGCTCAATGCCAATGAAAGTGTCGGTTACGGCTCCAGCTATGTGGCCGAACAGCCAATCCGGATCGGTATTGTGGCGTGTGGTTATGCCGATGGTTACCAACGCATTTCAGCGACAGGTACGCCGGTACTGGTCAACGGAATCCGAACCCGAACCATTGGTCGTGTCAGCATGGATATGCTGGCGGTGGACCTGACCCCGATCCATGATGCACAGGTGGGCAGTGAAGTGGTGCTATGGGGCCAATCCAGCACAGGAACAATTTTACCGATTGACGATGTCGCTGCGACCTCAGGCACCATTGGTTATGAACTGATGTGCGGTGTGACGGCACGTGTCAATTTTATCTATCAGGAATAAGGAAATAAGCATGTCAAATTCAGATATTCAAAAGATCAACACCAACGAAGTCATGAGTGCGGTAACGGTATTCAATAAAGTGGTGTATTTGTCCGGTCAGGTACCTAAAAATGCCGATCTGGATATTGAAGGTCAAACCCGTGAAGTGCTTGCCACCATCGAACAGTTACTGGCTTCAGCAGGAACCGATAAATCACGCTTACTCTCTGCGCAACTGTTTTTAAAGGATCTTTCAGATTTCCCTGTGGTGAATACTATCTGGATTGACTGGTTAAAAGGTCATGTTGCGCCTTCACGTGCCACCATTCAGGCAGATCTGGTCAATCCAAAGTGGTTGATCGAAATTGCGGTTGTTGCAGCACAAAAATAAAGCGATCCGCTTTATTTTTGCTTAAAAAATATAAAAAAAGAAGAAAAGTAACGTATTTGCAGTAGATAAAACGTAGTGAGATACGTATTTTCTTGCAATTAAAAATGAGTCAGCCCGCAGGAATGGACGGCTAGCAATAGCACAACAATAACAGGCTGGCTCATGAGGGAAACGTAAAAAGGAACTTTTGGTTATGACGGTTACACATCAACAGTCAGAAGGCGAACAGTCGCCCCATGACTTGCAGCGCAAACTCTCCAATCGCCATTTGCAACTGATTGCAATTGGCGGTGCCATCGGTACGGGCCTGTTCATGGGCTCAGGAAAAACCATTTCACTGGCAGGCCCATCGATTCTGTTTATTTACATGATTATCGGCGGGATGTTCTTCTTTTTGATGCGAGCACTCGGTGAGTTGTTGCTGGCAAATTTACACTATAAATCTTTTGTCGACATGGCCCATGACCTGATTGGCCCATGGGCTGGCTACTATATGGGCTGGACTTATTGGCTGGGCTGGGTACTGGTCGGGATCGCCGATCTGGCCGCCGTGATCAATTATCTTAGCTTCTGGCTGCCCGAAGGGACCATGTTTACCCCGATCGGGCAGGCTGCAATCAGTGCCGGTTGTGTTCTGTTTGTGTTGTTCCTGAATCTGCTGACGGTGCGTCTCTTTGGCGAAATTGAATTCTGGTTTGCCCTGATCAAGATTCTGGCCATTGTCGGGCTGATTGGTGTCGGCGGCTATATGATCTTTAGCCATTTCCATGCTCCACATGGTGCGGTTGCGTCGCTCAGTAATGTCTGGTCACATGGCGGGATGTTCCCTAAAGGACTGGATGGTTTTCTGGCAGGTTTCCAGATCGCAGTCTTTGCCTTTGTCGGGGTGGAACTGATTGGGACCACAGCGGCGGAAACCAAAGATCCGCATAAGAACCTGCCAAAAGCGATTAATGCCATTCCAATCCGGATTATCCTGTTCTATGTACTGGCTTTACTGGTGGTGATGTCGGTCACGCCATGGAACATTATCCGTGCGGACAAGAGTCCGTTTGTGGAACTGTTCCTGAATGCCGGGATTGTCACCTCAGCCATTATCATGAATCTGGTGGTCCTGTCTTCGGTGATGTCATCGATGAACAGTGGCGTATTCTCGACCAGCCGTATGCTATTTGGCCTGTCTAAAGATGGTCAGGCACCGAATGCATTTGGTCGTTTATCCAAAAGCGCCGTACCTGCTAACGGTCTGATCTTTTCCTGTGTGTTCATCATGGGTGGAGCCGTGCTGCAGTACTTTGTACCGAATACCATTGAAGCCTTTACCTTGGCCAGTTCACTGTGTGTGATTCTGTTCATCAGTGTCTGGAGCCTGATTATGGTGTGCTATATCCGCTACCGTAAGTTACGTCCGGAACTGCATGCGCAGTCGACCTTCAAGATGCCGGGTGGTGTCTTCATGTCTTATGTGGTGATTGCCTTCTTGCTATTTGCACTGGTGATTCTGGCGTTGGAACCGGATACCTTAAAAGCACTGTATGTCAGTCCGTTATGGGTGATTCTGCTCGCGGTAACCTATCAGCTGTTGTATAAGCCAAGAATGAAAAAACTCGGTCGTGAAGTGATGCAATAAATCCTGCCGAGTGGATGAAAGCCGATCTATAGCGATCGGCTTTTTTTATGCTCTGGTTGAATCGTGCTAGTCCACCAGTAGCTGTTGGTATTGATCTGCCTGCTGTCGTAAATAATCCCAGACCAGTTTGATGCGCGGATCATGCTGTAGATCGACAAAGGTCAGCATCCAGAAGGTATGGGTAAAGCGCACCTGTTGTTGTAATACCGCTTCAAGCTCAGGTTTATCGTCGGCCAGGAACTTGGGCAAAATGGCCAGTCCTGCGCCTGCACTGACTGCAATCTGTTGCGCCAGAATACTGCTGCTCCGGAAGTTGGCAGTTAGCTTCAAAGGTAAACGTTCCAGACAATACAGCTCCGGGCTATACACCAGATCATCAATATAATTGACGAAACGATGCTGGGTTAAATCATCCAGACCCCGAATCGGCGGGTTTTGTGCCAGATAGCGCTGGCTGCCATAAATTTTTAAACAATAATCGGAGAGTCGGGTAATGATATAAGGCCCCGAGGTTGGACGCTCAATCGACACCACAATATCTGCTTCGCGATGGGACAGCTTGATCATTTTCGGTACCGGAATCAGGTCGATGGTGAGCAAGGGGTACTGGATCGAAAACTCTGCCAGCAAGCGGGCTAAGAACGCCGTACCAAAGCCTTCAGGTGTGCCAATTCGCACACGTCCTTGCAAAGGCTGGTCGGGCTTTTCAATTTGCAGAAAGGCCTGTTCCATTTGTTCGACCCGTGGGACCAGCGCCATTCCTTCCAGCGTCAGCTCATAACCTGTGGCTTCACGCTTAAACAGGGTCGTGCCTAAGGTCTGCTCCAAGGCCTGAATCCGTCTGGCGACGGTACTATGTTCGACGCCTATCACGCGTGCTGCATTGGTCAAGGTCTTGGTTCTTGCCAAAACTAGAAAAAATTGTAGATGATCCCAATCCACTTTCATTGTTATTGTATTCCCTGTGCATATTTGCACAATAATCGTGCATGAATTTGCATTGGTGGTCAAAGCTTTCTTTGTTAGTCTCAGATAAAAGCCCAATCAGGAAAGTACCACCCAAGTGTATTTCCGATGATTTAACACAATAAAAATACGACCTATGGAGAGGTTATGAATACAATCCAGAACATCCAGTTGGACACCGCCAAATTACTCATTAACGGCAATTTTATCGAGTCTGAAACCCAGCAATGGCAAGATATTGTCAACCCTGCGACGCAGCAAGTGATTGGTCGTGTACCCTTTGCAACGGCTCAGGAAGTTGATGCTGCGATTCAGGCTGCACAAGACGCTTTTGCGTCATGGCGTCAAACCCCGATTCAGGCGCGTATGCGTATCATGCTGAAACTGCAAGAACTGATTCGTGCCAACATGAAAGAAATTGCACAGGTACTGACTGCCGAACAAGGTAAAACGCTGGCGGATGCGGAAGGTGACATCCAGCGTGGTTTGGAGGTGGTTGAGCATGCTTGCTCAGTCGGTACCTTACAAATGGGTGAATACGTTGAAGGTGTGGCGCGTGGTGTCGATACCTATACCTTGCAGCAACCATTGGGTGTGTGCGCGGGCATTACCCCATTTAATTTCCCTGCCATGATTCCGTTGTGGATGTTCCCGATGGCGATCGTCTGTGGCAATACCTTTGTTTTAAAACCATCCGAACAGGATCCATTGTCGACCATGATGTTGGTAGAACTGGCGATTCAGGCAGGCATTCCAGCGGGTGTACTCAACGTCGTGCATGGCGGTAAAGAAGTGGTGGATCGCCTATGTACCCATCCTGATATTAAAGCGATTTCATTTGTCGGTTCGACTGCGGTCGGTACGCATGTCTATAACCTTGCAGGACAACATGGCAAACGTGTGCAGTCGATGATGGGCGCCAAAAACCATGTCGCCGTAATGCCTGATGCCAATAAGGAACAAACCCTGAATGCTTTGGTGGGTGCCGCTTTTGGTGCAGCAGGACAACGTTGTATGGCATTGTCAGTGGCGGTGATGGTCGGTGACAGCAAGCACTGGATTCCAGAACTGGTTGAAAAAGCCAAGACTTTAAAAGTGAATGCAGGGCATGAGCCGAATACCGATATTGGCCCGGTCATTTCAAAACGTGCCAAAGCCCGTGTACTGGACTTGATCAATAGCGGAGTCGAGCAAGGCGCAGAACTGCTGCTTGATGGTCGTGAGGTTCAGGTGCAAGGTTATGAAGCAGGTAACTTTGTCGGGGCGACAATTTTTAGTGGCGTGAATACCGACATGCGCATTTATAAAGAGGAAATCTTTGGCCCTGTACTGTCGATTATCTGTGTCGATACGCTTGAACAAGCGATTGCGCTGATCAATGCCAACCCATTTGGTAATGGCGTAGGTTTATTCACGCAAAGTGGTGCGATTGCACGGACTTTCCAGAACCTGATTGATATCGGTCAGGTGGGAATCAACATTCCGATCCCAGTGCCTGTACCGTTCTTTAGTTTCACCGGTTCCCGTGGTTCAAAGCTCGGTGATTTGGGACCTTATGGCAAACAGGCAGTGCAGTTCTATACCCAGACCAAAACCATTACCAGTCGCTGGTTTGAAGACAGCCACGAAGTTGGCGCTGTTAATACCACCATCAGTTTACGTTAAGGGGATCACGGATGAATATCGCCTTTATCGGTCTAGGTAATATGGGTGGCAGAATGGCCCACAACCTGCTCAAAGCCGGACTCACCGTCTATGGTTATGATCTCAGCGACGTAGCCATTCAGCACTTTGCTGAGGCAGGTGGTGTGGTTTGCGACAGTCCGCAGGCAGCGGCGAAACAAGCCGATGTCGTGATAAGCATGTTACCTGCAGCAAAGCATGTTAAAGACGTTTACTTAGGTGACAATGGGGTTCTGGAAGTGCTAAAAGCAGGTAGCTTATGCATTGACAGCAGTACCATTGACCCGCAAACCATCAAAGACATTGCCGCCATTGCCCAAAGTAAAAATATTCATATTTGCGATGCGCCAGTTTCCGGCGGCACCATTGGCGCACAAGCGGGTACGCTAACCTTTATGGTCGGTGCCAATGATCAGACCTTTGATGAAGTGAAACCGGTACTCGGTCACATGGGCAAAAACGTGGTGCATTGTGGCGATGTCGGCGCAGGGCAGATTGCCAAAATCTGTAATAACCTGATTCTCGGGATTTCCATGGCGGCGGTGGCAGAAGGCATGGCACTCGGTGCCAAACTCGGTATTGATCCACAAGCCTTGGCAGGCGTGATCAACACCTCAAGCGGTCGTTGCTGGAGCTCGGAAGTCTGTAACCCGTGGCCACATATCAGTGAAAATGCCCCTGCTTCACGGGGCTATCAGGATGGTTTTGCCACCCAGTTAATGCTGAAAGATCTGGGTTTGGCAGTGGAGGCAGCCGGGCAGGTGAAGCAACCTGTGGTATTAGGTGGAATGGTGCAGCAGCTGTATCAGCAAATGTGCATGCGTGGTCATGCACACCTTGATTTTTCCAGCATTATCCAGCAATACCTGCCGCCCGAGGCATAAAAACGAAAGCCAAAGGATGGCTTTTATCAAAAAATCAAACCCTGTCATGAATAACAATCAAACCAGACTGAGGGAATATCGATGTTGAATTATAAAGAGATGGTACAGGCTTTTGATCTGGAAAGCACCGCAAAACAGATGTTATCGGGTTCAATGCAGGCACTGAATGCCTGTTATGAATGTTGTGACCGACATGCGCAAGGCGACAAAATCGCGTTGTACTGGCAAGGTAAAGACGGTCGTAAGCAACAATATACTTTTCGTCAATTGCAACAATGGTCGAGTCAATTTGCCAATTTTTTAAAGTCGCAGGGGGTGCAGGCGGGTGACCGTATTTCAGGTCTATTGCCGAGAACGCCTGAACTGTTGGTGACGATTTTAGCGGCTTGGCGTATTGGCGCTGTCTATCAGCCTTTGTTTACGGCTTTTGGCCCAAAGGCAATCGAGCATCGTCTGCAACTGGCACAAAGCAAGCTGGTGGTGACCGATGTGACCAACCGCAGCAAACTGGATGAGATTGCAGATTGTCCCGCAATTGTCACCGTTGCTGATCCACAAGGTGCGCCGCTGAAGTCAGGTGACTTTAACTTTTGGGATGAAGTCAAACAGCAGCCTGATCAATGTGAACTGGTGATGCGAAGCATTCAGGATCCTTTTTTGCTGATGTTTACCTCGGGTACCACAGGGCCTGCCAAACCATTGGAGGTACCGCTAAAAGCCTTGCTGGCGTTTGGTCGCTATATGCAAGATGCCATTGGTCTGAGAGAACAAGATTCCTTCTGGAATATTGCCGATCCAGGCTGGGCTTATGGTTTGTACTATGCTATTACCGGGCCACTGTTCTTGGGGCATGCCACCTTGTTCTATGAAGGCGGTTTTAGTACCGATAGCCTGTGCCAAATTGTGAAAGATTATAAAATTAACAACTTGGCGGGTGCACCCACAGCGTACCGTATGATGATGGCGGCTGATCCTGCCCAGATGGCACCGTTAAAAGGCCAGTTCCGTGTGGTCAGCAGTGCAGGGGAACCATTGAATCCTGAAGTGATTCGTTGGTTTAAGCAGGTGCTGGACGCCCCGATTTATGACCATTATGGCCAGACCGAAGTCGGCATGGTGGTGTGTAATCATCATGGTTTAAGTCATAGCATTCGTGCAGGTTCAGCCGGTTTTGCCAGCGCAGGTTATCGCGTTGCCGTGGTCAATGAACAGGGCGAGGAACTGCCCGCAGATACGCCGGGAATTCTGGCCGTGGATATCAGTCAGTCGCCGATGATGTGGTTTGGCGGCTATAAGGAAAGTCGTAAATCGCCGTTTGTCGGGCACTACTATCTCACAGGTGATACCGCCGAGTTACATGCCGATGGCAGCATGAGCTTTGTCGGGCGTAGTGATGACGTGATCACGACCTCGGGCTACCGGATCGGGCCGTTTGATGTGGAAAGTGCCTTGCTGGAGCATGATGCGGTGGTTGAAGCAGCAGTCATCGGCGTGCCCGATCCGGACCGTACCGAGGTGGTGAAAGCTTTCGTGATTCTGGCGGCGGGGATACAACCTCTGGAGCAATTGGCGGAAGAGTTGAGCCAGTTTGTGAAAAAACGCTTATCAGCACATGCCTATCCACGACTGGTCGAGTTCGTGACTGAACTGCCGAAAACACCAAGTGGCAAGATTCAGCGCTTTTTATTACGTAATCAGGAAATTGCCAAACAGCAAGCAAAGGCAGGGTAAGGAACACAAGATGCAATTGACCGAAGAACAAGTCTTAATTCGTGATATGGCGAAAAGTTTCGCCCAAGAACAGATTAAACCGAATGCCAGTGATTGGGATCGACATGGTATCTTTCCCAAAGATGCCCTTGCACAAATGGGGCAGCTCGGTTTTATGGGCATGCTGATTCCTGAGCAATGGGGCGGTTCTGACACAGGTAATCTGGCCTATGTGTTGGCACTTGAAGAAGTCGCTGCGGCAGATGGTGCGACCTCAACCATTATGAGTGTACATAACTCGGTGGGCTGTGTGCCGATTTTAAAATTTGGTAGCGATGAACAGAAAGAACGCTTTTTAAAACCCTTGGCACAAGGTGAAATGATCGGTGCTTTTGCCCTGACTGAACCGCATACAGGTTCAGATGCGGCAGCCATTAAGACCCGTGCAGTAAAAGATGGCGATGACTACATTCTGAATGGTGCCAAACAATTTATTACCTCGGGTGATAATGCAGGCGTGATTATCGTGTTTGCCGTGACTGATCCAAGTGCGGGTAAAAAGGGCATTAGCGCTTTTCTCGTGCCACGCGAGACAGCGGGTTATGAAGTGATTCGGGTGGAAGAAAAACTTGGCTTACATGCTTCGGATACCTGCCAGATTGCCCTGACAGATGTGCGTATTCATAAAAGTCTGATGCTCGGTAAAGAAGGTGAAGGTTTAAAAATCGCGCTTGCCAATCTGGAAGGGGGGCGTATTGGCATTGCCGCACAGGCAGTCGGTCTGGCACGGGCGGCGCTGGAAGAAGCCACCCGCTATGCCAAAGAACGGCTGACCTTTGGTAAACCAATTTTTGAGCATCAGGCACTGGCATTCCGTCTTGCCAGTATGGCGACCGAGATTGAAGCTGCCCGACAACTGGTGCATTACGCTGCAAGGCTCAAAGAAGCAGGGCAACCCTGTCTCAATGAAGCCTCAATGGCCAAGCTATTTGCCTCAGAAATGACAGAGCGCGTCTGTTCAAATGCATTACAGGTATTTGGTGGCTATGGCTATCTGAAAGACTTCCCGATTGAACGGATCTACCGTGATGCACGTATTTGTCAGATTTATGAAGGCACCAGCGATATCCAGCGTTTAGTGATCGCACGTAGTCTATAAAAGCAAAGCAAGGAATGAAGCATGCAGTGGAACAGTATTTTATTAGAAAAGCGTCATGGGGTTGGGCTGATTACCCTGAACCGTCCGCAAGCCTTGAATGCGCTGAATAGTGAATTGATTAGTGAAATCAATCAGGCGTTGGATGCGTTAGAGAAAGATCGTGAGATTGGCTGCATGGTATTGGCAGGCTCGGAAAAGGCGTTTGCCGCAGGTGCCGATATTAAGGAAATGGCTGATCTGGCATTTCCAGATATCTACTTCGACGACTTTTTCCATCTGGCAGACCGTATCGCACAACGCCGTAAACCGCTCATTGCAGCGGTGAGTGGCTATGCTCTGGGTGGTGGTTGTGAACTGGCACTGATGTGTGACTTTATCTATTGTGCCGACAATGCCAAGTTTGGTTTACCCGAAGTGACTTTAGGTGTCATACCGGGCATTGGCGGTACACAGCGTTTAACCCACGCGATTGGGAAAGCCAAAGCCATGGAAATGTGCTTTACCGCACGGCAAATGGGGGCGGTCGAGGCAGAGCAAAGTGGTTTGGTGGCACGCGTGTTTGGCAAAGAACAATTACTTGAACACACCTTGCAAGCCGCAGAAAAAATTGCAGCACGCTCTTTAACCGCCAACATGATGCTAAAAGAAACCATCAATCGTGCCTTCGAGGTCAATCTCACCGAAGGTTTGCGTTTTGAACGTCGTATGTTCCATTCCATTTTTGCAACTTCGGATCAAAAAGAGGGGATGCAGGCCTTTGTGGAAAAACGGCAGGCAAACTTTAAAAATCAATAAGGGATCAAGAAAATGAATACAGAAAATCACTTAATGATTGAGCAACAAGGCAGCTTAGGCGTCATCAGTTTGGATCGGGTCAAGCATTTAAATGCCTTGTCACTGGAGATGATTGAGGGCATCTGCACACAACTGCAACTGTGGCGCAGTGATGCTGACATTCAGGCGGTTTTGTTCAAATCGAATAGTCCCAAAGCCTTTTGTGCGGGTGGCGATATCCGTTATCTGTATGACAGCTATAAGAATGAAACGGCTGATTATAAAGGCTATTTCAGCGCCGAATATAAAATGCTGAATCTGCTACGCGAATACCCAAAGCCCGTGATTGTCATCCTCGATGGCTATGTGCTGGGTGGCGGTTTTGGCTTGGCGCAAGCGTGTCATATTGTGGTGAGTAGTGAAAAGTCCAGATTCGCCATGCCTGAAACCGCGATTGGCTTTTTCCCTGATGTGGGTGCAACCCATTTCCTGTCTCGGCTGGATGATATCGGCGTGTATATGGCGATCACAGGAGAGCAGATCAGCAGCAGCGATGCGCTCTATCTTGATCTGATCGATTACCATGTGCCGAGTGAGCAATTGTCTGCCTTACAGGCGGCGTTGATTGCAGCACCGAACCTGAGCAAGGCCAATATTGAACAGATCATTGCCCGCTTTATTACCCGTCCTGCTGAAAGTGAACTCCAGCAATTGGTCGAGCCGATCCGTAAACATTTCGGTTTTCAGCATCTGGATGAGATCGAGCATAGCCTTGCACATGAACAGGAGGAAAAGTTCAAAACTTGGGCCAGCAAGCTGCTGGATATTTTGCAGCAACGTTCCTTTATCGCCAAACAAACCAGCCTGAAATTACAGTATCTGGGGCGTGGACTGTCTTTACAGCAGTGTATGCAACTGGAACGGGATTTACAGGATATCTGGTTTGAACATGGTGATTTTATTGAAGGTGTGCGCGCCTTAATTGTCGATAAAGACAAACAGCCCAAATGGCAACAGCGTAATCCAGAGCTGGAACAAATACTGGAAAAACTAAGCTAAATTCGCGCTTTATCATCTCTACACATCGCAAGGAGTCTCGACCCTCTGAACATGCTGGTGATCAGGATTGAACATCAGCACAAAAATATAAAACAAGAATATCCAAGCAAGGAAAATGACGATGCAAACAATACATGGAAACGGTTCATCTCCTAACAAGTCATCTCATCGACTGGCAGGTATCTCCAGTATGGTGGGGACCACCATTGAGTGGTATGACTTTTTTATCTACGGCGCAGCAGCCGCCTTAATTTTCAATAAATTATTTTTCCCCAATCTTGACCCGTTGACGGGTGTACTCGCTGCCTTTGCCACTTACGCGGTAGGCTTTATCGGACGGCCACTCGGTGGCTTGGTGTTTGGCCATTTTGGTGACAAGATTGGCCGTAAATCGATGCTGTTGCTGACCCTGATGCTGATGGGAATCCCCACCGTGCTGATCGGTCTGTTACCGACCTATGAATCAATTGGTTACTGGGCTGCCATTGGCTTGGTGATCTTGCGCTTTATCCAAGGGTTGGCGATGGGTGGTGAGTGGGGCGGTGCCGTGCTCATGGCCGTTGAACATGCACCAGAGGGTAAAAAAGGCTTCTGGGGCAGTCTTCCTCAGGCTAGCACGGGCGGCGGGCTGATGCTGGCTTCGATTGCCTTGGGGCTGGTGTCTTTATTACCTGAACAGGCCCTGTTTAGCTGGGGCTGGCGGATTCCCTTCCTGGCGAGCATTATTTTACTGGCAGTCGGTTGGTACATTCGGGTAAAAGTGCCGGAGTCGCCAGACTTTGAAAAAGTCAAACAACAGGCTGAAGAAGTTAAAGTGCCGGCCTTACAGGTATTCAAGCAGCATCCCAAGCAATTGATCAGCATTATTGTGGCACGTGCGGCGGAGAATGCATGGTTTTATATTGCCTCTACCTTTACTTTGGCCTACACCACCACACAACTGGGCATTGCCAGACAGGAAATTCTATTTGCTACCATTTGCGGTGCCGCCGTGATTATGGTGATGACGCCGTTATGTGGACATCTGTCCGATAAGGTTGGACAGCGTAATATGTTCATGTTCGGTCTCTGTGTGCTGGCACTGTATTGTTATCCTTTCTTCAGTATGCTCAATACCAAAGATCCTGTGCTGGTCTGGACGGCGATTGTGTTGGCAATCGGTGTGGTCTTTCCGCTCATGTACGCACCGCAGGCACAACTGTTTGCACGGCAGTTTCCCGCAGAGATCCGTTATAGCGGTATCTCGATTTCGGTTCAGTTGGCAGGTGTCGTCGGTGGTGGTCTTGCACCGCTGATTGCGACGAAGCTACTCAGTGTTGGTGGCGGCAATCCTTATCTCATCATGTTGTATATTGCTTCGATGGCAGTTGTTGCCATTATTGCCACTTCATTTATGCCACGAGATCACCGTCAGCAGGCGTTGGCAACCGAGAACAACAAGCAAGGCGTCAAACTGCAAGCCAAGATGACAGAATAGCGGTTTATTCAAAAATGAAAGGAAAAAGGTGTTTCTCGGTGCTGAGGGGCACCTTTTTATTTTTTAAGAATTTTTATGCAAGGTGGGAAAATCTAATATTAGCGCTTAATTATTTTTGATGTTCCACGTGGAGCATAATCCTTAGACAAAGAAAAAAGCCCTCATCTTTCGATAAGGGCCTTTTAAATTTGGAGCGGGAAACGAGACTCGAACTCGCGACCCCAACCTTGGCAAGGTTAT
>NZ_JBLVVH010000001.1:0-644322 GCF_051947995.1 Acinetobacter calcoaceticus | reverse complement strand
TTGGTATTAAAGATACAGTTAAAACAACTGTAACTGGCGTAGAAATGTTCCGTAAGCTTCTTGACGAAGGCCGTGCAGGTGAGAACTGTGGTATCTTGCTTCGTGGTACTAAGCGTGAAGACGTACAACGTGGTCAAGTACTTGCTAAACCAGGTACAATCAAGCCGCACACTAAATTCGATGCAGAAGTATACGTACTTTCTAAAGAAGAAGGTGGTCGTCACACTCCATTCCTTAACGGTTACCGTCCACAGTTCTACTTCCGTACAACTGACGTAACTGGCGCGATCAAATTACAAGATGGCGTAGAAATGGTAATGCCTGGTGACAACGTAGAAATGTCAGTAGAGTTAATCCACCCGATCGCAATGGACCCAGGTCTACGTTTTGCGATCCGTGAAGGTGGTCGTACTGTAGGTGCTGGTGTTGTTGCTAAAGTAACTGCATAATCGCCTAGAGTGATAAAAAAACACCCCTTTGGGGTGTTTTTTTTGTTTATTGTTAGACAATCTTTTTGTAAGAGTGTCCTTAACTGATAGCTTGCTGTCCCAAACTGCACTTAATTGATTTGCATAACAACGTAATATAAAACGCAAGAAACAGACAAAAGTGCTCAGTGGAAGGTTTCACTGAAAAGGAGTTGGCAGCATGAATGCTAAAGTAAATATTTCAAATCGTGCGGGTGCAAGCTTCCCAGTCCGTCGTATGAACTTTGATTTTGATCAAGTCCCGGAATACTGGATGAACGGTTCGGCAGGTTTAACGCATTTTATGACAGGTTTATCTGCACTGTTCCCAGATGGTGAAAAATTATTTATTGATGCTGTGCGTGCGGTTCGTTATTACCCGGCGATTAAAGACAACGAAGAGCTACAAAAAGAAATCAGTGCCTTTATTGGTCAGGAAGCCATGCACACACAAGAGCATGTTAACTTTAATGCCTCTGCACAGAAATATGGGCATGATGTAAAAACTTTAGAGCAAATTACTGGCCGTTATATTCAATTTGCCTTAAATAACTTTTCTAAAGTGGTTAAACCTTTTGGTATGACCCGCGAAATGGTCAACCTCACCGCAACAACGGCTTTAGAACATTTTACGGCGACCATTGCTTCTGAATTATTACGTAACCCGCATATTCAGGACTTAATGACCGATGACACCATGTCTTATATGTGGTTCTGGCATGCAGTAGAAGAAAATGAACATAAAGCGGTTGCTTATGATGTCTATGAGGCGGTATTTGGCAAGGGATTAAAAGCTTATAGCTTGCGTACCTCGGCGCTGGTATTTGCCATGGCCTTGATTTTTATTCTTCAGTCCTATTTTACTTTACGTCTACTGCAACAGGACAAGAAGCTGAACTTTAAAGAGTTGGCGATGATTTACAAATATGGCTATAGCCCTTCAAAAGGCATTATTACAGGTATGGCAGGGGAAATGCTGGCTTACTTTAAACCAGGATTCCATCCTAATGATCTGGACACGGTACAGCTGCTAAAAGACTGGAAAGCGAAACTCGGTTTCTAATTTTTTATCTTTGAATCAATCGGTTTAAAAGGGCAATCAAAATTGCCCTTTTTGTTTTTTATTCATTCATTTCATACATCATTTTTTTCAAGTTGACATGTCCTAAGATGATGCTTTTCTGACCTTATCTGCACTTATTCGATGTACTGAAAAAGGCGTATAAAAGAACTATCAAGCATTATTTATCAAGAATATTCATGGATAGGAGAAAAGGGTATGAATGCTAAAGTCAATATTTCAAACCGGGCGGGTGCCAGTTTCCCTGTACGCCGCATGGATTTTGAATTTGGTGAAGTACCACGTTACTGGGCCAATGGAGATGCTGCCTTAACCCATTTTATGACTGCGCTTTCAGCACTCTTTCCAGAAGGTGAGCAATTCTTTGTCAATAGCACACGTGCAGTCCGTAATGATCCTAAACTGGCAGATCCGAGGTTGCAGAAAGAAATCAGTGCTTTTATCGGCCAGGAAGCGATGCATTCAAAAGAGCATTTGGCCTTCAATGCATCAGCACAGGCTTATGGATACAATGTTCGGAAAATGGAGGAGCAGACAGGTCGTTTGATTAATCGAACTATTGGAGTGACGTCCAGACTACTGAAGCCTTTTGGCTTTACCAAAGAAATGATCAGTTTGACCGGTACCTGTGCCCTAGAACACTTTACCTCGACCATTGCTGAAGAATTATTGAGTAATCCTGATATTCAGGCCATGTTTATGAATGAGACCATGTACCATTTATGGATGTGGCATGCGGTAGAAGAAAATGAACATAAAGCCGTCGCTTTTGATGTGTATGAGTCGATGTATGGTCAGGGTGCCAAAGCTTATTTTATGCGCTCGTTGGCCTTAGTGATTGCCATGGGCCTGATCTTTATTACTCAATCTTATTTCACTGCAAAACTACTACAGGTGGATGGCAAACTGACTTGGCGTGATACCAAGTACATGTTGAAGTTCATGTATGGTTATAAAGGCTTTATGACGCGCCAGATTCCGACCTTGTTGTCTTTCTTACGACCGAAATTCCATCCCAATGATGACGATACGACCGAATTGCTCAATAAATGGCGGGCTGAATTGGGCTTTAATCTGAATTAATTTCAATGGGCAGTAAAACTGCCCATTTTGTTATTCAATTTTCAGCTGAAATTGTCGATAATCTGCATCAGTATCTTATAGAGTGGTAGATTGTGATTCGATTGATGCGAGAGGATGATCTGGAAAGTGTGGCAGCTATTGAACGCCTGGTACAGACACATCCATGGAGCAAGCAACAGTTTCAGGAGTCCTTAGCTTCGTATCAATGTACCGTATATGAACAGGCCAGTCAGGTCGTCGGTTTTTGTATTTTACAGCCTGTTCTCGATGAGGCGAATTTATTGTTGATGGCGATCCATCCGAGTCAGCAAGGCAAGGGGCGAGGATATGCTTTGCTGGAGGATTCGATTCAGCAATTGAAGAATAATCCGATCCAGATTTTTTTAGAAGTGCGTGAGAGCAACACAGCCGCGATCCGTTTATATGAAAAAACAGGTTTTCATCAAATTGATTTGCGCAAAAACTATTATCCGAATCCTGATGGTTCCAGAGAGCATGCCGTGATTATGGTCAAGACATGCACAGATGATTTTGCCGCCTTATTTAATAATTAAATTGTTCCACTCGGAAGGTAATGTACTCATCAATGAATTTCCAAGTTGATGGATTTCATTGTCTGAGAGGGGGCGATTGAGTCTGCGCCATTGCCCATCCAGTAATAATTCGAGTGGCGTATATTGTGATTTATAGTTCATTTTGTCTGAATGCGGGACCCAATAACCCAGATATAAATAATCCAGATTCAAGCTGCGTACATATTCAATCTGTTTCAGGATTGCGAATACACCCAACGAGCGGCGTTGTTCATCTGGATCAAAGAAGGTATAAACTGCGGATAGTCCATCGTCCATCAGGTCGCAAGTTGAGACTGCAATTAATTTCTGGTCTTTCCATAGTTCTATAAAGAAGCTTTCGGTACAGCTATGCACCAGAAATTTTTCAAACTGGTCCAGACTGGCTGGGTACATATCGCCATCTGAGTGGCGTTCATTGATATAGCGTTCGTATAAGTCGTAATGTTGCTGCGTGGCCTGTGAGGTCGACAAGATACTCATCTGTAAATCTTGATTACGTTTCCATGCCTTCTTCTGGCTGCTATTCATGCTGAATTCTTGTACGGGAACGCGGCAGGATAAGCATTGGCGACATAAGTGACATTCAGGACGATAGACAAAATCACCACTACGACGAAAACCCACGCGAGAAAGTTCTGACAATGTCACCACATCAATGCGGTGAATCGGGTCCAGAAATACCATCCGGGCAGATTTATTATCGAGATAACTACAATCGTGCGGTGGTGTAATGTAGTACTGTAAGTCATTTAAAAGGGACTTGGGTTGATATGATTTCATTAATCTGTCCCTCCAAGGTGTTAATCCGTTAACCGTCTAATGTATTAAAAACTGCTATTGTTTTACTTGAAAATACACGTTCTTGATAACTTTTCCAATTGATAGAGGGGGCAATAATTACATCTTGTAACGATTTAAGATAGGCTTGGCGAGAAAGTGTACTCGCACCAAGGCTTAAAAGATGGTCATTGACCAGCTGGCAATCAATCCACGGCAGCTGGTTTTCCCGTCCGATCAGCATCAGGGTATAGAATGCCATTTTCGACACATCGGTTTCAGTGCTAAACATGGATTCACCAAAACAGCCTTTACCGATACAGACCCCATATAAACCACCGACCAACGTCTGCTGTTGCCAGACTTCAACACTATAGGCATAACCTGCCTTAAATAAGTCACAATAGCCCTGAATAATATCTTCACTGATCCAGGTTTCATTGGCATAACTGCGGGGTAAGGAGCAGGAACGAATGACCTCTTCAAAAGCATGATTCACGGTGATTCGATAATCGTGTTTTTTCATATTCCGAAGTAATGATTTACTCGGTTTATAGGCATGAGGCTCAATAATGCAACGAGGCTCAGGGCTCCACCAGCAAATCGGTTCATCTTCGTTAAACCACGGAAATAATCCGTGGGTATAGGCTTCAAATAAGGTAGCAGGATGAAGATCAGCACCAATACAGATAAAGCCTTGGCCTTCAGGATCGGCTTCTATAGGATCTGGAAAAATATATTGAGAAGGGGGAAGTGGTTGCATAGCAAACAAAGTAAATAGGAATGATTCTAAACTAACTGAACTGGGCAGGAATGGCAATCCTTGAGTAGAATCAGCTTGAGTCATGATGGAGACGAAGGTGTATGCCCGTGGCAGAGTTCTGAGAAAATTTGAGACTGATTCTGCATGGTGTCATAAAAAAACCACCAATGACTGGTGGTTTTTAAAATTCTGGCCTGATTAGCTTAAATTATCGAGATATTTCTCTGCATCAAGTGCCGCCATACAACCTGAACCCGCTGAAGTAATCGCTTGACGATAAACGCTATCTGCGACATCACCCGCAGCGAAAACACCTTCAATAGAAGCCGCAGTGGCATTGCCCGCTGTACCACTGTGTACTTGGATATAGCCATCGCGTAAGTTCAGTTGACCATCAAACATACTGGTATTTGGTTTATGGCCGATTGCAACAAACAGACCTTGAACCTGAATGTCCTGAGTGCTTTCATCTTGAGTTGATTTAATGCGAACAGCAGTTACACCGGTATTGTCGCCCAAGACTTCATCGACCTGATGATTCCAGATAATGCTGATTTTGCCTTCTTTTTCTTTGGCAAACAGGTGATCTTGCAAGATCTTTTCTGAACGTAAGCTATCACGACGGTGAACAAGTGTGACATGTGCTGCAATATTCGAAAGATAAAGTGCTTCTTCAACGGCTGTGTTACCGCCACCAACAACCATGACATTCTGGTTCTTATAGAAGAAACCATCACAGGTGGCACATGCGCTTACACCTTGACCCATAAAGGCTGCTTCAGATTCAAGGCCTAAATATTGTGCGGTTGCACCTGTTGCAATAATCAGCGCATCACATGTGTATTCTTCCATATCACCTTTCAGCACGAATGGACGAGTCTTAAGATCAACTTCATTGATGTGATCATAGACAATTTCTGTACCAAAACGTTCCGCATGGGCTTGCATACGTTCCATTAGTACAGGACCTGTTAATCCTTCCGGGTCACCAGGCCAGTTATCAACTTCAGTCGTAGTCGTCAATTGACCACCGAGTTGTAAACCAGCAATCAGTGTTGGTTTGAGGTTGGCACGCGCTGCATAGACTGCTGCGCTATAACCTGCAGGACCAGAACCCAAAATAATTAACCGTGAGTGACGAGCGCTCATTAAAGAACATCCTTTTTATATTGAAACTGCTAAAATTATACGTGAATCGAGAGGGGAGTGGGATAATTCGAGCCTGATAATATTGATTAACTCAATCGAATTGGGCTATATCCGTGCAGAATGTTAACAACAACAGTAAACAATCGTGCATCTTTTTTGTAAGAACGAGTGCATAATATAAAACTTATTGATTAAGGTAATTTAGGCCTTAAAAGATACCAACAAATAACGAATTGGGTTACAGGACTGTATATGACTGCGGTGTCAAGTGTTTATGCACAACGCTTTTTAATGACATTATTTTTGATTTCCTTTGGCATTTATTTATTTCTTGCCACAGTAACCTATACACCGTTTGATCCGGGGTGGATGCATATTTCCAGCGATACCCAACAGGTTTCGAACGCAAGCGGTGTGGCCGGTGCTTGGATCGCAGATTTACTCTTTGGTTTTCTGGGGTGGGCAAGTTTGCTTATTCCCTTGTTCCTGTTTATAGAAGCGATTCAGGTCTGGTGGCCGAGGAGCTTTCTGAACCGCCCATTTCGTTATGCAGCCCAGTTCTTCCTGATTCTTTCGATTTCCAGCTTGTTGTATCTGCACTGGAATATGCCAGCCGATACGCTGGATAATGCAGCGGGCGGCATCATCGGTTATGAGCTAGGGGGAAGTCTCTCTCAATTACTGACGATTTATGGCGCGACCTTATTTTTACTCGCTTTCAGTATCTTGTTACTGACTTTGGCTTTTGGGATTCAGTGGAATAAAACTTGGGTAACCTTGAAGAATACGCCAGCCTATTTGCAAGACCTGTTCTATAAGAATGTGCCACAAAACGAATCTGCATATGATTTAACCGAACAACTGACACCTGCTGAAACCCCGGCTGTGACCGGCAAGACACCAGCCGTGGCAGAGGGTCTGGATGATAAAAACGAGACCAAGACCCCTCAGGTTCAGGCAAAGCTGATTAAAATTGATGATTCACACCATCAACTCATGGCAGAAAAATTATTTGCCGATGTCGTGGCGAAAGAACAGCAACAAAGCGCTGAACCACAACCAGCGGCGATGCCAGATGACGACTTTGAACAAACCTTGCAACGTGCCCATCAGTTTGAAACTGAAAGCCAGCGTTTAGTGAAAACAGGTGAGGTATGGCGTGCATTACAGCGTGATGATGCAAGCCATAAGCAGGAAATTGATGCATTACTCCGTGCTGCAGATGAGTCCGCTCACATGGCAACGCAGGCTGAACCAGCAGTACATGCTGAAGCTGTCATGCAAAAAGCCAATTCCAGCAATCTGGACTGGAATGATGATCAAATCTTTGATGAGCTATTGGCAGCAGTACCAAACAGTAAAACTGCCACAGATTCGCATTCTTCACTCACTCAACATGTTCCGGCCATGCCGCATACACCGGTTGAGCAGGAAAATGCATTTGAAGCAGATATTGAAGCGCTTATTAGTGAGTCTAATCAGGGAAATGCGACTCAAGCCCAACCTGCTGCTGTGCAAAATATCGTACAAGAAGACAAACTTCATTCGGTGGCGGAAGAGATTGATGAATTTAATGATCTCCTGATTGAGCAAGAGCGCGAACAAACCGCGCCGCGTGCTACAAGTTATGCGCAATCATCTGCTTTCGTCAAAGCACCGATTGAAGTTTCAACTGCACCGAAAGAAGCTTTGTCTAAAGAAGCCTTTATTGAAGCATGGCAAGAAACGGCCGGTAAAGCTGAACCCGAGCCAGACTTTGATATCGAAGAAGATTTTGATCTGGATGCACCTTTAACCGATGCATTTGGTCGTCCAATGTCGCGTGCCATGCAAGTGGCGCAAAAACGCCGTGATCTACCGACTTTACCGGGGCTGGAATTGCTGGATGAAGTTGATCCAAACAAAAAGGTCAATTTTACCGCTGAGCAATTAGCACGTCTTTCTGAACTTTTAGAGATCAAATTACAAGAGTTTAATGTCAAGGCTCAGGTGGTCGAAGCTCAGCCGGGACCCGTAGTAACACGTTTTGAACTCGATCTTGCACCGGGTGTAAAAGCCTCTAAAGTGACTAATATCTCACGCGATCTGGCACGTTCAATGTCGATGGCATCGGTACGTGTGGTTGAAGTGATTGCAGGAAAACCGTATATCGGAATTGAAGTACCGAATAGTAGCCGTGAAATGGTACGATTGATTGAGCTGTTGAAAACACCAGCTTTTGAAGACCCTGCGGGTTTGCTCTCTATGGCGATGGGTAAAGACATTTCGGGCAATCCTGTCATTACTGACCTTGGTAAAGCGCCGCATATGCTGGTTGCGGGGACCACAGGTTCGGGTAAGTCGGTTGCAGTCAACTCGATGATCTTATCGATGTTACTGAAATATACACCAGACCAGTTACGTTTGATTCTAATCGATCCAAAACAGCTTGAATTGGCCAACTATAATGATATTCCTCATCTACTCACACCTGTTGTCACCGACATGAAAGATGCGGTTAGCGCATTAAACTGGTGTGTCAATGAGATGGAACGCCGTTATAAACTGATGTCATTCCTGAAAATCCGTAAGCTCAGCGACTATAACCGTAAGGTCGAAGAAGCCATTGCCAATGGTGAAGACCTGATTGATCCAACGTGGAAAGCCAGTGATTCAGTTGTGGGTGAGCGTGCACCGCGTTTAACACCATTACCTTCCATTGTGATCGTTGCCGATGAGTTTGCCGACATGATTATGCAGGTCGGTAAAAAGGCTGAAGAAATGATTACCCGCCTAGCACAGAAATCGCGTGCCGCAGGGATTCACCTGTTACTTGCTACACAACGTCCTTCGGTGGATGTGATTACCGGTCTGATCAAGGCGAATATTCCAACCCGTGTGGCCTTACGTGTCAACAGTAAAATTGACTCACGGACCATTCTGGATGCGGGTGGGGCAGAAGACTTGCTCGGTCATGGTGATATGCTGTTCCTTGGCCCTGGTAAAATCGAGCCTGAGCGTGTTCATGGTGCTTTCATTAGTGATGATGAGGTGAACCGTATCTGTGATGCGTGGCGCGAACGTGGTGAACCGGATTATGTGGATGAGATTCTTACGCCATTTGATGAAGAGCCTACATCGCGTGGTTTTGAAGATGGGGATGGAGATCCGAGCCGAGATGCGTTATATGATCAATGTGTCTCTTTTGTTCTAGAAACTCGAAAAGCATCGACTTCATCATTACAGCGTAAATTTAGTCTGGGATATAACCGTGCAGCACGGATCATTGACCAGATGGAAGAAAATGGCATCGTTAGCTCGATGGGTGCCAATGGTAAGCGAGATATTCTGGTCTAACCCAAATATCCCCTAAAAAAAGCCTCTTTATTGAGGCTTTTTTGTTTTAGGCTTTCAAATTTTTATATGGTAAAAATCACGTTTTTTATTTAAGCTTGCCCTTTAGAATTCCAATCTTGAGGTGAGTCGTGTTCGTTGCATTAACTACACTCATTTTTATTCATTTCTGCGCATTGATTACGCCTGGACCAGACTTTTTTCTGGTTTCACAAACGGCGATTAGCCGCTCTCGTAAAGAAGCCTTGCTGGTGGTGCTGGGCATTTGCTTAGGAGCAATGCTGTGGTCACTGCTTGCCTTGATGGGACTCAATATCATCTTTGAAAAAATGGCGTGGCTTAAACAGGGGCTGTTGATCGCTGGCGGACTATATTTGTGCTGGCTTGGTTTTCAAATGCTTCGCTCAGCCTTCTCTAAAAATAATCCAGACATAAATCCAATGAGCTTGCCTCAGTCACCTTATTTATTTTTTATGAAAGGATTGTTGACCAACCTTTCCAATCCCAAGGCTATTATCTATTTCGGCAGTGTCTTCTCACTGTTTTTGGCAAATCCCTTATTTGATCAACATCATTCTTTACTTTTTATTATCGTTTCGATTGAAACGATTTTATGGTTTGTCCTGGTCGCTTTTGTATTTTCTCTACCGACGTTCCGCAATGCCTACCAAAACTGTGCAAAATGGATTGATGGTGTTTCAGGCGGGATATTTACCTTACTCGGTGTTTATCTGATTGGCAACCGCTAATACAGAGAGAAGAAAGCCTGCATCATGCAGGCTTTCTGATATACGCTAATCTTATGGTCTTTTTAACCCTTATACTTCAAGAAAAAAACCTATCAATAAGAGTATCCAAAAGATAGCTCCAATAATAATGACAAAAATTTGAGCAATATTAAATTTTTCCTGTATCACCGCATTGAGTTGATCATCCTGTTTTTTGGTATGATTAAGGGCCACAAAAGCGGGAATAAGGAAAATAAAACTGACTGATGAAATTAACCAGTAAGGATCTGGTAAGTTGGCGAATACTAAGGCGAAAAGGATATAGCCGATATACATCCAGCCTGCAGAAAAATCCTGAGCATAATCTTTTCCTTTTGCATATTCCCTGATTCTCTTAAACAGGGAATATAAGAAGAAAATGGAAAAAATAGCTCGGGCAGCCGGCATGATATCTAAATGATCTTTCAGTGCCAGAAAACGCCATGCCTTAAAGATCCACCATAGCTCGTATAACCCTAAAGAAATAATTGATAAAAAGATAAATTTCTTTAGGCTAATGATGGTTAAATCAGCTAAGTGATGATTTACAGGCGTATTTTCAATTACGGTAGTATTTTGATCGGTCATTGTCTTGGTTAAAGTAGAAAAGGTAAAAATATAAAAAATGTATTATTGGCAATCTATTTATCAGAGAATTTAAGAAATATCATTATTTTAATTAAAAACCACATAATTTACGCTTCAATTTATTGATATTGATAAATTATGTGGCCTTTATTGTAGCGTTGATTAAGCAAACTTCGCTAAAACTTCCAGAAAACCCGCTTTCTGGCGAGGAAATTGTGCAATCACATCATGAATGCGTTGGCCTTCAGGATTGGTTGCATTCAAGTCACGGCCATCTGCCAAAAACTTGGTAATCAAACGCTCATAGTCATTTGGGCGCATATGTTTGAAGGCATGGTAGAGCACATGGAAGTCGGCATTTACGCCAGCTGGAGGAAGCTGGTTAAGGTAGGCAAACACACGCTCATCTGACCATTCTTCATTGAAAGTTGCTGGCTGTGATAATGCCATGACAATCTCCTCAGTCTTATAAAATAATAAAGGCAAAATATGAGGCAGGATGAGAAAAGTCATACTTTTCAAATTCTGCGACGTATTTTGCCTTTATTTAAGAAAAATCGCTAATGAAAAAACTTCTAACGATCTTCAGGTAAATTGATATTCATTTCTAGCATTTCAATGTTTGCTTCTGAACGAACCTGCATTTGAATATGCTGTTCATCCACCCCACGAACATAACGACTCACGACCTGCATGATTTCTTTTTTCATTTGGTCGATTTTGTCCTGGCCTAAGCGACGGCCCAAGCCTTGTTCAGATGCAACAATAACTTTTAAACGATCTTTGGCAGTTTGTGCACTTGATGGTTTTTCATCACTGCTAAAAAGTTTACTCCAGAATCCTGCCATAATTACGCTCCAAATAGTCTAGCTAACCAACCTTTTGGCTGTACTGCAATGTGTCGATAAGGACGGTCTTCGCCAAGGAAGCGAGCCACTAAGTCATCATAGGCTTGTCCAGCTTTTTCATCTGAATACAGAATCACAGGCTTACCTTCGTTTGATGCTTGAAGTACGCTTGGGCACTCAGGAATTACCCCTAAAGTCGGCACACGTAAAATATCTTTAGAAATATCGTCGATCGTTAACATTTCCTGTTTATCGGCACGTTCCGGATTGAAACGGGTGATACATAAATGCTTACGGATACGACCTTCGTTTTGTTCAACTTTTTTGGTTTTGCTATCAAGCATACCAATAATACGGTCAGAGTCACGTACTGATGAGATTTCAGGATTCGTCACAATGATTGCTTCATCTGCATGGTACATGGCTAAGATTGCACCACGCTCGATCCCCGCAGGTGAGTCACAAATGATGTAGTCGAATTCTTGAGAAAGTTCGTCGATCACACGTGCAACACCTTCATCACTCAACGCATCTTTATCGCGGGTTTGTGACGCAGGGAGAATATATAAGTTTTCAATATCTTTATCACGGATGAGTGCTTGTTGTAAGCGAGCTTCATTATTGATGACATTGACAAAGTCATAAACTACACGGCGTTCGCAGCCCATGATCAAATCAAGATTACGTAAACCCACATCGAAATCGATCACAACAGTTTTATGACCACGTAGGGCTAAACCTGTTGCAAAAGATGCACTTGTTGTAGTTTTACCTACACCACCTTTGCCTGACGTTACGACAACAATTTTGGCCACCGAATCCACTCCTATTTATGGTCATACGCCCCTAAAAGGGCTTTTTTGGTGTTTAATGAGATAAATTAAAACTGCAAGGCCTCAAATTCAAGTTCTTGCTTGTTATTTAAATAAATATGTACAGGCTTTTTGATCATATCTTTTGGAATATCATCTGCAACACAATAGGTCCCTGCAATCGAGATGAGTTCGGCTTCTAACGAATGGCAGAAAATACGTGCTGCAGCTTGTCCACCTGCACCTGCAATGACTCTACCACGAGCATTGCCATAAATGTGAATATTTCCAGATGCAATGACTTCCGAACCACTATTCATGCCTGCATTTAAAATGATATCACCCTGATCTTGCACCAAACATTGGCCTGTACGCAAAATTTCATCATGATACGAGGTGATATAGGCATTCGATGTGTTTTTTTGTGGTGTTTGTATTGCTGAATTATCCGCTGCTTTTGCCGGAGCTGGATCAACCACCTGTTCTTTAGATGCCTTGATACGTTGCAATGGCTGATCTACTGGCAAAACAGGAAATTGAATGGCACGGGCTTCATCGCCCAGAATGCCATCAATCACAGCCATCGGTTGCAGGCCCAGATCGATCAAGAGCTGAATTAAGGCAATCAGTTCTTGTTCAACAGTACTGTCAATAATGACCAGTGTACCGATATAGGAACCTTCATTCAGGGTGCTGGTAAGTTGCTGTCGGATTGCATTATGGTCATTTGTGTCGAACGTGAGTCGACTAAAATTCACCATTCTGCCCGTAATCCGTATATCAGCCATAATTTATCCTTCAGGGCTTTTTAAGCGCTCTATTGTGTTAAAGCAGTTGTAAATAAAAGCAAATGCTAGAACAAATTACACGAATTCTCTAGCTCGATTGGTAATTTTTCTTGTAATCATTCTGCTTTTTTATCCAATTGATCAGATTCTTGCAAAGTTTGCTGCCATTGCTTCACTTTTACTTGTTTTCTGATCGCTTCAAGGCTTTCAAATACCACCGATTCGACCAGTTCTTCCAGATATTGATTGTCAATATTCAACTGGCTGACTTGCTCGGCAATGTATTGATAATTTTCATTCGGCCGCTGAGCTGATCCCGCGGTAAACGGCTCGATCAAACCCGCACTGATATTCTCACCCAAACGTTGACCAATACTTTGAATCTGTTGTTCGATTCTTCCCCCAACAATCGGGATTAAGCGTAACAGTTGCGTCAGTTCGGGCGTATCTTCAATCGCTTGATTGACAATAACGCCGACTTTTTGGGTAATGAGCGGTTGCTGTTGTTGTAATGCTACAGCAAGTGACTCCTGTAGCATCGAGGCCAAGGTCACCGTAAACAGTTGTCGATGATGATCAACCAGATCATGAATAATTTTTTTATGATGCGAACTGGTTTGCAATTCATGACGGATTCCGTCAATGACGGTAATCACGACACGATCTGATAATTCTTCCATGACCACGCGATAATAAAACACCGCTTTGATGCGGATGCCGTCAGGTACTACTTTATAGCCGAGTTCATATAAACGGTAAGCAATCACGCCTGCACGGAACAAACGTAAAAAACGGAAATACGGAATGATTGCTAGAATTTCATACCAGTGCACAAAAGGAAAGAACCACCAGCGTGCATGATGTTTTTGCACAATCGACAGAAACCAGCGAATGACCAGTTCTACAATTAAAAAGATAATAAACCAGGCTTCTGTGGTAATCACCCACGGGTGTAGGTGAGTCCGGTAAAACTCCAGCACCGTCGGAAGCTGGATGGTATTAAAAAACCAGCTCCCGATATTGCTCATCAGGAAAAAGTTCATGCCTAAGCAGAACAGGTTAAAAACAATAATAAAGACCATAAAAATGTCATAGACCAGAAACAGCTTGAAGAACTTGCTGTTCGGATTGACATAGTTATATTTAGAGTTTTTTCCTGAGTCCGGCTGGGTCATGTCTTACTACAATTCCTTGTGAAACTATTGCTGGTATTTGGCTTTCATTTGGCTAATCAACTGGTCTTTCTCAGACCAGATTTGATCTACCCATTTCTGGAAGCGTTCACGGTAAACGGGATCATCTTCATAATTACCACCAAGTACCCAGTCTGGAATATCTATTTTACGTAAATCCACTGCAATACGAGACACATCACCCAGCCAGAATTCGCCGTAACCTGGCGCACCGTCTGGATAAACAATGGTCATGTCGACCAAAGCATCAATTTTATCACCGAGAATATTCAGTGCTAAAGCCAGACCACCGGCTTTAGGTTTAAGCAGGTTTTGATAAGGAGATTGCTGTGCAGCATGTTTTTCAGGCGTAAAGCGGGTACCTTCTAAATAATTCAGTAAGGTAAAAGGCTGACTGAGTAATTGTTCACAGGCTTTACGTGCTTCCAGCATATCACGCGATTTGAGTTCTGGATTCTTCGCGATTTGTTCTTTGGTATGACGTTTCATCATTGGGAAGCCGAGGATTTTGAATGCCTGCCCGACAAATGGAATAAAAATGAGTTCCCATTTGGTAAAGAAGCGGGTGAGCGGCATACGGGTTAGGCCAAAATACTGATTGACTGTGGTATCGACCCAGCTTTGATGGTTACAGATCATCATATATCGACCTTGCAGATTCAGGTCGAGGCTTTTATCAATACTGATATCCCAGTGTAAATCTGGCAATACATTGTCAATTAACCAGTTATTTACCCCTAACCAGCTATTGGTAATCTGAATATTGGTTTCGTCTACTTTTGATGATTTTTTAAATAATTTGGTTAAACCTAATGCCAGTACAGGAGGGCCATGAAAAAATGTACTTCCTGTAATGACTGAACTAACGGTTAATCCTTTACTGACTTTTTGCAATAAGGACGCTTTTTTATTGGCGTTAGACATAAATCGAGCCTTGAGTGCAGAGGTTTGAAAAAAGAGATGTTCCAACTATAAACAACAGATGTTGAAATACAACTGTATATTTTGAGATGTTGACAATTTTTATATATTTAGGCGGGTTAACCCTACTTTTTCCGATTAAATGTGATTTCAGGACGGGCGGAAGCGGATTGTTTTGTTTGTGATGAGTGTCACATAAAATATTTATTGTGTGAAAACCATAAACATGAAGAAATTGTGATGCTTTATTCAAGCAAAATGCATCAAAATATTACAAAAATACAAATAAAGTGTTTATTATTAACAAAATATCAATGGTCTAGGACTGTTTTCTCATTCATTATTTGTCCAGACAACAAAATACATAGACAGGAGCTACGCAATGCGTGCATTAGTAATTTCAACACTCGTAGGGGCTGGATTGGTACTTTCTGGTTGCCAAACTACAGGTAATAACATCGGTGGCGTAGAATATGACAAATCTGCTTTAGGTGCATTAATTGGTGCAGCAGCAGGTTATGGCGTATCTAAAGGTAACGCAAATACAAGTAAACAAAACAACCGTGCTGCAGCAATCGGTGCTGTGCTTGGTGCTGCTGGTGGTTTATATCTCGACAATAAAGAGAAAAAATTACGTGAGCAAATGGCGGGTACTGGCGTAGAAGTTGGCCGTAACCCAGATGGTTCTGTTCAGTTAATCATGCCTGGCAGCATTACCTTTGATACCAACAAATCAAACATCAAACCTAACTTCTACGGTACTTTAAACAAAGTAGCGCAAACTTTAGGTGAAGATAACAAGAGTGCGATCCTTGTAACGGGTTATACAGATAATACGGGTAACGATTCAATCAACATCCCATTATCTCAAGCACGTGCGCAATCAGTTAAAAACTACTTAGCTGGTCAAGGCGTATCTTCTAGCCGTATCGATGCACAAGGTTATGGTTCTTCTAACCCGATCGCTTCAAACGCGACTGCTGCTGGTAAAGAGCAAAACCGTCGTGTAGAAATCAGCATTTATGCAAAACAGTAATTTTTACTGATTTCTAAAAAACCACCTTCGGGTGGTTTTTTTATTGCCTATTCAGTCAGGCGACAAGCCGTGGCGTAGCATTTGTACAAGGCATCATAATTTATACATATCCCTAGATTTACTATTGGGATTCTAAAACATAGATGTCTATAATTGTGCTCGAAAAATCAGGCTCGGAAACGAGAGAGGAATAACCAATGTCATCTGCCAGTCAACTTAATGACAAGCAACTTGAAGCCATGAAATATGTTCAGGGGCCTTTGTTGGTACTCGCAGGTGCAGGTTCGGGTAAAACATCGGTGATTACCCGAAAAGTGGCTTTCCTGGTACAGCAATGTGGCATTCCGGCTTATCGTATTACGGCAATGACCTTTACCAATAAGGCTGCACGTGAAATGAAGGAGCGTGTCGGTAAATTACTGTCACGTGAAGAAGCAAAAGGGCTTTCGGTTTCGACCTTCCATACCTTTGGTTTGAATTTGCTCCGTCTTGAACTAAAACATTTACCGCTTAAAAACAACTTTTCTATCTTAGATGCGGACGACTGTAAGCGAATCCTGATGGATTTGATGCAGCGTGACAACTTGTCAGGGGCAGAAAGTAAAGAACTGCTTGCCAAGGCAATGAAGAAAATTTCGGACTGGAAAAACGACCTGATCGTTCCAGAACAAGCCCATTCAACTTGTGAAACGGTTGAAGACGTCCAGTTTGCCCATCTTTATCAGCTCTATGAGCGTAACTTGCGTGCCTATAACGCGGTAGACTTTGATGACCTGATCGTCATGCCGACACGTTTGCTTCAGGAAAATGCGGAAGTACGGGATAAGTGGCAAAACCGTGTTCGCTATTTGCTGGTTGATGAATATCAGGATACCAACACTGCGCAGTATACTTTGGTCAAGCTATTGGTGGGGGTGATGGGGCAGTTCACCGCCGTAGGGGATGATGACCAGTCGATTTATGCATGGCGTGGTGCCAAGCCTGAAAATATGGCGTTATTGAAAGAAGACTTCCATAATCTCAAAGTGATTAAGCTTGAACAGAACTATCGCTCGACCAGCCGTATTTTAAAAGCGGCCAATGCCGTGATTGAGAATAACCCGCATATTTTCGACAAGAAATTGTGGAGTGATAAGGGGCATGGTGAAAGTATTCGCGTGATTACCTGCTTAAATGACGATGATGAAGCAGAGCGCGTGGTGAAAGACCTGATCACGCATAAGTTGATGAACGGTAAAAACTGGAAAGATTATGCGATCTTGTATCGTGGTAACTTCCAGGCTCGCGTGATCGAAACCCAACTGCGTCAGATGCAGATTCCTTATAAATTGTCGGGTGGTCAGTCCTTCTTCGCGCGTGCCGAGATTAAGGATGTGATGAGCTATTTGCGTCTTATCATTAACCCTGAAGATGACAGTGCATTCTTGCGTATTATTAATACGCCAAAACGTGCCATTGGCCCGGTGACTTTGGAAAAACTCGGTTTATTTGCACAGGAGAATACCCTGTCTTTGCTTACGGCATCGTCTGATCAGCGCCTAAGCATGGTGTTGCCGAAGAAAGCGGCCACCCAATTGCATGAGTTTGCAGATTTTATCGCGACATTTACCCGTGAGTTACTTGATGATGATGAGCCGATGCCAAAGGTTCGTCAAATGATCAATGAAGCGGGCTATATCGATTATATCCGTGAACAGGCCGCAACGCCTGCTCAGGAAAAAACCAAGCTCGACAGTATCGAAAGTTTGTATAGCAGTATTCAAAATCTATTGAATCGAACTGATGATGTCGATGAGAAAAATATTGAAAGTGTAATTCGTAAACTGGTATTGCTGGATATGCTTGAGCAGCAACAGGAAGAAGAAGACACCGATAAAGTGAACTTGTTGACATTGCATGCGGCAAAAGGTCTGGAGTTCCCTTATGTGTATATGATTGGTCTGGAAGAAGAACTGTTACCGCATAAGAACTCGATTGCATCGGAAACTATCGAAGAAGAACGCCGTTTGATGTATGTGGGCATTACCCGTGCGCGTCAAGGTCTGACTTTGACACTGGCAGAACAGCGTAAGAATGGCGGGCAAATGCGTCAAATGACCCCAAGTCGTTTTCTGGACGAAATGCCGCAAGATGATCTGGAATGGCATGGTCGTAAAAAGAAACTGGCGCCGAATGTTGATCCAAAAGAGCAGGCACAGCAGTATCTTGCCAATTTAAAAGCACTGTTGAAACGATAAGAGTTTGTAAGTAGGAAGTTGTAATGAAAGTCCAAGTTAAAGTATTAGATGCGCGTTTAGGTCAAGAGTGGGCTTTGCCTTCTTATGCAACCACAGGTTCGGCAGGTTTAGATTTACGTGCATGTTTAGATGCAGCGATTGATATTGCACCAGGTGAAACGGTTCTAGTGAAAACCGGTTTGGCAATTTATATCGAAGATCCAAACTTTGCAGGTTTGATTTTGCCGCGTTCAGGTCTAGGTCATAAACACGGGATCGTTTTAGGTAACCTGGTCGGTTTGATTGATTCGGATTATCAAGGCGAATTGATGGTCTCGGTCTGGAACCGTGGTCAAAACACCTTCCGTTTAGAGCCAGGTGAGCGTTTGGCACAATATGTTCTGGTACCTGTGGTACAAGCCGAGTTTGAACAAGTCAGTGAATTTGTAGCAACCGAGCGTGGTGCTGGCGGTTTCGGGCATACTGGACAGCAATAATTTCCGGTAAATATCACTTAAAATGCAATGTTTTACTGGGAAACGTTGCATTTTTCATATTGATTGTTTGTTTAAAGTATATTACAAAGCAACTGATTAATTATTTTAATTTTTCTGAACAAGGGTTAGTTAATTACTTAATAATTTCGCCATTTTTGCATAATCAGAATGATTATAAAAATAGGGGCTTGCTGTGAATATACAACAAACATTTCCTTTGAATATTTTCCGTGCCTATGATATTCGCGGAAAACTTTCAAATCTCACACCAAATATTATTTGTTCAATTGCGCATGCCCTAGCTTTACACTATAAAAATGCTGGACAGAATCAGGTCGTGGTAGGCTATGATGCGCGATTAAGTAGTCCTCATTATGCTGAAATTATTCAGCACGTTCTTCAGCAACAAGGGGTGCAAGTCACCAATATCGGTTGCTGCTCATCGCCGATGATGTATTATATTGCCCGTGATTTTGGGGGTAATGGCATTATGGTCACCGCCAGTCATAATCCAAAGTCCGATAATGGCATTAAATGGATTATGAAAGGGGAGCCTCCGAGTCCAGAGATGATTCAATCCGTTGGACAACTTGCCCAGATTTCCCAGCCCGCCTCAAAAGAAAATTTCACTGCCGATATCCGACCGCATCAGATCGTTTCTCAATATTGTTTGCATTACCAACAGTCCTTAATTGATGATATTCATCTGGTACGTCCCTTAAAAGTGGCTTTGGATGGTTTACATGGCTCGGCAGGCCGTTGTGCAAAACAAGTGCTGGAAAAGTTAGGCTGTGAGGTGATCGCATTACGTTGCGAAGCCAATGGACATTTCCCTGATCATGCCCCCGATCCTTCCCATGCCGAGCATTTAAAGCAGTTACAGGCCATGATCCTTTCAGAACAGGCAGAACTGGGTATTGCTCTGGATGGTGATGGGGATCGGGTTGTATTGCTGGATGAGCAGGCGAATATTATTAGCCCTGACCGTTTGTTATCCCTATTTGCACAAATCTGTTTACAGCAGCATCCGCAAAAAGAAATTGTATTTGATGTGAAATGCTCGCGTATGGTGGCGGATACGATTCAGCAACTGGCAGGCCATGCCAAAATGATCCGGACAGGAAGTAGCTTTTTACGGGCCTATTTATCTCAATCCAAAGGCGAAGCCATTTTTGGCGGAGAATATGCAGGTCATTATGTCTTTAATGACGGACGTGGTTATGGCTATGATGACGGTCTCTATGCGGCTCTGCGAGTGATGGAATATCTGACCCAATCAACTGCAAAAAGCTTGTCTGAATTACTGAGTATTTATCCTGAACGTTACTGTACAGAAGATACCTATATCAGTACCCATGATGCCAACCCGCAACAGGTTTTAAATGAAATAGAGATTTTAAGTCACCGTTTAGGCGCACGTTTAAGTAAAATAGATGGGGTAAGACTTGATTTTGACGATGGTTTTGGCATTATTCGAGCATCAAATACGGGTGAATATTTTACCGTCCGCTTCGATGCAGACAATCCGGACCGGTTAATCGACATTCGCCAGAAGTTTGTTTCCATGTTACAAGATCATTATCCACAGATTGCACAAGAACTCGCACAGGCTTAATAAGGAGAGACGCATGCCACATGAGCATATCGGCATTGATAAAGCAAAAATTTTGATTGAAGCTTTGCCGTATATCCAACGATTTGCAGGAAAAACGTTGGTTGTAAAATATGGTGGTAATGCGATGACTGATCCTGAACTGGAAAGCTCATTTGCCCGTGATATCGTGTTATTAAAAACGGTCGGTTTAAATCCGATCGTTGTCCATGGTGGCGGTCCACAAGTAGATTCATTATTAAAACGTCTAGGGCAGGAATCTGACCGAATTGATGGCATGCGCGTAACCGATGAAGCGACCATGGAAGTGGTTGAGATGGTATTGGGCGGTAGTGTCAATAAATCGATTGTGAATCTGATTAACAAACATGGTGGTCGTGCCATTGGTTTAACCGGTAAAGATGGTAATTTGCTGCGTGCACGCAAATTGTTGATGGAAAAACAGGAAGCAGATGGTTCCATTTCACAAATTGATTTGGGCATGGTTGGCGAAGTCACAGGTGTAAAAACCGACGTCCTTGAAATGTTTACCCAAAGTGATTTTATTCCTGTCATTGCACCGCTTGGTGTCGATGAAGAAGGCAATACTTATAATATCAATGCAGACCTTGTGGCTGGAAAAGTTGCAGAAGCGTTAGGTGCAGAAAAACTGATCTTATTAACCAATATCACTGGTGTACTGGATGAAAATAAGAACCTGTTGACGGGTTTAACTACGCAAGAAGTTGACCGTTTGATTGAAACAGGTGTGATTTACGGTGGCATGATTCCAAAAGTCGGTTGTGCGCTAGATGCAGTTAAAGGTGGTGTGGTGAGTGCGCATATCGTTGATGGGCGTGTACCGCATGCAAGTTTGTTAGAAATCTTTACCGATCATGGGGTCGGGACTTTAATTACCAATCGGGTGAAGCATTAATTCTGCCGATTAAAAACTGAGGCCTGAATAGGGCCTCTTTTTTTTCGTCATGTGTTGTTCATGTTTTAGTCATCTCAATGTCATTTACGCGCTTTAAGGTAAAGCTAGTCATAAGGAGCTTTCATTATGCTAGAAAAATTAAATCAATATCGTCAGACATTGACTTTACCTTTACGCCACAAACCAGCTCAAAACCAGTTCCGTTTTGAATGGGTGGATAATTTAAAAGAATTACAAGATGTACAACGTTTTAGAGCCACGCAATTTAGCCATCAGTTTGGCATGTCTTTTGAAGACGGTTTAGATCAGGACCTGTATGATTTTGGCTGCGAACATGCTGTTTTACGAGAGAAATGGACAGGTGAAATTGTTGCCTATACCCGCTTGAAATTATTTCAAGGCCATGAAATCGGGCAGAGCTACAGCGCGCAAGAATTCGAAATTGTTCCGCATTTATCACATTTACCGAGTGTTTTAGAAATTGGCCGAACCTGTGTTCACCCTCAATTTCGTTCTGGTAAAGCACTCTCCATGCTATGGTTGAACCTGGTGCCTAAAGTATTATGGTCAATGCGTGCCAAATATTTAATGGGCTGTGTCAGTATCCATTTAGACGATAATCTGGCCCGTGCCTATTATACCCATCGCCAGATTCAGCAACTGGGTGAGCATCAAAGTATTGATATTCGTTCAAAGCGTATTTTTGAACCAGAACGCCCGGACTATAGTTTTCCGCAGGATGAGCGCATGCCAAAACTATTCCAGACTTATTTGGGCATGCAGTCGAAACTTTCAAAACAGGCATTTTATGATGAAGACTTTAAGTGTCTGGATTATTTTGTGTTTCTGGAAGTGAACAAGATTGCCATGTCTTTTGTCATGAACAAAATGGTGCAACGCTAGTGCTTTATCATTCTTAATCTAATAGTGAGCACATATTCAGATTTACAAGCGATCTCAACCTCATGCACAATAGGCATAGATGTTAGATAGTTAAAAGATATGTGCCAGCTATTAGGAATGAATTGTGCTACCCCGACAGATATTACCTTTTCGTTTCGTGGGTTTTCCCAACGAGCAGGGGTCACGTCTGATCATTGTGATGGTTTTGGTATCGCATTCTTTGAAGATAAAGCCTGCCGCCTGTTTGTTGATAATCAGTCCGCAGTCGAATCTCCGATTGCCGATCTGATTCGTAACTATCCGATCAAGTCCCGCAATGTGATTGCGCATATCCGTAAAGCGACACAAGGCAAAATCAATCTGGAGAACTCACATCCTTTCTTGCGAGAGTTGTGGGGCCGACACTGGATTTTTGCCCATAATGGCGATTTGCATGACTTTAAACCTGAATTAAGCGGTCGTTTTGAGCCTGTTGGTAATACCGATAGTGAACTGGCATTTTGTTATTTGCTGGATCAGATGGTTGAAGCATTTGGCTACACCGAGCCAAGTCTAGAAGAAATTTTTTCATTATTGGAGCGTATTTCTCCACAAATTGCCGAGCATGGAACTTTTAATTTCTGCTTGTCGAACGGTAAGGCGCTATATAGCTATGCCACCACCAAATTGCACTGGCTGGTACGTGAATATCCCTTTCAGCATGCACATTTAATTGATCTCGATGTTGAAGTTGATTTTAGTCAGGTTACGACGCCCGAAGATCGTGTGGCAGTGATTACCACAGAACCTTTAACGCATAACGAAGCATGGACTGCGTACCAGCCTGGGGAAATGATTTTATTTCAATGCGGTAAACCGATTTTACATGCTTTAACCCGAGTCGAGCGTTTAATTCGTGAGGCAGAAAATCCGGCATTAAAAAGAGTAACCAGAGCAGACCAATATTAATAACAATGATATAACCGGAAGTTATGTTTTAACGGTTTTTTGATTCAGAAATACTGCTTATTTTTCTGGTTATATCAATAAAATTAGATAGATAGTTTTTCTTGGTGGTTAAAAAATACTTGAGTGTTTTGATCGGCAAAAATATTAAATTAAATATAAAACAAGAGCTTATTATATTTTATAGATGAAAAGTGTAAACCTGACAAAAATGCTGCGTTTTTATTTAAATACTTTATCGATATTATATTTGTATTCAATAAATCAAATATGGTTTGGGGTTCGATATGGGTATGAAATGGTCTGTCGAATATAATACAGGAATCGAGGTGATCGATGATCAACATCGTCGTATTCTAGATTATATTAATGAAATTGATGAATTAAAAGAAGACGATGACCGTGCAAAGTTAAAGGGGATTCTGGATAATATTATTGATTATACCCAGTCTCATTTTACCTTTGAAGAAAGTTTGCAGGAAGAAGCAAATTATAAGTATCGTGTACCGCATAAGCGAGTTCATGACTTATTTATCAAAAAGATAGAGACTTATCGTCAACGTTTTGAATTGGGGCAGGAAATTGATAGTGAGCTACATGAAGCACTATCAAAGTGGTTGATTAATCATATTCGTCATGATGATGCTGATTATGTTGGTGCTGTCAAAGAAAATATGATTGGTATTATTAAAGAAAATGAAAAGAAAAAAGGGAAAAACTGGTTTTCTCGATTCTTCTCATAATAATAAGATAATAAAAAAAGATCCCTTGTTATAAAAAATAATAAGGTTGGTATGAGTGATATACAGGGGGTCGAATGAATAAAATAATAACTGGTGCGCAGCAAATCACCTTATGGGGTGATTTGCTTTTTTCTTTCGATATCTTTTGTTTTGATTTTCAAGCGTGAGAAAGGCAAAATAGATTGAATATTTCATTGCAAACTCCATAAAGCGCAATGAGTTCAAAGATTTTTCAAGGAATGCATTATGCAGGACACAACTCTGTCACGCTGGTTTGCCCCAGTGATGGCGTTTTGCCTATCTTTTGTCATGATTACCACATTGGCACCGACGGTGGGGATCCAGATTGATCGTCAATTCGATTTCTGGTTGCTCTGGTTAGGGACCATGATTTTATTGGCACTGCCAATCGGCTATCTTGAAATCGCTTTAGCAAAGCGTTCACAAACCACTGCATTGCAAGCACTTTCAAGCCTGACACGTGATGCCGATGCTTCACCAAGATGGCGTTTAGTTGGCTGGTTAGCAGTTGTTTTCGTCCCGTTTTTTGCAGGTAGCGTATTAAGCACTGCAAGCCATGTGGTGAATGAGCAACTGGCATCTAATATTTCGAGCCAGATCCTGTTCGCGATTCTTGCAATTGTGGCATTTGCACTTTCTTTTATTCCTCGTCAATTCCTGATTGTCCTGACAACGATTGGTGTGATTGCTGCGTTCATCTTGGCAAATGTCATGGGAACCCAGTTACAGGCATGGCACTGGACAGGTGTGGAGTTTAAAGAGTGGGGTAATGCCACCGTGCTGGCCTTGGTCGCAAGTGGTTTAGGTTTGGGCTTATATTGGCAGAGTAGTCTGGCAATAGTGAAAAAGCAGGAAGCTGCAACCACTTCAGTGTTGCCGATCTGGATAGCTCAACTGCTTGCCGTGATTGCATTTGGTTTCTTCTCGATTCAGGCTCAGTTGCCTGCGTTGGCTTGGGGTTTTGCTGCCCTGATGTCGGCTGCCTTATTAATCCAGTTTGCAAAAGAGCAACTGGCGCAGCGCCAGCTGGCGATTGTAGTGCAATGGGCAATTTTACTTGCAGCCGTTGCAGTATGGGCAGTGCCTCAAGTTGAGCAAGTTTTTAATACTGTATTGATGCTATGGGGACTGGTCATTTGCCTGATCTATGCCATCTTTGCTGGCTGGATCATGAAGATCAGTCATCTGCGTAAAGCCATGGGCTTTAGCAATGAGCTGTTCTATAACCTCTGGCGTATTGCGATCCGTATTGTGTTACCCCTTTCAATTGTAGTCGCGATTATTGCGGTTATTGGGCAAGTGATCTAATGGAACAGGTCAAACAGGTTTGGGTTGCTTATACAACACCTGAGCAGCAATTTCATCTTGCTGTTGAATTCAGTGAGGGGATGACGGCCCAGCAGGCCATTGATGCCAGTGGTCTAGCCGGGAAGGTGAGTCTGCCAGAAGTTTTACAACTGGGAATCTTTGGCAACAAGATTGAAGCAGATACTGAGCTACAAGCCGGTGATCGTGTCGAGATCTATCGTCCTTTAACCATCAATCCCAAAGATATCCGTCGGAAACGGGCAGAAAAGAATCCGGTAGGACGATTTATCAAGGGCAATCGTTTTAGACCATCAAGTTCATAAAGAAAACCCCTCACGATTATCTCGATGAGGGGTTTCTTTTTATGGCAAAGCCGTTATAGTGGGGGCGCAGTTAAAATCGCTTCTTTTGATGCCGGTAAACCAGGTTGTGATTCTGGAATCGTATCTAAGCCTTCCAGACGTTCAACATTACCATTCGCATCAAAATAAATTTTTAAATGCTGGCCGTGTGCCGCAGGTATTTTTGCTTTTTTGGCATAAGTTCCTGGGATGTAGTTATAGATGTAGTCCCAACGTAACGGATTCAAAGGATCTGTAACTGTTGGACTACCAAGCAAGAAACGGACTTGCTGAAAGCTCATGCCCACTTGTACTTGAGATGCTTGTGCTTTGGTTAATGGTGTTCCCTGTGGAATATCGACTTTATAAACACCAAAGACTGAACAACCGCTAAGTACTGAAGTGACGAACAACGCCAGCATGATTTTTTGCATTTTGCTACACTATCCTGATAAATGATGATGCATTTGGTTCAAGGATAGATCATACTGCATCTAAACTCTATTGCCTATTCCAACTTAAGATTTGTTGAGAGACCTTTTTTTATGCCGATTTCCAATCAAGACTTACGCAAAGCTGGACTTAAAGTTACCCTTCCTCGTATTAAGATTTTGGAATTATTAGAAAATTCAAAACAACATCATTTAAGTGCTGAAGATATTTATAAAACTTTGCTTGAGCAAGGTGAAGATGTAGGTCTAGCAACGGTTTACCGTGTGTTAACACAATTCGAAGCTGCCGGTATCATTCAGCGTCACCATTTTGAAAACAACCATTCTGTTTTTGAAATCATGCAAGAAGATCATCATGATCACCTCGTTTGCTTGAACTGTAACAAAGTTGTTGAATTTACAAATGATATTATTGAGCAAGAGCAACATGCGGTTGCCGATAAACATCAATTTGCCTTAACTGGCCATTCTTTAAACCTTTACGGATATTGCAGTGATGCAGAATGCCAAGAGGCTTATCGTAAAAAATAAGCACTGTTGGGTTAATATTTTTAAAGTTCACGAAAATTGAACAAATAAAAAGGGAAGGTTACAAAAACCTTCCCTTTTTTTAATGGCTTAGTTTGAACTATTGTCCATCAAAGGTAATGTTACGGCTGGCACTTAATAACTGGTCTGCGCCTTCTTCGGAAAGTTTGATGGTGAGACGCAAGTCGTTTGGCGAATCGGCATGCTTTAAGGCATCTTTGTAAGTGATCTGTCCTGCCTTATAAAGGTCGAATAGGGCTTGGTCAAAGGTCTGCATACCCAACTCACGTGAACGCTTCATCAGGTCTTTAATCTCGTGAATTTCACCCTTACGGATATAGTCGGCCAGAAGTGGGGTATTAATCAGAATCTCAATCGCAGCACGACGTGAATTACCATCAGGCGTCGGAATCAGCTGTTGCGCCACTAAGGCTTTTAAGTTCAGCGACAGGTCCATATACAACTGACTGTGACGATCAGCTTCAAAGAAGTGAATAATACGATCTAAGGCCTGGTTGGCATTGTTGGCGTGCAGGGTCGCGAGTACCAAGTGTCCTGTTTCTGCGAAGGCAATCGCGTAGTCCATGGTTTCACGCGAACGGATCTCACCAATCAGGATCACATCCGGTGCCTGACGTAGGGTATTTTTCAAGGCCACTTCAAATGAATCGGTATCAATGCCGACTTCGCGTTGCGTCACAATGCAGCCTGCATGTTGGTGTACGAATTCGATCGGGTCTTCAATGGTAATAATATGGCCTTTGGAATTCTGGTTACGGAAACCGATCATCGAAGCAAGGGAAGTCGACTTACCTGTACCTGTTGCCCCTACAAAAATGATGATACCGCGTTTGGTCATCGCCAGTTCTTTCAGTACTTCAGGCAGTTTCAGGTCATCCATGGTGGGGATATGGGTCTCGATCTTACGTAACACCATGCCCGGCATATCACGTTGCTGAAAGGCACTGACACGGAAACGGGCCGTTTTTTCACGATTCATGATCGCGAAGTTACATTCACGGGTATCGGCAAATTCTTTACGCTGTTTATCCGTCATGATGGACTGTACCAGTTGACCGACGATTTCCCCAGACAGCTTGGTTTTTGAAACAGGCACAATCTGCCCGTTAATTTTCATTGAAGGTTCAACATCCGCCGTGACAAATAAGTCTGAGGCATTCTGCTGAATCATCAAATTGAGTAAGTCATTAAAGTCCATGATATTTCTCTAATCCCTTTATTTTTATAGGAATGACTCGGGTTGTTTCGCTACGGTACGTGCCGTTTGCGGGCTGATTAAACCTTTGGACACTAATGTTTTCAAACTTTGATCCAATGTGGTCATACCGTAGTTGGCACCTGTCTGGATCGCTGAGTACATTTGCGCGACTTTATTTTCACGTACAAGGTTACGGATTGCCGGAATCCCGATCATGATTTCATGTGCAGCAACACGACCACCGCCATTCTTTTTCAATAAGGTTTGTGAAATCACGGCTTGTAGAGATTCGGACAACATGGCACGTACCATGTCTTTTTCTTCAGCAGGGAATACGTCGATGACACGGTCAATGGTTTTTGCGGCAGAGGTGGTATGCAGGGTACCAAATACCAGGTGGCCGGTTTCCGCAGCTGTTAATGCCAGTCGAATGGTTTCCAGGTCACGCATCTCACCGACCAGAATAATGTCCGGGTCTTCACGTAGGGCAGAACGCAGGGCCTCATTAAAGCCATGCGTATCACGGTGCACTTCACGCTGGTTGATCAGGCATTTCTTCGACTGGTGTACAAATTCGATTGGATCTTCGACTGTAAGAATATGGTCATAACGGTTTTCATTAATATAGTCGATCATTGCCGCGAGGGTCGTTGACTTACCTGAACCTGTCGGGCCTGTCACCAAGACAATTCCACGTGGATAATCACAAATTTCCTTGAAAATTGTACCGAGCCCTAAATCTTCCATCGTCAGGACTTTAGAAGGAATGGTACGGAACACGGCACCAGCGCCACGGTTCTGGTTGAAGGCATTCACACGGAAACGGGCAATATTCGGTACTTCAAACGAAAAGTCAGTTTCTAGGTCTTCTTCAAAATCACGACGTTGTTTATCATTCATAATGTCGTACACTAGACGGTGTACATCTTTATGTTCCAGTGCTGGCAAGTTGATACGACGGACTTCACCATCTACGCGAATCATAGGAGGCATACCCGCTGAAAGGTGTAAATCTGACGCACCGTTTTTAACCGAAAAGGCGAGTAATTCTGTAATATCCATAATTTCCCCGAAACAAACTCAAAAAGTCTCATTATTTTGTAGAATAATATAAGGCTTTCATTCCGGCTTACCAACACCTTAAAGAATGGGAAAGCAAAAAAACATTTCGTAAATGAGAACTGTGTCAATGAATCAATCGCAACAATCCCGCCAAACTGTTTTAAATCAAATAGAACACGCCTGTCAGCAAGTTCGGCGAGATCCTGCGACTGTGCAATTGTTAGCCGTTTCAAAGACTCATCCTGCTTCAAGCTTAAGAGACATGTACGCAGTGGGGCAGCGTTGTTTTGGTGAAAATTATCTACAGGAAGCCTTGGGAAAAATTGAGGAATTACAGGATTTAGAGATCGAATGGCATTTTATTGGGCATGTACAGCGCAACAAAACCAAGCCTCTGGCTGAGAAATTTGACTGGGTGCATGGGGTTGACCGTTTGATTATTGCCGAGCGTTTATCTAAGCAACGTCTGGAATCGCAAGCACCGTTGAACATTTGTCTGCAAGTGAATATTGATGGGCAAGCATCTAAAGACGGTTGTCAGCCAGAACAAGTGGCTGAACTGGTTGAGAATATTAGCCAGCTTCCACATATCCGCTTACGTGGCTTGATGGTGATTCCTGCACCTGACAATCATGCGGCATTTGCACAAGCTAAAGTGTTATTTGACCAAGTGAAATCTCAACATGCGCAACCGCAAGACTGGGATACCTTGAGTATGGGCATGTCGGCAGATCTGGAAGCAGCGATTGCAGCAGGTTCAACCATGGTCAGAGTTGGGACAGCATTGTTTGGTGCAAGGGATTATTCAGTAAAAGCCTAAAGAACTGTTGTCGGTTTTGACTTACACGTACTGGTCTCTTTAGCGACTATAGATAATGGTCTTTTTAACTTAATATGACTTTATCAGGAACAGGATGTTTCGTATAAGAACAATAATGAGTGTTGAATGGAATCAGGTACGACAGGAGTTATACCTTTGCAGAATCTAAAAAAGTCTCGACAGGATGTCGGGGCTTTTTAGTTTTAATTATAGTTTTTATTCAATTCAAATGGTTTTCAAAAGATCGATCAGGTTTGTATAGTAGTGTAGCGTTGCATCAGCGATTAATGACGTTATTGATGGATCAGGATGAAAGAAAATGGTTTTCATCCCAACAGCCTTTGCACCTTGTATGTCTGCCACTTCATTATCACCGACAAAGATACAATTTTTCGGACAAACATCAAGTTCTTTACAGCATAAGAGAAAAATTTCAGGATCGGGTTTTCTGATCCCGACTGCTTCAGAAATAATAATGCTTGAAAAGAATGTCGTCAGACCCAGAGCATAAAAATTATGTTCTTGAAAGGAGGTTCTACCATTAGAAATTAGTCCAATCAGATAACCTTGTTCTCTCAGTTCAATAATTGTGCTTTCTACATTCTTAAAGCAACATGAAAATTTATTAAAATCATTAATATAGCTGGATAAAAGCCTATCATATGTAACATGATCAATTGAAAACTCATGAATGAGTTGTTCATAAACGCTATCTTTCCAAATTTTTCCATTATCATCCAGTTCAAGAAAACGCTGAATGAAGAACTCCTTTTTCATAGTAGAAACTAATTGGAAAAAATTGATCTGCCAATTTAAGAATTTTATTAAGGAGGTTGTTCTATCCAGTATGGTTTGATCAAGGTCAAAGATAATGGCTTTCTTAGGAATCATTAGATCTCAGTATTGTGATTATTCAATCATCATAAAATGCTTTAACCAACAATTTCAATCCGACTCGAACCTGAGCCAACCGGTTGAACCTGAATCTGTACAGGAATCCGTTCATGCATTTCCTGAATATGCGAAATTAAAATCACTTTACGGCCTTGGCTTTGCAATTGGTCCAGCGCATTCATCACCATGTGCAATGATGATGCATCCAGTGTTCCAAAACCTTCATCAATAAACAGTGATTCGATTTTCATGGAGCCAGAGGCCATATTGGCTATCGCCAAGGAAATCGCCAGAGCAGTGAGGAAGGATTCTCCCCCTGAGAGCGAAGCCACCGAACGGGTTTCGCCGTCCATATCATGGTCGATAATCGCCAGACTGAGCGAGTTATCCAGACGTTTTAAGGTGTAACGCTGTGACAGCATTGCTAATTGCTGATTGGCATATTCCAGCAAAATATCCAGATTATACTGTTGGGCCAAATCACGGAAATCTTTGCCCTTAGCATCGCCAATCAGGCTCGAAATCTTATTCCAGCGGTGCTCCTGTTGCTGAATTTGCTGGATCTGCTCGGCAAACTGTTTTTGCTTGGCAAGATTTTGCTGATGCAGTTCCAGCTGAACTTTATATTGATCGCGTTGTTCAAGCTGCTGTTGCAGTTTGTCCTGATTTAACTGAATCAGTTCAGTCAGCTGTTCCTGCTGGATCTCAGGCTGTTGTTGTTGATGCTCATTGAATTGCTGTTGTGCAGTTTTAAGCGCATAGGCAGCTTCGCTGAGAACACGCTCTGCATTTTGCAGCGTTAAGCGGATCTGCTGTTCTTGGGTAGACGAAATCGCCAGCAACTGACTTAACTGTAGTTCCTCAAACTGGGTGTACTGCGTCAGCCATGCACTAATTTCATTTTTGCATTGAGTCAATGCTTGCTGATTGTGCTGATGCTGGGCTTTGAGCTGTTCCAGTTCATTCTTGTGTTGCTCAAAGTTTTGTCGCGCCAGTTCGAAATTCTGTTTAAGTTGCTGGTATTGATGCTGCACCTGCTGACGTTGCTGATCATGCTGTTGCAACCATTCATTGGCTTTGAGTTCAGTTGAACCAGCCATGGCTAGAATGAGTTGATTGGCAGCCTCACTATTGAGTTGGCCTTTCTTCGCAATGTCCTGCAACTGCTGAGACAGTTCAGCATGTTGGGTATTCAAGGCATTCAGATTTGATACGAATAAATTGAGCTGTTGAGTGAGCTGTTGGTGTTGCTTACTGAGCTGATCGGCTTGTTCAAGCTGTTGCAGGCGTTGTTTTAACTGCTGCACAACCTGTTGCGACTGGCGACGAGGTTGTTCTAGCCAAAGCGTTTTCTCACGACTTTCCAGACAATCTACAATATGCTGAATCTGTTGTTGTAATTGCTGTACTGTTTCGAGTTGATAGGTCGTATTCTGGACAGCTTGATTTAAATGAAGCTGCTGTTTGCTGGCCTGGCTGAGCTGTTGTAATTCCTGCTCAAGCTGTTGTTTTGTCTGTGTAGATTGAATGCTTAAGCCTTGCAGGTAAACTTCGAGTTCAGGTTGCGTCACATTCAAATCGAGTTGAATCTGGGTTTGAGCCAAATAATGCTGTAATTCTTGCTGTTGCGTGTTTAGCTTGTTGTGGGCCTGTTGTAAGGCATTTTGCTGCTGCTTTTGCTCGGATTGCAGTTGGGTAAATTGCTGCTGTGTATGCTGCCATTGTTGAAAGCTTTGCTGTTCTTGCTGTAAAGCCTGTTGTTCCTGCTGTTGTTGTAATGCAAATAAGGCCTTAGACACCTGACTTTCATCATCACGATAGGGATGCTCGGTACTGCCACAGACCAGACAGGCTTCACCTTGTTTCAGTTCAGCACGTAAATGTTCAATATTTTCTGCGTGTAACAGGCGTTGCTGTTGCAGAATATGTTGTAATTTTTCCCGTTCGGTTTTTGCGGCCTGAAATTCACTTTCCGCTTTTTGAGTATTTTGCTCAAGCTGTTGAGATTGGTGTTGTAGTGCGTCCAGGGTTTGTTTGAGTGCTGAGGCTTCATTTTTTAATTGAAAATGGTGCTGTAATTTCTGTTGAATCACATCCAGTTGATTCAGTTGAGTCAACAATTGCTCTTTGTGTACCTGTTTTTGTTCTAGCTTAGACTCCATCTGCTGCGGGCTACCAAACTGTGTAATCAATTGAGCAATTAGGTTTTTATCTTGCTCAAGTTTGGCCTGAGCCTGTTGAATATTCCCAAGGGTATTTTCAACTTTTTGATAGTGTTGAATAAACTGTTCGAGCTGCTGTACATGGGCATGCAGACCCTTATCTAATACCGAGAAGTGACCACTGTGCTGTAATTGCTCAACACAGGTTGCCTGTTGTGTACCGATATGCTCCAGCTTCTGCTCAAGTTGTTGCTGCTGTTGCAATAGAGGTTGTTGCTGAGTTTCAACATGTGCCAGTCTGCTTTTGGTCTTTTTATAATCTTCTGCAATATAATCACGTTCCTGCACATATTTACGAACCTGATTCAACTCATCTTGATGTTGCAGCTCAAAATTCTGAAACTGTTGTAGCGCCGTTTCTGCTTGCGTATAGCGGACTTTTTCCTGCTCAAACGCTGAGGTTAAGTGACTAAAATGTTGCTGTTTCTGCTGCAGTTGTGGTTCAAGCTGCTGCAATACTTTTTGGATTTGCTGCTGTTGAAAAGCAACAGGGCGAATCTCGGAAAAGATATCCAGTTGTTCGAGCAGTTGGCGATCTGTTGCCAATGCAGTATGGGCATTGAGTTGCGTCTCATGCTGCTGTTGTTTGAAGATTACTTCACTTTTAAGCTTTTGTTGCCGCTCAAACCACTGTTGTTGTTGTTTAAGCTGGTTTCGCTCGTTCTCAAGTTGCTGGACCTGTTGTTGGAGCTGTTGAAACTGAGCCTGTAATTCGGCAACTTCCTCATCGGAGCGAATTTCGATATGGCCTAAAACATTTTCCAGCTGTTTACGCTGATTGGTGATTTCTCGGGTCTTTTCAAAGGCCAGTTGTCCAATTTTGGCAAAGATACTTGAATTGGTCAGATACTCCAGCAATTCGCCCCGTTCGGTATCACGGGCTTTTAAAAATGCCGTGACCTCAGACTGTGCCAGTAAAACGGCACGAGTAAATTGTTCAAAACTGAGTTGGGTAATTTGCTGGATATGGCTTTCGACGGCTTTGGTCTTGTCTGCCACCACCACACCGTCGGTGAGACATTTAAGCGAGCGCTGCACACTTTGCAGTTTCCCACTGGCATTTTCACGGGCACGTTTAATTTCCCAACGCGCCTGATAATGTTTTTGGTCTTGTGCCACAAAACACAGTTCAGCAAAGCCGTGTCCTGTACCACGACGTAAAACAGTCAGGGGAGAGTTGGTCAGCAGCTCAGAACCATCCACATCCAGAAGCTTGCCATCACTTTCCTTAAGACGGGGAATTTTATTAAACAGGGCCAGACACATGGCATCTAAAATCGTGGATTTACCTGCACCTGTTTTGCCGACAATGGCGATCAGCCCTGCATTGGCCAACGGGTCGCATTCAAAATCAATAAAGTGTTCGCCTGCAAGAGATGCCAGATTTTTTAGTCGAATCGATAAAATTTTCATGGCAAATCCTTAAGAACTTTGATCATCTTCAAGTTTTTTCTGTGCTTCACTCACCAGACTTAAGAAATCTTTGGTGACGTCATCATCGGCGTGATAGCCCTTTTTCTCCCAGATTTGCTGGAATAGTTTTTCCGGTGTCGGTGGTTCCAGACTAATGCTCTGCTTGGTTTCAGCATTATTTTCATTCGATAAATATTGTCTGGAAATACGCACCAGACGGTAGCGATCCTTCGGCAAGGCATCTTCGAATTGTTGGCGCAAATTCGGCTGTGGAGGAATCGCCGTATGATATTCGATATCGACATATTCACGATGCTCAATATTTTCGATTGGTTCATTTGGCAGGTTGCGAAGGCGTTGCATGACCTCGGTCAGTTCATCCTTAATCTTATAGAGTTGAATGCTTCTTGGGATCGCTAGAGCTTCAAAGCTAAATGACTCTTCACTGTTTGCGGGATCAAGGGTGACTTCAACCACTTGATGCTTATAGTTAATTTCACTAAATGACAGTGGAATTGGAGAGCCGCTATAACGAATATGTGGATGTTGTACTTTTTGTGGTTTATGCAAATGCCCCAACGCTACATAATCGATGCTGTCATCAAACAGGCTGGTAGACAGGGCCTCTTCATTGCCAATGATAATTGGGCGTTCAGAATCAGAAGTTTCCCCGCCTTGCATATGTGCATGCGACATCAGAATCAGCGCTTGATCCTCGGTTTTACGACGTTTGGCTTCTTCGATTAATTGTTGGTGTAGATAAGCAATGGCATTCTGGCTATTGGTGGTATGTTCATTAAATCCCGTGATTTCGGCAGAACGCAAGAAGGGTAAGGCAATACACCACGCGACAATCTGTTTTTGCTCATCATAAATCGGCAGAATTAAACGTTCCAGATCCAGTGTTTTATCTTCCTTCCAGCGAATCACGCCAACCGTTTTGGCATTATATTTGGCCAATAAGGGTTCAACCTGTTCAATTCGGTAGCCTGAATCGTGATTGCCTGCGATCATGAGGGTTTGCATATGCGGTGCAAGTTCATGCGCATCGGCAAGGAATTGGTAGAGCTGTTTTTGTGCCTGAGAACTCGGATTGATGACATCAAAAATATCACCTGCAATCAGCAGGGCATGCGGCTGTTTCTGTTTGATTTGCTCAAGTAACCATGCCAGAAATTGTTCATGTTCATAATGGCGGGAATGATTATAAAAGAACTGCCCCAAATGCCAGTCAGAAGTATGAAAAAAACGCACAGTCATAAATGAATCTAAAAAATGGATTGAACCAGAATAAGGTAGCACGTATTTAAGCGGAAAGGAGAATCTTGCTGAGCAGAAAAGTAGTACATGATCGCGCTTGATCATTTTTAAACGTTGCTCTAGTTTGAAGATAAAGTCATGCAATAAAAAATGAGGCATCGAGATGAGCTTAGGTAAAGTAAGCCGTGAAGTGACGGATCAGATTATGTTGATTGGGCTGGACCGTATGGAAAAACGGAATGCCTTTGATAGCCATATGATTCAGGATTTGTCGCTGGCATTGACGGAATACGAAAATGATCCAGAACTCCGTTGTGCGGTGATTTTTGCACATGGCGACCATTTTACAGCGGGTCTGGATCTGGTTGAGTTACAACCGAAGATATCTGAAGGCATCTTTAATTTTGCGGAACAACAAATTAACCCGTGGGGAACAACGGGCCGGCATCGCAGTAAACCCGTGGTGGTGGCGGTACAGGGAATTTGTTATACCGCAGGAGTTGAGTTGATGCTCAATGCCGATGTGGTCATTGCCAGTGAAAATACCGTCTTTGGTCAGCTTGAAGTGCTACGTGGCATCATGCCATTTGGCGGTGCAACGGTGCGCTTTGTGCAGGCTGCGGGATGGCAAAAAGCCATGCCATATTTATTAACCGGCAAAACTTTTGATGCGAAAACGGCGGATCAACTCAATCTGATTTCCGAGATTGTGGAAAATGGTCAACAGTTGCAGCGAGCCATTGAAATTGCCAAAGAGATTTGCCTCTCCGCACCACTTGCGGTACAGGCTTTATTAGCTTCTGCAACCGATGCGCTAACTCAAGGGCAGATGGCGGCATTTGAAAAGATGAACAGTTATCTGATGCCATTGTTTGAATCACAAGATGCACAAGAGGGTGTCCGTGCCATGTTAGAAAAACGTCCGCCGCAGTTTAAGGGAAAATAATCATTTTGACTTCACTTGAGCCTGATCGGTTATTGCGCCTTTTCATCTAGCTCACAAATACCAAAAGTATTATGGTCAGGATCAAGAAAATAGCCCTGCCAGCAACGATTCGGGATCGCGAATTTATCCATTGCCACAATGCCGCCGAGGCTGAGAATTTTAGCTGCCGTTTCATCAAAATTTTCGACTTCTATGGTACAGGTAAAGGCATTGGTCCCGCATCCTGTGGGTGGAATCGCCACTGGGCGTTGTAGTAAGCCGCCGTGAATTCCATCTGTTTCAATGCGATAATATTCAATCGGCAGGCCTTCCACTTTTTCAAAATGCCAGCCAAATGCAGACTGGTAAAAATGGACGTCGCGTGAAGGGTTGGATGACTGAATTTCAAAATAGGTAACGGTATTCATGATTTTATTCCTTGGTCTTTATTGTGCTTGATTCATTCTAGACAGAACTGGCATGAGCGTGCTAAAGCTTTATGTAAATGAGTAAACTTGTCCTTTCTGATTTGATTACTCAAATAACTTTTATGAGTTTAACTCGAATAGTGGAGATTGATTAAACCTTGATGAAGATAATGAAGTTAGCCGATCATCCTGAATGGTTAGATCAGGCAGCAAATTGGTTTTCGCAGAAATGGGAGATTCCTGTTGAAGCATACCGTGACAGCATGCAGACCTCGATTGAACAGTCACAAGCCATTCCACAATGGTATGTGATTCTGGATGACAGGCAGCACATTATTGCGGGTGCAGGGGTGATTGATAATGACTTCCATGACCGCAAAGATCTGACACCAAATTTATGTGCTTTATTTGTTGAAGAGACTCATCGAAAGCAGAATATTGCCAGACATCTATTAGATTTCGCTCGGACAGAGATGAAAAACGCTGGATTTGAAAAGTTGTATCTGGTGACGGATCTAGATGATTTCTATGAAAAATGTGGCTGGACATTTTTAACGAGGGTCACCGAAGATGATGGTGAGTTGATCAACATGTATGTTGCCGATACCTGATCAAACTCAAATCGCAGGCAAATAAAAACCGACGATTCGAGTGATGATAAATCGTCGGTCAAAATCTTTTTCAATGGTTATGGCTGCTAACACAACCATTGTTAAAGATGGAGAGTCATAATGAAAGGTCACCGAAAACATTGCGGATGCCGTGCAATGTCCAATCGGTTGCTGCGACCTTGTACCCTATATAACGCTGCTGGTTGAGGATTGGTTGACATAAAAATGAAAAAAAAGTGAAAAAAATTTATAATTATTTCTTAAAGCCAGTCTAATTAGGTTTATCTTTATGATTTCATTGCGTTTGTATTATCTCTGGTTTTTTATTATTTGTTTGGCCTCGACGTTAATTGCCGGTGTGCTGGCCGCAATTCTACCCAATAGCTTAGGTGGGGTACTCACTGCAATTCCTTATCTGATCGCGATTATCTTTGTTTTGTTTAAATTTCTCAAGCAACAGTGCCGTGCACCGACTGCGCAAGAGAAAAAGCGCTTAAGCATTGGCTTTAGTCTGATCTTTTGGGGGTACAACGCATGTGGTCTGTTACTCGGCCTTTTCATATTCGCCCGTAAAGATCCTGAAATCTGGCAGAATTTCCTGCTTTATTTAAAACAGCCACAATTTTTACTTGCTGTATTGGGTATGTGGTTTGTGATTGCCTTGCCCTTATTTCTCATTACTTACTGGTTTTATGGGCCGCAGGCACAAAGAATGGCCACAAAGATGTTTCACTAATTAAAGAAAGTTTACTTGTCATTCACTTTTATTCTGCTAAGACTTAGATATCGATCTGATCAATATCATGCAGGATGAGGGTGTAATGCAGAAACAGACGGTTTTAATCACAGGTGCAAGTGGCTTTATCGGTTCGTATTTGCTGCCTTTCTTGTTAGAGCGGAACTATCAAATCATTGCGCTTACCCGTCAGCACAATCGGGTGTCAACGCATTCAGCACTACGTTGGGTAAATGATCTTGATCAAATTGAAACACAACACATTGATTATGTGATTAATCTGGCGGGCGAAAATATTGGCGTAAAACGCTGGACGGAACAACGTAAACAGCAGTTGATACACAGCCGTGTGGCAATGACCGAGCAACTGTATCAATGGCTGGAACAACGGCAAATTTTTCCGACATGTATTATTTCCGGTTCTGCGATTGGTTATTACGGGATTGATCCTCAACAGCAATGGAAGCTTGTTTGTGATGAAAATACGCCACCGCAGGCGATTTTTATGTCTGAGTTGTGCCAGAAATGGGAGCAAACGGCTTTAAAATTTACCCAGCAAAAGACCAAGATTATTCGTTTAGGCGTGGTTTTCGGGCAGGGTGGAATTTTGCCGCAGATGCTGTTACCGATCCGCTTAAATGCTGTTGCCAAAATTGCTTCAGGACAGCAACCGGTGGTGTGGATTCATATTCAGGATGTACTGAATGCCATCCTTTTTCTGCTGCAATCGGATCATCGCCAAAAGGTGTATAACCTGGTTGCTCCTGATCAGGTCAATCAACAACAGTTTGCTCAAGTGGCTGCCCACATTTTAAAGCGCAAACCTTTTATGACCCTGCCCAAATGTGTGTTTACCTTGCTGTTGGGCGAGCAATCACAACTGATCCTCAATGGACAGTATGTGTTTCCCAAGGCTTTGCTGGATCAGGGCTTCCAGTTTCAATATCCTGATTTAAATACAGCCTTAACCGAAATTCTAACAAGACATTAAATTCTGTTGTTTTAAGCGCAAGGGTGAATAGGCTTGGGGATCAACAATGGTCTCTTGCCCTAACAGCAGTTGGCGTAACAGTCGTGCTGAGCCAGAACCCATGCATAAGCCGTTACGGAAATGTCCAAAATTAGCCCAAAGGTTTTCCAGTTCAGGCATGGCACCAATATAGGGAATCCCTTGAGGTGAGCTTGGACGCAATCCAGCCCAACGTTTTACGATGGGGAATTGCGCTAACTCAGGAACCATCTCTAAGCAGGCTGCAAGAATATCCTGTTGGGTCTGTTCATCTACCGCAGTGCTAAAGCCCGTATCTGCCATGCTTGAACCGCACACAATGTGTCCATCTTGGCGTGGAATCAGGTACATCACCCGATTCATGCACATGGTCGGTAACCAGTTTTCAGGAGTTTTAAATAACAGCATCTGTCCTTGGACCGGTTGTACAGGAACATGGCATTGCAGTTGTTCGGCCCATTGCTGACTCCATGCACCAGACGTAATCACGACATGATCTGCTATAAATTTTCGACCATCTTCGGTTTCAATTCCGAGCACTTTGTTATTCTGAATCATTAATTTTTCAACAGGACAATGTTCAAAAAAACGGACGCATGGATGTTGTTTTAAATAGCTGATCAAGGATTGTAATAAACGTGGATTGCGGACATTGGACAGTTGGGGAAAATAGATTGCTTGCTGGAATTGTTGGGAAATATAGTGATTAATCTGTTCGAGTTTGGAGCGATTGAGCAACTCACATTGCTGCATCGGTTCCTGATATCGAGTGGCATAATTCAAGCCAACCTCGAAATCTTCCTGATCAAAGATCAGCATGCCGGTATCGTGGATTTGAAAATCAATGCCAGTGACGGGGAGTAACTTTTCGTTCCAGGTCTGGTACAGCGATTTTCCGTATTGCGCCAATTGATTGACTTCAGGCGCATAACGCCATGGATACATCGGGGAGAGAATACCGCCACCTGCCCATGAAGCGGCTTGGCCTGCTTGTTGTTGATCAAAAATATCGACAGAACAGCCTTGTTCAGCAAGTTCCAATGCTGACATTAAGCCACTAATACCTGCACCAATGATGGCAATATGCATGATAAAGTTAAACCAGTTTAAAGATTTCCCCTCTTTATTAAAGAGGGGCTAGGGGAGATTTATCTCATCTCTTTTAATTTACGTGCTGCATCTTCAGCAAAATAGGTCCAGATCCCATCAGCACCGGCACGACGGCAGCACATCAAAGATTCCAGAATCACGCTGTCAGATAACCAGCCGTTCTGAATCGCACCTGCAAGCATGGCATATTCGCCACTGACCTGATACAGGAAAGTTGGTACGCCAAAAGTATCTTTGACTTCACGTACCACATCCAGATAAGGCATGCCCGGTTTAACAATGACCATATCTGCACCTTCTTGCAAATCCAGTGCGATTTCATGTAAGGCTTCGGCACGGTTGCCAATATCCATTTGGTAATTGTATTTATTGCCACCTTTCAGGTTACTGGCAGAGCCGACCGCATCACGGAAAGGACCGTAGAAGCTGGATGCATATTTCGCTGAGTAGGCCATAATGTTGGTATAGATAAAATCGTTTTGCTCGAGTGCTTGACGAATCGCACCGATACGACCATCCATCATGTCACTTGGTGCAATCACATCAGCCCCAGCTGCAGCATGACTGAGTGCCTGTTTCACCAGACATTCAACCGTTTCATCATTTAACACATAACCTGTGTCATCAATAATACCGTCTTGACCGTGTGTGGTATAAGGGTCAAGCGCGCCGTCGGTAATCAGCACCATTTCTGGTAATTCTTTTTTGAGTAGACGACAAGTGGTTTGAACTAAACCATTTTCGTCCCAAGCGGCTTCCGCGGTTAAACTTTTATCTTGTTGTGGCGTCACAGGGAATAAAGCAAGTTTCGAGACACCGAGTTCAAGCAGGGTTTCCGCTTTCTTTAGCAGTAAATCAGCCGATAGACGTTGCACATTCGGCATGCTTGGAATGTCTTGAGTTTGTTGTTGTCCCGGTAATACAAACACTGGATAAATCAAGTGATCTGCCGTTAAATGCGTTTCGCTGACCATGGCACGAAGTTGGTCATTTTTACGGATACGGCGCATGCGAGTCGCAGGAAAAGCGGGACGATTGAACGTATAAGTCATAACAATCTCGATGTTCAGTATTACACTAGGGGAATAATTGAGGTATTAAGTCACGCCAGGGAGAGCTTGGTGACACCGCTCAATTACGAACCCCGCTATTGTAGCCCCATATTTTTAGATTTGTGCAAAATAATGGAAAGTTATTCTTTCCATTGAGTGTAGGCCGCGTATGAATGATGTAAAGAAAAACTGGACTGGTAATATTCAGTTAGGTGCCAAGGCAGATCACCAGGTGGTCTTGAAACAGCTATGTAAGGCATTTAATGCCTGTCCATTTTTTAAATACAGTGGCATGGTCATGCGCGTGGTGGATGATCAGATTGAAGCCTATGTAGAGATGCAGCCAGAACTGGTCGGGAATCTGGCATTCCAGATTTTACATGGCGGTGTGGCGGCTACGATTCTGGACAGTATCGGTGGTGTAGCAGCGATGGAGCAGCTTTATCGTCGTGCCGCACCCGAAGATTTACCTGATACCATCAAGAAAGTATCCCGTCTGGCCACGGTGGATATGCGAGTCGATTATCTGGCGCCAGGGCGTGGCAAATATTTTATTGCCCGTGCCGAGACCTTACGTCTAGGTCGTAAAGGCTGCACCATGCGCATGACCATGGTCAATGATGAGGACAAGCCGATTGCCACTGCAATCGCATCGTATGCCTATTAACCTGTTAATGCTTATAAATAGAACGATGTGAAGGCCTTTTATGCCACGCTTGAGAGGCTAATTTCATTTTAAAAGCATTTTATTCTCCATTCTTATTGTTTTATAGCAGGCCTAAGGCCTGCTTTTTTTGTGCCTGAATATTCGCACTGCAAGCTGAGTCAAAATGATTCACAAACTGGATAGAGATCTGGAAAAAGTGGATAGAGTCCAGCCATAAATCAGGCTTCAATCAATAAAAGATTTTTATGGATTGGAGGAGATAAAAATGACGACACGTAATATTGCCGAATGGCAGGACTTTGTGAGTGGATGTCTGGACTTTCGCCCGAAAGATGGGGTGTTTCGTATTGCGCGCGAGATGTTCACTGAAGCTGAACTGTTCGATTTGGAAATGGAATTTATTTTTGAAAAAGTCTGGATTTATGCCTGCCATGAAAGTGAAATTCCCAATAATCATGATTTCCTAACCGTTCAGATTGGACGCCAACCGTTAATTATTAGCCGTGATGGTCAAGGTCAACTGCATGCCATGATCAATGCCTGTGAGCATCGCGGTGCGACCTTGACACGCGTTGCCAAAGGCAATCAGTCCACTTTTACCTGTCCCTTCCATGCGTGGTGCTACAAGTCCGATGGCCGTCTGGTCAAAGTCAAAGCACCTGCAGAATATTGTGAAGATTTTGATAAGTCCAGCCGTGGCCTCAAACAAGGACGCATTGCCAGTTATCGCGGTTTTGTCTTTGTCAGTCTGGATACACAGGCTACGGATAGTCTCGAAGACTTCTTGGGGGATGCCAAAGTCTTTCTGGACTTAATGGTAGAGCAGTCACCAACTGGTGAGTTGGAAGTCCTGCAAGGCAAGTCGGCTTATACCTTTGCAGGAAACTGGAAGCTGCAAAATGAAAATGGGCTGGATGGCTATCACGTCAGTACCGTGCACTATAACTATGTCTCCACCGTACAGCATCGCCAACAGGTCAATGCGGCCAAAGGTGATGATCTGGATACCTTGGATTACAGCAAATTAGGGGCCGGTGATAACCAGACGGATGATGGCTGGTTCAGTTTTAAAAACGGTCATAGTGTTTTATTCAGCGACATGCCCAATCCGGCGGTGCGTCCTGGCTATGATACGGTGATGCCGTATCTGCTGGAAAAATATGGTGCCAAGCGAGCTGAATGGGCTATGCATCGTCTCAGAAATCTGAATCTTTATCCAAGTTTATTCTTTATGGATCAGATCAGTTCACAGCTGCGCATTGTGCGTCCAGTGGCATGGAACAAAACTGAAGTGATCAGCCAATGTCTGGCGGTAAAAGGAGAGTCAACCGAAGCGCGTCGTAACCGTATTCGTCAGTTTGAAGACTTTTTTAATGTTTCGGGCTTAGGAACGCCAGATGATCTGGTGGAATTCCGTGAACAGCAAAAAGGTTTTCAGGCGCGTCTGGAGCGCTGGAGTGATATCTCTCGTGGTCATCATCAATGGTGTTATGACATGACTCAAAATGCACAGGATCTCGGGATCCGACCTGTGATTACGGGCCGTGAACTGACGCATGAGGGTTTATATGTCAATCAGCATGGTCATTGGCAACGTTTAATGCTGGATGGCTTAAATCGCAAGGCTTTAAAAATGCAGGATATTACCTATCAACTTGATACAGCAACGGAAGAGGTATAAGTCATGACTGCTGAATTACATTTTGCCGTTTCACAATTTCTTTATCAGAAGTCTGAATTATGCGACCGCTATGACTGGGATGCCTATCTGGAACTGTATGATGAAGATAGTGAGTATCACATTCCGCAATGGATTGATGATCATCGTTATGTCGAAGATCCAAATCAGGGCTTGTCTTATATCTATTATGCAGACCGTTCGGGTCTGGAAGATCGTGTATTTCGTATCCGTACCGGAAAAGCGGCCTCAGCGACACCTTTACCACGCACCCAGCACAGTATTCAAAATGTACAGGTGAAAAGCCTGCCAGATGGCTTGATTGAAGCCAGAGTCGGTTGGAGCACCTTATATAACCGTCAGGGGCTGGAAGGTTGTTTCTATGGACGTGCCACTTACTTGTTAAGACCAACCGCTGAAGGATTCCGTATTCGCCGTCAGCACACGATTTTGCTGAATGACAAAATTGATTCGGTCTTGGATTTTTATCATGTTTAAGGGAGCATCATGATGGGACATTCAGTTGCACTTAATTTTGCCGATGGGAAAACCTTTTTTATTTCAGTCCAAGAGAATGAGTTGTTATTGAATGCGGCTATTCGTCAGGGCATCAACCTACCCTTGGATTGCCGTGAAGGCGTATGCGGAACCTGTCAGGGCCAATGCGAAACAGGCATTTATGAGCAGGAATATGTGGATGAAGATGCGTTAAGTGAACGTGACTTAGCAGAGCGCAAAATGCTGGCCTGTCAAACAAGGGTCAAATCCAATGCGGCATTCTATTTCGATCACAATTCTGAAATTTGCAACGCTGGCGAAACACAGAAAATTGCGACGAAAGTGACTCAGGTTGAACTGGTGTCCGAGACAACCGCGATTTTGCATGTTGATGCCAGTGCATCTGCCAAGCAACTTGAGTTTTTACCCGGCCAATATGCGCGTTTGCAGATTCCCGAGACGGATGACTGGCGTTCTTATTCTTTTGCCAATCGTCCGAATCAGACCAATCAATTGCAGTTTTTAATTCGCTTATTACCCGATGGCGTGATGAGCAATTATTTACGTGAACGTTGCCAAGTGGGTCAAACCATCATGATGGAGGCACCTCTCGGCAGTTTCTATTTGCGTGAGGTTGAACGACCGCTGGTGTTTATTGCGGGTGGAACCGGGCTGTCGGCTTTTTTAGGCATGCTGGACAATATTGCGGAACAAACGAATGCACCTGCAATCCAGCTGTATTACGGCGTCAATCAGGCAACCGACTTATGTGAACAATCCCGTTTGCAAGGCTATGCGGAACGTTTACCAAATTTCAATTATCAACCTATTGTCACGCAAGCTTCGGAGGCTTGGGCAGGCAAAACCGGTTATATCCATGAGCATCTGGATCGGGAGCAACTGGCAGAACAGCCCTTTGACATGTATCTATGCGGCCCGCCACCGATGATCGAGGCTGTTAAAGGCTGGCTGGATGGACAAGCCTTAGACAACTATCGCCTCTATAGCGAAAAGTTTTTACAGAGCAATACGGCTGGTCATTGATCGGCTGTATTGCCAGACGATTAATGTAAAACAGGGGGAGAGGAAATCCCCCAGGTTAAGATAAATCAGCAGTTTGAAAAATTAAAAATCTCAACGTGAGCATACGTTGAAACATCGACTTTTAAGGGAATAAAAATGAAGACAATTGATGTGAATCATGTGATCAATCGGGAGCGGCTGTCACCCTTGCAATGGCTGGTATTTGCCTTGGGCTTTCTAGTGTTTTTCTGTGATGGTTTGGATACCGGAATTATCGGTTTTATTGCGCCTGCCTTGCTGGAGGATTGGGGCATCAGTAAACCTGAATTGGCACCAGTGCTGAGCGCGGCACTGGTGGGGATGTCGATTGGTGCGATTATTTCTGGGCCATTGGCGGATAAATTTGGACGTAAAGGCGTGATTGTGTCCACGACTTTATTATTTTCTATATTTACCATCCTGTGTGGTTTTGCCTCTTCTACCCAAGATCTGATGCTTTACCGTTTTATTACCGGTGTGGGATTAGGCGCAGCCATGCCGAATATCAGTACCATTGTTTCAGAATATATGCCTGCAAAACGCAAAGCTTTCCTCACGGGACTGGCCGGTTGTGGGTTTATGTTGGGCATTTCTTGTGGCGGGGTGTTGTCAGCCTATTTACTGGAAAATCTGGGCTGGGCCAAGGTGGTGATTCTGGGTGGGATTATTCCTTTATTTCTAGTGGTCGCTTTAATCTTGAAATTACCGGAATCTGTACCGTATCTGATTAAAAAAGATCAGCAAAATAAAGCTCAAAGCATTCTGGAAAAAGTTCAAGGTCATGCTTTTGCTGACACGGTCAAAATTGAGTTAGCTCAAGTCGATGTCAATCATACTGATAGTCCTGTCAAAACCGTACTAACGAAATATCTCTGGGGATCAGTCATGCTGTGGCTGTGCTGTTTTATGAGTCTATTGGTATTCTATTTGCTGACCAGCTGGATGCCGACGATTCTAAAAACAGCGGGCTTTAGTACCCAGCAATTTAGCCTGATCGCTTCCATTTTTCCTTTTGGTGGTGTAATTGGTGCGGTGATCATGGGCTGGTATATGGATAAGCTCAATCCAACTCAGGTGATTAAATATGCCTACCTGTCTGCATTTGTGCTATTCATTGTTGCAGGCTTTGTCAGCTCCAGTATTGTGTTACTCGGCATCAGTATTTTCCTGATCGGTGCGCTGTTGACGGGTGCCCAATCGTCACTACTGCCTTTGGCTGCTTTATTTTATCCATCACAGTGTCGTGCAGTGGGGGTGTCGTGGATGCATGGCCTTGGTCGAGTTGGCGCCATTTTCGGGGCATTTTTCGGTTCGTATATCTTTACCTATGAAATCAGCCTCGGTGGTATTTTCTACCTTTTGGCCTTACCGACGTTTATTGCTTTTGTCGCGCTGAGCTTGAAAGCGATGCATCAAAACAAGAAAGCCAATCCTGTGTTAAGCACCAGTTAATGGCAAGAAAGCCCAGTACGCTGACTGGGCTTTTTATTTAACAATGCTTACTCATGTTTATTTCGGGTTTCACTCGGTTTTTCGCCAAATTCATCTTTATATTCCTGAGCAAAACGGCTGAGGTGATTAAAGCCCCAATCATAGGCCAGTTTGGAAATTGAAATCTTTTGATGCTTGGCGGCATTACTTAATATTTTATAAATTTGTTGTAGGCGATATTTACGTAGATAGGCCATCGGACTCAGACCATAATGCTGCTGAAACTCTGCATAAAGCTTGGATTTAGAGACACCTGCCAGGCGCTGTAAACTCTCGGCATCGAAGGATTCACGTGCATGTTGCACAATAAAATTCTTCACTTTACGGATATAGGCGGGTTCCATCTGATTGCTGCGTTCATGCAGGGCTGCAGAATAATTATTTTCCTGAGACAAGAGCAGGGCTTTAATCACAAAATTTTCATAGTCTTCAGAAAACATCGGTAAGCCAGCAAAATCAGCATAATGTGATTTCAGTTGTAGAAAATTTTCAATATTATGCCACCAGGCTTGCATTAATCCGGTCATGCCGAGCGAGATTTCAGGGTTAAACACCAAGGCCTGCTCAAGCGGTTTATTCAGCAGTTCTGCAAGGACCTGATGCAGACTCTGTTCAGGAATCACCACCTGAAATTTTTGACAATCCTGATGAATGACCAAGTCCTGTAAATCCTGATTGGAAACAATGAGCCCTGTATGGGCATCGGATTGGTATTTGGCGCCACCAATACTCAGTGTCTGCTTGCCATGAAAGGGCAGACTGATGCTATAGGCTTTCAGGTGGGAAATATTGATTGCGACATTGGCACCATAACTGATGGTCCCGATGGCCATTTTTTTATGCGGGAGCCGCATACCATCATAATGAAAGTCGAGTGTCTCCCGACACAACGTATCCAGACGGTGTTCGCCACAGATCATCGACATTACATTTTGTGCAAAATCGGCTTGATGCGAATGATGGATAAGATCCATATTTTGGCTGAGTGATGTCATCGTCCTTTCACCTAGCGAAGTGCTTATTGTTTTAGCAGCAAGAAAAATGCCATTTTGTTCCATAAATGACGCTATTTACGCTCATTGCCAGCAATCGGGAATTGAGCAGAAACTCTGATCCAGCTTGGTTTATTAGAACAAATTTGGCTCAATACGCAAGCCCATAGGGAATATATCTTTATGCTTTATAGGTATGTTAAATGCTGTGATCTGCCAGATTGCATGGTTCGTTTCATCAATCAATAAGCAAACTTAAAGTTTTTAATCGTCATTAAAATATCAATTTATAAGAATTGAACGCATCAGTTATTTTTTTTAATCTCGCCATATGATTTTTTGCCGTTAAAATGCGAAATAATTTTTGCGCTTATGTTGCACTTTGGTTTTTAACATTCAGTTAAGTTTGCAAAATTAAACTGATCGGCTGATTAAACCAAAAGTTAAAAATCTCTTTAATTTTCAGGAATAACTTATGACTGACGCTCAAGCCAATTCACAGGATGCCGCTTCAGATTCGGCATCAGATGATGCAATGAAAGCAAAACGTAAAAAATTTCTCGGATTTTTCGCGCTCATTCTCATTCTTGCTGCAATTCTGTATGGCATCTGGGCGTTATTCTTTAATCATTCTGTCAGTACCGATAATGCGTATGTGGGCGCTGAAACTGCACAGATTACCTCAATGGTGAGTGGGCAAGTTTCTGAAGTCATGGTGAAAGATACCCAACAGGTGAAAAAAGGCGATGTGCTGGTGCGCATAGACGAGCGGGATGCCAAGATTCAACTGGCACAGGCGCAGGCAGAACTGGCCAAAGCACAACGCCAATATAAGCAGACTCAGGCAAATAGTAGCTCTTTAAATTCTCAGGTTGTGGTGCGTAATGATGAGATCAGCAGCGCACAGGCGCAAGTGACCAAAGCACAAGCCGATTATGATCGTGCTGCATTGGAATTGAATCGTCGTAATGAGCTTGCTGCGACAGGTGCAATCTCTAAAGAAGAATTAAGCAAGGCACAAAGTGCGGTTTCGACGGCAAAAGCCAGTCTGGACCTGGCTCAGGCGGGTTTGGCACAGGCTACTTCTAGCCGTAAAGCTGCTGAAAGTACTTTCGCTGCCAACGAGGCCTTGATTCAGGGGGTAAATGAAGCCTCAACACCTGATGTACTGGTGGCAAAAGCCCATGTGGAGCAGGCTGCGCTGGATCTGGAACGTACCGTGATCCGTGCACCTGTGGATGGAGTAGTCGCGCGTCGCAATATTCAGATTGGGCAACGTGTTGCACCCGGCACCGTGATGATGTCTGTGGTGCCTTTATCTGCACTCTATGTCGATGCCAACTTTAAAGAAAGCCAGCTGGCGAAAGTGAGAGAAGGCCAGAAGGTCACACTACGTTCCGATCTGTATGGCGATGATGTGGTTTATCACGGGACGGTGCAAGGTTTCTCGGGTGGAACTGGCGCGGCATTTGCCTTGATTCCAGCGCAAAATGCGACAGGGAACTGGATTAAAGTGGTACAACGTTTACCGGTACGTATTACCCTTGATCCCAAAGAGCTTGCACAACATCCATTGCGCGTCGGGTTGTCGATGCAAGCGGATATTGATCTCGCATCGAAGTAATCAGCCATGAAAACGCAAACTCCTTTTGCAGAACTCAGTGGCGGGCGCTTACTACTCGCAGCTTTTGTGATCGCCCTTTCAAATTTTATGGTGGTTCTGGATACCACCATTGCCAACGTATCTGTCCCGCATATTACCGGCAACCTTGCGGTTTCCAGTTCCCAAGGGACCTGGGTCATTACTTCCTATGCGGTTGCTGAAGCGATTTGCGTGCCCTTAACCGGATGGCTTGCAGGGCGGTTTGGGACAGTCCGTGTGTTCATATTCGGTCTGATTGGTTTCACCATCTTTTCATTCCTGTGTGGCTTAGCCACCTCGCTGGAAATGCTGGTGTTTTTCCGTATTGGGCAAGGTCTCTGCGGTGGCCCGTTAATGCCGCTCAGTCAAACGCTGCTCATGCGAATTTTCCCACCAGAAAAACATGCACAGGCGATGGGTCTTTGGGCCATGACCACCGTGATTGGACCCATTCTCGGGCCCATTCTTGGGGGCTTGATCAGTGATAATCTGTCTTGGCACTGGATTTTCTTTATCAATATTCCGGTTGGTATTGTCTGTGCCTTAGCCGCCGTGCGACTGCTGACTGTAGCTGAAACCAAAACCGAAAAATTGCGGATTGATGCGATTGGTTTGGGTTTGTTGGTGCTGTGGATTGGTGCACTGCAATTGATGCTGGACCTCGGACATGAGCGCGACTGGTTTAACAATACCAGTATCATTATTCTGGCGTTGGTGGCCGTTGTTGGCTTTATCGTGTTTATGATTTGGGAGCTGACTGAAAAGCATCCTGTGGTCAATCTGTATGTGTTCCGGCATCGGGGGTTTGCGGTTTCGGTACTGGCACTGGCCTTTGGTTTCGGTTCCTTCTTTGGCAGTATTGTATTGATTCCACAGTGGTTACAGATCAATCTCGGCTATACCGCAACATGGGCGGGTTATCTGACCGCGACCATGGGCTTTGGTAGTCTGACCATGTCACCGATTGTGGCGAAGCTGTCGACCAAATATGATCCGCGGGCATTGGCAAGCTTTGGGCTGGCCTTGCTCGGCGTGGTTACTCTGATGCGGGCATTCTGGGTGACTGATGCTGACTTTATGGCCTTGGCTTGGCCGCAGATTCTGCAAGGTTTTGCCGTGCCGTTCTTCTTTATTCCGTTGTCGAATATTGCAATGGGATCTGTATTGCCCCAAGAAATGGCATCTGCCGCAGGCTTGATGAACTTCCTTCGAACCATGGCTGGTGCGATTGGTGCGTCAATTGCAGTCACCATTTGGGATGATCATGCCAAAGTGGCACGTAGTGAAATGGTCAATAATCTGCATCCGCAAGAAGTGCAAAACAGTTTACTGCAGAATGGATTTTCTCCCGATGCAACGCTGGGCGTGATTGCCAATCTCGTAGATAAAGAAGCCATTACCATGTCAGCCAATCATGTGTTTATGCTACTGGCGATTGTATTTGTCTTTGCCAGTGCCCTGATCTGGATGAGTCCAAAACCGAAAGGCAATACCGGTGGCATGCCGACCCATTAGAAATTCTGAACCAAACAGGCATCTCTCAGGAGATGCTTTTTTATGTATAAAAATAGTGTCTTAAGCCAGAATTGATAGATTTTGCCTGTTTTTATTCAGGCAAGGCATGCCAGAATTCAGCTGCAAATGATGAAAAGACATAATCAAAACAGGGAGGAGCATTGCTGGCAGAGGAACGTCAGCCCCAAATCATTCAATATTATTAAAATTTTATTTTGAGCAAAGATTAAAAGTTTTATCCCTGAGAACAAAGTTGCCCGCATGAAAATTGCATGGATTGGCATACACATATAGTGGAGTTATCACGTGAATCATCGATATTCATTTTGGTTGAGCAGCGTATTGGCTGTTGGTTTATTACAAGGATGTGGGAATGATTCCTCATCAGATCAATCAGGCACAGATCCAAATACAGGCCATCCTTCAACCCCCAACCTGATCGTTGATCAGGACCCAAGTAGCTGTAGCAAACGGGCAGAAGATGGCTCAAGTGTGGTGGTCGGTTCGGATCAGAGTGGTGATCCCGCAGCGCCTGAAGGCGCCTCAGGCTATCGGTTAAACAATACGGTGAAATATGCCGATAAATATATGGTGGTGGCGAACACGCCATTGGCCGTAAAGGCGGGCTGTGACGTCTTGAAAGCGGGCGGCAGTGCGGTGGATGCGGCGGTTGCAGTACAGGCGGTATTGGGTTTGGTAGAACCGCAATCCAGTACCATTGCGGGGAGTGGTTTCATGATGTACTACGATGCTGAAAGCAAAACGATCACCGCCTATGACGGACGGGAAACCGCACCTGCTGCTGCCAATGAATATTACCTGGTTCGACAGGATCTGCATGATCCGGCATCACCTGCACCTGTACCGAGTGCCCGTCGCAGTGGTCGTTCGATTGGTGTCCCAGGGGTCATGCGCTTGCTGGAACAGGCACAACAAGAGCATGGCAAACTGAAATGGAATCAGCTTTTTGATCAGGCCATTGATCTTGCCGATCATGGTTTCCGTATTCCTGGGCGTCTGGCAGATGCAATTGCCAGCAATGCAGACTATCTGGCACTGGATGCCAATGCAGTCGCAACCTATTTCTATCCAGATGGTAGCCCTCGAAAAGTGGGTGAGACCATGACCAACAAAGCCTATGCCAAAACCCTGGAAGCACTTGCAAGTCAAGGGGCAAAGGCAATGTACAGTGGGCCGATGGCGAAAAATATTGTGGCTAAAGCGGGACAAATGGTTGGGGATGATGCAGCTCGGACACCCATCACTCCAAGTTTGATGACCTTACAGGATTTAGCGGATTATAAAGTCAAAAAACGCACGCCAATCTGCACCACTTACCGCGATCGTTACTATGTGTGTACCATGCCACCGCCATCATCAGGTGGGATTGCAGTTGCACAAACGCTAGGCATTTTAGAAAATTTTGAGATGAGTAAATATCCGCCTAAGAACCCAGAGAATGAAGGCGGAATTCCGGATGTCATGGGCGTGCATCTGGTCACAGAAGCTGAGCGACTGGCCTATGCAGACCGCGACAAATATGTGGCAGACACTGATTTTGTAGCTTTACCAGCGAAGGGTATCGCCAGTTTGATTGATAAAAATTACCTGAAACAGCGTGCCGGATTGATCAATCCAGATCAAAGCATGGGCGTGGCGCCAGCCGGTCAATTCAACTCAAATGCAGGGATAGATAAGACCGTTGAACATGGCACCACTCAATTCACCATTGTCGATGCCTATGGCAATGTGGTGTCGATGACCTCAACTGTTGAATCGAGTATGGGTTCATTCCATATGGTGGATGGTTTCCTGTTATCCAACCAGTTAACGGACTTTAGTGCCAATCCAGTCGATCAGACGGGTGCATTACTGGCGAATCGGGTAGAGGGAGGTAAACGTCCACGTAGTACCATGGCACCCACCTTGGTCTTTAAAGGCTCAGCACCGGGTGATTTTTATATGGCAACCGGTTCACCGGGTGGCGGCACCATTATTCAATATGTGGTAAAAACGCTGGTGGGTGCATTGGACTGGAATCTGAATGCCCAACAAGCCACGTCTTTGATGAATTTTGGTGCGACCAATAGTCCAAATACCAATATTGACAGTTCAAATAGCCAGTTATCCTTACTTGAACTGATTGATGCTTTGAAAGCAAAAGGACATGGTATTTCCAATACTGCTCAAACCAGCGGTATTGCGACAATAATGAAAGTGAAGATTGATAATCAAAGCAAATATGCGGGTGGTGTTGATCCACGCCGTGAAGGCATTGTATTAGGCAATGGTGCGTTATAGTTCAAATTCAACAAAAGCTGTCCTTAATGACGGCTTTTCGATTTCGTACTTGAAAAATAAAGTGCAGTCACCATATACAGCAATAAGCGTATATTTTGCTGATTGGTTAGAAATTAAGATTTAAATTCTAACGATCTATGTTATGATTGCGCTGTACTTTGGGGATGTTTCTGGCTTCGACGCTGGTGATGAAACTCATAGATGCATGCCGAGAGCGCATTTTCTCTCGTAAATAAAATTTGCATTTTAATAGTCGCAAACGACGAATCATACGCTCTAGCTGCCTAAGGGCAGCTTGTCCGCTTCACTGAATACTTGTGGTCAGTGAACCCGACTGAAGCGCACGCACACAAGTCCGTATAGTGTTGAGCCTCGGGACACTATACCAAATCTAGAGGATCGCGCTGAGTACCCTGTTCGTCGGGTCGCTTAGCGTTAAAACAATAGACGATATCTAAGCATGTAGTATTCTCGAGCGTAATGCTGGCGGACGCGGGTTCAACTCCCGCCATCTCCACCAAAATATTATTCGGGGCTGTTTAATCCGATATAAAAAAGCCTTTAAGTTCAATACTTAAAGGCTTTTTTATTTGCCTGTTAGTCCGATATTATCCGACTTGATTTGACCTTATTTTTGCCTTCTATGGGTAATTATTGGGAAAATTTACCCAATAATTTGAGTCTCGATAAAGGGTAAATACAGATGAAGCTTACCGATACAGAATACAGAAAAGCACAGCCAAAAGAAAAACGATATCGTCTTTCGGATGAGAACGGTCTATCACTTCTCGTAACGCCATCAGGGCAAAAATACTGGAACATACGCTTTACTGTTCTTGGCGAGCGGAAGTCAGAGTCACTTGGTCCATATCCTGATATAAGTTTAAAGCAAGCAAGGGAGCTTGCACTTGAACTGAAATACAAATATTCCAAGTCGGTGTTGCACGAGGACATTAAGACATCCTTTAAAGAAGTGGCTAAAGATTGGTTTGAGAATCAAAGAGAAACTTGGTCATCCAAACATATCAGTAATGTGCGAGCATCTTTAGATGAGCTTTATATTGCTTTGGCCAATAAACGTATTAATCAAATCCAGGCACCAGAGATATTGCAGATAATCAAAAAGATCGAAGCTAGAGGTTCATTAGAGGTGGCTAAGCGCACTTTGTCACGTTGTGGTATGGACATGAAATATGCCATAGCTCATGGCTATAGATACGATAATCCAGCAAGTGATTTGGTCTATGCGCTCAAGAATAAAAAAGTGAAGAACTTAGCTTCATTATCAGAAAGCGAAATGCCCGAATTCCTTAGACGCATCAAAACCTATCCAGCAGATGCTCAAACCCACTATGCAAATTGCTTTGGCGCTAAAAGAGATCATATTTAGAGATGGGAAAATGGTGGTACCCAACTTTACCCGCTGATTATCTTATGAAGATAATAATCTATTTCTATGATAAGCATAGTTTTCAACGAGAATGTTTGAAGTACAACATTTGGTAGTTCTATAGGCGGGAAGTATTTCGCTTGATGCAAAGAATAGAAATTGTGTTGGGATTGTCACGCTTAATTTTATTAAGATGTTCTCTATGCTGAAATGAGCCAAAATTTCACTAAATACATAAGAGTTTGGTTTGAATTAAAGTCGGGAAGTCAGGAAATGTTACATTTATTTTTTATATAATATGGTTATTTAATTACCTGAATCTTAAAAATAATATTCCAGATATTATGTGAAAATGAAAACAATAATAATGAGATCAGAAAAAATAGTTGAAAATGTGGAATAGGTTGTCTATTTTATAACAAAAGGTAAGTATAAGTTTATGAAAATATGAGTAAAAAAATTAAAATTTTATTTTTTATGTTATTTGTTCTTGTTTTTGCTGCTTTGATCTATTGGATGTCTCCCGATGTTGAAGTGCCTAACAATACAGAGCACTTAAAAGAGGAAAAAGTTGATAAAGTTAATAATGTTAGTTCTGAAATTAAATCAAATAACAAACTAACTCCGGTTAAGTTTAATCCTAATACTCATTGGAAAGATAAGACGTTAAATTTTAATGGTAAAGAGTTGAACTATAAATTTGGTGAAGGAAATCCAGCTGAAACAGCTCTTTCCCCAGATGAATACTTAGCAAAAGGTGAAAAAGATGGAACTCCATACGTCACACCAAAAACCGAAAAAGATCTATATAACTTTCTAAATGATGATGATTTACCCGCTGTTTTAGATAAATGTGAAAATTACAATAGACAGAATATGATTAAACTAAATCCTAATTTACCTGTCGATCAGATACCTATTCTTCTAAATCCAAGTGATTTTGATATTGAAAATATTATGACAATTAATCCTGAAACAGGGCGTAAAGAAATCAACGAAGATATTGCTAATCGTATTAATGAGTTTCTTAATATTTTATCAAATCCAATGGCTGGCACTGAGTTTGGTGATAAATGTGCTGGAACAGCTTATAGCCAAAGTATTGAAAGAATTAAAAATAAATTTTCTGAATTCAACAGATCTTACATTAATGGAGGAGAGGGAATTAAGGGGAGCGACTGGCCTAAATAAAGAAATCTTTTAAAAAACTATTAAAGAGGAAATATAAATGTTTAAAAAAACAATTATTGCACTTGCTTTGTGCATGACAGCAGTATCCGTTAATGCAGATGCCCCACGACAATCACCTTGGAATTATACAGCAGCTACTAACTATGCTTTGCAATGGGCTTTGTCAAGAAATCCAAACTATGTCAACTTTTCGAATGATTGTACAAACTTTGCAAGTCAAGCATTAAGAACAGGTGGCTGGAAAGATACAGTTACTGTTAATTCAACACAAGCATCTAGTTGGTTCTATAAATCCTCTACTAATTATGCCCAAACGTGGTCTACCGCCAATGGGTTAAAAAACCGTTTTGTAAATGGTTATGAATTAGGGGTGGAAAAATTAGGTAAGAGTTTCTTAGGTACAGGACCTGAATATCTAAATAATAAAATCAGAACTGGAGATATTATTCTTGCTGATTGGGAAAGTGATGGAAGATTTGATCATACTATGGTGGTGACGCAAGTAAGCTTTTCATCAACCTTAGTTTCTTACCATTCTCAAGATTACAAGAATGAACCGATGTCATCTATTTCAAGCAGATATCCGAATGCTACATTTTACGTCTATCACATAACCTAATTCCTAAATCTAACTAGAATATAACAACATTATTCTTTAAGTGTAATGCAAAAAAAATGCCTCAATCATAAAAAAATATTGGGACATTTTTTAATACGTAATATCAATATTTTTAAACCACTTTACGAATCACATACTAGCCGGAATATTGATAGTTTTGATTCAGCAGTGAATAGCGACTTTTGTTCAATTGTCAGTTTTGTCTATTGAATGCAATTGTCACAGAATCCGGCAATGATGAAGATCAATGGAGCATTGTTAACCTTAAAGTAATGGGTCAAGATTGGGTAAATTTAAGTTTTTTAATAAAACAAAAACAATATTTTATCAATCGTATTCAACTGCCGCCACCTCCAACGAACTGTTATCAAATATCATTAAGTTTATGTAAAAACTAAATTAAAGCATATTGTTGATACTTCTTTTCGGATGACGTAATTAAAATAAATGGCTTATAGCAATCAGTGCAAGTTTAAAACTAAAAAACCTAAGTTACTTAAATTCAATCTTTATATTTAAGTATGTCAAAAGAGAGCTTTACACTCTTTTATTTTTTGCGTGTAACCACCCTAAAGACAAAACTGTGATGATTAACAAAGGAATAAGCGCGATGTTCATTGCCTTCCATCCGATCATATCCAGTAATGCCCCAGCACTAAATGAACAGATTAACCCCACTACAAAAACAGTCATATCATTAATGGCTTGTGCTTTAGCTTTTTCTTCATGGGTATAAGTGCCTGTCAGTAATGAGGTACTGCCAATAAATAGGAAATTCCATCCTACACCTAATAAAATTAGGGAAACGGCAAATGAATGAAACTGTAAGCCAGACAAGGCAAATACAATATAACAGGCAAATAACAAAACACCTGCAAACATGATTTTTAGCACACCAAAACGGGCAATCAAGTTGCCTGTAAAGAACGATGGTAGGAACATACCCAGTACATGCAGTTGAATTACTGTGGTGATAGCACCTAATTCATGGTGTGAATGGCGCATGGCAATTGGAGTTGCTGTCATACCTAAGATCATGATGCCATAACCTGTGATTGCGCCAAGCAAAGCGACTAAATATGTTGGCTGGAATACAATTTGATGCCAAGGTCGTCCAGCACTAAAACTAGTTTTGGCTTCTATCTGATCAGGAATATGCAGTCTAGATAGAATTACCATTGCAATTAGGGAAACAATAGTAATAATCAGGAACGAGCCGATATATTCCAGACGATTGAATAATGGCCCACCAAACCGAGCCAAAACTGGCCCAATCAATGCAGCAACTACACCACCTGCCATAACAAAGGAAATAGCACGAGAACGAAAGGCATCATCTGCCACTTCACTGGCGGCAAAACGATAAAACTGGGCAAAGGATTGATAAGCACCGACACAAAATGTGCCTAGTGCCAATAAATATAGCGAACTATAGAGAATGCCAATCGCTGCAAAGATGCCACCTAAAATTCCTAATAAAGCACCACATAAAAAACCATTACGTCTGCCTACCTTTGCCATCCACATGGACGCAGGGAACATCATCACGGCTGTACCTAGGAACATTGAGGCTATTGGTAGTGTGGCAAGGGTTGGTGTATTGGCAATATTTGCGCCTGCCAAACCACCAATAGTCATGACCATCACTGAAACTGTTTGGAATAAAGATTGTGAACTCGCCAGAATTAAGATCTGACGGTGCATGGTATTTTGCAACATAAGAATGAAAACCTAAATTTTGGTGAATTAAGTGACTAATGAGTGTTCTGGCTTACAGTCAATACAACCCGAAACTGTGCCTGACCTGACTTCATTCGTAGATAAGCTTGCTGTGCCTGTTCCAGGGGGAACGTTTCAATCATGGCTCGTACATCAGTCAAGACGCTGAAGTCCAGTGTCTTTTCAATTTCGTAAGGTGTACCCGTAATTGAACCCTGAACACTTCGTTCAGCACCCACTAATAATGGTGATGGAATGACTAAAGGTTCTTTGCCCACACCAACCACCACTAACTTGCCACGAGGAGCAAGACCTGCAAATAATGTTGATGACACTTCGCCATTGGTAATCGTGGTTAAAATGACTTGAGCTTTACCAAGCCGTTGCAGCCTTTCAACGGCATTTTCCTGCTCGGTATCAATATAAATATGTGCGCCTAATGTTTTGACCTGATCTGTAATATCCTGTCCACGTCCAATAGCGACCACTTTAAAACCCATGCGTTTGGCATATTGAATTGCCAGATGGCCTAACCCCCCGATTCCGAGAATTGCAACCAAGTAACCAGCTTGTGCCCCTGAATTTTTTAAGGCATTAAAAGTGGCAATCCCAGCGCATAACAAAGGTGCAGCTTCAACTGAACTTAGTTCATCAGGAATAGCCACTAATCCTGTTTCTTTGGCAAGCATCATTTCTGCATAGCCACCGTCATGGTTACTCCCCATAACAGGTTGATCATTGCAAAGATTAAATAAGCCCTGACGACATTCAGGGCAGTGATTGCAGTGTCCACCTAAGCGACTGATCCCGACACGCTGACCAATTTTCCAATAGGATGAGGAATTAGCAATCGCAACAATCCGCCCGACCGCTTCATGACCTGGCACACGGGGATATTGAAAATCAGGATTGCTACTTTCGACTGTGGTTGCATCTGCACCACAGATGCCGCAGGCTTCCACCGCAATCAGAACTTCACCTGCCTGTGGTGTGGGAATAATTCGTTCAACCATTTCCAGTTTACCAAATTGACTCACCTGTACTGCTTTATAAGTCTTTTGCATAAATGTGCCTATTGAATTTTATAAGAGTTGTTGGATACGCTGAACACCCTCTTGGGCAGCACCAATTGCCCCTGCCAAATAACCTGAATAATGCTGTGACCATTCACTGGCAATTCCAATGATACGGTTATGCCAAATCTGGTCATTCGGGGTATTTTCAGGTGCTACTCCATGAGAGACAGCAGGGTTTTTCCAGTCTTCTTCAGTGGCTGTAAAATTGTCTGCTGACCAGTCTTTGATATATTCATATTCGGGTGTTGCAGCTTCTGAACCAAACAGACGAACCAGTTGTGCTCGACAATGTGCCATCAAGTCTGCTTCACTGACTTTTTGGCGAACGTCTGCAGGAATACCGAGAAAACCAAATAACGCAGCATGACCACTGGACGTAGACGCATCGTGAATTTCACCCATAGGGCCAACATGGCTACTGGCTTGACCAGACAAGCCTTGTTTTCTCCAAAAAGCTTCAGGATAAACCGCAACATACTTGGCATGAGGGGCCATCCATGTTGCTGTGTGTTTCCACTGGTTCAGTAGTGCAATGGGCAAGGCTGGAGAGAATAAAATGTGTTGAACAGTCAAGCGTGGTGCCAGTGCAATAAGGACATAATCTGCTTTAATAACTGTTTCATCACCTACTTGATTCTGACTAATTAAATGAATAGGTGCTTGTTGCTGTTGAGTAATATGAGTGACCTGATGTTGAGTCATAATTTTTTGTGCAGGAATTTGTTGGGCTAAGCCATGAATCAGGCTGCTCATTCCCCCCTCAAGGCGAATCGAGGGTGTCGATGCCCAAGGACTTGATAACTGTACAGGGGGGATGCCTCTTTGCTTTTCAAAGACCAACTTTCCCTTTTCAAACTGTTCGGAAAATGGCAATCCCAGTTGATGTACCAGTTGCATCAGATCAGGATTGAGTTCGGGCCAGATCCATGTTGCGCCTAAATCAAATCCTTGCTCTGAATAGACACGGCCACCTAAACGATCTCTTGCTTCAAGCACAATATAGTCTGTGATTTTGGCTTGTTCCAGTAAATAGGCAGCATATAAACCACTTAAACCTGCACCAATAATGGCAATATTGGCCTGGATCATGTTTGTTGCTCCACAAAGTTTTGTGCAGATAGAAGATGGCCTGTTTTTACATATAGCATTGCACTTATTTCACTTGCATAAAAACTATGGCTACTTTGGGTGGGTAAACGAATCCATGAACCTGTGGGATAACACTCCCCATTTGCAATCAATTCACCTTGTAAAATCAAAAGCTCTATCCCATTTAAACTGTGTTCATCAAAGCTTTGATAGGGGGTAAGTTTTTCGAGATAGGTATTTTCATCAGGCGAGAGGTTTAAGGGACAAATCAGACGTTGATCAATTGTTTGCCAATTTTCAGGATCATGAGTATTGATACGCACAGTCTCAGTATTAGTCTTGGACATTTGCATGAGTTTGACAAAAATCATTGTGCCATCTTCACTGGATGGGGTATGTTTTGAACCATCTGGATTGCGTAAATACCAGCCTGCTGGATAATGCTGATCACCATTTTCAGTGAAAGTTCCTGAAAGCACCAAAATTTCTTCACCCAATGGATGCTGATGTTCTGGAAAAATAGTGTGTGGTAAATAACGAACCAGACTGGTGGCACGGGCAGTTTCTTTTCCAACCCGATCTAGCATAACTCGTTCCACTTCACCACGAGAGGACTTGACCCATTGATAATCGTTGGGTTTAACCACAGCCATTCGGGAAAAATCAGCGTTAATCAACATGCTCTATCTCATCCATTCAAAAAGGCAAATATCCTATTGATCTAAGGCAGATCAATAGGAGGAAGAATTTAAAACAGTTATTGCTGACTTACGCTATCTACCGCTTCTAAAACACGGGCTGAATAAGTGAGGGCTGCACCAGCATTTAATGCAATTGCTACAGATAGAGCTTCTGCAATTTCCTCACGGCTCACACCTAGTTCAATCGCTTTTTTAGAATGAACGGCAATACATCCATCACAGCGTGTTGTCACAGCAACTGCCAGAGCAATCAACTCATGGGTTTTAGCATCTAGTTTGCCAATTTTGCTTGTACCAGCTTCCATTGAGGAGAGGCCACGCATGGTGTCTGGTGCTAATTTTGCATAATCAGCCACATGCTTAAGCAGAGAATCACGGTAGTTATTCCAGTCTTGCATATTAAAATCTCTATTTGCTTTATTAAGTTAAACAATTGTGTTACCTCTCAATAAGTTCATGGTGGTAGCACTTGTTTTAGCCTTGTTAGAAAGACATCTTAATGTCCTGCCATGACTCCACCATCAACAGGTAAAATTGTTCCTGTAATCCATGCTGCGTTAGTTGAGGCAAGGAATAAAATAGCTTCTGCAACATCGGCAGGTTGACCGTTACGACCTAATGGATGGAACGAGTTAAAAGATGGAAGCGCTTCTTTCACTTGATCATCTGTCATAAAGGTGTTGTACACAGGTGTTTCAACGACAGCAGGAGCAACGGTATTAATACGGATATTCGCCTCTGCAAGTTCAATTGCTAAGTTATGAGTTAATGCATGCACACCAGCATTCGCAGCAGAATATGCTGACGATGGGGTTGCCTTAACGGCCTGTAATGCCCATAAAGAACCTGTTTGAACGATTGCACCGCCACCACGTAACTGCATGGCTTTTGCGGCAGCCTGAGCCATGAAAAACTTGCCTTTTAAGATGATGTCCAGAAACCCGTCATATTCAGATTCGGTGACTTCCAAAAATGGTTTAGGCGCAAAAATGCCAGCATTGTTAATCAGGATATCAACTCCACCAAATTCTGCAGTGGTGAAATCAACAAGTTGTTGTGAAGTTGCTGGGGAGGCAATGTCCGCAGCAAAATAACGGATATGCTCACCTGTGGCATTAATATCCTGAGCAGCCTTTTTTAACTTATCTTCATTACGTCCAGTAATGACAACATTTGCACCCTCTTTCACCAAGCGAGTGGCAACCTCTTTACCAATACCTGAACCACCACCTGTTACAATTGCTACTTTCAAAGAAAATCTATTCATGACTATGCCATCCTCTATCAGTTTTGAATTTTGTCTTGACACATCTGTTCTTTATGTCCTTTGCATGGATTGATTTTATGATTCTGGTCCGTTATAAACAAATGAGATAATCTTGTGGTAATTGATAGAAAATCTTTAGAATGAAAACTCCTGTATATCTCAACGCATTAAGAGCTTTTGAAGCAAGTGCCCGACATCAAAGTTTTTCGGCCGCTGCTGATGAACTCAATGTTACCCCTGCGGCTGTAGGGCAATTGGTTAAAAGTCTGGAAGATTACCTCGGCTTGAGCTTATTTCAGCGAAGTACAGGAGGGAAAGCTCGGTTAGTGGCAACTGAAGCGGCATTACTGGCATTACCTGATATTCGTGCAGGATTCGACAGGCTGATACTTGGATTGGAAAAACTACAGGCTCAAACCTCAACAGGGGTGTTAACTGTTGCCATCAGTCCTGCCTTTGCGGCGAAATGGCTGTTACCAAGAATTGATACTTTTCAACAAGCTTATCCTGAGATAGATATTCGACTGGATACCAATTTAAAGCCTGTCGATTTTGGTCGTCATGGTATTGATATTGCGGTGCGATATGGACAAGGCAACTGGTCAGGATTGATTGCAGAGAAGTTAATGAATGAGGAAGTTTTTCCAGTCTGTTCATCAGCGTTTTATCAGAAGTATCAGAAACAGTTACAAGACCCTAAGAGTTTATTAAACTTACCTTTAATCCATGATTTAACTATGGATGCCCATTCAGGCTTTACCACTTGGGATACATGGTTGCAGTATAACCAGATTAGCAATGAACCAACCCAAAGAGGTTTAAAAATCAATAATTCTGCTGCGGTATTACAGACAGCTATAGATGGACATGGAGTAGCATTGGCCAGAAGTGTCATGGCAGCAGATGATTTAAAAACGGGGCGTTTACTTCGTTTATATCCAGAAATGAAATGCTCTTCCACATTGGCTTATTACATGGTGTACCGGGAAGAATGCCGCAATATGCCGAAACTTCAGGTTTTTCGGAATTGGTTAAAAGATGAAGTAAATCTTATAAGTTAAATTGCTTTCGATAACGCCACAATGTTGTACGGCTAATTCCTAATGCGTTTGCTGTTAAAGCTAAATCACCATGATGTTTAATCAAGGTCGTTTGTATTGTGGTCCTATCCAGTTTACCTGTTCGGGATAATGGCTTTAAAATTAATGATTGAGAAGTTGTATAGTATTGAGGGGCGCGAATTTCATCTGGCAAATCAGTGATATCAATACAGGATTGTCCATTTGCCATCGTGATTGCATACAATAAAGTATTTTTAAGTTCTCGGACATTCCCATCCCAATCATATGCAATTAAAGTTTGAAGTGCCTGTTCGGTTAGACAGAGTGAACTTTTAATAAGAAATAAAAAAGCCCCCATAAAGTGGGTTTTTTTAATTTTTGCAATGATTAAATATATGGATTTTAAATTTTAAATTAGCAATTTGGGTATCATCAATCAGGAACAGGCCATTCAATGTGTATTTACGTGCATAGGAACTGGATGAGCCAAATGTCAGGGCTAACTTACAACATTGGTGAGAAAACCTTTAAGGATTCTACTTGTTGGAAAAACTAAACAAGGGAGATTATATCGGTGCTGCCGAACAGTTTCCATGCTGGAATAAGGGCGGTGGGGAGGTAATGATGGGTCTTGTTCGCCGACGTGCTGATGAGCGGAATCTCTTCTTAAAAAAGTAATACATCATTGCGGGATTGCGGGCGCTTATTAGCTTCTCTAGCATTGAGCTTTGCGGTATTAATACTTTTGCCTAGATGTACGGCGCATACGATCAACAATAATATTCATGTAGGGATATGTGTAAAAGCCCTCTGATTAAGGCTTTTACTATTGCTTAATCTCTTTGTAAATTTTTCTAATTATGCTTAATTTTTACCTTTTAAGATTAAGCTATCTTTTTCAATCTTTTCTGCTGTTTTCCAACTAGGAAGAAGACTTAAACGCTCAACATAGCTTTGAATATGTGGATAATTTTCACCTTGAGCCATATTATAGATTAAACCATGAAGTCCGAATCCCATCATAAAGTCAGCTCCAGTTAAACGATCGCCTACCAGAAAGTCCTTATCCTTTAAGTAATCATTTAAAAAACCAAATATTTTATCAAATTCAACTTGAGCATAGGCTTCTAGAAATGCTAATTTGGTTCCATGTTTCATTTCTATCGCATTAAACATTTTTAGTAGAAATGGGACCATGGCAGAACTTTCTGCGAAATGAATCCACTGTAGATAATCTGCATAGGAAGTGTCATTTATATCTGGTGCCAGGTGCGGGGCTAGTTTTTGAATTAATAACTCTACTATAGCTCCCGACTCTGCAATGACTTTGCCTTGCCATTCAATAACGGGGGATTTTCCTAAAGGATGGATATTTTTTAGTGATTCAGGAGCCAAATGAGTATTTAAGTCTCGGTAATAGCATTGCAACTGATAAGGTTCTTTAATTTCTTCAAGTAACCACAAAATTCGAAAAGAACGTGATTGGTTTAAGTGGTGTAATGTAATCATGATAATTCCGATTTTAAAAAATTATGGGTAATTTCCCATGCTGCACAACTTTCAATATACACCTAAGTTTATAACTGCAACTAATCGATTAGCTATAGGGGGCAAAGGTAGTAGAGAATCCTAAGGAAAGATTTAGTTCACCATCATATAGTAGAGCTTGAGCTGTTTTGAAGAAGTACACTATCAGTGCGGACGCTCAGTGATATCACTATCAAACTTGAATTTGAGTGTTACTGCGTTACATTTATTTAAGTAAAAAAGCGACAATTTCTTATGTTTGCCGCTATTTTACTTTTGACATATTTAATGACTTTAAAAAAAAAGATGGAGCATTTTTAGAAAGAGCTAAACAGTATTTTTAACTTCTAAGAGTTTGATTTAATATACCATTTTCACCAAATAACTTTTCTCTATACTCCAATTCAAGCAATCCGGTTTGCATGTGTAAAGGATTGAAGTTTTTCTCTCTTACATCAAGCATCTCTATAAAAGTTTTGGTGAAAATACCTAACCGATCTATACCACCAAATCCAAGATATAATGCTTCTTTTAAGTCTCTTAGAGAAAAATGAATATCTTTACGTTTTAAGATATAAAACCAAGATTCAAATGTTATAGGTGCAATCATTCGAACCACTCGAATTAATGCTTTTCTCCGGTTCCTAACAGTATTGCCACCAATTGCACTCAAAACATCAAATGCAACTGATTTGTGTTCTAATTCTTCCAATGCATGCCATTCCCATAAATTTCTCTTCTCTTGAGTGGTTTTCTTTTTTATTAATGGATCTGTCAATAGTAGACGAGCTAGAGTAGCGGTAAAGTGTTCCATTACAACTGTAGCGGCAAGTTGGTCAATTTTTGACAACTTTCTTAATTCATCTAAACGGGCTTTTGTTTTAGATTCAATTTGATGAACTTCTGGATATTCTATTTCAATATTTTTATTAAGGGATTTGTGTTCACGACTATGGAAGGCTTCTTGAGCTATAAAATTACGGATATCTTCTTGAAGCTTTTCATCATCTATTTTGTCACGAACATTGCGGATACTATCAATAAAAAACATTTCACCAGGAGGAAACATAGCTGATAAAACTACAAATAATGATGCTACCGCAGCATTGTCTTCGTAATAGAATGAAAATTTTTCATTCTTATTGAAGGGTAGCTCAACATTCCGTCGAACTATCTTCTGTGTGGTTAGGCTAGTTTTATTCATAAAAATCCTCTCATTTCCATATTTACATGGTATTGTCCCAATTAGATTTTTATAATTTATCAATGAAATTATACGGAAAAAATACGGATATTAATGTAGGGAGATTATCTTGGTAACAGTAAGAAAACCAAAGCAAAAACGTTCAATCAATACATACGATTCTATTATAGAGGCCGGATTTTTAGCGGTAAAAAGATATGGATTGGATCACACAACAGTCTTGAAAGTATCCGAAATTGCAGGTGTCGGCTCGGGAAGCTTTTATGAATATTTTAAAAATAAAGAAGCTTTGTTTGTTGAGATGCAACAACGTTTTGTTTCAGAGCTGGCTAAAGTGATTTATGAAGTAATCCCCACCATACAAGAAATGGAGATTCCAGATGCAATAAGATCAATTTTTTTAAAAATTGGTGTCTTTTTAGCTCAGGATGATAACAAGTATTTTTATTGGCTCAGTGTTGCAGGCAAATATAGTACCGAAGCTAGTCATGTAAAAGCAGTTAAAGCGGTCAATACTTTGGCAATTGAATATGCAGTAAAGCATCCTGAAGTTTTAAGAATAAAAAATCTAAAACTTATGGTATATATCCTAATTAATTCAGGTGTTGCGCTTACCATAAATTTCTTTACATCTCAAAATACAGGTTTTACTTTTGAGGAGTTAATCAATTGTTTAATTGATATTACGATGTCTTATATTGAAGATGATAGAAATAAAATTAAAATACAATGACTTAAATCAATATACTATAAGTCTAGTAAAAATAAATTAGTTGTAATAATTAGAATTTTGAATAGAGCTTTCTTATACCCAGAGCATGACTATCAACTAATCCTATCTAAATGAGTTTTGCTAAATTTGTGGCAGCCTAGGGGACCAGTTTTAGTCTGGAGCAAAGCTAGGGTATGCTCCAATTCTATTTTCAAACTCCTGATGAAGATATACTATCGCCTTCATCAGTCTCCCTTTTTTGTATAAAGAATACGCATAAGTGAACTATTGAACTTCAATCATGAATATCTGGTTTTATTAAAAGAATTGATTTCAATTACTTTATATAACTTATTTTTATATTTGATAAATTTATTCAGATAAGCGCTATCTAGCTCTTCCCAAATTGAAAAATAGAAGAATTCACTCGTATCAGCGTATATCCATAACCAATTTGAAACAGTTTTTAATTCAATAGGGTTAAAAACTGTGTCTTTGACTTTTTTGAGCTTATGCAAATTCATATCTTCATCTTGAAGGACAAGCTCGATAATTTCCATAAATGGAGCCATTGAAATAAGGGGGGTCTAGCATAACCACTATTCATATCATTTTTGCATTTGTTATGTATCTTTTGACCAGAATTTCTCAAGTTGTTTTTTTTGACGATGCAGTATAGAGGGTGCAATGGAGTGATCAACCGATCCGGCATGTCTTTAACGATTCAGCCCAACTATGATGTTTACATCGAGTACATTCCTGGTCGATTTCATTCAATATTTTAGTCTCTCCACATTTCATACATGAGTAAAAAGTATTTATTTTAAGTATGGTGGCTTTGCAATAATTATCAGGAAATAAGGGGAGACCCCATTTCACCTCTTTCTCTTCATAAAAAAGTAGGCTTAATGCACCATCTGTCTCGAGAATAGCTGTCCTAACTTGACCTAAATGTTCAACATTTTGTTGTCGCATTTCTGAAAAAAACTCATCATGAGAATAACTTTGTTTAAGAAAATCTTTATAGACGAGGAGACCATTCTTAACTACACAAAGAGCTTTTCCTTCTAATAGGTCCTCTATCTTTTTTTGTTTTACCATGCTCCAGGTGGTCAATCGGTAGAGAGATAGAATAATAATAAATACGGTTACCGCATGGATGATTGGAATATCTTCAGTAAACATTGGATCGCCCGCAGCAGACCCTAAACATAAAATAATCGCAAGTTCAAAAATCGATAGCTGTCGAATACCACGTTTACCAGACAATCTTAAAAAACTGATAATGACAAAGAACATAACCAGACAACGGATTATGATTTCTAAAACGAAGCTCCAAGTAGTATCTCCAATAAAAATTTCAAAAAGATCCATTTTATCTATTCCTTTCACAGAAAAATTTATTATTAATATTCAAAATAATGATTTTAAAGTAACAAATAGTTGAGATGAGTGGTAATTTTTTTATCATCGTAGCAGGAATATTAATATGGTCTTAATGTATTGATTTTAATGGATTTGTTTGAATCACCCTATGCGTGATAAATATTATTTTACTTTTTGAAAGTAGACCTTTATACTTGGTTTTAAATTTAAATTTTTCAAAAAATATATGTAATATTTTATTGATTTAAAGCTTAAATTTTATTTAACTCATCACAAAAAATATAAAGAATGTGATTTTTATTTTTAATTTTTTACACTAATACTGTGGAAGAAACATATATCACTTAAAGCTTTACACTTATTAATACTTGAAAAGTCATACTTTAATCTGGATAATTTAAATACTTTAGGATAATAAAAATGCCACAATATCTACGTTTAGCTGACAATTTATATAATGTACTTGAGGAAAAACAACTGTTTACATATGATTCTCAAGAACTAGTTAATCTAATTTTTAGAGAATTGAGAAAGGCTCTAAAAGATACAGACCTTAAGCTTCTAGTTAATTTTATTGATATGGAGAAAGGGCTTATACAAGCTCAGGAAGGAGAGTTGTATTTTGATTTGAGTTTAATTCCGAATTATAAAAATAACGGAGAGTTTATACTTTGGTTGGCTGGCTTTATTGAAAAAATGACAGAAGGAGGAATTAAGAAACTGCCCCCTTTATACAAGAATATACCTGAAGACTTTACGTTTACATTCAAGGAAAAACAAACTTTACATCAAGTAAAGGATCAAGAAATTTTTCCAAAAAATAATATTAGCCAAGCCCATAAAGAAATCATCGCCTATTTTGATAGTGTAGATTTTAAAAGAAATAGAAGAAATATGTGAAGTACGGTCTAAGAAGAAAGATAAATTTATATATATGAGATTGCATATATATGGTAATTCGTATATAAAGTGCAATAAAAGATCTAATGCGTCTACTATTATGTCAACAGCACCAAATGTGAAAATTTATCATAACCCAGCATGTGGAACTTCTAGAAATACATTGGCTCTAATTCGCAATACAGGGATTGAGCCAATCATTATTGAATATCTCATTACACCTCCTAGTCATGACGAATTAGTTAAATTGATTCAGGAAGCAAAATTAACAGTAAGACAGGCTATTCGCCACAATGTACAACCATATCAGGATTTAGAGCTTGACCGTACTGACTGGAGTGATGAGCAATTAATTGATTTTATGCTTGAATATCCAATTTTGATTAATCGACCATTTGTTGTTACCGAACTAGGCACTCGCTTAAGCCGTCCTTCAGAAGCTGTCTTAGATATTCTACCACTACCTCAAAAGGGGCCTTTTACGAAAGAGGATGGTGAAAAAGTGATTGATGAAAATGGTCAACGAGTGAATTAAAAATTTTACTTTTTGTATGTGGTTATCCGTATATCCAAATAAGTGAATAGGAATTAAGAAATGGACCAAGTTATTTTTTTTAAATGCTTATCAGATGAAACTCGACTCAATATCGTGACTTTAGTCGCTGAGAATAAAGAATTATGTGTTTGTGATTTGACTGAAAAGCTGCAACTGAGTCAGCCAAAGATTTCTAGGCATTTAGCGTTATTGCGTTCTTCTGGTCTCTTACAGGACAGAAGACAAAGCCAATGGGTTTATTACAGCATTAATCCGTATTTACCAACGTGGTGCCATGACGTTCTGAATCTTTTGGTAAGCAGTCAAACCATAACGAATAAAGATTCCCAAACGATTCAAATAAAAAGTTATTGTGAGTAACAGATAATGAACTTTCTTTTTTTGTGTACTGGAAATAGTTGCCGTAGCATCCTGTCAGAAGTTCTTTTTAATAGCCGTGCGCCTGAAGGATGGAAAGCATACAGTGCGGGTAGTAAGCCATCAGGACAGGTGCATCCATTAACGATTGAAACCTTGCAAAATCTTGGTCTTTCAACAGATGGTTTATGGAGCAAAACCATTGATGACTGTGAACAATATCAACCTGACGTGGTGATTACTGTTTGTGATTCAGCAGCGCAAGAAGCGTGTCCACTTTATTTGGGTGGAGCGATCAAGGCACATTGGGGCTTAGCGGATCCTTCACATTTAGATTTGCCGAAAGAAGAAAAGCTCAAAGCTTTCCAAGTGACAGTCGATCATATCAACCGCCGTTTAGATGCTTTACTTGCACTTGATACAGCGCATATGTCTCGCCCAGAATTGATTGCAGCAATCAATCAAATTTCGCATATTGAATGAGAATATCATGGCTCAACCAAGATTATCCTTTCTAGATCGCAACCTCACGCTATGGATTTTTATTGCCATGGCATTGGGGATTTCGATAGGTGTGTTCCTTCCGCAAGCTTCCGTTGCTTTGGATAAAATGAGTGTGGATTCCGTCAATATTCCAATTGCGATTGGTTTGATTCTGATGATGTATCCACCGTTAGCTAAAGTGGATTATGCAGCCCTACCACAAGTGTTTAAAGACAAAAAAACCTTAACTTTGTCTTTGGTACAGAACTGGGTTATAGCACCGGTACTAATGTTTGCATTAGCCATTATTTTTTTGCATAGCTATCCAGAGTATATGACAGGCCTAATCCTGATTGGGTTAGCCCGCTGTATTGCAATGGTCTTGGTGTGGAATGGTTTAGCCTGCGGTGATAACCAATATGTAGCTGCATTGGTCGCTTTTAATAGTATCTTCCAAATTTTATTTTTTAGTACGTATGCGTGGTTGTTCTTGACCTTCCTACCACCTTATTTTGGTGTTGCAGGGCAAGTGATCAATGTCGATTTCTTGACGATTACCCATGCGGTATTGGTGTACTTAGGGATTCCATTTTTCCTTGGCTTTATTACGCGATTCACTCTAGTGAAAGCTAAAGGTCATGATTGGTATCAAAATGTCTTCTTACCTAAGATAAGTCCATTAAGTATGTTGGCTTTGTTATTCACGATTGTGGCGATGTTTAGTCTAAAAGGTCATGATGTGGTGAGCTTACCGATGGATGTCTTGCGTATTGCTATTCCATTGATGATTTACTTTATCGTGATGTTCTTCATTAGCTTCTTTATGAGCAAATGGATGGGGAATGACTATCCTAAAACAACAGCAATTTCGTTTACTGCTGCTGGTAATAACTTTGAGTTGGCTTTGGCTGTAGCGATTGCAACCTTTGGTTTAGCTTCACCAGTCGCTTTTACTACGGTAATCGGACCATTGGTTGAAGTGCCGGTGTTGATTGCTTTAGTCAGTGTGTGTTTGTGGCTTAGAAAAAAGTTTTTTAAAGAAGAGGTTTAATTTTTATGGCTCTCCCAAATGTAGATATGAATCTTCTCGATCAACCTACTTTAATGAAAGTACAAGCTAAAGAGCTAAATCATTCACCACGTATTTTGCTGTTGTATGGTTCTAACCGTGAGCGTTCATACAGCCGATTGGCAGTGATGGAAGCAGGGCGTATTTTGGAACAGTTTGGTGCTGAGGTTAAAATTTTTCATCCTAAAGGCTTACCCTTACCAGAAGATGCGGACATGGAGCATCCAAAAGCCAAAGAGCTACATGAGCTTTTGGCATGGTCAGAGGGCATGGTGTGGTGTTCGCCTGAACGTCATGGCTCGATGAGCTCTATTTTTAAATCTCAAATTGATTGGATTCCATTGGCTGGCGGTGCGATTCGAGCAACCCAAGGAAAAACGTTGGCATTGATGCAGGTTAGTGGTGGTTCGCAATCTTTCAATAGCGTGAATCAAATGCGTATTTTAGGGCGTTGGATGCGGATGATCACCATTCCAAATCAATCTTCCATTCCTAAAGCTTTTTTAGAGTTTGAAGAAGATGGACGAATGAAACCATCGTCGTATTACGACCGTATCGTTGATGTGATGGAAGAGTTGTATAAATTCACGTTACTAACACGTGGACAGAGCCAATACCTCACTGATCGTTATTCTGAGCGAAAAGAGTCTGCTGAGGAGTTATCAAAACGTGTTAATCAGCGTAACCTGTAAAGAGATAACTAGATTTTAAATGGCAATTAACAACAAAATATAGATAGAAGAAAATGCAAAATAAATCTATATTTTTATTAGACAGGAGTGGGTTATGAAATATTTTTTATTAGTTATGGCTTTGTTTGGCAGCTTAAGTCTTACTGCTTGTGCTGTACATACACGTGAAGGGAGCATCGTCGTTGATCCAGAAGGTCGACTGAATGATGGCCGCTATTATGATGGTCACGGAAATGGACGTTTTTGTCCACCTGGGCAGGCGAAAAAAGGAAATTGTTAGTACTTTATCGAACTTGCTAGCATGTAATAACTCAAATCTGACCTGACAGTTACACATTTTTTAATGTGCTGTCAGATTAAATTTGAGCTAAATTTTTCTCCCCTTTAAAAATCTATAAAAGGACAATGGGAAAAAATTGGGTAAATTAAAGTTGTGTTAAAATAAAACTCAAATAAAACATAATCTTATTGATATAATTCAACTAGCGCCATTCCCAAAATAATGGGAATAGTATGCTAAAAGTTAGCTTCTTTCCTTCTGGATTACGATGGGTTCCGTTCACCAAAGGATATTATTGAGTTCTAAGGGTTGATTCTAACTATAGTGTCGCACTGGTAGGAGGCCCATCTCATAAGTACCTTTGGATTTTATCAAGAGATCCGAATCTGGATGCAGCAACGTATCAATCGTATGTGCAAACTGCACGCGATTACGGATATGATGTTTCTAAGCTGGTTCGTACTCCGCAGAAATAATAAATGAAAAACTGTCACCATTTTTATAAACTTCTAAATAAGCCCTTGATTTTTCAACGGCTTGTTTATTTGAATTTTTTATATCTCCGAATCTTTACTCATAGAGCGTGCTTTACGGTCAGTTAGACGATCATAAAAAGCAGCCGCTGAGAAAGCGGTTTTAAAAGTACACCACTGCAATGGTTCAGGAAGTGTCGAAGGCGTTTTATGATACAGGGCAGTTAAAATAGGATTCTCAACGCCTTTGATTTTCTCGGCAAGCAACTGCCCCATAAAGGATTGAGTAGCAAGCCCATGCCCAGTACAGCCAGCAACATAAATGATATTTTGATGTGTTCCTGTAGTACCTACTACAGGCAGAAAATCATATGCCACGCTAACGTAACCACTCCAGCAGTGTTTGATACCAAGACCTTGTAATGTAGGGTGACGTTCACGCAATGTCTGTGCCAGTACAGCATAGGCATTTTGATCTGGCAGATTCGGAGTCTTTGAACCATAAACATAATTTAACTTCTTCACCGTCAACACCATCGTATTGTGTGCTGTGAGACGATGGCTCTCCATCATGAGATGCGGTGTAATAATTCCTTCTCTGTTCTGCCAACCCAAAGATGCCAATTGCTTTGGAGACAATTGTTGAGTTTCAATTGCTGATACGCGTATCGGCGCAACCTTATCATGTAGTAATCCCAATTGTGGTGTGAACGCATTTGTCGCTAATACTACCATTGGGGCAGTTGCACGACCCTGTGGAGTCTTACAGGTTATTTCCGCGCCTTCACTATAAGACAGCAAGGGCGTTTTTTCATAGAGCTTAACGCCTGCCTGAATAGCCGCACGACGTAAACCGCTGACATATTTACCAGGATTGAGCGTGCCGCCACGTTGCTCACTACCAAATAGAAACGCTGGCGGAATACCGCGAGCCCGCATCTCGGCTTGATCTACAAAGCGAGTGATTGAACCCAGTTCACGTCCAACCTCCATACTGCGACGTAGCCATTTTTCCTGAGAAGGATCAATCGCAGCACGTATGATGCCAGAAGGGTTGTAATCACATTGAATTTCCAACTCGGCTAGACGCTTTTCGACGTAGCACACGGCCTCGTCATAAAAATTCACAAATTTTCGTGCATGCTCAACGCCGACGCGTTTTGCGAACATTTCAAACTCAATTCCCATACTTCCGAGCAGATAACCAGCATTACGCCCACTGGCACCGAAGCCACCAAACTCCTGTTCAAGCACAATCACTTTTGCACCACGAGCAGTCAGCTCAAGGGCAGTGGAGAGCCCGGCAAAGCCAGCCCCCACCACAATGACATCAGCACTGTCGGAACCTTCCAGTTCGGGTTGAAGATCATCTGGTTGCTCTATCCAGCCACCCAGAAGACGAAAGGGTAAAGATTTAGGGTTATAGTTCGTCATTTCTTCATTGATATGATTCATTTGCTATCCTTTTTATCTTCACCGTATTCCTGTACGGTGTTTGATTTTAAAAATAATGATGTAGTGATGTATGGATTAGTGAGCTGGAACCAATGATGCTCTTGAAAGTGTCTGAGAGCGTGCCAATGCGTCATAGGCGTAATACAACTGGATGACCGCATAAGCCCAGGTAATGAATGCCCAAGTCATAAAAATCATATGCGTATCATCGCCAGGGATCGGGAAGAAGTCATAGACGATTGCGACGGCGAGGCTGACGATTAAAGTAAATGTTGTCGCCACGGCATGCAGATTTTCCCCAGCACGTGCCAAGCAAAGAATGAAGTAGCAGAGATAGATCGCAAGAATCACCCACATGACGACGTAAAAATACGGGCGTATCCCGTCAAAGAAATCGGCCAGAAATATAACAAAAGTGCCAGCGAATGCAGCGGCGAACAGTAGCACTTCCTTCAACACTGTGGGTTTATAATTATGGGTCAGTGCCATTAAGCCCAGTACGGTAATGACGGGCATACCAAAGCTGCGTGAGAATGAATCCAGAAACATTGTAATTGAATAATGAACATGTCCACCCGTCAGCATATACAAGACAAAGTTTGTCGCAGAAAAAGCCACAATCCACCATTCTAGCCCAAGCAGATAGTTGTTCTTCTTGAGAAATTTTGCGCCGTAAATCCAGCCCGAAAGCGCCAACACAATACAGGCAACTAGCCCACAGATATTGATAATTTCCAGAATAGCGGCATGCAGCATTTCACTATCAGTTAAGATTTGTGCTGTTGTAGCGTCCATTTCGCTACCGACAGCAAGTCCCAGTATTTTCATGATATGACTTCCTTTAATTAATTGACTGTCATGTCAGTAAAATAATATGGTATGATTAATTAGTAAACATTTTTTTTATTTATGACGATGACGGAAAACAAGATAGGAAGACCGAGTAAAGCGCATGAACGGTCATATGAAATTCTTCAAGCTGCTGTTTCAGTCGTTGCGAGGGAAGGACTAGAAGGAATTACTTTTGCCAAAGTAGCTGAAGCATCAGGCATGCAACGCACGCTGGTACATCATTATTTTTCTTCACGTGCAGATCTAATCAATGCTTTTATTGAGCACTACATTGGAGAAATGGGGACTGCAATTATTCACCGGTTTAGTGGAAAACCATTGAGCGAAAGAATCGTCATGTTATTCACGCCCGAAGTTTATCGGAGTCAGGATGATTTGATTGTTTGGTTAGAACTGGTTGCGCAAAGTGCCAGAAATCCTTTGATCAAGCAGATTTTGCATGATCTTTGGACACAGCACTGGCTGCCTGATTTTGAAAATCAGTTGGCACAGGAGTATCCAAACGCAACCCAAGACGCGATTAGTTCGACTGCCTATGTACTGGCTTGTTTATTTGAAGCATATTGGGGATTCAGTGTGCAAGGCATTACCGACACACAGAAACAAAAGCAAATGGAACAAACTGTGTTAATGCTGTTGAATCGTTTAATCTGATTTTTAGCAGAATCAATTGAAAAAGGTCGCTTAGGAAATATGGCACTGAATTAAACCAGTGTTACGGACGCTTGTTTTAACTTATTCATGTATAGATGCTGTTTAGAGAGTAAATCATCATTCATCTTATTAGGAATGGGTTAGCTTAAATTGAGAGTTTTTGTGTTTGATTGAAAGGATCAAAGAGAGATTTATTCAACTAATATAAGGAGGCCCGTTCTTGTGAAAGAGGGTTACTTCTTCCACAACAATTAGTAAGATTAAAGACAAGAAAACTAATAATGCACGGTATCTATGAAGAAAAATTCAAAACTCGATCAAGATACATTATTTATTAAATTATTATTCAAATCCTCTTCCAACGTGACAGAGGATGAAATCGAGTACTATCGAAAATATCCTGATCAAATTGACCAAGTCACAGCGCCGATCAATATCCATAAAATCTTTTTATGGACGGGGGCTTTATTGGGGATTTTGGTTGTAGCAATCGCCAAGTTTCTGAAATTTTCTGGCATGTTAGTATTCTTATCCGAAGGTGTGCTTGAGTTCGTTATCGATATCATTTATGAAAGTGGCATTGCTTTGATTGGTGCGGCAGTGACCGCTTATATGCTCGGTGTGTTACTCAATAAACAACAAGAAAATGCACTGAAATGGCGAGAAGAAATTCGTAAAAGAATACAGGAAAGCGAGCAATAAAAAGAAAAAATGCTAAAGTGTTGTCACTTTAGCTTTGGATGTTTAGTTTTTCACTTTGTCTAAACCATGCTCGGTTAAATGTTGGCTCAAGATACGGCGAAGTTCCAATACCGTTTCAGGTTTTATTTGAATAGAATGCCCGCCTTTAATGATTTTCTCTGAAATCGCACCTTCTAAATGGGCACTTTTATAAGGAACAATGCCATCCGTAATCTTATCCGTATCATTACTTTTGGTGATATTACCCATGATGGAATGAAAAACTAGACCTTCTTTAGGCTGTATATCCGATGTGAGTTCCATAAATTCAGATTTATTACTCAGATCGCTAGGGCCATTTTGCAGCCTATTATTGATGGTTCTGACAAAATCTTTAAGATCATCATCATAGCTTGTCACTGTATCGGTTAACGTTTTTAAAAATGCTGAAGGCAGTCCAATAATCTTTCGTGCAGTGACGGTAAACCAGCGGTCGGCATAGCTAGTTCCACGATGAGGCGCAGCGAGGAAAATGACGCGATCAAAGTTTGGAATTGGTTCCATCTTTAAACGTTCGCCTATGACGGGATGTTTTCTCATCCGTGCTTGCACGTGGTTACTCATCATCGGTAAGGCTTCTTTTGAAATATCCGCATGACTGACTAAAAGGCGGCTAATAATTCCTCCCATGCTATGACCAATCAAAACAGCATTTTGAGATGCAGGGTCTTGGGGATTGAGAGAGGCAAATGTTTGTTTCAGTAAAGCAGAAATCTGAAAGCGGCTTTCCAGAATAGGCATATTGGTTGAGTAAAATACCTGCCAGACTTGATAATGCTCACGTAGTGACTTATCGCCCATAATTTCATTGGTCACCGCGATCCACGCCTCTGGGCTACTAGCGAGTCCATGGATCAATACAATCACTTTTTTATTCGGATTATAAGGCTCAAGCATATATAGATGGGGCATGGTCAAACGTTGATTACGGTCAATCAAGGTTAGGTAGGCAGCAGAGCCTAAGTTATTCTCCGCTAACCATAAACCATAGGGTGCAGAGAAGTTCGCAGCAAGGGAATATTCTTTATCTTCAATTTTGATCTTTTCTACAGTGTAAGGATCATAGATTTTTATTTTGAAATCAGGCCGATTGAGTATCTCGCTGAGTGTGGCTTGCTCATCGACTGGCTGGGCAATCAGCGTCGACGCAAGATAATGGGCTTCATGGATATTGGGATTAACGCCATTTGGGTAAGCATAGTTCAGTGGATCAAGAATATATGGATTTCCATTTTTGGGATCATTTTCTTTAGTGTGCAAAACCGCGACGAAATCTGCACCGAAACCATCACGACGGTTAATGGTTCTTAATCCAGAGAAGTTCATGTTGTAGCTTGAGGTAAATTTCTCAAGCTTTTTACCTTGCAGTTTAGGATAGGAATTAATATCAATCCTATAGGTACTTTCACCAATTTTAATGCTGTCTGGAATCGTCGCTGATGAATTCTTCGCACTGTACACATTTACTAACTGGTTAAGTGCCTGATTATAGAAGTCCCGAATTTGCACCTGACGATTATCAAAAATACGGTCTTGAGGCTGACGAGAGGTCTTAAACAGATAAGCATAGCTGTACCGGATACTTTTATCTAAAGCTTGCAGTTGTTGGTCTAAACATTCATTCACCTGTGGGACAGATTTAGCGCTAGTTTTAGGGTTTTTATTGATTTTGCAATCATGTGAGTCTGCAAGAGTCAGGGCTTTAGAGAGATATAACTCACTAGCGGCGGATAATAATTGTTCTGTCTGTACCTGAGGAATTTTTTCCAGATCGACAATACATGCATCTGGATTTTTCATGCACAGTTTCATGTCCATATCTGACATATAGAGCAGATTCAGGCTGGCGCCACTTAATTTATTTTGAGTGAGAATACTGTTACGTTCATTGGTAATGGTGGTATGCAGTGTCTGTTTTTTTAGGCTAACTACCTGACAACCACTTGTTAATAGAACGCTAAATACAGTCAGAATACACAGCGGCTGATATAGAGGAAATGTAATTCTTTTCATAAATTGGCCCTTCGGCATTCTGTCCAGATTGGGAAGTTTTGATGCTGGTATTATTTTGAATGTTTGTGTAATGACGATTATTAAAGTGTGGAAACAGTGTGGAGATGAGAGAATTAATTAGCTTCGATTGAGTATTTTAGCCCTATTACCGAAACCACTGACTCACGTTGACGTGAGGAAGGGTGTATATAGGATTGCATTGAAGGTAAGTTAAAATATGCAGAGCACAGTTGCATATAAACTCTTGCAGACCAGTGATTGATTTGATGGTCTAAATGAACTGATAAGGATGTGATGAAAATATTCAAAGCATCCAGAAATTTTTAAATATTAAGACGGTGATTGGTGATAAAAAACGTAAGAAAACGTTGACTTGATCGACGTTTTCTTACTTTCCAATTTCCAGATACTAAGGCTCAGATAATCCCAGTGGTTTTAAACTCCTGAACATTTAACATATCGATTGGACTCATCATCTTGCCTTCATGTTCGACAAATCCAACAAAAGTAGTGCTCATATTCCAGCCGAGTAATCCTCTTAGCTCATCTGGGAAGCTTTTAATTGTTTCGGTGGAGAGAGATAAATAATGGTTTTCTTCCTGTCTGAGAAAGCCAAGATCATAAGACATCGTGAGTCCGATACGAGGTGCATGACTGACATTGGCGCCTCCACCATGATAGGTCGAACCAATCCAGATTAAAGCATCTCCAGCTTTCATTTCAGCCGCAATCGTTTCATCTTCTTTAGGTACTCTTTGGTCATCCCACAAATGGCTGGCAGGAATGACGCGAGTCGCACCATTTTCTTCTGTAAAATCAGTCACAGCAAACATAATCTGGACTCTGGCTTCACGACCATAACCCGGATGTTGCCACATCCATACTGTATCGTCACGATGTAAGGGTTGTGCTTTTTGACCTGGCCAGATCTGAATCGCTTGAGTCACACCCACCTGAATGTCTGGATAGAGGTCAATTCTATTTTCACCACTCCATGCCTGTAGTGGTGTTTGAAGAATCGATTTTGCGGTATCTAAAAACACTGGATTCATTGCCACCAAGGGCATTTGTGGCAAGCGTGCAAATAAACGGCTCATTCGGCGGGTCTTCGTACCTGCAAAATATTCATCTTCTCCGTCTGGGATCAACTCTAATTGCTGTGATAATGTTTGATAAATATCTTGGGTTATTTCATCATTTAAAAAATTTTCAATGATGACACCACCATCTCTTTTAATAATCGAAACGATTTCATCGATTTGTGTATCTTTGCTTAATTTGACGAGTGACATAAGATTTCCTTATCCATCCTGATTGATATAATTTCAAAGCATTTAAATGAACTGCTTTGTGAGGTGATTGGTGTTCATACATAACGCTTCAGTTTTTAGTCTTCATCGCGATAGCTGATTAAATTTTTGAGGCTGTCGCAGAATGCTATGCACTTATGTATGTATTTGAATTAAAGGTTTTTCTACAATGAAAATTTATAAACTTTCATTTCTCTAGGGAGGGTGGAGCAAGTGTCTTTTTCAAGAAATTGATCTGATCAATCAGCACGGTTTCACCCCATGATTCAGTATAGAAATCAAAATGATCAATTGGATATTCCAGCAATTCAGCAGGGCCTTGAATCAGACGTGCGGTTTTTCGGGCTGGGTTCGGTGGTGCAATCTGGTCATTGGCACCAACCTGAATCAAGGTCGGGCATTTCACATTTTTTGCAAAAGCTACAGGCCGATTGTATGAAACTTCCAAAGCTGCACGAGCACAGACTTCATTCCGCCAAGTCGGACCTGCCATAGAGGTATAGCTTTCTTCGGCACCGGGTGTACTAATCATTGCAGCCGTACCGGGTTGTCCAACAATTGGAATGAGATGGGGAGGGCGTTGAGTGATGGCATGCATTAAATCTTTTATACCATGACCGATTGCAGTCGATATCTGCTTTATTCCACCGTATTGGAAGACTTGTTTTAGCGCGGCTAAACCATCAGTTGCCGGATTCATGGAGACGACAGCCGATATTTTGGGATCTTGTGCAGCAACGACTACAACATGACCACCTGAATAAGACGTACCCCACAGTGCAATACGACTTCCATCCACATGGGGTAAATTCCGTGCAGCTTCGATCGCAGCATGATAATCTTCACGTTGTTGAATATAAGATACATGCTGTCTTGGTAGTCCAGCAGACTCTCCAAATCCACGATAATCAAATGAGAAAGTATCAAAACCTGCCTGACTGAAGGGTTCGGCAAAATCGAGTAATCCCGTATCTATGGTACCACCGAAACCGTTACCCAAAATAATACAAGGCCGTCCTTGAGAAGACTTGTATTCATCCGATTTTGCCGGGATGTACCATGCGGAACAGGTAATTCCTTTACTTGTAAATTTAATATTTTCCATCATATTTTCCTTGATTAATTTCTGTCTCTTATCTGTTTTTTTTAATAAGAGATGAAAATGTGAGTCGCATGTTAAGCCTGAATTTTGATCTGTTCTGGCATTGTTTCTGTGGTAACAACGCTTGGCTTTTTCTTCGGCTTAATCTGGTTAAAACTTAGTTCTTTATCGAAAACAGGACCCTTACGAAGTCGCTCAACATCGAATTTATAATCTTGTTTTACAATCCATGGGCCTTGTGTACCTGCCATTGGAAATTGTGCGATGCTTCGTTGAATGTAGCCTGAGTTCAGGTCTACAAATGGAATGCGTTTCATGCTTTTATCACTGATGACGGGTGTGAATGTGGCGTACTTATTTTCATCCATGTAATCCAGTAATCTACAGAAGTGTTTCCAGACCAGATCAACTTTTAAGGTCCATGCCAGATTGGTGTAGCCGAATGCGAAAGCAAAATTGGGAATGTCGGATAACATCATTGATTTGAAAATCGTGGTCTCTGGATAAGCGATTTTTTTTCCGTCCACAATCAATTGTGTCTTGCTAAATGCGACCGCATTAAGGCCTGTAGCAGTCACAATAATATCGGCTTCCAGCGTTTTTCCTGATTTAAGTAAAATGCCTTCTTTACTAAAACGCTCAATATGATCGGTGACTACAGATGCTTTACCCGCAGAAATCGCTTCGAACATATCGCCATCGGGGACAACACATAAACGTTCATCCCACGGATTGTATTTCGGTGAAAAATGAGTGGCGACATCAAAGTCTTTTGGTAGATTTCGCTGGACATCCGAGATTAAAAAGCGACGCATCAGCTTTGGAAAGCGACGACTTAAATTGTAAACGCCCCGCGTCAAGGCAATATTTTTACGACGGATCAGATCGAAAGCACGTTGTGGCGAGAGAATACCATTGAGAGTATTCGCGATTGCATCTGTACTTGGCGCTGCCATGACATAGCTTGGTGATCTCTGGAGCATGGTAATATGCCCGACCTTGTCAGCCATCGCAGGAATTAAGGTCACGGCTGTCGCACCACTACCAATCACCACCACCTTTTTGCCAGAATAATCAAGGTTTTCTGGCCAGTGTTGAGGGTGAATAATGAGTCCTTGAAATTCCTCCGCTCCCTTAAACTCAGGTGTATAGCCATTATCATAGTCATAATAACCTGTACTCATCAGTAAGAAGCGAGAGCGGAAAGTGGTTAAAGCTTTCTGATCTTTACGCTTCACTTTTACTGTCCATAGGCCTTCAGAAGATGAGAATTCGGCACTAGTCATATAATGGCCAAAGCGAATATGAGATTCGATGTCATTCTCAGTGATCGTTTCTTTTAAATAATTACAGATCATTTGAGCACTGCCAAAAACCCTTTTATTGGTCCACGGTTTAAAGCCAAATGCAAAAGACTGCATATCTGAATCTGAACGAATGCCTGGGTAACGGAACAGACTCCATGTGCCTCCAATTTCGTCGCGGCCTTCGAGCAAAGTGAATGTGGTATTCGGTCTATATTTTTTTAGATGGTATGCTGCGCTAATACCTGAGATCCCTGCGCCGATAATTAAAACATCAGTAATAGCAATTTGGTCTGATGTACTCATATCTTTTTCCTCTTCACACAATTTTAATAAATTGAGCATCAGTTAGATTTCCTAAGATGATGATTTTTATAATCTTCATTTTCCCTGATGAACAAAGTCCTTGATCTAGTCCACATTCACTTCGATTTAAATCGAGTGAAGTCTAGGCATGTGAATATTATTAAGCCAATAATTACACACTGTCAATGACTGTGTGTAATTATTGCGATATTGTCTTTCGAGTTAAGAGGGAATAAAGAGGAAGGGGAAATTTGGTCGAGTTAAGGTACTGAATTTTATAATTTATATTTTATTTTTTAATGAGTTGTTTTTTCTGATTTTAAGCGGATAGAGGGAACGCACAATGGTACAAAGACTTGTCGAAAGATTTATTAATACCTACAATGACGCCATGCCAATAGGAAATGGGACCATATGACAACTTCTCGCCGTAGACCTAAACATGATCCAAAAGAATCTGAGCGAGAAATATTAGAGGCTGCTGAACAGTTTTTAAATGAACATCATTTTCGTGACCTCAATATTGATGAGGTTATGCGCCGTACAGGTTTAAAACGCCCAGCTTTTTATGTCCATTTCCGTGATAAACACGATCTTACGCTTCGTCTTGTTGAGAATATTGCCCGAGAATTATTTAATATCACGGAACGGTGGTTGGCAGGAAATAATCTCCAAGACGATCTAGAGCGTGCCTTAGTCGATTCTATAAATGTCTATATACAACATGGTCGTTTATTAAGGGCCTTTGTCGAAGCAGCAAGTGGAGATGAACGCGTTGATAGCGTCTATCGAGCAATCATTCAAGATTTTATCAAGGCGGCTGCTCAACACATAAGAGCAGAACAACAGGCAGGAAATATTAAAAAAAATTTAGATATCGACGAAACAGCAAAAGCGCTGATATGGCTCGAAGAGCGTTATCTTTCCGAAGCATTCGGACGTTCATCTCCTGTAGAACCTGAGGTTGTTATTCGTGTACTTCGAAATATCTGGACTTCAACGCTTTATGAGAATAAATAAAACATTATCTGCAGTTTAAAATTTTAACTAAAAAATTTTATTTATTAATTGGTTGTATTAAATATAAAAGTCAGGTTAGCAATTTCTCTGCATAAATTACACATAGTCATTGACACTGTGTAATTTATTTATCAGTATATTCTTTATCCATTTCATCTGGTCTTCATGATGGTAAATGGATAAGGAAATATCTCATCATTTGTGCGATTGAACAAAAAATTATAATTTTCAGGATGAATTTAATAATGGAAAAATCTGTATGCAAGGAGAGGGTGGGCTTCTCTGGATTATTCTCGAAAACTAGAGACGTAACTCGAAATAATGGTTTAAATGGCTCATCTTCTAAGATCCATCGGTTCGGATTAGCTCCCATTATTTGCGGCATAATCGGTGTGCTGATCAGTGATCATACCCAGGCTTCCGCACTTGATCAGTCTGGTCAGTCGATACTGCCATTTTTAGAAAATGGTCATTATTTTGAAGCGAATGCATTTGCTGTCGATGCTTCAGTTTCTGGTGTTGTGCATGATCGTCCAAATCTTGTGCGTGCAAATCAAAGCCGTGATACAGGTGATATTGGGCAAAATGTGCAATTTTATACAGCTGCATTGAAGTTACAATTAACCGATCAGGTTAGTTTCGGCCTGCTTTATGACCAACCATTTGCGGCAAAAACTGCATATCCACTTCGCGCCAACAATAGCTATTCAGATAATGATTTTAGTCAGGAAGGTACATCTGTAAATGTGGAAAGTCAGGATTTAAGTTTCATTTTTGGATATTCACCTTTTAATAACTTCCAGATTTATGGAGGGCCTGTTTATCAGGAGGTTAAAGGAAAAGCTTCTTTCCGAGGTATGGCCTATACAGAGGCTTTCAATGGTTATGAAGCGAATTTTAAAGAAAAAGGAGAGTTGGGCTGGCTGGCTGGGGTGAGCTATCAAATTCCAGAGATTGCATTGAAAGCGGCGTTCACGTATCGCTCCAAAATCAAATATGAATTTCAGGTCGATGAAAGTATATTTGGCGAACCTTTGCAGTATGTCGATGCCACAAAAACGACAATCGAAACCCCTCAGTCTGTCAATATCGATTTCCAGACTGGAGTTGCCGAACACACAATTGTTTATATGAATTTAAGATGGGTAAATTGGAAAGATTTTAATATTCGCCCAACTCAATATAACGCACTTACCGCAGATTATCTGAATGAGCTTACGGGAGGTACATATAAGGAAGGCGTTGATTTAGATTCGTATCAAAAGGATCAATATAACGCCACAATAGGAATAGGTCATCAATTTACAGAAAAATGGAGTTTTGCCACCGATGTTGGGTGGGATTCTGGAACGGGTAATCCTGCTTCTACACTGGGGCCAATGAAGGGTTCATGGTCTTTAGGTGTGGGTGCGCAATTCAATCCTGCTCAAAATTATTTTATCGCCGCTGGTATTAAATACTATTGGTTAGGAGATGCCAAGTCCGAAGATGGTGCCTACTATTTACCTATCGATGGGATTAAAGAACTGGCAGAACAGGCGGAGTTTAAAAATAATCATGCTATCGCTTATGGTTTAAAAATTGGTTATCGGTTCTAAATGTAAGAGAAAGAGTGGTTGAGTTCAGCCACTCCTTAAAAATACAAAAAATGCATGAGGTCAATATTGGGTAAATTTGTTTTTTATAAAATTAAAATAAAACATCATGTTATTAATCTAGTTCAACTGACGCCATCCCACCAAAATATTATTAGAAATTATTCGATCATTTAAAAAGAATAACTATTCCAAAACACAAAAGGAAGCACATGTACTTACTTCCTTTTGTGTAAGAGTTGAATTAAAGATGTTTTTGAAAAAATGGAATAATTTTATCCAAAGCTTGTGCAACAGGTTCTGGTTGGTCGTATAAGTCGTAATGACTTGCACCTTTGACTACCAATAAATTTTTATCTTTAGAAGCAGCTTTGTTAAACAATTCATAACCATCTCGATGTGAACCAAAGGCACCAGGCACTTCACCAATGACAATCTGTAAAGGTTGAGTCAATAGATGCTCTGCTAAATGAAAAGCATCAAAGACAACAGCAGGTGCTAAACTTGAAAAACGAAGTTTATTTGGAGAACCTTCAGCTTGTCCACGAGATGTTTTGTAGTAATTCACAGCTTCATTGATATCAATATCTGCTATGCCAGCTTGTTCACGTTCTTGTTGTGAGTTAGGAATATATTGAGTAATAAAGGCATCCGCACCACGAGCTTCAGCGGTACGCTGTGCGGCAATTGCTTCTAAAGTTTTAATTGCTGCATCTGGGCTATAATCGCCTTCACGCATAATTCGGCCATAGTTCCCAGCCACAACAGTTGCAACTGCTTTGAAGCGACGTTCAGTCATAGCTGCATTTACTGCATATCCACCACCACCACATACACCTAATACACCAATACGATTTTCATCGACATAAGTGAGAGTTGTTAAATAGTCAGCTGCACAACGAAAATCCTCTATACGTGTTGCAGGATCTTCTGTGAAACGTGGTTCACCGCCACTTGCACCTTGATAAGATGCATCAAATGCTAAAGTAATAAATCCAGCTTCAGTGAGTTTTTCACCATAGATTGTGCCAGCAGTTTGTTCTTTACAACTACTAATTGGATGGGCGCACACAATCGCCGCATATTTATTGTTTTCATCAAAATCTTTTGGAAAACGTATAGTTGCAGAGACATCAAATCCTTTATTTTTATCTCCTAGTGTTAGTTTTCAGGTTGCAAAAGTAAAAGAATCTTTCGACAATGCAGGTTATTTAGATCCAGGCCTATATAATCCTAATGTAAGATGTGATATTGGGAAGGCTAAATTAAACACACAGGGCTGTGTTTATCCCAATGCACCAGCGATTATGACCACAATTAAACTTTCTGATCCTGATGTAGATGAATCTGCAAAGCATATTAAAGAAGCTTTTTTAGCAGGGAAACCGGGGGAGTTTATTGCTAGTGCACCAAACTCACTATTTAGAACGTCAAATTCAACACCTTTACATCGTATTAGAGATGCAGGAAAACGCAAAGAACATCGAGCCATTTCCGTTAAAAATTGTAAGGCAAAATATGGTCCAACTGTGGGTTCGAAATGCTTCTTTACAGGTGATTCTGATGAAGTTGCAACGGATTGCGATTGTGATGAATTTCCATTTGCGGCAACAGATGAAGGTGGAGCAGAAGCTTCAGTGAAAAAGATTGACGCCTCTGATAATCGGAGAGCAGGTGCTCGTTTAGGTGCTTTTTTTAGTGCGGAAAGAGTGCTAGATCAAGATGAATTCTTTTTAAAAGTTGATTAATGACCCATTTAAAGAGGTATCTCAAATCAGAGCTACCTCTTGGACTTATACTTATGCGTAAACTTCCCGTACCTGAAGATCTTCCATATGATCTGACCACAATTTATTATCGCCTTTTTATGCAGCTTCCTCTGGGGGAACTAAAGGATACTGTAAACTTAGAAATGGCACTTAATCAAGTAAATGCAACTGATATTCATGCTTTACAGGACTATCCAGTCCATAACATATCTGCTTACACTGGTTGGGCTATTAATTCAGAATCAACTCAAGCTGCAAGTAAACAGCGACCAATATTAATCGATAACCTGTACTGCTGGGGATCGCAACTTTATCGTTCAGTAAACCCATATAAGCTGGATCTAAGTGGAAAAAATCTACTCAGAATTCCACAATATACAAAATTACCTGAATCTGTTGATGCTGTTATTGCAGAAGAAGATAAACGTCTAGATATTTCTGATTATGATAATAAAAAAATTATAGCACCTGTATCTACAATGCAAGGCGTTATCCAGAAAGGCAGCGTAATTCAACAAGGTAATCTAATCTTAGCTAAAAATGAAAAAATCACACCAGAAAAATTGATTGCACTCAGACGCGCTGGAATAAAAGAAATCACAATTTATAAAAATCCACGAATTATGATTGTGAGTATGCATTCCTTTGATGAAGAGCATTCATTCTGTGAAGAAAGCTTATACGTTAAAGACGTATTGAAAACGTGGGGTTATGATAACGTTGAGATAAAGCTACTTAAGCCAAAGCGTTATGATTCAGCATACAATAGCCGTAAGAAAGAGAAAGACCCAACTTTAGATGAGACATTAACAACTGATTGGGAAAGTTATAATCGTTTTTTTGAAGAACATATTCCAAATTTTGATGTAATGATTATCTGTTCTCACAAGAACATTGGTGGTTCAGTATTTTCAATCGGTAGACTAACGTCTTTTGATCCTAGCAGTATGACTTCAAATTTCCAAACACGCTCTATCCCTGCTGCTGAAATGGGTCTTATTAAAAGTATGCCTAGAACTCCTGAAGTGCGTGAAATCGTACCGCTCATTGATGATCAAGGTAATTCTAGAGGCTCTAAGACCGTTATCACAGAAGATAAAACGACGATCATTAATCTCCCTGGTGATATGCAAGACATTGCATTACTCATGCATTTCATAGTGAAGTATATTCTAAATAAACACGATCCAGATTTTCTCAACAAAATATTTATAAAAGGTCGCGCTAAACAAAAAATTGAAACAGATCTGGTTCAAAAGAGACTAGTATGGGGCAAATATCAACTTCATGATGATGGTCAGTATGACTTAGAGATAATTGAGAAGCAGCATGCTTATCAAATACAACCTTTTCTGGTTGCAAATTGTATTGTCATTATTCCTTTTTCAGAAAAACCAATCCAAGTTGATGAAAATGTTTATTTTATAAAAATTGACTAACGTTACTCTGATGGTCGGGGGTATGGCCGTTTTTGTCCCCCTGGGCAGGCGAAAAAAGGAAATTATTAGTACTTTATCGAACTTGTCAGTATGTAATAACTCAAATCTGATCTGACAGTAACCCTTTTGTTAATGTGCTGTCAGATTAAGTTTGAGCTAATTTTTTATCGCCTTTAAAAATCTATAAAAGGACAATGGGATAAAATTGGGTAAATTAAAGTTGCGTTAAAATAAAAATTAAATAAAACAATTGGTTATTGCCCTAGTTCAGCTGACGCCATCTCCACCAAAATTCTTGTTATAAAAAGCCACTTTTTAACGTGGCTTTTTTATTGGATGGGCTTTTGACAGGTCCAGTCTGTCTGTAATTTTTCCTATCTCTATTTTCATGCATCCATAAGCATGATGGTAGCAATTATAAGTTTTTCACCTAAAAACTTTCTATGTATTAATAGCTTTGAAGCTTTGATTTAACCCAGTAATCTAAACTGAAATATCGACCTCCACCCAGTACCATTAGCGCAATCAGCATAATTAAATACGTCACCGCAAATTCAACACCATTATTCAGAACCACGAATGAACCGCTAGATGTGAGCCAATCATAATTGCCATAAGTCATTAAAATTTCCCTGGCTTTTTCTAATTTCTCAGCTGAGGCCAATACTTGAGCATTGGCAAAAGGCGCATGTGAATCGGCAATCGCTTGCCAGCCATTTGGTAAATGGACAGTGAAAATGGCGACGAGCATGGTAATGATCAACGGAATACTTATAAAGCGAGTGAATAAACCAAGTGCCAGTAGAACGGCACCTGCGATCTCAGCTGACGTTGCCAAAGCCGCCATAAGATGGGGAAAGGGCATGGCTAACCCCCAATCTGGGTTACCAAACCATTCCACTGTATCTTGAAAATGTATTAGCTTATTTGTGCCAGCCATCCAAAAAATAGGCGTTAAATAACAACGCAAGGCAAGTGCTGCGATGCCATCTGTATGTTGAAGGATAGTACAAATGTTTTGATAGTGCTGAGGGAAAGAATGCAAAAAGTTCTTCATGATAACTTCACACCGGATGAGATTGAATAATCATTAGTCGGGTGAGGGTTCAGTTTCTTACAAAAACTTTTTTCATTTGCACTGTAATAAATTGAGAGTTGCGCCGTCTAACTTTATGTACCTCTGTACAAACCGAGTATTTACCTTAAAAAGGAATAGAAAAATGAGCAAACTTAATTCAATGACTTCAGTTGCAGCATTATTGGCATTGTCTGTTGCTGGTGTAACCCAAGTAGCTGTAGCAGCCACCACCACAGCAACAGAAGCACATGCAAGCAAAGCTGCTGACGGAAAATGTGGTGAAGCGAAATGTGGCGCCAATAAAGCTAAACAACAGCAAAAATCTGCTGAGGCCAAATGCGGTGCAGCAAAAAAAGCAGCAGATGCAAAGTGTGGCGCAGCCAAGAAAGCTGCTGATGCAAAATGCGGTGCGGATAAAAAAGTGGCTGACGGCAAGTGTGGGGCTAAATAATCCCATCAATCATGGATGATGTCGATTTAAAACCTAGATCGGCATCATTCTAATCATAGGAGTTTCACAATGGCTGAATTGGCTGGTGTAGGTCTGGGTTTGAGGCGTGAATTTATTGATGCGTTTTTAAATGCAGATACTCATCCAGATTTTATTGAAGTTGCTCCTGAAAACTGGATGGGCTTTGGTGGTCGACATGCCAAACTTTTAGCTCGATGTGTGGAGAAAGCTCCCTTAATCTGTCATGGACTATCTTTATCGATTGGAGGGCCTCATCCACTTAATCTTGAATTTATTCAGCAAATTAAGGTTTTTTTGCAACGTTATCAGGTCATGACTTACTCAGAGCATTTGAGTTATACCCATGATGGTGGCTATTTATATGATTTATTACCGATTCCAATGACTGAAGCTGCTGTAAATTATGTGGCAGAGCGTATTTTACAGATACAGGATATTTTAGGCAGAAGACTGGTTATTGAAAATGTTTCCACTTATTTGATGCCGAACGCAGAAATGCGTGAAGCTGAATTTATACGTGAAGTGTTGTTAAAAGCAGATTGTGAATTGCTGCTAGACGTTAATAATGTCTATGTGAATAGTATTAATCATGGCGGTGATGCTTATGCTTTTATTGACGCAATGCCTAAAGATCGGATTCGTTACTTGCATGTCGCAGGCCATGAACAAGTGGAAAAAAATCTATTGATTGATACGCATGGTGCTGCAATTAGTGATCCGGTTTGGCAGCTCCTGCAATATAGCTACCAAGTTTGTGGGGTTAAGCCGACCTTACTGGAACGTGATTTTAATATTCCATCTTGGGCACAACTACAAAGTGAGTTGAGCCAAATCAAAATCATGCAGCAACAGGGGAGTCGCGATGAAGGCAAAACAAATATCCTTTCACACAACGCAACGACAGTTTTGTGATTGGATTCGTAATCCAGAATTACAGCCACCACAAAACTTTGCTGTAAATCGCATGCAGGTCTATCGTGATTTGCTATTTAATAATGTATGTTCATTTATTAATTTGGTTTTTCCTGTCGCACAGGCGATGTTAACAAAACAGCAATGGCAGCAATTATTGGTAGAGTTTTTCGAGAAATCACAATGCCAGTCGCCCTTCTACAATGACATTTCCTTGCAGTTTAGAGAATATCTCAACGAACAGCAGCATTCGGTATTACAGCAATATCCATGGTTAGCCGAGTTATTACAGTATGAGTGGTTAGAATTATATCTAGACACCGTGGAAATTGAATCTCCAGTTTTGGCTCAGGATCAGGATTGGCAATTAACGACGCAAATCTGGGTGCTGGCTTATCAATATCCGGTTTATCAATGGACAACCGCAATGACACCCGCTTTGGTAGAACCCGTACCCAGTGCAATTATGGTCTGGCGAGATGAATTGGATCGAGTACGATTTGAAGTTTTATCGCCTTTATTTGCTGTATTGATAGAACAACTGAGTCAAAAAGGATGGATGCAACTCGATTTAGAGCATGGGATTAAATCCTTGCTGCCTGATTTATCTCTGCAAGAGCTTCAAATACAACTTTGTGAGTTAAATGCTTTATTAACTCGGTTAAGATTAATTCATGTTCCCCATAATAATGATGAGATACCGGGATGAGTTCTGCTTCAGCACATTACAATGAGCGATTTTTAGATCAGGTGCATAATCCTGCTTTTTTGCAAGATCTAAGACAACAAATGATTAAATTTGCTGTTCTACAGCTTTCATCATTGCCACAGGCAGAAGACGTCGTGCAGGAAGCATTGGCAAGCGCATTTCAACACTTAGATTCTTTTACAGGCCGTGCTGCTTTTAAAACTTGGGTTTTTGCAATTTTAAAAAATAAGATCATTGATCTGATCAGGCAAAAATCACGTTTGGTCAGTATGAGTGAGCTCTTTAAAGATGAGGAAAGTGAACTCAGCATTGATGCCTTATTTGATGCTTCAGGTCATTGGCATAAATATGAAGCTCCACACGCCTGGTTAGGTCCAGAAGAAATGATGGAACAACAAGATTTCTGGATTATTTTTGATGCGTGTCTTAATCATTTACCTGCCAAATATGCACAAGTATTCATGCTGCGCGAAGTGATTGAACTAAATTCCAGTGAAATATGTGAGAAGCTTGAACTGACAGTGTCACATTTTAATGTACTGATGTATCGCAGCCGAACTCGACTGCGAGAATGTCTGGAAAATAAATGGTTATTGCAGGAGGATTGCTCATGTTGACCTGTCGTCAAGCCACGCAACTGTTATCTGAAAAGCAAGATAGGGCATTGCTGTTGCGAGAGCAGAGCAATTTACAGCTGCATTTATTGACCTGCCGTTCATGCCGCCGTTATGGAAAGCAGATAAAGACTTTATCTCAACTTTCAAAAGAATTTAAAAAATTTGATCAATGATTTATTTCATTTTATAACTTTGACCCATTCTATCTCTGGTCTAAGCTTGTTATTTTCAGATAGAAAAATAATTTCAAGATAAGCCTATGTTTTTAATGGTTTTGTATTAAGATAAATAATTATAAATTAGGCTTCACATAAACTTCATATCGAATTTTTTACAATGATAAATATAAAAAGAGATGGGTCAGGAAGAATCAATGTTTAAGTTTTTTCTGGGATGGATGGATAGTTGGTCCTTAAATAACGCTTCTAGATTAAAAGAAGGGTCAGGTCCTCATATCAATAAAGATACGAAAATCCAATGGGTGAGAATTCTTCCTTTTATCTTATTACATCTTGCTTGCTTCGCAGTATTCTGGGTGGGCATTTCTTGGTTCGCTGTCATTTTTATGCTGACTTTTTATCTGGTGAGAATGTTTGCAATTACCGCATTTTTTCATCGTTATTTATCCCATAAAACCTTTCAAACTTCACGACCAGTACAATTTATATTTTTGCTTCTAGGGACAATGAGTGCACAGCGAGGACCATTATGGTGGGCTGCACATCATCGTTATCATCATCGTTTTACCGATACGGCACAGGATCCTCATTCATCTACACACGGTTTCTGGTATAGCCATATCGGCTGGTTTTTAAATGAACAGAATGTTTCAACCCGTAAGGATGCGATTAAGGACTGGCTCAAGTTTCCGGAGATTGTCTGGCTCGATCGTTTTAGTTTGCCAGTGGTGCTAATAACTGCCTTTATCATTTATTTATTGGGCGAATGGGTGGCTGTATCCCATCCCGGTTTTGGGACCTCGGGACCGCAATTATTGGTCTGGGGATTCGTTGTTTCAACTGTACTCTTGATTCATGCAACCTTGTGCATTAATTCGCTTGCGCATTTATATGGCAGTAGAGATTTTGATACACCAGATAACAGTCGTAATAACCTTTTTTTATCAATCCTCACCTTAGGGGAGGGTTGGCACAATAACCATCATTATTATGCAGGTAGTGCCAGACAAGGGTTTTTTTGGTGGCAAATTGATATGACTTATTATGGTTTAAAACTTATGTCCTGGTGTGGTCTGGTCTGGGGCATAAAGCCTGTACCTCCCAGAATATATGCGGCCCGCAAAAAAACTAAACACATTCTTAAAATCAATCCAGTAAAAATTCAGAGTAAGGAATCCTCATGAAAATTGCAATTGTTGGCTCTGGTATCGCAGGGCTATATGCGGCATGGAAACTCTCACAAGAGCATGAGGTCACTTTGTTTGAAAAAGAAAATTATTTTGGTGGACATACCGACACCCATGCGTTGTGGATTGATCATCAAAATGTCGCTGTTGATAGCGGATTTATTGTTTTTAACGGCGTTAATTATCCATTATTCAGTGCAATGCTGAACGAGTTGGGAGTAAGCACACAGCAAAGTGATATGAGTTTTTCCGTGAATAATCAAGTGACAGGACTACAATACAATCCTTCAAAAAAATGGTCATTACTGGTTCGGCCACAAAATTTTATCAATCAAAACTTTCGGGTGATGCTATCGGATTTATTCCGATTTTATCGAGAAAATAAAGAGATTGATATCGAAGAGCAGGGCGCTGATCTATCGATTGAAGCATATTTGGATCAGCATGGTTATTCAAAGGTCTTTAGAGAGGAACATTTATATCCGATGTGCGGTGCACTTTGGTCAAGCCCTGTCGATCAGGTAGGGAATATTCCCTATAAATTCGTGATAAGTTTTTTTCAACATCACCGGATGTTGCAAATAAAAGACAGACCGCAATGGCAAACGGTCAAAGGTGGCTCAGCTTCTTATATCCGAGCAATTCAAAAAGCATGTCCGTCGATCATTTGGAAAAAAGCAGGTGTTCAGAATGTAGTACGTGAAGCGCACACGGTCACGGTAATCACTGATCAGGAGAAGGAAATTTTTGACTGGGTTATTTTTGCTACCCATGCGGATGACACTTTAAGACTGTTGAATGATGCTTCAGATATAGAGCGTGAAATCTTAGGATGTTTTAACTATCAAGATAACCATATGGTTGTGCATAACGATCAGTCCATTATGCCCAAAGCACGTTCCCAGTGGGCAAGCTGGCATGTCCATGTCACACCTCAATCTTCAACTGAACCACAGTCACAGAGTGCGAAGGCCCATTATGGTTTTACCTACTGGATGAATCGCTTGCAAAATTTAAAGTGCAAAACTCAGATTTTCTCTACCCTGAATCCGAATACTTCGATTGCCAAAGACAAGATTTATATTGAGCGACATTATCGGCATCCTGTGTTTAATAAACAGGCACTTGAGGCACAATCGCGCTGGAAAGAATTAAATGGCAAAAATCGAAGTTCTTTTTGCGGTGCCTATTGGGGCTGGGGCTTTCATGAGGACGGTGCTAGAAGTGCTGAACGTGTCGTAGAAGCTTTATCTGGTATTAATGAATAAACAGGGGAACTCACATGCTTGCAGCTCCGCTCTCCATTGCAAAAGCCCAGATTAGACATCGACGGTTTCATCCGAAGGTGCATGATTTTCAATCTATGCTTAGCTATTTGTGTTTTGATCCTGATCGTATGCATGAACAGCTTGAGCATTCATGGTTATGTTCAACATCACACTGGAGTGTGCTGAACCTTTATGAAAATGATTTTTTAAAGGGTTATACCGGAAGCATTCGAGAAAAAATAAATAAAATTGTACTCCAGCACGCCCATGTAAAGTTGCCCGAACAATCTGAAATCCGTGTATTGGCTTTACCCAGAACGATGGGCTTTAGCTTCAATTCTGTCATCTTTTACTTCGTATTTAACCGACAAAAACAACCCGTATTTATATTAAGTGAAATTACCAATACGCCTTGGAATGAACGGAAGGTGTATGTTCATGATTGTCAGGAAAAGTTACAACAACATGGCTCTTATCAGGGTTATGAATTTAAATTCGAGAAAAGTTTTCATGTGTCTCCATTTATGCCGATGGATATCCATTACGCATGGCGATTCAACTTTTCAGATACGCAAAATGTCATTTATATGCAGCTGTATCATTCAGACAAATTGATTTTTGATGCAACCATGCAGTTTTCGTTAACACACATCACACTTCCTTCACAACTCAATCATTATGCTATTTATCATCTCTTCGAACCTTTCAAGATGTTAGCTTCAATTTATATCCAGGCATTTCATCTGTGGCGAAAGAAGGTTCCATTTTATCGACACCCTAAAAAAGATAAGGATTTACAATAAAATGATGAAAACACTTATTTTAGGGGAACAAGATTCCCTGCCATTGGTGCTTCGAAGCCTGCTTAAACTTCGTCATGGCCAGATTCATTTTCGGGGCGAATGGCGTGGTACGGTTGGGGAAGCCTCGGACCTTGAAGCAACTATAACTGTTCATAATAAGAAATTAATTGATCTTATTTTTAAAAACGGAGTGCTTGGTGCGGCTGAAGCTTTTATGCTGGGATATTGGAGTAGTGAGCATTTGGTTGAAACGATCCAGATATTGGCAAGAAACCGCGATGTTCTCGATAAGATCAATCAAAATGTGATTTCACAGGCGAGTCAGCTGATTTTAAAGGCGTGGTACAAAAGCCGGAAAAATTCCGTGGCGGGGAGTCGTCAAAATATTGCCGAGCATTATGATCTCAGCAATGATTTTTTTAAGCTATTTCTGGATACATCCATGATGTATTCCAGTGCAGTTTATCAACATCAAGAAATGACTTTAGAGCAGGCTTCAGATTATAAGAAGGAGCTGATTTGTGAAAAATTGCAATTAAAATCCATGGATCACTTGGTGGAAATCGGAAGTGGTTGGGGAGGCTTTGCGATTTATGCTGCCCAGCACTATGGCTGTCGGGTGACCACAATTACGATTTCTCAGGCTCAGTATGAGGAGGCGAAACAACGGATTGCCGATGCCGGTTTAAGTCATCGCGTAGATGTGCAGCTTAAAGACTATCGTTTACTACAGGGTAAATTCGACAAACTGGTATCAATTGAAATGATTGAAGCGGTGGGTGAGCAATATCTTCCAACCTATTTCAGTCAATGCCGATCACTATTAAAACCCCATGGTCTAGGCCTGATTCAGGCCATTACGATTGAAGATGCCCGTTATAAAAAAGCACTTCAGACTGTGGATTATATAAAACGTTATATTTTCCCTGGAAGTTTTATTCCCAGCATCAGTGTCCTGACACAAGCCGCCTCAGAACAGAAATTAAGATTGAAGCATCTTGAAGATATCGGATCCAGCTATGCAGAAACCATTCATCAATGGCGCGAACGTTTTTTAAATGCAAGAGCAGAGGTTCTTGCTTTAGGTTTTGATGAAACCTTTATTCGCATGTGGGACTTTTATTTGTGTTATTGCGAGGGAGGATTCAAAGAGGGAGTGATTAGTGATGTTCACCTGTTATTTGAAGCAAGCCCTTATTGAGTCTTTGGGATAGATCAGGGAGGCAGTGATGTTGTTGCAATTGTTTTTACTTGATGCCGTCGTGATGACCATTTGCTGGTTTTGGGCAAGCTATAATCGTCGGGCAGGCATCGTCGATGTGGCTTGGAGCTTCTGTATTTTCATCAACATCTTGATCACGGCTTGGTATATCGATGTCGCGCCGACGCAGGTCAGATGGTTTATTGGTGTTTTCAGCTCTGTCTGGTTCTTGCGTTTGAGTCTACACCTGTTTCGTCGCTATGCCTTGGAGCACGAAGAAGATCGCCGTTATGCCAATATGCGTGAGGCCATGGGTAAATTCCAGCACTTAGGTTTTCTTGCTTTCTTTATCTTTCAAGCGGGTCTGGCCATATTATTTACGGTTCCCATGTGGAGTTTATTAAATGTACCCAGTTCTATCTGGTTAGCTGAAACAACAGATTATCTGATCATTGCCGGTTTGATTATGGGGTTTGCATTTATTGGCGAAGTGGTTGCGGACCAGCAACTCTATCGGTTTAAACAAAACATCCAGAATCGTGGCAAAACCATGGATCAGGGATTATGGCGTTACTCACGTCATCCCAATTATTTCTTTGAGTGGTTGCATTGGTTTACATATCCAGTCATCGGTATCGCAGCAGGCTTATATAGCTTATGGATTTATCCTGTGTTGATGTGGTTTTTTCTGTATTACATTACCGGAATTCCATTCAGCGAACAGCAGGCATTAAAAAATCGGGGACAAAATTATCTCGATTATCAAAAAAGAACTTCGATGTTTATTCCGTGGAAACCCAAAGAGTAGGTACGCACATGGACTTTATTATTCAAAAATCATTAAAACTTGTAGAAAGTGGTCTGGTGCCAGACCCGGCAATTCGTGCTGCAATTCGCTCGTTAAGTAAAAAGCGTCTGATTCAGGAAGGGCGTTATGATCCTGAACAAGGGGCTCAACGCTATATGGATGTATTGTATATGCTCAAGCATAGCGCAATCGCCATTGAAACAGACAAGGCCAATGAACAGCACTATGAATTACCGACAGCATTTTTTCAGGCCGTACTGGGTAAACATCTCAAGTATAGTGCATGTTTTTTTGCAAACGACCAAACCACATTAGATGAGGCAGAAGCGCTTGCCCTACAAATTTATAGTGAGCGGGCACAACTGAAAAATGGACAACATATTCTGGAACTGGGGTGTGGTTGGGGCTCGTTTACATTATGGATGGCAGAACACTATCCTGACTCGCACATTACTGCAGTTTCTAATTCCAGCACTCAGCGACACTATATTTTGTCTGAAGCAGCAAAGCGTGGGCTCAGGAATGTTGAGATCGTGACCTGTGATGTCAATGTACTTGAATTAAAACAGCAGACATTTGATCGTGTGGTTTCAGTTGAAATGTTTGAACATGTTCGAAATTATCAACGACTTTTTGAGAAAATCCAGTCCTGGCTAAAAGCTGATGGTATGTTGTGGTGTCATATCTTCTGTCATAGATTCCTGCATTATCCATTTGAAATAAAAAGTGAATATGACTGGATGTCACGTTACTTTTTTACCGGCGGATTGATGCCTGCAAGTTCTACTTTTCTGCATTTTCAAGATCATCTGGAGTTGGCACAGCATTGGCAGTGGTCCGGCATACATTATGAAAAAACAGCCAATGCCTGGTTAGACAACATGGATCGCCATGAGCAACAGCTCAAACCACTTTTTGATGAGGTTTATGCTCAAGAAGCGGGGATCTGGTGGCAACGTTGGCGTATTTTCTTTATGGCATGTGCTGAACTGTTTGGGTTTGAGCAGGGGCAGGAGTGGGTTGTGGGGCACTTCCTGTTTAAAAAGAAAAACGTATAATTTAAAAATAACGCCAAGTAGATCAGCTTATGTTTAGACAGAATAAAAATGGTGAGGATAATCATCCGCTGAGCGAGATGTTTAACCGCCATTATTGGTTGCAAATTGGGCTGATTGCGTTATCCATCATTATTGGTATTGCCTGTAGTACATGGGTGATTAAAGGTTCTTTACTCAAAACTGCCCTTGAGCAGGAGATGGAACACTATTGGATGCGCGTTGAGCGTAATCCGAAAGCTGATTTACCGGATACTAAAAATTTGTATGGTTACCGGTGGCAAACCGCGATGCCTCCAACTGCCTTCCGAAATCAGCATTTGGAGCAGGGCGTTCATCGCGTGTTTGTCGATGGAAAAAATAGGATGACAGTTTACGGCGAACGTAACGGACAACACGTATTACTGGTGTTCGGTGAAAGTAATGTCAACAAGATCGTCTGGCTGTTTGGTTTGGCCCCGTTAATGTTCAGCTTAATTGTGCTGTACAGTATTTTATGGTGGTCAAATCGCCGGGCCAAACGGTATTTCTCACCCATTACCCGTTTGGCAAATGCCTTGGAGGATATTGACTGGGCACATCAAAATGCAGCAGCATCGCCGTTTCAGGACATCTATACCAATGGCAATCTGGAAGCCGAGTATTTAAAGCGGGCACTTGAACGCTATCATCAGGTGTTGAGCGAGTTTATTAATAGGGAAAGGGAATTTACCGGAGATGTCAGTCATGAACTGCGCACGCCTTTAACCATTCTGAAAGGCAATGTACAGCTTTGTCAGGCACGTTATGGGCAGAGTAAGGCTTTGGATCGTATTGCCAATACCATCGAAGATATGCAATTACTGGTCGATACCTTATTGGCGATCGCAAGAAATAACACCAGTACCTTAACGGCCGAATATTTGCCTTTATCTCCTCTTATTCAGGATCTGGTTAGCGATTTAGAGCCTTTTAACCGTAGTCAGGAAATTGAGATCTGTGTTCAGGTTGAGACTCCAGACTCAGCAAAAATGATCTATCCATCAATGACGAAAATGGTCCTGAGCAATATACTTCGTAATGCATTAAATTATTCGCAAGGTACGAAAATTCATATTATTCAACGTCAGAACAGTGTGGTTATCGCGGATAACGGGATTGGCATTACAATGCCTGATGACCTTAAAGTACAACAATTAAGTTCACAGCTCCAACTCACTCCCAAAGGTCACGGTATCGGTTTGCAGCTTGTCAGGAAGTTATGTGCTCAGTTGGGATGGAGAGTTGAATTATTCGACCGCCAATACTACTTAAGTACGCACCCTGATCTGCAATTAGAAAAAACGACAGGTCTGATTGTGGTGGTTTATCTGAATTAGCCAGGCTCAGTATCTAAAGCTATTTTTAAGCCTACACCCGAGACGGTATGAATCAGTTTTTGCTGAAACGGTTTATCGATCATTTTCCTAAGGTTATAGATATGACTGCGTAAGGCATCACTCTCAGGCTCTTCATCCCCCCAGAGCTCGATAATGATTTCTTGTTTGGTAATCACTTTTGGCGAGTTTCTCATCAAGATTTTAAGTAATTTAAATTGTATTCGGGGGAGGTCAATTGTTTGGCCTGCACGGGTTATAGTCTGCGTTGAACTGTCTAAAATCAGATCATGAATTTGGAATTTAGTGGTGGTTACCTCGCCACGAGAACGTTTGATCAATGCACGAATACGCATCACCAATTCATTGAAATCAAAAGGCTTAACTAAATAGTCATCGGTGCCAGCAGTAAAACCTTTTAACTTATCATTCAGCGTATCCCGTGCAGTTAACATAAGGATAGGCATATCTTTGCCTTCTGCTCTGAGCCATTCACATAAATCATAGCCCGAGCCATCAGGTAAATTAATATCCAGTAATAGCAGATGATAAGGCTGGGCTAATAAAAAATTTCTTGCCGAATTCAAGTTACGGGCATGATCAACAATAAAACCATGTTCTTCTAAAAACTCGCATACGGTGGCAGCAAGTTCATAGTGATCTTCCACCATTAGGACAAATTGACTGCTCATATTTATATTCAAGTTATTGATGAAGTAATTGTTGTTTCAATTTAGCATTAAATGGTGAATCACCAAACCAAATTTTAAAATATTGATTTGCCTGAGGATTAGTGATCGAACCTAATTTTTTTTGATTTAAACGCAGGCTCAGGGTACTGCTGGATTGCGTATAATTCAATGAATAAAGATCTCCCTTTTTGACGGGCTGGTACAGCATTGTAATTTGATTTAATACGGATTGATCTGAAAAATTGGCCACATTCTTTCTTAGAAAGTAAGTGGCCGCTTTTTTGAATGCCCATTCAGGAATATCCCGTTGATAGAAAAAATCTAAACGAATATTTTGAGTTTCCCAGTTTTGCTGACAATCATCGGCATAATAGCTTACCGAACCGACCTTTTTTGCTGTGACCAGTAGGGGAGCCGTTTGACATAGTTGCGTATTTGCATGAACCTGGCTTAAAGATGCGATAAAACAGAAGAGGCCGAGTCCAGCTTTTGTTAAGTGATTATGCATTTCCAACCTCAACGATTTCTAGGCTATATATTTCATATTCAACAGACTTAAGTTTGTATAATTATGTGCTACTACATTTTATTTATTTGATTTTTAAGGTTTCTTAAAGGGTAAAAGTAAAGCGTAAGCATTCCCGACATAAGGTAAAGATCGGAACAAGCCATTCGCGGGGTCCCAATAATCTTGTTGAAAGACAATTAAACCCTTGTCATCGATCTTAATTTGACTAATACCATAAGAAGACATGGTTTTTTTACGTCCCAACATTTTGAAGTCATATACCATATGCCAATGGATATAGGCAGAATCTTGTCGGTACGTTGCACTTATTAATGTGACAGAGACATTGCTGACATGTTCGTTCATTCCTTCGAAATGTTTGATCAATTCTTTTTTGGTAGAGAACTGCGACAGCGTATCATTAATGTACAGATGATCTGCATAGAGTTGGCTGGCATTTTCGATAAAAGCAACCGAACCCATGGTATTGAATGCTGATACAAAACGTCGACCGATAAGCTGGGCTTGCTCATCATTTAATTCAACGCCTGAAATTTCTTTATTGGCCTTATCATAGTCAGCGCTGTAACTGGGTAAGCTTTTACAGGCAGCCAAGGATAATAGGGTCAGTGTGGATACGGTTACGGCTCTTAGAAATTTCATATTCACAAACCTTTTCATTTTTTTATAGCTTAAAATCTGAAGTGTGAATATGTTGTGAAATATGCGTGGTTGTGCATTAGGTTCATTCATGCAGCAAATCATAATATTTATCTAGGTAGGAGTGAGGGCTACCCACCGAAATGTGTAAGCTTGCATATGTGCCGTTACACTATGTATAACTTACTGGCTTCTCTCATAACATTGTTTCAGTATAGAACCAGATACTCGAATTAATAGGACAATGATCATGGCATTGAAGCATCGTATATTTTTAAAATATCTTTCTGTTTTCGGTTTCATAGCAAGTTCAGTTATCACAAGTGTGACTTTTGCCAGCTCGGAGCAAGCATGGAACAAACATGATCAGGAAATCAAAGCGGCGTGTATAAAAGCCAGTCAACTTAAAAATGCCAAGGCAGTGAGCAACGTCATATTGTTTGATGATCGTGTTGGATATTCTGCACTGTTGATTCAAGGGAAATATCCTCAGGTACATATGAAAAACAAAATTGGTCAAGAACTTTGTTTATGGAATAAGACTTCAAAGAAAGCTTATTTAGGTGAAGCAAACATAAAAGTAGGTTAAACACATAAAGGAAAATTGGAGAAATGTAGGGTGTTGTATAAATAAAACAATGCTTTATTTGTAGAATTTAACTAATGGCATCTCTACCAATGTTTTTTAAAAAACAGGCACCTAATTAGGTGCCTGTTTGCTTTAACAGGTTTTTGATAATTTTAATCTTTTTTAGTTTCCCCATCTCTATCTTGTTCTTGTCATCGTGTATCTTCTAGGTTCCATTCATCAACATTATGGTTGTATACGTGTGTCGAGCATTGTAAGCAGGATGCTGATGAATACCGCAAGTTTGGATTGTAGTAAGCAGTCTGTTATGTCGTCGTTTCTCATCAAAGAAAGATTCTCCGGTTTCAGCACAAATCAGCAAATATTGACTTTGGATGTTTAGATTCTTTTTATCGACCCTAGAATTAAATAAAGATCACCTATTCAGGATTTATATCAGTTTTTAAGTTTTTAATAAAATCAGTAGATTAGATAAAAATGATATTTGTTTTATATCCTTAATTATAAGGTGTAACTTTAAGTTTTAACCACAATCTGGCATGAAATGATGAATGGTGGAGATTAGTGTCAATTGTTCATTAATTTACCGTGTTACTTTTATTTAAGTTCTCTCTGAGCGGTTTGCTTGAGTTATTAATTTTACTGGTAAATTATATGGAGTTTGAAATGCGAAGTTTTATTTTAATTGTATTAATCGCTTTATCCAGTACTGGATGCGCTACTGCATCAAAGGTTGATCCGGAACTTGATAATATTGCTCATCTCATTTAATTAAACTGAGAATCAGCTTTAAGTTGAAATTTTATTGCATTTGGTTGTTGAAGTTCATCATAAATATAAAAGACATAAAGTCATCAAAAAGAGAGTCTCTATCAACTCTCTTTTTAAGTTTGGTTATTTACCAAAGGAATAAAACCAACAAGCTATTTATTTTCTATTAAGAAAAAACTAAAACTTCTCTCTTACCCAGCCATAAGCCGCAGCAAAGGGGAGTGCAGTTCTCGCTAGATAAGGGACATGCCACAAACCGCCATGATTGGCATTTTCCATAATCAGCTCTAAAGGATGTTCGAGCTGTGTTTCAGGATTGGTCGCACTCTCTGGATTATTTAAATCATGTACCCACAGCGCTGCCATAATCGCATTTGTGGTTTCAGGACTAAAAGTTTCGACCTTAAACAGATCAGCCCCTGAAAAAGCCGCTTTCAGGATCGGATTCTTCACGACCGAATGGGTGGTGGTAGAGGGCGCAATATTGATCACCGTTTTTTGACCACGCGCGCGGCTACAAATGGCAAACCACTGTTGCAGGCGTTTCGCGAGGGCATAGTTAGGTCCTTGCTCAATCACCATACAATCGGAAATACCATATTTTTGGCCATTATCCGACTCAATCAACTGCTCAATATTCGACTTAAAAAAATGTTTTAAGGAAATATTGTGAATCGATTTGGTCAGTAACTTTTCAAGCAGTGGACGCTGTTGTATTTTTTGCTGGATCGACTGTACAACCGATTGCGGAATGGCATAAATATCGGTGGGCGTTAACATGAACATGATACTGCTATCAGTTTTTTGACGACTCACCTGTTCCATGATGCTGATCATGGCGATTGAAACACGCACATGTTTTTCACCATCCAGATATGCAATCCCAGCCAGATCCAGGCTTTGCTCAAATGTAGTTAACCAGTTCGCTATCTCTGGTGTTTGAGTCAGGAGATTTGCACCGAGCTGCTTTTCACCATTTTCCAAGGTCATTTGTGGTGCGATAAGCGTGGCATTGCCTTGTTGAATGGTGCTGGTAATTTTTTGCCAGATTTTAGGATTCGGTAAATCAATCGCGACAATATTGGCACGCCATTTTGCTAACCAGCTTAAAGGCCCGGCTTCTGAGGCTGCACCGAAGAGCACCATGGTACGTGAGGACAAGTCAAACCACTCGGGATGAGCCTGTAACAGGCGTAGGGCTTTGGCATGACTAGGTTCGATAATGTGTTGCTGTTCCCAGCAGTCAATCTGCTTGAGTAAGGCTTGGCCTTGCAGTTTTTGCCCTTTAAAGGGAATAAACCAGGGTTCAATACTAGGATCGCCTGTTCCTTTGAGCACATAGCTTTCAAAAGGCTGGTCTTTAAAATCGGTCATGGCCTGTTCTAAAGCAATTTGCTGACCAGCACGATGAAAATTAAATGAATTTTTCGCAGTATCCAGCCCGTGTTGCGCAATCCGTAGAGGATGTTGAACAGAACGAATACCTGTTTTCACCAGTTCTTCAAAATAAACCGGATATTTCTTTCTCCAGTTCTTTTCGGCTGTTAATTCAGAGGCATAGGGAGAATCAACACTTTTCAGTGCGGCGTATAAGATGTTCTTGGCGGTCGCTGTCGTACTGGGCTTGTTTTTGCCAGATTGAATCGGAAATTGTATTCCATCCATATTTGACGATGATTTATTACTCAATGCGTTGCTCCAATCTACTGAATGCTAAAATTCAAAAAAGTAGAGGGACTCTTTGTCTCATCCATATTTATGTTTCCAGCATAAGTCGAAATGATGAAATTAAAAATAGCGGAAAATAGGGCAATTCATCACGATTTTGGAACAGTATAAAATGGAGAAAAAAGACCAGATCACACATTAAAAATAGTAATTACAGGGGTTTAGATGCAGGATTTGACTTAATTCTGTTTGACCCCGATAGGTAAAATGTTACTTTGGACATGCTACAAACACTTTTAATTGCCCCTTTAGAATAAAATATACAGTGTAAATGAGCATTACGTTCATGCAGGACATGAGTGCTCGAATGCCCTTAAATCTTGCACAGCAAATGAATATCTTCAGGCTCGAGTTGCCATAGCTGCTGATCGGGTTTATCCAATACTTCTGCGCCATGTTTTAGATAAAAATCAACGGTTCGTTTGCTAGGCGTGGCCGAAATATACAGCTCGTTTCCACCCAGTTCTATTGCAGCATTTTTTGCTGCTTGCATGAGTTGCGCACCTATGCCTTGGCCTTGCTGATCGGCATCGACATAAAAGTAGTGTAGAAGTCTGGCCTCGGGATAATCTTGAATGCGTTGATTCGAGACCACGCAAATGCCGACCAATTTTCCTTGCGGATTAAAAGCTCCGATGAATGCGGCATGCTCATGGTAGAGCTGTTTTAATTTCGGCGGATCATTTTCTAGATGGTAAGCATCCCAATGCTGCACATCATAAAAGCAGTCGACCAGTTGTAATGTCTGTTGTTTGACATAATTCTGGGTGATCAGTTCTCGCCGATTGATCTGTTGCCAGATCAAGTCAATTTCTGAATATTGAAGCGCTTTTAGAATAATATTGATGTGATTTTCCTTCTCTCTGTGTTTTTTCATATTTTAACCGCTCACGTATGCTTTAAACAGTTTATTTACATTAGAGACAATCTGTTAATCAAATCAGCTATACCTCACTTATAGATCCACTTATGCTGTTTGTAGTCATTAAAATAACAAGGAAAATTCCTGATGTTTTTACGGTTGATCTTCTCCCTGACTGGAACCGGTCTGATTTTGATGTTTTCAGGCTGCACACCGTCTTCTCAATATCCGATTAGCGAGAGTTTTGGTCCACATCCGGTTTTACCAAAACCTCAATCCAGCCTGATCCCGACGGTCAATATTGCACCGGCGAAGGGCTGGCCGAAAGGTAAAATGCCCACTACGGTTGAAGGGCTGAAAGTTCAGGCTTTTGCCAGTGGACTGGATCATCCAAGATGGCTGTATGTATTGCCAAATGGCGATGTGCTGGTGGCTGAAACCGATGCGCCATCTAAACCGGAAGACAGCAAGGGCATTCGTGGCAAAATCATGAAAATGGTGATGAAACGTGCTGGTTCATCATTACCCAGTGCCAACCGAATTCGCTTATTACGGGACACCAATGGCGATGGCATTGCAGATCAGAATACGGTTTTTCTACAGAATTTGAATTCTCCCTTTGGCATGGCCTTAGTGGGGGATATGCTCTATGTGGCCAATACCGATGCGCTGATGCGTTATCCCTATCAGGAGGATGCCACCCAAATCACGGCGAAGGGCACCAAGGTGCTGGATTTACCCGCCGGTCAGTTCAATCATCACTGGACGAAAAATGTGATTGCCAATCCAGAAGGAAGTAAACTCTATATCACGGTCGGCTCGAATAGTAATGCTGGTGAGAATGGTCTGGATCAGGAACAGGGACGGGCACAGATTCTGGAATATGATATTGCTACTGCCAAAGTTAGGCCTTATGCAACCGGACTGCGTAATCCGAATGGCATGGGTTGGCAACCACAGGGCGGGCAACTCTGGACAGTGGTCAATGAACGGGATGAACTCGGCAGTGACTTGGTTCCAGATTATATGACCTCAGTCAAAGATGGGGCGTTTTATGGTTGGCCATATAGCTATTATGGCCAACATGTGGATAAACGGGTCAAGCCTCAAAATCCTGAGCTAGTGAAGCGGGCGCTTAAACCTGACTATGCCTTGGGTAACCATACCGCATCTTTGGGTTTGGCATTCTATGCAACCGAGCTTATGCCGCAGTATCGCGGCGGTGCATTCATTGGACAGCATGGTTCTTGGAACCGAAAGCCCCATAGTGGATACAAAGTGGTTTTTGTGCCTTTCCGAAATGGACAGCCTTCTGGTCCATCACAAGATGTGCTGACGGGTTTCTTAAGCGAGAAAGGTGAAGCTTATGGCCGTCCAGTAGGGGTCGCAATTGATTTTTCTGGCGCGCTTTTAGTGGCTGATGATGTGGGCAATACAATCTGGCGCGTCTCACCGATTGCACAAACCACTTATGAAAGTCCAACGCAAAAGTATCGGCAGAAAAATTAGATTGATGATTTAAATTTTATTTGGCGCTATCTAATCTGTCGTTATTCATATAAAGTTTATATAAAATACATCTTCATTGTAAAAGATTACAAATCTACTAAACTTTTGGTTCCATACTCAGTGGGACATAACAACACCAAGGATAGCGTCATGCCACAGTATTTGCGTATCGCTGATAATATTTACAGGCATTTTGAAGAGGAGAAAAAGTTTCATGCTCCGCTGCAAGATTGCCTAAACTTCATTGTTAAACAGTTACGTGAAGAACTTAAAGATACGGATTTAAAATTATTGTATAACTATATCGATTTCGTGGAAGGTTTTCAGGATAGGCCGACCAAAGACCATATTTGTATTGATGTCAGTTTGGTCCCCAACTATAAAAATAAAGATGAGTTTGTGTTGTGGTTAGCAGGGTTTATTGAACGTATCACAGAAGGTGGGGTAAAGAGACTGCCACCCATCCATGAAGAAATACCGGCAGAGTTTACATTTGAACATGACCTGAGCATTATTCTGGATCAGTTGAAAACCAGTTCTGCTGAACAGATCAAATCCTATTTTGAAAGTGATGAATTTAAGAATGGTTAGTGGTTAATGATTGATTATGAAAAGCTCATTTTAAATGGGCTTTTTTATATTGCGCAGTAATGTTGAACAGATTGCTTTGGTTTCTATGCATACAATTGGAAAACCTTTAATAAAAAATCTATGGCCCTAAACGGTAGGGCATAATTTTTTCTCTGTTTATTTTTTTATTGGCTCTAAAATTTTTTGCAGTAAAAATTTTAAAGCAATCCGTTCAGCTGGATTGAGTCCTTCCAGTGTTAAATCCGTGATTGTTTCCGCGATAGGAATGGCCTGTTGGAGCTGTTCTTTTCCTTGTTCTGTTATATGAATCAGTACCTTACGTTTGTCGAGTTGATCTGGGTCCTGAGAAATAAGCCCTTTATCCTTTAAGCGTTGAATAATACCGCGAATGGTTGCCTGATCGATACCAGTATCATCGACTAATTCTTTTTGAGAGCATTCTTTTAATTTATTTACTGAATATAGGGTGGCAAATTGTACCGATGTTAGCTGGGTTTCATCGAGACGCTGCTGAAAAATGGCGAGATGATGATAATACACACGGCGCAGCAAGTAACCTACTTGATCTTCAATGATGTATTTATGCTCAATTTTGTTCATTGTTTTGTTGACCCGAATCAGAAAGGGTATTGAAATTAAAAAAGTAATTTGATTATAAGCGTTATTGCATAAAATAACGACCATGGCGAGTGGTCGTTATTTAGATAGATAGCTAAACTAAATCGACGGGTGTACCTTGGTCAACAACAATAAGTTCATCTAATTTAACCGTACAATGTCTAAGTGGTATATCCAGATGGCAAGGGGTTTTCCTGCTACCACCGACCTCAGTATTTGGGCCTGTGGAAAAAAGGAAGTTTCCATTAAATGCCCGTGCATCCATACACATCCCATCATTTTTGTCATGTAGTCCCATGGCTGTCCATTGTGCTCTGGGTTGTAGACCCCAGCCAATATGAGAGATGCCATAAACCTCTGGGTCATTGAAATACTTCATGTAATCACGTAAATATTCAGCTTCAAAGCCACCATGAATTTTGGTAATAAAACCCTTTTCAACTTCCAGTGTCACCTTTTCTCTGACATAGTTTTTAAAAGGCAACAGAATATCACCTACATCTAAAACCAAGGTTCCTTCTGCAGTATTTTCATTCGGCCATGTAAACAAGAAGCCACTTGGCCAATGATCCCAACGACCTGGTTGGTCTGCAAAACCGTATTCAGTAACTGCTGGGTATTGTCCTAAAGGAGCATAAAAATCTGTCCCCGCTTTTGAAGTTACATGCATACTTTTGGCCTGTTTGAGATATTTCTCCGCCGTTTCTACACGCTGTTTATCCGCCAGTGTCGGTAAAATTCTGGCTAGAACTTCGGGGGGCTCAACCGCAAGTAAAATTCGTGTGCCCGTTTTTAAAATTTGTTCTTGTTCTGGTGAGTGTAACAACATCATGGTATCGATGATCAAGTCTACAGACTCCAGGGCACGCTGAGCTGCCAAGTTCCCAGTCAGTGCTGTATCACCACAATAGGCAGTCATATCATTACCCATGGCTTTCGGATGGTTGAAAGCAGGTAGCTCCAAAATAAAGACTTTGGCTTTTAAGCGACAGGCTGCCTCTAAAGCGGACTGTACGGTTTGTGGATGGGAATAATGACTTTTCAGGATAGCGATACTTTGCGTTTCGTCCACTTTGGAGAGTTGTAAAACATGCTCAAACATTTGGGTTAATTCAGTCGCGTTGACAGGCATAACGCATCCTCCTTGATTGATTAAATATTGTTTAATTAAAGAGTACACACTTTAATTTTAATAGTAAAATAATTTTTATAAAATAATTAAAATATTTTTTTATTAATAAAAACAGTGGATTGATTGGGATTTTTAATAATTTTAAAAATTTTAAAATTAAAGTGTATAGACTTTAATTTTTCACTGCGGTATATCTAATGGCCAGGAAATATTTGTTTGATGGAGTAAGCAATGAACAAGGTTAAAAAGATTGCAGTAATTGGTGCTGGTTTAGGTGGTGCATCGATGGGAATACTGTTGCAGAAAGCTGGTTTTGATGTAGATGTATATGAACAGGCTTCAGTATTTTCACGTTTAGGTGCGGGTATTCATATCGGTCCAAATATTATGAAAATTTTTCGTGAAATGGGGCTGGAAAAAGATTTAGAAGAAATGGGGTGTCATCCAGAACAATGGATTAGTCGTAATGGCAACACCGCTGAGGTCATTGCTGAAGCTCCGTTAACAGGATATGGTGCGGCCTACCTCACCATCCACCGTGGTGATATGCATGCTCGGCAGATTCAGGAATTACAACAAGATAAACTGCATTTTGGAAAGCGGTTAGTTGGCGTCGAACAGCATGCGGATGCGGTAACACTGCGCTTTGATGATGGCACAGTGACACAAGCGGATATTGTGATTGGAGCAGATGGGATCAACTCCAAGATCCGTGAAACAATTTTAGGTATAGAAGCGCCTTTATATAGTGGCTGGGTGGCACATCGGGCCATTATTTCTGGTGAAAAGCTAGCCAAACTGAAAGAACAGTTCGAGCTGGATGATTGTGTGAAGTGGTGGTATGAAGATCGGCATATTATGGCTTACTGCACGACCAAGGCACGGGATGAGTATTATTTTGTAACGGGTGTGCCACATCCAGCCTGGGATTTCCAAGGTAAAAGTTTTGTGCCTTGTGATAAAGCTGAGCTATACGAAACATTTAAGGATTTTCACCCTTCCATTACAGCAATGATTGACGCCAGTGACGATGTTACCAAATGGCCACTCAATAATCGTAATCCGTTGCCAATCTGGAGCCATGGGCGTTTGGTACTGTTGGGCGATGCCTGCCATCCAATGAAACCGCATATGGCACAAGGTGCAGGGATGGCGATCGAAGACGCAGCCATGTTAACGCGTTGTCTAGTACAGGAAGGTCTGGAAAATTATCAACAGGCTTTCAATTTATATGAACAAAATCGTAAAGAACGTGCCAGTCAGGTACAAAAAGTGTCCAATGCCAATACCTTTCTGAAAACTCAGGAAGATCCATCTTGGGTGTATGGCTATGACGTATATGCGCAACCTCTGCATGTGGAGGTTCCAGCATGAGCAGATTCTGCTATGGCGGTAATGTGACAGTAAATTCGGTTCGATTGCATTATCTGCGCTATGGGGGGGCGGGACATCCCTTGGTTTTAATTCCGGGCATTACTAGTCCTGCCATTACCTGGGGTTTTGTGGCAGAAAAACTGGCTGAATATTTTGATGTCTATGTTCTGGATGTGCGTGGACGTGGTCTATCTTCATCGGGTGATCATCTGCAATATGATACTGAAACCTGTGCTCAAGATATTCTGGGCTTGGTCGAGCAACTTGAAATAGATCAATATTATTTGGTGGGGCATTCAATGGGAGCACGTTTTGTGATTCGTTGTGCTGCCTGGCAACCACCGGGGCTGAAAAAGATTGTATTGATCGACCCGCCTGTTTCTGGTCCGAACCGTCGTGCTTATCCAAGCCAATTGGCCTGGTATGTCGACTCCATCCAGCAATCCATCATTGGTATGAGTGCTGAGGAAATGAAGCTGTTTTGCCCCACCTGGTCATTCGAACAGCGTCAATTACGCGCCGAATGGCTACATACCTGTTACCTGCCTGCAATTGTCAAAGCATTTAATGATTTTCATGATTTTGATATTCATCAATATATTTCCAGTATTTCGGTACCTGTCCTGCTCATGGTTGCAGGTAAAGGAGGTGTCATTCTGGATGAGGACATTCAGGAAATTCAGCATTTGAATCCAAATATTATGATCAGTCAGGTTGCAAATGCGGGGCATATGATCCCTTGGGATGATGAACAGGGTTTCTATCAAGGATTTAAAGACTTTTTAGGTCATTCGATTATTTAAGGAAGAGCACGCATGGAAAAGATTTATAAAATTGGACAAATTGTACCGAGCTCAAACACGACCATGGAAACTGAAATTCCAGCCATGTTAAAAGCACGCCAGTTGATACGACCTGAAAAATTTACCTTTCATTCCAGTCGCATGCGCATGAAGCATGTCAAAAAAGAAGAACTGGCTGCGATGGATGCACAATCAGACCGTTGTGCACTAGAGCTTTCCGATGCCCGAGTGGATGTGTTGGGTTATGCATGTCTGGTCGCGATCATGTCGATGGGTATTGGTTACCATCGTGACTCAGAAAAGCGCTTACATCAAGTTACTGTAGACAATGACGCTGCAGCACCGATTGTCACCAGTGCCGGTGCCTTGGTGGAAGGTTTGAAAGTGATGAAAGCCAAGAAAATTGTTGTGGTTACACCTTATATGAAACCTTTGACTGAGTTGGTTGTTAATTACATCAAGGCAGAAGGATTTGAGGTGCTGGATTATGTGGCTTTGGAGATTGCAGACAATATTGCGGTGGCTCAGCATGATCCTGCTAATTTGCCTGACATTGTCCAAAAACTCAATTATCAGGATGCTGATGTCATCGTTTTGTCAGCCTGTGTACAGATGCAATCTTTACCCGCAGTGGCAAAAGTTGAGGCACTGACTGGTAAACCTGTGATTTCTGCAGCGATTGCAACAACCTATCAAATGTTAAAAGCATTGGATCTTGAGCCTATCGCACCTGGCGCAGGCGCTTTACTGTCGGGTGCGTATAGCAAATAGGAGAAAATGATGTCACAGCAAAATTTGCAGGCTAATTATCAAGGGGTATGGGGCAATCGCATCGGTTTTGGTAAAAAACCTGTATTGTTACTGGTTGATTTTATGCAGTCCTATACCACAGCGTCGGAGCCCTTATACGCACCTGATGTCATCAAAGCTGTCGAAGAAACCCAGCAGGTTTTAAGGCTGGCGCGGGAACAGGATATTCTGGTGATCCATACTAATATTTTATATCAGTTAAATAACCAGCTTGATGGTGGCATGTGGGTGAAAAAATCTCCGGTCATGGCCGCGATGGTCAGTACCAATCCAGTCACACAATTTTGTCCTCAAGTGGCACCGCTTAAATCAGAACTGGTAATAACAAAAAATTATGCGAGCGCATTTTTTGGCACCAGTCTGGCTTCAGTATTGAATGCTCAAGATATTGATACTGTTGTGATTGTGGGATGCTCAACCAGTGGTTGTGTCAGGGCAACTGCAGTCGATGCCGTGCAATATGGTTTTAGGACGATTGTCATTCGCGATTGTGTCGGCGACCGGCATCAAGCCCCACATGAGGCCAATCTGTTTGATATCGATAGTAAGTATGGAGATGTCGTATCGAAGCAGGACGCACTGGATTATTTTAAAAAAATTACGGTCAAGAAATAAATACGCTGCAATGAATAATATTTTGATTGAGATTACAAACCTAGGAAGGATACAGTGCAAATTTTAAATACGGTCAGCAGTATAATGAAAATATAAACTATTAATTTTACTGTAAATTTGATCAACGCATTGTGTTGGTATGGAACTTGGTTTGTTATCTAAAAGGAGTTAGATATGTCTGCCAATGTTATTGTTTCAAAAACAATAGGAAAAGAACGCTTTAGCGAACAGGATGTACAGGTTTATAAAAAAGTCATTTGGAAAATTATTCCCTTTCTATGCTTTTGTTATATCGCGGCTTACCTGGATCGAATCAATGTAGGATTAGCAAAACTACATATGTTGAGTGATATTCATTTAAGTGAAGCCGCTTTTGGATTGGGAGCGGGGCTTTTTTTTGTCGGTTATATCATCTTTGAAGTACCCAGTAATCTCATTATGGAAAAAGTGGGGGCGAAAGTATGGATTGCCCGGATTATGATTACTTGGGGGATATTGTCTGGTTTGACTATGTTCGTATCCACGCCCATGCAATTCTATGTGCTTCGGTTTTTGCTTGGCGCAGCAGAAGCCGGCTTTCTACCTGGTGTTTTATATTATTTAACCACTTGGTTTCCGACGTATTACCGTGGAAAAATTATTGCCTTGTTTTTAACGGGATTGCCCTTGGCTGTTATTATTGGCAGCCCATTGTCAGGCTGGATTATGCGTTCGTTTGATTCGGTTCATGGTCTTGCTGGATGGCAATGGTTATTCTTGCTGGAAGCGATCCCCAGTGTATTACTAGGTGTTTTAACTTTCATTGTTTTACCAAATCATTATTCAAAAGCCAAATGGCTCAACAATAAAGAAAAAAATCTTATAGAAATAAATTTAAAGAAAGATTTGGATGGGAATGCTTCTGCAAAAGAAAAGCAGAGTTTTAAAGATGGTTTTTTTAACCTGAATATCTTGAAGCTAGGGGCGATTAACTTTTCTATGTTGCTCTGTACTTATTCAATGGGGTTTTGGCTACCGACCTTTATTAAAAATACCGGTATGGATGATCTGTTACATATCGGCTTCTTGGTTGCAATTCCTAGCATCATAGGTCTGATTGCCATGCTTTTGATTGGCCGTAGTTCGGATAAACATCGTGAGCGCCGTTGGCATCTGGTGATCCCCTTTATTTTTGGTTCAATTGCCTTATTTTTAACACATTACTTCAATGGCAATATTTTGATGACGGTCATGTTGTTTTCAGTTGCAGCAATTGCGACTACCGGAACCATTCCTGTGTTCTTTAGCTTGCCTGCCACATTTTTATCAGGAACTGCGGCTGCTACAGGTTTTGCATTAGCCTGTTCTATCGCAAATCTGGCAGGGCTGGTGAGTAATACCTTGGTGGGTTATGCAATTCAGATTACAGGCAAACCGGAAGGAGCGTTGATGGTTTTCGCAGGGTTCTTACTGCTGAGTTGCCTGATTGTCTTATCCTTACCTAAAACTTTAGTGAATAAATAAACTTATTATTCTAGCGGGCAAATAATGGTGCTTGGTTATTTGCTTGAGGGGAAACTCATGTCCAAAAAACGTTATTTAAGTATATTGATTTGCGGTTCAGTTGCTATGCATGTTTATGCACTAGAAGAAAATTCACCCTTTAAATGGCAAGCTGCAGATGGATTAAAGTCATTTGAAGTCGGTGGGTTTATCCGGGCCAATTATCGTGATGAGCATTGGGAGAGTGACAATAATGGTAAATTTCTTTTTGATAATGCACGTTTAAATCTTAAAGGGAAATATGATCAGTTTTATCTGGATACAAGTTATGCTTTTCAGGATGATCATAAACGTTCGATTGAACATGCTTTTATCGGCTATAAACCTAATGCAGATAATGAGATTCAAGCGGGTATTATTTATAAGCCTTTTGCAATTTACCCATTTCCAGAACATGCCTGGACTTTTCAGATTCCATTTTTTCTTGGTTTTGCCGACAGTGTTGCACCAGGGATAAGCTGGAAACATGGTGCTGATCCTTATGAACTAACATTTGCCTATATGCCTGTGATGAGTAGCGGGCATATCCGTTATGCCCCAGAAGCGGGTTCAGCAGATGACTTGGATTATGTTTTACCTGCCCAACAACAATATTTGAATGAAAAACGTAATCAAGTGAATATCAGATTGGCAAAAAAAATCAATACAGCATTTGGAAAGCAGGAGTTTGGTTTCAGTAGCGCCTATTCACAACTGCATAATAAAAAAACGGATCGAGATGGTCATTATTATGCGCTTGGATTGCATGCATTGAATCATTATAACAATTGGGATTTTCAGACCTCGCTCATACATTATCAATATGATGCAAAGAATCCTCAGGGAATAGATGACGATAAAATCCTGATGCAGTCAAATGGTCTCACACCTGCCTATTTTATTGCTTCTGAAGGGACCATCGGTATATTTAACATGGGATATACACAGCCAGTTAGCAGTAAATATTTTCCAAATTTAAAGTCTGTAAAATTCTACAATGACTATAGTGTTTTAAAGAAAGGCAGGTCTGATTGGGCTGATTCGCAGATGGATACGTTTGGAGTACAGTTTAACGCAATGCCATTTTTGATTTGGGTCGATGGTAGTGTAGGGAAAAATGTGAATGTTCTCGGAGGAGCTAAAAATGCGACAGGCTATACCTCTACAAATTCGGACTACAGCAATGAATGGAAGTTTAGATGGAATATTAATATTGGCTATAATTTTTAAAAAGATAAAAATCAGATAGACAGTTATGTATGGTTTGTGTGACGTATTATGTATTTATAAGATAAAGCGTGATATAAATAGCGCATTAACGATAAGCTTCTTTAATGAATGTCTATATCGTAATCCCATGTTCTTCCCCAAGAGCTTGGGATTTTTTTTATGTAAAAATAACCTAGTGATGAATCAGAAAGCACAGTGTGGATCAGGAGGGGGAGATAAAGGAAAAAGATGAGCAACTGTTGTCGAGTTGAATGAAAGCATCTGGAGAACTGGTCTAAACACGTATCCTCCAAATGGGTTCACTGGTATGAGATATTATTTTTTTTGCTTAAAACGGTATTTGCATTTCAGACAGCGATAGTCCTGAAAAATATTCTTATCGACCATGACACCTGCCTTTTTCCCGAACATATTGCCAATCACGCCCCCAGTGATCCCTGCACTGATCGCACCGACAAAAGTACCGACCGTACCGCCAACAATTACACCTAAGGGACCAGCAACCGTACCAATTGCTGCACCGATGGATGCACCACCTGCAGCACCACCGACCGTACCTGCTGTCGTTCCTGCGGCTGTCAGTAACACACCACCTGTAGTTTTCAGTAATTTGTCATGATTACGTGTTTCCACTTCGCTGGAACCACATTTCGGGCATAGTATAGGTTTGTCCATAAAACTATCCTGTTTTCTCTATTGATAACGACATTCAGTGTATTGAGCAATTGCCGATAGCACTGGGTCAGGCTCAATTCTAGCTGATCGCTGCAATAAGTATTTATAGTTCATGTAAATACTTTTACCCTTATCCTAACTCCCGAGATTTGACGCTTTTAAGCTCACTGCAGAACTGCGGAAGAATAAGGTGAGAGAGGAGTCCTTATTCTTCAGTAAAAATCATAGGCTATGCAACCTAAGCCAGATTAGCTCAGGCCTGCAGCGTTGGCTGCGATCGTTAGCTCTAATTCCTGACCCAGCTCGAGCGCAAGCTGTTCGGCTTTGGCATAAGCATTTGCGATAGACTGACGATGACGATCATCCGCAAATTCTTGATATTCGGAGGCGATTTCATAAATTTTGTCGACCCCCAAATATTTGCTGACGGTATGCAGATGGGGCACCAGATGGCTCATCTGTGCTCTGATTCCACCTTGTTCAAAACCAAACTCACCACTTGAGGTGATAATCAGTAAGGTTTTACCAGACAAGATGGGCTGCAAAGGAAAGTCACCCCGTGCAAGATCAAAATCAAAGGTCTTGTTCACTCGGGCAATTTGGTCAAACCAGGCTTTGAGTTGAGCTGGCATGCCATAGTTATACATCGGTGATGAAATAATGATGAGATCAGCAGCGACAATTTCAGCAATCAACTGATCAGAAAGCTGGAGTATGTCATGTTGTTGCACCGTTCTATTTTGTTCTGGGGTAAATGCAGCTCCCATCCACTCCTGAGTAATAAAAGGCGGTGGATTGATACCGACATCACGATAGATATATTCATCTATGGCATATCTTGTTTTCCAGGTCTGGATAAAGTGATGGGCAATATTCTTTGAAATAGAATTATGGTCCGGGTTGGGATTGCTGGCCGCACGGATACTGGCATCGATATGTAAAATGGTACTCATGTGATCGGACTCTACTGCGTTCAAGATGACACCATTCTGGAATGATACAGAGCACTAGACAAACGAATAAATCACAGCTATAGATGAGTTTAGTTCATCTATGTTTTTCAATGGGAGTGATTCATGCAAGTTTCTTTACAGGCATTAAAAGCATTTGAGTCAGCCGCGCGTTTAGGTAGCTTTAAACTGGCCGCTGAGGAACTTTCACTGACACCGACAGCTATTTCACATCATGTTGCCAAGCTTGAGTATCGGTTAAGCGTTGATTTATTCCATCGCGAAGTCAGAAAAATTGTACTCACCGAAGTTGGTGCAAAATTCGCGGAACGGATTTCAGCAGGATTTAGAAGTATTGAGGAGGCAGTAGAGCAGATCACTCTGGCAAGTCAGGTGGTGAACGTGACCACGACTTCATCTTTAGCGGCTCTGCTTTTAATACCAGCCCTGCATGAATTTTCTTTGATTCACCCCGAGGTTTCTGTAGAGGTTTCAACAGGGGAGAGCTTGGACAATCAACTTTATTATTTGCCCGTACGTTTGGGCAATATTGCGTCTGTGCCTGCCTCAGAGATTATTCGCTACGAAACATTTAATCTGTTCGGCCGAGCACAGCTTGATCTGCTTACTGCTGGCGATGAACCGATGCTGATTTTTACCACGACGTGGAAAAACAAGGCATTGGCTGCGCCACCTTTGGAGGAATGGTGTGCGCTAAATGGCATAGCGTCGTCAAATATTATCGTGAAAACTTTTGATCAGGAGCTGTTTGGTATTCATGAAGCACTGGCTGGCAATGGATTTGTGTTTGCCTCTACCACCTTAATGAACCGATTGCTGAAACTGAACCAGCTCCAGCAATACCAGACCAAACCCATCCAGTCCGAACTATGTTATTACATCCCAAATAAAGAAAAAGTGAGCAATCGTAAGACACGCGATCTGATGGATTGGCTGGAACAAAAATTAAATGAATGATTTCGGTTCAACCTCCATATTTGATGATTGCTCATCAATGATTGTGTTTAAACCCGTCACAGTCTGAATTCAGGGCAAGAAGGTTTCTTGTAAATAGCTCCACAACATTTTGCCATCAATTTCTTCAATCAATGCACAAGAACGGCGGATTAGAATGCCTGAATCTTTGGTATGTTTTTCGGTGTAGGTCAGTACGATTGCATCAGGTTTTTGCATCAGGATCTGTTCATCATAGATTTCAATCTGGATATCTGGCATCTTGCCCTGATTGTTGGCAAATAGGCCTTTCACTTGTTCGAAAGAAATACGTTTACCGGCGGCACCGACCATTTCAAAATGATCCGCAAAATAGTCGATCAGTTGGGGAAGGTCTTGTTCTGATTGTTTGCCGCTAAAAATTTTTTCGATCAAGACGTGCATGCTATGGATGCTTTCGATTGCCTGTTCTTTACTAAGTGCCATGTTCATTTCCATTGAAAATTGATTATCTCATGTTATTTTAAAACAAAAATAAATGTAAAATTCAATATCATTTTAAAATAAATTTAGATTCCCTCTCTTGGGGCTGACTCTACATTTAACCTTTTTCTTTAAAGAACAGCTATTTTTTTCAGTCGCTTAGCAGTATTTGAACTGGTTTTAAATCCTGATTTTACCTTCAAATGAACAATATTGCGTGCTGAATGGGTAAAAAAGGTATAACTTTATACCTAAAATATTATGGAAAATTCCATGTAAAAATAATAATTATAGGAGGGAGAAATCAACCTTATTGAAGCTGAGCCAGAAAAGGAGATGAATTCTGGTGATTACATCCTTCAATAAGCAGACACATGAGAACAATGACATGGACAAGGAAGCAAAATGGATACGCACTCAACCGAGCCAGCACGTGCTCACTCAAATCTATACGCCTGGTATGTGGTACTACTGTGCATGCTGGCCTATATCTTTTCATTTATCGACCGGCAAATATTGGCGCTGATGATCGAGCCAATCAAGGCCGATCTGGGGCTTTCCGATACCCAGTTCAGTCTACTCCATGGTTTGGCCTTTTCATTGTTTTATGCCTTCATGGGCTTGCCGCTGGCCTATCTGGCGGACCGGTTTTCACGTCCAAAAATTATTGCCATCGGAGTGGTGTTCTGGAGTATTGCGACCGCATTTTGTGGCCTGAGCAAGAATTTTATCCAACTGTTTTTAAGTCGTATGGGCGTGGGTGTCGGCGAGGCTGCTTTGTCACCCGCAGCTTATTCGATGTTTAGCGATATGTTTAGCAAGGACAAGCTGGGCCGTGCGGTAGCGGTGTATTCGATCGGTTCCTTTGTCGGTGGTGGTATTGCTTTTCTGGTCGGTGGCTATGTGATTGGCTTGCTGAAAAATATGGACAGCATCATGGTTCCGGTGTTTGGTGCACTCAAGGCTTGGCAAGCGGCATTTATTATTGTGGGACTTCCCGGGGTATTTATCGGTTTACTGGTATTGTTGACGGTGAGAGAGCCGCAGCGTAAAGGCCAGCGATTAAATGCGCAGGGGCAGGTTGAAAAGACCAGCATGAAAGATGCATTTAAGTTTATCAAAAAGCATGGGCGTACCTTCAAATGTCATTATTTAGGTTTTACTTTCTATGCAATGGCGTTGTATTGCCTGATCAGTTGGTCACCCGCATTTTATATGCGTAAGTTTGGATTAACCCCGACTGAAGCAGGTTATATGCTGGGGAGTGTGCTATTGGTGGCCAATATTCTAGGCGTATTTTGTGCGGGCTGGCTAAATGACTGGTTTATTCAGAAGGGTCGTAAGGATGCCCCGATGATTACGGGTGTGATTGGGATTGTTGGTTTAGTGATCCCGATCATGGTGTTTACGCAAGTGAATGAGTTATGGCTATCGGTGGTGTTTCTGGTGCCTGCAATGTTCTTTGCTTCATTCCCGATGCCGATTTCTACTACAGCCATGCAAATGCTGGCGCCAAACCAGTTACGTGCACAAATCTCGGCAGTATTCTTGTTGATCAGTAATCTGGTTGCGGTCGGCATTGGTACCACATTGGTGGCATTGATAACCGATAAAGTGTTTGAAAATCCATTGATGGTTGGCACGTCCTTGTCGATTGTCGGGACGATTTCTTGTGTATTGGCCTTTATTTTATTGAAAAAAGGCTGTCAGGCATTTAGCGACAGTATGCAGCAGGAACATGCTTCTTGATCTGACCCAAGTGCAAGCACAAAGCTCATTCTTTTGTAATGGGCTTTGTGCTTTGCTGGCGAAACCCATAACAAGGGAGTGAAGTGATGCACGCGACATTTAAACTGGATCATTTGCATTATCTGGATGAGTTTTTATTATTTCAGTCCAGTGATTACCAGACCATTAAAGATCAAATTAGTCATTATCTCTGTCCGCATCGTTTTGATGTTGAGACCCAACAGCCGCTAAACACGCGCCTGAATGGTTTTAGTTTTGGTAATGGGGCACTGTATGATCTGAAATATAGTGCACCGGTCGTCATCTGTATTGATGACAGTTCGAGTTTTTACCTGTTCAGGATCACACTGGAAGGGCAATGTCAGGTCGGGGGCACAAATCAGCAACTGCTACAATCCGCAGGCATTATGTCGGTGACTCATCCGCATACCCGACAGCAGATTGTGACCAATCAGCATTGCCGCAATATTATTTTAAAATTATCCAAACAGGAGATCGAAACCCAGCTGTTTAAAATGCTGGGCCATACTTGTCAGGCGCCCGTCTGCTTCGATAGTGGTCTGTCCTGTACCGCAGAAGGGATAAGTGCCATTGTTGAAACGCTGAATTATCTCTGTCATGCCTATCATAATATCCAGAACTGGAGCTTTATCTCAGCCAGTTTTACCCAATACCTGATCGAGCTGATTTTGCTTAAAATTCCCAATAATTATAGTGAGCAGCTGAATGCACAGCGTCAGCAGCTTGTGCCAGGCTATATCAAAAAAGCGCAGCAGTATATTCAGGACAATCTGCATCAAGCGATTTCGCTAGCGACGCTGAGTCAATATTGTGAGGTGTCGATCCGAAGCCTACAAAAGGGTTTTAGCCAATATCTACAGCAGACACCCGTCGAATATATTCGTGAGCAACGTCTGGAACGGGTACATTCCGCTTTACAGCAAGCCGTGGAGCATCAAACTGTGACCGATATTTTACTGGATCATGGCATTCAGAGTTTTGGGCATTTTTCTACCTTGTATAAAAAGCGCTTCGGCTGTCTGCCTTCACATACCTTAAAAATGACTCCTGTACAACTCAGTGAAATGCGTTCGTAAATGGAATAATCACTGCGCATTCGGATAAGCCGGTTTAGGCTGACCGTTCTATGCTGAATGACAAATCAATCAGCAGGAACGCACATGAAAATTACAGTACTCGGTGGTGGACACGGATGTTATGCCGCAGCAGCAGAGATGGCAGAAAAAGGTCATGAGGTGGTGTTATGGCGCCGTGACCGTGAGGCTTTGCAACAGCTGGCAGCAACCGGTGAACTCAAGATTAAAGATTATCAGGGCGATCGTAGTGTCACGGTTGGTTTTGAGCGGAGTCAGATTAGTCTGACCGATGATTTACAACACGCCATCCAGCATGCCGAACTGATTATTATTCCTTTACCCGCAACCACACATCTGGATTTGGCTCAGCAGACCGCGCCGTTCTTTCAAGCGGGTCAGGTGGTGTATTTACCGCCTGCAACCTTCGGTACTTTTATTTTTGCCAAAGCCATGCGTGAGGCAGGTAACACGGCTCAAGTGGCCTTTGCCGAAACCGGCACCTTACCGTATCTGGTACGTAAGCACGGCGTCAACCAGATTGTGGTGAGTGGCTATGCGACCCGTTTACCAACGGGGGTATTCCCAAGCAGCTTGTCCGAGCATGCATTCCAAATTTTGAAACAGGCCTATCCAAGTGTTGAGCCGATCGAAGACAGTCTCAGCGGTGCCTTGATGAATGCCGGGCCGATTATTCATCCACCGTTGATTTTGATGAATGCGGGGCCACTGGAACATTTCGAGGCTTGGGATATCCATAACGAAGGGACACAACCGTCGATTCGCCGTGTCACCAATCAGCTCGATGCCGAACGGATGCAAGTGCGGGAAGCACTTGGCTATGCTGCACCGCATTTTCCGCTGGCTGATCACTACAATAAAGCGGGTGAAGGTGATGAATGGATGTATGGCCGTGGCGCGCATGGAAAATTGACGGATAGCGGGGACTGGCGTGAGGACATCAACTTACAGACACATCGTTACATGCTGGAAGATACGCGTTTAGGTTTGTCTTTTCTGGTTTCAGTGGGACGTTGGGCGGGTGTCGCAACACCTGTGGCAGAAGGGCTACTGAATATTGCGTCTGCGGTCACAGGCAAGGATTTATATCAGGACGGACGGACGTTTGAGAATCTGGGACTCGCCGATAAAAGCAAGGCTGAGTTGCAAGCGACTTTGCAGCAAGGAGTATGATATGACATCGATTCAACAGGTTGCTGTACTTGGCGCTGGGCGCATGGGCAAAGCCATTGCAATTGCCTTTGCCTATGCGGGATTAAATGTGGCTTTAATCGATGCCCGACAACGTACCGAGGCTGAGTTTGAGCAATATCAGGCTCAAATCCGAACTGACTTAAAACAAGAATTGCAGTTGCTGGAACGTATCCAGTTTATTCAATCTGAACAAAGCCTCTTTATTCTGGATCAGATTCAGATTTTAAGTCGCTCAGCTTCAGTATCCGTCTTAGCATACTGTGATCTGGTGATGGAAGCTGTACCCGAGCTCAGGCAAGCTAAAGAAGATATTTTTACTTGGCTGGATCAATATATTACACCGACTTGTATTGTTGCATCGACCACGTCAACCTTTCTGGTCACTGATATTGCGCAAATGATTTCTCATCCAGAACGGGTGGTGAATGCGCATTGGCTTAATCCTGCCTATCTGGTTCCGCTGGTTGAATTAAGCCATTCCGAGCAAACTTCTGACAGGGTCGTTACACAACTGAAAAGCTTTCTACAGCTGATCGGCAAAGTACCTGTGGTGTGTCATGCCAGAGCTGGCTATATCGTGCCACGGATTCAGGCCTTAGCCATGAACGAAGCGGCGCGAATGGTGGAAGAAGGCATGGCTTCGGCAGAAGATATCGATATCGCGATTCGGACCGGTTTTGGTTTGCGTTTTTCTGTATTGGGCTTGCTGGAGTTTATTGACTGGGGAGGTGGCGACATTCTGTATTACGCTTCCCAATATTTGGAAAAAGAGCTTGGTGAGCGTTATCGCACGCCTGAAATTATTGCCGAGAATATGCGACAGCAACGCAATGGTCTACGTGAACAGCAAGGCTTTTATGATTATCAGCAGGTCGATATTGCGGCCTATAAGCAACAGGTTTTACATACTTTTGTAGACCGGATTGCCGCAAATCAGCTGAAACCACCGTTTAATATTTTAAATCCGTAGTCGGCCTAGTTGGAACTTTTGCCCATCTCTGTAGCGACATGGGCTTTTGTTGTTGCCTTAACTTGAAGGCATCAGATCAAATAGCTTTTTTAATTGACCGTTGAGCTGGTGCAATTCAGCATCGTCAAAGGCATTCAGAATCCCGGAGAGAGTGACCTGACTGATCTGGTTAATTTGTTCAACCATTTCTTTTCCTTTATCGGTCAGTTTCACCATCGAAATCCGTTCATCTGATTCAGATGAAAACACCTGCACAATACCATCTTCTACCAGTCGGTAAACGGCTTTGGTTGCCGTGGTCAGCTTGAGGGTAGAGAGGTTGGCAATCTCGGTAATACTGGCTTGTTCAAGTGCATTGGTGCTTAAAATGATTTTACGACGGGTATTATCGATTCCTAATTTTTTAATTGATTTTTCAATAAGTTGTGTGTATTTACCATTCACCTGCGAGATCCAGAAAAAAGGATAGCTTTGTAAGCTGCTCGGTTCATTGTTGGGTAGAAATTGTTCTAAATGCGTAAGCATAGCCAAGTCATTACTTTTATAAAAATGGACATTCAGCATTATACAAAAATTAGAAACATTTTCTTGATTCTTCGTATCGAAAAATACTTGACAATTACATTACTTTTTCCGATATTTGTATTAAGTATAAAAATACATGGAAAAGTGAATGAATATTATTGTACAAGAGGTACAAAAAGGTACAGGCGCTTTGAAAGTGATGGTCAAGGATTCCATCGATATTCAAGGCATGCAGACCATGGCAGGCAGTCGAGCTTTAATGCAAAGCCAAGCCGCACCTGCCAATGCTGAAGTAGTGGATCGTATTCTGGCTGCTGATTGTCAAATTACCGCGAAAACCAATTTGCATGAACTGGCGTTTGGCATCACAGGGATTAACCATACTTTTGGTACGGCGATTAATCCGAAATATCCTGAACTGATTCCGGGTGGTTCTTCGAGTGGCTCTGCGGCAGCGATTGCGGCTGGTCTGGCAGATTTCAGCTTGGGTACAGACACCGGTGGTTCCATTCGTATGCCAGCAGCGTGTTGCGGTGTGTATGGTTTAAAACCCACCTTTGGCCGTGTCAGCCGTGCTGGCGTACATCCTGCAAGCAGTTCACTAGATTGTGTTGGCCCTTTTGCAAACTCAGTTGAAATGCTTGAAAGCGCCATGCAAATCATTGATCCCACTTTTCATGCACAGGCTGAATTAGCACAGGCACCGAAACTGGCGTGGCTCAATGTCGATGCTGATTCAGCCGTGATTGAAACGATCCAGCAATATCTAACCCCAGCCAATTTGACAGTGTCAACTGTAACGGTGGAAGGCTTTGCAGCGGCCTTTGATGCGGGCATGCAGATTATTAATTATGAAAACTGGCAGGCTTACGGTGGCTTGACCCAAACAGGCTTGCTGGGTGCTGACGTCAATGGACGTTTGCTGAAAGCAGCTGACACCACATTGGCCCAAGTCAAACAGGCAGAACAGGTTAAAGCAGATTTTACCGCTGAGATTGATGCTTTGCTGACCCAATACGATGCCTTGATTTTACCGACTTTACCGCAGCTACCGCCTAAGGTTGCTGATGCTGAGAATACCGTGGCTTTTCTAAACCTTACGGGGCTGGTTCGACCATTTAATCTTTCTGGGCATCCTGCGATTTCAGTACCACTGGAAACTGAACAAGGTCTGCCAGTGGGTTTGCAAATTGTGGCGAAACGGAATGCGGATGAATGTTTGTGTGCGATTGCGAAATATATCGTGAAAGCTGCGCAATAAATGACAAGGAATTAGGGAATGAATCATTTAGCGACAAAGGAATGTGTAATGGATAGCAATACAACGCAATTAGATGCCTTATGTCAGGAAATTCGTGAACGTGCCTGCACAGGGGAGTTCGATAATCAGGCCTATGTCAGTCAGGACATTATCGAAAAACTCAAACAGATTGGGGTGTATCGTGCTTTGGTTCCAAAACGGTTTGGCGGCAATGAATGGTCTCCAAAACAGTTTTGTGAATTGATCGAACAATTGTCTAAGGCCGATGGCTCAGTTGGTTGGGTCGCCAGTTTTGGTATGAGTCCTGCCTATTTGGGCAGTTTGCCAGAAGCAACGCTTGAGCAGTTGTATAAAGATAGCCCTGATATTGTGTTTGCTGGTGGCATTTTCCCACCACAACCCGCTGAAATTACTGATGATGGCGTGGTGGTGAGTGGACGCTGGAAATTTTCCAGTGGCTGTATGGGGGCGGATATTGTCGGGGTCGGGATCTCTCCACAAAAGGACAACGAAGCCCAAGGTCTACCGCGTATGGCGGTGATGCCAGCCAATAAAGCACACATTGATATGACGTGGGACACCGTTGGTCTAAAAGGCACAGGCAGTCATGATCTGGTCGTCAAAGATGTGCTGGTGGCGAAAGAGTGGACCTTTGTCCGTGGCGAACCTTCAAAACTGCCTGAACCATTTTTTAAATATCCATCTTTATCTTTAGCCACTCAGGTCTTAACCGTAGTCGGGATTGGTGTGGCAGCCGCAGCGATCGAAGAATTTCAAAAACTTGCGCCAGGCAAGTCTTCAATTACTGGCGGTGCTGAAATTGCCAGCCGACCTGTAACCCAATATGAATTTGCTCAAGCCGAAGCTGAGTTTAAGGCTGCACGCGTCTGGTTCTACGACACCATGCAAATCGTCTGGAATGAAGTTGTCGCAGGACGTACCCCAAGCGCAGAACAAATTAGCGATATGCGTTTGTCATGTACTCATGTGGCCCGTGTCTGTGCCCGTGTCACGCGCAAAATCCAGATGCTGGCAGGCATGACCGCCATTTATACCCATAACCCGTTTAGCCGCTTTGTCAATGACACCAATGTGGTGACGCAGCATGCCTTTATGGGCGATGCCACTTTACAGAATGCAGGTTTGGTCAGCTTTGGCATGAAACCAGCACCTGGTTATTTATAAGCCGGATTGAATTAAAGAGTGTGATGGCAAGGATCAATGAGATGAATACGCAAGTGGATTTAACGGTTTTGTTACAACGTCTACAACAGCTTGAAGCCCAAAATGCGATTCGTAACTGCATTAACCGTTATATGGAAATTTGTGATGCCTTGAATGCCGATACCGACCTGAATGAATTGATGGATTTATTTGATCAGGACAGCATTTGGGAAGGCAGAGGCGAAAAATATGCCCAGTCTTTTGGTCGTTACGCTTCATGGCAAGCCATTTATGACATGTTCAAAAGCTATACCCAACAGCAGTCGCATTTTGTCATGAATGCGCATTTTGTCAGCTCAGAGCAAATCTATATCGAAGCAGATCAGGCCAATGCCAGCTGGTTGATGTTGCAAACCTCAACCTTCCGTGATGGGCGTAGCCATTTAAATGCCGCCAAGCTTACGGTGCAATTTAAACAGCAACGTGATGGTCGCTGGAAGATCAAACATTTTCAGACTGAAAACATTTTTAGTCGCCCTGTATCTCACTGGGACAGTACAGCCGCATTGCCAGTACCGTCGCAGCAATAACCAATGGATAGACCGAAAAGGATCGTGGATATGAACAGCAATATTATTCCAATGCAGAATATTGAGATGGATTACAGTAGCTTGGTGCAAAGTGATCGTGCGCATACCTCATTGTATAAAGACGAAAAAATCTTTGAAGATGAGATGGAAAAGATTTATTACAGTACTTGGGTGTGGGTGGCACATGCCAGTGAAATTCCTGATGCAGGCAGTTATAAGACCATCAATATTGGCAAGCAACCTGTGGTGGTGGTGCGTGATCGTAAGAAAAAAGTCCATGTCTTACTAAACCGCTGTCGCCATCGTGCTGCAACCGTGTGCGAACATAAAAAAGGTAAAACCAACAGTTTTGTTTGTCCATATCATGGCTGGAGCTATGCGCTAGACGGTTCATTACGTGGCGTGCCTTCTCCTGAAAGTTATGGCGAATGTCTGGATAAATCTGAATTTCCATTAATCAGCCTGCGTGTTGAAGAATACAACGGCATGATTTTCGCCACCTTTAAACAGGATATTGAACCATTAGAAGATTTCCTCGGCGCTGCGAAAAAATGGATCGACCTGTTTATGAAACAAGGTGCAGGTTATCCGATCAAGGTGTTGGGTGAGCATCGTTTCCGTTTCCCGGGGAACTGGAAAATTCAGTTGGAAAATACGACCGATGCTTACCACTTCCCATTGGTGCACAAGTCATTCCTCAGTTCAGTCGATGAAAAAACTGAAGAACTGTTTAACTTTGAAAATCAGCCCGGCTATGTCGAAGACCTCGGCAATGGTCACAGTGTGATGGTGATGATTCCTGAACTGGTTGACCTGGATGAAGAATTAATGGAACGTCCGATTCAGGAACGTTTTGAAGACCTGGCTCAAGCCTTGCGTGATGAAGGGCATGAAGAACTGGAAGTACGCCGTATTGTCCGCGCGGTGGGTGGTTCCGGATTTAACTTGAACATCTTCCCGAATATTGCCTGCTCAATGGCATTCTTCCGAGTGATGCAACCGATTTCGGTGAATGAAACTGAAATTCACCATTCCGTGATTACCATGGATGGTGGTCCACAAATTGCCAATCAGTATCGTTTACGTTTGCACGAACATTTCCAGGGCCCATTTGGATTTGGTACGCCAGATGATTCAGAAGCATGGGAGCGTGTACAACATGGTGCCAATGCGGGGAATGATTTATGGATCATGCTGAATCGCGGTCTGCCTGGTGAAGTCAAAACTGAAGATGGCTTAAAGAGCGATGTCAGTGCTGAAACAGGGATGCGTGCTGCTTATCAGCAGTGGAAAAAGTTGATGACGGCTTAAGGAGAGCGCCATGAAAATCGATCTAAATTTACTCAATGAAGTGACTGCATTTGTCTGGGCCGAAGCCGATATGCTGGACCATTCTGAACATGATACTTGGCTGGACCTGTGGAATGAAAAAGGCGTGTATATCATTCCGATTGATCCCAAACTGACTGATTATGAAAATAATCTGAACTATGCCTATGACGATCATCACATGCGTAAATTACGCGTTGCCCGTCTGGAAAATGGTGAGGCGATTTCAGCTTCGCCAAAAGCCAATACGGTACGTAGTGTGTCACGCGTTCGTATTCTCAAAGATGAAGATGGCGAAATTGTCTTACGTTGCGCACAAAACTTGCGTGAGTTCCGCAAAGAAAATCTGAAACATTATAGCGCTGACGTGACTTTCCATCTGGTTCGTGATGCGGAACAAGGCTTTAAGATCAATCGTAAAATTATCAATTTAGTGAACTCGACCGATAGCTTGGCGGGTATCAGTTACATTCTCTAGGAGCAAAAAATGAAACAGGTTGTTTTAGTCACAGGTGCCGCTTCAGGTTTAGGGAATGTCATTGCCGAATATTTTGCAGCGCAAGGGCATCAGGTGATCCTGTCTGCCAGTACTTTAGAGAAAGCAGAGCAAGCCAAAGCGCGTAGTCCACATGCAGAGAATCTGTTCCCGCTGAAACTGGATATCTCGGTTGAAGCCGATTTTCATGCTGCCGTGCAGTGGATTCAGCAGACATTCTCAAAACTGGATGTGTTAATCAACAATGCCACCATGACCAAAGCAACGCCTGTTTTAGACATTAGCGCGGCGGATTTTGACATGATCACGCAAGTGAATCAGCGTGGCACGTTCCAGTCTTGCCAGATCATCGGCAAATATATGGCAGCGCAAGGTTATGGTCGTATCGTCAATATGGCATCTCTGGCTGGACAAAATGGCGGTACGGCCACTGGTGCGCATTATGCAGCCACCAAAGGTGCCATTATCACCCTGACCAAAATCTTTGCCAAAGAGTTTGCAGCCAAAGGGGTGACGGTGAATGCGATTGCGCCTGGACCGATGGAATCACCGATTGTGCATAGCGTGGTCTCTGACGAAAAAATGGAACAGTTCATCCAGAATATCCCGGTCAAGGCACTCGGCAGCATGGCGTTTATTGCCGAGACTTGTGCTTTATTGGCCAGTCCAAGTGCAGCCTTCGTGACTGGGGCGACATGGGATATTAACGGTGGATTATTTATGCGTTAAGCCTTGGGCGAGATGCATATCAGGGAGAGAAATCATGACGAAACTGTATAACGTGGTGGTAAAAAACCGTCATGTCGAAGGTGGGAATGTTGCAGTCATGGAGTTTGAATCTGCAAATTCGAGCCTATTACCCAAAATTGAAGCAGGAGCGCATATTGATGTGCACCTCCCGAATGGCATGGTGCGTCAGTACTCATTATGCCAAAACCCGAATGATGTCGGTAAGTTCCGACTCGGCATTCTACGTGATCCAGAATCACGTGGTGGTTCAGTGTCGGCCTTTGATGATTTAAAGGATGGCATGCAGATTCAGGTCAGTGAACCGAAAAACCTGTTTCCTTTAGTGAAATCCAAACATGCGGTACTGATCGGTGGCGGTATCGGGATTACTCCCCTGATTACTATGGCCTATCAATTGGCACAGGAAGGCACTTCTTTTGAATTGCATTACTGTGGTGCAAGCCCTGAACGCTGTGCTTTTGTCGATGAAATTAAACATGGCATCCTGGCACCGTTTACGACCTTTCATTTTAAATCGGAAGGGGCCAGCCACCGTGAGTTTTTCCAATCCGCCATTCAAGACATTGATAAAGATAGCCATATCTATACCTGTGGCCCGAATGGATTTATGGATTGGGTGATCAATTTAGCCCTGATGCAGAATTTTCCCGAACAGCAAATCCATAAGGAATATTTTCAGGTTGAAGTTGAAACAGGTGGCGATGCATTTGAAGTCGTGGCGCAACAAAGTGGCAAGATCATTATGGTCAATGCAGAAGAAACCATTTTGCAGGCGTTGGCGCGTGAAGGCATCGAGATTGAAATGTCATGTGAACAAGGCGTTTGCGGTACCTGTATGTGCGATGTGATCGAAGGTGAACCTGATCATCGTGACGTGTATTTTACCGATGAAGAAAAAGCCAGTAATGAGCAGATATTGGTGTGCTGTTCACGTTCTAAGTCAGCACGATTGGTACTGGATATTTAAGCGATTTAATCAGGATAAATCGGTAGTAAATATCGGCCAGAAACAGGATAAAAGATTCAGGAGAGAATAATGAATTCACTAAAATCAATGGATGAAATCACAATAGATCCAATGCGATTCAGACGTGCTTTGGGGAATTTTGCCACAGGTGTCACCATTATGACCGCGCAAAATGATCAGGGTGAAAAGGTAGGGGTGACGGCTAATAGTTTTAATTCAGTGTCTTTAGATCCGGCGCTAATTTTATGGAGTATTGATAAGAACTCGTCCAGCTTCCCTGTATTTGAACAGGCTTCACATTTTGCAGTGAATATTTTATCGGGCTCGCAGATCGAGTTATCCAATAAATTTTCACGTCGTAATATCGATAAATATGAAGGCACCAGTTATCAGACTGGGGCAGGTCAGGCTCCGATTCTGGATCACTGTTCTGCGGTGTTTGAATGTGAGCGTCATGACATTATTGAAGGTGGTGATCACTGGATTATTATTGGCAAAGTGGTGCGTTTCCGTGATGAAGGACGTAGTCCACTGGTTTATCATCAAGGCGCTTACTCGGGTGTGATTCCTCATCCGTTACTCCAGTTAAAAGAGACGGTTGAAGCTGAAGACATTGGTGAAATGCATCAGGGCCATTTATATAGCAATGTTTGCTATCTGATGAGCCGTGCATTCAAGTTTTATCAGACCGATTATATTCCCAAGCAACTGGTAACTGGCTTCCGCACCAGCGAAGCACGTTTATTATTGGTGCTGGGTAGCGGGACTGCGTCGAATAAGGCAGATCTGCCACGTGATATTGCCATGCCGATGCGAGAAGTGGAGCAGGCTGCATCGATTTTGCAAAAAGATGGTTTGTTGATTGAGAGCGACGGATTTTTTAAACTGACCGAAAAAGGCAAAAAAACTGCACACTATCTATTTGATATTGCAGATAGCCATCAAAATGAGGTGTTTGAAAAATATTCAGATGAGCAAAAAGATATTTTTATTACCATGTTAAGAGACTTTGCTGGTGTAGCATAAGCAGGATGAGGCTGATAAGTTGAACTGATTTATCAGCTTTCTTATATCAACTCTCTAAGCAATCAATAAAAAGAATGTGCAAGGACGTATATTTGACAGAAAAATTTAAAGTGTGAATACCGTAGCAACAAGGACGTGAGCGGATGAACCAATATGTAAGTGATGCACTGTTAAGCTGGACGCATCATATTAAAAATGTGTGTGGTAATTTTGAAACGGATTTTGATGGTACCCGTAATTTATTCATTGGTGAGGTGCAATGTTTTTTATTAGGCGATACCGAGATTGCCTTCATTAAAAATAACGCCAATAAAATTGTCCGAAAGGCGGATGAAATCGATCGGGTCAATAATCGCTTCTGTTTTTTGATTTTGCAGAATTCGGGCAAAATGCTGCTCGAGTATAAAAATGAAACCTTAACCCTGAATGAAGGCGATATCGTTTTACTTGATCCCGTTGAAACCATTTCGATGTTTCCCCAGGGTTTGGTCAGTCAAATTTCGGTGCATTTGTCGCGGGAAAAGTTACTGAATGAGGGGATTAGTTCGGAATATTTTGGCAAACTCATTACCCAAAATATGAGCGGATTTTTACTCAAGAATATTCTGAAAAATATGTCGCCTGAAAATATTAATCTCTGGTATGCGACTGAGGATGGCAATGCCTTTGAAGATGCGCTGATTGCCCTAATCAAGCCGACCATTAATTATAAAAATATGAATCATGTCGATAATCTTTTAGAAAAAGCGGAGCGCTATATTATAGAAAACTTAGCCAAACCCGATCTTTCTCCCAAGCTCATTGCCGCACATATTGGGGTCTCGCTACGGCATCTTTATCGATTATTTGTGCAGGAAAACCTATCGATTAACAAATATATACAGCTCAAACGTTTGGAAAGAGTCAAAACAGATCTGCTGGATAAAAGAAATAAACAAAGTTCGATTACCCAACTTGCCTTGAAATGGGGCTTTTGGGATGGCGCGCATTTCTCCAAAATCTTTAAAAAAACCTACGGCATCTCTCCGAAAGAATTTAGAGAAACGATGTTGGCTTAAGCATTTTTGATGTCATTTTTAGACAAGTTCTAGGTCATTCCTGAACAAGCTAGACCGGTGCAACTGTGTTGAAATTAAATCAATAAGAGAAGGTTCGAACGATCGAAGAAAACCAAAATCGTAGATTGATCTTACCTGTTTCACACATCGGAAAGTGCATTTTAACGATCCTTAAAAGATCGTTCAGGGATAGACAGAAAAGGATGAAGATGATGCTTAAACAACAGTTATTTAAAGATATACAAAAAATACTGGCACTTAACCTATCCATCGCTGCGAGCTGTTGGGGCTTAACTACGCAGGCTTATGCGCATGGTGGGCATGCTGAAATGGTACCGCTTTATCAAAATATGAGTGAGCAGGGCGCCAAAGTCGTTAAAGATGATTTTACCAATAGCTATACCATCACCAAAGGTTCCATGCAGGTCAGAGCCAAACCTAATTCAGATCAGGTCTTGGTGAATGGAAAACCATTAAAACTGAGTGTCCCGTTACTCATTAAAGATGGCAAACCCGTTATTGGGAAAGACTTTTTCAATGAAGTGTTCCAGTCAGGTTTAGATCAAACTTTTAAAATTGAAAATACCTTTCATCCACTGAATAGCCTCAATACAGATGAAATCAAAAAGACTTTTGATGTGATTAATCGCTCAAAGTACGCCTATAAAAATATGCGTTTTGCCGAGTTAAAACTGAAAGAGCCAGAAAAGGCTAAAGTCTGGGATTTCTTTATCAATCATAAAGAATATAAAGATGACCGTGTGGCGTCGTTCATTTTATTGAAAGGCAATCAGGCGATTGAAGGTGAAGTGAATCTGAATACACAGCAAGTCACGAAATGGAATGTCCTTAAAGATACGCACGGTATGGTGTTATTGGATAACTTTGAGACGGTTCAGCGTGTGATTGAGGCCAGCAAAGAATATCAGGAGGCTTTACGTAAACGTGGCATCACCGATGTCAAGAAAGTGATTACCAATCCATTAACCGTTGGCTATTTTGGCGGTAAAGATGGCTTGGATAAACAGCTGAATGTTTTAAAAGTGGTGTCTTATCTGGATACGGGCGACGGTAACTATTGGGCGCACCCGATTGAAAATCTGGTCGCTGTGGTGGATCTGGATAAAGAAAAAATTATTAAAATCGAAGAAGGGGCAATGATTCCTGTGCCAATGGTAGATCGTCCTTATGCGACTAAAAATACCAGACCGCCAAAGATTAAGCCATTGAACATCAGTGAACCCGAAGGCAAGAACTTTACCATTACCGGACAAACCGTACATTGGGGCAACTGGTGTTTCCATGTCGCACTAGACTCTCGTGTGGGTCTGCAACTTTCAACCGTGACCTATAAAGATAAAGGTGTAAAACGCAAGGTCATGTATGAAGGTAATCTGGGCGGGATGGTGGTTCCTTATGGTGACCCAGATATGGGATGGTACTTTAAATCTTATCTAGACTCAGGCGAGTATGGGATGGGAACACTCACATCAGCCATTCAACTGGGGACTGATGCACCAGAAAATGCAGTTTTACTAGATGCGGTCATTGCTGACTATAAAGGCCAGCCACAAGTGATTCCAAATGCCATCGCTATTTTTGAGCGCTATGCAGGGCCTGAATATAAACATCAGGAAATTTTTGGTGATCAGGATGCCAGCGAAGCGCGCCGTGAACTCGTGGTACGCTGGATTAGTACGGTGGGTAATTACGATTATATGTTTGACTGGGTCTTTGCCCAAAATGGTGTAATTGGAATCAATGCGGGTGCGACAGGAATTGAAGCGGTTAAAGGTGTTAAAGCCCGTACCATGCATGACAGTACCGCCAAAGAAGATACCAAATATGGCACTCTGATTGACCATAATATCGTTGGAACAACCCATCAACACATCTATAACTTCCGCTTAGATATGGATGTAGATGGGGAAAACAACAGCTTTATGCATATGGATCCTGTGGTAAAGGCCAATGATCGAGGCGGTGTGCGTACAAGTACGATGCAAATTGACAGTAAAGTGATTAGCAATGAGCAAAATGCGGCTGAAAAATTTGATCCGTCTACCATTCGTTTACTCACGAATTTCAACAAGGAAAATAAATTAGGCAATCCGGTTTCCTATCAATTGATTCCTTTTGCTGGTGGAACACATCCCGTGGCGAAGGGTGCCAATTTTGCCCCAGATGAATGGCTATTCAAACGCCTCAACTTTATGGATAAGCAGATTTGGGTAACGCAATATAAGCCTGAGGAACGTTATCCTGAGGGTAAATATTCGAATCGTTCGACTCATGACACAGGTTTAGGCCAATTCATTAGCAACAATGACAATATTGAAAACAAAGACCTCGTGGTCTGGATGACGACAGGCACCACCCATGTGGCGCGCGCTGAAGAATGGCCGATCATGCCGACAGAGTGGGTTTATACCTTGATCAAACCGTGGAATTTCTTTGATAGTACCCCGACATTGAATTTGGGTGAAGAAGAGCAAAATACGCAGCACGACCATCACTAAAAGTGCAGATCAGCTAGAAAGGGTAATTTGAGGTTACCCCGAGCTGAGTGTCCAGCAGTCCGCTGACAAAAAAGGAATTTTGTATGAAAAATTTATTTTCTCAAGTTATGAGAGGGACTCTCTTTGTCTCATTTTTTTCAACTGTGCATGCAAGTGAGCTTGAAATTAAACCGATTTTTGAGGCAACTTTCGGTGCTTTTAGCAGTGCTAAAAGCTATAACGGTGAAAATCTAGAGGATGAACGAATCAATTGGCAAGAAGGCCATCTTAAATATGGTGCTAAAGGACAATATACATTTAATAACAACCAGCTCTATGCAAGCTTGAGCGGGATTAGCTCGGCAACCTTTGGGGATGGTGACGCAGGCCAAAATAGTAATGGTAAAGAGCGTAAAACCGATGTAAATGAATGGGTGATTGGCTTTAAAGATGGTACCCATAAAGATGAGTTAACGACCTATGATTTAAGTATCGGTCGACAAAATATCATGATTGGTGATGGTTTTTTTATTGCAGGTGATGCATTAAACCTCGGTAAAGTGCCTGCGGATGGGGCACTGGATCGAGGTGGGGCCTATTATCTGGCAGCCCGTCGAAGCTTTGATTTTACCAGTTTGCTTCAGTACAAACCGCAACAAGATATAACGCTAAAGCTGGCTTATTTAAAATCGGACAATAAAGCACAATTTTCACCTGAACTGTTTGTGACGGATCTGATCTATCAACTCAAAGATAAAGGCATTGGTTTTACTTATTTAGATGTCTTGGACCTTGATGATGCCGAACACATTTCAGGACGTCAGGATCTTAAGAATTATGCCTTACGCTTGAATTATCAAGTCTTGCCTGAACTGCAACTGAAGTCTGAATGGGTGGTTCAGGATAAACAGGACAGCACGGAAAATGCAGGCTATCTGGGGCTAAACTATAACTTCTTATCTACAAAATATACGCCGTCGCTAGGCTACCGTTTTAGCCATTTTTCGGATCAGTACGACCCCATGTTTTACGGCAATACGGTTGGATTTGGAACATGGTTTCAGGGAGAAGTTGCTGGAAACTATGCTGGTCCATTTAATAAAAATGCAGATATTCACCAAGTTTCTTACAGTATGAATCTAAAAGAAAATTTTATGCTGGGTGCTTTGGCCTATAAGTTTCAAACCGTAAATAAGTCTTTAGGCAATGTCGATGGGCATGAGCTGGATGTGTTTTCGGTTTGGTCGGTCAATCAAAAATTCAATGTTATTCCTTTAATCGGCCTCTATAAACCGAAACACGATATTCATAATAGCGGCACTCAAAACTACGATGACAAAACCAATGTGTATGCGCAGTTGATCTTGCAATACATCTATTAAATAAGATTGAAGCAGATCATATGTATTGACGGTACATTGATAGAAATAAGTTGAGGATGAAATCAGATGACTAAACAATATGACTACATCGTGATTGGTGCAGGCTCGGCAGGTTGTGTGGTTGCAACACGTTTATTACAAGCCAATGCAGGCTCGGTACTGGTATTAGAAGCGGGAGAAAAAGATAGCAGTCTATTCCATACCATCCCTGCGACAGTGGTTAAGGTATTCCAGCAAAAATCATGGCAATACATGACTGTTCCGCAGAAATATTGTAATCATCGTGAAATGATCCTTGCACAAGGAAAAGTGTTGGGAGGTGGAAGCTCGGTCAATGGCATGATCTATTGCCGAGGTCAACGTCAGGATTATGATTTATGGGCCTCGGAATGGGGATGCAATCATTGGTCTTATCAACATGTGCTGCCTTTTTTTAAGAAAGCAGAAAAAAATGAAAGTCTTGCTGATGAATATCATGGACAAGATGGCATTTTACCTGTCAGTGAAAACCGCTATCGCCATCCATTGACGCTTGCTTGTATTAAAGCAGGTCAACAAATGGGGATGAATTACGTCAATGATATTAATGGCTGGGATCAGGCGGGTGTAGGGTTTTATCAAACGACTACTCAAAACGGTTCTCGGGCCAGTACCTCAAAAACTTATTTAAAGTCAGTCGAAAACCACCCAGACCTTACGGTTATTACGGATGCTTTAGTTCATAAAATTGAAACTCAAGGGGATCAGGTGACTGGGGTGACTTATAGTATTGGCGGAAAATCACCGATTACGGTACAGGCTCAAAAAGAAGTCATTCTGAGTGCTGGTGCTATTGGCAGTCCTAAGGTTTTATTACTTTCGGGAATTGGTCCAAAACAGCACTTGGATGAACTTGGAATCGAATGTGTTCGTGACTTACCTGTGGGTGAAAATTTTCACGACCATTTGCATATGTCGGTTAATGCGACAGTAACAACCCATAATAGTCTGCTCGGTGAAGACCAAGGTTTAACCGCAGTACGACACTTTTTACAGTGGTGTTTTACCCGTTCAGGATTGTTAACCACCAATATTTTAGAGGGTGGTGGTTTTATTGACACCAACAACAACGGTCGACCTGATGTCCAATTTCATTTTTTACCTGTACTGGATAATTTCGATAATACCCCAGGTGAAAAAGCAGTTGCTCAGGCACATGGCCTCACTATTAAAGTCGGACATATACAGCCAAAAGCACGTGGGACTTTACGTTTAAGCAGTAAAGATCCAAAAGATTTACCTGTCATTGACCCTAATTATTTAGGTCATCAAGAAGATATTGATGCCAATATCCGTGCGGTACAGGCCGGACTTCGCCTATTACAACAGCCCGCATTGAAAGCGATTGTCAAAGAAGTGATTGAGCCTGAAAATCTCGATCCTGATGATATTGAAGGGATTGATACTTGGATGCGCCAGAACATTAAAACGGTTTATCACCCCGCAGGTAGCTGCAAAATGGGCAATGCTCCGCAAGATTCGGTCACAGATCAGAGCCTTAAAGTTCATGGTTTTAAAAATTTACGTGTCGTTGACTGTTCGATTTGTCCACAAGTTCCTAGCGGTAATACCAACGCGATTGCCATCATGATTGGTGAGCGCGGTGCAGACTTTATTTTGAATCAGGTCGCCTAGTTGCTGTCATAACAAAATTTTAGAAATGAAAAGAGGAAAAGAACATGAGTGAAGTTCAGGTTTTAGCAAGCGTACAGCAATTTATGGCACGTCAACATGGACATTTTATTGATGGAAAATCAGTTGCTGCTGAGCATTTAGATAAAGTGGATATTGTGAATCCATCGACTGAACAAGTGATTGCCCAAATTAGTATAGGCAGTCAACACGATGTCGCAAATGCGGTCGAAAGTGCTGAACATGCTTTTCATAATGCTTGGGCTGAAACGACACCATATGAACGTGGGGTTAAATTGAACAAGCTCGCCGATTTAATTGAGCAATATGGTGAAGAACTTGCACAGCTCGAGTCGTTATCTAGCGGAAAACTTATCAATATTTCTCGTCATCTTGAGGTCGCACAATCTGTTATTTTCTTAAGATATTTTGCTGGGTGGGCCACCAAAATCAATGGTCAAACCATGCAGCCCTCTATCCCGTCTATGCAAGGTGAACAATATACGGCCTTTACTTTAAGACAACCGATTGGTGTGGTTGCAGGAATTGTGCCCTGGAATTTTTCACTGATGATTGGTGTGTGGAAAATAGGCTCAGCATTAACCACAGGTTGTACCATTGTGCTTAAACCAAGTGAGTTTGCCAGCTTATCTTTATTACGTTTAGCTGAACTTGCCATCGAGGCCGGTATTCCGGCTGGTGTGATTAATGTGGTGACAGGTAAGGGTGATACAGGACAATATTTAATTGAATCGCCACTGGTTAAGAAAGTCTCATTTACAGGTTCAGTCCCAACAGGTATTGCGATTGGTAAACTTGCGATGAGTAGTGATTTAACCCGTGTCAGTCTGGAGTTGGGTGGTAAAAATGCGATAGCCATCTTGGCTGATGCAAATATTGATGAGATTTTACCGACTTTGTTGCAAGCAACTTTTGTACATCAAGGTCAGGTTTGTGCATCCCCAGAGCGTTTTTTTGTCCACCGTACAAAACATGATGAACTGGTCGAGAAACTCTCTAAAGCACTTTCTAGTTTAAAAATTGGATCGGCGATGGATGAGGGGAGTATGTTTGGCCCACTTGCTAACCAGCCACATTTTCATAAAGTAAAACATTATTTAGATATGGCAAAAGCCAATGACCAGATTATTGCGGGTGGTGAAGCTTTAGACCAGACCGGATATTTTGTACAGCCGACTTTAATTTCCTTCAAAAATACCGCTGATCCTTTATTTTCAGAAGAAACCTTTGGCCCAGTGGTTGGTGTAATGCCATTCGAAACTGAGGAAGAGCTTATTCAGTTGATGAATCAGTCGCGTTTTGGCTTAACCGCAAGTATCTGGACCAATGACTTATCTAAAGCTTTGCGGTTAATTCCTAAAATTGAAGCAGGAACTCTATGGGTCAATATGCATACGTTCTTGGATCCTTCCGTTCCATTTGGCGGGGTGAAAGCTTCGGGAATTGGTCGAGAATTTTCAGATGCATTTATTGAAGATTACACCGAATTAAAATCGGTGATGATTCGCTATTAACTGAAAACGAGGTTTGTCATTAAATAACAAACCTCGTTTTTAAGATCAGTTGAACTAAAAACTAATAATTTAACGTGATAGTTTGCTGGGTTGCTTGATCGATTTGCTTTTGACTCACCGCATCCTCTTTACATTTATAATTTTCAAATAAAGGCAGTTGATCTGCAAAGTGAGCATCCAGTTTTCCATTTTGATGGATAAAGCCACTTTGACCCGGGGCCAAAATTGAACACATGCTGACCTGATTTGGATTTAACACCACTCTAAAGGTCGCACTTCCCGTATTGCCATAGGTGCTGAGTTGTTGTTCATGTGAAGCATCCGCCCATGGAATACCGACCGAATTTTTGCTGGAAAAGGCCATGGTTGCCACTGGAATGTTCCAGTCATTCGGGTCAGTCGAATGATACTGTTTTGAAAGTTCAGTCAGTGCAGTTTCTAAGGCTTTTAACACCACATCATCTGCTGTTTGTCCTTTTAACAAATCAACCTTCTGGGGAACACTGGCCTGTTTTCCTTGCAGTGCATTCCAGATTAATTTTGAAGCACTGGCTGGCTGGGCACTACGCGGATCATGATTGACCGGATAAAGCGTATCGGTATAACGCTGATAAATATTTTCAGACAAGTTCGGTTTTAATACCAAGATAATCATCTGATTCAGCCATGCACGCATAATCGCTGGTGCTGCACCCTGATAATATTTTGCTTCACGATCTGGGCGTAATTTTAGATCCCATTCTGCCAACAGTGGTGCGACTTTTTTCGCTTGGGCCGAGGCTTTTTCGCTTTGTGCAGCCTTAATCATAGAGGGAATAAAATAGCGTGCATTCAGATCCGACCAGGCACCTGTTTTATTGATGTCCCAAATCTCTTGCTGGCTTAACTTGGGTTTGCTTTCCAAAGGTTCAATCAATTCATTGACACGATCAACATAAGAGAAATTTGAGGAATCGGAACGTAACCCTGCAAAGGCTTTATTATTCCAGCTACTGATATAACCTTTTTTGGGATTATATTGTTTAGGGTTATGTGAGAAATCGTAGAAACCCTGCCATTCCATTGAACCATCGCCAAGTGCAGGAAGCTGAATATGCTGGTTTTCAGGACGGATCGGTAAACGGCCTAAAGCAGCCACTCCGATATTATTTTGGGTATCGGCATAGAACCAGGTGATTGAAGCTGCAACACGTTTGGCTTGGGCAAGAAACTCATTCCAGTTGCTGGCTTTGGCTGCATTGGCCCAGCCTAATAAGCTTTCAATTTCTACACCTTCCCAACTCCGTTTTTGAGCATAGGCGGTGTGATTTTTTTCATCCCATGTACTGACGAAACCCTGTTTACTTTGATAAACATCTAAAATATGGTCGGCCTGATTTCTCACTTTTATTTTTACTTGTTTGTGCTCAAATGGAATATAAGCGCCTTTGTATAAATATTCTTTTGAATTGCTTGGATTTAAAGTGAGTTGGTAAACATCATTAGTATCCAGTGAACCGACGGTCGAGCCCCATGCGATTTTGCCATTGGTACCAAATAAAATTGCCGGTAAACCCACAGGGGTAATTCCGGTTAAGTCATAGCCAGCGCCGTGTAGTCCAATTGCATAGGTGATCGCAGGGGTATACCAGCCTTGTTGTGGACCATTATATAAAACAGTCTGGCCTTCAATGGTTTTATCTGCCTTCACTACCCAGGCATTGCTGGCTGTTGGAACACCATCAATCACGCTTTTTCCCATGGCAATACGGGCTTGGGCTAAATATGTTTCGGCCGCATGACTGGAAATCGGTAACACCTTTTTCGAGATAGTTTGCTGCCGTGCTGAAAACTGTGGGGCTTGTTCGGACTGAATAATGGTTGGCGCTTGGGGGTCATCTAACCAACGTAATTGTTGATAGACTTTAAGGCCCTCAGCTTGCCCTTTTTCTTTTTGCAGTTGGGTGAGTAAATCTAGATTTGCAACTTCAGAACTTGCTGAAAAAAAGCGGTTGAGGATGAGGCCGACCCAAACCATGGCGATATCTTCTGATGCCCAGAGGGAGGGTTTAAAATCATAATCAACAAATTCTTTGGGCATGAGTGCTGGATTGGCTAATACTTCTTTGACCCGTTGATTAAAACCTGCTGCATAGCCCTCAAAAATTGCACGGTCTTCAGGGGAGAGTTGTGCAATTTGTTGTCTGGTATTTTCTGGATTAAAGCGACTATGCGTGGCGATATCATATTGCAGATAGTCGGGACCCAATACTTCAGCCACAGTACCTAAACCTGTGCGCTTCGACATCTCCATCTGGAATAAACGATCGGTTGCAACCGCATAGCCATAGCCGTAAAACAGGCCAAAGCTATCTTTGGCATAAATATGAGGAGTACCAAAGTTATCTCGTTTGATGGTGATTAAATTTTTGGGCGGTGTCACGTCTGAATTTGAAGATGAGTGACAGCCGATGAAAAAGGCGCAACCTAGTGCCATGATTCCATTTTTCAGCACAGTCGGTTTATAAAAGGGGGGATGTGTGATCAATTTTAACGATCCTTATTGTTGCTATTGTTTAAATGTAATGTCGAGTCAATCTTCTGCTGGAAGCTGACGAGATATACCCATGAACATGCCTTGTTCATTAAATAAAATTATGATGATTTATCTATGTAATTTTCCATTACCTTATGGGTATATCTTTATACTTTATAAGACAAGGCTTTTATCAGTTGATTGAAAGATCGATATGAAAACTCAAAACAAAAAACATTTAGGTCTGTTGAGCTGACTCAGATGATTTACGGATAAAACAATGATTAGCGCATTAATTTTTTAGCCAGCCGATCCGGGTTGAGAAAGACCATATTGAGGATTCCCACCACAATCAGATAAACACCTATAGCGCTAAAACCCTGATTCATCCCCATGATTAAATTTTCTATCATCTGTGGACTAAGAGGAGCACCTTTGACCGGATTGATATAGCCTGCCTGATCCATCAAATAGCCGACCATGGTTGGGGAAATGATTCCGCCTATAGATGCAGTGGCCACCAGTGTTGCCATAACTGCGGCACGTTGCTGCGGGCATACACTATAACTGACCGTCATGGTCGCCAGCGGAAAGCACATCGAAAATCCGGCTGCTACCGTAATCAGGATAAGATTAAGATTTCCCGTTGAGAACGGAAGCATATAAAAGGCACCACCTGAACATAACAGCAGTAAGCCAAAAACAATCCCAAACGCGACATGAACACTTTGGCCTTTTTGTAGAAGTACCTTTGAAATATAGCCAGCAAGTGCCAAGGTAATGGCGCCTAAAATCCACGGAAAGCTTGAAATAAAAGCAATCATTTCAGGTGCGAATTGATGGGTCGATGCAATATATTTAACCGCCCAAGTGGTTAAAAAACCTAAAGACCAGAAGCAGCCCAAGCCAGCAAGCAAGGCAGCAATAAACATTTGAGAAAAAAACACGTTGAAAATCGGGACAGGTTTTAATTGATCTACAAAATCTATAATGCTTTGGCGACTAGTCTCAGCTTTTTTGGTTTCAGTAATAGAGGAAGCTGCTAAATTTGGGGCTTGATGAAAATGACTATAAGGTCCTTCTTTACAGATACAACGCCATAAAAGACTCCAGATGATGCCGACAATACCGAGAAAGCCAAAGGCCCAACGCCAGCCCCAATCCGGATGTGCAATGATATAAGCTAAAATAGGTGCTGCAATAATGGGGCCAAGCATGGTTCCTGAAGCGACCAGACTGCTTGGGAAACCACGGGCACTGGGTTCGAACCAACCTTGGACATGCGTCAAAGATATGGAAGAAGCAGGACCTTCTGCTGCACCGAGTACAATCCGAGTAATCAATAAGGTGGTTAAACCCCCACCGAAGAGCATAGGGAACTGTAATAGTGCCCAACTTGCGCCCATGATCAACAGTAGCCAGCGGGTTTGAACTTTTCCTGCGAGAAAGCCCACCGCAATTCCTGAGATTGCAAATAAGAAGAAAAAGGCACTGCCGATAAAACCAAATTGAGTTGCACTGAGTCCCAACTCAGCCATGACGGGCTCGGCAACAAGCGCTAAAACAGCTTTATCCGCGAAATTAATCATCTGAAACAGCACCAGCAGGGCGGTAATAAGCCAAGCCCGTTGCCTATTTGCAGAAGATAATAAGGATGCTGAAACCGTTTTATTTTGTAAATTGTTATTATGCATTGCATGATCCTTATGCAGAGACCCAAGACATATTGGTCAAAAAATAATGGCTAACCATTGATTTAAATAAATATATTGTCTTTGACAAAGCTTATTCAGGCGGTGCGTGTTTTTAGTTCTACGATCAAGCGCTGCTTATGAAGCAGCGCTTGATTTCAATTCGGTAGGGGTTATAAAGCTGAATACTGCCTGATTAAATGCATCGGCCTGTTCAATATTGGAAATATGTGAGGCACTGATTTGTACCAGTTGGGCATCCGCAATCTGCTGTTGCATAAACTGTCCATCTGCGACGGTAGTAACGGGGTCTTGGGTTCCGGCAATGATCAAAACAGGGAGATGGATGTCTTTGAGTTGATTTCGGACATCCGCTTTAGCCAAAGCCTCACAACAATTGGCATAACCATCTGCGCTGCCAGCACTTAAGTCGTTACATAGATTATTGACAATGGCAGGATGACTTTGGATAAAGGGATCTGTAAACCAGCGAGAAGCTGCTGTGGTGGCGATAGGACCTAAACCTTGCTTTCGAACCAATTGGGCCCGATCTAGCCAGGCCTGTTCCTGTCCAATTTTTGCTGCAGTATTGGCAATCACCACGTGGCTAAATCGTTTTGGATAATGAATTGCCAGCCATTGGCCAGTGATCCCACCCATGGAAATCCCGCAAAAACTGGCTTTTTCTATTTTTAAATGGTCGAGCAGGCGGATGACATCTTCACCCAGTTGTTGCAAGGTATATGGACCTGCTGGGGTAGAAGAGGATCCATGTCCACGAGTGTCATAACAGATTACATAAAAGCGTTGTTTAAAATAATTGAATTGCTGTTGCCACATCCCGTAGTTGGTCCCCAAAGAGTTGGAAAACACCAGTGCAGGGGCGTTGGGATCGCCAAAGGTTTGATAGTGAATTTGCGCATCGGCAGACTGAAAAACTGACATGTACTATTCCTTTATTTTAATCAATACGTTGAATAATCAAGGCAATCCCTTGACCGACACCAATACACATTGAACACAAGGCATACTGCCCCCTGATCTGTTCAAGCTGGTTTAGGGCCGTGGTCACCAGACGCGCACCAGAGGCACCGAGTGGATGACCCAAGGCAATTGCACCGCCATTCGGATTAACCCGTGCATCATCATCTGCCAAACCTAAATCACGGGTGACCGCCAAAGCCTGTGCCGCAAAAGCTTCATTCAGTTCAATCACATCCATCTGTTCTAACGTGAGATTGGCCTGTTTTAGCAGTTTCTTGATCGCAGGTGCAGGCGCAAAGCCCATAATCCGTGGTTCAACCCCAACCGTAGTCGCAGCAATAATTTTGGCGCGTGGTTTGAGCTGATATTTTTCCACTGCGTCGTCTGAAGCAATCAATACAGCCGCCGCACCGTCATTAATTCCAGAGGCATTACCTGCCGTCACGGTACCTTCAGCTTTGACTACACCTTTGAGTTTGGTTAAGGCTTGCAATGTGGTTGACGCACGTGGATGCTCATCACGATCCACCACAATGGCATCACCTTTACGCTGTGGAATCGTCACCGGGATGATTTCATTACTGAAGAAGCCTTTGGCTTGTGCAGTTGCAGTACGTTGTTGGCTGTTTAATGCAAACTGGTCCTGATCGGCACGGTTGATATTGAACTGTTCCGCCACGTTTTCTGCGGTTTGCGGCATAGTATCAACGCCATACAGCTCTTTGAGCTTTGGATTGATAAAACGCCATCCCATGGTGGTGTCTTCAATCTTTTGACTACGGCCAAAAGCACTGTCTGATTTGCCCATCACATAAGGGGCACGGCTCATGCTTTCTACGCCACCAGCAATAATCAGGTCGGCTTCATTGGCTTTAATCGCACGGGCAGCCATGGCAATCGCATCCAGTGATGAACCACACAAACGGTTCACTGTAGTAGCAGGCACCTGATACGGTACACCTGCTAATAGTGCTGACATACGTCCGACATTACGGTTGTCTTCACCCGCCTGATTGGCACAGCCATAGATGACATCATCGACCTGTTGCCAATCCACAGTTGGGTTACGTTGCATGAGTGCTTGGATTGGAACTGCTCCCAGATCGTCGGCACGGACAGGTGCAAGACCGCCTGCATAACGACCAAATGGGGTACGGATGGCATCGATGATATACGCGTTTTTCATTTTAAATCTTGTCCTTTACTTCAGGCCTTTCAGCCATTCTCCGTAGGTATCTCGCGGCGGCGGCATGGATGCCGCCCGTTGGACTGTGGTATATGGATATACCATCAGTCCTACAAAGGTTTTTGTTACTTTTGACCTTTCAAAAGTAAGGTATTGCCTATACAAACGGTTTTCGAAAATCACTTTCATTTATCGGCAGTGATGGTATTCGTCGCTTTCATTCATAAGAGTTAGTCACGACGGAGTCTTAAGGTGCTTAATCCAATACCCACAGCTAGTTCTCGTCACTTTTTTAAAAAAGTGACCAAAAACCTTTGTTACTCAGACACAACTTCCTTGTTGTGCTGAGTAACGGGGCGACATCCCTGTCGCCAATCACGATAGCAACTCTCAATTTATCTTCGAATATGTGAAAATCTCGATCTGAGGCTTTCCCATAAGCATTTCGCGATGGCGGCATGGATGCCGCCTGTTAGACTGTGGTATATGGATATACCATCAGTCTAACAAAGGATTTTTGTTACTTTTTATCCTTAAAAAGTAAGGCAATGCCTATACAAAAAGCCTTTGCTTTAACCCGTAATTATTGGCTGTGTAAACATTATCCTTGCGTCGCATCAATCAGTTTCGCACCCGTCAACGCCTGTAACTCTTCAAAGCTCAGACCATCCACTTTTTCAATCACTTTTAAACCGTCTGTGGTCACATCAATCACACACAGGTCGGTATAAATCCGATCGACACATTTCAAGCCTGTTGCCGGATAAGTAAGTGCTTCAACGATCTTCGGTTCACCTTGCTTGGTGTTGTGATCGGTAGTGATAAATACTTTCTTGGCACCGACAGCGAGGTCCATGGCACCGCCCACCGCAGGAATGGCATCTGCCGCACCGGTATGCCAGTTGGCCAGATCACCATTGGCCGCCACCTGGAATGCACCGAGTACCGCAATATCCAGATGTCCGCCACGCATCATGGCAAAGGAGTCACCATGATGGAAAAAGCTGCCACCCGTCAGCATGGTCACATATTCCTTGCCTGCATTAATCAATTCAGGATCTTCCTCACCTTTGGCAGGCGGTGGACCGAATGCGAGTAGGCCATTTTCCGAATGTAGGAATACATCTTTATCGGCTGGAAGATAGTTTGAAATCTTTGTTGGCAGACCGATGCCCAGATTGACATAAGCACCATCTGGAATATCTTGTGCGACACGTTCAGCGATCTGGTCACGGCTTAATTTTTGATAGCTCATTGTTCTGCTCCTATGCCATTGGCTGCATCGACAGCGACCACATGCTGTACAAAAATCCCGGGGGTAATGATATGTTCAGGATCAAGTTGACCGAGTTCAGCCAGTTCAGACACCTGCGCAATGGTGACATCTGCGGCCATTGCCATGATCGGGCCGAAGTTACGCGCAGATTTGTTATAGACCAGATTGCCCCAGCGATCGCCTTTGTGTGCTTTGATTAAGGCAAAGTCGGCTTTAATCGGATACTCAAGCACGTAGTCTTTACCATCGATATGACGGGTTTCTTTACCTTCTGCCAAAAGAGTACCAAAGCCAGTTGGGGTAAATACGGCACCGAGCCCCATTCCTGCGGCTTGAATACGACAGGCCAGATTGCCCTGTGGGACCAATTCCAGTTCAATCTTGCCGGCACGATACAGTTCATCGAAGACCCAGGAATCGGACTGACGCGGGAAAGAACAGATGATTTTACGAACCGCACCTGTTTTAAGCAGTTTGGCCAAACCGTAATCGCCATTGCCTGCATTGTTATTGACGATGACCAGATCCTTGATACCAAGCTCAATCAATCCATCAATCAGTTCAGCGGGTTGTCCTGCGGTGCCAAAGCCACCAATCATGATGGTTGCGCCATCCTTGATCTGTGACAGTGACTCAGTCAATGAGAGCGTACTTTTATCAATCATAAGGCCAACCTTTTATCCATGTTTTCAAATTTCTATACATACTGGTTTCGGTATAAACGGATATGTATAGAAATTTAAAAACTGTGAGCTAATTCATAGCTCACAGTAATTTGAGGGAAGTTAAGCACCAACGCGACGGCGGTCAACTTCGGTACTTGGCGCGCCTGTTTTTTCCTTCACCAGCTCCACATTAAAGGTAATGTGTTTAAATGGTTTATTGAGGCCACGACGAGCGATCTCAGCTTCATCGGTTACATCAACAGCAGTTGCAATGAGGCCTTCACGTGTTGCAAATGCGAAGTCATCCCACAGGTATTGATCACCTTCGATATTGAACTGTGTGGTTAATTTGCGATAACCCGGTGCAGACACAAAATAGTGCACATGAGAAGGGCGGTTACCATGACGGCCGAGTAAGTTCAGCACAGCTTGCGTGGTCCCTTCTGGTGGGCAGCCATAACCGACAGGCATGGTGGTTTGTGCCACGTAGCGACCATTGGCATCAGACAAAATGGTACGGCGTAAGTTAAAGTCTGATTGTGATTTATCAAAGAACGAATAATTGCCTAAGCTGTTGGCATGCCACACTTCAACTTTAGCACCTTCGATAATATTACCTTCAGGATCAGTCACGGTTCCTTCGATGAATAAGGTATCGACTTTATCCGATTCAGAACCATCATCCATACGGGCAAAACCGACAGATTCAGGCGCACCTGCAACATAGAGCGGACCTTCAATGGTGCGTGGTGTACCACCGGTAATACCTGCCTTGGCATCGGCTTCATCGGCACGTAAATCCAGATAATGTTCAAGCCCTAGACCTGCTGCCAATAAACCCAGCTCATTGGCCTGACCTGCATCAGTAAAGTATTCCAGACCTTTCCATAGTTCGCTTTGTGAAATATCTAGATCTTCAATCGCCTGAAAAAGATCACCGAGCAGACGAACCACGATTTGTTGTACACGTGGATTGACGTCGCCTGTGGCGGTATCCACATTCATTTTTTTAACCAGTGCATCGATTTCTTGACGGTTCATACATATTCTCCTGAAGTATGATAATTTTTGGTGGCTCGCGGACTTGCTATTTTTGCTGCTTGCTTGGCTTGCCACATTCCTTGTTCAAATTCGGTTTTTCACTTTGCCTGCTATACGCGTTTAGCTGTCATCTTCACGAATGGCAGAGGGATGACGGTTCAAGGCCATCACTTCGATATTCATGTAGGGATATAAAGGCAATCCCTGCAAAATATTGTGTAATTCCTCATTGCTATCCACATCAAAAATACTGATGTTTGAGTATTGTCCCGTGATGCGCCAGATATGACGCCATTTACCCTGACGTTGTAAATCTTGAGAATAAGCCTTTTCTACGGCTTTAATTTGATTGGCTTGTTCAACTGGCATATCCAGCGGGATGTTTACATCCATTCGTACGTGGAAAAGCATGTCAACTCCTTGAATTATTGACGACGCAGGTTGTCGATTTTGTCTTGATCCAGCTCAATGCCGAGGCCAGGCCCTGTTGGAAGCTTGAGCTCAAAATTGCCATATTGAAGCGGTGTTTTTAAAATTTCTTCCGTGAGTAACAGTGGGCCAAACAGTTCAGTTCCTGCTGCAAGATTACTAAAAGTAGAAAATGCATGTGCAGAAGCAATCGTCCCTACAGGTCCTTCCAGCATGGTGCCACCATATAGGTCGATCCCTGCCAGATTGGCAACTTTGGCAACATCACAGGCTTCAATCAGACCGCCAGACTGGGCAATTTTGACTGCAAACACTGAGGCCGCATTGGTTTTTGCCAGTTGATAAGCACTTTGCGGACCAGTTAACGATTCATCCGCCATAATGGCAATATCAAACTTACGGGTGAGGCGCTGCATAGCATCAATATTGTGAATTGCACACGGTTGCTCGATCAGATCAACACCGCCATCCTGAAGCATTTGAATCCCTTTAATCGCATTAAGTTCAGACCAGGCACGATTGACATCGACACGGATTGAAACGTCCTTGCCTAAGGCTTTTTTAATGGCCAGCACATGTTCAACATCTTGCTCCACCGGACGTGAACCGATTTTTAACTTGAAAATATTATGGCGTTTGAGTGCCACCATTTTTTCTGCTTCAGCAATATCTTTTTCGGTATTACCCGAAGCCAGTACCCACAGCACAGGCACGCTATCACGTAAGCGTCCACCCAAAACTTCACTGAGCGGCAAGCCCAGACGTTGTGCCTGAATATCCAGCAAGGCGGTCTGGATGGCGCATTTGGCAAAACGGTTCCCATTAATATTTTGCTGGATGGTTTTTAGGGTTTGAGCCACATTAAAACCGTCCAGTGTTTTTAACAATGGCGAAAAGTATTGCTCAATATTGGTTTTGACACTTTCAGGACTTTCTTCCCCATAACCTAACCCTCCAATGGTCGTTGCTTCGCCCCAACCGGTAAAACCATCTGCTGTGGTGATTTTAATCAGTACCAGGGTTTGGGTTTGCATGGTTGCAACCGCCATCTTATGCGGACGGATGGTTGGAATATCGACAAGTAAGGTTTCTATGGATTTATACATCTTTGGTATTTCTTCAATCTTTGCCTGTTTACATACCCTAAATTAATGTAATATTTAGAACTAGGCTGAATTTGGTATTTTTAGATACTTAAAAGGTATATTAAATGGAATTAAGACATCTTCGTTATTTCGTGACGGTGGTCGAGGAACAGAGCATTACCAAAGCGGCGGAAAAGTTATGTATTGCGCAGCCACCTTTGAGTCGCCAGATTCAAAAGCTGGAAGAGGAACTTGGTATCCTGTTATTTGAACGGGGCTCACGTCCAGTAAAAACCACCGAAGCGGGGCAATTCTTTTATCAGCACGCGGTGCAGATTTTGACCCATACCGCCCAAGCGGCTTCCATGGCAAAACGCATTAGCACAGTCAATAAGATCGTCCGTATTGGCTATGTCAGCTCCTTACTGTATGCGCTATTACCGCAGGTGATTTATTTATTTCGCCAAAATCATCCCGAGATTCAGGTCGAACTGATTGAACATGGCACCAAAGACCAGATTGAAGCGTTAAAACTGGGTAAAATTGATTTGGGTTTTGGACGGCTTAGAATTAGTGATCCAGCAATAAAACGGATTTTATTGCGTAAAGAAAAACTCAAACTAGCCATCCATAAAAATCATCATTTAACCCGGTTTATCGATCAGGGGATTTACCTGTCGCAGATTATTGATGAGCCTATTTTTTCTTATCCCGCCACACAAAAACCGAATTTCTCCACCTTGATCCAGTCAATTTTTACTGACTTGGGCCTGGTACCCAAAGATATGGTCGAGGTACGTGAAATCCATATGGCCTTAGGTCTGGTGTCATCTGGTGAGGGCATTTGTCTTATTCCTGAGAGTGCCAGCGATATTGGCATGAAAAATCTGGTCTATATACCAATTCTGGATTTGGAAGCCTATACCCCGATTTCACTGGCGGTACGCAATATGGATCAGAGTCCGTATCTGCCGCAGATACTGCAATGTATTAAACAGGTATTTGAAGAAGAGGGAATACCGATACAACTGGATGGTGATTAAGACCAGTCAAAAAACTAATGACTTTCAGAGCGGTCCTAAAGACCGCTTTTTTAATGCGATACGATGGTCAGCAGCTAAAACCAGACTTAAAAGGTATAACTATATACTTCGTTATCTATGGAAAATTACATTAATTATTCAAATAATAAGTCCAGCCTGAACTTTCTCTAAAGATATTTTCTTGAATTTTCGGATATTTAAAAGAAATGGGACTCAGGTCGGCAGGACTAGGCAAGTTGTGAAACTTTATTTACAGCAACAAGAATTTTAAAAACTCAGGAAAGGATTTCCCATGTTAATACCGAATAGGCTGTATAAAGCCCAGCGCGTGGCGTTATATACGCTTTTTGGCTGTCTGAATGTCAATGCGGCTTATGCCGACTTTCTAAAGGACAGTGAAAAGAGTATTTATTTACGAAATTTCTATGTCGAACGTGATTTTGAAGGCACAAATCAAGATCTGGGCAGTTGGTCACAAGGCTTATCAGGGCGGTTTGAGTCAGGCTATACCGATACACCGCTTCAAGTCGGTCTGGATTTAGGGTTTCAATATGCATTGCGTTTGAATAACCATAATGATGAACGGCTGGATACCGTGTTTAAATATGATCAGCATGAACGCCGTCAGGAACGTGATTACTTAAAATTGGGCGCGACCCTAAAATTGAAATATCACAATACCGAACTGAAAGTGGGGGAGCTTTTTCCTAAAACACCGGTACTGTTTATTGATGACTCACGGCAACTGGTTACCACCTATGCCGGTGCAATGCTGGAAAGCAAAGAGATTACGAATTTAAAAGTATCTGCGGGCCGTTTTACCCATGTGAATGCCCGTGATGATGACGAGTATCGAAAATTCACATTAGGCAACTCGACTGATCCGGCAAAAAGAAGTGATGGACTCAATTTTCTAGGTCTGGACTATAATTTCACGCCGAATTTATCCGGGGCTTACTGGTTTGGACAACTGGAAGATATTTATCAACAACACTATATCAATGCGGCCTATACAGAGCAGATTAAAAACAGCAAGTTAAAAGTGGATGCTCGCTATTTTAACTATAAAGAAGATGGTGACGCCTATTTCGGCGATATCGATACGCAATCGATTGGGCTGCAAGCCAGTGTTCAGAATGGGCCACATACTATTTTGACCGGTCTGCAAAAACATATGGGAGAGGACAATATTCCACTGTTAAATGGTTATGTCCCGCAAAGTTATTTACAGAGCTGGTCTGCGCTGGCCTTTTACAAAGCCAAAGAATTGACCTGGCATGTTTTATATAGTTATGACTTTAAAGAGCAGGGCATACCCGGATTAAAACTGACTTTACGCTATTTAAATGGCAGTGAAATCTATCGGGAAGGTTTCAAGGACAATAAAGAAACCGAGAAAAATGTCATCATCAATTACAGCGTCCCTGAAGGAAAACTCAAAGGTCTCGGCTTCGAATGGCGACATATTCGTGCCGATATTAAATATGGTGCAGGCAACAATCCTGGGACAGATTTTGTTGAAAACCGCATCATGACCACCTACACGCATAAGTTTTAATAGCCTACCACCCACCTGATTATCATTTTTCGGGTGGGTAAACTGCATTTCAACAGAATTTGCAGCATTGAATTTCCTGAATTTAGGTTAGTGCTTGACTCTGAATCGGCCTAAACCTCATATATTTTTTACTTCAATCACCTGTTTTTTCTCTTTCGATTAGTAAAATGCCTTCACATCAAGATTAAAATGAGACTAATTCTCATTATTATTGTTATTTTTGTTGAATTTGATTATGATGCGTTGATTTTTTAAGGCTGGTTTAAGCTTGGTCAGGTTTGCCATCTGAGCCATTAGACCGCTTGCCATGTACATGAGATGGGGGTGCTGCATGGGCGATCAGCTAAATCATCCATTTTTCTCATCGTTCTATAAAAGGTGAACATTATGTCGGCTGATGTCACTTTGCTTGGTGTTATTTATGACGATTGAAGCATCTGTGTCCTTGGTGTCAAACACCAGTGCGGTTAAAAAGAAGGTAGAGCAAGCATCAATGATTAAATATCGATTGATGATTTTTTCCCGTTTTATATTGGCTATTGTTGGGGGTTATTACTTTGCTGCAATTGCAGCAATGTTGATCGGTTTCTTATTTTCATCTGAGCCTTCCAGAGCGAATGCGGTTTTTAGTGCAACCATGCTGGCTTTTGTGGTGCATTGCATCCTGTTTATCTGGATATTTATGGTCAAATCGACCCTGAAAGTCTGGTTAGGTGTGATTATTCCTAGCCTGATCATGACATTGATGTATGGCTTGTTAAAAGGGTAAGGGCATGCGTGTTGATGGTAAGAATGAAGGCCCGCGCCAATCGATGTCATGGTTACATACCTGGACCAGTCTTTTACTGGGGTGGTTGCTCTATGCTGTTTTTCTGACAGGGACACTCAGTTTCTTTCAAAATGAAATTACAGTCTGGATGAAACCGGAATTGCATCAATCAGTAAATACAACTTCGCAGCAACAACAATTAACTTATGCCTTGCACTATTTAAATCAGAAAGGACACGCTGCCGAGAGCTGGAATATCCGTTTTGCCAATGAACGCCAACCCGCCATTATGCTGAATATCCGCAAGCCAGGTGAGGGACGCCGCCGTGGGGGCGAAATTTATCTAGATGCACAAACGGGGCAAGAAATTAAAGCCAGAGAAACCCGTGGTGGTAGTTTCCTTTATCGCTTTCATTTTGAACTATATGGTATGCCACGCATCTGGGGGCGCTGGATTGTTGGTATTGCAACCTTGTTCATGTTTGTTGCGATTATCAGTGGCATTATTACCCATAAAAAAATCTTCAAGGATTTCTTTACTTTCCGTCCAGCCAAAGTTCAGCGTTCATGGCTGGATGCGCACAATGCAACGGCCGTGTTTGCCTTGCCATTTCATCTCATGATTACCTTTAGCGGTTTATTACTATTAATGCATCTGTTTATGCCATGGGCAATGAACACGCACTATGGCAATGTTCGAAATTTTTATCAGATTTTAAATGAACCCGTTGCTCAAACTCCTGAACAGGTACGTTTACTGGCAGAGCAAAAGCAGAAACAGGCAGTTGAAGAAGGACGTGGCAATCGAGGTGGGGGCCGTGGTGGCGAGACTGAACAAGTCGCCCCCATGCTTGCAGCAGCACCCATGGTCAACCTAGTGGCATTAAGCCAGCAGGTTCAACACGGTTGGGGGGATAATCCGATTGCGTCGGTTCGGGTGAATCAACCGAATACCGTGAAAGCGGATGTACAATTTAATGCAACCCATACCACGACCTTGCTGGATCGGGAAAGCGTACCGTCACTCAAGTTTAATGCGGTGACTGGGCAACTGATCGACGAAGCCAAGCCTGTAAATTCGGCATCCAAAGCTATTTATACCTTAGTGACATGGCTGCATATGGCACGGGGTGTCGATTCGGTCTTACGCTGGTTGCTCTTTTTATCGGGTGTCTTAGGCACGCTGATGGTCGCTTCCGGTTTGATTTTGTGGGTGGTGAAGCGTATTCCAGAGGTGCAAAAGTTAGGTTATAAACCGTTTGGCCATCGTGTGGTTGAGGTCCTGAATATTACAGCGATTACAGGGCTACCGATTGCCTGTGCGGCGTACTTTTTTGCCAACCGTGTTATACCGGCACAATTGGCAGAGCGTTCTCCGCTGGAAATTAATGTGTTCTTTAGTGTCTGGTTATTGTGCTTGATGCATGCTGCTGTTCGGGCACACCGTCCAGCGTGGCTAGAGCAACTGGCCTTGGCTGCCGCAATGTTCCTGTTTATCCCCATTCTGAACTTCGTTACAGGTGGGCAGGCCTTATGGATGAGTAGCTATCATGGACAATGGATGATCGCCAGTTTTGATCTGGTCTGCATTATTTTAGGTCTGATTTTTATCTATTCTTATTACAAATTAAAGCGTTATCAAGGTCTCCCGGTTAAGCAGAAAAAACAGCCTAAGGTACAAATGGTACAGGAGCATACTGGATGACAGCATTGATGTTGTGGTGTGTTGCCGTGGTGGCATTATCGAGTCTGGCATGTGGGATGAGTAAGCATCAACGTGATATTTTTATATCCCCGATCTCGGCTCGAAACAGCCGACGTTTTGAAATTGTAGGCTGGGGGATGTTGTTGCTTTCTGCTGTAGCTGCAATTGACTTAAAAGGTGCTTCGATCGGTTTATCCGAATGGTTGGGTTGTATCAGCTTTGCTGCTTTGGTCGTGGGGCTGTTATTGACTTATCATCCTAAAAAGCTATTACAGGCCAATGTGATTGTGTCAGCCTTATTCATACTATTGTTAATGCTGTTTCTGATTTAGGCGAGATGGCATTGCATTTTAAAAAAAGAGCAAAGCAAAGTTTGCTCTTTTTTTATTTAAAGCCGACAAGGCTCAGGCTGAACGATCAAATTTTACAGCGCTTTAACCCATGCTGGCTGAAAGGCAGGCAGGATCAATTCAATGCTGTTGTTCGGCTAAAAAAGGGAATGCATTAAAGTTACGGGGAGAATATTGAGTGTCATCTCGATGAATTTATGTAAATTTTAGTAGTTAAGCAAGCAAATAAAGATTCGATATGTAGAATAAAAAATAATCATTTTATTAAAGAATTATCCTAACTATAAATTCACTCAGCATTTCTCATTTCTGCTTCATGCCGATCTGAGCCAAAGGAGTAAACATGATTGTATTATTCATATTGCTTGGTCTACTGATTCAGCTGCTTGTAATTTGGGCTCTCTTTTATTTTGAAGCCACGCGAAGCATTGGCTGTGTGGTGGCGATTGTCACTGCCATTCTGTGTAGTGTATTGATTACGCCGTGGAGTCTGTTACTGGGTGTACCTATTATTATCGCCAGTATTATTCTGCTGATTACGCCATTGCGTGAGGCTTTGATTAGCCGACCTGCTTTTAAAGTGTTGTCTAATGCCATGCCGAGTATGAGTACGACGGAAAGAGAAGCGTTGGATGCCGGTACCAGCTGGTGGGAAAAAGAACTGTTTATGGGGGCGCCGGATTGGGAAAAGTTTGATCAATATCCTTATCCCGTGTTATCGGCAGAAGAACAGGCTTTTTTAGAGAATGAAGTACAACAGCTTTGCTCAATGCTGGATGAATGGCAGATTCATCATCAGGACAAGGACCTGCCGCCAGAGGTGTGGCAGTTTATTAAGGACAATGGTTTCTTGGGGCTGATTATTCCTAAATCATTTGGTGGAAAGCAATTTACCCCCTTTGCACAAAGCCGCATTATGAGCAAGATTGCTTCCCGCTCACTAACTGCTGCGGTGAGCTGTATGGTACCCAATTCGCTTGGGCCAGGGGAGTTACTGCTACACTATGGTACAGAGGAGCAAAAACAACGTTATTTACCCGGGCTTGCCAATGGTACAGAAGTCCCTTGCTTTGGCTTGACCAGCCCTGAGGCGGGTTCGGATGCTGGTGCGATCCCGGATACCGGTGTGGTGTGTTATGGACAATATCAAGGCCAACAAGTATTAGGCCTGAAAATGAATTTCTCCAAGCGCTGGATTACCTTGGCCCCGATTGCGACCGTGATTGGTCTGGCTTTTAAGTTATATGATCCGGAAGGTTTGCTGGGCGATAAAACTAAAGTGGAATATGGCATTACCTGTGCCTTGATTCCGGCTGACCATGAAGGCATTCAGATCGGGCCCCGTCATAATCCGGGTGCGCCATTTATGAATGGTACGGTTGAAGGTCGTGATGTATTTATTCCTTTGGACTGGATTATTGGCGGTCAGCAAAATGCAGGTAAAGGCTGGCGGATGCTGATGGAATGTCTGGGTGTGGGGCGGGGTATTTCATTGCCTGCTTTGGCAACCGCAGCGGGAGAAATGAGTTATCTGCTGGTGGGTGCATTTGCCAGTGTCCGTCAACAGTTTAAAATTTCGGTTGGGCATTTTGAAGGGGTACAAGAGGCGACCAGTGATATCGCCAGTGATGCTTATATGCTGGAATCATTCCGTTATCTGGTGACCTGTGGTTTGAACCAAGGCGGAACCCCAGCAGTGATGACCGCCATGGCCAAATACTATGCCACCGAAACCATGCGTAAAGTGGTCAATCATGGCATGGACGTGGTGGGTGGACGGGCAATTCAGTTAGGCCCACGTAACTTCCTTGCCCTGACTTATCAATCCATTCCCGTTGCCATTACCGTAGAGGGCGCCAATATTCTGACCCGTTCTCTGATGATTTTCGGTCAGGGCTCAATGCGTTGCCATCCTTATCTGTTTGAAGAATTGCAGCTGTTACAGGCTGAAGATAAAGCCGCTGCTTTTAAGGAATTTTCACCATTATTGTTTAAACATCTGGCCTATACCTTCAATCGCGCAGCCAAAGCACTGGCATTTTCCATTACAGGTGGTTCAGATGAGGGCTCTAAACAGGCCGATGATTTTTCAAAAGCCTATTACAGTAAAATCAACCGTTTTAGTGCCGACTTTGCTTTAACAGCGGATATGGCACTGGGAATTCTGGCGGGTGATCTAAAACGCAAAGAAATGCTGTCCGGACGTTTGGCCGATATTCATGCGCATTTATTTATTGCGACGGCAATCCTGAAATATTATGAACAGGGTCAACGCACCGAAGCAGAAAGAAAACATGCCGAATTGGCCCTGAATAAAGCCTTGTATCAGGTGCAAGAAGCTTTCTTTGGCTTCTATGAAAATTTCCCGATGCCGCTTGCCGCCTGTATGGTGAAATTGCTTTGCTTCCCATTTGGCCGACCAATTGCAGCACCATCGGATCAATTGAAACAGGAGGTTGCTGCATTAATCATGCAAGAGCATGCGTTCCGGGATCAGTTGAAGCAACATGTCTATTACAACACGGATGCCAATGATGTAATGGGACGGATGGAATCGACATTCCAAAGCTTATTGCAACTGCAACCGTTGTGGAACAAGTTTAAAAAAGCAGAATCCAAAGATCAGTTCAGTGGTCTCACCTTTGAAGCGCATATTGCCAATGCAATCGAGACAGGATTTATCAGCACTGCTGAGGCGGAGTCACTTTTAGACTACAATGCCAAACGTTATGACAGTATGTTGACGGATATTTTTGATGAGCATTTAGTCGATGACCTGCCGCTGGAAAATCCTCATCTCCGCAACTTATGATTGAATCGTGTAAGCATAGATTGAAGCAGTCCTGAATGTATAAAAGATGAGGTTATGGCGCATCCTTTAAATCTATTCAGGGCTGTTTCCATAACAGTCTCGAGTTTTTAAGCTCATCTGTTATATTTTTTTTAGAAAACTCTGTGTCTTTTTTTGTTCTGTACCTTCCTGCACTATAACAGTATGAGTTGAGCAAAGCCAAAGGTGACATCATGAGTTTTTTGAAAAAAAAGAATAATGCCAGTTTTGTATTCTTCATTATTACACTATATGCCTTTTTGGGTTTTGGTATTGGCTATGTGATCTGGGAATATCTGTTATAAGCCGTGAAGCGAGTATGCTGTTGACGTTCAGAGTAATGAAGAAGGCTCTTTAGGGCATATTACTCCCTAAAGGCCTCAATCTTTACTGAGTTAAGAATTTCACAGCTTCTATAATTAAGGCCGTCACTTCTTTGGGTTGTGAAGCCAATGATGCGTGACTTGCGTTTAAAGAAATGACTTTTTGGGGATGGATACGATCAGACATGACAGCTTGGTTCTCTGGACTGATCATGCGGTCTTGGGTTGAGATTTGATACCATGATGGTTTGGTTTTCCAGGCAGGCTGCGTAATGTTATCGCCAAAAGTACTGGCCAAAGGGGCTTTTTGAGTCACGCCCATAGCAAAGCCTTCATCTTGACTGAGGTCCTGACAGAAACTTTCGTGAAATTTATCTACTTTTAACCAGAGATAACCATCACTATCGGGTTCTAGATTTGGCGCTGCAACAGGTAAATGTTGTTGAGTAATTGCGCCGGGACTTTCATTTTGATCGGGTGCAAAGGCAGCTATGTACACTAAACCCACGACATTCGGATGATTGCCAGCTTCGGTAATGACTGCTCCGCCGTAAGAATGGCCCACCAACAGGACATCTCCATCAACTTGGGCAATCATTTTCTGAGTTCGTTCCACGTCATCTGCGAGTGAGGTTAAGGGGAGTTCGACGGCACGTAAGGACTTATAGCCTTGATGGGACAATTCGTTAATCACTTTTGTCCAATGGGCGGCACCGCCCCAAAAACCATGTACGAGAATAATAGTAGGTTGAGTACTCATATTTATCTCCTGAATAAATTCTATTGTATTGAATTTTCTGTATTTAATAGGGGAAGATTTACAGTATAAAGAGGTAGGTGGGTGAGTGTTTTTTATACTAACCAGATCTTCTCAAAAGATTATTGACGTTTTGTTAGGCTTTCACAATAACTGAAACGCCAATGTTTTTGCAGAAACACTTTTAAGGACAAAAGCACAAAATGCGTGATGAGCAAGATAAGCAGACGTTAACCGATATCTTCTTTGATATTTATCGTTTTGCTGATATCTCGGGTGAAATCTATGGTGTGGAACAGCTTTCGGCACCCAAAAAGCTGTGTTTTCCCGCTCAATATGCCTATATCCATATTATTCAGCAGGCAAGCTGTCTATTTACAATCAAACGGCTACCAGTCAGCCTGATGTTGCAGCCCGGTGATATTCTCGTGTTGCCTGCCAAGTTGGAACATTCGTTCGAGGTGTGTAAGGGACAGACAGCAACTGCTGCTGTGATAAGCTGTATTTTCCGGTTGAATGGCATTTATGGTGAGGCAATCAGTGAAGGATTGCCGAGTTATATCCATGTGCCTTCCGCTCATGAAGCTGAAAAAGTTGCAGAATGGATCCCGATGACAGTTATGGCAATTCAGCTGGAACTTGAACATCCGACACTGGGTAGCCGAGTGATGTTGTCTCGAATTATCGATTTACTGCTGGTTTGGTCGATACGCTTTTGGTTGGCGAAGGACAACATGGAGCATAAAGGCTGGATTTCTGCATTACGTGATCCGATGATGAGCAAGGCTTTGTCTTTGCTACATACACAACCTGCGTATGAATGGGATGTAAATTCGCTTGCCCAACTTACTAAACAGTCCAGATCCGGCTTTTCCAAAAAATTTGTTGAATCGGTGGGCGTACCGCCGATGACATATTTAAAAAATTGGCGTATGAAATTGGCCAGCCGGTTGCTTAAGGAAACAGATCAAAATATTGCACAAGTTGCTGAATCCGTCGGTTATTCATCTCAAGCCGCTTTTAGTCGGGCCTTTACCCAAAGTTTTGGTTGTGCACCTAAAAACTTTAAGGCAACTATGAGTCAGTAAATAGCTTGGTGCATCAGAGAAGCCACATGGGTGTGCATGTAAACGGATACACGTTGAAATGCATCCGTTGATTGAGATACAGATTAGGATGTTAGCTGCTGAGTAACCACTGAATGGAGGCATCAAACAGTTTGAGGCCATCTTCTGAAAGATTGGTAAATGTCTCATTATTGAGAAAGAACATCAGCCGTTTTGCTGGTGCCAGCGATTCATAGTCCATGGTTGCACCTTTTTCGTAGCCCCAGATGGCCACTTTTTCAGGTTGCCCATAAATCGTTGCAATAATGGTCGCGCCTAATCCCGGCTTGCCCCAGCTCATGGGTGCCTGTGCTTGATAAACGTTGCGGGTTCCCGCAGGAAGATGCGCAGAGAGGGGATGCGGTGCATTGACCAGCCACAAGTAACGTTCTTTTTCGACTTCACCAAAATCGGTATCAATCCTCTTGCCGGTCATGGCCAGATCATCGAGATAATCATTTTCCCAAGTCATCAGTGGAATCGGGAGTTGGCGCCAGCCTGTTTTTAAATTTTTGGACGCAACCGTTGAAGAAAGGAGGACCAGATCAGGCTGGTTTAACTTGCTTGGCGAAACCGATTGATCCAGCATTTCAACGTGGTAGCCTTTGCTTTGCAAGTATTTCTGAATGGCGATATCGGTACTCGCTGACGCACTGTTCAGTTGTGAGATCAGCGCAATTCGGGTTTGAGCATACACAGCAGAGCTCAATAGCATGCCAAGCAACATAATGATAGAAAGAAACGTTTTCATCTTGATCTCAAACAAGGGCAGTGAACCCATCACTGCCTTGATTCCATAATTAGAATTTAAAGGTGGCACGTAATAGTGCTTGGCGAGCGTCACCTTGTGATACTGCCAGATTATTAACGCTGGCCGTATAGTAGGTTTTATCAAAGATATTATTTAAATTAAACTGGAAGTTCACTGCCTGTTTGGCAATGGTGGTGTCATAGCTGATAAAGGCATTGGCCAGGGCATATTCAGGCAGGTCAAAGGTATTCTCTGAGTCTCCGGCACGTTTACCGACATAATTACCGCTCAAGCCCAAACGTAAATGACCATTGTAGAGTTCGCCATAGTTATAAGCCAATGCCAGAGATGCGGTATCTCGTGCTACATTATTTAAGCGGTTACCTTGCAGACCAGTTTCATCTTCAGTGACTTTGGCATCGGTATAGGCATAGGTCAGGGTTGCATCGAGTTGATCGGTTAGACGTCCAGTTAAATCTAATTCAACGCCTTTGGAACGGACTGCACCTGTGGTATGCAGCTCTACTTCTTTGCTTGATGGGTTGGTGATTTTGGCAAGCACATTACGCTTTTTAATATCGTACAGCGCAAAATTGGCCTTAATACGGTCATTGAATTCGTATTTTGCACCAACTTCATAAGATTTTGCCTGTTCCGGTTGGACATCCGAGTCAATCACGGCATTGCCCCCTAAAGGTGCAATCGAGGAGTTCGGTTTAAGTGACTCGGTATAGCTGCCATAGAGTGAAAGCTGGTCATTCCATTGATAGACCAAGCCTGCATGCGGTAGCCAGGCATCATCATTGGTGTTGGTATTTTCCTTAAACGGTCTACCGCGGCCAGCAGTTTGTTGATAGTTCAGGTAACGTCCACCGAGCACGGCAATCCATTGTTCATTTAAATGGATCGCATCTTGCAGATAAAAACCATAGGTATGCAATTTATCGGTTTGATCACTATCAGATGCAACGATATTACGCGATGCTTCCACCGCACCAAAATCCGGATTTAAATAGTCGAGGGTTGAGGTATTGCCACGAACCATATCAGGACGGAAATATTTACGGTATTCAATATCTGAACCGATTTGAATATCATGCTTTAAACCAAACAAATTGGTTGAACCATTGAGATAGGCTTGGGCATTACTATCGATGCTTTTTGCATTTAAGGTCGCATCGGTACGACGTTTCACCGTATGATTTTTGCTATCTAACGAGGTGACGCGTAACTGGTTGGCATCATAGGTTTCGTAGTTATAGGTATAGCCGAAATGAGCTGACCAAGTGTCATTCATTTGATGATCAACCAGCAATTGTGTCAGATGATCTTCACCTTTCATCTGGTTAAAGGCTTCATCCAGACGCTGGTATTTTGAGATCGGCAACGCTTTTTTAGTGTTGGGGTCAAAAATGGTGGAGCGATCAAAAGGGACATCAAAATGACGATATTGATAGCTGAGATTGACTTTGGTCTGACCATTATCCCATGCCACTGATGGCGCAATTAAAGTCTGTTTGAGATTACCAAAATTACGCCAATAGTCTGCATCTGAATGATCGACAATAAAACGATAGGCAAAGTTACTGTCATTGATTGCGCCCGTAGTATCCAGACTTGCACCCACACCATTTTTACCCGCAGCAAAGCTTGAACCATAGATGGCCATTTCGGTTTTTTGGGTCATTTCAGGTTTTTTAGTTATTACATTGACCACACCGCCTGGGTCCATAATGCCATAAAGGAGTGAAGCAGGGCCTTTTAACACTTCAACCTGTTCAACTGCCGCATTCATGGTACGACCTTGTACAATTGGCATGCCATTCACCGTAATTGAACCATCACGGTTGTCACCAAAACCACGTTTCATGACTGTATCTTGGGTGCCGCCCAAGGTGTTGCCTTGGGTAATACCGCTGACTTGGGTCAGTGCATTATCCAGATTCGCAGGCAGATAATCTTTGACATATTGTTTGGAAACCACATTGACCGTTTGAGGCGTCTCTAGATTGTTGTGCTTACCTCTTAAGGTCGATGCGGTTTGTGTTCCGATATAGCTTGAGCTGGATTCCGCTTGTACTTTGATGGTGTCTAGCTGCGTGATTTGTGGCGTTGTTATGTCTGCCCAACTCAGCACAGGAAGACAAGACAGAAGCAATGAACCGCTATACTTTAAAATTTCAATCGTGATGAGATTTTTACGCGGAGAGAATGCAGACATAAGAATACCTGAGCGATACCGAAAAGCGGGTAGAGACTGGAGAGAAACGGCTTTCAATTGAATGACAATGTTGGCCAATACAGCGATAAAAGCGTGCCCAGTATATTTAAATAGGAATCATTTACAAGAACTTGCTAGAAAGATATGCCCTTGAAAAATTAACAGATTGATAATGCATGAGTTATTTTTAGATTTTTTATCCGGTCGTGTATCGACAATAGAACTAGATAATAAAATGATTTAATTTATTGTAATTCTTCATAAATTTATATTTTTAGAAAGGATGCAGTAAAAAATAAATGAATCACATTCATAATGTTATATTGAAATAAATCATTTTATTCATACTGACTTGTTCGGTAGGCTACAGTGATCAAATAGGATAAGTTAGATAAAGCATCGCCATTTTTAAAAATAATGATATCGAGTGAACGCATGGAAGAATTAGGCTTTTCGATCATTGATCCGCATATTCATCAATGGGACCCTTATCACACACCGCATTCTGCTGCTGTATTGGTAAAAACTTTAGGCAAATATCCCGCTGTTATGGATCGCGTAGTGCGTTTGGTCAAACCCAAGCCTTTATTAGAGACTTTAGGGATAACCCGATACGCACTGAATCCTTATTTACCCGCGCATTATCAACAGGATAGTGCTTTATTTCCTGTAGAGAGCGTAGTGCATGTCGAAGCGAACTGGCATCATCAGAAAGGCTTTGGTGTGGTGGAAGAAACTCACTGGATCAAGCAATTAGAGTTTAATCGTCACGGTTTAAAGCTGGGTGCTATCGTTGCCGCGGCTGATCCACGAGACCGAAAATTCAAAGACATTCTTAAAGCCCATCAGCAGGCCAGTCCACTATTTCGGGGCATTCGTAAAATGGCGGCCTGGCATGAGGATAGTGGGATTTATCGATGGTGTGATCGGCCGCATCTTTATCGTGACAAGAAATTCTTAAAAGGTTTTGAACAACTGGCTAACATGGATCTATCTTTTGATGCATGGGGATATTCCACACAGTTAGCAGAAATCACCAGTCTGGCGAAACAATTTCCTGACACCCGGATTGTGGTCGATCATCTGGCGACACCCGCTGGCTTGTTTGGGGCCGTGGGTAAGAAAACGGGAATTACAGCATCGCAGCGTGAGGTCATTTTTAAACAGTGGCAGCAAGACATAGCCATGCTGGCTGAACAGAAAAATGTCTATGCCAAAATTTCAGGCTTGATGATGCCGGTATTAGGACATCGCTTCTATCAACACAAACGCACTGCGACAGCTGCTGAAATCGTCAATTTACTGACACCGATGATTCAACATGCCGTTCAGGTCTTTGGCGTCAACCGCATTATGTATGCGTCTAATTTCCCGATGGATAAAGTCAATGCAACACTCAGTGAGTTGGTTCAGGCCTATATCCAGATACTTCGTCCCTATGGTGAACAGGCAATGTATGCCATGTTTAGACAAAACGCAGCCCATTTTTATCTACTTCATCTAGAGTCTAGCCATGAAAAATTTTAAACAGAAAGTCGCAGCCATTACCGGTGCAGGGTCAGGGATTGGTCGACAACTTGCCGTTTTACTGGCACAGCAAGGCGCCCATTTGGCTTTGAGTGATGTCAATGAACAGGGACTGCAAGAGACCAAGGCCTTGTTACAGCAATATCCTGTCAATGTCACCCTGACCCAACTCGATGTTTCTGATCAGGACGCAGTCCGTGAATGGGCAGAACAGAGTTTTAAGACACACGGCAAGATCAACCTGATTTTTAATAATGCCGGTGTAGCACTGGCGAGTACCGTCGAAGGGATGGAGTATGAGGAACTGGACTGGATCTTAAAAATTAACTTTTGGGGTGTGGTTTATGGTACCAAAGAATTTCTGCCTTATTTAAAGCAAAGTGGCGAAGGGCACATTGTGAATATTTCCAGCCTATTCGGTTTGACGGCTCAACCGACCCAAAGTGCCTATAATGCAACTAAATTTGCGGTTCGTGGTTTTACCGAGTCATTACGCCAAGAATTAAAACTGCAACAGAATGGGGTGAGCTCAACCTGTGTACATCCTGGCGGAATCCGCACCAATATTGCCAATAGTGCACGTATGAGTGACAGCATTCGGGCTTTGGGCATGAATCCTGCTAAAGCCAGTCAAGCCTTTAACAAAGTATTGAAAACACCACCTGAACAAGCTGCTCGAATCATTCTTGAGGCTGTGCAAGCGGATAAGGCACGGGTACTGATTGGAAATGATGCCAAAATCATTGATCTGATCCAGCGGATTACCCCGAGCCATTACTCACATGCATTGAGTTTCTTTAGCAAGAAATCCAAGAAAAAACGGGCTTAAAAGTCGGGATGATATGGATTAAAGTGAAACTGATATCTAATTGGAATCAGGTGACTTTGTTGTTGGGACTGGCATAAAAGAAGATTTAAAGAACGCTCTTTTATGCCGCTCCAGCTTAATCCAGACTCTCTACAATACGGACTATTACATTAGCATCATATTAAATTTTTGATTTTCGAAAGTTCTTATGTGGACTTATAAAACGCAATTAATATTCTTTATTATCTAGTAACCTTTATCACGGTTAGTATGTTGTGGTTTCGGATGACTAAAACATTTGTCGCTGAAATTTGCTCGGGCGAAATCATCCTTGATCTTTGCAATGTTTTCACGTTTACAGTTTTCATCATTAACCTCAGGTATCTTTTCTGAACAAGCTGAGACGAAGAAAGTAAAAAGAAGAATAACGCCTAATTTTTTCATATAATACAGAGCCTTTATATTTTAACTGTCTATTCGTTTCCGGGGGAAGTGAAATTGATTTTGAGGAATGCTTTCACTTAAAAGCATATAAAACTGAACTTTATTTGCAAGAGATAGGGAGATATTGTCCCATATGGTATGCTTTTAAATACTTTGAGGGTTACGAAGGATGCTCATGCCATTTGCATAACAGTACATAGCTTTCACTAACTAAGACTCTATAATTAAAACAACAGATTTACAGATCAGCTAAGCTTTCAGAGATTTAAGTCAGAAGAAAGTTGCACATCATCCTAGTTAAAACGATTTCACAACAATTCTATGGTCGACTTAGAAGAAAAATAATTCAAAATGTTACGTGATTGTTCAGAAAACGATCCAAAATAGGTGCTACTATTTATTTAATAAATGTTTAGCCACTTTACATACCGTCAGATTATTCGGTTTCGAGGGCGGATTAGTGTAAATTATTCACTTCGCCAAAATTCTTTTTGCATAAGAATTTAAGCAACGAAATTTTATATATTTGACGGATAATCTCAAGAGTAAGGTATGCCTGCGAACCCGAGTAAAATCAAAAAACCTTTATATATTCCCTATGCTGGGAATGCTCTTTTAGAACTTCCGCTGTTAAATAAAGGCTCTGCTTTCTCTGAAGAAGAAAGAGAAAATTTTAATTTACATGGTCTCGTTCCATACAATATTGAAAACATTGAAGAGCAAACCCAACGCTCTTATCAACAGTACCTTTCATTTGACAGTGACCTGAATAAGCATATTTATTTACGAAATATCCAAGACACCAATGAAACCCTGTTCTATCGTTTATTGAGTCAGCATTTAGATGAAATGCTACCGATTATCTATACCCCAACGGTAGGGGAAGCCTGTCAACGTTTCTCGGATATTTATCGCCGTCACCGTGGTATCTTCATTTCCTATCCAGAACGTCAGTACATTGACCAGATTATTCACAACGTGAATAAGAAAAATGTCAAAGTCATCGTGATTACCGACGGCGAACGCATTCTGGGCCTAGGCGATCAGGGCATTGGCGGTATGGGGATTCCCATCGGTAAATTATCACTGTATACCGCATGTGGGGGGATCAGTCCTGCCTATACCTTGCCGATTACCATTGATGTCGGAACCAACAACGAAGAATTGCTGAATGATCCAATCTATATGGGTTGGAAACAACCACGTATCCGGGGTGAGCAATACTATGAGTTCGTTGAGCAGATTATTACTGCGGTGCGCCAGCGTTGGCCAGATGTGCTGATTCAGTTTGAAGACTTTGCGCAAATGAATGCGATGCCTTTATTAACCCAGTATCGAGACAAGATTTGCTGTTTTAATGACGATATTCAAGGCACGGCGGCTGTAACAGCGGCAACCCTGATTGCGGCTTCTCGTTCACAAGGCAAGCAGCTTAAAGACCAAACCATTACTTTTGTTGGTGCGGGTTCGGCAGGTTGCGGTATCGCAGAGCAGATCGTTCGTCAAATGATGGATGAAGGGCTCAGTGATCATGAAGCACGTTCACGTATCTTTATGGTGGATCGTTTTGGCCTGATGACCGACCAACAGCCAAATTTACTCGATTTCCAGCAAAAACTGGCAACACCAACCAGTGCCATCAGTGACTGGGAATATACCGGTGAATATGTCGGTTTACTGGATGTGGTGAAAAATGCCAAACCAAGTATCCTGATTGGTGTTTCTGGTCAGGCGGGTTTGTTCAGTGAAGAAGTGATTAAAACCTTAGCGAAATACTATAAACATCCGATCGTTCTGCCACTATCGAACCCGACCTCACAAGTGGAAGCACAACCTAAAGATATTATCGAATGGACAGATGGCGCAGCGATTGTTGCTACAGGTAGTCCATTTGCGCCTGTTTATTATCAGGGCAAGGCCTATAGCATTGCACAATGTAATAATTCCTATATCTTCCCGGGAATTGGTCTGGGTGTCATCGCATGTGGCGCAACGCATATCAGTGACGCTATGCTGATGGCTGCTAGCACGGCTTTGGCAGATTGTTCGCCGCGCCTGAAAAACCCGGCAGCGGACTTATTGCCGAATATTAATGATATTCAGCAAGTATCCAAGTTTATTGCCTTTAAAGTTGCAAAAGCAGCGATGGCGGATGGCTTGGCCGTTCCGATGAGTAATGATGTGTTGAAAACAGTCATTGATGATAATTTCTGGACACCGGAATATCGCAGTTATCGTCGCGTCACTGCTTAAGCGATAAGTGATTTTTTAAAGGGCGCATGATCATTTCGATTATGCGCCCTTATTGATGTCTGCAATCTTTGACTTTTGATTTGATCAGGTTTTATAGGTCGACAGTAGAATACTGGTTTCACTGTTGTAAATACCTGAAATATTTCGGATTCGCTCCAAAGCCTTATCAAAATTTTCCAGACTGTCGGATTGTAACTCGACCAGAATATCCCACTTTCCATTGGTGGTATGCAGCCGTTCTACCGCAGATTCGAGACGCAATTCGCGGATCACGGCTTGGGCTTTGGTCCCTTCCACCATAATATTCATCCATGCCCGAATGATATTCTTCTCTGCACTGGGGCGGAAGCGCACCGTGTAACCGGTAATGACACCAGTCGATTCCATATATTCAATTCGTTTCTGTACGGTTGCGCGTGACACCCGTGTTTTGGCCGCCAGATCGGTAATGGACATCCGTGCATTGTCTTTGAGTAATCCTAATATAATATGATCGATATTGTTCATTTTGATATTTACTATTAGCAAATTGATAAAAAATAATTCATTTTAATCATTATAACGAATTTTGTGAATCAATTTGATTCTTAATAATAATCTTATACAAAACCCCAAGCATTTTTGATTCAGTGAAAAGAAGCACAATGCCGATTAGGGAGGATGGGGTAGGACGCCCTGAAAAAAGGGAATCTGTGAATAACAGGGACAATTGATTAATTAAGGAATAGATGATGTCTTTATCATATGCGGCTCAAAACGGTAGTGCTTGGCAAACCTTTCTCACTCAAGTTGATCGGGTAGCCCCTTATCTGGATGCCGACCTCAGCAACTTTATCAACACACTGAAAACCCCAAAACGTACCTTGATTGTTGATGTTCCAATCGTGATGGACGATGGTTCGATCCGTCATTTTGAAGGCTATCGTGTACAGCACAATTTGTCGCGTGGCCCGGGTAAAGGCGGTATTCGTTATCACCAAGATGTTGAATTGAATGAAGTTATGGCATTGTCTGCATGGATGACCATTAAAACTGCCGTATTGAATCTGCCATTCGGTGGGGCGAAAGGCGGTATCCGTGTAAATCCAAAAGAATTGTCGACACGTGAACTTGAGCGTTTAACCCGTCGTTTTACCAGCGAAATCAGTCCAATTATCGGACCACAAATTGATATTCCTGCGCCAGATGTCGGCACCAATGCCAACATTATGGGCTGGATGATGGACACTTATTCAAGTATCAAAGGCCATACGGTTACAGGTGTGGTTACAGGAAAACCAGTTCACTTAGGTGGTTCGCTGGGCCGTGTTCGTGCCACAGGCCGCGGTGTATTCGTAACTGGTATGCAGGTGGCAGAACGCATCAAATTACCAGTCGAAGGCAGTAAAGTGGCTGTACAGGGCTTTGGTAACGTGGGTAATGAAGCGGCTTATCTGTTCAGCCATGCCGGCGCAAAAATTGTGACCGTACAAGACCATACCGGCACCATCTTCAATGCAGAAGGTCTGGATGTGAAAGCACTACAAAAACATGTGGTGGAAACGGGCGGCGTGAAAGGCTTTGCCGATTCAACTGTGATTTCGGATGAAGAATTCTGGACAGTTGATATGGATATTCTGATTCCAGCAGCACTGGAAGGCCAGATCACGGTTGAACGTGCACAAAAACTCAAAGCCAAAATCGTACTTGAAGGCGCCAATGGTCCGACTTATCCAGAAGCGGATGATGTTTTCGTGAGCCGTAATATTACCGTTGTTCCAGATGTAATCTGCAACGCGGGTGGTGTAACCGTCAGTTATTTTGAATGGGTTCAGGATATGGCGAGCTACTTCTGGAGCGAAGACGAGATCAATGAACGTCTGGACAAATTGATGATTCAGGCGATTGCAGATGTCTGGAATACCGCAGCACAGAAAGAATGCAGCTTGCGTACCGCAGCTTATATTCTGGCGTGTGAACGTATTCTGAAAGCACGTAAAGAACGCGGGATTTTCCCGGGCTAATCAGTCCCTCAAACAATAAGCGTAAAGGGCTTGTTGAGCATTCAACAGGCCTGAAGATTAAAACAGGAAGTGAGTAAATAAAATGAGCGAAGTCGCAATTACACGTAGCAATTTTAATGATTGGATGGTGCCAGTTTTTGCCCCGGCAAATTTCATTTTAGTACGTGGTGAAGGTTCTCGTCTTTGGGATCAAAACGATAAAGAGTATATTGATTTCGCAGGCGGGATCGCGGTAAACGCTTTGGGTCATGCACATCCTGTGGCAGTCAATGCCCTAACTGAACAAGCGCAAAAGTTGTGGCATATTGGCAATGGTTATACCAACGAGCCGGTATTACGCCTTGCAAAGCAACTGGTTGACAGTACCTTTGCCGACAAAGTCTTTTTCTGTAATTCAGGTGCAGAAGCCAATGAAGCGGCGTTAAAACTGGCACGTAAAGTCGGTTTGCTCAGCGGCAATGCAAACAAGAACCAGATTGTTGCGTTTAAAAACGCCTTCCACGGTCGTACTTTATTTACGGTCACGGCGGGTGGTCAGCCAAAATATTCTCAAGACTTTGCACCATTACCAGGTGGCATTGAACATACGGCATTTAATGACCTTGAAGCAGCCAAAGCCGCGATCACTGAGAATACCTGTGCCGTGATTGTTGAACCGATTCAGGGTGAAGGCGGTGTGCTGCCAGCAGATATCGAATTCCTGAAAGGCTTACGCGCGCTATGTGATGAAAAAGGTGCGGTACTGATTTTTGATGAAGTCCAAACAGGTGTTGGCCGTACCGGTTCGCTTTATGCTTATATGAATACGGGCGTAACGCCTGACATTTTGACCACAGCAAAAGCATTGGGCGGTGGTTTCCCGATTGGTGCCATGATCACCACAGATCATTATGCCAACATGTATGCAGTGGGTGATCACGGTACTACCTATGGCGGCAATCCATTGGCCTGTGCCGTGGCAGGTGCGGTATTTGAATTTATCAATACACCAGAAGTGTTAGACGGCGTAAAACAACGTCATCAATATTTCATGGAGGCCTTAAATAAAATCAATGCGCAATATGGCCTGTTCAAAGAGATTCGCGGTCAAGGTCTATTAATTGGCTGCGTGCTAAAAGATGAACATGCCGGTAAAGCCAAAAATATTGTGACCTTAGCGGGTGAAGAAGGCTTATTGGCTTTGGTTGCAGGGGCTGATGTGGTTCGTTTCACACCATCATTGATCATTCCTCAACAGGATATTGATGAAGGTCTAAACCGTTTTGTTCGTGCATTAGCACGCCTCTAAGTCTACTGTGAGCATCTAACCATGATGATTGTTAGACATGCAGCGCATCGGGACTTAGATGATATTTATCGTTTAGCGCAACGAGCGGGGGAGTCGGGCATTGGCCTGACTTCCTTACCACAAAATAGAGACATTCTGGCTGAACGTATTACACGCACCACGCGTACTTTAGCGGGTCTGACCGAAAAGTGTGAGGCAAGTTATCTGTTTGTACTGGAAGACACCAGCATTCGCAAAATTGTGGGTGTAAGTGCAATTGAAGTTGCAGTCGGGCTCAATGAACCCTTCTACAACTTCCGTGTGGCAAAACAGGTGCATGCGTCTAAAGCCTTAAATGTGTATAAGACCCTGGATACCTTGTTTTTAAGTAATGACCATACGGGTTGCAGTGAACTCTGTACCTTATTCCTTGATCCTGAATATCGTAAAAACCAGAACGGTAAATTTCTATCCAAGGTCCGTTTTCTGTTTATTGCAGCCTTCCGTTCTTTTTTTGAAGAGCGACTGATTGCAGAAATGCGGGGTTTTTCCGACCAGAATGGACGGTCACCCTTTTGGGATTCACTCGGTTATCTATTTTTCAATATGGATTTTGCCGCAGCGGATTATCTCAGCGGTGTCGGGCAAAAAGCCTTTATTGCAGAGTTGATGCCGAGATTTCCAGTTTATGTGGACTTGCTGTCTTCAGAGGCACGTGAGGTGATTGCAGAAGTGCATCCCCATACGTTGCCAGCAGCCAAAGTGTTGATATCTGAAGGTCTTAAATATCAGGGTCATGTCGATATTTTTGATGCCGGACCAACACTGGAAGCCAATACGGCCGAGTTACGGGCGGTGAAAGAAAGTCGGTTGCTTAAAGTCAGACTCACTGAGCAGGTCGAAAGTACCGAGACGCATTTCCTGGTGGCCAATGACCAATATAAAGATTACGCCGTGCTGCTGATCAATAACAAAGTCGATGATAGCGAGACTTTGCATTTAACCGCAGCACAAGCACAGGCACTGAATATTGCTGAACACGATGAAGTACGGGTTTTAGCATTAGAAAAAATGGAGAACAACTAATGTCACAAGGTGCATTATTAATTGATGGTGCTTGGGTACAAGGACAAGGAAGCGCATTTCAAAAAACCAATCCGGTCAGCAATCAGCAAATTTGGTCGGGGCATGAAGCCAGTCAGGCTGATGTTGAACAGGCATGCCATGCCGCACGTCAGGCATTTCCAGCTTGGGCACGCTTAGCCTTAGAACAGCGTATCGCCATCATTGAGCGCTTTGCGGGTTTGTTGGAGCAAAATAAAACCCAGTTGGCTGAAGTGATTAGTCAGGAAACCAGTAAACCATTATGGGAAACCTTGACTGAAGTACAGTCGATGATCGGTAAAGTAGCGATTTCAATTCGTGCTTATCATCAACGTACAGGGTTTAGCGAAACTGAAATGCCAGATGGCGTGGCGTCGTTACGTCATCGTCCTCATGGTGTTCTGGCTGTATTTGGTCCCTATAATTTCCCGGGTCACTTACCGAATGGTCATATTGTTCCAGCATTGATTGCAGGTAATACCGTGGTATTTAAGCCAAGTGAACTCACGCCTTGGACTGCGGAAGAAACTGCAAAATTATGGCAACAGGCCGGTTTACCCAAAGGTGTGCTGAACATCGTGCAAGGTGGACGCAGCACAGGTGAAGCACTCGCTGCGGCTGAGCAGATTGACGGTTTACTGTTCACAGGCAGTGCCAATACCGGTTATCACTTGCATAAACAAATGGCAGGTGCGCCTGAAAAAATCCTTGCCTTGGAAATGGGCGGCAATAATGCCCTGATCATTGATGAAGCAACCGATATTGATGCGGTGGTGAATTTAGCTATCCAGTCTGCTTTCGTTTCTGCGGGACAACGTTGTACCTGTGCACGCCGCATTATTGTTAAACAGGGTGCCAATGGTGATGCTTTCATTCAACGTTTTGTTGAAGTCGCGAAGAACTTAGTCGTAGGAAGCTGGAATGCGGAACCGCAACCCTTTATGGGCGGGGTGATTTCTGCACATGCCGCGGAACAGATGTTGGCAGCACAAAGCAAACTGATTGCTTTGGGGGCAAAACCATTGCTGGAAATGACGCGTCCACAAGCAGACAGTTCATTGCTTACGGCGGGTATTTTAGACCTTACCCAAGTGACCGATATCCCTGATGATGAATACTTTGGTCCATTGACCACGATTTATCGTTATCACGGCTTTGATGAAGCCTTAAATATTGCCAATAATACCCGCTTTGGTTTGGCCGTGGGTCTGGTTTCACCTGACCGTGATTTATTTGATCGTGTATTGATTGAAGCGCGGGCAGGGATTGTGAACTGGAACAAGCCATTAACAGGTGCGTCAAGCGCTGCACCATTTGGTGGGGTGGGCGCATCAGGTAATCACCGTGCCAGTGCCTTCTATGCAGCAGACTATAGTGCATGGCCAATGGCATCACTGGAAAGTGATAGCGTTACTTTACCTTCAAAATTATCACCGGGCATTGTGCTGTAAGTCGGCTTGTATCGGGACACAGGGAGAAAAAAATGTCAGGTTATGAAATTAATTTTGATGGTTTAGTGGGACCGACCCATCATTATGCGGGTTTATCGTATGGCAATGTCGCATCGACTAAAAACCGGAATAATGCATCCAATCCGAAATTGGCCGCAAAGCAAGGCTTAAAGAAAATGAAAGCGCTTGCGGATTTGGGACTCAAGCAAGGCGTGTTTGCCCCACAAGAGCGTCCACATGTGCCAACGCTACGCCGTTTGGGTTTTACAGGCAGTGATATTGATGTCATTACCCAAGCCATGCGCACTGCGCCAGCATTGTTATCATCATTGAGTTCAGCATCATCAATGTGGACTGCGAACTCATGTACGGTGTCGCCATCGGCAGATAGCGCGGATGGTCGCATGCATTTTACTGCGGCAAACCTGAATAATAAGTTCCATCGATCAATTGAGCATCATACGACCACACGTATTCTTCAAGCAATGTTCAACAATGATGTATATTTCGCGCACCATGAAGCATTGCCTGAAGCAGCACTGTTCGGTGATGAAGGTGCAGCCAATCATAACCGCCTCGGTGGTGCTTATGATCAGGCCGGTGTACAGGTCTTTGTTTATGGTCAGCAACAACTCGGTGGAACTGTGGCACCGCAGAAATTCCCAGCACGCCAAACCCGTGAGGCGAGTGAAGCGATTGCGCGTTTACATCGTCTAGATGCCAAACGCACGGTGTTCATTCAGCAAAACCCGGATGTGATTGATCAGGGCGTATTCCATAACGATGTGATAGCGGTGAGTAATCAACAGGTGTTGTTCCATCATCAGCAGGCCTTTTTAAATCAGGCCGATGCATTACATGAAATCCGTGAAAAAATGGCGGGGATCGGGCAAGACTTTATCTCGATTGAAGTGCCGGAAAATCGGGTGAGTGTGGATGATGCAGTATCGACTTACTTGTTCAATAGCCAGATTCTGACCCGTGCAGATGGTGGCATGAGCATTGTGGTACCCGAAGAATCACGCCAGAACAAAGCCGTGTGGGACTATTTGAGTGACATGATTCAAATGGGTACGCCTATTGATGACATCAAGGTGTTTGATTTGCGTGAAAGTATGCGTAATGGCGGTGGCCCTGCATGTTTGCGTTTGCGTGTGGCGGTGAATGAGGCGGAACTTGCTGCGGTGAATCCAAACCTGTTTATGAATGATGCATTGTTCAAAACCCTGAATCAGTGGGTCGATCAGCATTATCGTGACGAGTTAACCCAGGACGATTTGGCCGATCCAAATTTATTGATCGAGAGTCGTACTGCACTGGATGAGCTCACCAAGATTCTGGGTTTAGGTTCGGTTTATCACTTCCAGAGATAAATATTTAATAACGGCTTTTAAGGATGAAAGTACATGGTTGATCTACTCGCGTTGACTTTGGCACAACAGCTACCTGAGCAAAAGCAAGGTGAAACGGCTGGATTTTCATGGCAATGGCTTGGTGAAGGGCTATTGCAATGTACGCCAAAAACGGCTTATCGAAAAACCATCGTACTTTCTGCCGGTATTCATGGCAATGAAACTGCACCGATCGAAATGCTGGCACAGATCATTCAGGATGTGTTTGCCGGCCAGCTGGCTTTGGCGGTTCGTGTGCTTTTCGTATTGGGCAATCCTGCTGCAATCCGACAAGGGGTTCGTTATCTTGAAAATGATATGAATCGGATGTTCTGCGGTGGATATCAGAATTTAATTCAGGATCAGGAAACTGCTCGGGCTGCACAATTGGAGCAGGCGGTAGCAGCCTTCTTTGAACAGGATCAGCTTGCGACGCAACGTTATCACTATGATTTGCATACCGCTATTCGCGCTTCGTTATTGCCCGTATTTGCCTTATTTCCGTATCAGACACAGCCTTATGATGACTTCCTGATTCAAAGCTTGAATGCTGCCAATCTAGATGCTTTGGTCTATCACAATGCGGCTGGAAAAACCTTCACCCATTTCAGCACTGAACGTTTTCAGGCCGCCAGCAGTACTTTGGAATTAGGCAAGGCCAAGCCGTTTGGTGAAAATGATCTGGCCGAATTTGCCAGTACTGACCTGATGCTGCGTGCAGTACTTTCAGAGCAGCCTTTACCGGTCAGACAGAAATCCGCTGTTCGCCAGTTTAAGGTAGTGGATTCCATTTTAAAGCAAAGTGAAGATTTTCAACTGAATCTGAGCGCGGATGCACCGAATTTTTCTACTTTCCAGCAAGGTGAAGAGATTGCAACACAGCAAGCCGGGGCCTATATTGCGCATGATCAGCAAGTCTGGATTTTATTCCCGAACTCGAATGTGAAAACAGGGCTTCGGGCTGGCTTGATATTAAAAGAAATCAAATAAGACCTCGCCATTGCAGTGGCTAGATGCCGTTATGGAATAGTAATACATGGAGTTTGAATATGGATGTTCAGTAGAACAAAACGCCTCAAGTAATATCATCTAGATATTCGTTTTTATGAATCAAAAGCAAGGACAGGTTGTCATAAGAATACAGTTGGAGTGACCATGTATGAGTAACAATAACGAAAAGACATTTCCATCGGGCCAGGCCCTGAGTGGACAATATGTACCACAGCAGGATGTCGCCAGTTTAGCGGGGTCTTCTAGCGCAGGGATTGAAGTCGGCAAACCATTGAAACGTGCCATGACCAAGCGTCATCTGGTGATGATTTCATTGGGTGGTGCAATCGGAACCGGATTATTTTTAGGCTCGGGTGACGTGATTTCTCAGGCTGGTCCCGTGGGCGCGATTTTTTCTTACCTGCTGGGTGGCGTGATTGCTTACATGGTGATGCTGTGTTTGGGCGAGTTGGCGGTACATATGCCGGTTTCCGGATCGTTTGGTGAGTATGCCAGAACCTATATTGGCCCAGGAACGGGCTATATGATTACCTGGTTGTACTGGCTGACCTGGACGGCAACGCTAGGCACCGAATTTACCGCTGCGGCCTTACTGATGCAGGAATGGTTTCCATCTATTTCCATGTGGACGTGGACCTTATTATTTGCAGGGCTGGTATTTACCCTGAATGTCAGTTCTACGCGGCTATTTGCGGAGTCTGAATTCTGGTTATCTTTGGTCAAGGTCTTGACCATTATCTGTTTTATTGGCTTGGGCTTAGCCGCAATTTTTGGCCTGATTTCCTATCATGGGCATGAGTCAGCGCCCTTGTTTAGTAAATTGACCGAACATGGCTGGTTCCCGAATGGGATTTTTCCGATTTTTGCGACCATGCTGATTGTAAATTTTGCCTTCTCAGGCACGGAACTGATCGGCGTGGCGGCAGGTGAGGCAGAAGAGCCAGCCAAAACCGTACCAAAAGCCATCAATGCGGCCATCTGGCGTTTATTGATTTTCTTTGTCGGGACCATTGTGGTGATCTGTGCGTTACTGCCGTATGAAATGGCAGGCTTAAATGCCAACAGTGTCAGCAATAGCCCATTTGTTACGGTCTTTAACTACATCGGCATTCCATATGCAGAAGACATTATCCGCTTTGTAATCATTACTGCGCTTTTATCTGCCGCAAACTCGGGTTTATTTGCAGCTTCACGCATGATGTGGTCATTGTCTGCCAAGAATCAATTGCCAAAAGTATTTTCAAAACTGACCCGTTCAGGTACACCGATTATTGCGATTATTGTCACTATGTTTGGTGCAATTCCGGGGTTATTGTCAGAACATTTTGCTCCTGAAACGATTTTCAAGAACTTACTCGGTGTTGCTGCTTTCACCATGGTGGTGGTGTGGATTTCGATTTGTGTGTGTCAATTTAACTTCCGCAGACAATGGATTAAATCAGGTAAGACCGTCAAAGACCTTAAGTTTGCTGCACCTTTATTTCCGTTAACCCCGATTCTAGGCGGTTTATTCTGCGTGATCACCTGTATCAGCATGGTGACAGATCCTTCAATGCAGGTTGGTTTTATCTGCTGTATTCTGTTCATTATTGCGTGTTATGCCAGCTATAATATTTTTTATAAAAACAAAATTAATTAAGCCATCTATTTCATCTAAAAATTATATTATCGACGGAGAGCTGCTAGATATTTTCTAGTGCCTCTCCTTTTTTTATGGATCAATATTTCGAAATGCAGTCAGTCACGCTTCGATCTGCTGATTGGATTTAATAAACAATTTAATTGCTGATATGTTTATATATTGTGTAACAATGATCGGCTGTAGTTGTGCTTGTGAACAGAAAAGGTATAACTGATATAAGTTTAAATACGAGAGAATTTTTACAATGGGCAGGGCGTTATGGCGAATAAAAACAATCAGCCCTTAGCAATCGGTCAGCAGGTCAGACTCACTGAACTGGCAGGTTGTGAAGAATGCGATGCGATTTACCGTAGGGTAGAGCTGTCAGCGGGTGAACGGGCTTACTGTACCTGTTGCGGTGCAGAATTGTATCGTAGAGGCCAGTCCTTTTCCGCGCTGCTGGCTTTAGTGATTACGGCATTAATCGTATTTGTGATTGCCAACAGTTTTCCGATTGTGATTGTGGAGCTGCAAGGCAATACCTCACAAACCACCTTGATCGGTGCGGCATGGACCATGTTCCATATTGATCGGGCACTGGTCGGGGTATTGATCCTGATTACGACCTTTATTGTCCCTTTGCTTGAATTGCTACTGCTTAGTTATGTACTGTCCTGTATCACTCTATTTCAGCGTCGGCCAAAATATTTAACTCCAGCACTCCGGATGCTGTTTTTATTCCGTACTTGGGGCATGGTTGAAGTCTTTTTAATCGGGGTGTTGGTCACCTTGGTCAAACTGGTCGGAATGGTAACCGTGATTCCGGGGGTGGCGCTCTGGGCATTTACCTTATTAAGTGTATTGTTGGTCTATATTGCTTCGGTAAAGATCAAGGACCTCTGGGACGAAGTTGATCGGAGTCTTGGATGAATAATGATAAAGACGACGAAATCGGAATGATGGCGCCTCATCTTGCTGCTGCTGATTTAAAGGTTAAAAACTATCTCAGGGCAAAAGAGGTGGGCTTGATCCAGTGCCATTGTTGCGGCTTACTCAACGTTGCTGCGAATAAAGCGGTTGAGGAACAGCATGTACATTGTTCTAGATGTAACAGCAGCTTGCATGTACGTAAGCCCCAAAGTTTAAATCGCACCTTCGCTTTGGTGGTCGCGGCTGCTATTTTATATATTCCAGCCAATGTCTTACCCATGACGGTTACAGATTCATTATTGGGCCGTCAGCAAGATACCATTATCAGTGGGGTCATTTATTTTTGGCAAAATGGCGATTATCTGGTGTCTGTGGTTATTTTTATGGCCAGTATTTTTATCCCGATTTTAAAACTACTGATTCTGGTCTTTCTACTGGTGGCGGTATCCATGCAGTCCTCTGCAAAATTGCATTTTTCACCTGAACATTGTGCATTGTTGTATCGGATTGTTGAGTTTATTGGACGCTGGTCGATGATTGATGTATTTGTAGTGGCATTATTGACCGCATTGATCCAGATCCAGTCGCTTGCCACCATTCTGGCAGGGCCCGGTGCGGTGGCCTTTGGGGCTGTAGTGGTCTTAACCATGTTTGCTTCAATGAGTTTTGACCCGCGGATTATTTGGGATAATTATTTCAAGGCAAATTCAGTGCATGACCCACAGGCTGAAGATTTAAAGACAAGCACGATTCATCAACTGAAAAGTTAAAACTGTATAAAAACCCTGTTTTTGACCCATAAAAGAACGAACACTATGTCAGAAAATACACACCATAGCCAAGATTCCGAAGCGAGCCTGAACGAGTTAACTCAACAGGATCCGGTTCTTGCGGAACCTGAAAAAAAGAAAGGGCGCTGGAGACCTGCGTTGATCTGGCTGGTTCCCTTTATTGCACTTTTAATTGCGCTTTCACTTGCTGCCAAAGCGGTGCTGGATACTGGTCCGACCATTCAAGTGTCATTTCGTACTGCAGAGGGCTTGGTCGCAGGGAAAACCACGGTTCGCTATAAACAGGTAGATATTGGTCTGGTGCGCCAGATCGATTTGTCGGATGATCGTTCCCATGTCATTGCCAAAATTGAATTTCGTAAAGATGCCAGTAATTTTGCGGCGAAAGATTCTCGTTTCTGGGTAGTGCGACCGCGTATCGGTACGGGCGGGATATCCGGCATTGATACCTTGTTATCGGGGGCTTATATTGAAGTGGATGGGGGCAAGGCCGAAGAAAAGCAGGAAGACTTTATTGGACTTGAGGTGCCACCAGTGGTTTCCTCGGATATACCGGGGAAAGTATTTTTCTTAAAAGCACAGGATTTAGGTTCACTGGATATTGGGGCGCCGATCTACTACCGCAGAATTAATGTCGGGCAAATTACGGCGTATAAACTGGCGAATGATGGAAAAAGTGTAGAACTACAAACATTTATTCAATCACCTTATGATAAGTTCGTGACCACCGATGCACGCTTCTGGCAGGCCAGCGGGGTAGATGTCACCCTGAATGCTTCAGGGTTTAATCTGGATACCCAATCCCTTGCGAGTATTGTGGCGGGCGGGATTGCATTCGGTTATCCAGAAAACTCTTCCGCGGGCATTGCGCCTAACCATAGTTATTTTACCTTGTCAGACTCTCGCAAAGAGGCCATGAAAGAGCCTGATGGTAAACCGCGTCCGATTATCATGTATTTTGATCATTCTTTACGAGGGTTAACTGCAGGTGCACCAATCGACTTTATGGGCATCGAAATCGGAAATGTCAAAGCCATCAATGTGGAGTTTAATCAGAATTATACCCAGTTGCGTATGCGCGTGGATGCGGTGATTTATCCATCACGTTTGGCTCATGGTAAAGAACTTGATCCAGATGGTGAAATTTTTAAATACTTTATTGAGAGAGGTTGGCGTGCTCAAATGCGTACAGGCAATCTGTTAACAGGGCAGAACTACATTGCATTTGATAAATTTCCAAAAGCCAAGCCTGCTGCTTTGATCATGCGTCCAGATGGGCGGGCCGAGGTGCCAACCACTGCGACAGAGCTGAGTGGATTACAGGCGCAAGTGTCACAGATTGCCGATAAGGTAAGTAAGTTCCCGCTTGAAGAGATTGGCCAGGATGTACGTAAAACCTTAAATAATATGAATACCACCATCGAATCAACTGACAAACTGGTAAAACAGCTGGATGGTAAAGTGGCCCCTGGTTTACAGGCAACCCTGAATGATGTGCGTAAAACCATGCAATCGAGTGAATCAATTTTATCCAGTGATGCACCGATGCAGCAGGACGTGCGTAAGGCATTACAACAAATGACCAGAGCAGCGGCATCTTTGCAGTTAATGGCCGATTATATTGAACAACATCCTGAATCGCTGATTCGCGGGAAAAAAGCTGAGAGCAATAAATGATGATGACAATATTTAACAAAGCATTCACGGCTCAGCACGCGATACGCGGCGCTGGTATTTGCGCCACGACTTTAGTGATAGCGGCATGCTCTGGCTCACCTACACCGAATTATTATACCTTGGCCAATAAGGTCACGCCTTTGCCAAACTCTAAAGTGAAGGTGATCGAAGTCTTGCCTGTAGGCTTGCCGGATCGAATCAATCGCGCACCGCTGGTCATACAGGAAACCAATGGTCGCTCAAATATTCTGGATAATGAACGCTGGACTTCAACCTTAGGGTCAGAGTTAAGAGATAATTTATCTGCCGGTTTGCAGCAGAAGCTGGGCGCCGTCGATCGCTATAATAGTGGCATGATCGGTGGAAAGGTGTCTTATCAGGTTGCGACGGATTTTTCCCATTTTGATATTGTGAATACTGCTTCTGCCAATACCAAGAATGTTGAAGTTTCAGTGGCATGGATTATTAAACGTAACGATCCGAATATTACGATCGATCAAAATTCTACCCAGAATCAGCAGTTGGCTTGCCGGATGACATTCAGCCAGCCTGTCACCGCCAGCAATCCTCAAATTTCAACCATTGTGAGCACTGCAAGTGCTTCACTGGGTCGCGTGATTGATGCCATGGCCGTATCGATCGCGGCATTGGATGCAAAAGCTCCTGTCAGAATAGAGGGGGCGGTGTGTTCTTAAACCCTTATAAATCATGTTTAGAGGAATATCACTAAAATATCAGTATTAAAAATAGCTTAAATTGAGGTTGAAGATTATATTTAATCATTTGGTAATTTTAATTTTTGTTTAAGCTATTATTTTTAATCTTTCCACGATCAAATCATCATGGATCGATTGGCAATGTCAATTGAAGATGTCAATATTGCTTTGTTTCAGTGGGTTAATGCAGCTGCGACTCAAAATTCATTTTTGGATAAAATCGCTATATTTGCTTCGCATAATCTGATTGGCTGTTTATTCGGATTTCTGATTGTTTCTGTCGTGTTTAAGGATAAAAAGTACAGAACGCAATTTATAAAGACCTTAATATTCATATTGGTCGCCTTGCTATTTAGCCAAGTGATCCATGCTTTCTATTATCACCCTCGTCCCTTTGCGATGGGGTTGGGGCATACTTTAGTTGGGCATGGTTCAACCTCATCGTTCCCGAGTATGCATACCCTTACCGTAGCAACCATTGCCTTTTCTTATCTGTTGTCAGGATTTAGAAAAATAGGAAGTATCGGATTATTACTGGGAGTTATTGTAGGCTGGTCCAGAGTGTATGTCGGTGTGCATTTTCCTTTTGATATCGCTGCTTCATTTATTTTCGCCTTTATAATCGTTTCGGTTACTGATTATATTTATGAGCTATGCAAATCAAAATTGAGCAGAATCGTGTCTATTCCAGTATTTGGTGAAAATATAATTTAAACGATATTATTAAAAGTCTTATGAAGTTTTTTTATTTGGAATAATAGAGACAGATCATCATCAGATAATCTGTCTAGATATGTTAATAACTATGAATCACCTGTTCGCGCTGTTAATTGACCTTCAGCAATCAGTTGATCTGCCATTTCCTTGGTTTTCTTTAAACCCGGCATACGATATTCGGTATGACCGTAATCTTGAATTGATTTCCAGCGACCACCCCAAGTCAAGCCAACCGATTCGGCGACCTGGCCATAGAGTTGATAACCGCGCATTGCCCACGGATCCCGTTCACTAATTACCACTTTACCATTGCGTTTAAAGGCAACATCCGCAGCCAGACCAAATTGGTGGTAACTTTGATAGCCTTTTGCACGCGTGGTATTCGGGTTACCTGCCAGCATGTTTTGACGATTCGGACTACGATAACCTTCGAGTAATACCAGTTCATAGCCATGCTGTTCTTTCATGATTTTAAAGACCATGAGTAAACGCTGCTTATAACGTGGATTAATTTTATCCCATTTACGATCTACCATTGATGAATCCAGACTGCCATGAGAATGGGTGAGCGGTACTTCAATTTGTGACGCATCAATGCTCGGGTCTGTGGTATGTTGAGCCTGATAGGCCTGTTCTAAACGCGTTGCTTCTACAATCGCATCTTGAATCAGGTTCTCGTCCACATCTGGTGGAGGGCTCAGCATTTCGCCATTCAGGAGCGCATAGACCTGTGGATCAGTTTCCTTTAAATATTCTGCTTCAATTCGTGTAGAACTGATCGGACGGGTAAACGCAAAAACCAGAATACTGGCAAATAGAAAGAAACCTGCAATCAGGATCCACCATTGTTGCAAATGCCAATGCGACTGTAATTTTTCTGGAGATGCTGCCTGATGCATATTTTCTGCAAACTGCATGGCATTGGCGATTTTCTTTTTCCCGCTGGGGAGCAGGGATTGTAAAAGCTGCGTACATTTGTAACGCAGCTCATAGGACATGAGTAAGGTCAGCCCAATTGCAACCCCGACAAAGCAGAGAAAAATAAACCAGATCATCTGTTATTTGAGTTCATTTACAGCGAAAGGCTTCTGGGTGACTTTAATCTGTACGGTTGCATCAGGTGCTTCGGCTTCAGGTTCTTTCACTGGTGCAACCTTGGCGGGTTGAGCAGCGGGTTTTACCACTTTGGCTGGTACTGCTTCACTTTTTGCAGGCGCCGCTTTTACTGGGGTAACAGCTTGAGCTGCTTTGCTACGCGGTTCATTGGCAAAAGGTGAGGCATGTTGTACGGGTTGAGCAGGTGCCGCAGCCGGTGGTGTGCGCTGGAAGAATTTGTTCAGGTCATTGCTACCTGGCTGGGTAAAGTTACTGTCTTCTTCTGACTCTGCTGTTTCATATTGAACAGGAGCAACAGTTTCGGTTGTCTGTGGTGTATGTTTGGTGACTGGAAGTACCGTGGTATTTTCTGCTACCGCTTGAGTCGGTTCGGCATATTCACTGGATGATCCTGTTCCCGTGGACAGCATAAAGAAGAATAGTGTGGTCAAAATAATGCCGGAAATAAACCCAATCAGTAAATAGATCACAGGGGATAACGTTTTTTTCTTATTTGTCTGTAAGATGCGTAAAGAGGTGGTTCTTTCCTGACTCATACTTCAATCAACTAAGGCAAATGGATAGTAATATGTGCTTCTTCCGCTGGCGCTGAAATCACATTTTGATAAGGTGTTAAAGCATTATGATTTTGTTTATTCAGCATAAACTTTAACCCTGCAAAGGCGAGTGCTGCGAATAACAATAAGAAAATCAGGATCCAGAAAAATGGCAGCTCATGATGAATAATATGCTTGATCTGGTCGGGAATCGCGGCAAAAGGAGAGAACGCGGCTTTCTTGCCTTTGAGATAATCAATTTCATCACCGACACGTGCCACCAGATGATTGAGGCTTTCCACCGATTCGAGACGATATTTACCTTGGAAGCCTAGCAGTAAGCAGTAATGAAACACTTCAAGCGAGGCCAGACGTTCTTTGCCGCGGCTACGGAGCTGTTCCAGAATCTCAAAAAAGCGATAACCTGCCAACTGAGAGCCAAATAAGCTCAACTGTAGCGGGCTGATCAGCCAGCTATTTTGCAAGTTAAAGTAAGCTGCATCCTGTTGCGTGGCAATGGTTTCATCAATCAAGGCACAAAATGCATATTTCGCATCATGAATATCCTCTGCAGAGAATTGCAGTCGTTTCGCCTGTTGCTCAAAACGGTTGAGTAAATCCAGAATTTTTTCACGAAAATCACCCGGATTTGAGGGGATATAACGGTTACGAAGCAAGAACACCAAATAAAATCCATCATGTAACAGATCGATCAGATTTGTTGCTTGTGCCTTATTCTGTGGCTGGTCAGTACTAGGTAAGCCTGAACCGATTTTGCCATCATCAAATAAAGAAGGAATACCCGCTGGATGTTGAGTCATTGTGATTCTCTTAACTATTCATTACAGCAATGAGTTCAATACTGATATCTTGGAAACCGGCTGGTACATAGACACAGATGGATTCTGACTCAAGCATACGTTGATAGAGTTCATGATGCGGTTCAATTTCAAAGTAACTCACACCGGAACGCACTGGAATTGCGGTTGGGACTTGCATCAAATGATGCAGTGGAACTGCAGGCAGGGCGGCAATCACACGTTGCTCAACGTCAATGGTACTACCCACTTTAAAGCGTAACGGCACGATCTGGATCAGTTCATGGGTTTGCATCATGCTGCTCGAAACTGCAATATAAAGACGTGTATCACGGGTAATCTTGTCAGACTCAAGGCTGCCGACCCAGTAGGATGGTCGTGTTTCTTTCAAGGCAATACTGAAATAACGGCTTGAAATAATAGTATCCAGCAAATCTCTCAGAATAACATCGAGTTGCTGGAAACTATCCTGCAGCTGATGATGCTTGTAATGCGGTAAATGGTCGACATCATAAGCCGTTGAGAAGGTTAGTAGGGAGCCAGTCAAACGCAATAATTCAGAGAATAAACGTTCTGGATGAATTTGCGGATAATGCAGTAAATGATTCAATCCCGCATAAGCAGTATTCAGGGCATTGATCAACCAGAATGAAACAATATCGCCGGAACGGAACTCAATCAGTTTCTGTTCGTTTTCACGGTTGTTGCTTTGAATGGTTTTAATCTTGGCCTTAATTACATTCAAGGTACGTTTTAGGTTATTGATTAAAGACTCTGACGCAGCCACATGTAAAATCGGTGGAATGAATTTGCTATCCAGCTCAAATGTACCTGAACTTTGGCGTTTTAATCTTCCTACAGCCAAATACAAGAAGCCATCAAGGTTCTGGGTCGGCTGAATATGTGAATCAAGCAATTTGAATTCAGCACGACGACGCAACAGACTCAGCTCAGCTGGGCTGGCATCGGTAAACAGGTCATGGGTTTCTGACAGATAGTTATGATAACGGCTCGACAGCGAGCGGGTTTCATCTGCAATATTTTTCTTGTTCGCCTGCAAAATAGGCAGGGCAAGGTAAACAATCATTTCACCTTGCAAATTTAAATCATCCAGCAATAAAGGTTCTGGTAATAGATCCTGTGCAGGTGCATGGTAGATTTCACCATCCTGCCAGATGATTTCAGCCTCTTCTAAAGCCAGAATATGGGTTGAAAGTTGTACTTCATCAAATTTGAGCTTTTGGACGCCATACGCATGCGGAATCAACGCCCGAACCGTATGATTCAAGCGTTGCTCGTGGTAGGTGTCCTGAATCTGGAAATGCTGAGGACGTAAAAACAGGCCCTCACCCCAAAGAATTTTCTCTGCTTTAAACATATCGATTTACCAACAATTATTCGTATTCATTCTTTGGTTGCACACCGAGCGTATCTTGCAGCATTTGTAACGGATGCTCATCTTTAATCACTTGGGTTAACCATTCATGTAGTGGCATTTGGCTCCACTTAATGGTTTTTTGCAACATATAGCTCACAGGACTATGCGGTTCATTTTTTTGAAAATAAGTCGCGATTTCCTGTAAAACGCGCATCGCTTGCTCACGATTTTCAACATGCGATTGAACTTGTGGCTGAAAGGTCGGTTGCGCTTGAGCTACAGTCGGCTGAGCGGTCAGATTTTGTGGTGTCGTGGTCATAGCGGTTTCACTGTCAGTCGCCACGGTTTGAGTCACTTGCTCAAACTGTTCTGTTTTATAAATTTTCTTCAGACTAATATGAATATGATCGAGGCTAGAGTCAATTGCAGCAAAGCTTGGTGAATCCAGACCAAGTAAACCATCCAGCACATTTTTCAGGGTCGACCACTGTTGGAAAATCTCACTGAAATGTTGATAGTTCTGGCGTTGGAAGGCTTTGTCTGTATTCAGTAAAGCCTGCTCAAACTGCTCTAGCTCACTGGTACTGCTCGCACTTTCATAGTCATCACTCTGTTTACGACGAATATTTTCATGGTAAAGAAAGTTATCATAGTCGAGTAAATGATAAAAAGGAGCGTGATTGATCAAGGGGACTTTTTTAATGAGCAGGGGTAACTGGTTAATTAAACCCTGTAATAATCCAATCCGTTGATCCAGATCATCATCTTCTACTTCTGGATGTAGTGTCAGCCAGTATTGTTCAAGCAAGCGATGACTGAGCTCAAGGCTTTTGGCAATCCCTTCGAAGCCATAGAGATTGGCCCAGGCTTCAGACAGCCAGGTGAGGATACGGATATCTTTACTTTTGGTTTGCAGTAGATCAATTGATGTGGCTGCAACAAAGTCCCAATCGGCCTGTTTCGGTTCTGTGACCCAATCGCCTTGATCAAGCAGCAGATCATCTTGAGTCCGGGCTTTTTTAATGGCATGGAACTCATTTGAAAAAGAGTAATCTTCACCACAAGGCGACTGCTCATTAATCGGGTTCAGTAATGGGTTAATATCCATATGTATCACAGTGTTGGCTCAATCTTAAAGTTCTGCTTTCGCTTTTTTGCTGGTACGCTTTTTTGTGGTTTTTGCAACAGGATCAAGTTGATAGATGATTTCATCATCTTTGGTATCAATGTTGATCAGTTTCGGCAATTTATGCTCAGCTAAAGCCACCAGAATTTCTGTCGCAAGTGCTGGTAAAACGGTTGAGTTTAAAATGTTATCTACATTGCGTGCGCCGCTATCAACTTCGGTACAACGACTTAAAATCAGTTCAATCAAATCGTCTGAATATTGCACCTGAGTTGCATATTGTTTTTCAATGCGTGCAACAATCTTCCCAAGCTTATGTTTAATGATTCGAACCAGTAAATCATCATGTAAAGGGAAGTAAGGCACAATGCGCATACGACCAATAAATGCGGGCTTGAACTGTTTATACAAGCTTGGCTTTAAATGCTCGATCAGGTCATCCGCATCCGGCCATTCTTCGACAGGCTGATTTAAGCAGGCTTGCATGATGGCGCTAGAACCTGTATTCGAGGTCAGGATAATGGTGGTGTTTTTGAAATCGATGACACGGCCTTCACCATCTTCCAGGGTACCTTTGTCGAAGACCTGATAAAACAGTTCTTGAACGTCACTATGTGCTTTTTCAATTTCGTCCAACAGCACAACACTATAAGGGTTACGACGTACCGCTTCAGTTAATACACCGCCTTGGCCATAACCGACATAACCGGGAGGCGCACCTTTTAAGGATGAAACCGTATGTGCTTCCTGATATTCAGACATATTAATAGTAATGAGATGCTGTTCGCCACCATATAACTCATTGGCCAAGGCAAGGGCAGTTTCTGTTTTACCTACACCACTTGGACCGATCAACATAAATACACCTTGCGGTTTATTTGGATCTTCCAGCTTGGCTTTAGAGGTCTTGATGCCTTTTACCAATTGATTCAATGCATAATCCTGCCCCATAACGCGCTCACCGAGCTTATCTTCAAGGCTTAGAATCTGTTTGATTTCATCATTGACCATATTGCCAACCGGAATACCGGTCCAGTCGGAAATGATCTCATTGATGATGCGTGCATTGACACGCTCAAAGACCAATGGAGTCTGACCTTGTAACTGAGTCAGTTGATCTCTTAAAGCAGCGACCTGAGTGCTATGTTGTTCCGTCTCATCTTGCTTGCTAAGTTGCTGGATCTGTTTGACCAAATCCAGTTCTTGCTGCCATTTCACTTCAACATCCTGTATTTCTTTATCCAAAGAAGCCAGTTGTTGATTGAGCTCTTCCAGACGTTCATGATGAATCGGGAAGTGCTGATGTTCATTGCTTAAAATCTGCTGTTCTAATTTCAGGTTGTGCTGTTGCGCTTTTAACTGGTCGAGCACCACCGGTTGCGCATTTTGGGTTAAGGCAACACGTGCGGCTGCAGTATCCAGCACACTGACGGCCTTATCCGGAAGCTGGCGTCCGCTGATATAACGGTGAGAAGCCTGAACAGCAGTAATGATGGCCTGATCCTCAATTTGCAGATTGAAATGCTTCTGCATCACCGGAATCATGGCACGTAGCATGTCAATCGCGACTTCTTCAGTCGGTTCTTCAACCTTGACCACCTGAAAGCGGCGACTTAAAGCCGCATCTTTTTCAAAGTACTGTTTATATTCAGCCCAAGTGGTTGCGGCGATGGTTCTTAGTTCACCACGTGCCAAAGCCGGTTTAAGCAAGTTAGCAGCGTCATTTTGCCCTGCCTGACCACCTGCGCCGATCAGGGTATGTGCTTCATCAATAAACAGGATAATCGGGTGTGTTGAAGATTGAACTTCCTGAATCACCTGTTTTAAACGATTCTCGAATTCACCTTTAACACTTGCACCGGCCTGCAACAAACCCATGTCTAATACATGCAGATGCACATGTTTAAGTGCATCTGGTACCTGACCTTGTGCAATCTTTAAGGCAAGACCTTCTACCACTGCTGTTTTACCTACGCCAGGTTCACCGGTCAAAATCGGGTTGTTTTGACGGCGACGCATCAGGATATCGAGCATCAAGCGAATTTCAAACTCTCGACCAATGACCGGATCAATGCCGCCTTTCTTGGCTTTCTCGGTCAGGTTAATCGTATATTGATCAAGTGCAGGCGTTTTTACCGTCGTTGTGGTGGGGGCTTGAGTGTCATCTGACGATAGATCAGAAGTAACAGATGGTTCGGAGGCTGGCTGTTCCGTGCTGTTTCCGCAAATATCCAGAAACTTGTGTTTCATGGTATCAATCGGGAACAGTTCAAATAGACTCGAAGCCCTGAACGCAATCTGTTGTAAATCTGGTGCGGTGAGCAGGGCAATCAGTAAATGACTGCTACGAATCACGGGTGTTTGTTCAGCAGATGCCAACAACCATGCCTGTTCAAATAATCTTACAATTGATTTTGCGAAAATAGGGGTACGGGTATTGCCTTTTGGCAAAGAGCCGATAGTTTCTTTTAAATCATTAATTAAGGCTTCAGCAGAGATATTATTTTTTTTTAATAAAATGTGTAAATCATTGGCAGGTGTTTGATTTAATAGCTCAACCAGTAAGTGTTCAATCTCAATTTCATAATTTAATTGGTTAATACAGTAATTTGCTGACTTTTCTAATGCAGTACGAGTAGGAGGTGATAGTTTTGTAATTAAAACCTTTAAGTTACTCATTTAATACTCACAGTAATTTTTAAATACCAAGTTCTATTCGGCACGTATTAACTTGGTATGGTTGTTTTCTCTTAAAAATATTTTTTGAATAAAATCAAAAACTTAACTAAACTCTACACGAGTATACAGATTATTCTACAACAAAAAATGTCACTTTTAAACAAAAAATGCACGCTATTTAAGTTTTTTTTTACAGGAATGTCTGTCATGAAACTTTAATAATGTTAATAAACGTAACTGGTATTGACTTTATGTGTGTTTTTTTTGTTAAATTCGCGGAAATGATGTAAATGTACAAAAATTGACGAGTAAGAGGGTTTTTTAACAATAATTGTCAGCTCTTCAATTATAAGTTAAATAATGACGAGGCATATTTTGAAAAAAGGTATTGTAATATCAATTCTTTGTATAGCGACTGGTTTAATCGGCAATTCAGTTTATGCTGAAGAGCAGGCTGCGAAACCAATTAAATTAAAAAGCAAATGTATTAAACAGAATCCGTTGGTGGCAAACCAGACGGATCAAACGCTATTGGGAATTTATCAACAAGTTTGTGATAAAGATAATGCTTCGCGTGTCAATGACCTGTTAGCTCAAGCCGCAATGCGCATGTATGAAATCAAGCAGCCCATGAATGCCTTAAAGCTGGTGACACAATTACAAGAGCAAAATGTACGTGGTGCAGCGTTAACCGATATAGCGTTTTTAGCAAGTGTTGAACTGGCGAATGAATCACTTCAGCATATGCGCTCAAGTGAAATGCGTTATTTAAGCAACGAGTTGACCTATCCACCAGCAAAACAGTTGAGTGACAATATTCGTGCCGCTGTGCCAGCACCTGATACCTCAACCAGCAAAGCCATTACTGACGAATCTTTAAAGAAAGAAGTTCGTAATACGTGGTCGAATACAAATACTCGACGTACAACAAACAGAAAAGCACCTACAACCCAACCAGCACGTAATAATGTAACTCGTACTGCTGCACCTAAGCGACCAGCGGCTGCGGCAGCACCAGTGACTAAACAACCAAATACTGTTCAAAAGACAGGCTCGAATCCTTTTGATTCGTTGAAATAATAAGCAAGGGTAGAAAGTTATGGCAAAGAGAGAAAGCGTACAGAAGAAACTGCAACGCATACGTCCTCCTCGTGTACAGCTGACATATGATGTTGAAGTTGGTGACGGTAAAGAGTCAAAAGAATTACCTTTTGTTGTCGGCGTTATGGGTGATTTCTCTGCAGCATCCGAATTAGAGAAAACCAAATTAAAAGATAAGAAATTCATCAATGTAGATCTCGATAACATTGATGAAGTCATGGAATCATTGGCACCACGTGCAGCCTTCCAAGTTGAGAATACCTTGACTGAAGAGGGTGGTCGCATGTCTGTTGACCTAACGTTTAACTCGATGGAAGATTTCCGCCCAGAACAGGTGGTACAGCAAGTTGATCCATTGCGTAAACTGGTTGCGGCGCGTGAGCGTTTAACGGATTTACGCAACAAGATTTCAAACAGTGAACGTCTGGAAGACTTGTTGGATGAAGTATTGAAAAATACCGATCAGGTCCGTCAATTAAGTGCGGAGGCTGACAATGAGTAATTTACAGGCAGCTACTGCTGCAAGTGTGGAAGCTGAATCAGCAAACCTGCTCGACTCCATTGTTGAGCAAAGCCGTATTGCACGTAATGATGATGAACATGTTCGTGCAAAAAGCCTGATTGGTGAGTTGGCAAAGGAAGTGATGGCGGGAACCATTACGGTTTCTGAGAACATGACCTTATCGATTGATAAGCGTATTGCCGAGATTGATGCCTTAATTTCCAATCAGCTTAGCCAGATCATGCATCATGAGCAATTCCAGAAAATTGAATCAACCTGGCGTGGTCTTTACTATTTCTGTCAAGAAACACCTTCTAACTCGATGATCAAGATTCGTATGTTGAATACGACGAAAAAAGAGTTAGTGAAAGACTTTCAGGGTGCAACTGATTTCGATCAAAGCACACTGTTCAAAAAGATTTACGAAGAAGAATATGGCTCATTCGGTGGTGCACCGTATGCGGCCCTGATTGGTGATTTCGAGTTTGATCGTACACCGTCAGATATGTATTTACTGGAACAGATCTCTCATGTGGCTGCAGCAGCACATGCACCCTTTGTTTCAGCGGCAAGCCCAAGTATTTTAGGCCTTGAATCATTTACGGATATTGATCGTCCACGTGATGTTTCAAAAATCTTTGAAACTGCCGAATACGTGCAATGGCGTTCTTTCCGTGACAGCGAAGACTCACGTTATGTTGCATTGACCATGCCTCACGTGTTGGGTCGTCTACCATATCATCCAAAAGAGGGAACTGCGACTGAAGGTTTTAACTTCATCGAAGATGTCTCTGGTGAAAACCATGATGATTATTTATGGATGAATGCGGCCTATGCCTTCGGTACCCGTTTAACCAATGCATTTGATATGCATGGCTGGTGTGCGGCGATTCGTGGGGTAGAGGGTGGTGGTCTGGTTGAAGGCTTGCCAGTGCATACCTTCAAGACTTCAGATGGCGAAGTGGTATTTAAATGCCCAACTGAAATTGCCATTACAGACCGTCGTGAAAAAGAACTGAGTGATCTTGGTTTCATCCCGCTCGTTCACTGTAAAAATACAGACTATGCTGCTTTCTTTGGTGCGCAATCGACGCAAAAGCCGAAGAAATATGACAGCGATACGGCGAATGCCAACTCTGCACTTTCGAGCCAGATCCAGTACATCATGGCAGTATCACGTATTGCGCATTACTTAAAAGCAATGATGCGTGACAAAGTTGGAAGTTTTGCATCTGCAGGCAATGTTGAAGCCTTCTTAAATGAATGGTTGTCTCAATATGTCTTGCTAGATGATGGTGCATCTCAGGAAGCAAAAGCACAATATCCGCTTCGTGAGGCATCTGTAAAAGTTGTAGAAGATCCAGCTCAGCCGGGTCACTACAAGTCTGTGGTTTTCTTAAGACCACATTTCCAGCTGGATGAGTTGTCTGTTTCTTTACGACTCGTGACTGAACTACCTCAGTCCTCAAATTAACAATGAGATCAGCTAGATAATAACTTTAAATAAAATAGAGGTAATGTTTAAATGAAAGATATATATGTTGAGTTTCGTGGCAAGTACAAGGTAGACGGAGAATCTCGCGATTCTGAACACAAAGGTTGGCTTGAAGTTAACTCTTGGTCTCATAATATTCGTCAACCAAAATCTGCGACTTCTAGTAGCGTTGGTGGTCATACTGCTGAACGTGTTGAACACTCAGACATGATTTTCGTTAAAGATTTGGATGCAACTAGTCCAAAACTTTGGGAAGCATGTTCTGCAGGTTACACTTTTGATGAAGTACAAATCGATTACTACCGTGCAAATGGTGACAAGCGTATCAAGTACTTACAAATCAAATTGAAACACGTTCTTGTTTCAAGCGTAACGCCAACTGTCAATGAGGAAGGCGTTCCTACTGAAACATTTGGTTTGAAATATGCTGCTGTTGAGTGGACATATAACCAACAAGACATTAACGGTACTGCGAAAGGTGCTGTTACGAAGAAATGGTCACTTTCTAACAACACAGCGTCATACGCTGCGTAATAGAAACCGTGATGTTCTAGTAGAGGTTAATAGTTGCCTATTAGCCTCTATTTTTCCAAGATTTGTTCTTAAAAATGAATTTAGATCATTTATATCCTTATGGCTTCCGGTCAACTTTATTTGATCGTTTGGTGCCTGAGCAGGAAGATTATTTAAGAGGCATGTCGATTCAGCAATTACGAGAGTCTGTTGCTCGGGATCTGGAAGACTTGCTCAATAGTCGGATTGCACAATTTGATCGTGATATGGATGAATATCCACTCGCCAAGAAATCGATTTTGCAGTTTGGAATTATTGACTTCGTTGGCCTGTCAACCGCCAACCCGCTGGATCGGGATAAAATTTGCCAGTCAATCGAGCAGTCAATTGCTGCACATGAGCCAAGACTGAGACAGATAAAAGTCGAGATGTTATTAGATGGTCACAATATGGGTTCACTGTGTTTGAGTATTCAAGCTTACTTAAATATCCATCCTTTATATGAGCCTGTGTTTTTTGACGCTTTACTCAAACCGACAACACAACAATATGTTATTTCTGCCAGAACCTAGTGTGAGCGAACTGTGATAGAGCAACTTTTACCGTATTATGAAAAACAACTACAAGAATTCGGTCAACAGTCCAGAGAGTTCGCGCAGAAGTATCCCAAAATTGCGCAGCGCCTTTCCTTAAATCAGGAACAGATTGATGATCCGCATATAGAACGGTTAATTCAGGCTTTTTCCCTGATCGCTGCACGTATTGATAAAAAACTAGAAGACAGTTACGACGTATTTACCCATTCACTGTTTGAGGTGATGTTTCCTCAATATTTACGTCATTTCCCTGCCTGTACAGTGGTCAGCTTTGAAGATATAAATAAACTGAAACAGCTCACGGCAGCACATGTCATTCCACAAAAAACAGCCTTGAAATCGCGTAGCTTTAAAGGCGTTCAATGCGAGTTTAATACCACCAATGAAGTTCGTTTATTGCCGATTTCATTGACGCAGCTTGAGTTTCAAACCTCACCCAGTATCCATATGCATTTGAACCAGAATGCGACTTTAAGCCTGAAATTTGAAATTTTTAATGAGGCACAAAAGTGGATCCTGGATGAGAAACTGCCGATTTATCTGGATGCGATTTCAAACTTTCCATTACAGGTGCTGGACAGTATTTTCCGTAAAGATACCGGCTTTGCGCTCCTTGTCGGGCCGCGCGTGGTAGAAATCAGCAATCCGTTTGAGGTGATGGGGTTTACCGAGCAGGAAAGCCTGTTACCGATTGATCAGCATACCCATCATGCCTATCGTTTATTGATGGAGTACTTCTGTTTTCCTGAAAAATTTAACTATCTCAATCTGGATTTAAGCCGCTTAAAAGGCTTGCTGGGTCAGCAGAATCAGTTTGAAATCCTGATCCATCTCAAGCTCAATTTAAACGATCAGGCGGTGGTACGGAATTATTCCGAACTGAATGTCGCAAACTTTAAGTTGTTTACCACACCTGCAATCAACTTGTTTGAAAAACAGGCTGAGCCGCAGAAAATTTCACATACCCAATTACAATATCCACTCATCACCGATGCACATCATCCTGAGCTTTATCAGGTCTATTCGGTGATTGAAATGAATATGGTGCGGGAAAAAACCAATCAGGAACAAACCCATCTGCCGGTATTGCCGTTTTTTGCAATGAGTCATTATCATAATGATAAAGTACAGTTCTTTTATTCGCTGAATTATGTACCCGCACAAAATAAAACCACGCAAATGGGCTATTCAATCGTTTCAAAACATTTGAAACCTTATGAAATTAAATCGGATTTTATTAGTACCCGCTTACTCTGCTCAAATGGCGATTTGCCGCATGAAGCATTAAGTCAAAGTAATAATATCCTGAACCTGAATGACAGCAGCCTGGCACGACGGGCATTAATTTTAAAACGTCCGACTTCGCCTTTCTATTTTGATAAGAATAAAAATGAGCAGTGGCGGATTATTTCTCATCTTTCATTGAATACGCTGGCCTTGATGAAAGGGGATGCGTTGAGTCATGTCAAAGAGCTATTGGCCTTATATAATTTGCCGCACTCAAAAGAAAATATTTTACTGATTGATGCACTCAAGCAACTGAGCTTTTCAACCACCAATAAACTGGTTAATTCCAAGCCTTTCCCGATGTTCATTCGAGGGGTGAAAGCTGAGCTTGCAGTCAACAAGAGTGTGTTTAGAGGGCATAGTTTATATATTTTCAGTCAGCTGCTCAGCCATGTGTTTAATCTGAAAGTTCAGATTAACAGTTTTGTCGATGTGGTCGTAAAAGACAGTCTTAATCAGCAGGAGATATACCAATGCGTGCAGAACGTTGGTGGCAAGACTCTTCTGTAGTCGACCAGATTTTTAAAAAAGCCGGCTCATTTGAGTTTATTCAGTCGACACGGTTATTACGGCATTTACCTGCACCATCCCGTCAGCAGGACTGGTCAGATGATTTCAAATTTGGAACCTCATTTAGTTTAAGTTTCCCTGCAACCGAAATTGAGGAACTGAGTTATCAAGAACAGCGGATTCATTTGACCAATTTGGTGGTCGGTTTAACCGGTACCCAGGGTGCACTGCCTTATACCTATACTAATAAACTCAAGCAGAGTTCACGCCAGCAACGTCTCGAAATCAAAGCCTTTCTGGGATTGTTTAACCATAAACTCACGACCAAATATGTCGATGCCAGTATTGCCTATAATTTACCGGTACGTTATGAGATTGAACAAAAGAATCACTATCTCGATATTTTACATGCCTTAAATGGTTATATTCGCTCCCAGCATCAGCAGCATGATCTGGATGAATATTTTGCCGAATTTTCTGGTTTGATGCAGGGACAGAATAATACTGCCCATGCCTTGAAAACCATCTTAGGACGGGTGTTTGATACGCAGGTACAGATTCAGGAATTCGTTAAAGAGAAATTCCAGTTGGGCGATGAGCAGAAAACCACTTTGGGCGGCAGTCACCCAAGTTTACTGGGCATTAATACCTTTTGTGGGGATACCGTTGAGCAGATTGACGGGAAAATAGAAATTCAAATTGGCCCATTAAACCGCGAACAGTATCTGGCTTTTTTACCGAATCAGCCGCTGAATAAAAAATTAAAAGATCTGATCCAGACCTGGTGCAGTCCGACCTTGTTTATTGATGTGCGCTTGATTCTCGACAAAAGTGAAATTCGCCCGATTTCGCTGGATTCATCGCATGCAATGGGCTTGGGACAAGGTGCATTTTTAATGCCGTCAGAACAATTACAACATAACAGTGAAACGCGTTATGCACTTTTAGGAGCCGCATAATGATCAAGAAAATCCTGGCAACGTTAATCACCTGTTTTATTCTGGTGGCACTGATTGTGATCTTCTATTGGAGAGATACGCAATATTTACCTGAATCTGCAGACCTGATTAATTACTTCCTGATTCTGCCTGTTGTCATTACCTTTATTTTACTTTCGCCCTGGCTCATCTATAAGGGCTATCAAAAATATAAAGAGAGAAAAGAACAGGCTTTGGCCGCTGAGCAAAATAATAATCAGGCAGAAGATGAGCAAGCGCCGATTGCTCAGGCAAGTAAATGGTTGAATGTCAATCTGTACTCTGCTGCGGTCTATAATGCATTGGGTGAAAATGATGCCATCCTGACGGGGATTAAAGAGTTTGCCAGCCCGAAACTGGATCCGCATTTATTGAGCTTTCAGGGATTACCGATTTTATCCTATCGTATTGAGGAGCTGGATCAGCAGTTGGGTCCGGATGACGAGGATGAGTCACAGTTTTTAGCTATTCGCCAACAACGCATCATGGCATTGATTCGACATCAGATCGAACAGCACCATGATGTACTTGTTTCCATCTCTGATCATTTAAAGCGCTCCAGCCTGTTTTACGAAAGCCAGAACCTGCATGAATACCGGATGCATCCTGCATGGATTGATCCTGGATTTTCAGGGGAAGAACAAAGTGAAGAGTTGCAGATCGAGCAGGTCTATCGTTTAGATAAGTTAAATTTACATATTTTGCTGTCTGAGGATGTGGTACATACCTGGAATGACCAAAGTAGTAATGAAATGCTGCAGCGCATTTTTTATGATCTGGGCATCATTCCACAAAAATTCCATATTGAATATCATTTTATCAGTGCCGCATCGACAGAGCAGCAGATGGTCGAGTTAGTGGAGCGCATCCAGAAACAGGCGCATGAAATTTCCTTGATTATTGCTGCAGACTCAGAAATTGATCAGGAAATCGTGGATGAAAAGGTGTGGGGAATGAGTGCCTATACACCTGCCGAGTTTGTCGGTAGCACTTGTCTGGCGCATCCGGATGTGCAGCTGGCGCAACAACAGCCTTTAAAAAGCTTAAAGCTGGTCGCTCATCAAAATAATTTAGATCAAATATTCAAAGAGCTAGAAATACATGATTTACCACAATATCAAGATGAAGAACCTTTTGTACTGGTGGTCGAGGATGCGACCGATATCAAGGCAGTCAAAAAGCTGGAACAGTTTTTTGCACAAAGCCCGGTAGAGCAGCATCACTACCTGTATTGTAAACCGGCTGCTGGACATACCCAGAACGTGGCAAAAGTTTTTGGATTGATGTTGGGGGCACACCTTCCAGATCAACAGGTTGCCTTTGTTTATGGACAAAATTTAAAAGCATTTATTCAAACTTTCCCAGAGATCTCACCGGATCAGGAAAGTGTAGCAATTGCTGATTGATTAACTTTATTAAGAATTTGAGAACTCAATGTATACCATTTTAGGTTATCTGTGGCAGTACATCACTAATCCTAAGGCAATCATTGCTTTGTCCTTGTTTGTGGCGCTTATTTCTTCATATTCGTCTATTCCGCGTCATATCTTCTGGGCGTTGGCAGCGACTTATGCGTTGGGCCTGATTGTGTATGGCATTTACTGGTTGATCCAGCGTAAACGCCATGCTGAACAGGGTGAAGAACTGGCCAATGCGATTGAACAGGACAGCAAGGCTGAGTACGGACAACAAAAAGATAAAGCCGAATTACAGTTAATCCAGCAACAGATGAAAGAGTCGATCCAGTTGATTCGCAAATCCAAACTGGGCGATAAAAAGGGCAATGCGGCTTTATACGAATTGCCTTGGTATATGGTGATTGGTAACCCGGCTGCAGGTAAGAGTTCGGCCATTTACAATTCCGGATTAAAGTTTCCATTTGAAGAAACCCATCAAAAGATGGTCTCTGCAGGTTTGAGTGGTACACGTAACTGTGACTGGTTCTTTTCTACCGAAGGGATCTTGCTGGATACTGCAGGCCGTTATTCGGTGTACTCGGAAGACCATTCTGAATGGTTAGGTTTCCTTAATATCTTGAAGAAAAACCGTTCTAAAGCCCCGGTGAATGGTCTGATCGTGATTGTCAGTATTGCTGAACTGATTAGCCAAAGTCCTGAAAACTCCTTAAAACTGGCCAAGAATTTACGTGCCCGTATTCAGGATTTAACCGAGCGACTTGAAGTGGTGGTGCCGGTTTATCTGGTGTTCTCTAAAATGGACCTGATTGCGGGCTTTACCGAGTTCTTCGATTGTTATGAGTCGCAAGAATACAATCAGGCTTGGGGTGCAACCTTGCCTTACGAGCAGAACTCATCCCAGAATGCGGTTGAATTATTCGAGAAACATTACACGATTCTGTATGACGGTTTAAAGAGTGTAAGCACGACGCATTTGAGCCGCCGTCATTCGCAGAATATTTCTCCAAGTGTGATGACCTTCCCACTGGAATTCAAAACCTTAAAACCGGCATTAAAAAGCTTTATTGGTACTTTGTTTGAAGATAACCCTTATCAGTTCCAGCCGGTATTCCGTGGTTTTTATTTTACCAGTGCTTTGCAGGAAGGCATTATTGAAAGTCCAATGACGGAAAATATTGCACAGGAATTCCAGCTTCAGCAGGTTCCGCTCAATGGTCAGGACGGTCCGAGTCCATCACTTGCACCGAATCATGGTTATTTCTTGCAAGGCCTGTTTTCGAATGTAATCTTACGCGATAAGGATTTGGTGAAGCAGCATATCAATCCTGCGAAAAAGCGTCAGCGCTATATCGGATTCATTGCCGCATTGGTCGGTGTTTCACTGGTCTTGGGCGTATGGGTCTGGTCATATCGCAATAACCAGCAACTGATTGCCGATGTGCAGGCAGATCTGGATAAAGTGGTGCATCTGGAAAAAGCTTCTGGACAACAGCTTTCCACCCAGCTTGAAGCTTTACTGATCTTGCAGGAGCGTTTACAGCAGCTTGATGAGTTCAATGACCATCGTCCACTTAAATTCAGCTTTGGTTTGTATCAAGGCAATCAGTTACGCGAGAGCTTAAAGGCAGAATACCTGAAAGGGATCAAGCAGATTGTCCTGACGCCGACCCAACAGAATATTGCACAATACCTGCAACGTGTTAAGAACAATGAAGCAACCCTGAAAGCCAACCATGTCAATGTGGAAATCAAACAGGTTGCCAAGACACAGCAGTATCTGGAGCCTTCGGATACCAATCCGCAAGATGCCTATAATGCATTAAAAGCCTACTTGATGATGAGCAATCCGGAATATATGGATAGCAGTCATTTAAGTGATCAGGTGTCACGTTTCTGGCGTTCTTGGCTAGATGCCAACCGTGGCCAGATGCCACGTGGTGAAATGATTCAGGATGCGGAAAAAATTCTTTCTTATGCCATGACCTTGGCCAATCAGGAAGGTTTCCCGATCCTTGAAACAGATGCGCAAGTGGTTGATCAAACCCGTCAGGTGTTATTGTCTGTCATTCGTGGCATGCCAGCGCGTGATCGTGTCTATAATGAAATCAAGATGCGCGCAGCGGTACGTTTCCCGGCGGTGACCGTTGCACAGATTGTGGGTGAGCAAAACCGTTCAATTGTGCTGGGTAGCTATGCATTACCAGGTGTATTTACGCAAAAAGCTTGGGATGAATATGTCGAAAAAGCGATTGATGAAGCGGCGAATAAACCAACAGACAGTAAAGACTGGGTGTTGAATAGCCGTCAATCTGATGATTTGACCTTCTCGGGTAGCCCGGAGCAGATTCGCAAGCAACTGGTGGCCTTATATAAGCAGGAATATGTGACGGAATGGAAGAAATTCCTGAGCGGTATTTATTATGCTAAAGCCGATCAGTTTAGCCAGCAGGTCAAGACCATTGATATCTTGGGTGAACCTCAAAACTCGCCGATCCGTACCCTGTTACAACGGATCGCGATCGAGACCAACTGGGATAACCCGATTGTTCAAGCTGAACTTGCTGTCCCTGAAAAAGGCTTTGTGGCCTGGTTCAAGCGTAAAGTCTTGAATAATTCGGATGATAGAGCAGCGGCTCAAGCTATGGACCGTGCGCAAGGTGCAATTTCTCAAGAGTACCAGATGTTCTATCAATTGGTGCGTAAGCGTGATGATTTGCAGGATAAGTCGCTGTTTGATGAGTACATGAATAATCTTGCGCAAGTCCGCAGCAAGTTCAATGATCTGAAAACTGCAGGTGAGATTGGCCCAAGTGCGATGGCTTTAGTGAAACAGACCATCAATGACCAAACCTCGGTTTTCAACATCACTCAGAAATATGTGGATGAGAAAATGATGGTGGGTCTGAAGGATACTGACCAGCAGTTATTGCAAAAGCTGTTGATGGGACCGTTGACTCAATCATTTGCCAGCTTGATTGCACCGACACAAGATGAGTTAAACAAATTGTGGGGTATTCAGGCCTATCAACCATTTAAAACCAATTTGAGTCAGAAGTATCCATTTAACTCAAGTGTGACTTTACAGGCAACCAGTAATGAAATTGGTCAGATCTTTGGTGAAACAGGTAGCATTGCACGCTTTGTCAAAGAAGCCTTGGATCCATTTGTAATTCGCCGTGGCTATGTGTTGACTTCTAAAACCTGGAAAGATCTGGGCATTAGCCTGAACCCGCAATTTGTGATGGCGTTCCAGCAATATGTGGCGCCAATCAATGGCATGGCGACCGGTAGTCTGGATCAGCCAGCCGCTGCGCCTGTGTCAAATCAGTCGAACTTTCAGTTCTATCCATTACCGAATCCACAGTACTTGTCGTACACCATTGATATTGATGGTCAGCGAATGGTGTTTGAAAATGGCATTCAGCAATGGGTGAACTTCGTATGGCCGAATCAGGGAGCGATTCCAGGTGCGCGTATTACTGCCGTCGATCTTGAGGGCAAGACCCATACTATTTTCGAAGAGCCGGGTGAATATGGCATTAACCGTTTGATCGATGCGGCACAGCGTAAAGAGCAAAATGGTAGCTTCGAAATGACCTGGACCAGCAAAGCTGAACCATCATTAACCTTAAAAGTGAACTTCCGTCTGATTAGCGGTAATAGCTCAGGCAATATCGGTTCGAGCCGTGGTTATGCAGGCTTGCAACTGGTAGATAAAGTGGTGACAGAGAAAGCAGTACGCGTGGTTTCTGCGCAAGCAACACCTGCGGGTGCTGCACCGAAGCCACAACCGGCTGCACCTGCTCAGCCAGGAGTCACACCGTAATGTTAGGGATAATCACGGAATATCAGGAGGGGCTGGGATGCAACAAGTGAAGACCACACCTTTGTATTACGGAAAGACACCCGCTCGGGGTGACTTTCTGAAGTCCAAAGGGCAATATGCGTTGATTCAGGTGCTTGATCAATGGATCACGGAAGCACTTGAACATGCCATGCGAGCGCCTGACTTTAAACAACGTTATGAGTCTTTACCAGCGCTGGATTTCTTTATCGCCAATCCTGCCGAGCCGATGTTTCTGGCAGCCAACCTGATTGCCAGTCAGGACAGCTCAGGGCGAGCATTTCCAATGGTGTTAAGCCAACTGCTGGAAGTCGAACAACCTTATCAGAATCTATTGTTGGCGCCGTATTATTACAAATCGGTACTGGTTGATCTGTTTCAGCGTAATCGGGTACTTCGCAGTATCCGTGATACCAATATCATGCTGGAAAAGCTGAATAATCTACCCAACGTGGTTCAGTTATTTACCTCGACCGAATGCAATGGTTTCTATGAAAATCATACCATGCACTCATTTGCACAATTGATGAAGATCAATGTCTATGAACTCGCACAAAGCATGATTGGTTTGGGATTGCTATTGCAGCCGATTTTAAAGAATGGCACCAGTCGCTTAAATAAGGTGTTGATCCTGCCGATCAATAACCATATGTATTGTTATGAAATTGCTGCCTTCTGGGTTGGCATGATTGGACGATTCTTAGGAATTAACAATACCGAAATCCTGATTGGCATCTTGCACCGGGAGGAGCCGATTCTATTTATTGGTTTCCAGGGTGCAGACATCCTGGCATTGAGCGATATCTTTACCCAGAATATGCAGAGTGAACATTGGGTTTCATTGATTCAGGCGCAATGGATTGATGCTTATCTGGAGCAAAATGCGGGCCTTGCGACACTCGAACAGTCACTTTGTCAGCGTCAGATGAGCCTGAGTCAGGGCTTAAAGCTATTCCGACAAACTTTTTTAGATGAATAAATATGAGAAATAATTTGAAATCTGTATCGGCGGGTTGGGTCTTTGCTTTAACACTCTTAGGGCAAAGTGCTGTGCTCAATGCAGCTCCGATCGTGGTGGAAGGTGTAGTACCAAACGATGCCAGCAAACAGGCAATTCTGGTCAAGATGCAGTCGGTGTATGGTGCCGATCAAGTGGTCGATAAAATTCAGGTCCGTCCAGTCTCAGCGCCAAATGGATGGAGCGATTCCGTAACGCGTGTGATTACACCTGACTTGAAAAAGGTCAAGCAGGGGCAATTGCGAGTCAGAGGAATACAGGTTGAATTAACAGGAAAAATGACGGATCCTAATGATATTCAACCGACCACCAATAATTTTCAGGCTTTGGTCCAGCAGCCTTATCGTTTTAATGCGCAGCTTTCTGTGAATCAGGCAGAGCAAAAAATTATTGATGATGCATTGAAAAACCGAATTATCGAATTTGAGTCTGGGAGTGCAATCCTGACCGCGGCAGGGCAACAGATTCTGGATGAAATGGCGGTGGCTTTAAACAAGGTGGGCGGCAAGAAAGTCAAAATTATTGGGCATACCGATAGTTCTGGTGATGCTACCAAGAATACGGTTTTAAGCCAGCAGCGTGCTGCAGCGGTACAAAGTTATCTGGTCAGTAAAAGTATTGCTGCTGACCGTTTGAGTACCGAAGGCAAGGGCTCTAGCCAGCCTGTTGCGGATAATGCAACGGCAGACGGGCGTCGGAAAAACCGTCGGATTGAATTTGAAGTGCTTTAACAGTTTAAATACCTATAGGCGAGGGATGTGATTATGGCAACACCCTATATAGTTGTTGGTTGTCCAACCACAGGCGGTGGACAGGTGATTAGCGGCAATAGTAGCTTCTTGATTGAAGGAATTCCGATTGCCTGTGTCGGTGACAAGGCGACTTGTCCTAAGCATAAAACGGTTGCTACGATTGTGGCGGGTGACCCCAATATGCAAGTCATGGGCAAAGCAGCAGCACGTGTCAATGATCCCTTATCTTGTGGTTGTAAATTATTACCGAAGCAGAACTTAGCTGTGAAAGGTTAAAACTTTTTAAAGCTCTTGGAATGAACAAAGGGCTTTAAAATTTAATTTATCTCGGCAAGGTCACTGGTTAGAGTAATAATTTAGTCATTGCATCAGGCTCAACTAAACTGTGTATTTCGCATTTTACGGGACAGGTCAATGCTTGATTTCTTGGATGAGCATGGCTGATGTTAAAACAATTACCTATACTCTTATTGATGGCTTTTCTTGGAGGCTGTAAAGAAAAGCAAACCGAAAATTTTAATTATGAATTTTTAGGTCATCAGCTTTGTGCTCTAAAAACAAGTGAGATGAGCGCTGCTAATGAGTTTGGATTGTTAGATAGTTCATTTAAGTATAAAGAAAATGTTTTTGATGAAAAATTATCGATTGATCTATATGGCGAAAGTTTAAAAAATTTATCGAATAAACAAAGTAATTATATTTTCTGTATTGATACTTCAAGCATAAAAGCAGGGACTTTGGAGACACAGATCAGATTGGAAATTAAAAAAGGAAAGTATTTGAGACAGTATGAATTTATAAATTATTCATGCCTGTCGGCACGTAATTCTATGTTGAATCTATCAAAAAATGAAATGATAAAAATATGTAGCTTCTAGATGAGGCTAAGTAAAGTCCAATATGATGATGTTTAATGAATTGTTATTAAATTTTTAAAAGATTTTATTTCTTCTAAAACTTTTTCCAATGAGCTTAATTTTCACGCCAGTAGCGATGGGTTAAAAAACTAGAGCTTTGCGGGGACCAATCATTGATGTCGAAATGCTGCATTGAGTAGCTATAAAACTTATTTTTGCACCCAAAGTCGCGATCTTGCCACTTTTCAGCGCCATACTCGTCTTTAAACAAATGAAGGATAAAGCCTAACTAAACTGGCGAAATGTTATTTTTAGTGTATCTTTATTCAGCGATATATTTTTAAAAACATATCGAAATCTGAGGACAGGATGATGACAATAACGATGAAAAAATTAGGTCTATGCAGTGCCATTTTCGGGGCGGGATTATTGATTCAGACCCCTGCATTTGCTGCCGAATCAGTTACAGTATATGCCGCTGCCAGCTTAACCAATGCAGTGAATGAACTCGATGCAATCTATCAAAAGAAGAATAAAACCCAGATCAAGACCTCATATGCCGGTTCCTCTACTTTAGCCAAACAGATTGAAGCAGGTGCGCCAGCTGATGTATTTATCTCGGCTGATACGCAGTGGATGGATTATTTGCAAAACAAACAATTGCTTGCTGCAACAGATCGCATCAATTTATTGGGTAATCGTTTAGTGATGATTACGCCTAAAGATCGGCCGATTAAATTAAAAATGGATAAAAGCTTTGATCCAGCTAAGGTGATTCAGGGCAAGCTGTGTACAGGCGATACCAAAAGTGTGCCTGTAGGGAAATATGCCAAGCAGGCATTGAATTCGCTGGGCTGGTGGGACAAGGTTCAATCTCGTCTCGTGGAAACAGAAGATGTCCGTGCTGCCTTAAACTTTGTAGCTCGCGGTGAATGTCAGGTCGGTATTGTCTACGCAACTGATGCTGCCATCAGCAAAGATGTGGTTGTAGCCGGTATCTTCCCTGAAAATACCCATCCAGCGATTATTTATCCTGTAGGACTGATCAAGAAAAATATCGAATCGATTAAATTCTATAAGTTTTTACAAAGTGGGCAGGCCAAAGCCGTATTTAAAAAATATGGGTTTAGCGTGTCGCAGTAATTGAATGATGATCCTCAATCTCGAAGAAATTGAAGTTCTTAAGCTGTCCTGCAAAGTGGCAGCAGCGTGTCTGGTGTTTAGCCTCATTCCTGCAACTTTAGTGGCTTGGGTATTGGCCCGAAAAGAGTTTTGGGGAAAATCACTATTTGAGACCTTGGTGTTCTTGCCTTTGGTTTTGCCACCTGTGGTGCCGGGCTACTTGTTACTGCAATTGTTTGGTAATCGCGGATTATTCGGACAATATCTGGCACCTTTCGGTTTAGAGTTTGCCTTTAACTGGAAAGGGGCAGTATTGGCCTCGGCGGTCATGGGCTTTCCCTTGTTGGTACAATCGATTCGACTGGCGATTGAACTGGTCGATCAACGTTTGGAAATGGCCGCAAAAACCTTGGGCGCATCTTCCCTTGGCGCTTTTATACAGGTGACCTTGCCATTGGCCAGTAGCGGGATTTTGGTGGGCAGTATTCTGTGTTTCTGTCGTAGTCTGGGAGAATTTGGTGCAACCATTACCTTTGTTGGCAATATTGCTGGCGAAACCCGGACTTTACCGTTGGCAATGTATAGTTTGATGCAGCAACCCGATACCGAAGCTGCGGTATGGCGATTGATTATCTTATCTTTATCGGTGGCATTCTTTGCCTTATGGTTTGCACAGTGGTTCAATCGATATCAGAAAAATAAGCGTGGGTATTCAGCATGATTGATTGTCATATACAACTGCAACAAGGACAATTCTCTCTGGATCAACGTTTTCAATCTGATCAGACAGTAATTGGTTTATTTGGGGCTTCCGGTTCGGGGAAAACCACGATATTGCATAGCATTGCCGGATTAATCCGACCGCAATCGGGTTGGATTAAAATTCAGGATCAGATCTGGTTCGATCAAGCTCAAAATATTCATCTCAGTACGCAGCAGCGTCACGTGGGCTTGGTTTTTCAGGATGCACAACTGTTTCCGCATAAAAACGTCAAACAGAATTTACTGTTTGGTTTTAAGCATATTGCACCACAACAACGTCAGTTTGAAGTGGACTATATTGTTGAGTTACTCAAATTGCGACATTTGCTGGAACGTATGCCGATTAAGCTGTCTGGAGGCGAAAAACAGCGAGTAGCTTTGGGACGAGCATTATTATACTCGCCACAATTGCTGCTTTTAGATGAGCCACTGTCTGCACTGGATACGGCGCATAAAGCCGAGATCATTCCTTTTTTTCAACGTGTCAAACAGGAAATCAAGATCCCGATGTTATATGTGAGTCATGATCATGCCGAGATCGAGCAACTGAGTAAGACGATCTGGTATTTATAGATAGCGTTGTAATAAGGTGAAAAACTTTTCTACTTCTTCCTCATCGACATGATCAGCACCTTTTAATACATGTTCTTTTAAGTGTTGTTCGATCAACTGGTTCATTAAACCATTCACTGCACCTTTGACTGCTGCAACCTGCTGTAGAACTTCTATGCAAGAACTTTCAGGATTGGTGAGCGATTTCTCGACTGCTGCGAACTGTCCCTGAATCCGCTTAAGACGATTTAAAATTTTCTTATCTTGATGTAGGTGAGACATACTTTTTTTCCTAAAAAAATATATACTAGGGGGAGTATATTGGAAGACTAAAATAAATGCAGCATAGTAACCTAGAACGACGTCATTCTCATCAGTTTGATCAAGGAAATCCTTTAGCGCAAAAAAGAATTTTAATTGCCACCCTTTTAACTGCAGTGATGATGGTGCTGGAAATTCTGGGCGGCTGGTTTTTTAATTCGATGGCTTTACTTGCCGATGGCTGGCATATGAGCTCGCATATGCTGGCCTTGGGACTGGCTTATTTTGCTTATCGTATGGCACGACATTATGCCCACGATCAACGCTTTAGTTTTGGGACCTGGAAAATTGAAATTCTGGCGGGATATAGCAGTGCGATTTTACTGATGGTGGTCGCGCTGTTGATGGGGATTCAGTCACTGGAGCGCTTATTCAATCCGGTCACCATTCATTTTAATGAGGCGATTCCGATTGCGATTATTGGCCTGATGGTCAATCTGATTTGTGCTTGGTTATTACATGAAGATGGTCATGATGATCACCATCACCATCACCATCACCATCACCATCACCATCACCATCACCATCACCATTCGCATAGCCACCACCATGAAGCACATCAACATGCTCATGACCATCATGATTTAAATCAAAAAGCTGCATTTCTGCATGTAGTTGCCGATGCGGTAACCTCTGTTCTGGCCATTATTGCCTTATTTGCAGCCAAATATTTCGGCTGGAATTTTCTGGATGCTTTGCTTGGAATTGTGGGGGCATTGCTGGTGGCGAAATGGTCTTGGGGGTTGATGCAGGAAACGGGAAAAACCTTACTGGATGCCGAAATGGGTCATCCTGTGGTTGAAGAAATACGGGAGGTGATTGCCGGGTTTTCACAGGTTGATATTACCGATCTGCATGTGTGGAAAGTGGGGAAAGGCAAGTTCTCGTGTATTGTCGGTCTGGAAACGACATTGACCGATCTTAATCCTGATCAGGTTAAAGCCGCGCTGGCGATTCATGAGGAAATTGTGCATGCCTCAGTCGAAATTCATCATATTTAAGATTGAGTGACATCGAGTAGGATTTTGCGCTACTCGATGCATCTGCTTAAGCACCGATATATAAGATCAGGCCACAAAAGGCTGAGGCAAATATCACATACAACACATTGATCTGGAATTTGAATAAGGCAATCAGCGCTGCAAGGGTAATAAAGGCTGCTTCATAATTAAATGGGTGGTTAAAGCCCTTTGGCCACAGCACATGATAGCTAAAGAATAAAGCCAGATTTAAAATGACTCCGACCACGGCGGCCGTAATGGCGGTGAGGGGGGCCGTGAATTTCAGTTCATTATGGGTTGATTCAATGACTGGCGCGCCTGTCAGAATAAATACAAATGAAAATAAGAAGGTAAACCATGTGACAATTACAGCGCCGAGTGCACCTGCTAAAAACAGCTGTTCAGCACCTAATACAGCATGATTGTACGCCCCTAGAAAACCCACGAATGCCACCACCATGATCAGAGGACCGGGAGTACTTTCACCCAGTGCCAGACCATCAATCATTTGAGTGGGACTTAGCCATGCATAATAATTGACTGCACCTTGGTAGACGTAGGGCAATACAGCATAAGCACCGCCAAAAGTGAGTAAGGCGGCCTTGGTAAAGAACCATGCCATCTGGGTATAAGTATGGTGCCAACCCAATCCCAAAGTTAAAAGCAACATCGGCACACACCAAAGTAATGCTGCAATGAACAGGATTTTGACGAGATTGCGCCAGCGGAAAATGGCATGGGCTGGCGTTGGGGTATCATCATCAATCAGGGCAGTTCCATAGCTTTTATGACTTTTTTGATGGGCTGCCTGAGCCGTAAATAAATCCGGTTTTTTCCTGCTGAGCAGATAGCCGGTCAAGGCAGCTGCTAAAACGATCAGGGGAAAAGGAACATTAAACACAAAGATGGCAATAAATGCCGCAGCGGCGATCCCCCACATAAACGGATTTTTAAGTGAGCGACTGCCAATACGATAAGTGGCATGAAACACAATCGCCGTGACTGCGGGTTTAATGCCATAAAATAGACCTGCAATGATCGGTACATCACCAAACTGTACATAAATCCAGGACAGGGCAATCAGGATAAACAGTGACGGAAGTACAAACAGAATTCCTGCCACCAGCCCACCTGCTGTTCGATGCATGAGCCAGCCAATATAGGTGGCCAGCTGTTGTGCCTCGGGACCGGGCAAGAGCATGCAATAATTCAATGCATGTAAGAATCTTTTTTCAGAGATCCAGCGTTTATTTTCGACCAGTTCCTGATGCATCACTGCAATCTGGCCTGCCGGTCCGCCAAAACTGATAAATCCCAGTTTAAGCCAGAACAGGAAGGCTTGCCAAAAGGGTACAGCGGCGATGGGCTGATCGAGCTCATTGATTTGTTTTTGTTGCATGATCATTCTCGAGAAAAATTGGCATAGAGGCCATCAAACACATAATTAGAGAGTTCAAGTAACTGATCATCATCCGTAATTTTAGTTCTTAAGCCCTGGATGACTTTTTCAATTCCGATTGCTTCGGGGGGCTCCACACCACCAACATCAAGAAAATGCACGATTTCCGCAATCTGCTTTAAAGCAGAGTGTTGATGCAGAGCAAAACTGTGCAATAAGGTTTCAAACGTGACCCAATGATCAATATGACTAAAGCGGGCGCCATCAAAATCAAATCCTAGGGCAGTGGCTGGGCAATCGTTTGGTGTGTCTAACCAGATGAAGGTTGCCTCAGGGTCAATAAAATTCTGGATGAGCCAGGCGGATGCTAAACGATCAATCCATGGTCGTTTTCTTGTGGCCCAGACCCTGTTTTGAAAGTCTTGTTTGCTTAGTACTTGAATATCGTCGTATAGGGCATGCGGTTCATCGGTTTCACCCAAACGTAAAATGCTCTGTTCAACTGCATTAAGTTCCCGAACCGTTTGCTGCTGTGCTTCGGTTGGGAAATAGTCAATTTCAATTAACGCATCGAGCTGCTTGCGTAGCTTGCGGATCTGTTTCAGCAGTTCTTTTTTATCGGTCTGATTGAGTGCCTGTCTTAGCTGGCTGAGCTGCTGATAGAGCGCTTCATAGTCTTCTTTTCGGTTAAATAGCTGTACGAGATCCAGATGTTCTGAGGCAATGGTTTGAAATAGATAGGCACTGCCTTGTTCTGCAATTAGATTTTCAGCAATCGCATCAAACTTTTCTGAATGCTCTACAGGCAGAATATATACCCCATCTCTTAGTGTGGCTGCACCGCAGGCTTTGAGTGATCGCCATACCCGCATTCGCGTTGTGGTGTTCTGGGTGGGGAGAGAGGAAATGAGTAAAGTTATTTTCATGTAATATACTCAACTTATTTGTTAAATATATTACACTTAAATTTTGGTTTATAAATCTAAAAAATTCATATCCTTTTAGGGTTTGTATATAAGTTATTTGAATGTTTTATGACAGATTCAAGGCTTTTAAAAATGCCCAGGGAAAGATACCTTGGTCATGTCCATCATCAAAACAGATTTGAATGCCGTAACCCTGTGAGTAGATTGCAGAGATGGCGACATGCTCAGGATATTGAATTTCTTGCTGACGTAGGCGTTTGGCTCGACAAAATCCGCAAGGACAACTGGCTCTCAGTTGGGCATGGCTAAACTGCTTTTCTGTGCCATCCTGCCAGGACAGCAACAGGCGTTGCTGTTCGGTATCGACTTTAAGCTGATCTGGTTTAAGCGACATCTTGTTTCTCCTGAATCAGCGCCAGCCCGATACGAATCGATTTGCGTACTTCGGGATCTGGGTCTTCCGCATGTTGCAATAAAATATGCTGGGCCTGTTCTCCACCAATTTCCCCTAAGGCAATCGCCACTTCTTTGCGCAAGTTACTGATGTCATGCTGGAAATTTTCCTGAAGTTTGGCAATCGAAGCTTTGGAGCGAAGTAAGCCTAAACTGCGGGCCACCGCAATCCGTACTTGCCAGTAAGCATCATCCAACTGTTGCAACAGTGGCTGTTCTAATTCGAAGGCTTTTAGTTTTCCAATGGTCAAGGCAGCTTCGACCCGGAGTTGCCATGCTTCGGCGGTAAGAGAACGGTGTAAGGCCGATAAAATTTCGGACGTTAAAACTTGACTGGCTGCCAATCCGCCTGTGGCGATACGACGGATTTCAGCATCAACATCAAACTGGGCAATTTGTGCCAAAGCAGATAATCCCTCAGCTTTCTGCAACCAGCTTAAGCTGCTGACGGCTTCCTTACGTACCAAAGGATTGACATGTTGTAGCTGTTGCAAAATATCATCAAACAGCTGCTCAGCGCGTAATTCCTTAATTGCTCTTAACACTGAAGCAAGCACAAAGTCATCTTGATGCCTTAAATAACTTGCCAAATGCCCAGCCGATGCGGAGTGTTTAATTTCACTTAAGCTTTGCGCGGCTGCAACACGTACATTTTCATGGGGATCGCTCAAGGCTTGAGCCAAGGTATTTAAAGACGTTGCATCCTCCCAGCCCTCTAAGCGGGTGGCTGCCAACTCACGCACCTTGCTGGCAGGATCATGTAACACTGCATGCTGTAACCAAGCCAATAATTCGGTTTGTTCCTCATCGGCAATATTCATCAGTGCGACAAAGCGGATATTTTCATCGTCCTGATTCAGTTGAAGGAGATAATCGGCATAATCCGCATCAATATCGGTCAGGAGAGGGTAATTTAGATTCATCTTTTATGCTTCCTAAACAGCGGCTTTCTGATTTAAACCGAGTGGATTTAACCGGCTCAGTTCGGCTTGGGTGGCCTGTTTTAATACTTGAATGCAATGTTTTTTAATTTGGGTAAATTCAGTCGAAGTTACCAGATCAACATGTCTTGGGCGGGGGAAATCCAGTTTGATTTCTTCAATAATACGTCCCGGACGATGACTCATGATCAGGACCCGATCCGCCAGAAATAAGGCTTCATCAATATCGTGGGTAATGAACAGCACCGAGGTCTGAATGCTTTGCCAGATTTCAAGTAGCAGTTCCTGCATCTTTAAACGGGTTTGCGCATCCAGCGCGCCAAAGGGTTCATCCATCAGCAATACACGAGGCTGATTAATCAACACGCGTGCAATTTCAACCCGCTGTTGCATGCCACCGGATAACTCGGCAGGATATTGATGTTCAAAACCTTTTAAGCCGACCAGTTCAATCATTTGTGCTGATTGTTCTTGTCTTTTAGCCTTGGAAATTCCTTTCATTTTTAAGCCAAAGCAAACATTGTCCAACACACTTTTCCATGGAAATAGGGTGTGTTGCTGAAATACCAAACCACGATCCGAAGAAGGTTTTTCAATAGCTTTTTGATCCAGCAACATGGTGCCTGAACTGATCGGTAAATGACCTGCCAGTGCACCAAGCAACGTTGATTTACCGCAACCCGAAGGGCCTAGTAAACAGACAAATTCACCCGCCTGAACGTCAAAAGAGACCTGATCCAGTGCCTGAAAGCGTTGTTTATCCTGACCCAGATGCAGGTTGATATTGTTTAAATGAATATGACCGTACTGACGCATGTTATGCCTTCCTTAACTGATACCAAGGGGTAAGTTTTTTACCGAGATAGCGCAGAAAAGCACTGCTGAACATGCCTAATGCGCCAATCAATAGCATGCCGACAATAATGTCTGCGTAGTTTTGCAAGGTGAAGGATTCCCATGTGAAATAGCCAATCCCAAGCTGACCAGAGATCATTTCAGCCGTGACCAGACAGAACCAGCAGGTACCCATGCCAATCGCGAGACCTGTGGTGATACTCGGTAAGGAACCCGGAATAATCACTTCGCGCAAGATGGCAAACTGACCCGCACCTAGACTTTTGGCGGAAGCAATTAAACGTTGATCTACGCCTTCAACGCCATGAATGGTATTGAGCAGGACTGGAAATAACGCACCTAAAAAGGTAATAAAAATCATCGAGGCTTCTGATGATGGAAACATTAGAATGGCCAAGGGAATCCATGCCACAGCTGGAATCGGACGCAAAATTTCCAAGGGTGGCATCAATAGAGCCGCCAGCGTTTTGGAATAACCAATCAATAATCCTAAAATGACACCAACCACGGAGGCGAGCAAGAAGCCAATCAGAACACGAGCAATACTGGCTTTGACATGAGCAAGCGCGGTATCCAGTTCGACAAAAGCAACTAAAGACTGAATCACCTCTCGTGGCGAAGGCACATTGGCAAAATTGATTAGCCCTAAATTCAAATGATGCTGTGAAGCCAGTTGCCAAAATACCAGACTGATCACCAGTGACAAGGCACCTAAGCTGTATGAAATGACACGACTTTTTGAAAATATCAGCACAGGGCGGATTGCCTTAGACTGAATCGGTTGGGTATCCGCTAAACTATTCATATTGTTTTCTCCTGAATCTCAAAATCCCCCTAAATCCCCCTTTTACAGGGGGACTTTTCACGAGTCTAAAGACTGAATAAGATTCGTGAGGCTCCTCCCTTTCTAAAGGGAGGTTGGGAGGGATTTGATCACTTCACCAACTTTTGAGCATGATTAAAGTCATAGACTTTGCCGCCATGTGCTTTGGCCCAATTGTTGGCATCTCCACGTAGTAAGAAGGCACTGATCTGACCGTTTTTATCGGTTGCATACCATGCCAGATTCGCCAGTAATTTGATTTTTAAATTACGGTCTTGGTTGTACACCACACGGATGTTTTTACCGCTCTGCTTTAATTTATTTAAATCTGCAAAGGCCGTTTCAGGTGTAGCATAACTACGCACTTGGGCTTCACCTTTCACCCAAATTTGTGTGACCCGATCAAAACTCTGAATCGGTTTTTGCGTCAGGGCATCTTTGGCAACGAGAGGGGATTGAGCGTAATTTTTGAGCTGTTGCGCGTAATTCAGGCCGGCACTCTGAAAGGCTTTTTTGATGTATTGCTCATCAATGAATTGATTGACATTAAGATCAACATCATCACGACCCAGATATTTCAGGGTATCGACTGCGGTTTGCGTGGCACGTTTGTATTCAGGTTTCCAGGTCAGGTCACGGGTCTGTACGCCGAGAGGTCCATGAAATAAATACACCACTTCGGCAGGGATACCTGTTTTGGCTGCGATCAGTTCACTATATTTTTCAGGTTGTTTACGGATCAGCTGATCGGCTTCAATGGTCGCGCGTAAGTAGGCCTGAATAATTTCTGGATATTGTTGAGCATAGGATTTGCTGGCTAAAGAACCATGAAAGGTTGGGGTCTTGGCCTGTGCGCCGTCATAAATTTTGCGGGCAAAACCTTGGTAGGGAAATAATTCTGCAAAAGGGACGAAGTCGGCATGGGCATCAACCTTATTGCTTTTCAGGGCTGGGCCTGCCACTTCAGGCGCTTGGGCAATAATTTTGACATCCTTTTTCGGGTCCCAACCTTGTGCAGCAATGGCGCGCAGTAATAGACCATGTGCAGTTGAAGCAAAAGGGACCGAAATGGTTTTGCCTTTGAGTTCCTGAATCGAAGTGATTTCCGAATCCACAGGAACCACAATGCCGTTACCACTTCCCGTGGTACTGCCAGAAAGCACACTCAGGAAAATACTTTCTTTACCTGTCTTTTTAAACGCGACATTGTTATTCACCGCTGGGAAGTCTGCCATGGCGCCAATATCCAGACGACCAGCCACCATTTCGCTGGTTAATGGTGCTCCAGAAGTAAAATTTTTCCAGACAATATCGTATTTGACATCTTTATATTTACCTGTTTTTGGCAAATATTTGGGTAGTAGATTTAACTCGCGAATCAGCAAGCCGCCTGTGGCACAGTTAATGGTGGTATCTTGGGTACCAATGGCGATGCGGATATTTTCTGCATGTGTCGGGCTAAAGATCAGCAGTAAACTACTGCTTAGAATCAGGCTTTGGGCCAAGTGGTTAAGTCTCATGTGGTTCCCCTCATTTAAGTAAATATGGAATGTTGACCTGAATGGCATCGGTCGGGCAGTCCTTCTCGCATGGCATGCAATACCAACATTCATCAAACTGCATATAGGCTTTGTTGCTGACCGGATGGATTGCCAATAAGTCCATTGGACAGACATCCACACAGACGGTGCAGCCCTTGTCCGCAATACATTTGTCTTCATCCACCAACACAGGTGCGGCAGTGCGGTGGGCAATTTCTTTAAAAATAAAAGCCATGTGTTATTCCTTATTCGACTGTCTCGGCGACGAATTTTTTATTAATCCGTAACAGGTTGTAGGCGTTGGCCTCATCTTGCTCAATCGGGATCAGATAGGGCTCAACTGCTTTTTTGAAGCTGATCATGTTGCCGTGCTGATCCTTTTTCAGATGAGCATGACAGAACCAGTCCCGATCATTTTTTTCAGGGCAATCTGCACGGTAGTGATAGAGACCCCAGCGACTTTCTTCACGAAAGAGCGAGGCCCGTGCGGCCATTTCGGCACAGTCACGAATCACAGCGACTTCGGCAGCACGCATCAGTTCATGGGGATGACTGGCATTGATCTGGTCGATATCGGCTTTGATTTCCTCAAAGCGTTTCAGTGCAATCTCAATTTTCTGTCGGGTTTTCGGTGGCTGTAAGTAGTCGTTGACCATACGACGCAACTTGTATTCCACTTGTTCCGGTGACAGCCCTTCTGGACGGTGTAAAGGCGCAAAAATACGGGTTTTTTCAGCTTCAATTTCTTGCGCATTCAGTTCTGAATCGGCTTGTGCTACGACATATTCAGCGGCATTGACCCCAGCAAACCAGCCATAGGTAAAGGCACCGAGCATGTAGTTATGCGGAACAGCGGCCATATCGCCTGCGCTATACAGGCCTTTGACCGAGGTCTCGGCTTTTTCATTGACCCATACCCCAGAAGCACTGTGACCACTACAGAAACCGATTTCTGAAATCTGCATTTCCACCATGTCTTGTCGGTAATCGGTGCCACGACCTTCATGAAAACGTCCACGACTTGGGCGTTCATTGCTATGTAGAATTTCTTCAATGGTTTGAATGGTTTCCTCGGCCAGATGGTCCATTTTTAGGAACACCGGGCCATTGCCACTTTGCAGTTCCTGATAAAATTCCCACATCATTTGGCCTGACCAGTAGTCACATTCAATAAAGCGTTCACCTTTGCTGTTGGCGGTATATCCCCCCAAAGGACCGGTCACATAGGCACAGGCAGGGCCGTTGTAATCTTTAATCAATGGATTGATCTGGAAGCATTCCAGATTGGAGAGTTCAGCCCCTGCATGGTAAGCCATGGCATAGCCATCGCCGGCATTGGTTGGATTCTCATAGGTGCCCATTAAATAGCCAGATGCTGGTAGGCCCAAACGTCCAGCAGCCCCACAACATAAAATCGCAGCCTTGGTCTTGATCACATAGAAATCACCCGTACGACAATCAAAACCGAGTACGCCGTTGATGGCGCCTTCGGCATTTTTCAGCAGGCGGGTGGTGACAATGCGGTTATTGATCTTGACCTGAGCACGTTTCAGTTGGCGATACAGGACTTTTTTAATGTCATGGCCTTCAGGCATCGGCAGTACATAAGCGCCCATGTGATGGACTTTTTTGACCGCGTACTCACCGGTTTCATCTTTTTCAAATTTCACCCCCCATTGATCCAGTTGCTGAATGGTGGTGAAACTGTGTTTGGCATAGGCATAGACGGTGGCTTGATTGACAATGCCATCATTGGCAATGGTAATTTCCTTGGTGTATTGCTCAGGTGTGGCATAGCCTGGAATGACGGCATTATTCAGGCCGTCCATGCCCATTGAAATTGCGCCACTGCGTTTCACATTGGCTTTTTCAATCAGTAAAACTTTCAGGTTGGGGTTGGCTGTTTTGGCTTTGATGGCTGCCATTGGGCCAGCCGTCCCCCCACCGATGACGACAATGTCATAGTCCAGTGTAATCGTATTCATGTTGTGCCTTTTTGAGTGCGTTTTAATTCACACGGTTGCTGATGTTAGGTATTTCTTTTTCGATCGACCCTTAAACGGTATTGGAAAATCTCTCCCGAGAAGTAGAGATATTCGAAGTCAATTGGATGTCCGGCATGATCGTGAGTCAGTCGCTCCACTCTTAATAGTGGTGCATTGATATCGACTTGCAGCAGTTCACTGAGTTCTTCATCAGCCAGGGTGGCGTCAATGTTTAAATCGGCATGTCCCAAGGCAATGGATAAATCTTCTTCAATCGCTAAAAACACATCGCGCGTGGAGAGATTGATCTCTTGCAAAGCTAAACCAATCGATTCGGGTAAATAGGTTAGTTCAAATGAAACGGGTTTGCGGTTAAGCAGGCGAATACGTTTGATTTCCACCACGGTACTGTTCACTGAAAGTTTTAATTTCGATGCAATTTGCGGTGTGGCGGGAATAAAGCGAAATTCTTTGACCACGTTAAACACCTCATGTCCCATATTGGTCATGGCTTCTGCAAAGCCTTGTAGCTGGGAAATGTTTTGGAAGGTTTTCGGTGCGCTGACGAAAGTACCTTTGCCTTGAATCTTGTAAACCAGGTGTTCGAGCTGAAGTTGATTGAGTGCCTGACGAATGGTGATACGACTGACATTAAATAATTCACTCAGTTCTTTTTCAGATGGCAATTGCTGATGAATCTGATAGCTCCCCTCGACGATCTGTTGCAGCAGGGCCTGATAGACTTGATCATACAATGGGCGTTCGCCACTTACTTTATTCACAATCGGTTGGTTCATTGCACTTAAACTTGTTATAACAACTTGGTTGTTAGATTAGCGATTATGCAAAATGAAGAAAAATAACTTATGCAGCAAAAAATATCTGTTTTTGTGCATTGTCTATTGCACAGGATAAAAATAAAGATGCTTTTTATCGTTTTATAAATGGATGATTTCAATTTAGATATAAATGAAAATCAATATTTTAAGATATATTGATTTTCATCTGGTTTGCTATTGACGCCAGATTTATAAATGAAAGTGATCGTTTTAGCTTGGCGTATTTTGCGGAAATAAGACTGGTTCTGCGGCTAATTTTTCCGCCAGATATTGAATGAACACACTCAATTTAGGTGGAACATGACGGGTAGGTGGATAGAGCAACCATGCACCACCACTGTAATGGGTTTTAAAATGCCAATCAGGTAAAACTTGAACCAAACTCCCTTGTTCTAAGGCATGGCGTGCCACGAAGTAAGGTAAACTGGCAATGCCTAGATGCTGTAAAGCGGCACTGAGACGCACGCCGGTATGATTGGCTGCATAACGACCACGGACTGGTACCGTAATCGATTTCTGTTCTTGCTGGAATTTCCACTTCGAATCATTGGGCTGTTCACCCAAATAAATACATTGATGCTGCCTTAAATCATGTGGATGTTGCGGGATACCATGTTGCTGTAAATATTCAGGTGTGGCACAGATTAAATGATCAATATCAATCAGTTTCCGTCCCATCAAACCACCCGGTGGCTGTTCGGTAATACGAATCGCCAGATCGACTCCATCATCAATCAAGTCAATATAACGGTCTTCCAATAGCAATTGAATATCAATTTGAGGATATAGTGCCAGGAATTCGGGCAAATGTGGATGCAGCATAAAATGCCCAACGGCTTTGGGCACACTGATCCGAATTACGCCTTGTGGTTCAATATGAAACTGTCCCGAGCTTTCCATTACTGCCTGTGCCGCATTGACCATGTCGACACAGCGTTCATAGACCTGTTGACCACTTTCACTTAAGCGCAGTTTACGTGTGGTGCGATGCAATAAGCGTGTACCTAAGGCCCGTTCTAAACGGGCAATGGCGCGGCTCACGGCAGAAGGGGTAGAACCGAGCTGTCGTGCCGTTTCAGAAAAGCTTTCCGTTTCGACAACTTTGACAAAGGTTGCCATTTCATTTAACAGAACCAGACTTTGATTTGTGCTCATGAAGCAAAAGTTATTTGGATTTTGATTGGATTATCGCGCTTTAAAAATCGCAATACAATCTTTTTCCTGTAGTCATGATGGAGATAAATCAAATGTGGCAGTTGTATGGACATGAGTTTCTGGCCTTGGCATTGATCCATTTTATGGCAGTCGTTTTACCGGGTCCTGATTTTATTATTACAGTACGGCAGAGTGTGCGATATGGCTATTTAATTGGCTGTATCACTGCAATCGGCATTGGTGTCGGCATTTCGGTACATGTATTTTATACCTTGGTAGGTGTGGGTGTGCTGATCCAGCAAAGCGTCTGGTTAATGTCGCTATTACGCATAGCTGGGGCGGCTTATTTGATTTATTTGGGTTGGCAATGTTTACGTAGTCAACCGAATGCCAATCTGGATATTCTGGCAGGCGAAGCGCTGGGCAAACCGAGCTTAATCCAGGCCTTTAATATGGGCTTTTTGACCAACGCGTTGAATCCGAAAGCGACCGTGTTTTTTCTGGCGATTTTTACCACGATTGTGAGTCCGACCACACCGTTAAAGGTTCAAATCGGTTATGGCATCTGGATGTGTCTGGTGAATGCATCATGGTTCATTTTAGTCAGCATCATGTTTGCACAACCGATTGTACGGAAACGCTTTTTGGAGTTTGGCGTATATTTCGAGCGGGTGATGGGCGTGATCTTGAGTGCAGTGGCAATACGCTTGATCTGGAGCGTTGCCTTTGCCTGAATAGAAAAAAGACTGCACTGAGGCAGTCTTTTTTATTGCAGAGCGTTTAAGTACTGTGTTTGTTTCTGCTCAGTTGATGTAAGACTGATACCAGCAAATCAATTTCTTGTGTGGTGTTGTAAAATGCCAAAGATGGGCGCACCGTCTGTTCCACACCAAAACGACGCAAGATCGGCTGAGCACAATGGTGTCCTGAACGTACTGCAATGCCATGTTGATTCAGTGCCTTACCCACTTGCTCGGTTGAATAACCTGCAAGGGTAAAGGACATCACACTGGCTTTATTTCTGGCTGTACCAATTGGTCTCAAACCTGAAACCGTACTCAATGCATGTTGACCATATTCGAGCAAGTCATGTTCATAACGGGCAATATTATGAATGCCGAGGCGTTCCACATATTCCAGTGCAGCACCGAGACCAACTGCATCGGCAATATTACCCGTGCCTGCTTCAAACTTGTTTGGGGCAGGTTGATAAACCACTTGTTCAAAGCTCACATCCTGAATCATATTGCCGCCACCTTCCCACACTGGCATGGTTTCCAGAATTTCAGGTTTGGCATAGACTGCACCAATGCCTGTCGGTCCAAATACTTTATGCCCTGAGAATACAAAGAAATCGGCATCAATCGCTTGGACATCGGTTGGCATATGGGAAACCGATTGAGCACCATCAACCAAGACCCGTACACCTTTGGCATGCGCGATTTTGATCACCTCGGCGACAGGCGTGACGGTACCTAAGGCATTGGACACCTGGGTAATCGAGATCAGTTTGGTCCGTTCATTGATTAATTTTGGCAGTTCTTCCAGAATGATTTGACCGGTATCATCCACGGGAATGACACGGAGTTTGGCACCGACTTTTTTGCTCAGTTGGAACCACGGTACGATGTTAGCGTGATGCTCAAGATGCGACACGATGATCTCATCACCTTCAGCAATATTTTGTTCACCCCACGTTTTGGCAATCAGGTTAATGCCTTCGGTGGTGCCACGAACAAAAATGATTTCCTTGGATGATTTTGCCCCAATAAAACGAGCGACCACATTACGTGCATGTTCATAGGCATCGGTTGCACGTGCTGCCAGTTCATGTGCAGCGCGATGAATATTGGAATTTTCGTGCTGATAAAAATAGGCAATACGATCAATCACGCTTTGTGGCTTCTGCGTAGTCGCTGCATTATCAAACCAGACCAGAGGTCGACCATTGACGCGTTCTTGCAAAATGGGAAAATCACGACGAATCGCCTGAATATCCAAAGGTTGCGCCGCACTGGCAACAAACTGCGGTTGTGAAGCTTGGTAATTGCCATAGCCTGCATTGTGTTGTGGCAGATCCAAGAAGTAAAAGCCTGAAGTTGCATTATTTTGTGCTTGAGTTGAAGCTTGAGAATCTTGCTGCAACACACTTTTTTTTAGCGCATCGCCATGCGGCAATTGAAATGATTGTGCCGTCGCAAAACTGGCAGCATCAAATTCAGAGCTAGATGAGCTGGGTGCTGCAAAATCATTTAAAAAATAAAACGGCGATGCCTCGCTTATAGACGGACGAGAAGGCTCAACCAAAGGTACATTCGGTGCACTATGAATGGCCTGTGGAAAATTTGGTTCAATCGGTGGGCGAGGTAAATTCGCCCCGCCGACCACGGGCGCAGAGGCAATGGCACGACGTTCCGGATAATCGGGATAGTTGGGGATATGCTCAGGATATTCAGGATTCAAACTTTTTTCATAGGCAATATTGGGCGCACGACCACTTAACGCTGCTAAAGGTTCAGCAGGTTGGGGGTGATGGGGTGGAGTACCGATATTGGGCAGGTCCAGATTCAAACCAGAAGGATGGCCACTGCCAGAGCTTGGCAATGCAGCAAAAAATTCAGTGGCAAGCCTTGAAAGTGTTGCTTCATCCGGGAAGTTGGACGGTGGTTGAACACCGACCACTTCAGAACCCGTCGGATGACCTTGCCCAGCAGCTGTAGATGAAAGCTTACTTGTAGTTAACTGGGTAGTCATGATATTTGTCCACCTCCACATCTTCGAGTACAGCCAACGCATCCTCGGTCAATACCGCCAATGAGCAGTATAGTGAGATCAGATAAGACGCAATTGCATTGCGGTTGATGCCCATAAAACGTACGGAAAGACCAGGGGACTGCTCGCCTGCCAAGCCCGGTTGGAACAAGCCCACCACACCTTGACGTTTTTCACCTACACGGAGGAGCAGGATTTTGGTTTTACCATCTTCCACTGGAATCTTGTTGGATGGAATCAGTGGCACACCACGCCAGGTAATAAACTGAGAACCGAATAAACTGACGGTTGGTGGTGGCACGCCACGACGGGTACATTCACGACCGAATGCTGCAATCGCATCTGGATGTGCCAGGAAGAAACCGGGTTCTTTCCAGACTTTACGCAGTAAATCATCAAAGTCATCTGGTGTTGGCGGGCCATTTAAAGTTGAGATACGTTGTTCATCTGCAACGCTGGCCAATAAACCATATTCGGGATTATTGATCAGCTCGCTTTCTTGGCGTTCTTTAATGGTTTCAATGGTTAAGCGCAATTGTTCTTTAATTTGATCGTGCGGGCTGCTGTAAAGATCGGCAACTCGGGTATGAATATCCAAGACGGTAGACACACCATTCAAGAAATATTCACGCGGTTGCGCATCATAATCAACAAAGGTTTGCGGCAAAGTCGCTTCATCACGTTGCGTACATGCCACTTGGATATCATCGGTGTTGCTGACACGGTTAACACGATAAATACCTGCTTCAACAGGAATCCATTGTAATAAATGTGTGAGCCAGCGCGGAGTAATGGTCGAAAGTTGTGGAACGGTCTTGGTGGCGTTGGCAAGCTGTCTGGCTGCATGATCGCCAAGTGCAAGTTGGGCTTTGTCGTTGGTTTTTGCCATGAATCAATTTTCCTGTTGTTTTTTGGCTTTGTTAATAAAAAGGGTTGGTCTTATTACAATGTGGTTTAATCATTTATTGAATTAGACTAGTGCTGATTTATTATTTTTAAAAATATTAATATGAGATAAATAATGCTGTGTTGTGATTATATGACTCATAAGAATATATTTATAAAAAATAAATATAAAATACAAATATAGACGGTTTAATCTAAAAACCATCTGCTTCATTTAATTAAACTTTACTGTTATGCAAGGACTCGCTGGGGGATTGTAAAATCTGGCTGCCTGCTGCAACGCTATGGGTGAGCCAGACATTGCCGCCAATAATGGAGCCTTTACCAATGGTAATGCAGCCTAAAATGGTTGCACCTGCATAAATCACCACGTGGTCTTCAACAACCGGATGACGGGCATAATCTTTTTTCAGTGCGCCATCTTCATTGACTTCGAAGCGTTTTGCGCCGAGCGTGACCGCCTGATAGATGCGGACATATTCACCAATCACCGAGGTTTCGCCAATCACCACGCCGGTACCATGATCGATAAAGAAGCCTTTCCCGATTTGCGCTCCAGGATGAATATCAATCCCGGTGGCTGAATGGGCCAGTTCAGAAATAATCCGTGAGAGCAGCGGTACACTGTGATAGAGCTGATGGGCGACACGATGATGAATAATCGCTAAAATTCCTGGATAGCAGAGCAGTACTTCATCGACGCTATGTGCTGCAGGATCGCCTTCATAGGCTGCACAGACATCGGCATCCAGTAGACGACGGATGTCCGGCAGGGTGTTGGCAAAGTCCTGCACGATGGTCTGTGCCAAAGCGACTTGCTGTTCATATAGCAGCCTGTCGTTATTCGAAATGGGAACCGGTTTTACCCGACTTTTGGCTTCATAATTTAAAGCCAGTTTGACCTGTGCAAACAGGGCATTCAAAACCCGGTCAAGCGTATAGGCAATATAATAATCTTCTGTTTCCTGACGCAGCTCACTGGGTCCAAGCCGCATTGGAAATAGAATGCCGCACAGATCATCTAGTATTGATTTAAGCGCCTCTTTGGATGGAAGTTCGCGTCCACCAAATTCCTTGATACGGTGTTGCCGCTCCCGCCATTCGTGTCGTGCTTGTTGTAAGCCTTCGACCACCGGCTGTATTTTCCATTGGCTCACGAGAGTTCCTTGCAAAATGAGGGATTAAAAAAACATCAAGCTTGAAAAGCCATATCAATCTTGTAGCCAAGGTAATTGATGAATACGCCAGCCATTGCTTTGATTTCGTTGTTGCTGTTCGTTCAGATCGCCTTCGAAGCCTTCTAGCACGTTATAGACTTGGGCAAACCCGGCACTAAAGGCCGCAGTCGCTGCCAAAGCCGAGCGTTTACCACTACGGCAGAGTAATAGAATGGTTTTGTCTTTGCCGACCTTGCTATCCAGTTCTTTCAGGAAACGTGGATTTCGGTTGAATGAGGTACCGGTTGCCCATGCCACATGGACACTTTCAGGCACATAACCGACAAATTTACGTTCTTCATTGGTGCGGACATCCACTAAGATGGCATGACCTTGTTGAACCAGAAACCATGCTTCAACAGGCGGAATACTGCCGGTAAAATCAAGCTCATTGTCTTCTGCATATTGTTGTGCGCGTTGCAGGATATCTTGTGGATCGTTTGAAGAACCGTCTGAAGTGAAGTTGGATTCTGCAGCTTGAGCAGAATCAAATTGAGCATTCATTTTTATAACCTTTATATACATCAGCGGGATGATGTTTTTATCTTAGGACTGTTTTTATATTCAGGAAAATAATCAAAATTTATTTATATATCTATTTTTGATAAATAATGGGTATTTATTAGCTTATTCAGAATATGGTTTAAAACCGTTTTTTAATAAATACATTTATTGGATTTAAAGATGACATTATCAGGAATAAATATTTTACTTTTCCATTAAGTTGTATCACAAATATTTAAAAAGGAGAGTTTGGAAAATTAAATGCAAGAGCACTGAAAAATATCGCTATTGATGATAAAAACAGCATAAATTGTCTAAGACTTATTCTTATCTTATAAAGGAATAAGTAACTCACTTTTTCTTATTTTTAATCATAAGGCATGCCGCATACCATAAGCCTATATTGTTGAAAGATCATCTAATTATGGGCATCAAGAACACCAAGCCGCTAATTGTTACAGCGATCGTCCTTGTGGCGATTGTTGCTTTTATTGTCTATCAAAATCAAAAAGATGCTGCGCCTGTTCAGTCCAAAAACAACAAGGCAGTGGTGATTGCCTATCAGACTGGTGTTGATCCAACCAAGGTTGCACAGGCCAATGGTGATTATGAGCGTGACAGTAAGCAAGCCATTCAATGGCGTAAGTTTGATGCAGGTTCAGATGTGGTCAATGCATTGGCTTCGGGTGATGTGGTGATCGGCAATATCGGTTCCAGTCCGCTGGCCGCTGCAGCAAGCCGTGATTTACCGATTGAAGTCTTTCTGGTCACAGCAAAATTAGGTGGTTCAGAAGCCCTCGTGGTCAGCAATAAATCCGGCATCAAAAACCCGCAAGACTTGATTGGCAAAACCATTGCGGTGCCGTTCGTTTCAACCACACATTACAGCTTGTTGTCAGCACTCAAGCATTGGAATATTGCCGATAACCAGGTCAAGATTATTAACTTGCGTCCACCTGAAATCACGGCAGCTTGGGAACGTGGTGATATTGATGCCACTTATGTCTGGGAACCTGCATTAAGCAAAGTCAAAGCCAGTGGGCATGTCTTGACCGATTCGAAACAGGTCGGCGAGTGGGGCGCACCAACTTATGATTTATGGGTAGTACGTAAAGATTTTGCTGAAAAAAATCCAGAATTCTTAAAAGCCTTTGTGCAAACCAGCTTGAAACAAGTTGAAGCGTATCAGCAAGATCCGAAAGCATTTGAACAAAATGCCGATAATATCCAGAAAATTGCTCAGCTGACAGGCTCTGATGTGAAGGATATTCCTCTACTGTTATCCGGCAATATTTATCTGAATGGCCAGCAACAACATGCGACTTTAGCGGGTGAGTTTGCCAAAAATATTTTCGATACCGCAACATTCCTAAAAAGCCAAGGCAAGGTGGATCAAGTAAAACCTGATTATCAAGCGAATGTCACCACCCAATTCTTACAGCCATAGGAGATCGAAATGAGCGTATTAGCTGCCGAGCATCTTCATTTAACCTTTCCCAAACAGACCGTGCCTGTATTGCAAGATATCAATCTTAAGATTGAGGAAGGCACCTTGACTGTGGTTTTGGGCGAGTCTGGCTGTGGTAAAACAACATTGTTGAATATCTTGGCGGGCTTTCAACAGCCAAGTTCGGGCCAGATTACACTGGATCATGAAGTGGTGACTGCACCCGATGCACGCCGTGCGGTGGTGTTTCAGGATCATGCATTGTTACCTTGGTTAAATGTCTCTGAAAATATCGGTTTTGCTTTACAGCTCAAAGGCTTGAAAGCGCAAGACATTCAACAGCAAGTCGATGCAATCCTGAAAATTGTGGGTTTAAGCCATGTGGCACAAGCCAATATCTGGGAATTGTCAGGGGGCATGAAACAACGCGTCGGTATTGCACGTGCCTTGATCAGCCATGCGGCATTCATTTTGCTGGATGAGCCTTTTGCTGCGCTGGATGCCTTTACCCGTGAAACCATGCAGCAGTTGGTACTGGATTTATGGATTGAACAAAATAAATCGTTCTTCCTGATCACACATGACATTGAGGAAGCGCTTTTGCTGAGCAATCAGCTGGTGTTGATGACGGCGCGTCCTGGAAAAATCGTCGAGACCTTAAAACTGGATTTTGCCGATCGTTATCAGCAGGGTGAATCAATCCGTGCGATTAAGTCCGATCCACAATTTATCCAGTTACGTGAGCAACTGTTTGAACGCTTACGCGTACAGAAGCAGGCAGGACATGAGGTGGCTGTATGACGGGTCAAGCAAAAAACACCGCTTATGAGTTGAGCAAGGCAGAACAACTGCAAGCGACCAACAATGCACACTCGGATTCAGTCTTGAGTTCAATTGGGGCTTTTGTTGCTCGTCATCGCAGTTTGGTACTCAGTCTTTCCAGTGTATTGAGTGTATTGGTGATCTGGTATCTGATCACAGCATTAAAAATTGTCCCAAGCCTGTTTTTACCAAGTCCGCAAGCGGTATGGCAGAAGTTCCTTGAAGTCAGCCAGCAAGGCTTTATGAAAGCTACCTTATGGCAGCATCTGGCCGCGAGTATTTCTCGGGTCTTATTGGCCTTGGTTGCCGCGATTGCGATTGGGGTGCCTTTAGGTTTATGGATGGGACTGAATAAATGGGTGCGTGCAGTGCTTGATCCATTGGTCGAGTTATTGCGTCCGATTCCACCTTTGGCTTATTTGCCACTCTTGGTGATCTGGTTCGGAATTGGTGAAACCACCAAAGTACTTTTGATTTTCTTTTCGATCCTTGCGCCTGTGATTATCAGCAGTACCCATGGTGTACTCAGCCATCAGCTCAATCGTGAGCGTGCAGCTTTATCTTTGGGAGCGAGCCAGTCGCAAGTATTCTGGCATGTGATTCTGCCGACCGCATTACCGCATATTTTAACGGGTGTCCGTATTGGTTTGGGTGTAGGCTGGTCAACCTTGGTGGCTTCGGAATTAGTTGCAGCAGATCGGGGCATTGGTTTTATGGTGCAGTCGGCGGCACAATTCCTGATTACCGATACCGTGGTTCTCGGCATTATTGTCATTGCGATTGTCGCAGTAAGTTTTGAATTGTTTTTGCGTTGGTTACAGAAGCAATTATCTCCTTGGTATGGCCAACAGTTATAAGTGTGAGTAGTAGAAGATGACGTTAAATATTGAAGTTATTAAACCAACAATCGGTGCCATTATTCACGATGTTGATTTAAACACGGCTGATGAAAATACTACACAACAAATTCAACAGGCTTTGCTGGATCATCATGTAATCTTCTTCCGCAACCAGCAGCTTGCCCCTCAGGCACAAGCTGAATTGGCGCGTGGTTTTGGTTCCTTGCATATTCATCCGATCTATCCATCGGTAGACAATGTTCCTGAAATCATTGTGCTCGATAGCTGGAAACAGGATTTGCGTGACAATGAACTCTGGCACACTGATGTGACTTTTAGCCAGAAACCGCCATTGGGCTGTGTATTGCAAGCCATCAAGATTCCACCTGTAGGCGGTGATACCCTGTGGTCGAGCGGCGCGGCGGCATTTGCTGCCTTGGATCAAGACTTGCAGCAAAAGTTAAAAGGTTTAACCGCAACCCATGACATCCGTCAGTCTTTCCCGATTGAACGTTTTGCACATAATGATGTTGAACGTCAAAAACTGGAAGAAACCTTTAAGCGTAATCCTCCTGTGGTTCATCCTGTGGTGAGAACGCATCCGGTCACGGGGCAACCGATTTTGTTTGTGAGTGAAGGCTTTACTACCCGTATCAATGAGCTGGATGAAACTGAAAGCGCTGAATTGCTCCAGTATTTATTTGCGCATGCCACCAATGAGCAGTTCCATTTGCGTTGGCAGTGGCAGGCAGGCGATGTGGCAATTTGGGATAATCGTTGTACGCAGCATAAGGCTTTATTTGATTATGGTGATGCGCATCGAATTATGCATCGTGCCACGATTAACGGTGATGTACCGTTTTATCAGGCAGCGAGTTAAGGTTTGATTTAAATGAGAAAGCTTGGGTAAATCCTGAGCTTTTTTTTATTTTATAGTTCGATCGTCGTTGTGGATTCTTACGGGAATCTCATCCTATTTTAGGATTTGCCTTCGGCTGGAGTTACTTTTTTAAAAAAGTAACCAAAAACTTTGTCATCCACAAAACCTGTTTACTTCCATCATCTTTTTAAATTAATCGCAGAAATGGCATTTGATTAATTTCACGCAGGTTGTGGATGACTTGTAGCACCAGTGATTCCTGAGAAAAGTTCTATATAAAATAGTAGATAGCACCAATTAATCCAGAATTTTCAAAGTGTTATTTAATCAAAAATGAGCCTCTTGTTTATAGATCGAAGGCGCTTGTCCGGTCCAGCGTTTAAAGGCACGTCGGAATTCACGTAATTCGCTAAAACCCAGTTGCAGGCTAATCTCACTCATTGACAGGTTCTGTTCAATAAGCTGCTTGGCCTTGCGTTCCAGTACATTTTGCCGGATTTGTTGAAAACTCAAGCCCTCTGCTAATAATTGCCGTCTTAAATGGCGTTCGCTGATCCGTAAATGTTCGGCAGCGTGTTGCATCTCAAAACGCTCAGGTAAATGCTGTTCAATCAAATGATCGAGTAAATGCACATAGCCGACCTGATTGAGCCGGACGATTTCTTTTAGGGCCTGTTCACAGATCTGGATGGCAGTTGCGTAGTTAGCGGGACTGTAATTTTTTAAGCTGCGCTGTAACAGGCGGTGGCTAAAACGCATGATATTTTTATCACGGTTAAACTGGATGGGGCAGCCAAACAGATCGTGATATTGTTGTTGATAGTCGCTTGGGAAATAGCTGAGCTCAAGACTGATGACATCCTCATGATCACCTAGCATTGCATTTAAACAGGTAATGATGCTGCTGAATAATTCATCATAGAAAAAGGCTTTGAGTGAATCGCAGGGATAGGGTTCAGTGACTTCCAGCTCACACAGATCAGCATGGATGGAAAAGTTAATATTCAAGACGCTGCCAGAAATCCGATGGTAGCGCAGCGCAATGTCCAAAGCATCTGCCACGGTTTTACAGGACTGCATGGCAAAGCCCAAAATTCCCATCGAAATCAGACCTTCACTACTGCCAAGTTTTAAACCGAGGTCGGGTTGCTGATAGGCTGTAATGGCTTGCCGAACCACATCACAAAGCTGGGTAAAACGAACCACCCCTTGGGTTTGCCGTATTTGCGCAATGTCCAAACCTGAATCTTGAAACCATGCAGCATAATCCCACTGCTGTTGCTCTGCATAATGGATCAGGCTCGCCAGAATGGTGGGTAGAATAAACTGTTGTTGCTCATTTTTATCGCTGCTGTGTATAGGCATAAGTCCGTTTAGCCCCCCAAAGAAAAGTGTCTTTAACCCTGTTGGGTATCGCATAATTTTGATTAACTTTCAACATGCTTTAAGACAGTTAAAAAAAGAATTGAAAAGGAAGTCGTAATGTATCAGGTGGGTTGGGACAAGCAGAAAATCAAAATCACAGCGAAAGGCTATGCCATGTTCGGTTATGGACAATGGTCACATCGGGCCTATGAGCAGCGCACAGCTTTATTTGCACGTAGCGTGAGTATTGTCGATCAGCAGCACAACCGGCTGTTGATCTGCTGTCTGGACGTAGGCTGCATTACCCATGCCATACGCAGCCAAACTGTAGCGCAACTTACACAAATTCTAGATTCGCAATTTGATGAAAATCAACTGCTTCTCATGGCCACCCATACCCATTCTGGGCCTGGCGGTTGTGGCTATGAAGCTTTGTATAATATGCCGACCCCTGGATTTGTGCCTGAACATTTAAAGGCGATTGTTGAGGCAATTGTACAGAGTATTCAAAATGCGATTGCATCTGAACAAGACACCGAGATTTTTTTAGCGACTCAACATTTCCCGGAACAGACACCTGTGGCATGGAATCGTTCGATCAAAGCCTATAATCGTAATCCAGAAGTTCAGTCACGGACCGAAGCTGAAACGCATTTAGCCTTGAATCGTGAAATGCAGTTGATTGGTTTCTATCGTGAGCAAAAACTACAGTCCTTTATTTCTTTATTCGGGGTACATGCAACCTGTTTGGGGAATTCTTTAAACGCCTATGATAGCGATAATAAAGGTTATGCAGCCGCATTTTCCGAACAAGCTTTAACTGAGCAAGGGATTCAAAATCCAGTGACGATTTTTGCTCAGGCAACTGCGGGGGATGTATCGCCACATTTCCATGGCAAAGACCAGCTCAAGATTCGCAATAAGATCAAAGGCGAGCAGGAATATCAGTACGCGCAACAAAATGGTCGTTATCAAAGTGAACTGGCTTTGACGGCCTTACGACAGCAGATGCCTAAAAATCTAAAAAATGTTGAAGGCAAGATCGATGCGGTTTTGTCCTATGTCGATCTGAGTGATATTGAAATTCCAGATGAGTTCGCAGCGGGGCAAAAGCATGCCAAGACCAGTCAGCCTTGTCACGGTACCGCATTTTTTGCAGGTACGCCTGTCGATGGCTTAGGGGCGCCCAAACCCTTAATTATGGGGATGCAATTTTTAGCCGATCAATTTCGCAAACAGAAAACCAGGCATTCCAATGCAGCTGATTTTGTAGCGTATCAGCAACTGTATGCCTCTCAAGGGCCGAAACAGATTTTGCTGGAAGCTGGCTCCAAAAAGATTTTAGGTCAACCCATTGGTTTTCCGCCGAGTTTTCTTGATCCGTTGATAGCAGAAATGAACCGACAAGTGAAAGCTGGGGCGATTCAGCACAGTCCTTTAGTTCCAAGTGTGGTTCCCTTACAGATCGTGCGATTAGGTCAATTGGCTTTGATTTGCTGTCCAGGAGAATTTACCACCATCGCAGGACAGCGTGTGGTTGATACGGTTAAACAGACGCTTGCCGCACAGGCTTCAATTGAAAGCGTCTGGTTAGCATCCTACTGCAATGATTATATGGGTTATGTCACTACTTATGAGGAATATCAGGAGCAGGCGTATGAGGGAGGACATACCTTATTTGGCCAATGGACATTGGCTGCCTGTCAGAGCAAATTCAAAGCATTAGCAGAACAATTATTACTGGAAAAAAACAAACGTCATTACGATGAAATGACAAGACCACAACCGATTCCAGTACAGGAACTCGCAAAACGCAGCAATCATGGCAATGTAAAAACTGCCGTTAGCCAAGGAGAGGCAGTATGAGTGATTTAACACAAGGCGTCTGGTCAAACTGGTCCGGTTTTCAACAATCCAAACCGCAACAGGTTTTACATCCTGCCAATATTCAAGAACTACAGACCATCGTTGCACAGCAACAAAAAATAAGGGTAGTCGGTGCTGGACATTCCTTTACGCCGTTGGTGTGTACTGATGCCACCTTATTGTCTTTAGATCATATTGCAGGTATTGCATCGACGGATCTTGACCGATGCCAGAGCAGTATTTATGCAGGGACCCGTTTATATGATCTAGATCAGCACTTACAGCAGCACTCGATTAATCAGGCCTTGATGAATCAGGGTGATATTGATCAGCAAAGTCTGGCAGGGGCGGTCTCTACGGGCACACATGGGACAGGAGCAGATTTACATTGTATTTCAGCCTATGTGGAGGCTTTTGAGCTATTGACGGCTTCTGGTGAAATCCTGCAATGCAGTCGAACAGAGCATCCTGAAATCTTTGCCGCAGGACGGGTGTCTTTGGGAAGCTTGGGTATCCTGACTCAGATCACCATGCAGAATCGGCCTCGCTATAAGCTCAAAGAGCATATTCAACTGTGTCCGGTAGAAGACATGATGCAGCATATTCAGCAATGGAAGCAGCAGCATCGACATATCGAATGTTTTGTGTTTTCCCATGAAAAGCAGTTGATGCTAAAAACTTTGGATGAGACCGATGAAGCAGTTTTGCCGCGTAAGGAAAATTTCCCGTCTGACGATACGCTGTTGACCCTCTGTTCAGAGTTGACCAGAAGTTTTCCTGCACTGAATCCGTATTTACAGAAGCTATTAGGTATTTTTGTTAAACCGACCACCTATGTGGATTGGTCGAGTAAAATCTTTCCGACACCGCGTAATACCAAGTTCAATGAAATGGAGTATCAGATTCCTGTAGATCGTGGAATTGAATGTCTGGATGAAATACTGCATGCCTTAAGAAAATATAAAGTGGCCACCTTTTTTCCACTCGAATTTCGCTTTGTGAAAGGGGATGATATCTGGCTCAGTCCGTTTTATCAGCAAGATTCCATTTCAATTTCAGTGCATCAATACCACAAACAAGATCCGAAGTTAATTTTTGAGGTAGTTGAGCCGATTTTGCAGAAATATCGGGGTCGTCCGCATTGGGGGAAAATGCATACCCTGACAGTGGCTCAATTACGGACTTTATATCCAAAGTGGGATGAGTTTATGGTGTTGCGTCAGCAGTTGGACCCAGAAGCTAAGTTTTTAAATCCTTATCTGGAAAAGTTGCTTTTAGGTTAGTTTTAACTTGGGTTCGACTTAAATGTTTATTTAATTTATTGAAAAATAATTAACTTAACGGAGTCTTGCCGAATTTTTATCTATTTTAGGATAAGCCTGCGGCTCGCCTTACTTTGGTTTCGCCCAAAGTAAGCAAAGGCATTGTCATCTACAAAACCTGTTTTCTACTTGCATTTATTTGGTTTTATCGCAGATACATTATCTTTTTTATACCATGCAGGTTGTAGATGACTTTTTCGCGTATCAACTTACATGTAAATTTTCTTTGATTGAAAAAGGTATAGCCATGTTGGATCATTATTTTAAACAACTCAATTTGGACCTGAAAAAACAGGGGATTGCGACTCCACAACTGATCATCGATGAAGCCGCGTTAAAACAAAATATCCAGCATGTTCAGATTCGCCTTGCTCACGCCACACATTTAAAAGCACGCCTGGTGGTGAAGTCATTAGCCAGTCTGGATTTACTCAAGTTGTTATCTACCCAGATCAATACCCAGCGTTTTATGGTATTTCATCAACCTCATATTATTTCGATATTAGAAAATTTTGCCGAAGCCGATATTTTGTTGGGTAAACCGATGCCGGCTCAAGCGGTACGCCATTTTTTTCAACAACATGCAGCATGGTCGAATGCCAATATTCAGTGGCTGGTGGATACAAAGCAACGTGTGCAGCAATATCTTGAGATTGCCCAGACCTATTCGCGCTGTCTAAAGCTGAATATCGAGATTGATGTCGGTTTACATCGTGGTGGGGTTCAGTCAACCCAACAGCTGATCGAAATATTAAAGCTGATTCAGCAGTATCCACAGTATTTAAAACTTTCTGGCTTGATGGGCTATGATGCGCATGTCACCAAAATCCCTGCCATCATTAAAAAACCTGAACTGGCTTATCACAGCTCCCAGCAGACTTATGCGCATTATCAACAACTGATTCAAAAACAGTTCCCAACCTTGTGGAATGAGGCGTTGTGTTTTAATGGCGGTGGCAGTCCAACCTTTAGCTTGCATACCACTGCAAGTGTCTGCAATGACTTGTCTTTTGGTTCAATGTTGTTAAAACCGAGTGATTTTGACAGTGATTTTTTACAGGCATTGCAACCTGCATTATGGATCGCTGCACCTGTGCTCAAGGTATTGCCATTTACCCAATTGCCTTCAATGTCGTTACTGGATAAATTGCCGCATAAATGCAAGGCGCTGTTTATTTATGGCGGCTATTGGTTGGCTGATTATGTTTATCCTGATCAGTGTCATACCCATGCCTTGTATGGGCGCAGCAGTAATCAGGAGCTGGTCAATGTACCGAAGAATTGTGATATTCAGGTCGATGATTTTGTGTTTTTAAGACCCACACAGAGTGAGGCAATTATTCCTCAATTCTCCGAATTAAAACTGTATCGCACACATGCTTTTGAGACATGGCAAACTTTTAGTGAGTGATTATGAGTCATCAAGCTTTGCTCATCAATATTCGAGCTAAAAACTTGCCGTGTACCTGGAGCTTTAAAACAAATCGGCTAAATGACAGCTTTTTGCTTCGGTCAGGTTTTCAATGGAATCGACCAATAGAATATTGATATCCTTTTCACTTTTATAGGCCGCGATCACTTCTGCATAAATCGGCTGTTTTAGTTTGGTGGCATTGGAGAGAAAACCTGATACCGCCTTTTGCTTAGACCAGTCGGCATCTTTTAACACATATTCATTTTGCGCAATATCGAATCGCGTTAACATGGCTTTATTATCCTGAATAGTTAAGGTGCCAATAAAAATATCCATGCTCTCTTTGGGATCAGGCGAATTGGCAAAAGTCGTGAAAGGAGAAACTAAGCCAGATATACATATTGCAAAGACAACAGCGATTTTTTTCATCGGATTTTCCTGAAGATGACATTCATTATTAAAGTAATACTTTGAGATTTTAATCTCATAGGTGGATTGAATGCCAGAAAATAGCCAAGTAGGCGCAGGAATTAAATCGGATCATGCGCCTACTTGGCTGGATAAGACTGAATGACTAAAAGCGATAACCCATCTTCAAACCATAGCCAATGGCGCTGTTATCTTTAAAATCGGCTTGTTCAGCAACCGGTTTGATTCCCGGTACAGGAATGTAATAGGTACCGTCTTCGGCCACCACATCGCCTAACCAGAAATATTTAACGCCTGCGGCAATAAAGTAGTTCGGGGCAGGATTAAACTGGGCACCTAAGCCAATTCCCCAAGAGCCTTTAGTGGGGTTCAAGGTGGAGGCAGGATCGCCTGTACCCGAGTCCCAACTGACTTCTGTGGAGGCACTCCATTTTTCAGTAAATTGATGTCCGAGTCCGAGATTGACCGTCCATTGATCTTTTTGGTAGCTATCCAGATCAAAACCACCGCTATAGCTGCCTTCGCTGATCAAGTCAGTCAGGTATTCGGTGACTGCGCCAAACTGGGTCGGGCGGATGTGAAAATCTTTCCAGTTGACCCAACGTAGATTGCTATAGAGCAATGTGTCTTTATACACTCCTGTCTGAAAATCAATATTCACCGATTGTGGCGTCGAAATTTTGGTTTTACTTGGCGTAGTCACTTCTAAAGGCTGACCGAACATGGTCTCAGTCACTTGCATATCGTGGTCGATCTTGGAGCGATAGGTCACTGCAGCTTTTAAGGCAATATCCGGGATCTGATAACTCAACCCAGCCAGCCAGCCCACCGCATGATCCTGTTTAAATTTTGCATCATAGCCATTAAAGGCTTCACTGTATGAATTACCACGTAGCGCGACATCACCTTTGACAGATTGATAGACAGCACCGCCATAGAGTTGAAAATTGCTAAAAGGACTGACACCCAAAATCATGCTAATACTTTCAGTATCAACATTGACCGATGTGCCTTGCTGGGTAAATTCATTGTCCGAGAAGGTGTTATTCGATTGCATCGGATAGCGAATATCGGCACCAAAAGGCTGGTCATAGAGCAGACCAAAGCTGATTCGATCAGTCAGTTGCAGCTTGAGCGCGGCACTATAATATTGAAAGCTATTGCCCATATTGCCTGAGTTCAGATTTTGCGGATCATTGACCAGTTCAGGACGATTACGGATTTCTCCTGAAATATCAGGATCGACCGCTGTGGCGCCAACCTCGACATAATTGCCATTTTCCAGAAAGGGTAAAATGGATTGGCTGGATTGATCCAGTGCCGCAGCATGATTGAGGGTGGCGGCAAATAGGCTACAGATGCCGATTAAAATTGGATTGCGTTTCATAGTGATCATCCTTGGAAATCCGTGTCTTATTTTTAGCGCTGATATTTTTATTAACGGTCATTTTTTCTATTAGCAGCAAATTGATTTCACTCAATATTTTTAAATAGAAAAGCAATGTCCATGCTTGTAGTGAAGCATCTTTTCAAAAGCGGGCATAGGGTTGTAAATGTTCAGGATGGGGGGCTAAGCGGTCAATTCTTTTTATTCTGATAAGAAAAAAACCTTGTGATCGGGCACAAGGTTTATGAAGCAAATGGGGGGGATTATTGCTTGACGATGAGTACCGGAATATGTGATTCAGTTAAAACTGCACGGGCCACACTACCCAGCAATAAACGTTTGACGCCTGTACGTCCATGTGAGCCCATCACAATCAGGTCGGCACCCACTTCGTCGGCAACAAAAATAATGCCTTCACTGGCGGAACCATGATGGATTTTGGTCTCGACTTGTATACCGTCGCGCACAAAGGACTGGGCAATATCCTGCAACTGGGTTTTGGCGTGTGCTTCAGCCTGCATAAAATAATCGGTAACTGCAGGGGCCAACTGGTAAAAATCAACGCCAACAAAAGGGTCAACCACAACCACACTCAGAACGGTTACTTTTGCTCCGGATAGTTTGGCTAAAGATAGTGCATGTTGAACCGCTGCATAAGAAATTGGAGAATCGTCGACCGGGACTAATATATTTTGATAGGACATCTTATAGTGCTCCTTTATGGTTATAAAAAATGATAAAGCATAAGATGTTGATAACATATTGAGCTGGCGCGAGCAAATCAGCACAGACTGAATCTGTATGATAAAACTGAAAATAATCTAGAAAAACAGGGGATTCCACCGCAAAATAGAGCGATAAGAAAATCACTGTATTTTTGTAAGTCAGCTTAAGATGAACCTGAGAGCCAGCGACAACCTTTCAACTGTATTCGAATGTATAAGGAACTTTTGTGTTATTGAGTCTAGAGGCATTTAAGCAACAAAAATTTGACCAGATGGCTGCGAAAATCATGGCTGATCCAGACGTTTATCTGGATTTTGATTCGGTTTCAGATTTTTATAAAGCGGCATGGTTAAATGAGTTTCCGCAAGGCACCACATGGTCAGCCACGGGGCTGGATGACGGGGCCGAACAATTTTATGCAGTGATTGAATATGGGGATCATTATCTGTATATCAGCCGAATGGAACGTGTTATGGTCAAATTAGGCATACGTCATCATTACAATAAAAATAACTAATCCGAGCAGTCATCTATTTTTAACGGCTCAGACTTTGAGATATCGCCTTGAATGTTATACTTTTGCGCAATGATGAAATCCTAATAAAACAAAATGGACATTTAAAAATGGCACATCAATTTACGGTGAATGAAACAATTCATGGTGTTTCAATTGAAGACTTTTCTAGACTGGTGGCAGATACGTCATTGCATGAAGCGGTGTGTAAACGTATTCCTGGGGAAAACCTGGAAATTATTGAATCGGCGGTAAATGGCGATATTTATACCTTGCGCCGTGAATATAATCTGGATGTGAATATTCCAGATGTGGCAAAAAAATTATTAAAAAATGCATTCCGTTTAAAACGTGCTGATGTGACCCATTTAAAGAACTTAACTTCTACGGTTGAACTGGGCGCAAACCTGCCTTTGGAAGCCAAAGGTGAACGTAGTGTGACTGGCGACAGTGAAAAAGTGAATATCTCTTTAACATGGACGGTTAAAGTCAAAGTGCCATTGATTGGTGGCATGTTAGAGAAGCATGCTGAGGGTGAAATCCGTAAATTCAGCAATCTTGAAATCGAGATCGTTGCAGATGAACTAAAGAAACATCTTTAATTTTTTTCAATGAATAGAAGACTCTCCAAGCGGAGAGTTTTTGTTTTTAGAAGCGCAGAAAATAGGGAATAACCGAAAGGATGATCCCCATGATGCTGATCAGCGCGGTACTTTCAATCAAGTAGGTGAAAAACATCAGGACCAGACCACAGACCAAAGGCACGGTCATCTTCTGCTTTTTGCCATACAAAAAATAGCCTAAGCCAATCGAGCTAAAGATTACACCTAAAAACAGTTGCGTTGCATTCATTGGGATTTGCCCGTGTTATTTTTTTCGCAAATATATTATGACAAGATTCTTAAATGAAAATTATGGTAACTCGATAAAATATCCAATACGATAATATCCACTATTTGGTCAAAACAATTATAAGGGCGTGGGATGAGCGTAATTCTACCTGTAGCACAACGTGGTGAAGAGATTTTAAAAATTAAAGCGGCTGCAGTCGCGAACGGGGAATTTAATAGTGAATGGTTATTGCAACTGGCGTCTGCCATGCATGCGACCATGCTGGAACGCAATGGTGTCGGTATTGCAGCACCTCAAGTCTATATTTCTAAAAGATTAATTATTGTGGCCTCACGCCCGAATCCACGTTATCCCGATGCACCTGAAATGGATGCGGTGGTGATGGTCAATCCCGAAATTTTAGCCTTTTCTGAAACCACCTGTTTCGGGGAAGAAGGCTGTCTAAGTGTGCCGAATGAACGGGGGCAGGTCGAACGGGCACAAGCGATCAAAGTCCGTTATTACACCTTACAGGGTGAAGTGATTGAAACCGCGTTTGAAGGTTTTCCTGCCCGTATAGTTCAGCATGAAGTAGATCATCTGGATGGCATTTTATTTGTTGAGCGTTTGAGCTAGTTATATTTATGACGGCTTAAAATGATTACAAAAGCTATAATTTCAATATTATCAGTACTCTGTACTATAGGCCTTAATTGAAATGAAAACCTGAAATGCTTAAAGGCTAGATGACCATGAAAACTCCGCTTCCTGATTATTTGGCACATGTGATTGAGGCCTGTGATACAGATAACAGGGGACATCTCGCCGATTATATTCCTGAATTGGCCAATGCCAATCCTGACCGTTTGGCGCTGGCTTTGTCGACTGTCGATGGTGAAATCTATGCCGTTGGAGATGATGAGATTGAATTCACCATTCAATCGATGTCTAAACCATTTACTTATGCCTATGTGCTGCAACAGTTGGGTATTGATGCTGTATTAGAAAAAGTCGGGGTTGAACCTTCAGGTGAAGCCTTTAATGAAATTTCATTGGGAAAAGATCGCCGTCCCAAGAATCCGATGATTAATTCGGGTGCCATCACCACACATTCCTTGATTCCAAGCAAAGACGATCTGTCCGGTGCAGAAATTTTACGTCAGTTTATGAGTGAGCTGGCAGGACGTGAACTGCAATTCGATGATGCTGTTTATGAGTCAGAAGTAAAAACCGCTTATCGCAATCTCTCGATCGGTTATATGTTGCGAACCGTGGGGATTTTGGAATCTGATCCAGTTGATATTGTGAATGGCTATATCCGTCAATGCGCGATCTTGGTGACGGTCAAAGATCTGGTACGCATGGGTAGTGTTTTTGCCAATGGCGGGGTTGATCCTAAAACTGGAAAGCGTTTATTGAATCGAGCTGTGGTACGCCAAGTCCTAAGCGTGATGATGAGCTGTGGGATGTACGATGCAGCGGGGGATTGGCTCACGACGGTTGGCATTCCAGCCAAAAGTGGTGTTGCAGGTGGCATCTTGGGGGTGTTGCCGGGTCAGGTCAGCATAGCGGCTTTTTCTCCTCGACTCGATGAACATGGCAATAGTGTACGCGGCATTGATATCATGGAAAGACTCTCTCGTGATATGGGCTTGCATTTGATGGAAGGCACACCTTCCGCACAAACCATTGTGCAGAGTCATTATCGGACTGGAAAAGATGCTTCTTTAAGTGTCTACGTACTACGTGGTGTATTGAAATTTACTGAAGCGGAAATGTTGTTACGAACGTTGCAATGTGAGCCAGTCGATAACAGTAGCATCGTGATTGATTTATCCCAGATTTCCTTGATTCATGATGTCGGGAAACGCATGTTTCTGGAGGGGATTGATCGCTTGATCGATGATGGGCATAGCTTACTTTTGGTTGATCCTGAGCAGCGCCTGGATAACGCACGAACGCATAAAGATCGGGTCTTGCATGTTTATCAGAATCTAGAGGATTTGATTGAAAAGCATAAAGAGCTATAGGAGTAGGAGTAGAGAGCCTGTATTGAAATGATATAGGTTCTAAATAGCATTTATATATTGTGCTTAATATAGTCGGATGAATTTTATTTTGTGGAGGGAGAATTTAATTTAAATTGTATTTATAATGAGCCGATTAGTTTTGAAGAATATCTCATATGAAAAATAAAATATTGGGTTTTGTATTGATGTTTATGGCTTCACAGTCATTGTTTGCAGCTCCATTTGTGCAGCCTGTTATTCAAGGTAAAACTTACAATAATTGGGAAGTACCAATACGCTCATTAGCTAAGCCGAAAAGCGTCATTAAAGGAAAACCAGACGAGTGTAATGGTGGTTATTTCCCTGATGAATATGATTATGGCAGTTTTAAACTTTTAGACACAGGCATCATTAAAGAGGTTTATTTAAGCCAGAACAATGCGCTAGTGTTTCATGGACAAAAAATTCGTGGTGGGATAGATCAAAAGACTTTTATGCAACAATTTAAAAAATATGAATTGTGGATGGACGCTGAAAACAAGAATGTTGTTTATAGTGGGCTTGCCGAAAGTGGAAATGATTCAATAGCGTTTGTCTTTAAAAATGGAAAACTTTTAAAATATAAATTGTTCTTTGATAATTGTTAGTTTTGACAAGAGTAAGTATAAAAATAAACCAGTCGCTGAAATGTAGCAGTTTAGCCAATTTAAAATGTATTTTAGGGGCTGGAAAAGCAAGTTAGAGAGAGTTAAATTTTTTTAAAATAAATTGATAAATATGGCCCCAAAAGATCATAAAAAGTCCTCCGCAACTCAACAATAAGAAGACAGCTATAGCTACATAGGAGACGTTGCTTTTAGCTTCATATAATTTCATGAGCTGGTGGTCTGCCAATGTATGTTGAAATTGCTTTTTATTTACAGCGTCGACCCAAGTCATATCTTTGATCATAAACCTATCGTTTATTTTTATAATATCTGCCGTTTTGATTTGATAGTTGAAAACTTGGTCTTGATCATGGCTGCAGATAGTTTCCAAATAATTTGAACAGTCAAAAAGATAAATTCTTTTTTGATTTTCAGTGATAAATATCGTATCTAACTTATTAAACTTTTTAATGCTGAATTCATAATTCATGCTTTTATCTGTTTCCAGATGCTGATACGGCGTTACTTTAATTATCTTCTTTGGTGAGAACAGTTTGTGAATGCTCAGGGCTATTATAAAAAGAAGAAAGGCTGTAAAAATTAAAGCAAGAGTAATCGCTAATTTATTTTTATGTTCTTGATTTAATTTGGAATATTTGATCATTTAAAGCTGGGTGCAGACGAATTTTATGAATATCAAACTTTACTACAATTCCTCAAATTTAAAAAATTAAGCTGGCGATTTCTAATGGTTAAATCTATTTAGAAACTGATATCCTAGCTATATAACTTTTATAATATTTAATTATAAGTAATAAAAAAAATCCCCTTGATCGAGGGGATTTTTCTTTTAAAACTTACGCAATCGAATCATCTAAATTCGGTGCTAACCAACGCTTCGCTTCATCCAGTGTCCAGCCTTTACGTTTTGCATAATCCTCAAGCTGATCCTGAGAAATTTTACCCACGTTAAAGTATTCACTATCAGGATGCGAATAATAGAAACCACTCACAGAAGAAGGCGGCATCATCGCGAAATGTTCAGTCAACTTGGTACCAATTTTCGCTTCCGAGCCTAACCAGTCAAATAACACTGCTTTTTCAGAGTGCTCTGGGCAAGCAGGGTAACCTGGTGCAGGGCGAATACCGACATACCTCTCTTTGATCAATTCTTCATTGCTCAAAGTCTCATCGGCTTTATAGCCCCAGAACTCTTTACGGATACGCTCATGCAAATGCTCGGCAAATGCTTCGGCAAAACGGTCAGCCAAAGACTGAACCAAGATTGCTGAATAATCATCACCTTTGGCTTTATATTCATTCGCCAATTCTTCCGCACCAAAGATCGACACGGTGAATCCGCCTAAGTAATCCTGCTGCTCACGGTCACGACGAATGTAATCTGCCAAAGATAAGTTTGGTTTGCCCGTGACTTTGTCAGATTGCTGGCGAATATGCTCAAAGGTATGTGTAACCTTTTGACCAGATTCATCGAATACGCTCACTGTATCCGCACCTGTACGTTGTGCAGGGTATAAACCAAATACAGCACGGGCATCGAAACGATTATTCTCGATAATGTCTTTCAACATCGCTTGCGCCTGATTATACAAATCAGTAGCTGCCTCACCGACCACTTCATCTGTTAGGATTTTCGGGAATTTACCTGCCAAGCTCCATGAGATAAAGAATGGCGTCCAGTCAAAATATTCAACCAGTGTCGCCAATGGATAGTTGGTAATGACTTGCGTACCTAAGGTATTTGGAATTGGTGGCACATAGTTATCATCCACCTTAAAACCATTTTCAATCGATTCGGCATAGCTGAGTTTGGCGGCTTTCGGTTGCTTGTTGGCTAGACGCTCACGAATCTTGGCATATTCAGCACGATGCTCGGCAATAAAATTGCCACGCATTTCAGGTGAAAGCAGCGTCGTTGCCACACCCACTGCACGTGAAGCATCGGCTACATAAATGACGGCATCATTTTGATATTGTGGATCGATTTTGACGGCGGTATGGGCTTTCGACGTGGTTGCACCACCAATCAATAACGGAATGTTAAAGCCTTTACGTTGCATTTCTTTGGCAACAAACACCATTTCATCCAGAGATGGAGTGATCAAACCGGAAAGGCCGATGATGTCACATTTCTCGTCAATTGCGGTTTGCAGGATTTTTTCAGCAGGTACCATTACGCCAAGGTCAACGATGTCATAACCGTTACAGCCCAAGACCACACCCACGATATTTTTACCGATATCGTGTACGTCACCTTTTACTGTCGCCATCAACACTTTACCTTTAGACTGGCTACCGGTTTTTTCAGCTTCGATATACGGGTTCAGCCATGCCACGGCTTGTTTCATCACACGTGCAGATTTCACCACTTGTGGCAGGAACATTTTACCTGAACCGAACAGGTCACCGACCACGTTCATACCATCCATCAAGGCGCCTTCAATGACATCGAGTGGACGTTTGGCTTTTAAACGGGCTTCTTCGGTATCTTCATCAATATACGTGGTGATACCTTTAACCAGTGCGTACTCCAGACGTTTCTCAACCGACTCGTTACGCCATTCCAGGTTCTCAGCTTCGCGTTGCGCGCCACTATGACCGCGGTATTTTTCTGCCACTTCAAGCAGTTTCTCTGTGGCGTTTTGACCTGATTCACCTTGGTTCTGGTTTAGAACTACATCTTCAACGGCTTCTTTCAGTTCTTTTGGAATATCGTCATAAATCGCCATTTGACCAGCGTTGACGATGCCCATGGTCATGCCTTGCTTGATGGCATGGTACAGGAATACCGAGTGAATCGCTTCACGCACCGGCTCATTACCACGGAAGGAGAAGGAAACGTTCGATACACCGCCTGAAATCATGGCATGTGGCAAGTTTTGTTTGATCCAGCCCGTAGCCTCAATAAAGTCAACGCCATAGTTGTTGTGTTCTTCGATCCCGGTTGCGACGGCAAACACGTTCGGGTCAAAAATAATATCTTCGGCAGGGAAGCCGACATCATTGACTAACACATCATAAGAACGTTTACAGATTTCACGTTTACGTGCAGCGGTATCAGCCTGACCGGCTTCATCAAAAGCCATGACAATAATCGCAGCGCCGTATTGACGGCACAGGCGTGCTTTTTCGACAAACTCGTCATAACCTTCTTTTAAGGAAATCGAGTTCACCACTGGTTTACCTTGTACACACTTCAAGCCCGCTTCAATGATTTCCCATTTTGATGAGTCAATCATGATCGGCACGCGAGAGATATCCGGTTCAGACGCCACCAGATTGAGGAAATGTACCATCGCGGTTTGCGAATCCAGCATCCCTTCATCCATGTTGATATCGATGATCTGTGCACCAGCTTCAACCTGTTGCTGAGCCACTTCCAAAGCTTCGGCAAAGTTTTCTTCACGAATCAGGCGCAGGAATTTTTTTGAACCGGTGACGTTGGTACGTTCACCAACGTTAACGAACAAAGAGTTTTCATCAATGTTAAATGGCTCTAAACCACTTAAACGGCAAGCAGGAATGGTTTCCGGCACTTGGCGTGGTTGAATATCTTTGACTGCATGATAAATGGCACGAATGTGGTCGGGTGTAGTACCACAGCAACCACCGGTAATATTGATCAAACCGCTTTCAGCAAATTCTTTAATGAAGGCTGCGGTTTGTTCCGGGGTTTCATCATATTCACCGAAGGCATTAGGCAAGCCAGCATTCGGATGGGCAGAAATAAAGGTATCTGCAACATCAGCAATGGTCTTGATGTGTGGACGCATCGCGTCTGCACCCAAGGCACAGTTGAAACCGATCGAAAGTAAATCACCGTGACGTACCGAGTTCCAGAATGCTTCTGCAGTTTGGCCGGTTAAAGTACGCCCTGAGGCATCGGTAATAGTCCCTGAAATCATCAATGGCAGTTCATGACCGATTTGCTTGAAGACTTCTTTCACTGCAAAGATCGCAGCTTTACAGTTCAAGGTATCGAATACGGTTTCAATCAGCAGGATGTCGGCTCCACCTTCGATCAAGGCGTGAGCAGCTTCAATATAGTTTTCTTTGAGTTCATCAAAGGTAATGTTACGGAAGGCCGGATCATTAACATTTGGTGAAATCGAACAGGTACGTGATGTCGGGCCAAGCACACCCGCAACAAAACGGGGTTTATCTGGAGTCGAATATTTGTCACAGGCTGCACGTGCCAAACGTGCTGCTTCACGGTTGATCTCCGGTACCAGATCTTCCATGTGGTAATCCGACATGGAAACGCGGGTGCCGTTAAAGCTGTTGGTTTCAATAATGTCCGCGCCTGCATCTAGGTAGGCTTCATGGATACCTTGAATAATCTGTGGCTGTGTCAGAACCAGGAGGTCGTTATTGCCTTTCAGGTCTGATGCCCAATCTGCAAAGCGTTCACCACGATAATCTGCTTCTTCTAGTTTATGGCGTTGAATCATGGTTCCCATTGCACCATCAATAATCAGGATGCGTTGGGCAAGAAGTGATTGTAGGGTGGTAAGCGTGGACATTCAGAAACCCCAGTCGATGATGAAGATAAAAAGCAGGGGCATTGTAACAGAAGCTAGGTCAAAGCGCGTATTTTCAACAACCCAGAACAGTGATTCATCGGGTCATTTCGAAAATGTCATAAAATGTTCATTAAGTTGTCACAATTGGATCGAATAATGCTTAAAAAGAAAACATCCAGTTCGGAATATGACAGTTTAATGTCATATTTCGTAGCGTTTGTTGCAAAATCAGACAAACAGTTCTAGGGTTGTTTTAGTTTTTATAATTTATTGTTTTTTATTAATTAAAATAAAAAATAAGGTGAATTTATTGCGTAAAAATACAAAAAAATGTGCTGAAAACATGAAATTTTGGCTTTATGTGACAGTCCTTTGTCATATAATTGTCATAATTTAATTAAACAATACAGAGGATTTTATTATCCTCTAACCGTCTACATGAATTCTAATCTTCCTCCTGTTTCGGATTCACCGCTTGCCAGTTCTCAGGCAAAATCGACGAATGTACATGTACCAACACCGAAATTTTTTATGCCGGTGTTTTTGACTATTATTGTTGCAACACTGATTTATATCGGTTTTCAGTTAAGTGCTGATCTGGCACATGTACCGCCGTTAAGTTTATATTCAGTTATTCTTTTATCGACGGCACTTTTCATCGCGTTAGGCTTTGAATTTGTAAATGGTTTTCACGATACGGCAAATGCTGTAGCGACGGTTATTTATACCAATGCTTTACCTGCACCGGCAGCAGTCATGTGGGCTGGCTTCTGTAACTTCCTTGGGGTTATGGTGGCGAGTGGTGCGGTTGCATACGGTATTATTGCATTACTTCCTGTAGAAATGATCATGAACGTCGGCAGTGGTGCCGGCTTTGCGATGGTTTTTGCATTGTTAATTGCGGCGATTCTGTGGAATCTGGGCACGTGGTTCTTGGGAATTCCTGCGTCAAGCTCACATACTTTAATCGGTTCGATTTTAGGTGTGGGTATCATGAATCATATCTTGAATGCGTCTGCTGGTGCGACCAGTAGCGGCATTGATATTGATCAGGTGATTAAGGTGGGTAAGGCGTTATTATTTTCACCATTGATCGGTTTTGCCTTTGCAGCTGTTCTATTCTTACTGGTGAAAAAAGTCTTTAAACGTCAAATGGAGCTGTTTCAGCCACCAGAAGGCAATAAGCCACCACCTCCACTAATTCGTGCAATCCTGATTTTTACCTGCACTGGCGTAAGTTTTGCGCATGGTTCAAACGATGGTCAAAAGGGCATGGGCCTGATCATGTTGATCCTGATCGGCTTGGTACCATTGGCTTACTCATTGAATAAAAATCTGGATGCACAACATTTACAGTCTTTTGAGCAACTTTCTGCTCAGACTGCAGTCGTTTTGAATGTGAATCAAAACGAGCTGACCGATGAAAAAGCACGTGATGTATTAACCAAATATATCCAGACCAAAGAACAAACCGCTGAAGTTGTTCCTGCACTTGCAAGCATGACCTCTCATATCGGTACCCGTGTTGCAGGCTATGGTGATCTTAAATTGATTCCAGAAGCGGCAGTGAGTGAAATCCGTAATGACATGTATTTGAGCACCACGACATTCAAACGTTTAGATAAGGCAGAAGCTTTACCGGCAATGGATGAAAGTCAGGCCAAAGTGGTCAAAGAATATCGTAATAGCCTGGATTCATTCCTGCAGTACATTCCAAACTGGGTTAAAGTTGCAGTAGCTCTTGCACTGGGTCTGGGTACAATGGTGGGCTGGAAACGTATCGTAGTGACTGTGGGTGAACGTATCGGTAAGAACCATATGACCTATGGTCAGGGTATGTCTGCTGAACTTGTAGCAATGAGTACCATTGCTGCGGCTGATGGTTTAGGTATGCCGGTATCAACGACTCACGTATTAAACAGTGCGGTTGCAGGGACCATGGTCGCGAATAAGTCCGGTTTAAACTTCAATACCGTGAAAACCATTCTTTCTGCATGGGTCTTCACTTTACCGGCAACGATTGCATTGTCTGGTGGTTTATACTGGTTATTCTTACAATTTGTCTAATGAGGCTAAATCATTAGATTCGAATAAAATTTAAAGGCTTTGCTACTGCAAGGCCTTTTTTTATGGGTGTTGTTTGATGGTGTAGACAGACCTCTGCTTCTGAAGGCTATATCAAAGCCTACAAGGTGATTTAACCTGAGCAGTACACAAAGGGAGGGTGATCTGACGAAATGGCGTAGGAGCCGCTTTAGGTGGGGTTACAGGTAAAAATTCACTACCGTCTAGGTTTCGACGGCTATTCTTAAAGATGGCCCCAATAAAAGCGTTTTATTCCCCAAAAGAGGAATATTTTTTAAAGCATTTATCCGTTAGTATCAATAGACAGATCGTGCCAGGTTGTGCTGACCTATCTCAATAAGAACGATAATTTTGTTGTTTTACACTCCGCCATTCTCTAGGGAATGGCTTTTTTTGCTCTTGTTAAAATAAGGCCAATAAAAAAGAGCTATCGAAATAGCTCTTTTTTTAATACTCAAGACAATTAAGCTTGTTGAATTCCTGCAACCACCCAGTCTTGTTGTGAACCGGCAGGTTTTACAAAATGCCAGATCTCAGTAAAAGGTTGTGGCAAGCTGTTTAGATCTTCACTTACCGTACCGGTAAAGCGTACGCTTACGACATATTGATCATTTTCAGTCGTACTTTCCACAACCATCGCATTCAGATTGCTGAATTCAGCAACATCCTGATCCTGGTTTGCCATAATGTCGTTATACATTGAGTTATAAAGCTCAGGCGTTAAATAACGACGGATTTCTTCAACATTGCTGGCGCTGTTAACCGATTGAATGTGATTAAAACGCTGACGTGCAATACGTAAGAATGCTGCAGGTTCTGTACCATCTGGTAATTGATTGCCACTGCTCATCGACGCGCCACCAAATGGGGCTTGAGGCGCAGCGGTACCACCAGCGACAGACTGACCAAAGATATTGGTGTTATCCGCTGCTTGACGTGGTGCTGCTTGAGGTGGAACCTGACGGCCAAAGTTGTTTTGACCGCCATTATTAGGTGCGTAAGGGTTATTGCTGGCTAATTTTTTTTTTGCGCCTAATTTGCGGAACACAAAGAAGGCGACGGCAGCAGCGAGAAGCACCCAAATCCAGCTAGGAATACCGCCTTTTTCTTCCTGTTGCTGTTGTGCTTGTTGAGCAGTTTCTTGCTCAGTCGCTGTTGGGTTATGTTGCTTGTCATCCGCCAATGCATTGGCAGCTACAGCACCGACTGCTGCACCTGCAACACCCGCAGCAACCATAGAGCCCACACCCGGACCTGATCTTTGAGGTGCAGTTTGTTGTTGAGGCGCTGGCGCTGCTTGACGTGACGGCTGATAAGATTGGCTAGATGAACTAGATCTGCTCATACCATGGCTTTTACCGCCACCTGCACGTTTTGCTTCCGCAAGCGGTGCAGCGACCAAAGTTGCCATCAAAAGAGCTGCCATCAAGCCACGCTGGTGTACTTGCATCGAAAATTCCTATTTAAATTCAATTTGTAAATGTATTTATGAAGGTATTTACATCGAATTTCAACTAGAAAAGTATGTTTTTTTATGTCAGTACTTGATCACAGTTCATCACTGAGCTGCATGGCTTCGGTTAATGCTTCATGCAAACGTGCAACCGCAATGATTTGTACGCCATCAATCGATTTTTGTGGGGCATTGCCTCGCGGTAAAATCACATACTTAAAACCATGTTTGGCCGCTTCTTTTAAGCGTTCCTGACCGTTGGGGACAGGGCGGATTTCACCAGAAAGCCCCACTTCGCCAAAGACAGCCAGTTGTTGGGGTAAGGCTTTGCCTCTTAGGCTGGACGCACAGGCCAGTAATACTGCCAGGTCGGAACCGGTCTCGGTAATTTTTAAACCACCCACCACATTGACATACACGTCTTGTCCTGAGGTTTGTACCCCCCCATGTCGGTGCATCACCGCCAAGAGCATATTTAAACGGTTTTGTTCCAAACCGAGTGCCACGCGACGTGGCTGTCCATGGGCATCATCCACCAGTGCCTGTACCTCGACCAGTAAGGGGCGAGTGCCTTCACGGCTAATCATCACGATTGAACCCGGGATGGCTTCATCATAGCGGCTCAGGAAAATGGCGGATGGGTTGGCGACTTCACGTAGACCTTTATCGGTCATGCCAAATACACCAAGCTCATTGACTGCACCAAAACGGTTCTTGACTGCACGGATCATACGATAGCGAGAATCTGACTGGCCTTCGAAATACAGCACACAATCGACCATATGTTCTAAAACACGGGGACCTGCCAGCGCGCCTTCTTTGGTCACGTGACCCACAAGGAATAAAGCAGTCCCGCTATTTTTGGCAAAACGGGTCAGTAACGCTGCAGATTCACGAATTTGCGATACGCCGCCGGGTGCAGATTGTAGTGTTTCGGTATACAGCGTCTGAATCGAGTCCAGAATTGCAACAGCAGGGCGTTGCTGTGCCAGTACTTCACAAATCCGTTCGACACAGGTTTCAGCCATGACTTTGAGCGAATCGGTCGGTAGATCAAGACGTTGTGCGCGCAAGGCCACTTGAGACAGGGATTCCTCACCGGTAACATACAACGCAGAGCTTTTCTTGCTGGCCATATGGGTTGCGGTTTGCAGCAGGATGGTTGATTTACCGATACCGGGATCACCACCAATCAAGACCACTGAACCCGTCACCAGACCACCACCCAATACACGATCGAATTCGCTAATCCCCGTTTGCAGACGAGTTTCCTGTGAAACCGAGATCTGGTTTAGTGTAGTCAGATTCGCCACTTGCCCCGCATAACCGCCACCCATTTTAGGTTGACCGCGATGCGTCACCACCGGTTCAACGCGGACTTCGAGCAGGCTATTCCATTCACCACACTCTGAACATTGACCTGCCCATTTGGGATGATCTGCACCACATTGTTCACATCTGTAAACGGATTTAATTTTTGCCATAAGATAAAATTGAAAACTTTCTTAAAATTAGATAAAAAAGAATCAGGACGAAAAATTTCTAAACATGTCCATCGTTGTTTAAGGAATAACAAAACGAAGACGGCATGATTTCGTCGCAGATTGGTTAAAGGGAAGTGCTCAGAAAAATAACATGATATACAACTTTTACAAGTTATAGACCGTGTGTTTTTAGCAATCGGTTTTTTTGTTCAATTCACTTTTTCCATGGATGGTGTTGGTGTGTTCGTGTATTTGTTGCCATGAGATTTTGATCAAGTGGCATAGATATTGCTCATGCTCAGACGAATGCAAATTTAGCTGTGGCTATTTTTTCAAAATATATAATAAAGGTTGATGTCTATGAGTGCAGCAGAAATTGTAAATTGGGTCAATGGGATCATCTGGAGTCCAGCGCTGATCTATTTATGCCTCGGTGCTGGTTTATTTTTTTCTATTTTAACTCGGTTTGTACAGGTTCGCCAAATCAAGGAAATGGCAAAACTGTTAATTAATGGTTCTTCTTCTGCGCAAGGAATTTCTTCATTCCAGGCCTTGTCCGTTTCCTTGTCTGGACGTGTCGGAGTGGGCAATATTGCTGGCGTGGCAGCAGCAATTGGATTTGGTGGCCCTGGTGCGGTGTTCTGGATGTGGTTAGTGGCATTTTTGGGTGCGAGTACCGCTTATGTGGAGTCGACACTGGGTCAAATTTATAAGGTTGAATATCAAGGTGAATATCGCGGTGGGCCGGCATTTTATTTTGATCGAGGCTTGGGACAGCGCTGGTTAGGGATACTCTTTGCGATTGCTGCCATTGTTTCATGTGGTTTGTTTTTGCCGGGGATTCAGGCCAATGCGGTCGGTAATGCATTTACCCAGATTACGGGGCAGGGTGCTATCGTATTTGGCGATGTAGGTGCTTATAAATTATTGGCCTTGATCGTGATTGTATCGTTGCTGGCAATCATTATTTTTGGTGGGATTAAACGGATTGCCCGTTTCGCGGAGTTTGTTGTCCCTTTTATGGCGCTGGGTTATATCCTGATGGCCGTGATTATCGTAGTCATGAATATCCAGGAACTGCCAGGAGTGATTAAACTGATCTTTGCAGATGCCTTTTCTCCAATGGCGGGGATTGGTGCCGCAATTGGGTGGGGAGTAAAACGTGGTGTTTATTCCAATGAGGCTGGACAAGGGACAGGACCACATGCTGCGGCAGCAGCCGAGGTTCAGCATCCGGCACAACAAGGTTTTGTGCAAGCCTTTTCCATTTATGTCGATACGCTATTTGTGTGTTCTGCAACGGCATTTATGATTTTAATTACCGGTACTTATAATGTGCAAGGTACTTTGGAAGCAGGACAATTTATCGTACAGCATGTTGCACCAGCTACTGAAATTGGCTCACCTGCTTTTACGCAAATGGCTGTGAGCACCGTGTTTGGTGGCTTTGGGCAGATCTTTGTCGCATTGGCCGTATTCTTCTTCGCCTTTACGACCATTGTCGCTTATTACTATATCGCTGAAACAAACATTACTTATCTGAGCTATATCACTAAAACTCCCTCGCTGTTATTTATCACCAAATGTTTCATCATGATTTCCGTCGCATATGGCGTACTCAGTGCAACAGGCTATATCTGGGGGATCGGTGATATTGGGGTAGGCCTCATGGCGTGGATCAATATTATTGGCATTATCGTGACCTATTTTGTGTGGAAACCGACCATTAAAGCGTTAAGGGATTATGAAGCGCAGCAAAAGGCTGGAGTCAAAGAGTTTATATTTGATCCAGTTAAACTCGGCATCCGTAATGCAACCTTCTGGGAGGAGCGTTTAAAGAAGAAACAGCAACAATCCTCTACTGATTGAATTATAAATTAATATTTTCGGGATAAAGAAGTGAAGCAGAATATTCCTGACTTCTTTTTATGGATTCAACGATTTACTGTGTCTGTTATGTCAGCACAAGTTCATTGTATTGTTTTGGCCTTGTGCGTATGATCGAATTCAATTGTATTTTGACAAATACAGGTACAACATTACTTAGCTAAAACAAGCCCAAGCATGGATAGCGAAAAAAGATACTGAAAAGGGTATGTATCGTTATAAACAGCTGGTTTTAGCTAAGGGATTAAAAAACACTGGAGAGTTTTTGTAAAATGTCGAATCAAAATCTGAGTGAGGCTGCTGAGCAAAGCGGACTTCACCGTAGTCTATCTAATCGACATCTACAGTTGATTGCGATTGGCGGTGCAATCGGAACAGGATTGTTCATGGGGTCTGGTAAAACCATTAGTTTGGCCGGACCATCTATCCTGTTTATTTATATGACCATTGGTTTGATGGTGTTCTTCGTAATGCGTGCATTAGGGGAATTGTTACTGTCTAACCTGAACTACAAATCTTTTATCGACTTATCGACGGATCTGATCGGCCCTTGGGCAGGTTATTTTGTTGGCTGGACCTACTGGCTCTGTTGGGTCACCATCGGTATCGCAGATTTATCGGCCATTATTTACTATCTGGAATTCTTTAATGGTGGAGAGTCGTTTACGCCATTAGGCGGGTTACTGATTAGTACGGTCGCGATCATGTTTGTATTGGGCCTGAATCTGGTCACCGTTAAATTATTCGGTGAAATGGAGTTCTGGTTTGCAATGGTGAAGATTACTGCAATTATTGTCTTGATTGCGGTGGGCTTATGGATGATCTTTACCGGCTTTACCAACGCCTCGGGTACAGTTGCAAGCGTTTCAAATCTCTGGACGCATGGCGGCATGTTCCCGAAAGGTCTGGAAGGGTTTTTAGCGGGTTTCCAGATTGCTATTTTCGCCTTTGTTGGGGTGGAGCTGGTCGGTACCACGGCTGCTGAAACGCAAGATCCAAAACGTAACTTACCGAAAGCGATTAACTCGATTCCGATCCGTATCATTATTTTCTATGTATTGGCCTTGTTTGTGGTGATGTGTGTGACGCCTTGGGATCAGATCAATCCTAAAGTGAGTCCATTCGTTAACATCTTCTCACAAGCGGGTATTGCGTCTGCTGCGATTATCATGAATCTGGTGGTGTTATCTTCGGTGATGTCATCCATGAACAGTGGTGTTTTCTCGACCAGTCGTATGTTGTTTGGTCTATCTACAGATCAACAAGCGCCTAAACTGTTTGGAAAACTGTCTAAATCGGCTGTTCCATCAAAAGCATTGATCTTCTCGTCAATCTGTATCTTTATCGGTGCATTTGTGCAGTTTGTTTATAAGTTGCAGACCGGTACCAATGATGAAGTAACAGCATTTACGCTCGCAACAACGCTCTCAACCATTCTGTTCATCTGCGTATGGATCATTATCATGTGGAGTTATATTAACTACCGCAGAAACCGTCCAGAATTGCATGCACAATCAAGCTTTAAACTTCCTGGTGGCGTGTTCACATGCTGGGTCGTGATTTTATTCTTCCTTGCAACGATCTACTTCCTTGCACTGGATGAAACGACCTTGGAATCGCTCAAAGTGAGTCCGATCTGGTTTGTCATTCTGGCCATTGGTTATTTCTTCTATAAGCGAAAATAGACAGTAACCAGATTGAAGAGTCAAAACGTCGACCTTTAAAGTCGGCGTTTTTTTATGGTTATTGCCTGATTCATTCAAGTTTAGACTTTAGCCAATCCAATGATCACGCTATACTGCTCCGAATTGTAAAAGTTAGGTGCTCAGATGCTTAAAGTCATTTGTTCGATCAGTTTATTATTAAGCAGTATTGTTTTAACTGCCTGTGGCCAGACGGGTGAATTGCATTTGCCATCTGATCCAAACCAAGACAAACGCGCAAAATATCTGCTTTATAAAAATGAAGCATCTCCGGCTAAAACTTCATCTGTTGTAAGCAAAGATGAAGTCGAAGAGGCAAGTCAGGCAACATCATCCACGACGCAATAACAAACCATCTCACCTTAAGTTTGTAAATAAGGACATCTTCATGAGTTTCACTCGCATTAATGGAGTATTGCATGCTGAGCAATGTTCACTGGATCAGCTCGCACAGCAATATGGCACGCCTTTATATGTGTATTCAAAAGCAGCTTTTGAAAAGCATTATTTGGATATGCATCGTGCTTTTGATTTTATTGATCATCAAATCTGTTTTGCAGTGAAGTCAAACTCAAATTTAGCTGTTCTCAATGTATTGGCAAAAGCCGGTGCCGGTTTTGACATCGTAACAGGTGGCGAATTGGCGCGTGTATTGGCAGCTGGTGGTGAACCTTCAAAAATCGTATTCTCCGGTTTGGGTAAATCTGAAGCAGATATCGAAAAGGCTTTAAATGTTGGAATTGCCTGCTTCAATGTGGAGTCACATGCCGAGCTGGACCGCATTCAGAAAGTCGCAGCAAAATTAGGTCAGAAAGCACCGATTTCGTTACGCGTGAATCCTGATGTAGATGCCAATACGCATCCTTATATCTCAACCGGTTTGAAAGAAAACAAGTTTGGTATTCCAAGCGATACGGTGAATGAAACTTATCAATATGCTGCGTCATTACCCAATCTGGAGATTGTTGGAATCGATTGCCATATCGGTTCACAATTGACGGAAACGCAACCCTTTGTCGATGCACTGGATCGTGTCATTTTAATGATCGAGCAGTTGAAAAGTCTGGGGATCAACCTCAAACATATTGATATCGGTGGTGGTTTGGGCGTGCGTTATAAAGATGAAACGCCGCCAAGTGTTGAAGAATATGCCAATGCCATGCGTCCTGCTTTAGAAAAGCTGGGCCTCAAAGTCTATATGGAGCCGGGGCGTAGTATTTCTGCCAATGCGGGCGCATTATTAACCAAAGTGGATTTACTCAAACCAACCAGTCACCGTAACTTTGCCATTATTGATGCGGCCATGAATGATTTAATTCGTCCTGCCTTATATGAAGCATGGATGGATATTCAATCGGTAAATCCGAGTACTGATGTTGAAGTGAAGACCTGGGATCTGGTGGGTGCCATCTGTGAAACTGGCGATTTCTTGGGTAAAGAGCGTGATTTGGCGCTTCAGGAAAATGATGTACTGGCGGTGCTGGGCGCAGGTGCATACGGTTTTGTGATGAGCTCTAATTATAATACCCGTGGCCGAGCTGCCGAAGTGATGGTCAATGGTGATCAAGCCTATTTAATTCGTGAGCGTGAAACCATAGAATCACTTTGGGAAAAAGAACGTTTATTGCCTGAGGAATAAGTTGAGATGTATTTAGAATTTACCAAAATGCATGGTTTGGGCAATGATTTTATGGTCGTTGACCTGGTGACCCAGCGCGCTTATTTAGATACAGTCACGATTCAGCGTTTGGCAGATCGTCATTTTGGGGTGGGTTTTGATCAACTACTGATTGTTGAGCCACCTGATTTACCCGATGTCGATTTCAAATATCGAATCTTTAATGCCGATGGTTCTGAAGTGGAACAATGCGGTAATGGGGTGCGTTGTTTTGCCCGTTTTGTTCATGAGCGTCAACTGACCACCAAAACCAAAATCCGTGTGCAAACCAAAGCGGGGATTGTTGAACCTGAATTGGGTGCCAACGGCTGGGTGCGTGTCAATATGGGGCAACCGAAGTTTCTGCCAGAAGAGATTCCGTTCGTGACTCAGGCGCATGAAGATATTGAAGGCTTATATTCACTGGCATTGGCAGATAATCAAAGTATTAATATTGATGTGGTGAACATGGGAAATCCGCATGCGGTAACCATCGTGCCTGATGTATTGACAGCTGATGTGGAGCGTATTGGTCCGCAAGTCGAATCGCATGTGCGTTTTCCTGCACGTGTCAATGCGGGATTTATGCAGATTCTGGATGAAAAACATGTTCGCCTACGGGTTTATGAACGTGGTGTTGGCGAGACACTGGCCTGTGGTACAGGGGCTTGCGCAGCCGCAGTGAGTGGGATGCGCCGTGGCTTACTTGCCAATGAGGTTGAGGTGCAGCTTGCGGGCGGTAAATTACATATCGCTTGGCGTGAAGGTGATGTGGTGTGGATGACAGGCCCAACTACGCACGTCTATGATGCCCGTCTGGATTTAAGATATTTTCAGGGCTGATCAACCCACATGAAAAAAGCGCGTTTTAAAAACGCGCTTTTTTATACTTAGCGTTTACTCAATGCCAGCTTGAGCGCAAACAGGATAAATACACTGCCTGTGATCCGATCCATATATTGAATAAATTTGGGTTGTTTTAAATAGGCTGAAATGGACTGCATCGCAGCGATCAGGAATATCGACCAGAACAATCCAATCACCACATGAATCATCACCAAGCCCATGGTCCAGATGATTGGAGATGAGGACTGGGGAATGAACTGCGGTAAAAAGGAAATATAAAAAATACCGACTTTAGGGTTGAGTAAATTGCCGAAGAAGCCTTTGATAAACCAGTTTTGCGCCGTCGTAGAATCATTCAGACCAGCGAGTTGGCTACGAGGTTTTAAGATCAGATTGAGTCCTAACCAGGCTAGATAAATGGCGCCCATCCATTTTAAAATATTAAAGGCCAGATCGGAAGTCATCAATAAGGCGCCCAATCCACAGGCCACAATGATTCCCCAGACGATACAACCCAGATTAATCCCCCAGGCTGCTTGAAATGCTTTGGCCTTACCTTCAAGTGTTGCGGTACGGATAATCAGCGTAGTATCAAGCCCGGGGGTGATGGTCAGCAGGGTAATTGCGATCAGATAGGGAATAAGCATGGTTGTCATCGATCAAGCACCATTTAAAACTTGAAAAATGATTGTAGTACAGTGCACTACATTGTTCGAGCAGGTTTAGCAGGAATCGAGGGAAAAATTTGCTAGACTGTCGCTAGGTCTTGTTTTCAGCATGGAGCGTCATTTGGAAACCTCTGCAAAACTTCTATCCATGTGGTTAAAAGAACGGGTGATTCAAAATCAGTCGGAACATACCATTTCGGCTTATCAACGCGACTTGACTGATTTCTTCCGGTTTTGTGAACAAAAGCAATTACAACTCCAGGATATTGAAGCTTCTGACTTGAGAGAGTATCTGGCTGCCCGGGTTGAACGAGATCAATTGAGTTCCAGTACGCTACAGCGACATTTGACTTCTATTCGCCAATTTATGAAGTGGGCAGAGCAAGGGCAATATCTGGAGCAGAATCCATCTGAAGATTTTAAATTAAAGCGCCAGCCTCGTCCTTTACCGGGCATGATTGATATTGAGACGGTTCATCAAATACTAGATCAGGCGGCCCCTGAAAAACCTGTTGAGCAGCAGCTGTGGCTGCGAGATAAAGCCATGCTGGAACTGCTATATTCAAGCGGTTTACGTCTGGCTGAATTGCAAGGCTTAATGATTAAGGATATTGATTTCAATCGGCAGCTATTACGCATCACCGGTAAAGGCAATAAAACCCGAATTGTCCCATTTGGAAGCAAAGCCAAAGACAGTCTGGTGGAATGGCTAAAAATCTATCGGATCTGGCAAGGTGGCTTTCATGCGGATTCTGCGGTTTTTATCTCGCAACGCGGCAATGCCTTAACACCACGACAAATTGAAAATCGGGTCAAGCTACAAGCACAACGTGCGGGCGTCAATGTCGACCTGCATCCGCATTTATTACGGCATTGTTTTGCCAGTCATATGCTTTCTGCCAGTGGTGATTTACGTTCCGTGCAGGAAATGTTGGGTCATAGCAATCTTTCCACCACCCAGATCTATACCCATGTCGACTTTGATCAGTTGGCAAAAGTCTATGATCAAACCCATCCAAGGGCGCAAAAGGCGAGTTCCTGATATATTATGTTGCAAAGTTGGATGATTAATAGTCGACTACTTTTCCACATTATTGCTTAGATTTGCCGAATTGGTGTTCTTACTTAATTGCCAAGTTTTCTTGAAAGCCAAAAGGCAGCTAAATTCGCAAGAAACGAACCGTTACAGATCATTTCAATCTTGTTTAAAAAGGCTGGTTTAGATCGTTGAATTTTATAAAATATTAAAAAAATCAAAGTTTAATATTCATCATCTTGATGAGCTAAATAAATAGAATGAATCATTATTTTCAATTTGTGAACTGAGCGTTTCATCTTTTTTATGGCTGTAGCAGAAATTGTGACTTGACCGAAATGCCAAATACATTGCAAGATAGGGCACCTAAAAAGTTTCAATCGAAGAGTTAGAATACTCTTCATTACATTTACTTGCTTAGAACAGCCGAGGATTACATGAAGGCTCTTGTCGCTGTAAAACGTGTGGTTGATGCCAACGTTAAAGTTCGTGTTAAGCCGGACAATAGTGGGGTTGACCTTACCAACGTTAAGATGTCAATCAACCCATTCTGTGAAATCGCAGTGGAAGAAGCGGTTCGCTTAAAAGAAAAAGGAACAGTTTCTGAAATCGTTGTGGTTTCAGTGGGTGCTAAAGAAGCTCAAGAACAAATTCGTTCTGCAATGGCGCTAGGTGCTGACCGTGGTATTTTAGTTGAAACTGCTGATGAAGTTGGCGCTCTTGAAGTTGCTAAAATCTTGAAAGGCGTAGTTGATGCTGAAAAACCGGAACTTATTCTTCTTGGTAAACAGGCAATTGATGACGACTCTAACCAGGTAGGTCAGATGCTTGGTGCTTTACTGGGTGCAGGTCAAGGTACTTTCGCATCTGAAGTTAAAGTTGACGGCGGTAAAGTTCAGGTAACTCGTGAAATCGACGGTGGTTTACAAACTGTTGAGCTTGCACTTCCTGCAATCATCACCACTGACTTACGTTTGAATGAGCCACGTTATGCTGCTCTTCCAAACATCATGAAAGCGCGTAAAAAGCCACTTGATACCAAATCACCTGCTGATTATGGCGTTGCAACAGGCACTAAGCTTAAAACAATTAAAGTTGAAGCTCCTGCTGAACGTAAAGCTGGCGTACAAGTGAAGTCTGTAGACGAGCTTGTTGAAAAATTGAAAAACGAAGCGAAAGTGATCTAATACAGAAGGATAAAATCATGAGTATTTTAGTTATCGCTGATCACAACAACCAGACACTTAACGGTGCAACTTTAAACGTTGTTGCGGCAGCTCAAAAAATCGGTGGTGATATTACTGTATTGGTTGCTGGTTCTGGCGCTCAAGCAGTTGCAGATGCTGCTGCTAAAGTTGCTGGCGTGAGCAAAGTATTACTTGCTGACAATGCTGCTTATGCAAACCAATTGGCTGAAAACGTTGCTGGCTTAGTTGCTGACATCGCGAAAGGCGGTTACAAATACGTATTAGCTGCTTCAACTACAACGGGTAAGAACATTCTTCCACGTGTTGCTGCACTTCTTGATGTCAGCATGATTTCAGACATCATTGCTGTTGAATCTGCAAATACATTCAAGCGTCCGATCTACGCGGGTAACGCGATTGCAACTGTTCAATCTGATGAAGCAATCATCGTGGGTACCGTTCGTGGTACAGCATTTGATGCAGTTGCTGCTGAAGGCGGTTCTGCTGCAGTTGAAGCGGTTGCTGAAGCAAAAGACGCTGGTATTTCTACCTTTGTAAACGAAGAAATCGTGAAACTTGATCGTCCAGAGTTAACTGCTGCACGTATCGTGGTTTCTGGTGGTCGTGGTGTAGGTTCTGGTGAGAACTATCACAAAGTTCTTGATCCATTAGCTGACAAGCTTGGTGCTGCTCAAGGTGCTTCACGTGCTGCGGTAGATGCTGGCTTCGTACCAAACGACTTCCAGGTTGGTCAAACGGGTAAAATCGTTGCACCTGATCTTTATATGGCGATTGGTATCTCTGGTGCGATTCAGCACTTGGCAGGTATGAAAGACTCTAAAGTGATTGTTGCGATCAACAAAGACGAAGAAGCGCCAATCAACAGCGTTGCTGACTACTGGTTAGTGGGCGATTTGAACACTGTTGTTCCAGAATTGGTAAGCAAACTGTAATTTATAGTCTGCTACTTATTCAAGAAAACGCCCTTGTGCTATACATTGCACAAGGGCGTTTTTTATTGGATAGATGATGAATATTGATTTTGCTGCTACGATGGATGCACAGCATTTACACCGTTCGCTGGTCAGCTTGGCACATGCAGATATGGCGCGGGATTACTTATGTATTCGGGCGAAAAACCAGCATGGGCTAGCGAATATTCAAGTGAACCAGTTGCATATGGGCATGATTCTGCATGGGCAGAAACAATTAACGTTGCATCATCAGCAGGTGAATCTCCGTACGGGTGATCTGTTTATTATCAAGCCCGATACTGTCGCCGATACCGTCAATATTCCAGATCCGGAAACGGGCGAATATCTAACCATTCTGGTGCCGATGTGTGAAGAGGTGATTCAGGCTGCACAGATGATTTGGGCCAAGCCGATTACCGATAAAACAGAAGCAATCTTACGGTTTTCAATTGAGGATTTTGCCTCACATCTTCTCGCTTGGCAAAAGGCTTTATTTGAACAGGATCTCGTTAAGGCACGTTTGTCGATTGCAGCAATCTTGGTGCAGCTATGTCAGCAGCAGTGTGCAGATGTACTGATTGTTCCTGCTCCACAACTCTCCAAACGAATTTACCAGTGGGTGCTGGAGCAGCCACAACATGTATGGCAATCCAGTGAAATTGAGGCGCGCCTAGGTTTAAGCAGTGCCACATTGCGGCGTAAACTCAGTCAGGAACAGACATCTTTAAGAGAAATCATTACCCACGCACGTCTTGCCTATGCTTTGGAGTTGCTCTATTCAAGAAAGTTACCGATGAAGACGATTGCAGCGAAGTCCGGTTATCAATCGGTTGCAACGTTTCGTACCCGATTTATGCAGCGTTATCAGGTTGATCCTAACGTTTTAGCTTTGTAATTCTCTAAATTGAGCGATTCACGTCGATGATTGAGCGATTTCGATCATTAGGAATGATTAGATTTAAATCAATCCAATATCGAGGTGATGAACGTGAAATTATTAAAACCGATCCTGATTACATTACTGTTTAGTGCAGTTACTGTCATCCATGCTCAATCCGCTCCACAGGCAACGCAGGTTGCGGGATATTTTTTACAACCGATTGGCAATTTGAAAGTGACGGCGCTGTTTGATGGCGAACTCGGCTTGCCACGCAGTGATTTGCTGGGAATTTCATCTGCAAAAGCCAACCGGTTATTTGCAGAGAATTTTGTACCTGTCGATGAGCATAATCAGATCGTGACTGACTTTTCTGCTTATCTGGTCCAAACCCCGACCCAGAATATTTTAATTGATGCTGGCACGTCCCAATGCTTTGGCCCAAGCTTGGGACATGTTGTGGAAAATCTGAAAAAGGCAGGCGTACAACCCGAGCAGATTGATACGATTTTGATTACCCATGCCCATCCTGATCATTTATGTGGCATTAGCTTAAACGGGAAAATGGTTTATCCAAATGCCAAGGTGTATCTGGCCAAAGCGGATGTGGACTACTGGACATCAGCAGAGAACGAAGCAAAAGCCACTGATTTCTTCAAACCTTTATTTAAAATGACCCGCGATGCATTAAAGCCTTATCAGCAGGCAGGGCAGTTGAATGCCTTTACCAAAACCTCTTTCCATGTGCCGAATGTTGAACTGATCATCACGCAGGGGCATACCGAAGGCCATTCCTCATATCTGCTGGATGGACAAAATGGACAGAAGTTTTTGGGACTGGGGGATGTGGTGCATTATGCTGCGGTGCAATTTCCGTATCCCGAAGCCAGCTATAAACCGGATACGGATTCTCGCAGTGCTATTGCAGTGCGCAAACAGATATTCGAACAAGCCTATCAGCATCAATGGTGGATTGGCGCTGCACATGTGGCTTTTCCCGGCATTGGTCATATCGGCAAGAATACGCACGGCTATCAATGGATTCCAGCCCAATATCGCCCAGAACAGTGAAGGGTGGCTTTGATTCTTTGTTTACGGATTGAAGCTTCAAGCTTATGAGACAGAGCGTTTCCTTTATGCAACGATACTACTGCTAATTTAACGTACTGATTTAAATCGTATTAATTTAAGTTTTTCTTAATGGTTAATTTCAATTAAGCTGAAAGTGTACTCGTTAGTACACTTTTGTTAGACTTTTATTTTCGCTGGTTTTTCTGTTGAATAATGAAGTTTGATTTCCGCTTAAATCGCGTTGTATTGGTTCTATTCTCCCTTTTATTTCTCACGGCGTTTCTGGCTATTACTCAAAGTACTGTACTGTTGACATGGAATGTCCATGTTCTGGAAGCCTTTCAGGCCATTGTGTTATTGGCTTGTGTTCCGTTCACCTGGTTCTATGTCAAACCCAAGACTTTAACTGAGCAGAAGAAATGGTTCTGGATCTGGGCCATGGCATGGTGGTTGATGTTCTTTGGACGAAGCATTAGTTGGGGGCGTGATTTTTTCCCTGAAGTTCCTCATTTTTATTATCGAATCATTTCAATTTTTGTGATTGCACCTGTGGTTCTGATGCTGTTTTCTCCGCACTTAAGAGCTGAAATCAAGTATAAGTGGCAACAGCTCAAGTTTCCGTTCTGGTATTTGCTGATTGCTGTTGTATCGTTATTTTTCGCCGATAGCGTCGAGCATCATCGCTTTATAGATACTTGGCTATTTAGTTCTTCTGCAAATCAAGATATCGTGGAGGAGCTATACGAAAATCCATTTATTCTGGCGCTGTTCTGTGCTGCTTTTTATTTTATGCAGCAGGATCGGGTGACTGAACAGGACAAGCTTATGTCGGTGATGCAGTCAGAGCTTTCTCCCAAGCCCTATCAATAAAAATAGGGGCTTTTTAAACGGTTTAGCTTAGGGCTTAACCGATACAGAATTGCGCTCAATCAGCGACTTTTGCAACAGGGTTTGCTGCTTTTTTATCCAAACCGCTGGGCAAAGTATTTTTATCGGCGCTTTTCTGTTTTTAATAATTTTAAGTCATTCATTTATATATTCTTTTTATTGTAAAAAAATGCTATTTTTGCACGCTTAAACTTACCGTTATTTCGTCCTTTATGCTATAATTTTTCGCTGTATTTTTTATTTTTAGTTCAAGTCTTTGAGCTGAATTTTTGCAAGATTGAAGACATAAAAACAGGTACAACTCTCTACCTGTAAACAAGGAGTATGCATGAGCGTATCGGAAATCAGACCGATTGCCATTGAGGACGAACTCAAGCATTCATATCTAGATTACGCGATGAGCGTAATCGTATCTCGTGCATTGCCAGATGTGAGAGACGGTCTTAAACCTGTTCATCGTCGCGTATTATATGCGATGCACGAATTGGGCAATGATTATAACAAAGCGTACAAAAAGTCTGCCCGTGTTGTCGGTGACGTGATCGGTAAATATCACCCGCATGGCGATAGCGCAGTATATGAAACAATCGTTCGTATGGCGCAGGACTTTAGTTTGCGTTACATGCTGGTGGATGGTCAGGGTAACTTCGGTTCGGTCGATGGGGATAGCGCGGCAGCAATGCGTTATACCGAAGTTCGTATGCAAAAGCTCACCCATGAAATTTTGGCCGATCTGGAAAAGGATACGGTTGACTGGGAAGATAACTACGACGGTTCCGAGCGTATTCCTCAGGTGATGCCAACGCGTATTCCAAATCTACTGATTAACGGTACGACGGGTATTGCAGTGGGTATGGCGACCAACATGGCGCCACACAACATGACCGAAGTGGTCAATGCATGTCTGGCCTATGCCAATAATCCGAATATTTCTGTAGAAGGGTTGATGGAGCACATCACGGGCCCGGATTTCCCTACAGGCGGTATTATTTACGGTAAATCGGGCATTGTAGATGCCTACCGTACCGGTAAGGGTCGTTTGCATATTCGTGGTAAATATCACTTTGAAGAAGACCAGAAAACAGGTCGTACCACGATCGTCTTTACTGAAATTCCTTATCAGGTCAACAAGGCAAAAACCATTGAGCGTATTGCCGAGCTAGTCAAAGAAAAGAAAATTGAAGGTATTTCAGAGCTTCGTGACGAGTCTGATAAAGAAGGGATGCGTATTGCCATTGACTTGAAGCGTGGTGAAAACGCTGAAGTTGCGGTGAATAACCTGTTCTTGCATACCCAGTTGCAAAATTCGTTCAGCATCAACATGGTCTGCCTAGATAATGGCCAGCCGAAGCTGATGAACCTGAAAGATATTATTGCGGCATTTATTCGTCACCGTCAGGAAGTTGTGACCCGTCGTACTATGTACGAATTGCGCAAGGCACGTGAGCGTGGTCATATCTTGGAAGGTTTGACCGTTGCTTTGGCTAATATTGATGCCATTATTGAGACTATCAAGACTTCTGCCAATCCGGCTGAAGCGCGCGAGCGTTTACAGGCAGGTGAATGGGCCGGTGGCGGTGTAGTTGCATTACTGGAAAAAGCAGGCGCGATTTCTGTTCGTCCGGACGAGATTGAAGGCGAAGATCCGGCACGTCCATTTGGCTTGTCGGGTGATATTTATCGCTTGTCACCAACTCAGGTTGGCGCAATTCTAGAATTGCGTTTACACCGTTTAACGGGCCTGGAACAAGACAAGTTACACGCTGAATATACTGAAATTTTAGGTCAAATTGCTGAATTAACAGCGATTCTGAATGACTTCAATTTGTTGATGAATGTGATTCGTGAAGAGCTTGCGTTGATCTTGCAGCAATATGGTGATGGTCGTCGTACTGAGATTGTCGAATCTGGTGTCGATTTCTGCCGTGAAGACTTGATTCCTGAAGAGCAAGTTGTATTGACTGTGTCTCAAACAGGTTATGCGAAAACCCAGCCGCTTTCTGATTATCAGGCGCAACGCCGTGGTGGTCGTGGTAAGTCTGCCACTGCAATGAAAGATGATGACATCATCCAGCATTTAATTGTGGCGTCGAACCATGCAACCGTGCTGTGCTTTACCAATGTAGGTAAAGTTTATCGCTTGAGAGTGTTTGAAGTGCCGCAAGCATCTCGTGGTGCAAAAGGACGTCCAATCATCAATTTACTTCCTCTGGAAGCGAATGAAACCGTTACTGCTATTTTACCGTTGACGGAGTTTCCTGAGAACCATTACGTGTTTATGGCCACTGCATCCGGAACGGTAAAACGTGTTGAACTTGCACAGTTTAGCAATGTACGTTCAAACGGTTTACGCGCAATTGAGCTGAATGAAGAGGATACCTTGATCGGTGTTGCGATTACCGACGGTAACCAGCAGATCATGTTGTTCTCGAATGAAGGTAAGGCCATCCGTTTTGCTGAAACTGATGTCCGTGCCATGGGCCGTACTGCGAAAGGTGTGCGTGGTATGCGCGTCAGCTTCGCAAGCAACAGCATTGAAGCTGAAGATGCGGATGTTGAAAATGATGATAGCGATGACAATGATGATTCATCAGATTCAAATGTGATCAGCCGTATCGTTTCACTGGTGGTTGTACCTGAGACCGGTGAAGTGTTGTGTGCATGTGCCAACGGTTATGGTAAACGCACCCCGGTGGATGACTTCCCGACCAAGAAACGTGGTGGTAAGGGTGTGATTGCGATCAAGACCAGCGAACGTAATGGTGAGCTTGTGGGTGCAGTATCGATTGATGAAACCAAAGAACTGATGTTGATTTCTGACGGCGGTACATTAGTACGTACCCGTGCTGCTGAAGTGGCAACAACGGGCCGTAATGCGCAAGGTGTACGTTTGATCCGTTTAAGCGATGCTGAAACCCTGGTGGGCGTGGTTTCGATTGAAGCTGTAGAAGATGATGAAGAGTTATTAGATTCGACAGAAGAAGTAGAAAATACTGAGGCAGAGGTAATCACTTCTGAAGATGTCGCTGTTGAACCGAAAGATGATACGCCAGAAGCGTAATCATTGAGGTGATAAAAAAAGGAAGCTCATGAGCTTCCTTTTTTTATGGATTGCATTATGACCAGACGGTAATAAGAAATTGCCAGTAAAACTGCTCCTACTGTGGTCAGATAAATCAGTTTTGGCACCACAATGGAGGTTGGTACACCCATTTGATTGAGCTGGACAAACATCTGAACCCCATGCGTTGAAGGAAATATCCAGGCGAACCATTGCATCCAGTGTGGCATGGCTTCATGAGGCCACGCTGTTCCAGTCAGTAAGAACAATGGAACAGAAGTCACCACAATCAGATGTCCAACCCGTTCCGGCATATCGACCAGTGAACCGAGCAGCATGCCCAAGCCAATCACACAGCTGACATAGATTGGAACGGCCAGGAGCATACCCCAGAAGTTGCCACCGTGTGGAAATTCATACAACCAGAAGGTAAAGCCGAATAAATACAGACAGCTGAGACAGCCAGTGGTAAAAATGGCAGCAAACGTAGCCCAAAACTCAACAGGTTTAGCCACCCAGCCCTGTTCACGGTAACTGGCAATCAGCATGGCGAGACCCAACACAATGGTCTGATGAATGATCAGGCTGGCCACAGCAGGGAAGATATAACTGCCATAACCTGACATGGTATTGAACAACGGAATCTGATGAATCGAAAGCTCTGGCTCGAAAGAAGAGGCATTACCGAATTTCTCTAAATGTTCTTTCAGGGTGTATTCGATTGAGCTTGCCAAGCCCACGCCAACCTCTTTGGTCCGAATAAAATAGGCCGTGCTCAAGTACAGGCCAATGCCGCCCATTTCCCCGCGTTTCAAGCTATTGGTGAGGTTCTCAGGCAGTAACAAGATACCTTCTGCTTGCTGGTTCTGCACCATGCGCTGTGCTTCCAGAAAGTTATCTGTGACGGTTGTGATCTTGATATGCGGACTATTCGACGCCTGACTGATAATTTTTGAGGTCAATATGCTTTGTTCTTCATCCACAATCACAATCGGAATATCTTCTGCGGTTTGTGCTTTATATGCGGTTGGATAGAAAAAACTATATAGCAGGGTTGCTGCAATCAGGGTGGTAAATACCGAATTATTGGCAAAAATATTCTTAAAGGTCTGTAGGTAATAGCTGAAAAATGACTTCATGAACACAGCTCCTGAGTATTTTTCTTCAACAGACGCACACTGAATGCAAAGAATAGGCTCGCGAAGACCAGTAAAATAGCAAAGGGAATCATCGAGACATGCAGATCGCTGCCGATAATCCACTGTTCGGTTTGCAGCTTGGCATAAGGGGTGTAGGGAATAATCATTGACCAGAACTGGGTAAATGCAGGTGCATTGTTCAAGGGTAGGGTAATCCCTGAGAAACTAGGTGAGGAACCGCCATAAAGGGCAATAAAACCAAAGGTTTTAGGCAGGTTTTGGGTGGCGAGTACCACGGTGCTGCTAATCACGGCATAAGAAAAATACAGTAAGAATTGTGCAGCCAGAATCAGCGTGAGTGAACCTGCAATGAAGTAACCGCGGATCTGTGCCAGCCAGAACATCCAGCACCAGGTCCAGGCACAGAAAATAAAGACATAAAGTAATATTTTACCGAGTAGGCTGGAAACGACTTGTTTGGAACTGACCCATTCACCCACTGTCTTGCGCTTAAACTCTTGCCCTATGGCAAAAGCCACGCAGCAACAGAGCAATAAGTGTAAAACGGCTGGTACCATAAATGGCTCAAGAAATAACTCATAACTCATGCTTGGGTTATATAAGGTCGAGATCTTGATGTGTGGGGTGGGCATGTCCAGATAGGGGATTGTATTGGACAGATAGCTTTGTCCCATATATTCCGCCATGCCATTCAGGGTGCTGATGAGCATGGCTGAGGAAATGGTATTCCCGATACTAAAAAATGACTGGTTATAGGCGATACTGATTTGTGCATCTTGTGCTTTGACCAGCCGTTGCTCAGCACCCTCGGGAATCATCACGAATCCCCAGGCTTCTGTTTTATTGATCAGGCGCTCTGCTTCATCCTGACTGGCAGTGATGGTCTTGACCTGTAACGTATGGTTCAGACTTAAGCTACGAATCACCTTACGGCTCATTTCACTCTGGTCCTGGTCAATCACCACAATAGGAAGATGCTCAGCCTTGCCTGCTGAAAACATACTGCCAAACAGTAGGATCACCAGCAATGGGGCAATGACCGCCATAAACAAATCGACTTTATGGCGTTTGAGGTAGTGTAATTCCCGAAGCATGACAGCAAACATCGGTTATTTTGCCTCTTCTATTTTGAAGAGTACGCTCATGCCGACTTTTAAATCAGGAATGCTTTGCTCTGGCACCAAATGGAATTTGAAGCTGCGGATGTCATAACCACCGGTCTGGCGCGTGGTTTTAATGGTTGCAAAATCACCTTCGGCATCAATGTTTTTGACTTTAAAGGTTTCTTTACGATTTAGCGCAGGAATAAAACCTTCAATAGTTTTCATTTTATACACAGCGCTATACATGTCTTCGCGGACATTTAAGCTGACCCATAAATCATGATCTTCAATGATGCTGACCACAGGCACGCCTGTTGCGACTAACTCAGTCGGTTTGCCATAGGTCTTCGAAACCGTTCCGTCAGTCGGTGAATACAGTTTGGTTTCTTCAGTTAAGGCATTGGCTTCTTTGACTGCGGCTTGTGCCATTGCCACTTGTGCATCAGCAGTTGATTTCTGTTGTTCTGTGCTGCCGCGTTTGGCACGCGCATATTGTTGATAAGAGGCTTCGGCAGTTTCACGTGCAGAAGTTTGCGCAGCCCGCATTTCATCACGGCGTTGGCGAGAAATCACACCTTGTTGATATAAGGTTTCACCACGTTTATAGGTGGTTGCTGCCAATTCTGCCTGGGTTTTCATGGCTTGCCAGTTGGCATACAGGGTCTCGATATTTTCCTGTTGAGCACCACGATACACAGTGGAATGGAATGCAGTTGCACTTTGTAAAGCTGCTTGAGCCTGTTCTTTTTTTGCTTCGAGTTCAGGGCTGACAAAACGAACTAGTGCCTGACCTTTCTTAACTGGCTGGCCTTCAGAGACATAGAACTCTTCAATACGACTAGGCACTTTGGTGCTGATATGCACGGTTTCTGACTCAACCCGACCTTGTAGCTCAATCGCTTGTGGTTGATAAGCTTTCCATAAGCCAAAAGCGATTAGACCTAAAAGTAGAATCAAAATAATCAGGCCGATGATTTTAGCCTTGCCTTTTTTAGCTGGCTCGTTCGGTGGCTGCGGTGTATTGGAATTTGATGTCTCAGGTTGTGGCTGTGCAATTTGCTCAGTCGCGCTCACTTGTACTGGAGCAGATTCAGAGGCTTGGGTTTCAGTCTTGTTGTCCACTTGATTTTTATCGCGTTCTGAATTGGATGATGATTGATCTTGGCTCATAAAATTCTCCAATTAACGGATATAGTCAGTACGTGGTTGATGAACATACAGCTTGAACTCATCAATCGAGCCATAGCTTTGTAAAAGTGTTGCGAGAGATAAAATGTATTTATAGGAATTAAGCGCCATTTCACTTTTCAGTGCACTCAAGGCGTTTTGTGCATCAATCACCTGTGTTGCCGTGCCCATCCCTTCCTTAAAGGAAAGCTGCTGGATGCGTAAGTTTTCTTGGGCTGCCTTGGTGTTCTGGACCAATAGCTGATGGCTGGTCTGGGAAGAGCTTAATTCGCTATAGGATTTGTACAAGACATTTTCGACTTCCTGCTTGGTGCGTTCGGTCATCAGTTCGGCTGCATACTTTTTAAGTTCGGCGGCACGGATGTTTTTATTATTATCGATGCCCGAAAATAAATTGTATTTTGCCATGACGCCGACAATCCAGTTCTCCTTGCTGTCCAGTCCATATTCACCAAAGGCAAAAACACTCGGTTTTTTGGCTGACTGTTGAACCTTGATATTTTCATTGGCCAGTTGGGTATCCATTTGCAGCTTTTTGATCAGACTGGAATTCTGATCATAATTTGCCAGCATTTTATCCAGCGAATGGTTTTGTGCGTTATTCACAAACAGGGGCGTGGTGAGATTTAAACTTTCTTTGGTTTTGAGTAAATTTTGCAGACTAAACTGACTGGCTTGTAAATTCGATTGGGCATTTTGATAGCTACGTTGCGCATTATTGCGCGCTACTTCAAATTGCATACGCTGGCCTTTATTAATAAAACCTTGCTTCTCTAATTTAAGTGCATTGTCATAATGTTCTTGCATTGCATTTAAATTAAACAGGCTGGCATTCAGTAATTGCTGCTGTAATTGCACATTAAAGTAGGACTGGATCATCTCAAAACGTTGCGAGTCTTGTTGTTGTTTTTCGCTAATGTTTGAACGTTGAGCCTGAATCGTGGCAATCTGTTTGGCGCTGCTAATTTTACCGCCGGTATAGAGCGGCATTACCATGGAAACTGAAGTACGTACATCATGGTCTTTAACCGTAACATCTACATTGTTTGGTACCTGATTCAGACCTTCACTTACGGTTTGATCAAATCCCTGACTGACCTGATCAATTACTTCAGGTGGTAATACATTTTCCCATTGTGATAATTTGTCATCAAAACCACGGGTCAGCGAATTTTCGAGTCGACGTTTGCTTGACCCTAAAGGCACGCTGGTTTCACTATGAAATGAATAAGCACGTGCATTTAAATCAATACGGGGAAGGCCTAAATTTTTAACGGCTTCCATCTCAAGTTGTGAGGCTTGTTGCAAAGCTTGTTGTGCTTGGGAGGCATAAGCATTTTCAACCACATAGTGTTCAGCTTCACTATAGCTAAAAGTCTGGGCCAATAGTGTGGACGAAAACAGAGAGCAACTGATTAAGCTAATACTCAAGCTTAACAGTTTGGGAAACCGCTTGACCTTAAAACTCGGTCGATCATGTCGTTTCAACATTAGGGTAGGTCGCAATTTAATAATATCCTGAGGTAGTCTAAATTCTTTTTATAAAATTAAAATATTATGTTTTTAATTAAATAGTTATATGGCTAGGATTGGTGTAGTGAATTTGTAAAAAGTAGAGTTTTTAATCTAATTGAAATAGCGCAAAACAGACGGATTTTACCCGCGTGAAAAGGATCACTAAGTTTGGCCTAAAATAATTGTAATGACAGAACATGATTGAAAAATTAATACTTTTTTTGCAGTCAAATTGAAATATTTACTGCATAAGCTGCTGCAAGCTTCGCCAATCTATGATTAAATTCCCATTCCAATTTGTTCCACTTTAACAAGGGAAAACTCATGCGTGCTTATAATTTCTGCGCTGGTCCTGCTGCATTACCTACTGCCGTTTTAGAAAAAGCTCAACAAGAATTGTTGAATTGGCAGGGCAAAGGTCTGTCGATCATGGAAATGAGTCACCGTAGCAGCGATTATGTTGCCGTGGCGGAGAAGGCTGAAGCTGACTTACGTAAGCTCATGAACATTCCAGAAAACTATAAAGTACTGTTTTTACAAGGTGGAGCATCCTTACAGTTCTCGGCGATTCCGCTGAACCTGTTAGGTAAAAATAACAAGGCAGATTATATCCATACCGGCATCTGGTCTGAGAAAGCGCTAAAAGAAGCGAAACGCTATGGCGATATTAATATCGTTGAAGCGGGTACGCTGATTGAGGGTAAACATGCGATTACCGAACAAAGTCGCTGGAATCTTTCGAATGACGCAGCCTATGTGCATTATGCAGATAATGAAACCATTGGCGGTTTGCAGTTTGCGACTATTCCAGAAGTAAATGCACCGTTGGTCTGTGATTATTCATCAAGTATTTTGTCTGCACCTCTGGATGTGAGCAAGTTTGGTCTGATTTATGCCGGTGCGCAAAAGAATATTGGCCCGGCAGGTTTGACTATTGTCATTATTCGTGATGACTTACTTGATCAGGCCAAGCCTGAGATCCCAAGCATCTTGAAATATGCAGATCAAGCCAAAAATGGTTCAATGGTGAACACTCCGGCGACCTATGCATGGTATTTATCAGGTCTGGTATTTGAGTGGTTGCTTGAGCAGGGTGGGGTAGATGCCATCTATAAAGTGAATCAGGAGAAAGCCAAATTATTGTATGGCTATATTGATTCGAGTGATTTCTATAACAACCCGATCGCAGTGCCGAATCGCTCAATGATGAACGTGCCATTTACTTTGGCTGATGAAACGCTTGAAAAGACTTTCTTAAAAGAAGCTGAGCAGAACCACTTGTTAAACTTGGCAGGTCACCGTTCAGTCGGTGGAATGCGTGCAAGTATTTACAATGCAGTTCCATTAGAAGGTGTACAAGCTCTTGTAAACTTTATGGATGATTTTGCGAAACGTCATGGTTAAGCAATAAATTATCGGTAAAATAAAAGCCCTCATCATTGAGGGCTTTTATGTATGAATAGGGGTATGGTCAAAAATTAGAAAAAGCCAATTTGATGAAAAATAAGTGCCGCTAAAAACATACCGAGTAAGAAAAAGCAAAAAGCACCAACATCAAGTTTAAGACCTTGATCACTCGAATGAATCAGACTGGTGGTCGTTTGTTCTGGTATAATTTTCATTAGAACGCCTAAAAATGCCATTTATGTGATTTTTTGTCACTCAGTAGCAGTTTTAGCATAAATATTGGCCTGAATCCATAGGTTACCGCGAATATATTGGCCAATGTTAAAGTTTTTATACAATTCATTTTTAGTTGCAATACGAATCAGGATTGCAGGTAAATCATCTTCTAAAACCAGCGTTACATCATAAAGGGTATATTCATCCTGCATAAACTGCATTTGAGTTTTACCGACGATATTACCCTGGAACCACGCTTCATCTTCCTGACCTAAAGTTTCACCGAATAAATAGGCCACCATTTTAGAAAAGTCGACCGTAACAGGTTCTTGATCTTCTGGTGTTTTTGGCTGCCAGTCATTAATCAGTTCCTGTAAATTTTCAGGGGCAATACCATTATGTTCCGCCAAAATCGCATTTAAGGCACGATGATGTTTAATTGAAGCTGGATCATCCACAATGATTTTCTCATCCGGAGCGACGGCTTCTAATTCATAGGCCCAAGCATTAAACTGAACTTTATAGCTTTGGTTTTTATCATATTGACAGCTATTTACACTGAATAAATTATCGAATGCATAAATGGTCGTATCTTTATTTAAATTTAAACGTAATACTGCCTGAGTGGCAGAATCACAGGTAATAATTCGCTCGATTTTTGCATCATATTTATAGGGACTTTCAAAACTTGGAAAAGCCGTTTTTAATGCGCGTGGTTTTTGATCTTCCACCGCAATGATCTGGTTAATGGAAACAGATTCACCACTTGGGCCTTGGATTAACCAGAAGGTCTGATCCATCTCATGTTCATCTTCACATAGCCCCATAGGCATTATCGGTGCATCAAGAGCCAGTCCTAACCATTTGGGAACATCTGTTTCAGGTGTATCTGTCAATAGATTCCAATGCTCGACATGATTACCGAAATTTTGATCTTGAATTTTAATGATTTCTGGACTGTTTTGATTTTTCATAAAGCGAGAGGCTAAAAAGATTGAACTTATTCTATTAAATCGAGGGTAACTGGCATATTTCAAGTCTGAATCTGTAATTCTCTAAAAATTATTTTATTTTTTAATCTGATATCTATGACAACTTCATTCGAAGCAAATGTAAAAATGGATGGGGTGATATCCGCTTTCTTAACTCTACTTTTCCCGTAATCTGCTACACTAGCTTTTTTGTTCTCAAGAGTTTTCATCAACGTGCTGCCATTTAAATTATGGGTAGATGCTGATGCATTACCTAAAATTTTACGTGAAGTGATTTTACGTGCATCGGATCGTTATCAACTCGAAGTGACCTTTGTCGCCAATCAGAATGTCGGCATCACTCCGTCTATGCGGATTAAATCCATTCAGGTGATGAGTGGGGCAGATCAGGCGGATCAGGAAATTGTAGAGCGCATGCGAGAGAATGACATTGTCATTACACAGGATATTCCGCTGGCGGCGCAAGTGATTGAAAAGGGCGGTATTGCTATTCACCCGCGTGGTGAGATCTATACGACGGCTAATGTTAAAGCACGTCTCCATCTACGTGATTTTATGGATACTTTACGTGGTGCAGGTGTCCAGACCGGTGGGCCTCCACCGATTTCAGAACGAGATAAACGTGAATTTTCAAGTTCTCTGGATCAGACCATTTTAAAACAGAAACGAAAAACAGCGTCCTGAGTTGAGTATGCCATCACGTATAAACCTGATGCTCACCTACGGACTACTGGTCTTTATCTGGGCGACGACACCGCTTGCAATTGTGTGGAGTGTTTCAGATCTGCATCCGATGTGGGCATTGCTGATCCGCTTCTTTATCGCGTTGCCTCTGGCGGTAACCGTATTATTGCTGTTAAAAGTGAAATTTCCCACTCATAAAATTGCCTTATTGAGTTATGCTGCAGGTTCTTTAAGCCTGATTGGGTCGCAAATCTTTACCTATGCCGCCACAGCGTATCTGAGTTCGGGTCTGATCGCCCTAATGTTTGGTCTGGCACCGATCATGGCGGGGCTGATTGGTCGTTTTGGTTTTCAGCAAAAACTGGCGGGCTTGCAATGGCTGGGAATGGGGACCTCCATTATTGGCTTGGCCATGATTTGCTTGAGTGGTAGTCAACAGCATGTACAGCCGATTGGTATTATTTTAATGCTGATCAGCGTTTTTTCTTATTCACTCTCCATTTTTCTGGTCAAGAAGATTAATGCGGATTTACCGGTCATGGCTCAGGCCACCGGTTCAATTCTGGTCTCAACCCTATTGGCCACCCTGCTGATCCCGTGGATCTGGCAATATGTGCCGACCCATTTTCCTTCAGCCAAATCCCTATTTGCACTGACCTATACTATTGTTATGGCCTCGTTAATTGCCATGTTCTGTTATTTTAAATTGGTTCAGAACTTACAGGCGACAACGTTGTCACTGACTACAGTGATGACCCCGATGCTGGCAATTCTGATCGGGGCATACCTGAATCATGAACAGTTATCGGTTCAGGTCTTTGTGGGCGCGAGTATTATCCTGTTCGGTTTAGTGCTGTACTTCTTTAGGGATTTAAGGGCGTATCGCCGTTTGAAATCGTAGCCATACACCGATTTAGCTGGCTTCCGTGTGTTGAGCCTGTCGGATGCTGGCGGCTAGCTTGGCACGATCTTGTGGATTTAAGGTAATGAAGTAGGCACCAATACGGAATTTACCTTGTTCTTCCGCAGTGCTATGCACCACTTGTGCGATTGCAGCGATATGGAAGAAATTTTCCGGATGACTCAAGGTAATATGGATATACGTTCCCTCATTAATGTCTTGAGAACTAAAGAAACTTAATCCATTTTCAGACACGTTAACCTGCTCAGGAACGGGGAGCAAAGATTGCACGATATTGTCGTAATAAGATCCCGTAATCAGGTTTAATTTCTGGTTAAAAAGGGATAAGATGCGAGCAATTTGTTGATCTTTTTCATTTAATTGTTCTAATTCGTAGCGAAACGCATGATCAAATTGATCTAATTCTGCAAGTAGTAGAAAATAGCGTGGCAATACGAAATGGGAATCATATGGATCATTCAGCGCAACATCATCTGGAATGATTTGATAGTTGATTCTCAACACGGCATCAATACGAGACATCACACGACGTTCAGTGTTGTCGTCAACAAGATGATGTTGTGAATTTTCCATAATAAATCACCTCGGACTAGCTGGTATGTTTAAGCCAATTTCGCTGTATATAGGGTTGAGATACACTCGTGCTCGGCGGAGTAATCATTTTATTTCTTTTGTCGCTTTAGTTTCCATGATCGGCTTGACGCTTGGTGTTGCTGTCCTCATTACAGTGTTATCTGTCATGAATGGTTTCGATCGTGAATTAAAAAGCCGTGTCCTTGGAATGGTCCCACAAGCCACTGTTTCTTCTACTCAAATTCTAACAGATTGGCCTGAGCTTGTAAAAAAAGTTGAGCAGGACCCGCATGTCACTGGCGTTGCACCGTTTACCCAACTGCAAGGGATGTTAACCGGGCAAGGTCAGGTCGCAGGCATTATGGTGACGGGGATTGAACCAAAATATGAAAAGAAAGTTTCGATTATCCAGAATCATATGGTTGCAGGTGATTTAAATGCATTGAAAAAAGGGGAATTCGGGATTGTCCTGGGGAAAGACATGACCGATGCGTTGGGTCTGGGCTTAAATGAAAGTGTGACCTTGGTGCTACCGGAAGCTACGCCGTCACCTGCAGGTGTCGTACCTCGTTTTAAACGCTTTAAAATTGTCGGTATTTTTAGTGTCGGTGCCGAAGTAGATTCAATGGTGGGGTATATCGCCTTGAATGATGCCTCGACCTTGTTACGTTTGCCGGATGGTGCTCAAGGTGTGCGTCTTAAAGTGGACGATATTTTTGCTGCTCCCGAAGTGGTTAACCAGATTGTTAAACAATTGCCTGACAATTTTTACGCAACCAGCTGGAAGGAAACGCACGGAAGTTTATTCAGTGCGGTACGAATGGAAAAGAATCTGGTGGGTTTACTGCTATTCCTGATTATTGTCGTCGCTGCATTTAATATCGTTTCATCATTGGTCATGGTGGTCACTGAAAAAAAAGCGGATATTGCAATTTTACGTACTTTAGGGGCCTCTCCAAGGTTCATCACCTCTGTTTTTATTGTGCAAGGTACGATCATTGGCATTGTCGGTACAGTGATCGGGGTGATTTTAGGCAGTGCTTTTGCGTTAACCATCAGTGAGCTGGTTGGCTGGTTGAATCATACCTTTGGACTTAATTTATTTAGTGGTTATGTCATTGGCTATTTACCTTCTTATTTACGTTGGCAAGATGTTTTGATTGTTGTGACAGCATCTTTATCTATCAGTTTTTTAGCAACAATTTACCCTGCTATCCGTGCAGCAAAAACGCAACCAGCCGAGGCATTACGTTATGAGTAAGATCGTTCTAGAATCAAAAAATATCTTTAAGCATTTCGATGATGGCAAAAGTAAAGTTGAAGTGATCAAAGGCTTATCGCTTCAAGTCAATGCTGGCGAGTTCGTTTCTATTGTCGGTTCGAGTGGTTCAGGGAAAAGTACCTTGTTGCATGTGTTGGGTGGCTTGGAGCAACCTTCGCAAGGCGAAGTATTTTTACAAGGACAACGTTTTGATAATTTAGGCGAGGCAGAGCGAGGCTACAAGCGAAACCAATACCTTGGGTTCGTTTATCAGTTTCACCATTTATTGCCAGAATTTACTGCCTTGGAAAATGTTGCGATGCCTTTAATGTTACGCAGTGAAAGTAACTTTAAGGATGTGAAAAAGCAGGCCGAATATCTGCTGGATCGTGTGGGCCTATCTCATCGTATGGATCATAAGCCTGGGGAGTTATCGGGAGGGGAACGCCAACGTGTGGCTTTGGCCCGTGCTCTGGTGACCAAACCTGCGGTGGTGCTGGCAGATGAACCAACGGGAAATCTGGACCGTAAAACGGCACTCAGTATTTTTGAATTGCTTACTGACTTGAAAAAAGAGCTCAACATGGCCATGTTAATCGTGACGCATGATGAGCAACTGGCACAGTCAGCAGATTCGATTCTGCATATGCAAGATGGTATATGGGTGGATGAGCATGTTTAAACCCATTTCATTTTTTATTGGACTGAAGTATACGCAAGCCAGAAAAAAAAGCCGTCTGGTGTCATTTATTTCGTTGATGACCATGATCGGTTTAACTTTAGGCGTTGCCGTGCTGATTACGGTTTTATCCGTGATTAATGGTTTTGACCGGGAATTAAAAAACCGTATTTTAGGTATTGTGCCTCAAGCGACCATTGCATCAACCCAAATTATGACCAATTGGGATGGTCTGGCGAAAGATATCGCTAAACAGCCTCACGTTGTTGCGGTTGCGCCTTATACCCAGTTACAAGGCATGCTAACCGCACATGGTCAAGTGACCGGGATTTCGATCTCGGGGATTGAGCCAGAATATGAAAAACAAGTCTCTATTGTTCATAACTATATGAAAGCAGGGAGTTTGGATGCACTCGAAAAAGGTAAGTATGGCATTGTACTGGGGCAAGATTTAGCAGATAGCCTAGGACTCAAGCTGCATGACCCTGTGACACTTGTGTTGCCTGAAGCGACCAATTCATCAGCTGGGGTGGTGCCACGTTTCAAACGTTTCGAAGTGGTTGGTATCTTTAAAATTGGCACTCAAGTCGATTCGATGGTGGGTTATATTGCATTAAACGATGCGTCAACCTTATTACGCTTGCCAGATGGCGCACAAGGTATTCGCTTAAAGCTGGATGACATTTTTGCCGCACCCGAGATTTCCGAGAGCATTATCAAAAAATTACCGAGTAATTTTTATGCTTCGAATTGGACCTATACGCAAGGTAATTTATTCAGTGCCATTCAAATGGCAAAAAACATGGTGGGGTTATTACTTCTACTGATTATTATTGTTGCAACCTTTAATATTATTTCATCCTTAATGATGCTGGTGACTGATAAAAAATCAGATATCGCAATATTACGTACTTTAGGCGCTTCACCATTATTAATTACTCAAATTTTTATGGTGCAGGGGACAATTATCGGTGTGATTGGAACAGGTTTGGGTACCGTTTTAGGGATTGTTCTTTCTTTAAGCATTGGGAGTATTGTATCTTGGGTGAATACGACCTTTGGCTTAAATTTATTAGATGCCTATTTTGTACATTATTTGCCTTCGTATTTACGCTGGCAAGATGTATTGCTGGTTGTAAGTGTTTCATTGTTATTGAGTTTACTCGCAACAATTTACCCTGCATTACGCGCAGCAAAGGTTCAGCCTGCGGAAGCCTTACGGTATGAATAGTGCATCAATATTGCATTAGACCTCTTGTTAAAGCCCCGAAAAGGGGCTTTAATTTTGTCTTTAGAAAAACTAAATCCAATGTTAAGAAATGTTGAAGATTATTTTGTTCGGCTGGATTGCCGGTATTACTTTGATGGGGCAAGATTTCCATTTTATTAACCAGACATGGTGGATATGGCTGACTTTCGCATGTCTGATATGGGTTTTAGGGCGATATAAAAAGCAGCGCTATTTGCAGCACCCTTGGTATAAGACGCTCCTTTTAATCAGCTGCACCTGGGCACTGTGCTGTACGGGTTATCATTATGCGGATGTGGCTTTAGAACAGCGCTTAAGCTTACGGGAACTTCAGGTTCAACCCTTTGAAGCCATTGTCTATATTAAAAAAATAGATGAACTGACAGACGATGGGCAAAAGCAGGTTGCTGAAGTCCTCAATCGGCATAGCCAGCCAGTTGAGTGGCTACTGTATCTTCATAAAGCATCCGAGCAATCCATGCAGCAGCCGAGCCTACAACTGGGGTGTTATTATCGGATCAACGGACTAATCAGGCCTGCGCATAGTTATGCCGTAGCAGGGGTATTTGATCAGGAAAAATGGTTCTTACAGCAGAATATTGTTTCTGCATTTTCAGTCAGGCAAATTCAGCCGCTAAGTGCTGATGAAATTTATCGTCTGGGCTATCAGCAATATGACAAGCAACAACATACCCTAAAAGCAAAGTTGCTATTAAAGATTGAAAACATGCGGCTGGCTTTCCGGCAAATGCTGCAAACAAGCTCCCTGCAACATCGAGGTCTGCTGCTAGCTTTGCTGACGGGCGATGAAAGCCTGTTGTCGAGTGAGCTAAAACAGCAATTCCAGTTACTTGGAATATCCCATTTACTGGCCATTTCAGGGCCTCATGTGCTGATCTTTGCCTTGATGCTGACCTGGTTATGCCAAAGGGGGATACAGCGTTATTGGCCGCAATTATATTTATGGCAGCCGAGACAGATTCTGCTGGTTTTTCCCTTCGTTGCCAGTGTTGCCGTTTATGTTGCTTTTGTCGGCTTCGAGATTCCGTCCATCAGAACGCTATTCACTGTGCTGATTGCCAGTCTTTTCTTGATCTTTCGACAGTCTATTCAACCCTTGAGCTTGCTGATCTACAGCGCCAGCGTGCTGCTGGTTTATGATCCATTTAGCATATTGTCGGCTGCATTCTGGTTATCTTATGGGGCATGCTTTATTCTGCTACGGATCTATCAAACCACAGCATCTCTTTCTCAAGCTCAGGCTCTGAGCTCAACACAAAAGATGGGGCTGGCCATTAAAGTGCTGATTGATACGCAATGGAAAATCTTTATAGCCTTATTACCATTGGTTGTTATTTTCTTTCAGCAAGTTTCCTGGACAGCCCCGTTGAGTAACCTGATTGCCATTCCGTTATTAGGTGGTGTGGTGGTACCGCTAGACATTTTTGCAGCCTGTCTATGGCTGATCATTCCTGTACTCGGTCTATTGTTATTTCAGTTGAATGACCAGTTGCTTGCATTTTTGTTGTGGGGCTTAGATGGCCTGCAGCATCTATCTCCTGCATTATATGGCGTCAGTTATACACCAGCCATGATGCTGAGCTTGATCTTGGGTTTGGTCCTTGTATTTATGCCAACAGGAAGCGTGCCCAAGCTTTGGGCTGGTGTCTGCTTTTTGCCCATGCTTATCGGGGTAAAAACTCAATCTACGACTTTAACTATTCTCGATGTAGGACAAGGGCAGGCAATCTTTTTACAGCATCCTCAACAGACAGTGATGATTGATACAGGCGGTGCTTATGATGAACGCAAATTTGACATCGGCGAGCGAGTTGACATCCCGTTCTTAAGACAGCAGGGCGTCCAAAGTCTGGATCATGTGATTCTGTCTCATCTGGATCAGGATCATAGTGGTGCATTTCCAGCTATACAAGATGCCTTTGCGATTACGCAAGTGCAGTCGAATCAGCGCAGTGAAAAGCTACCCTTTAGACAAAATTTTTCCTATTGCTATCAAGGACAAAGTTGGTCCTATCATAATCTGAATATTAAGATTTTATCACCTACGCAAGATGAGCTGAATTTTGTGGAACATCAACAGAATGAACAATCTTGTGTGGTCTACCTGCAGTTTCTCAATGCTCAACCTTATCAAAACTTTCTGATTATGGGCGATGCAGGCTGGGAAACAGAATTTAAGTTACTACAGCAGTATCCGGATTTAAAGGTGGATGTTCTGGTTTTAGGCCATCATGGCAGTAAAAATAGTTCTGCTTATGATTTTTTAAAAGTTTTAAAACCCAAGCTGGCGATTGCTTCAGCTGGCTTTAATAATCGTTATGCTCATCCCAGTCAGGAAGTCCAAAAACGTCTGCAAGCTCTGGATATTCCTTTGCTGAATACAACGTATACTGGAGCGGTAAGCTTTCTGTTTGAGCATGGCAAGGTTGAAGTCAAACAACAGCGGCAGCAAAGAAAATGGTTACGACGAGAATAGCCTAAGCAATCCCTGCTTGTGTTTGCTGACGAACAGCGGCCACTTGAGCCAGCGCTTCATGCTCATCAATGTCATAAATTTTCTTGAGGGCGGGATTGGCACGAAAGCGTTTATAGCTCCAGTGATAATGTTCTGGGTAGCGTTGAATCAGTTGTTCTAAAGTTTGATGAATGATCAGGGTGCCATCTTCGGCACTGCCTTCATAGATTTGAGGATTGATTGGCTCAATATACATATCGAAGCCATCATGATCATTTCTTTTTGTATAAAGCAGTAAGGCCTTGGCCTTGGTTTTCTGGATGAGCTTGGCGCTTAAACTGCTGGAGGCTAAAGGAATACCAAAATAATTTACCATGTCACCGCCATGATCGGGAGTATGATCAGGCAAAATGGCTGTGGTACCACCTTGTTTTAAGGCTTTGAAAATCTGTCTTACACCACTTTCATCGGTCGGGACAAGGTGCGCTTGTTCACGGCTACGTGCATCACGAACAAACCGGTCAGCAGCAGGATTTTTTACAGGCTTGTAAAGAATGGTCATGGGACTATATTGCGAAACCCATGCATTCATGACCTCCCAGGTTCCAAAATGAGGAACCACCAGTACCACGCCTCTTTTTGCTTCGAGCGCTTCATGTAGGTAGTGTTCACCCTGAACCTGATGGATACGCTGGATATTTTTCTGATTGGAAGCGCCCCAAATGCTTAAAAACTCAAAATAAGAGGTAAGTTCATTCTGAATCGCCTGTTTGGTCAACTGTTGTCTTTGCTGCTGTTCCATCTCGGGAAATGCAATCTGGATATTCAGGCTGATAATTTTGGCAAGTTTAGACAGCTGAAAGGTATTGACCAGTCCAGCAACCATACGCGCCAAGAAACGACCTAATTGAATCGGCTGACGACTTAGGAGTTTGATGAGACGGTAATTTGAGCTGCTCGATCTGGACTGGGTCATGGATTTGGTATGAGAAAATTACAAAGGAGAAGTATAATGCAAAAAATAATTATAAGTTAAAACAAGTTATTTAAACAGTTTTGTTGAAATCAGCGTATATAATAAAGCCACTTTAAAACATATTGGATTGGAATCTTATGTCCGATTGGCCACCAAAACCAAAAAACGAATCAACAAATAGTGATAATGTGACGGGCAAAGAATGGCAGATTTTAGAAAAAGCCGTTCTTGCGTCTGTGGAAGAACAACGCCGTAGTCGTCGTTGGAGTATCTTTTTTAAATGTTTAGGCTTCGCTTATTTACTCATTGTCTTGATTGCAATGGCTAAAGGCTGCTCAACTTCAACTGAGAAATCGACCACCAGTATCAGCAGTGACCATTTGGCTGTGATTGATATTGTGGGGACGATTGATTCATCTGCGGGTCAGTCAACGGTCAACAGTGAAGATACCAATAAAGCTTTAAAACGGGCATTTGATGCAAGTGGTAGCAAGGCCATTGTTTTAAATATTAATTCTCCTGGCGGTTCGCCGGTGCAGTCAGATGAAATCTGGCAAGAGATTCGCTATCAGAAAAAACAGCACCCAGATAAGAAAGTCTATGCTGTCATTGGTGATATGGGCGCTTCAGGTGCATATTACATTGCGTCTGCTGCCGATGAAATCATTGTCAATCCATCAAGCTTGGTGGGTTCAATTGGTGTGATCATGCCAAACTATGGTTTAAGCGGCTTGGCACAAAAGTTGGGTATTGAAGATCGTACGTTGACTGCAGGTAGCAATAAAGACATCTTAAGTATGACCAAGCCATTAGACCCTGCGCAGAAACAACATGTGCAATCTGTATTGGATAATGTACATACCCACTTTATCAATGCGGTAAAAGAAGGTCGTGGCAAGCGTTTGAAGTCTAATGATCCAGCAGTTTTCTCTGGTTTATTCTGGACAGGTGAACAGGCGATTGCTTTAGGTATTGCAGATCGTAGCGGTAGCATTACCACACTGATGCGTGATCTTAAAGTTGATCAAAAAGTGGATTATACCGTTCAACGTAATCCTTTAGAGTCAATCTTGGGCCGTATGGGGGCAAAGATTGGTGAAGGGATCAGCAGCTCGCTTGCATCGCAGCTTGAAACTCAGCAGAATGCTAAAATCCAATAGCATATAAGCATGTCTCGTGATTAATGCGATGCTTTGTGCCGCAATGTATTTCTCGTACTCAGGCTGTGGTTTCCACAGCCTTTTTTCATATAAAAGTAACTGGACAGTTCTTGTTTTGATTTGCAATACAGATGTAGAGCAGGATAATTGACTCATCAGTGAAAACACAGATAGATCTGCTTATGAAACCTTTGATTCATTTTGCCCATGCCAATGGTGTTCCTTCTAAAGTTTATCAAAAGCTGTTTGATCAGTTGAAAGATCAATATGACATTATTTATCTGGCTGAAATTGGCAATGACAAACGTTATCCGATTACACATGGCTGGACACATCTGGTCGATCAGGTGATTGATAATATTGTTCAGCAAGCACAGGGGCGTAAGGTGATTGGCTTAGGACACTCTTTGGGTTCGGTCCTGACTTTAATGGCTGCCTATCGCCGTCCAGAGCTATTTTCTCAAGTCATTATGCTGGATCCGCCATTAATCATCGGTAAGGCATCTTTTGTGTTTCATTTGGCTAAACTCTTTAAACCTAAGCTGGTCGATAAAATAACCCCTGCGGGTTTATCTGCGCGCCGTCGTGATCATTGGGATTCGCGTGAACAAGCGGCTGAGTTGCTGGGTTCACGTGGATTCTATCAACATTTTGATGCAGATTGTTTTCAAGCCTACATTGATCATGCCTTAACTGTTGATCCACAGCGGGGCGGCGTTACTTTAACGATTCCTAAGCAGGATGAGGTGAAGCTGTTTAGAACAACGCCATCAATGTGGTGGTTACCGATGCCAAAACCACCTGTTCCTGTACATTTGGTTGTAGGGCAAGAGAGTGTTTTCTTAAAAGAGAAATTTCCGCAGGTTGCGAAAAAGAAACTAGGTATTCCATTTTCTGTTGTTAAAGGAGGGCATATGTTCCCATTGGAGCATCCACTAGATACCGTTGAGAAAATTAAAAGCTTGGTAATTTAAGCCAATAAAAAACGCATCCTTGGATGCGTTTTGTTTCTTTAGAATTGAGCAAATTGAATCGGTCGTTCTAAAGGCTTCTGGTTAAAATAGGCTTGGCCATTTTGCCAGCGCAGTTGACCTGTACAAAACCATTGCGCGACTTGAGGATAAATAAAATGCTCAAGTTCATGCACGCGTTGCGCCAGACTTTCTACCGTATCGTGTAAACCCACCTGAATGGCAGATTGTGCAATACTTTGCCCGGCATCCAGTTCAGCTGTCACAAAGTGAACGGTACAACCATGCAGACGGTCTCCTGTATTTAATACACGTTGATGTGTATTAACGCCTTTATAAACAGGCAACAGAGAAGGGTGGATATTTAACATTTTGCCTTGCCATTGCATCACAAAGCCTGGTGTTAAAATCCGCATGAAGCCGGCAAGAATAACCAAATCAACTTGCCAAGCTAACAGCTGTTGATGCATGGCTGCATCAAAGCTTTCCCGGTTTGGGTAATCTTGGTGTGAAATAACAGCGGTTGCAATATTGGCATCTTTCGCACGTTGTAATGCATAAGCATCAGCTTTGTTTGATAGCACACCAATGATTTGCCCTGACAGATTTGCATCTATCAGGGCTTGTAAGTTACTACCGTTGCCAGAGACAAGGACAGCAATTCTCATTATGCAAAGATCACGCGAATTTTTTCGTCAGCGCCTTCAACTGATTCGGCATTTTCCTGAATATGACCAATTTTCCACGCTTTTTCGCCTTGAGTGTTTAATACTTCAATGGCTTTGTCAGCTTCGCTTGGATCAACTGCAATCACCATGCCGACACCACAGTTAAAGGTACGATACATTTCAAAGCGGTCTACGTTACCTTCACGTTGTAGCAACTGGAATAACTCAGACCATTCCCAGCTTGATTCATCAATCACTGCTTGAGCGCCATTTGGAAGAACGCGTGGTAAGTTACCTGGTAAACCGCCACCCGTGATGTGAGCCATAGCATGCACATCAACTTGTTTGCAAAGTTCGAGTACCGGTTTAACATAAATACGTGTCGGTTCCATCGCAACATCTGCAAGTGGGCGACCATCAACGATTTGAGTTAAATCTACATTTTTAACGTCTAAGATTTTGCGTAGTAATGAGTAACCATTTGAGTGTGCACCACTTGATGCCACACCGATGAGTACATCACCAGACTTCACTTTTGTTCCATCAATAATTTTACTGTGTTCAACTACACCTACAGCAAAACCAGCGAGATCGTAGTCTTCGCCTTCGTACATGCCCGGCATTTCAGCAGTTTCACCACCAACCAATGCACAACCAGCAAGTTCACATCCCGTACCAATACCGGTGACTACATTTGCTGCAACATCAACATTTAAATGGCCTGTTGCATAGTAGTCGAGGAAGAAAAGGGGTTCAGCGCCACAAACGAGCAAATCGTTTACACACATTGCCACAAGGTCTTGACCAATGGTGTCATGACGGTTGAGGTTAAGTGCCAGACGTAATTTTGTACCTACGCCGTCTGTTCCTGAAACCAATACAGGTTCTTCATAACCTTTTGGAATTTTGCATAGTGCACCAAAGCCACCAAGACCGCCCATTACTTCAGGACGAGTGGTGCGTTTAGCGACAGATTTGATACGATCGACTAATGCGTCGCCCGCTTCAATGTCGACGCCCGCATCTTTATAGCTTAAACCAGTGTTTGAGGTAGAAGTTGAGTTGCTCATAGTGAAGTCTCCGCAGTGGCGGCAGATTATAACCTGAATATACGAAACTCTTATGTTATTTATGCTCGAAAATGCTATCTTTAATTAAATTTTTTTCCATTTATAACGAATATACAAAAAAAGGCTAGATTTTATGCAAGATCAGGTACTACGTCGTATCTTTATCCTCGCTGGGCTCGCATTATTGCTTTGGGTGCTCTATCTGCTAAAGCCCATTGTCATTCCGTTCGTAGGTGCTTTTTTCATTGCCTACCTGTTTAGTCCACTCGTGGATGTTCTTGTCAAAATTAAATTACCGCGTTGGCTAGCCATCAGTATCGTGTTTATTGGTATTGGGGTGACCTTGACCATGGTGTTGTGGTTCCTGGTACCGTTGATCTGGAAACAGCTCATGTATGCACGGGACAGTATCCCAGCAGGTATTCACTGGGTTAATGCCACTTTCTTGCCGTGGGTGTCGCATACATTTAATGTTGTACCAATGGAAATAGATACTGAGCAGATTTCCAAGGCATTGATGGATTATATTCAAACCAATTACAGTGCCGATAGCATTCAGACAATGTTGTTGAGAGTTGCCCAATCCGGTTTGAACTTTATCCAGATTGGTGGTGTGGTTGTGCTGATTCCGATCATTTCTTTCTATTTCTTGCTGGATTGGGAAAGAATGTTGCAGAGTTTAAGACGCTTAATCCCACGTCCTTACGAAACATCAACTTTAACCATCGTGCGTGAATGCCATAGTGTATTGGGTGCTTTTGTGAAAGGCCAGTTCCTGGTGATGTTGCTATTAGGGATTGTTTATGCGGTCGGATTGCAGCTGATTGGTCTGGAAATTGGCTTGATCATTGGCATGATTGCTGGTCTGGCAAGTATTATTCCTTATTTAGGTTTTGGCGTCGGAATTATTGCGGCTGTGATTGCAACACTGTTTCAATTCGGGCTGGACTGGACCCAGTTACTTCTTGTCGGTGTGGTCTTCATGATCGGACAAATGGTCGAGGGCTATATCCTTCAACCTTTCTTATTGGGTGATAAGATCGGTTTGTCTCCTGTTGCAGTGGTTTTCGCGGTATTGGCAGGCGCACAACTGGGTGGATTCCTTGGAATGCTGATTGCTTTGCCTGTAGCAGCTGTAATTGTTGTGTTACTTAAACATGCACGTGATAATTATGAGCGGAGCCGCTTTTATGGCTCCACCACAGAAGTTGTGCTGGTACAGGGTGAAACTCAACATATAAATGTTGAATCAGATCAAGTAGAGCTTGATATTCAAATAAAAAACTCTCAAGATACAGAGACTTCAAAACCGAATGATTTAAAGTAATTGAGGAACATATTAAATATATGCGTCAACTACAACTGGATATAGAACCGCAACTCGATGCCCGAATCAGTGATTTCTCGGGGCCGGGTTGGGGACCTGTGGTTGATGCGGTTAGACAATTACATGCGGGTTTGGTCAGTCGATTCTATGTCTATGGGGGCGCTGGAACGGGTAAAAGTCATTTGCTCTCTGCAATTTGTGATTCTTATCTGGAGCTGGGACGGCCTGCAATTAAAGTCTCATTACTCGAACTATTAGATGCACCTATCGAAGCAATTACCTCGCTAGAGTTTTATGATCTGGTTGCCTTAGATGATATTGATGCGATTAGTGGTGTACCGCATTGGCAAAAAGCCGTTTTTCATCTGATGAATAATCATGAAGGCCAATTGGTGTTTTCATCTCGGGTTGCACCGATAGAATTAAAACTGGAATTACCTGATCTTCAGTCAAGATTAACGCAAGCGGTGAGTGTTAAAGTCCCAAATGGCAGTTCGTATATTGACCGTCAAGCCTTGCTTCAATCGGTGATGACTCGCCGTGGCATTCATTTTGATCAGCAGATCGTCGATTATTTATTAAGTAATGGCCCGCATCAGGCCTCAATATTATTACAAACGCTGGCTCAGCTTGAAAAAATGCTGAAAGGTGAAAAAACCAAGCTATCCAATACCACACTTAAGCAAATTTATGCCTTGATAGATGAATATCGCCAATAGTATAAAATTTCTTGAGTAATTTTGAGAGCTATGACAAAGTACGCACAAAGGAATGTGGTTGCAAACACCTAGTTTGTAAAATTAAAAAAATGAAAAACATGAAAGGAGATCGGTATGCTCAAACGGACGCTTACCTGTGCTTTATTGGTAATGACTGGGCACGCATATTCTGCGGATATCCAAGTCACGACGTTGCTTGATGAAGAGAATTATACCGGTTGCTCGCTAAGAAATGCTGTAGAGTTTTTAAATAAAAGAAGCCAAAAAGAATATGAAAATGGCTATCGCGGTTGTGGCAATAAAGACTCCAGTAGCACAATTATTCTTCAAAGAGATAAAGAGTATACCTTAAACTCTGCAATTCACATTAAAGCAGGCATGGCCATCATGACTGCTGCAAGTAGTGATTTTAATAATAATCAAAAAGGTTTGCATAACGCGACCATTAAAATGACAGGGAATGATCGTTTATTTGTTATTAATGATGAAAGTGTTGAAGAAACCCTACTGCCTGTAATCTTCGTGGAATTAAACTTAAAGGGTTCTGGCTATAAAATTACTGATGGCGGGCTAATCTTTAATAGGGAGGCGCTTAGTATTCAATATTCCCGTTTAATGGGAGGAAATGCAGTTCGAGGTGGGGCAATCTATAATGCAGGGACTGTGACAGATGAAAAAACAACTGCAAGTTTATTGAATATCAGCAATAGTCTGATACAAGCAAATAAGGCAGATCAAGGCGCAGTCATTTACAGTGAAATGCCTTTATATTTAATTACGCAATCCGTGATTCGTGATAATGAAGGTGCAAAAGGTGAAAGTGGTGCTTTACTTTACTCCCAAACATCATTTACAGATAAGACTACAGCACAAGTATTAGCTTCTCGAGTATCAGGTCTGCGCAATAGTACAGTTTTTCATAACAAAGGTGGTTATATCGCGAATATTCGTGGCGGGATGTTGTTAAATAACGTGACAATGATTAAAAATGCTGCAGGCTTATTTTTACAGGCACCGAAGAGAGAGGTTTCAACTACGACAGATGGTAAAACCACGACAACACTGGAACCAAGTGCTTATATTTCCAATAGTATTATTGTTGCAAATGAAGCAAATAACTGCGCCAGTTCTGCCGATGATGAGGCAATTGTACAAAGTAATTTGATCACGCCAGAATGTGATCGCAATGCACCAAGTGGTAGTCCTAACTTTTTCATAGGAAATAATAAACTCATTGCGGGTGGAACCAATGATGAGGGCGAATGTGCTGCACCTCCTGCAGATGGCCTTTTATGCCCATATTACATCCCTAAAGATCAAATGTTAGGTTACTTTAAGCCACGTTTATTAATGTCATATACCAAGCTTTCAGATTCATTAATTGTAAATAAAGGCCGCATTTATAGTGATGGAACGACTGCCGGTTTTGCGAAAAGTTGTGAGGGGGCGGATCAGCGTGGCAAAAGCCGCAGTGGCTATGATGAATTGTGTGATCTTGGGGCAATTGAGTTAGTGATTAACCGTGCTGAAGTTCCTATTGCTGGGGAAGATATTTTATATGGGGAGATTGCCAAATTTAGTATCGCCGATAGCTTGTTAGATGGTGAGCTGCTTGATCCTGCATCATGTGAAAAAGTTCTGGGCAAGCGTCAGGATGGATTACCTTGGCAATCAGGTTGTCTTGATATTCAGCAAAGACAAACACCTTCAAAAGGTAAGCTGTCGATTGATCAGCAGGGCAATATTACATATGTCCCTAATGGAAATTGGCATGGGTCTGATGAATTTAATATGCGGGTAATGACAACCACAACCCGTTTTAATGACGTCTCAAATTATTACATTACGATCCCAACCACAATTGTTCAGGCTCCACCTAATAATTTTCAAAGTAAAACTGTAAATGTCGGGGGTGGCAGTTTTGGCATAGGTGCAATTTTTGCATTATTCGGTTTAATTGGATTGCGTCGCTTTAAATCATAATCAGGGATGATGAGATGAAAAACTATAAAAAAACTTTGCTAGCCACCTTGGTGCTTGCGACGATGCCGCTTTTTGCAGCGACAAGTAGTGCGCCAATCAAAGTCACAACTTTTGTAGATGAAGATGGTGAAAATAATAATGCCTGTTCATTACGCGAAGCACTTAAAACGGCAGCAGACAGAAAGCCTTATGGAGGGTGCCAAGTCACTGATACTTCACCAGCTACGACAAAATCGATTCAATTAGATGCCGGTACTTATGTACTAGATAGAGAATTGGCCCCAAAGATTGATATTGTTATTTTGGGCAAAAGTCCAGTTTACTGGGAAAAAAGAAGCGTTATTACCAATGATTATCCTACACAAACAGGGTTGAAGACAACGATTGATGCGAAAGGGCAAAGCCGTATTTTCAATACCACAGGTAATAATAGTTCATTAACCCTGAATGATATCATTTTGAAAAATGGCAAAACCTCAGACCGTGGGGGCGCGATTTATGCAGGGGGTAATGTAAATTTACAAAATACTCAAATCTTAGATGGTCAGGCGGCGATTAGTGGAGGGGCAATTTTCTTGGCTGGGCCATCCTCATCATTAAATATTATCAGTGGTTTACTGAAAAATAATAGGGCACCATTAGGTAGCCTGCTTGCGATGAGTTGTATTAATGATAATGTATATTCCAAACGGAATATTGAAGTAAAAGCGAGTAGCCTTATTGCAAATGGCGCAGCTAATTCAAGTAGTATGCTGGAGTTTTGTGGAGAACCTACGGCTACATTGACCACAAATACGATTGCTCAAAATACAGCAAATCTAACAAATGGTAGTTTGATTAAATTTACAGGTGACACTCAGGCAGGAAGTACGACCACAAATAATTCTAGTATTCTAAGTAACTTGAGCAGTATTAATTTACTCAGTAATACCATTGTAGAGAACAATGCTTACTCTGCTTTTCTATATGATAAATTGGGATTGAAAATATTAAGCTTCAATGTACTTGCTTATAATAATGGAGGGTATTCTTGCCGTTATCTATTGGGAAATGTCACCGAAGAGAAAGATGTAGATATTGCTCCTCTTTATAATGCTATTTCTTTAAATGGAGCGAGTAAGTGTGATTTACCAAAACAGGCTTTACCTGAAAAGCATACCAATATTGATATCAGTAATATTAATATTCGTACGCTTTTAACCCCATTACAGCCAGAATCGGAATTTACAGCTTTCTTACCTTTATATTATCCAGTAAATACCAATTCGGACAAAGATTTGCTTAATACAGGTGTCACTGGCTGTAGTGCAGCAGATCAGCGCAATATTGCGCGTATTACAGATGGGACATTACATTATGATCCGGACTCGCGTAATTCCTGCGATATTGGTTCTGTTGAATTTATGAAATTGACGGCCGGTGATGTTTCTGATGTCTCAAATATTTCGTTAACGACCTTGTTAGCAAACTATAAAAATCAGCTAGATTTTTTTAACGATCTTGTTAAGCAGCCGAATAATCCTGATTTTTTAACTTATTATAAGGTTCGTGCCCAAGAGTATAAAAACCTATATGAAAAGACCAAGAGTAATATAAACTACAGAGCGATCTATGTTGATTTAAAAAATTATCAGTTGCCGATTCCTCAAGAAACTCAGCAAGCTGATGGTACTTCTAAATTAGCATTCTTTAATAAAGAAAATTATATCGTTACAACAAAGCCTTTAGGAAAAGGGCAAATCAATGCTGATGTCGAAAATATAGATGAAAGTGATGCTAAAAATCTGGTGTGTGAATGGAATAATGACTTAGAACAAATTATTTTCTATCGCAAAGATGATCGTATTACACAAGCCGGCGATAAAATTTTCTGTAAATATACAGTTCAATATCGGGCAGATCCTTCGATTACCTCCTCAGGACTTATCAGTGCTGCTTTTGTAAATATTGCACCAGAAGCAAAAGATACATCTGTCACATTAAAGTATCAGAAAAAAGAAAGGGTCACCGTAAACCTGCTGAACTTCGCCAATGATTATGGTGATATGGGAGAAGGTGGAAAAGGGCCTGCTAGTAACCCGAATAAACCACAATTCTGGAGAAATGCAGAAGGTATTGAATTACCAATACGATTGTCTAATGTCCCATCAGAAAATATTAGTGTCACTGCTGATCGTAAAGGCCCTTGTCCTGAACCTGATCAGCAGGAAACTTGCTATGGTGGTAATATCTATGTTCAGGAAATAAATATTTTTAACCCATTCAATTATTCATTTAATTATCAGGTTTATGATGCGGAAGGTTTAATTTCAAATACAGCGACCGTGAAAATTATCAGTACAGGTACGACCTCAGATGATACGCGTAAAGCTGGAGGGGGAGGCAGTACCAATCTATTGTCTATCCTTGGTTTACTGGGGTTATTGGCTTACCGCCGCCTGAGAAAGTAAATTATATAATTTAAAAGAGCGCCAAATTAGGCGCTCTTTTTTTGGAATTGAAAATTAAAAAATTAGTGTTCAGCATATTTACTTAAATATTCTTCTCGGATATTGACGCGTTCTTCGGTACTCGCATTTTGCATGCGTTTACGCAAGGTGGTGCGTTCCTGAGTACTCATTTTCTGCCAGACATCACGCATTTTCTGTTTTTCATCTTCCGGCAGTTGAGTAAACCATTCCATTCTTTGCTGGAGCTGTGAACTTTGTGTGGTTGGAATTTCCTTTAACGACTGATAGCGTTTAATTAAAACGCGTTGTTCTTCAGGAGTTAAATCATCCCATGCTTCTTCAGTCGTTGGTTTATTCTGTTTGGAAAAAATCCAGAAACGTTCTGAACCCGCAAAACTGGTTTGCAATAATCCAAGCGTACACACAACAAGTGCTAATCTTTTAGCTGCCATGTGGAACTTTATCCTCACCTAAAACCAGTAACATTTCCATATCTTCAACCATCTGAGGTGAAAGTTTCGGATTCACCACCACCTGATTCTGTGGTTTATCGATTAACTGTAAAGAACTTGGTAATACAGCAATGCCCATAATCGCGGCTGCAAAGGCAAAGCCTGTCATTTTCCAGATACTGTAATAAGACGTTGGTTTCTTTTGTACGGTATCTAAAACATGATTCATCACCCGCATTTTATTGTGGTGCTGCTCTCTTGCAAGTTGATCAAGTTTGGAAGTCACTTGTTTAGCGAACTCATCTTTCTTCATCTGATGATCCTCCCGTATGTGGATTTAAGTGCTCTAAGGCAATTCTGAGTCCCTGAATTGCACGGTGATAATGTGTTTTTACACTACCTTCACTACAATCCATAATTTGCGCTGTCGTCATCGTATCAAAGCCTTCCCATGCTCTTAACATGAACGCTTGTTGCTGACGGACCGGTAGTTGATTGATTGCAGCCTGAATTTCCTCCATAGTCACTTCCTGATCAAGGAACTCAAATGGATTTGGAGTTGATTCATCGACTACATCAATGATTTCTTCGTCATCGTCTAAACTGATCTTTTTAAATAATGAGAATGGACTTGCTCGACGAGCCTCCTTTCTTCTCCAGTCCTGGAGCTTATTATTCAATATGGTATAGAACAGGGGATACCATTCGTCGGTACTCTTATCGGCATAGGATTTATGCAATGAAATAAAGGCTTCCTGAACCAGATCCATTGCAATGCCTTGTTGTCCCTGTGTCGCACTTTCCATCATCACAAGCGCACGACCAGTCACGTCTTGCATAAAGAAACGCAGACGTTGTTCAACTGTACTACGATCAGTACCGTTTTCTGTTCGAGCCTGTTTAGGTGCTAAATCCATAGAGATGGAAAATCCTGTCATGGATACCCACCATTATTATTTCAATTCATTAATCATATAACGTTGAAAATGGTGGGCGCGTTGACAACTTAAGCAATTATTTTTAGTAGTGTAATAGATTTCCCCAGTAAAAAACGCGTATTTAAAATAAAATAACGTTTTACTGACGTTGGCGCACCATTTCAAAGAAGCAGACTGAACCCGCGATTGCAACATTTAAAGACTCTTGACCACCCGGCTGAGGAATTGTAACCGCTTGGGCATGTTCTAGGGCATAGTCACTTGCGCCTTGGCCTTCATTACCCAGGATCCATACACAAGGTTGGGTTAAATCTTGGCTATATAAACTGGTTGAACGATGTGAACTGGTGACAAATACAGGAATTTGAAACTTTGGCAGTAGGTCGTTGAGTTGGAAATTTTCAAAACAAGTCAGACTGAAGTGTGCACCCATACCCGCACGTAATACACGCGGTGACCATAATGAAGCCGATCCTTGCGTACAAATTACCTGTTTAATATTGGCAGCTGCCGCAGAGCGTAACAGTGTACCGACATTTCCTGGATCCTGAACATTTTCAAGAATGAGTGTATCTGCTTTAAAATCAATGGTCGCTGAGCTTTTTGGAAGATCAATAATGGCCAAGCAGGGCAAGGTTGTGCCTAGAGTACTCAAATCTTTATACAGTACTTCGCTAATGACAAAAATATGCCCTTGGTGTAATTCAATCACCTGTTGTAACTCTGGGTGATTGAGTGCCTGTTCAGTGGTAAAGAGAGAAAAGATTTTTTTCTGCTGTTGTAACCAAGCCAGACAAAGATGAGTACCTTCCAGAACCGTTTGCTGATGTTTTTTTCGGGCGCTGTTCAGCTCGATCAGCCCACGCAAATGTTTAATCTTTGCATTGTCTTTTGATTCTAGAAAAATAACTGCCATAAGATAAACATCCAAAAGGGCATTATAAGTGGATGATAATGCCCTGATTATAAAATTAATTAGTGATAGCTGGTAACGCGTTCAACTTCATTTTTCGAACCAATAATCACTGGAACACGTTGGTGGAGTTCGGTTGGTTGAATATCCAGAATACGAACACGGCCTGTTGTAGATGCACCACCAGCCTGTTCAATCAACATGCTCATCGGGTTTGCTTCATACATCAAACGTAAACGACCTGCTTTTTTAGGGTCTTTCAAGTCATATGGATAAAGGAAGATACCGCCACGGCATAAGATACGGTGAATGTCACCCACCATGCATGCAACCCAACGCATATTGAAGTCTTTTTCACGCACCGAAGTTTTACCCGCAAGTAACTCATCAATATAACGTTTTACCGGATTTTCCCAATGACGTTGATTAGACGAGTTAATGGCAAATTCTTGTGTATCTGCTGAAACCTGAACTTTTTCAGAGGTTAACAAGAAGCTTTGTGTCTTCGGGTCAAAAGTAAAGAATACAACACCCGCGCCAACAGTCAGGGCGAGCATGGTTGATGGCCCATAAAGTACATAACCAGCAGCAACTTGCTCAGTCCCTGCCTGCATAAAATCAGCAGCTTGGGTGACTGCATTTTTTGCTGGAAGGATAGAGAAAATGGTACCCACACACATATTGATGTCGATGTTGCTTGAACCGTCTAATGGGTCAAATAACACCAGATATTTACCGTTTTCTTGAGCAGGGGTGAAGTCATCCAGTTCTTCTGAAGCCAAGCCACCTACTTGTGGATGTACTTTCAATGCATCAATCAGGTAATCATTGGAAATGACATCTAATTTTTTCTGGGTTTCACCTTGGACATTTTCGTTGCCCGCGCTGCCTAAAATACCTGCTAAAGCACCTTTCTGTAAGGCTTGGTCAATGGTCTGGCAAGTTGCTGCAATTGTTTCAATGACTTGTGCCAACTCTGGAGTCAAATTCCCATTTTGTTGTTCTAGGTATTGGGTCAAAGTAAGGTTTGACATATTGAATAGCTCCGATTTAGCCGTGTCAAAAATTGATAAAAATGAATGTGGCTATTCTAGATGAGATCGTCCAAAAATAAAAATTATCTTACTTTATTTATGTTGCTTTTATGATTACAACTAAGCCATTACATGCTATGTTGCATAGATACTAAACAGGATGTTTGGAGGCTAAAGATGACAACCAAGAATTTTGAGGCAACGCCCACGCCAAGTGAACCCATTAACTTAGATACGATTTCCAAAGAAAGTGTGAAGGATGCATGGAAAGAGTATGAGGCCAAGCCAGAATATAAAGAGTTTAATAAGCATGATTTGATTGAGTCGATGCAAAATAAGCCTGACGCTCAATCCTCATCTTAAGCAATGAAATAAAAATGCTCACATGAAGTGAGCATTTTTATTTACAGCGAAACCACAATTATTTTAATAGTGGTGGAACTGCTTCGTAGTTAATTTCTACGCGGCGGTTCTCTTTCCATGCAGCTTCGTCATGACCTGCATTCACTGGAGATTCTTTACCGTAACTAACTGCTTCAAGCTGTTGCGGATTCACACCATTGGTAATCAAGAAGCTTTCAACGGCTTTGGCACGACGCTCACCAAGTGCCATGTTGTATTCACGTGTACCACGCTCATCGGTATGACCTGTAAGGGCAACACGAGAATTCGCATTTGCAACCAGGAACTGGGCATGGGCTTGTAATGTTTGATAATCTTCGTTTGATAAATCACTGCTGTCATAGTTGAAGTGAACAACACGTTTTGCCAAGAATGCTTTATTGGCAGCAGTGACGCCTTTTGAAGATGCGCCAGCAAGATTTTGTGCATTTAAAGCGGCATCTTCACTTAAACCGTCAGTGCTGACTGATGATGCGCCATTCGGATTCGTACCTGTAGTAATTTCAGCAGCAGGTTTACGGCTTGCACAACCCGTGAAAACCAGTGTCGCAGCAATCAGTGGCAGCGTTAGATATTTAATGTTCATATGATTCTCCAATCAATTAAATTTATTTTGGTGCCCAAGCAGGTTCACGAACTTCACCTTGTTCGCTTGGTAAATTCATGCGGAAACGACCATCAGTAGACATGACTGATAAAAGGCCACGATTTCCTTCACGCGTTGCGTAAACCACCATTTGACCATTTGGCGAGAAGCTCGGTGATTCATCTAAACTGGTTGGCGTGAGAATATTGGTGATCCCTGTATTAATATCCTGAATCGCAACTTTGTAGTTACTGCCACTTGGACGATGCACCAGGGCAATCTTTTTACCGTCTGCGCTTAAAGTACCGCGCGCATTAAATGCACCTTTAAAGGTAAGACGCTTGACTGAACTGTCATCAAAGCTATAGCGGTAAATCTGTGGTGAACCGCCACGATCCGAGGTAAAGATGAAGGATTTGCCATCTGGTGAGTAGCGTGCTTCGGTATCAATCGCAGAGTCATTGGTCATGCGTTGTACTTGGCGGGTGCTTAAATCCATTTGATAGACTTCAGGGTTGCCGTGCATCGATGCAGTAAATAGCATTGATTTACCATCTGGCGAGAAGCTTGGTGCACCGTTTAAACCACGGAAGCTAGCTAGCACTTCGCGCTGGCCAGTCGCTAAATCCTGTAGATAAATTGCAGGTCGTTTGGTTTCAAAAGACACATAGGCAATTTTCTTGGCATCAGGTGTCCAGGCCGGAGAAAGGATCGGATCACGTGATGACAGAACTGTTTTAGGTTGTTCGCCATCCGTATCTGCAATTTGCAAGGTATAACGTTGTGCAGGAGTGGCCTGATTACGTAATACATAGGCAATACGGCCGCTAAAGTCACCTGCGATACCAGTTAAGGCCTGATAAATCGTATCACTGATCAGGTGGCCTGCCTGACGCACACGTGAACGAGGCACAGTCAGGACTTCATTCAGTAGATATTGTTGTTTTTGTACGTCGTACAACTGGTAGTGAATTTCAAATGTATTTGCATCCACAGCCTTCATTTGGCCCACGACGACATAAGGCACACCTGCAGTTTGCCAATCGCCTGCCTGTACCTGATTGAGGCTGGCAGTTGCAGGTAAGTTCTGAGATGCACTGGTAAAACGGCCTGAACGATTCAAGTCGCTTTCCACAATTGGATAGATCGCATTGTCATTGGCAAATGGAATGATCGCGATTTTGGGTGCTTGTTCAGGTGCTTTGGCAATTTCTAGGTGTAATTGAGCAAAAGTTGCAGTAGGAACAACTGTGCTAATTGCAGCGAAAACTGCTAAAGAGAGGAGGTGTTTACGAGTCTTGTCCATAGTTACAATTACTTGCGTCGTATTTTTGTGGCTGTTGATTATTTAACACAGTTACAGGCTTTGTGCTATTAAAAGCCTGTAACGTTAACTATTCATTACTATTTTGCAGTAAAACTTGAAGTAAAGCTTCTTGCCTCACGGCGTGCAACCGGATCATCTGGCATTGGATAAGGTGCAGCAGCACGAACTGCAGCCTCTACACTTGCTTTCACATCTGGATCGCTCGCAGAAACAACAACAGATAATACAGCACCGCTATCGCTCAAGGTGACACGTGCACTGGCACGCTGACCTGATGAACCAGCAGGCATATTCCATGCACGATAGATTTTTTGTTCAAAATCCCGTTTAGCTGTTGAGGCGATGCGTTTTGCATCGGCTTTTTTCTGAGCTGCATCCTGTTCCGCTTTTTTAGCAGCAGCGGCTTTTGCGTCGGCTTCTGCCTCAGCTTTACGTTTCGCGTCTGCCTCAGCTTTGGCTTTTGCATCGGCATCGGCCTTGCGTTTGGCATCCGCGTCAGCTTTCGCTTTGGCATCTACATCAGCCTTACGTTTGGCGTCGGCCTCAGCTTTGCGTTTTGCATCGGCATCAGCTTTTGCTTTCGCATCTGCATCAGCTTTACGTTTGGCGTCGGCCTCAGCTTTGCGTTTTGCATCGGCGTCAGCCTTGCGTTTTGCATCGGTATCAGCTTTGGCTTTCGCATCTGCATCGGCTTTGCGTTTGGCATCGGCGTCAGCCTTACGTTTCGCATCGGCATCTGCTTTACGCTTGGCATCTGCATCGGCTTTACGTTTAGCATCTGCATCGGCTTTGCGTTTTGCATCGGCGTCAGCCTTACGTTTAGCATCTGCATCCGCTTTGGCTTTTGCATCTGCGTCGGCCTTGCGTTTGGCATCTGCCTCAGCTTTACGTTTCGCGTCCTGTTGAGCTTGAAGCTTGGCATTTTCAGCCGCTTTCTGCTGTTTTAACTTAGCATCTTGCTCTGCTTTCTGGCGAGCTTTAGCTTCAGCTTCAGCTTTCGCATTTTGTTCAGCTCTGCGTTTTGCTTCAGCTTCATTTTTAGCTTTTGCATCGGCTTGGCGTTTTGCTTCAGCTTCATTTTTTGCTTTCGTATCGGCCTGACGTTTTGCTTCAGCATCTGCACGTTGTTTTTGTGCTTGTGCTTCTGCAAGTTTACGTTGTTGTTCCTCTTGCTGAGCACGAGCAGCTTCTTCAGCTTTACGTTTTTGTTCAGCTAATTTTGCCTGCTGTGCTTGAGCTGCCTTTTGCTTCTCGGCTGCAAGTTGTTGAGCCGTTGGTGGTGGAGGGGCTACAGGAATATTTTCAGGCAGGGTCGGATCTACATTCGGACTGACCACTTCTGGTGCCTGTTTGTCAGCCGTGACTTGCTGTTCAGGCTGCTGTAGCGATGAAGGTAAATCTTCTGGCTTCACCAAAATAGTGGTGAGTTTTTTAGGCTCTTCCGGTGGTTTACTCAAGCCTAAAAACAGTAAGCCAACAATCGCGATTGCATGCACACCGAGTGTGAAACCCAGCGCAATCGCATTTTGTTTAAAAGGCGGCTCTTGAAATTTTTTCATAGCTTATTTTAACGGCTCGGTCAGTAAGCCAACTTGAGTTAGGCCGGCTTCTTGTAGACTCGCCATCAGTGAAACTACTTCACCATAAGGACGAGATTTATCACCATTCACCAGAACAGTCAGTTGCTTATTTTCTTGCTCGGCTTGAGTTTGTGCCTCACTTAAAAGGGTTTCAAGCTGGACAAGTGATAACGGTTCACTGCCTTTGTGTTCTTGATATTGCAAAAAGATATCACCATCTTTACCAATCGTGACCATTGCCGGCATGTCTTTAGATTCAATGGGGTGGTTATTGGCTTGAGGTAAATCCACTTTGATACCACTGGTGATCATGGGTGCGGTTACCATAAAAATGACCAGTAGCACCAACATGACGTCGATATAAGGAACCACGTTCATATCGCTTTTTAGTGGTTTCTTAATCCGCTCAAAACGTCCAGATCGTTGAATCGCCATTATGCATCTTCCTGTGTCGTTCCAATTGCTTGACGCTGTAAAAGAGCAACCATTTCTTCTGCAAATAAGGCACGGTCTGAATAGATTGATTCACCTTTGGCGGTATAGTGGTTAAACGCAAGTACCGCTGGAATGGCAGCAAATAAGCCGATTGCGGTAGCGATAAGGGCCTCGGCAATACCCGGTGCAACGGTGGCTAAAGTGACTTGATCAACTGCAGCGAGACCAATGAAGGCATTCATGATACCCCAGACAGTACCAAATAAACCGATATAAGGTGCAACCGAACCAATGCTGGCCAACGCGCCTAAACCTTGCTCCAAACCACCCTGATCACGGCTTAAACCGACACGAAGAATACGTTCAGTTCCTTCGATAGTCTGGTTGGTATCTGCTTTACGTTTTTGTAATTTAAAAAACTCACCCAACCCTTGATAGAAGATGTCTTCCAAACCACGACGTTTAGAGTTGAGTTGAGCATTGTTATAAAGGGTATTTAATTCGGCACCTGACCAGAACATCTTTTGAAAATGCTCATCATCTTGTCCTGCTTTTTTGAAGCCCATATGTAATTTTGCAATCAGATACCAGCTATAAATCGAAGCAAGTAATAAGATCAGCATGACCAGCTGTACAACAGGACTTGCTTGTAAAATAAGGTCGGAGATGTGTAGAGAAGATTCTAAATTAGTTGCCATAAGTTACTGTGCCGAAAGTTTATTTTAGTCCTGTGCCAATTCTTTTTGAATCAGGTCACGAATTTCATCAGGAAGACGACGTGGCATTAACTCTTTGTTTAAACATGCCAACACAACCTCACCTGAAGCCAGCAAGATTTCACCACGATAAATATTTTGTTGCAACACAAATGATGCGGCTTTACACGAAATAACACGTGCTGTAACGGTAATTAAATCATCCATTAATATAGGTCGTACATATTTGACCTGAATCTGATGCACTACAAAGTTGTAATCTTGTTGATGCCAGTAATGATCTACACCCGCAGCACGTAACCATTCAGTGCGCGCACGTTCCATAAAACGGATATGGTTGGCGTGATAGACGATACCACCCGCATCTGTATCTTCAATGTAAACGCGAATTTTAAATTCAAAATGATTAGCCATGTTTTTACCTATTTCCATGCTCAGTCGGCAGCAATCAGGGAATGATAGGGGGTCAATTCGAAGATGGAAATAGTAATAAATAACATATTGTTGAACTTGATAAAAAAGAAGCCCTCCGAGAGGAGGGCTTTTTTTAATAATTTAAATCTTGCCAGTCTACAACTTTAGGGAAGCCAGTTACGCTTAAACCGTTAGAATAGGCACGAATTAAAGCTTTATAATCACTGGTTCTTGTAATGGTGATTGCATTTTTACGGTTGCTACTATCCTCAATTACAATTTCAGCAAAACTTGGATAAAAAGCCAGTGCATCCTCAACACTTCCAAATTTGATTTGATTGTTAAAATTCACCGAGAACTCTTTGTTATTTGATATTCCAGTTAAGCTTCCTTTGGTGATAGATCCGGTAGACCAAGGTTCAAAACTATAGTTGGTGATTTTATAGGTTTCTGTATCGTTTTTATCGGTCCAGTTAGTTTCTATTTTGCTGATATCATATTTAAATGGACGTGAATTAGGGGAATAAGACAGGCTACTTTTGCTACCGTTATAGGTAGTTGTTTCGTTGTCTATTTCTGCTTTAAACTGAGTGAGTGTCGTATCAATTTTAAAGTTATTCTCTACCCAATAACCCTGAGTATTAATCTTTCCAGATAAAAACATGGGTTCCTCAAAGATAGGCTGTGTAATTCCATCTTTTGTAAATTGTAGTTCACATTTATTGAGCGTAACACTTTGGCTATCTTTGCTGAAACTACCGCCTTTGTTACGGCAAGATGCCTTATAGCCAGATTGTTCTCCGCCTTGTATTAAATAAAAAACAGATTCAGCAAGCGTGATAGTATCAATCAGTTGATTTCCATTAATGCTTGATAAATTGATAATGGGTGCATAAATGATTTCAAGATTCTCTGGTTTGCTATAATCTAGTTTTTCTTTTCCTTGAAATGAATTGCTATTATCTGCATTATCATTTCCGCCCCCACAGGCTGCTAGAAATAAACTACTCACAAATACGGCAGTTAAAGTTTTAATTTTCATTTTTATCCTAAAAATAATGAGATGATTAAAATCATGGATATGCTATTCCAATCATCTCATTATATGAAGGGTTTAATTGAAAATATTTATATTACTCAGGTGGCGTCATACCAAATTGCAAATACGCCATATTGGTTGCAATACGGCCGCGTGCCGTCCGCATCACATAACCTTGCTGAATCAAATACGGCTCAATCACATCTTCCAGCGTTCCGCTGTCTTCTGCCATCGCTGCGGCTAAAGCTTCAACACCGGTTGGTCGTCCTTCAAAACGTTCCAGTAACATACTGAGATAACGTCGATCGAGCGTATCTAAACCTGCTTTATCGACATTAAGCATGTCTAAAGCACGTTGTGCCATATCTTGAGTCACTTCACCTGTGCCCTTGACTTGGGCATAATCACGAACACGACGTAATAAACGGTTGGCAATACGTGGAGTGCCGCGTGCACGGCGGGCGATTTCGGTTGAACCCTCATGGGTAATCGGCACGTCCATCAAATTGGCAGAACGTGTCACGATATGGGTCAAATCCTCAACCGAATAGAACTCTAAGCGTTGCACAATCCCGAAACGGTCACGTAACGGCGAAGTGAGTAAACCCGCACGTGTGGTGGCTGCAACTAAAGTAAACGCAGGTAGATCGAGCTTGATTGAGCGGGCAGCAGGACCTTCACCGATCATGATATCCAGCTGATAATCTTCCATCGCCGGATAGAGGATTTCTTCAATCACGGGTGAAAGACGATGGATTTCGTCAATAAACAGAACATCACCTTCTTCCAGATTGGTCAGCATGGCAGCCAAATCTCCAGCACGCTCTAACACTGGACCAGAAGTCGATTTTAAATTACCGCCCATTTCACGTGCGATAATATTCGCCAAGGTGGTTTTACCCAAGCCTGGTGGGCCAAAGATCAGGGTATGATCGAGTGCCTCACCACGACCACGGGCCGCGCCAATGAAGATTTCCATTTGTTCACGCACTACAGGCTGACCGATATAATCAGCCAAAGACGTAGGGCGAATGGCACGATCAAAATGATCTTCCGGTTTTTCTGTTCCGCTAATAAGACGATCTTGCATATATCTATTACTTCATCATGGATTTAAGCGCAGCACGGATAATGTCGGCTGACTCAGTATAATCTGCTTTGACGGCTGCAACGGCTTTTTGTGCTTCAGCCGGCTTATAACCGAGTGATTGTAATGCGGCCTCGGCTTCGGCAACAGGTGAGTTTGACATGAACTGGATTTGCGTTGCCGCAGCATTGCTTGAGCCACCTGCAGGATGGGCCAATGCTTTAAATCGGTCACGTAATTCAATCATTAAGCGTTCAGCAGTTTTTTTACCTACACCCGGAACTTTAATCAGGGTATTTACATCGTCATGTTCAATGGTATGAATCAATAATTCAACACTCAAGGTTGAAAGAATACCGAGTGCCATTTTAGGTCCTACACCATTCACTTTGAGGAGTGTGCGGAAAATGGTTTTTTCCTGAGCATCGCTAAAACCATACAGTTGCTGCGCATCTTCACGGACCACTAAATGCGTCCATAAAGTGACTTTTTGTCCTTTTTGTAATTGGCAAAATGTCGAAAGTGGTGTGTCAATTTCATAACCTACACCATTTACATTGAGTAATACGGTTGGGGCTTCCAGGGCAAACACTTCGCCAATCAAACATCCGATCATTGAATCTTTCACTTATTTGTTAATGGTTGAATAGTAGTAGCCATTTGTTCTAAACGCAAAATAGCTTTCAGGATTTCTTTGCGATTTCGTGCGGATTTTATCCAGGCAGGCAATCGGCTTAAGTAAGTTTTATTCTTATTGGTATAGGTTCTCTGTCTTAGCTCAGCAGAGATGTAAGCCTTCAAATCATTTAACTGTTCCGTGTTATACACGAAAATAAGACCATGCCTTGTTTCTGTAGTGAGATACAGCCGATAACCAAAGAAAGGATCTTTATTGATTTCAAACCCTGATTTTCTCGGGATTTTATAGGTCAATAACGGATAAGGAGAATTATACACTTGCTCTTTTTGGCAGAAAGTACAATTCAGTTTGATAAAAGGCGGAAGAGTACTGGGCCGAGCATAAGAGTGGGAAAAGTAATATTTCCCACGTTTACAAGTGCAGGTTTGATTAATTTCTACGTTGATCTCGTCAAAATAGCCTAAGTTATTTTGTTGCTGCTGGTCTTGATCAAAAGTTTTACAGCAGAATATACAACTAAAAATTATTTTATTTTCAATCTGATCATTTTGTTCGGGTTGAATTACTCGTGCATGACTCTGGCAGAAAGGACATACAACTAAAATAGGATACTTCGCAAACGTACCCCAAGTCTTCCCGTCATCAATAAATCGCTTCACTAAAAAAAGCCTATCTTATTGCCTTGCAACTCTTGCGCCAGACTATAAGCCTGATGGTCTGAGAACTTACTAATAATATCAAGAACTTGCATAATATTATTATAATGGTTGTTTTGCAGATTTACGCCTGAATGTTGCAAAATTGACATCAATCGCTGCTCTTTAAAGCTGAGTGCCTTATGGGGCATGGTCAGAGGAATAAAGGCATCCAGAATGGTTTGCAAACTTTGATGTGCAATAATTTCTAAACCGGATTTTTGAGGATGTTCAAAGATACGGTCTCTGGCAAGATTCTTGGCGGTTTGAATACCGGCTTCAATATCCGGTGAACAATATTGTAGCAGGCTACCTTTGAGCTGGCCTGTCAGAATTTCAAAGTGATGCTTGGCAAAAGCAGTGGTGACTTCATCGACCAAACGCTTCATGACACGACCACGTAAAGCTGCGATCTTCTGCTGCCAGGTGGTATGCGGTAAATGGAGTTCCTCGGGATAACCGTAATCGGCAATCAGATTCAAAAAAATCGGTTCAACTTCGGCATAGTTCAACATATTCAGAATAATGCCATCTTCCAGATCAATCAGCGCATAACACATGTCATCAGCAGCTTCTAATAAATAGGTCAGGGGATGACGACAATAATGATATTCACCGAGTTGAATCAGGCCGAGCTGTTCAGCCAGTTGTTTTAAAATTTCTTTTTCAGATTGATAGCAACCAAATTTTTCCCGTTGATGGGAAGGCGTATCACCTTGTTCTTCAATGGTTTTGGATAGCCATGGATATTTTAAATAGGCGCCTAGCGTGGCACAGGTCAGGCGCATTCCGCCATCATCTGGATGATAATCAATCCGGCTAAGCAGGCGAAGTCCCTGGGCATTGCCCTCGAATTGACGCACATCGGCTTCTTCTTCAGGTGTCAGTTTGGTGAGGAAGTCCCGATGAGAGGCATCATCAAACCATTCACGAATGGCATATTCACCGGCATGACCGAAGGGTGGATTGCCAATATCATGTGCCAGACACGCCGCCTGAATGATCGCCCCGACATCGGCAGGTGAGATCCACATGGGTAATTCATCTTTAATTTTTTCAGCCGCAAGCATGCCGAGTGAGCGGCCGATACAAGACACTTCTAGCGAGTGTGTGAGGCGGGTATGAATCCCATCATGTTGAGTCAGTGGGTGAACCTGGGTTTTTCTATTGAGTTGGCGAAAGCTTTGGGAAAATATAATTCTGTCATAATCTTTATGGAATGGGCTTCGAGCCAATTCTGTACTGCTTTTTTTACTACCTAAACGAATTGCAGAAAGCAATTCTAACCAACGCATTTGTTCCATTTATCATTATTCACTATGAATTCAGTTTCATCATGCCAAAAAAAAGATTAAAGCACTAGAGTAGGGCGACATAAATTGTCTTGCTGCTTGTTTTAGGGGCTTAAGGCTATCGAAGCGACTGCTATGCTGCGCAATAAAAAGCCTAAGAGCAGCAGACTTATCGCAGAACGTCCTAGCAAGTCAGACAAAAGATCTGACTTATTCATACATGAAATAAAAACCTATAAATAAGTCAGAGCAAAGATATTGAATTGAGCTTAAAAAAATCTGGAGAAGAAGCCCGGTTTTTTCCATGACTTCTTGTAGTGGGCGGCAATAGGGATATGGTCGCTATATGACAGGATGTGATCCAGATGTTGGTGCGCCTGTTTGATCTGACCGCTGTTATAGTATGCTTCAGCTTCAAGCAGATAGATGTTTTCCATAAGATCATTATAGGCCCAGGCTTGCTGTTCATAAATCATTCGAGACTGTTCCGCCAGCTGATGTACCATTGCAAAATCACCCAATCTGAGAAAGCTTTTCATGAGATATTGATAGAGCAACGGATAATCTTCTGGATCAAATTCCTGCTCTATTCTGGCTGCATGGTGCTGATAAAACTGGATCGCTTGCTCATGTTGTTCAAGTAAGCAGTAACTTTTAATGATCAGGTAAATCGTCTTGTCCCAGTCCTGTTGTGCCATCATAAAACTGCGTTTCAACTTTAAATAACGATAAGCGGATGCATTTATATTTTCATAATCCTCTAACTCATTATAGACCTGCATTAACACATAATGGGGTTGAGACGCGAGAGGGAAGCGCGTAGTAACACCTTCATAATAGTCTTTGCGAATCAATGCATCCTGATCTTCATACAGTTCATAAATCAGATTCTCTACTGCACATTCTGCCACCTGTAGGTTGCGATAATCTTCATCATGCAGATGAGGTTTCTTAGCAGCATATTGATATAGCTTAAACAGGACTTTTTCAGCTTCTTCCTGAATATTGTCGATTTTGCCTAATTTTGCTTGGCAAGCCACATACTCTGCCACCCGAATTTGATGTTCAGTAAATGGCACACAGCTTTCATCATATTTTTCAAAATATTCTGCTAAGGCATGCTCCATGTCTTGGTAATTTTGCGCCTCTTTATAAGCCCAGATTCGGGTAAAATGTAATTCCATAAACTCGGAGTAATTTAATCCTTCCGTGGCAATAGCAGCTGCCTGTTCATAGTGTCCGGTTCTGATCAGCTTGATGGCATAGTTATTACAACACATCGCAAAATAATGGTAATTACCGTGATAGTCGCTTGGGTATTGATTCTGCTCATAGTACTGTTTAAAGGCGTGATAAGACTGACGATAAATTTCACAATTTAAATGAGTCAGCTCGGATGTGATCTGATCATCGAAATCGTAATTTTCCTCATAAAACTCGTTTAGACTCACCCCTGCAGCATAGAGATCTCTGGGCAGGGCCGTGCTGAATACCGGAACCTCCAGATTGATGGGTTGTTGCAGCAGATATTTTGATTCTAGCCATCTACGCCAGGTCACGACATCCGGTTTTAAGGCTTGGGCTTTTTCCAGATAAGTCAATGCTTGCTGATATTTTTCGTTTTCATATAGATAAGTTCCAGCAAAATGCAAAGCAGAAGCTTCATCTGGATATTTTTCAATAGTGGCTAAACTGCGTTGATAATAGGCAGATTCTGTCTTATTGAGTTGTTCATAATAGTTCCGCTCAATAATGATTTGGTAATAGCGCACTTCCGGATGCTCATAACCGTTGTTAATCAGCTCTTCAAAACGGTGATACCAGCGGACTAATCCAACCGGAACTTCGGGTTGGTAATTTAATCCTTTGATCAGTTTTAATAATATTTTTCGCGCCAGCGTGATTTCTTGATGCTCATACGCAATTTCTGCCAAATGCAAATACTCGGTTTCATCTTCAACAGAGAGCAGATCAATACCATTTTCGATTTGCGTGATTAAGTCAGGATGTTGTTGTGACGCTAAAAAATATACTTTGTCGAGCCAGAGCTGTGAAATCATGATATCGCGGCATTCACGGTTATGAGCATACTGCTGCTGATAAAGCTCAGTATATTCAGCATCATATTTTAAGAAATCGTTTACATCCTTCTGTTGTTTGGCGAGCAATAAATAATAACGCAGTGCTGCTTCTTTCTCACTTTCCTGCTGATAAAGGCGTTGTATCAGCGCTTTATATTGATCTGCATGTTCACTATTCAGTAAGGAGAGAGGTTGAGTTGTACTTTCTAAAGAGGCTTCATGCTCAAATAGATAGTCCAGCATGGTCTTGAGGGTATCCAGATCATTGGGATGTTCTGTTAGATATTCTTCAGCAGCTTCAATACATTGGGAAATTTTCTTTTGTTTAAATAGTTGCTCGATTATTTGCTTATTCATTAAAGCTCTCTAGGCTGTTCTAAGTTGTTAGGAAGACAGGTCTGTATTATATATTTTTTCAGGCAAGTTACTATCAAGCTATTGATCTGATCCAGGTCATGACAAATAGAGCTGAGAAAATTAAAGCTTAGCTATTGAGATAAACAGGAGATGGGCGCTGGTGTAGGTTTAAGTGATGCACCCATTCCACCGTATTTATCGAGTGGCTGAGCTTGTTATGATCTCTAGTGAGGTAGAGCGGCGCATCAGCGTATAGAAAAGTCGTTTTATGGTCGGCTTGATAGGGTGAGTGGTATTTGCTGCCCGATCAGGAAACCAAATTTGGAATGCACCGATATTTTGTCCCTCGCAGTAAATGAATTGTTACGAATAAAGTAAAATGGATAAAGCTACAATAAATTAAGTCATTTGAAGCAGAAAACTCTGATTTTTAAGATGGATATGGCTAGCTGAAAAGCGCCTTTCACAGTAGAATATGCGCTCTCTTATAAGTCACATTGTGGTAGGTTCGTTAGACCCGCCCGTGGAGCCAAAGTCAACATGTTTATCGTGGCCGGTGCATCAGCACATTCTTCTTTCAAGAAAGCTCAACTCTTAAACCGATTAACGTCAATGAGTTCTGTTCAATCTTTTGACAGCCAGTGGGTTTATTTGTTTGATCAAGCGCTCAACGAGCAGCAACATCAATCGGCATTACAACTTTTAAACGATGGTCAATCTTTCGAACTTCGCCAAGCTGCAAGTGATGAAATCCAGATTTTAGTGACACCGCGTGTCGGGACAATCTCGCCGTGGTCATCTAAAGCAACAGATATTTTCAAAAACTGTAATACCCCGGTTCACCGTTTGGAACGTGGTCTGTTATTTACCTTGAAAGGGGTGAAAGAGATTTCAAACGAAGTGAAACTGGCTTTGCATGACCGTATGACAGAAAGCGTTTTTGCTCATATTGATGATGCAAAAGCGTTATTCTCGGAAACTGCACCGAAGCCGTTAAACTCAATTGACATCTTGGGTCAAGGTAAAGAAGCATTAGTTAAAGCCAACAATGAGTTTGGCTTTGCTTTATCTGAGCAGGAAATTGATTACTTGACCGAAGCTTTTACCAAGCTCGGTCGTAATCCAAACGACATCGAATTGATGATGTTTGCTCAAGCGAACTCTGAACACTGTCGTCATAAAATCTTCGGTTCAGAATGGACAATTGATGGTGAGAAACAACCATTGTCCTTGTTCCAGATGATCAAGAATACCTATAAAGAATCGCCAACCGATGTGTTATCGGCATATAAAGATAACGCGTCTGTAATCGTGGGTTATGACACCATGCGTTTTTATCCGAAAGCGGATGAAAATGGCCATTTCGTTTATAAATATAAGAGCCAGGCTGCTCATATCCTGATGAAGGTGGAAACCCACAACCATCCAACTGCAATTGCGCCATTTGCGGGTGCTGCAACAGGTTCGGGCGGTGAAATCCGTGACGAAGGTGCAACCGGTCGTGGTGGTAAACCAAAAGCAGGCTTAACGGGCTTTACCGTTTCAAACTTGAATATTCCTGGTTTTGAACAACCTTGGGAAGAAAACTACGGCAAACCTTCACGTATGGCATCGCCATTACAAATCATGATTGAAGGTCCATTGGGTGGTGCTGCGTTTAACAACGAATTTGGTCGTCCTGCATTAAATGGTTATTTCCGTACTTTCGAACAGAATGTCAATGGGGAAGTGAAAGGCTTCCATAAGCCAATCATGATCGCTGGTGGTTACGGTAACATTCGCCCTGACCATGTTGAAAAAGATGCGATTCAACCGGGTGACTTGCTCATTGTATTGGGCGGTCCTGCCATGTTGATTGGTCTTGGTGGTGGTGCGGCATCTTCTGTAGACAGCGGCACCATGGGCGAGAGCTTAGACTTTGCTTCTGTTCAACGTGAAAACCCGGAAATGGAACGCCGTTGCCAGGAAGTCATCGATACTTGCTGGCGCTTGGAAGACTTTAACCCGATCGTGTCTGTACATGACGTGGGTGCGGGTGGTCTCTCCAATGCCATGCCTGAACTGGTGAATGATCACGAGTTAGGCGCGGTATTGAATCTTCGTAAGATTCCATCGTTAGAGCCGGGTATGAGCCCGATGGAAATCTGGTCAAATGAAGCGCAAGAGCGTTATGTACTTGCGATTCGCCCAGAGTCTTTAGAACAGTTTGAAGAAATTTGTGCACGTGAGCGTTGCCCGTTTGCAGTATTGGGTGAAGCGACTGAAGCGCGTCATTTAACTGTTGAAGATCCATTGTTCGACAACAATGCGGTCGACATTCCAATGCAAGTGATGTTGGGCGGTACGCCACGTATGCAACGTGCCTATGAAACGATTGAACGTACTGGCAATGACTTTGATGCTGCAAAAGTTGATTTAAAAGATGCGATTTTCCGCGTCTTGAAAAATCCAACCGTTGCGTCTAAATCGTTCCTGATCACCATCGGTGACCGTTCGATTACCGGTATGGTTGCACGTGATCAGATGGTGGGTCGCTGGCAGGTGCCTGTTGCTGATGCAGCAGTGACTACCACAAGTTTGCAGGGTTTCACTGGTGAAGCCATGGCTATGGGCGAACGTCCACCAGTCGCGTTGTTGAATCCGGCTGCATCTGCACGTTTAGCGGTTGCGGAAGCGATTACCAACATTGCGTGTGCCAACATCGAACAAATTAGCGATATCAAACTTTCAGCAAACTGGATGGCAGCGGCAGGTCAAAAAGGTGAAGACCAAGCCTTGTTTGAAGGTGTGAAAGCCATTGGTATGGAAATGTGTCCTGCTCTAGGTATCGCAATTCCAGTCGGTAAAGATTCACTTTCAATGCGTACGACGTGGAACGATGGTGAAGAGAAAGCCGTGACTTCGCCAATGTCGGGTGTTATTACTGCATTTGCACCTGTATTGGATGTACGTAAAACTTTAACACCTGAACTTAAAAATTTAGAAGATTCAGTCCTCGTGCGTATTGACCTATCTAAAGGGCAGTTCCGTTTAGGTGGTTCGATCTTGGCACAGGTGTATAAAGCCATCGGTTCAGTGACACCTGACGTCGATAGTTTTGATGACTTCAAAGCATTCTTTGCCTTGATTCAGGACTGGAATAATCGTGGTGTGATTAAGGCTTATCATGACATCGGTGATGGTGGTTTATTGGCGACTGTGGCTGAAATGATGTTTGCTTCACGCTTAGGTGTAACTTTAGAAAATCAAACAACGGAAAGCTTATTTGCTGAAGAAATTGGCGCTGTACTGCAAATCACAGCAGCTGATTGGGCGCAATTGCAAGTTGAAGTTGCAGCATCAAGCCTGAAAGATGCAATCGCAGTTGTCGGTCGTGTGAGTACAACTGATCAATTGGCTGTCAATGGTTTAACGCTAGAGCGTGCTGAATTGCAACAAGCATGGGCAGAAGTATCGCATCAGATCCAACGCTTACGTGACAACGTAGAAACGGCTGATCAAGAATTTGCATTGATTGCAGATAAAAATCATAAAGGTTTGATTGCACAAGCGACTTATGATTTGAATGAACCTGTTGAAGCGCCGTTTATCAATACACGTCGTCCAAACATGGCCATCTTGCGTGAGCAAGGTGTCAACGGTCACGTTGAAATGGCTGCTGCATTTGACAAAGTTGGCTTCAATACCATCGACGTACACATGAGTGACTTGCTTGCCGGTCGTGTCAGCTTGAGCGATTTTGAAGGTCTAGTGGCATGTGGTGGCTTCTCATACGGTGATGTCATGGGCGCAGGTGGTGGCTGGGCAAAATCAGTCTTGTTCAATGCCAAGTTACGTGACCAGTTTGAACAGTTCTTCCATCGTGAGAGTACCTTCAGCTTAGGCGTATGTAATGGCTGTCAAATGATGTCGCAACTTGCACCACTGATTCCGGGTGCAGAGCATTGGGGCCGTTTCCACCGTAATACCTCAGAAGTATTTGAAGCACGTGCTGTGAACGTTCGCGTAGAAAAATCAGTGTCGGTATTGCTTGAAGATATGCAAGGTTCGATTTTACCAATCGCGGTTGCGCATGGTGAAGGTCGTCTGGTTGCAACTGAACAGCAAATTGCTGCTTTAAATGCCGAGAATCAGGTGATCTTGCGTTATGTAGATAGCTTGGGTAATCCAACTCAGCACTATCCGTTGAACCCGAACGGTTCACCTGAAGCAATTACAGGCTTAACCTCTAAAGATGGCCGTGCAACAGTGATGATGCCGCATCCTGAGCGTAACTTCCGTGCTTTACAGCATTCTTGGAAGCCAGAAGACTGGGCTGAAGATGGTGCTTGGTTACGTATGTTCCGTAACGCACGTAAATTTATTGGTTAATCAATCCATGCCATAAGCCACCGTCAGGTGGCTTATTTAATTCCAAATACAATAATCATCAATGGACAACAAAAATGAAATCAAAAATCCATTTCCACGAATTTGCATTGTTGATGGCATTACTGATGTCGATCGTCTCTTTCTCGATTGATGCAGTTTTACCTGCACTGGGTGAAATTGGTCGTGTTTTTATCCTGCAAAATAGCAATCAGGCCCAGTGGGTCATCATTAGTATTTTCTCAGGCATGACCATTGGTCAATTGATAGCAGGACCATTGTCCGATGCGATTGGACGGAAACGGATTTTATTCACAGGTATTGTGATCTACTTTTTAGGCAGCTTATTGTGCTATTGCACTCAAAGCTTTGAATGGTTCTTAGTCGGACGTTTTATTCAGGGTGTAGGTGTTTCTGGACCTTATGTCGCTTCGATTTCGATTGTGCGTGATAAATATAGCGGTGCCCAAATGGCCCGCATTATGTCTCTGATCATGATGGTATTTATGGTCGCGCCTGCAATTGCGCCGAGTTTGGGTCAACTGATTATTCATTTCTTTGGCTGGCGTGATATTTTTGTATTGTATATGGTCTATGCCACGGTTGTGGGAGCATGGGTCGCGTTACGACTGGAAGAAACGCTAATTCCTGAAAATCGGTTGCCGATGCGAGTACAAGCTTTTAAGGATGGTTTTAAAGAAGTTGTGAGTAATAAAACTACCATGAGTTATCTGCTCTGTGCAGGTTTCTGTTTTGGCGGTTTTATTGGCTACTTGGGCACTTCACAACAAATCTTTATGCAGCAATTCGGTAAAACAGGTCAGGAATTCAGTGCCTACTTTGCTTTATTGGCAGGTGTGATGGGGATTGCGTCTTTTACCAATTCTAGAATTGTGATGAAGTTTGGCATGCGTCCGATCTGTATTTATGGCTTTCTTGGCCTATGTTTAATTTCATTGTTGTTCCTAATCATTCAGCTTGCGGGTGTCTCCGTTTCATTCTGGATGTTTATGTTGTATGCCTGCATTCTATTTTTATTGTTTGGCACGTTGTTTGGAAATCTGAATGCGATTGCCATGGAACCGATGGGGCATGTGGCAGGTATGGCTTCGGCGATTATTGGAGCATCTTCATCTGTACTGTCGTTAATTCTAGCTTCGATCATTGGGCAGCTTTATAACGGTACCTTGATTCCAATGACCAGTGGATTTGTGATTTTGTGTGGTTTGGCGTTTGCGATGACACTGTATGAGAAAAGACAGTTGAAAAATTCTAGGGTTATAGGTCATTAAGTGATTAATAATGGTGTAAGTCTTTACTCTAGACTGGTAGTGTTGGGAAAATGAAAAAAAGACTTCTAGATACAGCAACAATCTTGTTAGACAAATTTATTAATCGTTATCATGATTATGAAGATTTTTGGGGTATAGGTGTTTTATACACTTATTGCCAGTCTTTAGATCAATCCTTCTTAACATTTAATCTCATAGATCAGGACTGTTTTGGAAATGATGAGTTCTTGACGCAAGTTAATATTAAATTTTCGGACTATTTTGATAAGTATTTAGCTATTCATAAGAAAAAGAGAGGAGATTTAACTGAGGCAACAATAAAAATTGCATTTGATAAAGATCATAAAATATTGCCAGAAACTTTATTTGGTGATTATTTTCAAGTTAGAGTGAAACTAATTGATTCGTATGGTAGGAGTTTCATGCGATATAGTGATGGATTCTGCATGTCACATGCGTTGTGGATAGAACAACGTAATTACATAGATTCATTATCAATAGAAAGCCATCACATGATGGGGAGTATTCATTTTCCTTTAACACGACCTATAAAATCATTAACAGATACTGATATTTTATTTAGTCCATAGTAAGAAACTATACCTTATCAGTGGTTGTGGGAAATTTATCTTTGTATTGGATGTTTAGTTCATTTCAGTGGCTCAATTCTTGCTTCTTATATTTTCACAATGAATAAGATAGGCGAGAACGGCATGATGAAAAATGAAAACTATTTAAGAACAAGCTATTCAAAAGACAAAGGCTGGTTTTGGTTTGGCTTAACTGTGTTCATTCAACTGCTATTTATCATCGTGAGTTATCTCATCATCAATATTTCACTTTGATTGTTCAGCTTTTATCGCGTTATGATTGAAGTCTCATTGATTTCGATTTGAGCTGTTTTACGATGCTAAAGCTGATTTATTACGTGCCTGAATCTCATCTGGAAGCGACCAAACAAGCGGTTTTTGATGCTGGGGCAGGTGGAATTGGAAACTACGAACACTGTGCTTGGCAAGTCAAAGGCATCGGGCAATTTAAGCCCGTTAAAGGTGCCAATCCGTTCTTAGGACAACTGGATGAATTAGAGCAACTCGAAGAATGGCGAGTTGAAACCATTGTTGCAGAAGAGAAGGCCAGTGCGGTGGCAAAAGCTTTAAAGGCAAGCCATCCCTATGAAGAACCGGCCTTTGAGTTTATCCAGATTTTAGATATTCAATAAGCTTTATTATTTACAAGGCATCGTGCTTTGAATTAATCGGGCGACATCGGTTGTGCGTGCACAGATCAACTCTGCTGCATTTTGACAGGCTTGTTCTAGCGTGCTTGGGCCGGAAGTTAAAGAAAAGGCTGCGGTAATGCCATGTACGTATAAAGCTTGATAGTTTTGCCCAAGTGTTCCAGCAATCACAATCACAGGGATATTGGCAGCTTGTGCTATTTTGGCAACACCGAATGGGGTTTTGCCATTTAAGGTTTGTTCGTCAAGTTTACCTTCGCCAGTAATTACCCAATCTGCCCCCTGAATTTTATCGGCAAGTTGATTTAGTTCTGCAATGACTTCAACACCCGATCGAAACTCGGCCTTTAAGAATGTTTTAGCCGCAAAACCTAAGCCACCCGCAGCTCCCGAACCAGCCTCATGACGTTGATCAAAGCCAAAGTATTGAGTCGTAACATCGGCAAAACGGGAGAGGGCTTGATCTAACGCCAACACTTGTTGAGGTGAAGCCCCTTTTTGTGGTCCAAAAATATGAGAAGCGCCATTAGGACCACATAAAGGATTGGTCACATCGGCAGCCAATAAAAATTTAGTCTGTTGAATTCGTGAATCAAAATTTTCCAGATCAATCTGTGCCAAGTTTTGCAGGGCAAGACCACCAGTAGGTAAGTCTTGATGATCTATATCCAGAAATCTGGCACCTAAGGCATTGAGTAAGCCAGTACCTGCATCGTTGGTTGCGCTGCCACCCACGGTTAGTACAATTTCCTTGGCGCCCGCATCCAAAGCCGCAAGGATCAGTTCACCTGTACCAAAAGTACTGCTGATACAGGCATTACGTTGTGAAGGTTTTAGCAACTGGATACCACTGGCTTGTGCCATTTCAATGATGGCAATCTTTTTAGCATCTAACCAGCCCCATTTTGCCAGTACTGATTCACCAAGAGGGCCTTGTACTATTTGCTCACGCCATTGCCCAGAACAAGCTGCTAAAACAGCTTCAATTGATCCTTCACCACCATCCGCCATGGGGCAAGTAATGATTTCTGCATCAGAAAAAACCTGTTGCCAGCCTGAAGCAATTGCTTCTGCCACATGCTGTGCGGATAAGCTGTCTTTAAATGAATCAGGCGCAATGACGACTTTCATAGTTTTAAAATTTAGTTTTGATCTGAGTCGAGCTTAGACGGTCTATTCCTAAATATCTATATGGATACGCAAAATAAAAAACCACTTAACTTTTAGGCTAAGTGGTTTATTTAAATGATTTAGGCGGTGATTAATTAAACTGAGAAAAATCAGGCTTACGTTTTTGCATAAAGGCTTGTACCGCTTCCATCATTTCTGGAGAACGTACACGTTGCATAAAGATTTCAGCTTCATCATCAACACACTGAATGATTTCAGCCAAGTCCTGTTTCATCAGTGCTTTAGTTTGTTTGATCGACGCCAATGGTAATGCAGCTAAATGTTGCGCAGTTTGCTGTGCAGTGGCATAGACATCTTCAACCACATCATTGACCAGATTGGCTTTTACCGCCGTTGCTGCATCAAATTTTTTCGCCGTGAATAATAACTCGGCTGCTTTCTGGTAGCCTGCCTGTTTGACCAATAAACGGCTAGCTGCACCTTCTGGAGACAGACCAAGGCTGACAAATGGAATCTGGAACAGGGCCGTGTTATCTGCGAAAACGAGGTCAGCATGTAATAGCAGCGTTACACCAATACCAATTGCTACACCTTTGATGGCAATGATCAATGGCTTAGAAAAACGTGCAGCAGCTTTTAGCAATACAAATGGAGGTTGGTCGCCCGCTTTACCTTCATGCGGCTTTTGAATAAAGCCCATAAAGTCTTTCATGTCATTACCCGCAGTAAAGTCTTGTTCTGCACCACGGAAGATCACCACACGAACGTCTTTGTCGGCATCGGCTTCATCCAAAGCTTTTGCGATCCACAGGTAAAGTTCGCCATACAGTGCATTTTTTGCTTCTGAACGGTTAATGGCTAAGGTGAGTACGCCATCTTCTAAATTTGCTTGCAAATGTTGATGAGGTTGTTGAATACAGCTAAGTGTCATCGTACTATCCTTGCTTTAATCCAGATTGATTTTAAGTGCACTCATTATGTCGCATATTTACCAGAATGGCACAACTGATGAGTTCACAAAAAAGTGAAATTACGCCTATGTACACATTTGACTATCTCGTTTTTATTGGACGCTTCCAGCCATTTCATCTGGCACATATGCAAACCATTGAAATTGCGTTACAACAAAGTCAAAACGTAATCTTGGCTTTAGGTTCGGCTCAATCGGAACGTAACATCAAAAATCCTTTTCTGGCGGTTGAACGTGAGCAAATGATTTTGTCGAACTTTTCTGAGCAAGATCAAAAGCGAATTCATTTTGTGCATGTGGTTGACGTGTATAACGATGAAAAATGGGTCAAGCAGGTCAAAGATTTGGTCAATGGGATCATTCAACCAGATGCAAAAGTCGGTCTGATTGGTCATTTTAAGGATGAATCTTCCTATTATTTACGTTTATTTCCTGAGTGGCAGATGGTGGAACTGGAGAGTTTGAAAAACTCGATTTCTGCAACGCCCATGCGTGAAGCGTACTATCGTGGGGAGATTCAAACCGAGTTTTTCCCTGAGGGTACCATTCAGTTTTTAAATGATTTTCAGCAATCGGCAGTTTATCCAAAATTACAGCAAAAATTTAAGGATAATGATCGTTCCAATATTGATGAAGCTTGATCGCTTGGGGAGACTAGGCATCTTCCCAAAAGATAATTCGATTTGAAAATGGATCGCTCATACTCAGCTCCAAGGTTTCCCAATCGGTTTTCTGCATTTGAGGTTTGGCATATTTATAGTCTTTTGCATCCAGTTCCGCATGAAGCAAACTGAGATTTTCCCAGTAAATACGAATGCCACTGTGCGGGCTGGCATCCCCAAAATGCTCAGTTAAATGAATGATGCAATCCTCTCTGGAAATCTGTAGATAAAGCGGGAAGTTATCCCCAAAAGTATGTTGCCAGTCGAGTTGGAAGCCCAAATAGTCCAGATAAAATGATTGGGCAAGTTCGACATCGAAAATACGGAGAATGGGGGTAATTGAGCCAGATAGCATGCTTATTCCTTTTTATCGAACACCAAATTGTTGAGTCCAATACGTTTTTTGCTTCGCGGATTGATCAACTGTACAGGCGATCGCATAATCTGTAAATTTTGGATGCATCAAATTACGACAATGCACCGGACTGGCCAGCCATGTTGCCATCACTTCATTCAAGCTATTTTGTCCACGTGCCACATTTTCTCCACCGCCGTGGCCTTTAAATTGTGTCTTTAAGCGGCTTCTAAAATCGTGGCCTGTGCTACTGGTGTGTCCGAGCATACTGTGTTGAGCCATATCCTGCGCATGTGCAAACGCACTTTGAGATAAAGCATGACTCCATTTTAAGGGAGCTACGGCAGGGAAATGCTGACCGCCACATTGCTGTGGATGCTGTCGAATTTCATTGATTGCGTTCAGAATAGCCCGCTGATAAGCAGGGTTTTGTATATCCTGACAGCGTATTGAGGCGGTCGGCTGATTGATTTGTGCGACACTAAAGGACTGTTGTTGAGATGTCGCAGGTGTACTTGTACTACAAGCGGATAAGAACATGAGACAGCTAAGGCTAGAAAGTAGTTTTAGAGGATTCATTTTCAGTATCTTTTAATTATTTTTAATTTTCTTATCATACGCTAAGCAGCAAGTGATCAGCAATTTGCCTGAATAAAAAAAGCGGATATGGAATCCGCTTTTTTACAGAATCATCTTAAGCTGTTTGCAGGGCTTTTAAGTCTTCTAACACTTGTTCGGCATGTCCAGCCGCTTTGACTTTGCGATAGCTTTTGACTAACTGCTTGTTATGGAAAATAAAGGTTGAGCGTTCGATGCCCATGACCTGTTTGCCATACATGTTTTTTTCTTTAATCACGTCGAAATGTTTACACAGCACTTCTTCTTTATCGCTAATTAAATCAATACTGAGCGATTGCTTTTCGGTAAAGTTCTGATGTGCTTTAACTGAATCACGAGATACCCCGATAATCTGGCAGTTTAAGGCATCAAACTGATCTTTCAAGCAAGAAAAGCCTACTGCTTGAGTGGTACAACCTGGTGTTGAATCCTTAGGATAGAAATAGAGCACCAACCATTCACTGCCAGTCTCGGCCAGATTGATTTCACCTTGTGTGGTTGGGAATACATGATTTGGTAATTGAATATTCTCAGACATTGTTCATCCTTCGATAAAATTAGTTTTGCTCAAGCTCAAGCGGTAAAAAAGCATATTCTTCATGATAAACAATATCGCCGTGACGTACAGGAATAGCTTTGTTAAAAATTGGTCCATCAATCACGGTAGTGTGGAATTCTCCACCTTCGCCGCATGGATCAATACCACGATCTTCCAATTCTTGGATGTATTCCAGTGTGAGAATTTTGCCTAAATCTTCGACTTGCATACCCAGTTTCAGATTAACCGTTACGAGAATACTGCGAAAACCAAGATTGATAAATTCTTCGACCACTTCACGGTGAGGTCGTAACCAAAGTGGCATGCCCAGTTTCAGTCCCACTTGCTGGGTCACCCGATCATGCCAGCAACCATGCTCCGGCATATCCAGGTCACCGGTAACCAGTACTTCTGCGCCATGTTGTTTGGCTTGATTGAGCAGGGCAATGAACTTTGTTTCATAATCAGCCCAACTGGAAGAGGTCATATAAACGGGTAAACCAACCGCATCTGCTTGTGCCTGGATAATCTCCAGCGGCATGGCATGGGAACGAGAACGCTGTCCTTGTTCTTCCAGCATGACAATGAGCCCAATCACAGTGCCTGTTTGCATGGCATGGTATAAGGCGAGGGAACTATCTTTGCCGCCACTGAACGAAACGACTGACTGTCGTTGTTCGGCATTGTTTTTCCATTGATCTGGCATGGTGTTATTCAACTGATTCTAGATAAAGGAGATTTTAACAAAGCCCAATAAAAAAGCCTGCATAAATGCAGGCTTTGTTTTCAAGCATACAGGCTTATTTTTTCGGTGCCTGTTGTTGTTGTTGAGCAGCTTTCATTGCTTCTTCAGTCAGTTTCTCTAACTTGCTGACAAGTGGTGCACCTAAACACGCTTGTAGGTCTTTATTTTGCTGTTGTACAAAAGCTAAAGAGCTTGGGCTTTTCTTGGCATTGATTGCGCTCTGGATTTCCCATTTTTGCGCTTCAGTCACTTTACCTTGAGCATCAATCTGGCAACCACAGAATTTGCTGACTTCTGCCGCTGTTAATTTACCGCCTTTTGCAGTCTGGTCTTTACATACGTTGACCAATGCTGCTTTTACATTGGTACTTTTATACGCAGTTTGTAATGGATTATCAGCTGCGTGAGTTGCTGTCGCAAAAAGTGCAGCAGCTGACATCATTGTAGAAAGAATAAGATTTGATTTAGAAAACTTCATATAATGTACCTAATTTTTTACCCTAATATCGATTATTCAGCGTAACGCGTAGGATCCGCAATACCTGCTTCGATAAAACCTTGTTGACGTAAACGACAACTGTCGCATTTGCCACATGCACGTCCTTGAGCATCTGCCTGATAGCAGGATACCGTTTGACTGTAGTCTACGCCATGTTCGATGCCTAAGCGTATAATATTCGCTTTGGATAAATGTAACAAAGGTGTTTCTATTTTAAGAGGTTTTCCTTCAACGCCCGCTTTGGTTGCTAAATGCGCAAGATTGGCAAAAGCGTCAATAAATTCAGGTCTACAATCTGGATATCCTGAATAATCAACGGCATTGATACCAATTACAATGGCAGCAGCGTCAAAAACCTCTGCCGCAGCAAGGGCATAAGACAAGAAAATTGTGTTACGTGCTGGAACATAAGTTACAGGAATCCCTTCTTGTAATTGTTCTGGGACTTCAATGTTATGATCTGTAAGCGCGGAACCACCTAAATTGCCTAAATCAATATTAATGATACGGTGTTCAACGCCTGCACGTTGAGCAAGTGCTTTTGCTGCATCAAGTTCAGTGGTTGAACGTTGACCGTACATAAAGCTTAGGGCGATACATTCATAATTTGCCTGTGCCCAGGCCAGACACGTTGTTGAGTCTAAGCCGCCAGACAATAATACGATGGCACGAGAACGCATATTATTTTCCATTATTCAACCTAAAATAAATTTGAGGAAAACCATTCCTCTGGGAGATGTGGTTTTCATAAGCTTTTAACGACCGGATTCATCATTCCATAACAGTTTGTGTAACTGTAGCTGGAAGCGAACAGGGAGATGGTCTTCTAAAATCCACTGGGCCAAGTCGCGTGCCAATGCTGGCAGGACAACTGCACCTTTTTCCACTGCAAAAGCAGGTGAGAACCAAACCGTACTCACTTTGTCTTGCAATTGGAACTGTTCCAGCTGTTGTTTTGACCATTCATAGTCTTCACGATTACAGATCACAAATTTAATCTGGTCATGTGGGGTGAGATGGTCAAGATTGCTGAACAAATTACGGTGATCTTCTTTCGAGGTGGGTGTTTTTAAATCCAGCACTTTGGAAACACGTGGGTCAACCTTGGAAACATCCAAAGCGCCACTGGTTTCAAGAGAAACCTGAAAGCCAAGATCACAAAGACGCTGTAACAGGATCAGACAGTTTGGTTGTGCAAGCGGTTCGCCACCTGTGACACAAATATAAGGTGTTTTATGCTGGCTTGCGGTTTCGATAATCTGTTCCAGTGATAAACGCTCGCCGCCTTCAAAAGAATAGGTCGTATCACAATAACTGCAACGTAACGGACAACCTGTTAAGCGAATAAACACCGTCGGTAGACCAAAGGTATTCGCTTCGCCTTGCAAAGAGTAAAAGATCTCCGTAATGCGTAAACCAGCCGCAGGATCAGAGACAGGAATTGCAGAAGAACGTAAGGAAGCCATAAACAGTTACCACAAACAGGTGCCACACAAGTAGCATGCTACATAAAAAACAAAATCTCTACGACCATGACTGATCGTAGAGACGAGGAACCATTAAGTTCCGTATATATTACAAATTAGTCAGCGCGTAATAAATCGTTCAAGCTGGTTTTTGCACGTGTTTTTGCATCCACTTTTTTTACGATGATGGCTGCATATAAGCTGTAGGTACCACATTTTGATGGAAGGCTACCTGCAACAACCACAGAACCTGCTGGTACACGGCCGTAGTGAATTTCGCCCGTTTCACGATCAAAGATCTTGGTAGATTGACCAATGAAAACGCCCATTGAAATGACAGAGCCTTCTTCAACAATCACGCCTTCAACGATTTCAGAACGCGCACCGATGAAGCAGTTATCTTCAATAATGGTCGGGTTTGCCTGTAAAGGCTCTAAAACACCACCGATACCAACGCCACCAGACAAGTGAACATTTTTACCGATTTGTGCACATGAACCTACAGTTGCCCAAGTATCAACCATTGTGCCTTCGTCTACATAAGCACCAATGTTGACATAAGATGGCATTAACACCACATTTTTAGCCTGAAAGCTACCACGACGGGCAACCGCAGGAGGCACGACACGTACACCTGCAGCTTTGAACTGTTCTTCAGTCCAGCCTGAATGTTTGGTATCTACTTTGTCATAGAAACGAAGATCACACGATTCGATCGGTTTGTTATCATTGAGTTTGAATGAAAGCAAAACGGCTTTTTTCAGCCACTGGTGAACAACCCATTCACCATCGATTTTTTCTGCAACACGTAGTGTACCGTTATCTAATCCAGCCAATGCTTGTTCTACAGCTTGACGGATTTCGGTCGGGCAGTCCGCTGCACTATAGTTGGCACGGTCTTCAAATGCTTGCTCAATGATTGTAGAAAGCTGAGACATGATCTTCCTTCTTCCAAAAAAATTTTGAAGATTTTACACTACTTTGATGCAAGAATCTTTGAAAAAAGTGGTTACAATATTTTGTTTTAAAATTGAGCAACAAAACTGTCATAAAAATGGAGCCTATTGTTTTTTATCTATAATTTATAAATACATAATTCCTTCGAATTTGTATCAAAAAATAACAAAAAATAATCAGTTTCTGTATAAAAAAATAGCGCTATTTATTTTATGCTGTGTTCACAGTAACAATTATACTTTTAATAAGAGCATTTTTGAGGAGACTTCAATGAAAGCTTTGCGTGTTATGTTAGCAGCAGGTGCATTAACAGCGATTGCAGGTACTGCATTTGCGGCAGATGAGCAAGTTGTGCAGGAATCTGTTTACGCTTTTCCTTCATACTTAGATCCAGTTTCAGTTCGTGCTGAAGTTGGTACTACTGGTTACGGTGGTGCAATTTCATATAAAGTCAACCCATACGTTAGCTTAAGTCTTGGTTATAATGGTGGGGATATTTCTTGGTCAGACAGTTTGAAAATTGATGGCACGAAATATGATATGGATATGGATAATAAAAATGCATATTTAAATGCTGAAATTTATCCATGGGGTACAAATCAAAATGCATTTGCTCGTGCGTTGTACGTAGCAGCAGGTGTTGGCTATCTTGATAATAGCTATGATTTGAAAAAATCAGTATCTAACTCAAATGACACCATTAAGATTGATGGCTCTAACTACTATGCTCCTGGTGGGAATGGTTCGGTTAAAGGTCATTTAAACTATGATAACCAACTTGCTCCATACCTAGGTTTTGGTTTGAATACTCCAGTTTATAAAAACGTTGGTGTGTTTGGTGAAGTCGGCGCTTACTATACTGGCAACCCTGAAGTTGATTTAAAATCTGAAGGTCTGGTAAAAGTAGGTGGTGTTGAATCTGGTCAAGCGGCAGCTGATCGTGAAGCAGACAAAATTGCCAACAAAAACAAATATGAGTGGATGCCAGTTGCGAAAGTTGGTGTGAGCTTCAAGTTCTAATCCATGCATCCAGCATAAAAAAACGAGCGTTATGCTCGTTTTTTTATGCCTGTGAAATAGACAATATAAAAGGCGCATCATGCGCCTTTTATATTCAGGATCAATTATTCTTCTGGATAAGCCACTTTTTTCAAAGCCTTAATATCTGTTTCTGGGGAGCATAAGGAAATGAATTCATAGCCATAGCCACGTAGTAGATGGCCTTTACGCACTGCGATCCAGGTGGTATTTACACCAAACACATCAGTCTTGATCTGTTGTAGGCGATAATCACGTTCAGCATCATAAGCGACATCATTGACAATTCCGACGCCCATATTTAGTTCAACATAGGTTTTAATGACATCGGCATCGAGTGCTGACATCACGATGTCTGCATGGAGTTGTGCATCTTCAAAAGCTTTGTCGATTTTTGAACGACCCGTGAAACCGCCGTGGTAAGTAATCAGCGGATAGTCAGCCAATACCTCCAGGCTGATTTTATCTAGTTTTGCCAATGGATGGTCTTTCGGAGTAATAATGCTATGGTGCCATTCATAATACGGCACACTGGCCAGGTTTTCTTCTGTGGTTAATGATTCGGTTGCGATCCCGATATCAGCCTCACCCTGAAGCAGCATTTCTGCAATTTCAACAGGACTGGCTTGTTGTAAAACCAAATGAACTTTCGGGAATAATTTTTTGAACTGATTCACAATGGGTGGTAATACATAACGCGCTTGGGTATGTGTGGTGGCAATGGTCAGTGTGCCTTCATCAACTTTATTAAAATCGTCTGCGAGACGTTTAATATTATCGGCATCGACCAACATGCGTTCCACGATGCTCAATAAAGACTGACCGGGTTCAGTCAGACCCAATAAACGCTTTCCTTTACGTACAAATAACTGTACGCCTAATTCATCTTCTAGATCTTTGATGTGTTTACTGACACCAGATTGGGAGGTATACAATGCCGCAGATGCTTCAGTTAAATTAAAGTTTTGGCGAACAGTTTCTCGAATAATTCTGAGTTGTTGAAAGTTCATAATCGTTTTTCCACATAAGGTGAGGAAAGGCTAAGGTTCCATAAGGATATTTTAGCCACCCTCAAGGTATTATTCTAAGCAACTTGCGTTGTTTGATCTGCAAATAAATGAAGTTGAGCTGCGCTGATCCAGACCGTTTGATTTGGTTTGAATTGATGTAAATTCGCCTCTTCTACACTTAATAAAATTTCAATGGTTCGTCCACTACGATCTTGTAATTCAGCCACAACCCGGCCAGCAATCCATACCTCGCGTAAGAAGGTTGCCTCAATGGTATTGGCTTGAGGCTGGGTATGAATATGCAATTCATTTGGTCGTGCAAAAGCAATCACTTTGCCTTGTGGTGCTTCTAGGCTGGTAGGTAACTGAATACGATCATCGCCGATACGGATAATACCGTCAGTATGCTCGCCTTCAAAACGATTTGCTTGACCAAGGAAATCAAAAACAAAAGGTGTTGCCGGTTTTTCATACACTTCACGTGGTGAACCGATCTGTTCAACATCGCCTTTATTCATTACGATGATTTGATCCGCAACCTCCAAGGCTTCTTCTTGGTCATGGGTGACAAAGATCGAAGTGATATGCAGTTCATCATGTAAGGTACGTAACCAGCGACGTAATTCTTTACGAACTTTTGCATCTAGTGCACCAAATGGCTCATCCAGTAACAAAACGCGTGGCTCAACAGCTAAGGCGCGTGCCAAGGCGATACGTTGACGCTGACCACCAGAGAGCTGGGCAGGATAACGATCTGCAAGGAACCCAAGTTGCACCAGATCCAGTAAACGGGTTACACGTTTTTTGATTTCAGCTTCCGATGGACGTGTTGCACGTGGGCGGACGCGTAAACCAAAGGCAATATTGTCAAAAACAGTCATGTGGCGGAACAGGGCATAATGCTGGAATACAAAACCGACTTGACGTTCACGTACATGGATATTGGTCGCATCTTCGCCTTCAAGTAGAACCTGACCACCATCGGCAGATTCCAGACCTGCAATAATCCGTAATAAGGTGGTTTTTCCGCAGCCTGAAGGACCAAGTAGGGCAACCAATTCACCTTCAGGAAAGTCCAAAGAGATATTTTTCAGCGCATGGAATGCACCAAAGTGTTTTTCAATATTTTTAACTTGAATACTCATGTGTTTATTCCTTAGTGATTCGGCTGATGTTTATTTGCTTGCTCTTGACGTATTTCTAGCCATGTTTTCAAAATCAAAGTGATGATCGCTAAAAATGCCAGTAATGAAGACACAGCAAATGCAGCACTAAAGGTATATTCGTTATAAAGAATCTCGACGTGTAACGGTAAGGTATTGGTTTGGCCACGGATATGTCCAGAAACCACGGATACTGCGCCAAATTCACCCATTGCCCGGGCATTACACAGAATTACCCCGTAAATCAGACCCCATTTGATGTTAGGCAGGGTCACTTTCCAGAAGGTTTGCCAGCCAGAAGCACCGAGTACAATCGCGGCTTCTTCTTCCTCAGTCCCTTGAGCCTCCATTAAAGGAATTAATTCACGTGCTACAAATGGAACAGTAATAAAAATGGTGGCTAATACAATCGCAGGTACGGCATACAGGATTTTGATGTCGTTATCCATTAACCAGCCACCCATCCAGCCTTGTGCGCCAAAAATCAGCACCAGCATCAGACCCGCAATCACAGGAGAGACCGAGAACGGTATATCTATAATCGTGGTGAGAATCGCTTTACCTCGGAACTGGAATTTCGCAACAGCCCATGCCGCTGCTACACCAAATACCACATTAATCGGTACGGCAATGGCAGCTGTCAGCAGTGTCAACTTCACTGCCGATAAGGTGTCCGAATCGGTTAAGGCATTGATATAAACAGTTAGACCTTGTTTAAATGCTTCAACAAATACCAAAATCAGAGGAAGTAGTAAGCAACTTAAAAAAAAGATTATCGCAACACTGATTAAGCTATAACGTACCCAGGTCGGTTCACGGGTTGCGTCACGGGCTTGAAGCTTGACTGCTAAAGCATTGCTATTGGTATTTAAGCTCATTGCGCAACTCTCCCTGTACGGCGGCTTGCCCATGCTTGTACTAAATTAATTAAAAATAAGATGGCAAATGACAGAACAAGCATGACGACCGCAATCGTGGTTGCACCTGCATAATCATATTCTTCTAAGCGAGAAATAATCATCAATGGTGCGATTTCAGTTTTATAAGGCTGGTTGCCTGCAATAAAAATGACTGAACCATACTCACCGACACCACGGGCAAAAGCCAAAGCAAAACCTGTGAGCAGGGCCGGGAATAAAATCGGTAAAATGATTTTGGTAATGGTTTGCCAACGATTGGCACCTAAGGCAGAAGCAGCTTCTTCCAGTTCAGTTTCAATATCACTGAGCACAGGCTGAACTGTACGAACCACAAAGGGTAAACCGATAAAGATTAAGGCAAGAGTAATCCCGATTGGCGTATACGCTACTTCAATTCCAAGAGGCGAAAGATATTGTCCGATCCAGCCTGTTGGAGCATATAAGGAGGTGAGCGCGATACCGGCTACCGCTGTCGGCAGTGCAAAGGGTAAGTCGACTAATGCATCAACAAGACGTTTACCTGGAAAGTTATAGCGAACCAGACACCAAGCCAGTAACAAACCGAAAATAACATTCACTAATGCAGCAATAAGCGCTGCACTAAAGCTCAGCTGTAAGGATTTTAAAATCCGTTCTGAGGTTAAGATTTCCCATAAACCATCCCATCCAATCCCTAAAGATTTGATAAATACAGCAGATAAAGGAATAAGTACAATCAAAGACACGTAAGCGAGGGTGAAGCCTAATGAGAGACCAAACCCAGGCAGCACTCGGGAACGCTGCGACATGATATTTCCTCAAAGAGAAAGATTTGCTAAAACAAGCAAATAAATAATGCGAATACGACAATTACGGAAAGCTGGGGTTAGGCAAATTTCAGATTAAAATTTGCCTGACTCATTCGGACGATAGGTTGCATCTTTTTTTCAGGGAGCAAATAGTTGAGGATCTCAGGAAAGGGACCAAATCCAGATGCGACGTTGATATGACCGACAGGCCCTAGATTGATTGGCGTCAGTTTCCATGCCTGTGCCAGCTGGAGTGCATCGACATAACCTAACCAAGGGTCATTTTCACTAATCAATAAGGTGGTGGGTACCTCAATTTTGAGCTGCTGAAAATACTGTTGATAGTCTGTCAAGCTATGGCGTGCAAAACCGGCTTCACCAAAACGTGCTGGATTTGCAGGTGCAACCAGAAGCAGGTTCTTAACTTTGGTCCGGAGTTCTGGATGCTCAGCAAGTGCTGCAACACTGGTCAAGCAGCCAAAGCTATGTGCCACGATTTGCACTGGCGCAGGCGCGGCTGCGACTGTTTTTACAAATTGAGCAATCCATTCACTTAATACTGGACGATCCCAATGTTTCTGTTCAACGCGAGAGCTAGACACGAGTTGCTGTTGTAACCAAGACTGCCAATGCTGCGCTTCGCTACCACCTACACCTGGAACAATTACCGTATGAATCATGTCCGCTCTCCCTATTTACCCGCCAAGTAAATTATTTGCTTGTGCTGTTCTGTTTGACGATCTGGTCAAAGATACCGCCATTATCAAAGTGAGTTTTTTGCACTTTGGTCCAGCCACCGAATTCCTGGTCAATCGTGACAAGTTTTAGGGGTTTGAATACATTGCTATATTTCTTTAATACCGCTGCATTACGTGGGCGGTAGAAGTTACGTGCAGCAATCTCTTGTCCTGCCGGTGAATACAGGTAGTTCAAGTAACCACGGGCGATTTGTAGATTGCCTTTTTTCTCGGCATTCTTTTCAACCACAGCAACAGGCGGTTCTGCAAGAATAGAAAGAGAAGGTGTGACGATTTCGAATTTGCCTGGCTGTTCACGTACGGCTAGGTAGGCTTCATTTTCCCAAGCCAGCAATACATCACCGATACCGCGTTCAGCAAAAGTTGTGGTTGCGCCACGTGCGCCTGAATCAAGTACTTTGGTTTGTTTATAAATTTGACGAACAAATTCTTGAGCTTTGGCATCGTTGCCGCCTTTCTGGTGTTTTGCCCATGCCCAAGCACCTAAGTAGTTCCAGCGTGCACCGCCAGAGGTTTTCGGGTTTGGTGTAATGATTTCTACCCCTGGTTTAACCAAGTCACCCCAGTCTTTGATTTGTTTTGGATTTCCTTTACGAACCAGGAAAACAATGGTTGATGTGTATGGTGTAGAGTTATTCGGTAATTTCTTTTGCCAGTCTGCTGGAAGTAATTTTGCATTTTGAGCAATCTCATCGATATCTGCTGCAAGTGCAAGTGTAACTACATCTGCATTTAAGCCATCAATCACGGAACGGGCCTGTTTACCTGAGCCGCCGTGTGACTGTTTAAAATCGATGTCCTGACCGGTACGCTGTTTCCAGAAGGTACCGAACTGTTTGTTAAAATCGGTATAGAGTTCACGAGTTGGGTCATAAGAGACATTTAAGAACTCTTGTGCCGCAAATGAAGAAACTGAGAGTAATGCAGCAATGACGCCGACTTTAACTTGAGAAAAACGCATGACAAACCCCTTAAAACTAAATCACTGTTTGGAATATGTACGCAGCATAACGCCAGTTTTTTTGCAAAAAAAATAATTAAAATCGAATTTGTTATGAAAAAAATAGAAATAGATAAAATAGATAAGCTTTGCTGAATTGTTGATATATAACACATTTTTAATTCAATCTTTTAATTGTTATAATTGTTTAAAATCAAATGTTTATTTATTTTTGGTCGTGCGGTCTTGTTGAGTGAGTAGGTGCTTAGATCATGCAGTGTTATAAAAATGGACAGTTAATTGATGCCATTCCTTTATTAGACCGTGCTTTTCATTATGGTGATGGTTGCTTTACCACAGCACGTATTTTTCACGGAAATTTTGAGCTAAAAGAGTTGCACTTTGCACGTTTAAAACTGGCCTGTAATAGCCTAAGCCTCGATGCCGATTTATCCTTGATTGAAAAGTCACTTGTACATTTACAGCAGCAATATGCCATGCTGAATGGTACCTTAAAAGTGGTGATTAGTCGCGGTGAGGGAGATCGCGGCTATAGTCTACCGCTACATGCAGCCGATATTTATGTCTGGTATTACCCGAGAGTGACACAGGCTTTTCAACCGGAATGGATTGAAAGTGGCCTGTTAAATCATGCCTTGGGGTTGAATATGCCACATCTGGTTGGACTGAAAACATTAAATAGATTAGAGCAGGTATTACTCAAGCAAGAGGCAGATCAGCATGGCTGGCTGGAAGCATTGGTCAGTGATGTGCAGGGGGCTATTGTTGAAGGGGTGAGCAGTAATTGTTTTATTCGTATAAATGATCGGTGGATTACGCCTGAACTTCGTTATAATGGCGTCCACGGTGTCATGCGTGCCAAAATTCTATCGAGAATGCAGCAATATCAGGTTAAATGTGAGCAGCGTAGTATTGAGATGAACGAAATTGGCCGTATTCAGAGTTTATTCTTCTGCAACGCGTTGCACCCGATGAAAGCGGTGATTCGATTTCATGACCGTTGTCTAGAGCAACAACCTTATCTTGATTTATTTGAAACTTTAAAACTTAGCCAGATTGATTAATATGCCAAAGCCGCCTAGTTCCAGCAAAAGTAAAAAGAAGCCAAAAGCGAAACCGAAATCCAGTTTTTCTTTTTTCAAAGCATTTTTAATCGCCATTGTTGTTTTTGTTTTGGTGATCTTTGGCATTGTATGGTCAAGCCTATTCAAAGCTTATCCCGTAGAAGGCAAGAAACAACTTCTGGTCATTTCTTCTGGCGATACCTATTCACGTTTTATTGATCGTTTAGCCAAAGAAAATAATGTGAACTTTCCGATAGTTTTAAAGCTCTATCAGAAGTTTATGATTCATGACACCATGAAAGCAGGTGTTTATGAAATTACGCAAGGCATGTCGGTTCGTCAGGTCATGGATATGCTGTCTGATGCAGATAATGCGCAGATGAACCGTATTTTGGTGATTGAGGGAACGACCTTTTCTCAGTTGATTCAGAATTTAAGAAAAGATTCGAATGTCACCAATACCTTACTTGACCTTCCTCAATCTGAACTGTTAAAGCAATTAGACATTCCATATACACATCCAGAAGGTTTATTTGCACCAGATACTTATTTCTTTGCCAAAGGTGAAACGGACAAGAAAATCTTAACTGATTTGTATCGCCGTCAAATGAAATCATTAGATGAAGCCTGGGCCAAGAAAGCGCCGAACTTACCGTATAAAGATAAGTATGAAGCGTTGATCATGGCTTCAATTATCGAGAAAGAAACCAGTTTAGACAGTGAGTTGGAACAGGTTTCAGGTGTATTTGTCCGTCGTCTGAAAATAGGTATGCGCCTACAAACCGATCCAACCGTCATTTATGGCATGGGCGAGAACTATAAAGGCAATATCACGCGTAATGACCTGCGTACGCCAACGGCTTATAACACCTACACCATTAACGGTTTACCACCAACACCAATTGCTTTGCCAAGTAAAAAAGCGATTGAAGCAGCGATGCATCCAGACGATGCCAAAAATATTTACTTCGTTGCTACGGGCAATGGCGGGCATAAATTTACCGCGTCTCTAGAAGACCATAATCGTGCAGTGCAAGAATATTTAACTGTACTACGTTCAAAGAAAAAGCAGGGCGAATAATGTTTATTAGTTTTGAAGGTACGGAAGGTGTTGGTAAGACTACGCTGATTCGTAAAATTCATCAGTACTTTGAACAGCAAGGTAAAGAAGTGGTGTTGACCCGTGAACCAGGCGGCACACCATTGGCTGAGCAGATTCGTTCCTTATTATTAGCGGTGAATCATGAAGAGCAAATGAGTCATGATACTGAGCTGTTATTGATTTATGCAGCACGGGCACAGCATTTACAGCAAGTGATTTTACCCGCTTTAGAAGCAGGTAAAATTGTGCTGAGCGATCGTTTTACCGATGCCAGCTTTGCTTATCAATGTTCTGGTCGTGGTTTAAGTCAGGAAAAGCTGCAACTGTTAAATCAAACTTTTGTGGCGAAAATGCCGAATATCACCTTTTGGTTAGATGCACCGATTGAGTTGGGCATGACTCGTGCGCGAGAGCGTGGTGCACTGGATCGTTTTGAGCAAGAGAAGTTGAGTTTCTTTGCTAAAGTTCGTGCGGGTTATGAGACCTTGTGGCAAGCAGAGCCTGAGCGGATCAAACGTTTGGATGCAACACAGAATGCGGATGTAGTGTTTGAAGAGGCATTAAATTATATAAAACTGCTCTAAGAGCTGTTTTATTACAATTTATTTTCTATTATTGTGAACTAACAAATTATCAATGACTTACTTCTGTTTGGTTGGTTTTTTATGAAAAAATTAGCTGATAATGTTTATCAACATGTTATGGACTTATGTAAACAAGGCGATAAGCAGGTTGCAGAAGGGCAGTTTGAGGAGGCAAAGGATTTATATTTGGATGCTTTGCTTTTATTGCCTTCTAATCATAAAGAGTGGGAAGCAGCAACATGGATATACGTTGCAGTAGGTGATGCACATTTACACCTTAATAATAATGAGAAAGCTTTCAAAGCTTTTTATAATGCTTTGCAATGTCCAAATGGTTTGGGTAATCCATATATACACTTTCGTTTAGGACAGTATTATTTTGAACAAGAAAATTGGGAAAAAGCACAAGATGAATTTGTTCGAGCTTATATGGGAGGGGGCATCGATATTTTCATGGAAGATGACCCCAAATATTTAGAATTTTTAGAACAAAGGGTTAATATTTAATCAGATGGTTTATGTTGTATTAGGTGATGAGTGATGCAGAAAAATGACTATGTCTCTATTTGGGGGGGGGAGTATTAGATTCTCATGATTCGTTAAATAGTTATACATTTAATGATTATTCATTGGATGGTGAGTTTGTAGGATCTATTTTTTCAAAAGAATTTGAAATAGATTTTGTAGATGACGATTTTATTGAAAAGGATTTCCATAATTTAACTAGTAATTTCGAGATAATTTTAGAAGGTTTTTCTTATTCAGATAAGATAAAAGAGGAAATAACTTTAAAGGGCTTTAGGTTGCCTTTTCCTATTAATTCAATAATATTGATATATAATTTTTCATATGAATTAGACAAGACAACAGAAAACTTTACTTTTTTGTGCGCAGTTCCTTATAAATAATCAAGATTTGGCTGGGCCAACATTACTTATATCTAGTAATTCAGCCCAATTATTAATTTAGTATTTGTCTAAAATAAATATTACTCATTCACCAACGGCTGTTCCACTTTAAAATTCGGCGGTGTTAACACCGTCTTACGAATTTCATTGGAGAGTTCAGGATAATCCAGCGTGTAATGCAAACCACGTGATTCCTTACGCTCCATCGCACAGCGTACAATCATTTCTGAAACCAGAACCAGGTTACGCAATTCAATCAGGTTCTTGCTAACGCGATAATCCTGATAATACTCAGTGATTTCATGCTTGAGCATTTCAATACGATGTAAGGCGCGTTGTAAACGTTTAGTGGTACGGACAATCCCCACATAGTTCCACATGGTGGAACGTAGCTCATCCCAGTTTTGCAGGATCACCACATCTTCATCGGCATCGGTGACTTGCGTTTCATCCCAGGTTGGAACATCTGGAAATTGAAACTCAGCATCAAACTTCTGTTCAATATCTTCTGCTGCACTCATGCCATAAACGAAACATTCAAGGAGTGAGTTACTGGCCATACGGTTGGCGCCGTGTAGACCTGTATAAGAGGTTTCACCAATGGCATATAAACCATCGAGATCAGTCTGACTATGTTCATCGACCACCACACCACCACAGGTATAGTGTGCTGCAGGAACCACAGGAATCATATCTTTGGTGATATCAATGCCGAGTTCAAGTAGACGGGCATACAATGTCGGGAAATGTTCAGTAATAAACTCTGGTGATTTATGGGTGATGTCTAACCAGACATGACGAATACCTAAACGCTTGATTTCATGGTCGATGGTACGTGCCACGATATCACGCGGTGCAAGTTCAGCGCGTTCATCAAAACGCAGCATAAAACGTTCGCCGTCTGGTAAACGCAGATAAGCACCTTCACCACGCATCGCTTCGGTAATTAAGAAAGAACGCGCTTTCGGATGGTATAAACAGGTTGGATGGAACTGGTTAAATTCCATATTGGCGACACGACAACCGGCACGATAGGCCATGGCAATCCCATCACCTGTGGCAATATCAGGATTTGAGGTGTAGAGATAAGCTTTCATTGCACCGCCACAGGCAAGTGCGGTGAAGGGCGCTAGGAAAGTATGTACCTGTTCGCTGGCTTCATCTAAAGCATAGAGGCCGATCGCACGATTAGCTTGGTTTTGATGTCCAAGCTTGTGTCGGGTAATCAGATCAATCGCAATATAATTTTCAAAAATTGTAATATTTTTTCGTTCTTTGGCACGTTCGACCAGCGTAGTAGAAATGGCTTTACCGGTTGCATCGGCAGAGTGAATGATACGACGTTGTGAGTGACCACCTTCACGGGTGAGATGCAGTTGTTCATCATCATCTAGCGTAAATTGCACGCCTTGCTTGAGCAGGAAATCAACGGATGGTTTACCACCTTCGACGGTATGTTTGACGGCATCTAATTCACAAAGATGGCCGCCTGCAATCATAGTGTCATTAATATGTTGTTGAATTGAATCTGTTTCGTCTAAGACTGCAGCGACACCGCCTTGTGCATAGAAGGTACTGGCTTCTGTCAGCGCGGCTTTTGCCAGAATTGCAATGTTATAATGACTTGGTAAAGAGAGTGCGAGACTTAAACCTGCACCGCCACTGCCCACAATAATCACATCAAAATGGTGAATTGTTTTTAAATCAGGCATGTCAATCTGCTTCAGTTTTAAACGTTCGCTAATGACACCGCTTTTTTATCAAAAAGGCAAGGGCCAATCTGCCTGAAATTGAGTGAAATTTTAGCGAATGGAATTTATTCACTCATTATTATTTATATATTTTGTGGTGTATAAGAAAACGATGAGCTTTCAGTACAGGGTTTTAATCTAGACTTAAGCTGTTCAAGATAAAACCCTAGATGATCGGTGAATGCTTGGAATTCCTCCATAATTCATTCACATTTCATTGTTCTATTTCGTTGTATGCATTGAAAATATAAACATTTTTTTACGAAAAGAATGATATGGTTATGCTACAAACATAGACTATCACTTTTATTTTAATCATCAGTATGTAGGTTCTTGCTTCATGAAAAGTCGCTATTTACAACAAGGAATGTATGCTGCGGTATTTACGATAGCAGCTGCTCAAGTCAACGCTGCTTCGCCAGTAGATTTTTCAAATCTCGTTGAGCAGGTCAGTCCTGCTGTGGTGAGTGTCAATGTGGTCAAGAAAATGACTCAGGAAGAGTTATTACAACAACAGGTTCCGGAAATTTTGCGTCGTTTTTTTGGTAATCAGGTGATTATTCCGCAACAGCAGGGGCCACAGGAAAAAACGGGTTATGGCAGTGCCTTTTTTATTGGCAAGGACGGTTATTTATTAACGAATCGTCATGTGGTCGAGAATGCTTCCCGTATCAGTATTATCCTGAATGATCGCCGTGAACTTGATGCAACACTGGTGGGGAGTGATGAACGTACTGATATTGCTTTGCTTAAAGTCAATGGAACCAATTTCCCTGAATTAAGAATAGGGAATGTAGACCAGCTTCGCGTTGGTGAGCCTGTACTTGCAATTGGTTCACCATTTGGCTTCGACTACTCGGCTTCAGCGGGGATTGTCAGTGCCAAATCCCGTAACATGAGTGGTGAGACTTCAGTTCCATTTATTCAAACAGACGCCGCACTGAACCCGGGGAACTCTGGTGGTCCGTTGTTTAACCAGCGTGGTGAAGTGGTAGGGGTGAACTCGCGTATCTTTAGTGGTACCGGCGGATATATGGGCTTGTCCTTCTCGATTCCAATTGATGTGGCGATGGATGTCGTACAACAGTTGAAAACGACGGGTAAAGTGACACGTTCTTATCTTGGGATCATGATGCAGGATATCGATCGTAATTTGGCTGAAGCCTATAAGTTACCGAAACCGGAAGGTTCTTTGATCACGCAGGTTGCACCAAAATCACCTGCTGAAAAAGCAGGCCTAAAATCAGGCGACGTGATTTTGAAGGCCAATGGTGTGCCAATTTCGCGTACAGGCGATTTACTTTATTCATTAAATCGCATTGCGCCAAATCAAACCGTTCAGTTAGAAATTTTACGTGATGATAAAACACGTACCATTTCTGCAACACTGGGGACGGCACCAGATGACACGGCTGCTAATGCCGAGAAAAATAATCCAACCAGCGGTTTGGGAATGAGTATTCGAGACCTGACTGCGGCCGAGCAAGCACGTTTGGACATCCGCAGTGGTATTCTAATTCAGGATGTGAAGCGTGGTGGTCTTGCTTCATTATCGAATCTGGTCGCAGGTGATGTCATCGTCCAAGTTAATGGTACAGCCATTACCAACAGTCAGATGTTCGCTAAAACGGTAGGTGCCTTACCAAAAAATAGTGTTGCCCGTGTGACCATTATTCGTCAGGGACAACGCGCAATCTTGGGTTTACGTTTACCTTAAACCTGATTTCTATTGATAAAAGCCACTCTACAAAAGGGTGGTTTTTATTTTGTAATGCAGATGTATTTAGACTAGTGTATCTAACTGAACCTTGATTAATGAAACAAGCCAGATGATGAGTACGATTTTTGATTTAAAAATACAAGTTCAGCCTGAGCATATTGATGTGTTGGGCCATGTCAATAACGTGATGTATATCCAGTGGATGCAGGATGTTGCGTCAGCACATATTGAAACATTGGGGTTGGGACTGGCTCAATATCTTGAACTTAAACATGCAATGGTCGCGGTTGAACATCATGTGCAGTATCGCAAAGCCGCACTGGAAGGAGAGGAGGTCATCTTGCGAACCTGGCTAGATGATATTAATGCGCTGTATTCTTTCCGCCAGTATGCATTTTACCGCCCGAAAGACCAGAGTGTACTTTTTGTCGGAAATACAAAATGGGCCTGCATTGAAATCGAAACAGGACGCCCAAAACGGATGTCACCGAGTTTTACGCAAGCCTATCAGCCGATTTCACCAGATTTAAATCCAATGGACTTTTCAATTTCATATGAACAGTCTTAGTCGCTTTAACATTTAAAGACTGGAAGGCAGCTGGGCGGCAAATGCTTGGCTGCTTTTTATGATTTATTTATCAAAATAAATCAAAGAATAGTTAACCAATTAACATAATTTAAGTTTTTGAAATTAAAAAAACGTTTAAATACGATGATTTATGCGAAAAAATCAATATATTGGTCTGATTGTATAATTTTTGTATATTGTTTAATTTGTAGTCTCTTATATTATGTTTTGGGGAACATGATGAATGACAACGTGGGGGTTGTTGTTTTTTATTTACTGTGCTTGTTTGCAGGCATTGTACTTGTGATCGGAAGTGTTGTTTTTGATATGACACTTTTGTTTGTGGGGTTAGGTCTGATTGCTTGCGCTTTTTTAATTAAATACGAGTTTAATTTAACTGTGATGTTCTGGCATAAAATTGAATAATTAAAAAGAGAATAGGAAAGCCGTACTAATCAAGTGCGGCTTTTTTTTTTGGGTGAAATTTATACGGGTGGCCTATTTATTTAATTTTGGCTGGCTTGTCACCAGCCATACTAAACCTTATGGAGTTAAACAAGCGATGGGAGCAGTACGTACTTTGTGCATCTGTTCAAGTGCGGATTCCATTGTTAACGACGGCATAGAGATGAGTGATAAAGTGTACCTGACAGGAGTTGATGGTTTTTTGAATGCTTTATCAGTGCTCGAAAGCTTATAAAAACTGTTCTGAAAGTTAGTCGGATTAAATGGTGCTTTTATCGGCGGTTGTTTCACTATTTTTCGTCAAATCTGTGATAATAGTCACAACTTTTTTGAAAATCATGAAATATGGATATCTTAAAATTCGTAAAAAGCTTTAATACAGTAGGATGTTATTTAACGCTGGCAAGCATTTTGCTCGTAACGCTGATTTTGTATTTTTATTATATTAATCCAAATTAACTTTAAAAATAAGGGGCTTGGGCTAATTTGGGGCGTTAGCGATCAGGCCGCTTTTCCTTAATATGCTTTTCTCTTCTCGAATCGGTTATATCGAAAAAATTGTTAGCTGTTAAGGTGACGTGGTTTTTCCTGAATCCTGTAGCTCTGTTTTTAAGCGATTATCGCTAAGCCTGTCGTTTTCCCGTTTATATCGTTCTAAATTTTTCATGTAGTACATTAAAATAAATCAGCGTGACATCCTCCTGATCAATCTCATTCAAAGCCAATGTTTGATGATTTAAAAAGCCCTGCTTCACTTTTTTGACTGGATCGCTTTGAGGAGTCGGCAGAAATCGGTTCAACGTTGGCATATCGCTTTCTTGATCTTGATGCAGACGAGGTTACATATACTTTTAACACTATATTTTTAACATTGTTGTGCTTATACTGTGCCGAACTTTTTAAACATTATTTTTCGCAACAATAGTCAATTATTTAATTGGAAAGATTGTTGTGTACATATTCTTAAGGTAACCCATGGCGCAAGCTAAAAAATCCGTAGATATCAAAAATATACGCAATTTCTCGATCATTGCACACATTGACCATGGCAAGTCGACGCTGGCTGACCGTTTCATTCAAATGTGCGGTGGTTTACAAGATCGTGAGATGCAAGCTCAAGTATTAGACTCTATGGAGCTTGAGCGTGAGCGTGGGATTACAATTAAAGCCGCTTCGGTGACGTTGTATTACACCCATCCGAATGGTCAGGAATATCAATTAAACTTCATTGATACCCCAGGACACGTTGACTTCTCTTATGAAGTGTCACGATCTCTGGCCGCGTGCGAAGGCGCCTTGCTGGTTGTCGATGCTGCACAAGGGGTTGAGGCACAGTCTGTTGCTAACTGCTATACCGCAATTGAGCAGGGGCTGGAAGTTTTACCCATCTTGAACAAGATTGACTTACCTCAGGCAGAGCCTGAGCGTGTGATTCACGAAATTGAAGAAATTATCGGGATTGAAGCAACCGATGCACCAACCTGTTCTGCAAAAACCGGTCTAGGTGTGGAGGGTGTGCTAGAGCGTCTGGTTGATGTTATTCCAGCACCTGAAGGCGACCGTGATGCGCCATTACAGGCCTTAATCATTGATTCGTGGTTTGACAACTATTTAGGGGTTGTTTCCCTTGTCCGTATCAAGCAAGGTCGTATCCGTAAGGGCGACAAGATGCTGGTTAAATCGACAGGTCAAACTCATCCTGTAACTTCAGTGGGTGTATTCAACCCGAAACATACTGAAACCGATATCCTCGAAGCGGGTGAAGTTGGTTTCGTGATTGCAGGGATTAAAGATATTTTTGGTGCGCCAGTCGGTGATACCATTACGCTTGCATCGACCCCTGAAGTAGAAACTTTGCCTGGTTTTAAAAAGGTAAAACCTCAGGTATATGCCGGACTTTTCCCGATTGATTCAAGTGACTTTGAACCCTTCCGTGAAGCATTACAAAAATTACAGATTAACGATTCAGCTTTATTCTTTGAACCGGAAAGTTCAGATGCATTAGGCTTTGGTTTCCGTTGTGGCTTCTTGGGCATGCTCCACATGGAGATCGTACAAGAGCGTTTAGAGCGTGAATATGATCTTGACCTGATCAGTTCTGCACCCACGGTCATTTACGAAGCGCTGACTAAGAAAGGCGATATCATTTATATCGACAGTCCATCAAAAATGCCGGATGGTTCTACAGTTGAAGATTTACGCGAACCGATTGCCGAATGTCATATCCTTGTACCACAAGAATATTTAGGTAATGTCATGACCTTGTGTATCGAGCGTCGTGGTGTTCAAAAAGACATGAAATTCCTGGGGAATCAGGTTTCAGTGACCTTTGAAATTCCAATGGCAGAAGTGGTCATGGATTTCTTTGATAAATTAAAATCATGTTCACGTGGTTTTGCATCACTCGACTATAACTTCGTTCGTTTCGAAAGTTCAGCTTTGGTTAAGGTAGATGTATTAATTAATAGCGAGAAGGTCGATGCCTTGGCAATGATTTGCCATCGTCAGGATGCGCGTCATCGTGGTATTGCGTTGGTAGAGAAGATGAAAGATCTGATTCCTCGCCAGATGTATGATGTTGCGATTCAGGCGGCGATTGGTGCACAGATCATTGCCCGTTCTACCGTAAAAGCGATGCGTAAAAACGTATTGGCGAAATGTTATGGTGGTGACGTTTCACGTAAGAAGAAACTTCTTGCGAAGCAGAAAGAAGGTAAGAAACGTATGAAGCAAGTGGGAAGTGTTGAAATTCCACAAGAAGCGTTCCTTGCTGTATTGAAAGTCGATAGATAAAGAAATGAGGCCGGGAAAAGCGACTATGCTTGACCCGGCTGCAAAACGAGCAGTGAGACTGCAAGAGAGGGTTTGTGGATTTTGATTTTAATTTGATTCTGGTACCGGCGACACTGATTTTCTTTCTGGTGTGGTTGCTTGATAAATTTGTATTTAAACAACGTGCAAATAAAGGGCGGAATCAGGAACATTTTCTTATCACATGGGCATATGACTTCTGGCCAGTGTTGGCAGTCGTGCTGATCCTACGCTCTTTCTTGTATGAACCATTTAATATTCCTTCTGACTCGATGGTACCGACCTTGGAGACAGGCGATTTTATTCTGGTCAATAAATTTGATTATGGTTTACGCCTCCCTGTAGTCAACACCAAGGTTGTCAATGTAGGTGAGCCAAAACGTGGCGAGGTGATTGTATTCCGCTATCCGCCACAACCTACGATTAGCTATATTAAACGTGTCGTTGGTTTGCCGGGTGATCACATTCAGTTCAAGGCGGGTGAGTTGACGATTAACGGTCAGCAAATTGCCAAGGTCGCGACACAATTCTCACGTGAGAAAGACCAGCAAGACACGCCAACGGCTCTGTATTTTAAAGAAACATTAGGTGAGCATCAGCATCTAATCCGCTATCTGGAAGGGCGTAATCCGCTGGTTGAACAGTTCCAGTTTGCGCAGTTAAAAGGTGCTGAAGCCTTGGTGCCATTTGTTGCCAAAGCCAATGATGTCTTTATCAAAAGCAATGGACAGGATTGGGAAGTCACCGTGCCTGAAGGTCAATATTTCGCAATGGGCGATAACCGTGACCAAAGTGCGGACAGTCGTTTCTGGGGTTTTGTACCTGAAGCGAATTTAACAGGTCGAGCTTTTTATATATGGATGCATAAAGAGCCAGGCTTTAATCTTCCAAGTTTTAACCGAAATGGTAAGATTGATTGATAAAAACATAAAGGAAATATAAAGATGCGTAAATCTCAACTTGGGACTTCGTATATTGCAATTTTATTTGGGGTGGTTTTATTTGCAGTTGCTGTAAAAGCAGCAATTGCGATCTGGCCAGCATACTGGGATGACAAGTTGATTAATAATCAGATTGAAAGCTTATTAAAAGATAGCCCAGCAAACATTACACCAAGTAAGTTTGCCTCCCAGATGGATCAACGTTTTGATATGAACGGGATCCGTGACCTACATTTTAAGGATATTGCGCAAGTGACTTATAAAGATGATCTTGTCGTAGTAAAGAAGTATGAAATCCGTAAGCCTTTCATGCTAAATATTAGTCTAGTTATGACCTTTGAGAAGACTTTTGACCAAAAATCTGCAAAACAAGCTCAATGATACTCGGTTGCAAGGACGAATTGGTCACCAGTTTAAACAGATTGACTTGTTAAAACTGGCCTTAACCCATCGTTCTGTCAGCCATAAACACAATTATGAACGCCTAGAATTTCTAGGCGATTCGTTATTGGGAATGATCGTTGCGAATTATTTGTACAATGCCTATCCGCTGGAAAACGAAGGCCGTTTAACGCGAATGCGTGCGACGCTGGTTCGACAAGAAGCCTTAGGAAAAATTGCAAATGATTTACAACTGAGTCGGTCATTAATTTTAAGCACTGGCGAGCTAAAATCAGGTGGTCATCACCGTGAGTCGATTTTGGCGGATACAGTAGAGGCAATTATCGGTGCTATTTATTTAGACTGTAATGATCTCAACCTGCTGGAACGCATTGTGTTAAAATGGTATGAACCATATCTTGATCATATCGAACCGACAGATCAACTGAAAGACCCGAAATCACGTTTGCAAGAGTATTTACAAGCACGTAAAAAACCTCTCCCAGTTTACGAGGTTGTAGATATTCAGGGTGATGCACCGAATCAGCATTTCAAGGTGGAATGTTTAGTCGATGGATTGCCAAAAATTCAAGGCGAGGGCTCAAGTCGTCGTTTTGCCGAACAAACGGCAGCGGCAGAGATTTTAAAATTATTGGAGCAATAACCTGATGTCCCATTCAGAAGAAAATAAGCCAGAAGCAGCAGCTGAGCAGCAAGACGGCAATAACTTGATTGATCAATTTTTTAGTTCTCAAGGAACCACGATTCCTTCAGATTTTAAAAGCGGTTTTGTTGCGATCGTTGGTCGTCCAAACGTAGGTAAGTCGACCTTAATGAACCATTTATTGGGTCAAAAACTGTCAATTACTTCACGTAAGCCACAAACCACACGTCATAAGATTGTCGGTATTGATTCTCGTGAAAAATCACAGGCAGTATTTGTGGATACACCAGGGATGCACAAGAAAGAAGTACGTGCCATCAATAAGATGATGAACCGCGCTGCTCACTCGGCATTGCGTGATGTGAATCTGGTTTTATTTGTGGTGGATGCCCAGAAGTGGACTCAAAACGATGAACTGGTTCTGGAAAAGCTGAAAAATGCAGATATGCCCGTGATTCTTGTGATCAACAAACTGGATACCTTTGAGAACAAAAACGAAGCATTGCCATTGATTCGTGAACGTGCCAAGTTAATGAACTTTGCCGAGATTGTTCCGGTATCGGCATTACGTGGCGCCAATCTTGAGCATCTGCGTGATACCATTGAAAAGTATCTGCCTTATCAGCCACCATTGTATTCACTGGACCAGATTACTGACCGTTCAGAACGTTTCCTTGCGAGTGAAATTATTCGCGAGAAAATCATGCGCCAGTTGGGTGAAGAGCTGCCATACGATTTGACTGTACAGATTGAATCTTTTAAAACAGAAGAAGCGACTGTCAATGAAAAAACCGGTCGCTTAAAACCACCTTGTACCTATATTGATGCAACCATCTTTGTTGAGCGCCAAGGGCAAAAAGCCATTGTAATTGGTGATAAAGGTGCGAAGCTGAAAAGTATCGGTATGGATGCACGTGCAGACATGGAAAAAATGTTTGAACAAAAAATCATGCTTACGCTTTGGGTGAAAGTTAAAGGTGGCTGGTCTGATGATGAGCGTGCTTTAAAGAGCTTGGGCTATAGCGATATTTAAGCAATGGAAACAGGTATGAAAACAACAATTCGTGTATTCGCAATCGTGACATGTATTTTCATGTTGCAGGGCTGTATTCATAAGCTTGTGACCGTACCTGTTAAAGTGGCTTATAAGACAACTAAAGGGGTCGTCAAAGGTACGGCTGCCGTCGTTGGTGCGGTTATTCCTGATGGCGATGATGAAGAAAAGGATGACAAGAAGAAGGACTAATCTCGTTCCATGATGCGTAATGAAGTCCTGCATGGCTATTTGATTCATCATCGTAAATATCGTGAAAAAAGCCATATTGTGCATTTATTTACACAAGAATATGGCCGAGTGGATGGAATCTTAAGACAGATTCCTCCACCGCAGTATCAACCTATTTGCTTGCAAGCGACAGGCAAATCCGAGCTTAAAAATTTTACTAAACTGGAAATTCTGAACCAGCCTGTTTTCTTTCATGGCGATGCATTTTTTGCTGGCTTCTATCTCAATGAAATTGTGTTACGCCTTTGTCCTTTAGAAGAGGCATTGCCACAGACATTTGAGCAATATCAGTTGACCTTGTTGCAATTGCAGCAACTCGCCTCACATGAGCAAGCGTCCTTATTCTTGCGCCAAATCCTGCGCCAATTCGAGCACGTTTTATTGCAAGAGCTGGGCTATGCCATCGATTTTTCAGTAGATGCAAATCAGCAGCAAATTCTGCCACTGAGACATTACCAGTTTCAGTTGAATGATGGCTTTTTGCCGGTTGCGCAAGCATCACGTTCAACACTTTCAGGTACGTTGATTGCGGCTATGCAAAACTATGAAGATGGTCAGGATTTTTCTCACGAACAATTGCAATTATTGGGTAAACTATACCGTCAAATGATTAGCTCATTGCTGGGTGACCGGCCACTTAAAAGCCGTCAACTCTGGATTCAAAGTACACAAACTTGATATTCCTGATGTATTGAAAATCATTATTCAGGGCTCAACCGATAGGATATTTTTTATGGCTGCAATCTTGGGTGTAAACATTGATCATGTTGCAACATTAAGACAGGCACGTGGTACAACTTACCCTGATCCAGTTCAGGCTGCTTTGGTTTGTGAGCAAGCGGGTGCAGAGGGGATTACCTTACATTTACGTGAAGATCGTCGTCATATTCAGGATGATGATGTACGTCGTATGCGTCCATTATTGAAAACGCGAATGAATCTGGAACTGGCTGTGACAGATGAAATGGTTGCATTTGCCAAAGAGATTCAGCCTCAGCATGTTTGCTTCGTCCCAGAACGTCGTCAAGAAGTGACAACCGAAGGTGGTCTGGATGTTGTAGGGCACTTTGAAAAAGTGAAGGCGGCAACGGCAGCACTGACCGCAATTGGTAGTGATGTGTCGTTATTTATTGATGCAGATCTGGCACAGATTGATGCGGCTGTCGCATGTGGTGCGCCGACGATTGAAATTCATACTGGCGCTTATGCAGATGCAGAAACCGATGAACAGCAACAAGCCGAATTGGCGCGTATTATCAAAGGGGCAGAGTACGCAGCTGCCAAAGGTCTGGTGGTCAATGCAGGTCACGGTTTAAATCTGGATAATGTTGCGGCGATTGCAGCGATCCCGCAAATTCATGAGCTGAATATTGGGCATTCGATTATTGCCGATAGCGTATTCGTTGGACTGGCTCAAGCAGTAAAAGATATGAAAGCAGCAATTCAGGCTGCTGCGAGATAAATTGATGAGTAGTGTAAATTATAATGAGCTGATGCAACCCGTCATTGCATTCTTGGGTTGTACAACGCCTCAGGCATGGCTGGATGAAGCGGTGAATAACCTTGATATCTTGATGCAAGACCATGCCAATTGTGAGAAAAAAGCGGCAAGTACAGCCATGAACCTGATGTTCCGCTACAGCTTCTTTACAGATTTGCAAGTGAAATTGGCGCAATTGGTGCGTGAAGAAATGCTGCATTATGAGCAGGTGCTGGAATTCATGAACAAGCGCGGTCAAGAATGGAAAGGCTTGAGCGCAGGGCGTTATGCAGGTGGGCTACGTAAAGAAATCCGTACTTACGAGCCTGAAGCATTGATTGATGTCATGATTATTGGTGCTTTTGTAGAAGCACGTTCATGCGAGCGTTTCTATGCGCTGGCGCCGATTGTGGATGATGAACTGGGGCGTTACTACCGTTATTTGCTTAAATCGGAATCTCGCCATTTTGAGGACTATTTAGCGTTGGCTTTGGATGTTGCAAAATCAGCGAAACTCAAAGATCCAGAAGAAGATATTCAGCAACGCATTGAATATATCCGTGAAGTGGAAAAAAATCTGATTTTAACTCCAGATGATACCTTCCGTTTTCATAGTGGTATACCTGCAACAGTGGCTGCTTAATCTGAATCTGAAAGAAAAAACCTCTGATCAGCAGAGGTTTTTTTATGGGGATTTAATGTTATCGTGCCATAAAAAAAGCCCCGATCAATGATCAGGGCTTTTTAGAATCTTGGCTCTCCCACCTGGGCTCGAACCAGGGACCTGCGGATTAACAGTCCGTCGCTCTACCGACTGAGCTATTGGAGAATCTGATGCGCATTTTAGGCATGAAAAGCAGATGCGTCAACAACAATAGTAAATAAAATTAATCGTTTGCTTGATTAATAATCTTTTCAGCGTAAAGCGAGCAAAAAATGTGGAAAAAAGATCTTATTTACTTAAAAATTAATCAGTTAATGTGCTGTTCCTTGAACTTTGCCAACGCATCAATTCGATATTGAATCAGCATTTCTCCAATTTCAGGGCCGCTGACATGTTCGGGTAAATCCTGCGCACGTATATTTCTGACGATTTGCATTGCCTCTAACATATATTGGGCTTGCGGATAAGGACGTTGCTCTAAACCTAAACGACCTTTGGCATCACACTCACAGGCCTGTACAAAAGCTTCCACTTTCTCTGGTCGGCGTAGCACATCCAAACGTTGTAACAAGCGCCATAAGGTACCCGGTTTCAGATTCTTTACCTGATGACATTTTAAATGCTCTTTACATACGATCAGGGCCAGATTTTTCAGGGCAGTCGGTACTTTCAAGCGGTCACAGATCTCGGTAACGGGTGAGATGCCACGCTCTTCATGCATGATATGCCGTGGTAATTCATCTATAGGGGTGAGTGCTTTCCCCAAGTCATGGACCAGTACCGCAAAACGGACTTCAAGCGCATAATTTGCTAAACAGGCCTGTTTTAGTGCCATCAGGGTGTGAATGCCGCAATCAATTTCAGGATGATATTCTGGACGTTGAGGAACGCCGAATAATGCATTGATTTCCGGGAATAAGACTTCCAAGGCGTCACAGTCTTTTAAGATCTGGAAATACACATCTGCATGATCTTCCATTAAGGCACGAGAGGTTTCTTTCCAGACGCGTTCGGGGGTTAATGCGCTTAATTCACCTGACTGGGCAATCTTTCGCATCAATTGCAGGGTTTCTTCAGCAACCTTAAAGCCGTAAGTGGCATAACGTGCGGCAAAACGGGCTACGCGAAGTACACGTAATGGATCTTCGGTAAATGCATCTGAAACATGACGTAGAATTTTGTGTTGCAAGTCCTGCTGACCACCATAGGGATCATAGACTGTGCCAGTTTCATCCATTGCCATTGCATTAATGGTTAGGTCGCGACGAATCAGGTCATCTTCCAATTTGACCGAGGGGTCTGTAAAGAACTGGAAACCATGATAACCCACACCGGATTTGCGTTCGGTACGTGCCAGTGCATATTCTTCTTTTGTTTTTGGATGTAGAAATACAGGAAAATCTTTACCGACAGGTTGATAACCTTCGGCCAATAATTGCTCGGGCGTTGCTCCAACCACCACATAATCTTTTTCGTGATAGGGATGGCCGAGCAAATGATCCCGAACTGCACCGCCTACTAAATAAACTTGCATGAAAAAACCTCTATTCTTCACACAATCATGCTACAGAATAGAGGTTTTCTCAAGCGTAAAGCGAAGCTTTTCCAGAAAAGCTTTGCTTAGGTGAACTTAGTTCTGGCTTTGTTGAATTTCAGCAACTGTTAATGCTGTCATATTGACCAGACGACGAGTCGTTGCTGTAGGTGTCAGAATATGAACAGGTTTTGCAGCACCAAGTAAAATAGGACCAATGGTGACATTATTCCCCGAAGTTGCTTTTAACAGGTTGAATGAAATGTTTGCTGAATCAAGGTTAGGCATAATCAACAGATTTGCTGAACCTTTGAAGCGTGAATTCGGGAATGCAAAATGACGGATGTTTTCATCCAGTGCAGCATCACCGTGCATCTCGCCTTCCACTTCAAGTTCAGGAGCCTGTTCAGATAACAAACGGTAAACTTCACGCATTTTTTGTGCGCTTGGATCGGTTTGATCGCTACCAAAGCTCGAGTGTGAAAGCAGGGCAACACGCGGTGTAATACCAAAACGACGAACTTCTTCTGCTGCCAAAATTGTCATTTCAGCAAGCTGAGCCGCAGTTGGGTTGGTGTTTACATAGGTATCGGCAATAAATAAATTGCGATCTTCAAGCATCAAGGCGTTCAAGGTAAAGAATGTGCTACGACCTTCTTTCAAGCCAATGATATTTTTCACGAAATCTAAGTGAATATCATAGCTTGAATAGGTACCACATAACATACCATCTGCTTGACCAAACTTCACCAGCATGGCTGCGATGAGTGTAGAACGACGGCGTGCTTCACGTTGAGCGTATTCAACTGTAACGCCTTTACGTTGCATGATCTGGTGATATTCTTTAGAGAACTCTTCGTACTGAGGATTTTTTTCCTGATCGACGATTTCAATGTTTACACCATGTTGTAAGCGTAAACCAAGCTTTTTGATATTCTCTTCGATCACGGCGGTACGACCAACAAGAATCGGTTTTGCCAAGCCTTCATCAACAGCAATCTGAACCGCACGTAATACGCGTAGATCTTCACCTTCGGCATAAGCAATGCGTTTAGGATCGGTCTTCGCCTGTGCAAAGATTGGCTTCATCAAGAATGCCGAGTTATAAACAAACTCGGAAAGACGTTGACGATATGCAGAGAAATCTTCGATCGGGCGGGTTGCGACACCAGAATCCATCGCTGCTTTTGCAACGGCCGGTGCAATTTCCAGAATCAAACGTTGATCAAGTGGGCGAGGGATCAGGTAGTCACGACCAAATGAAGCTGATTTTTCACCATAAGTTGCGGCATCTGCTTCCACATGTGCCATACGCGCAATCGCGTGAACACAGGCAATTTTCATGTCTTCGTTAATGGTTGTTGCACCAACATCAAGCGCACCACGGAAGATATAAGGGAAACAAAGTGCATTGTTCACTTGGTTTGGATAGTCAGAGCGGCCTGTTGCCATGATGACATCTGGGCGAACTTCATGCGCATGTTCAGGTAAAATTTCCGGATCAGGATTTGCCAAGGCAAAAATGATCGGGTTCTCAGCCATTTCCTTAACCATTTCTTTAGTTAAGATACCTGCTGCTGAAAGCCCAAGGAACATGTCTGCGCCTGCCATGACTTCATGTAACTGGCTTGCCTGAATGTCTTGAACATAACGTTTTTTAGATTCGTCCAGACCTTCACGCGCAGTAGTCAGAAGTCCACGAGAGTCGGCGACAACAATGTTGTTTTTATTTACGCCTAAAGCGCAAAGTAAGTCTAGGCAAGAAAGTGCAGCAGCACCTGCGCCAGAGGCAACAATTTTAATTTCATCAATTTTCTTATTTACGATCTGTAAAGCATTGAGCAATGCTGAACCGACAATAATACTGGTTCCATGTTGGTCATCATGGAATACAGGAATTTTCATGCGTTCGCGAAGTTTCTTTTCGATATAGAAACATTCTGGCGCTTTGATATCTTCGAGGTTGATACCACCAAAAGTCGGCTCTAGCGCCGCAACGATATCAACGATCTTGTCTGGATCATTTTCATCAATTTCGATATCGAATACATCAACACCAGCGAACTTTTTAAATAGAACGCCTTTACCTTCCATCACTGGTTTAGAAGCAAGAGGACCAATATTTCCCAAACCAAGCACGGCAGTACCATTACTCACGACGGCGACCAGATTACCACGCGCTGTATATTTTGCTGCGGTAGAAGGGTCACGTTCGATTTCTAAACATGGAGCTGCAACACCAGGGGAATACGCAAGCGCTAGATCTCGTTGGTTAACGAGCTGCTTGTTCGGTGTCACACTGATTTTTCCAGGTGTAGGAAATTCATGGTAATACAAAGCGGCTTGTTTTAAAGATTGATCGTCCATCTGAGTCTCATTTGTTCCGATAATAATCAGACATATACACGTCCAATTACTATATTAAGATAAGTGCACAAGAATATAGCACTAGTTCATGCTTTCGCACAGTCAAAAAAGCTTATTTTCAGTGAACGATAACGCTATTCACAGTCGATACCGAGCACGAAAGAAAGGGCGAAAAAGCTTAAAATTTACGTTTAAATGGAATATCCTGCTGTTGACAGATGTAGATGCTGTTGCAGGTATTCGGTTGCACCAGTCGCAGTCAAGGGCTTGGAGAACAGGTAACCCTGCAATATGTCGCAGTTTTGTCTTTTTAGATATTCACGCTGCTGTTCTGTTTCCACACCTTCGGCAACAACTTTTAGGCCAATGGTTTTGCCCATGGCGATCATGGCATTAACGATCGCATCCTGTTTGGGATTGCCAATTTTTAAAATAAATGCACGATCAATTTTTAAAATGTCAATTGGATATTCGGTTAGGTAGGCAAGAGAAGAGTAGCCTGTACCAAAGTCATCCAGGGCAATTGAAATCTGACGTTGCTTGAGGGCATTGAGAATGGTTTTTACGTTTTCGGTATTTTCCAGAAAGGCAGACTCAGTAATTTCCAGTTCCAGATTTTTGCCGGAAATACCATAAGTCGTCAGAACCTCATCAATATCATGCAGTAACTGACCACGTAAAATCTGTTGCGCCACAATGTTGACGGCAATATTGATATTGCTAAAACCCAGTTGTTGCCAAGCCTGTAATTGTTTGGCTGCTTCATGTAGTACAAACTGTCCGATATCGGAGATCAAGCTGGTACTTTCTGCTAAAGGAATAAAAATGCTTGGCATAATTAGCCCTTTGCTTGGATGTTTCCAGCGAATCAGGGCCTCAAAACCATTCACCTGATCGTCGACTGTACTCATCTTCGGTTGATAGTAAACCACCAGTTCATTGTTTTGAATGGCTTTTCTCAGATCAAGCTCAAGATCACTATATTTGGCAACAAAATTTGCTCTTTCGTTGGAATAATAGTGAATGGTGTTACCGCCTAAGCGTTTGGCTTCATTCAACGCCTGTTCAGCATGGGTGTTTAGATTATCAACCTGACGGCCATGCTCTGGATATGTGGCTACCCCAATCGAGATGCTGACAAAATACTCCTGATCGGCAATATAAAATGCTTTGCTAAACGCTTCTACGATGTTGTTGCACAATTGGTGAATAGGTGGATGTAAATGTGATATTTCATAAATAATCGCAAAATCATCTGCACTTAAGTGAGCTACCAGCAGGGCATCAATATTACTGATCCGTAGACGTTGCGCCACTTGTTTAAGCAACTCGTTTCCTGCTTTATTGCTGATGATTTCATTAAGTGCACGGAAACGATCGATATTCAGGCGAATGACTGCCAGATGTTGAATGGCAGGTTCATTGACCAGATATTGATGCAGTTGTTGCTGATAATAAAAACGGTTAGGCAGGTCCGTTAGCGTATCGTAATTGGTCAAATAAGATAACCGCTGTTCCTGATGTTTGCGTTCAGTCTGATCTGAGACAATACCAATATAATTAATGACCCGATCCTGTTCATCTTTGACTGCATTGATATGAATCCAGAGGAAACATGATTTGTCAGAGGTATAGGTTTCCTGAAATTCACCTTCATATTCCTGCGCTTCGCGTAGCGTATCCAGAATGGACAGATGAAAATTATGATGATGCTGTTTATTCTGCTTGGTAATTTCAAATAGCTGGTTGCCTAGAATGGCCTGTTTATCCAGACCTGTAAGCTGTTCGTATTTAGGATTGATCTCAACATAATGAAAGTTTTCATCCAGAATGAAAATACCTTCAGAGGCCTGTTCAAACACATTGGCAGCTAACTTGAGGCGTTCCTGATCTTTCTTTTCCTGATTGATATCACGATGCACGCCAACCATACGTAAAGCGGTACCACTTTTCGGGTCTCTTAAAATGACCTGACCGACAGCATGAATCCAGGTCCAGTCGCCATTTTCATGTTTGACACGAAAAGTTTCTTCATAACGTGGTGATTGACCGGATAAATGTTGATGGAGCGTGTTTTTTACACGTTCAACGTCATTGGGATGTGCAACTTCATTTAGCAGGGCATAAAGATTCTGGGCATTATGTGCGACTTCATGGGCGGGTGGGGTCGTGTTGTGAATGGTGTTTTCAAGATTCCAGTCCCAATGTTGAATCCCGGCCGTTTCATGGGCCAGCGCCAGACTTTGCCGATGTTCCTCTAAACTTTCGTTCATCTGGGTTAAATCAAAGGTGCGCTCACGGACTTTCTGTTCTAACAAATGATTATTGAACTGGAGCTGGGCTTCGATATCTTTTGATTTATTCACTTCATGCTGCAGTTGCTGGCATAGTTCTTCTGTCCAGTGATTATGCTGTTCTGCGACATCAATCAGTTGTTTATTCTTTTCAAGTACCAGCGCAAGATGTTTATGAATCTTGTAGGTCGCCTGAGCACAAAGTACGGTTGCAAAAAACGATGAATAGTAGGCCAGATAGAATAAGTTATGTTCATGATCCCGATGCAAAAGCTGGGAAATGAGTAATGGGGTAATACTCGGGATGAAAAATAAAAAGAAATAACGAATATGTTGCGTTAAAAAGGTGAGTGCAATGATATGGGAGGCGGTAAGCAGTAAAGCTGTGAGCGTTAAAACATGGGAGCCAATCAGATTCGGAACATCAGTGCCTAAATAATCATTAATAATGACCGTATTGGCGCCAATCAATAGGCCTGTAAAAAAACAGATGAGCTGGAAAATAAGGTTGGTTTTACGGGCATAGCGAACCGCAGAATAACGTTTTAACAGAAAATGACAAATACCGGAAAAACTTAACAGGATGACAAGCGTTATACTCATCCAGGTGGTAAAAATATTGGATTCAAACGTATAAAAAACGCCAAACAGCGCATAATCTAACAGGCAAATACAAAACACGCTTATGACAAACAAGCGGACATGATTTGGATAACTGATTTGATCCGTATAGATAAACTGTGGCAAGCTTTTGTCCTGAACCCCTAACATATCAAGCATAATCCTTTTCATTTTTTATCTATGTGCACAGTCTTTGTTTTTTTGTAAACATAGTCACTTTTCGTTTTAAATTAACGCTAAACAAAAGGGAAAGCAATGCTCGGGCAGCATTAGCGGGCAAAGTGATAATTCAAAATGGATAAAGCCACAACCGGCGCGGTTTCTGTTCTTAAAACCCGGTCTCCAATACACCAGTTTTTAAAATTATTTTGATTGGCCGTGTTAATTTCTGCTTCACTTAAGCCACCTTCGGGGCCAATCAGTAAGGCCAGCTCAGGTAAACTATTTAACAGTACATTTTCCTGATCTTTATTCGGGGCAAGCACAAAACGGGATGCTGGTAAGTCGGACTCAACCCAGTCGCTCAGTGAAATAGGCGCAAGAATTTCCGGTACACGGTTCATGCCGCATTGTTCACATGCGGCAATGGCAACAGACTGCCAGTGATCCAGTTTCTTTTGATCACGATCATACTTTAAACGCATTTCGCAACGTTCACTGGTTAAGAGCTGAATCGTGGTAACACCGAGTTCAGTTGCCTTCTGGATCGCATAATCCATACGATCACCTTTACTCATGACTTGTCCTAAGATCACTTTAAAAGGTGCAGTACGATCTGCTGCATCAAATTGATCGACTGAAACAAAGGCATTTTTTTTGTTGATCTGAGTCAGTGTTACGACATATTCGCCACCTTTTCCATTGAAAAAGATGGCCTGTTCTTGTTCTTTGGCACGAAGCACGCGTACCCAGTGATGAAATACCGATTCTGTTAATTCAATGGTATGGCCAGTATTTAATTCGGTTTCGATATAAAAACGATTCATGCTTGGGTAGGGCTCGTACAAATTAGTTTAAACCAAGATCAACAACCAGTTGTCGAGTCGGTTCGGTTTGGTTCATTGAGTAGAAGTGCAGGGTTGGTGCGCCACCCGCGATCAGTCGCTCGCACAGATTCACAATCACTTCGTGACCGAAAGCTTTGATACTTGCGCTATCATCACCATAGGCAGCAAGTTGCTTGCGGATCCAGCGTGGAATTTCGGCACCTGTACCATCAGCAAAGCGGATCAGGTTACTGGCATTAGTAATCGGCATGATACCTGGTGCAACTGGAATATTCACGCCTGCTTTGGCAATTCGTTCAATAAAGTAGAAATATGCATCTGGATTGAAGAAAAATTGGGTAATGCCTGCATTAGCGCCTGCATTGACTTTCTCTACAAAACGCTGGATATCCCCATCGAAACTGTCTGCCTGTGGGTGCATTTCAGGATAAGCCGCCACTTCAATGTGGAAATGGTCACCTGAGTGTTCGCGAATAAAGCGAACCAGATCCTGAGCATAAGGGAGTTCACCCAGGCCGACCTGACCTGACGGTAAATCGCCACGCAATGCCACAATACGATCAATGCCTTGAGATTTATATAAGTCTAAAAGCTCAGCGATACGTGCCTTATCATCCCCGATACAAGACAAGTGCGGTGCAACAGGGGTGCCTTGACCATTAAAGTCATTGATCGCCGCTAAGGTACGTTCACGAGTAGAACCGCCAGCGCCATACGTAATGGAGAAAAACTCTGGATTTAACAGTTGTAGTTCTTGGTGAACAACACGTAACTTTTCCGCACCCGCATCAGTTTTTGGTGGGAAAAATTCAAAAGAAATAGGAACACGCTTGGTCATTTCAAATCCTTTTTAACTCGCCTGGAAAATTTTAGAAAAAAGGGCAGTCCGTAAAACGTCTGCCCTGATGTTCTTAGTATTTATAAGCGTCAGATTTGAACGGGCCTTCCACTGGAACGCCTAAGTAATCTGCCTGTACTTGCGTCAGTTGTGTTAATACACCACCGAAGCCAACAACCATTGCTGCAGCAACTTCTTCGTCTAATTTCTTAGGAAGTACTTCTACGCGAATCGCCGCTTGTTTTTGATCGGCAGGCAAATCAGCAAATTTCTCAGCGAATAAATGCATTTGACCTAAAACCTGGTTGGCGAAAGAACCATCCATGACACGTGATGGGTGACCTGTGGCATTACCAAGGTTGACTAGTCGACCTTCTGAAAGAAGGATCAAATAGTTGTTTTCATCTTCTGAACGATATACTTGGTGTACTTGTGGCTTTACTTCAACCCACTTGTAACCACGGAGGTAAGCTGTATCGATTTCAGTGTCAAAGTGACCAATATTACATACAACCGCACCCGCTTTTAAGCTATCTAACATGGCTGAATCACATACGTGGTAGTTACCCGTAGTGGTCACAACAAGGTCAGTATTGCCGAGTAGATCGTGATTGATGTCTTCTTTCTTGCCAGTTTGTACGCCATTTTTGTATGGAGAAACAACTTCGTAGCCATCCATACATGCTTGCATTGCGCAAATCGGGTCCACTTCAGTGACACGTACGATCATGCCTTCTTGGCGTAAAGATTGAGCAGAACCTTTACCCACATCACCATAACCGATCACAAGTGCACGACGACCAGAAAGTAACATGTCAGTCGCACGTTTGATCGCATCGTTTAATGAATGACGGCAACCGTATTTGTTGTCGTTTTTCGATTTAGTGATCGAATCATTCACATTGATGGCAGGAACTTTAAGTGAACCGTCTTTCCACATTTCCAATAGGCGTTGTACGCCTGTAGTGGTTTCTTCGGTAATGCCGTGGATGCGTTCTAACAGTGCAGGGTATTTTTCGTGAACAAGTGCAGTCAAGTCACCGCCATCGTCCAGAATCATGTTGGCATCCCAAGGCTGACCATTTACATTGATCTGTTGCTCTAGGCACCATACATATTCTTCTTCTGTTTCACCTTTCCAGGCAAATACAGGCACGCCGCTTGCAGCAATGGCAGCAGCAGCATGGTCTTGAGTCGAGAAGATGTTGCATGAAGTCCAACGTACTTCTGCGCCAAGTTCAACCAATGTTTCAATTAAAACGGCAGTCTGGATGGTCATATGGATACAACCCAGAATTTTTGCGCCAGCAAGTGGTTTAGCAGCAGAATAACGCTTACGTAAGCCGATCAAAGCTGGCATTTCTGCTTCAGCAAGTTTGATCTCTTTACGACCGTAGTCAGCAAGGGAAATATCGGCAACTTTATAATCTGTAAATGAAGCATTCACCGCGTTCATCAGGATCTCCTAGAAAAAATAGTATGGATCATTCTGTTCGCGGATGCCGTTGTTGGCTAAAGCGAATGTTTAACCGATCGTCGAGCCTGGCAAATTGATCTTTAGTACCGATCAATTGTCGCAGCATCCCTCGACTGGGCAATATGATACTTGGAAATCGGTTTCGTTCCAATGAAATTTTTATTGGAAATGGCTAGAAAATGAAGAATTAAAAAGGGAGATAAAATTGGAACTATGCTTATTTTTATAAATCAAGGATTCCAAATCCCTTTGAAACCCTCGTGTTTTGGAAATTTTATCATTAGGCTTTTAAATGATCTTCGAATTCTTCACCCAACTGCATTGCTAAAGCATTACCAGAGAGATCGCCTGTCACCAAACCATATTCTTTTTTAAAGCTAAAGGTAAAACCACGGTTATCTGTAAGATTTTTAACTGAATATCCCAATTTTTCTAACCAAATACGGAAAGCCAATACGTTTTTTGCTTTAACAACTCTGTTTTTCATGCCAGAGATCTCCTTGTGAACATGTATTTATTAATAAGGGTCAGCCAAATTTTTTTAAAGGGGCAATACATAGAATTATTTTGCCACGTGTAAGTAATGTAAAATTAGCGTAATTTTTCTAGGTATAATCTTATCTGATGGTTTTTCATCTATTTGAATTTATTAATTAAAATGTTTTTGTCTTTCTGTGTTTAAAAATTATTTTTTAAATAAATATTTCATGATAAATGTAAAAAATGATTTCATTTTCTACCTTAAATGAAACGTAGAAAATGAATTGCTCAAATTAACATCAATAATTAAAACTGATCTTTCAGGCTACGGATACGCGCGAACTCCTCAGCACTATCGGTACGTAAAAAAGGATTGGTTGCAAGTTCCAGTTCAATGGTGCTCGGCAAGGTGATTTGCTCTGCATCGCGTAATGCTTTGACCTGTCGCATCCGTTCTTGCAAGGCGACATTATGTGGCTCGACAGTCAAGGCAAACTCGCCATTGGCAAGGGTATATTCATGGGTGCAATACACTTTGGTCTGGATAGGTAATGCGGCCAGTCGATTTAAGGAATGGTACATTTGTTCGGCTGTGCCTTCGAATAAGCGCCCGCAGCCCATTGCAAACAGGGTATCACCACTGAACAGGCTATCCATTTCTTCAATAAAATAAGTGATATGACCTAAGGTATGACCTGGTGTTGCGATCACCTCAATTTTCAGATCATTAAAGTGAAAATGATCATTGTTCTGTAGCGGATTTGAGATGAGAGAGATTTTGCTCAATTCATCTCGCGGCCCAAAGACTTCAATATTCTGATTGGCCAATAAGCCAGGGACACCACCGGTATGGTCTGGATGCCAATGGGTCAGCCAGACCTGTTTCAGCGTGAGTTGATGTTGCTGGCAAAAGGTGGTGACCAGATCGGCTTCTGTGGGATCGACCGCAATAACTTCTTTGCTGCGTGTATCTTCCAATAACCAGATATAATTTTTTAAGGCATTTTTGACGTCAATGACATGAATCTTATAGTGCATGACCGAATCCTGGAGCTTTATTGCATGTGGTTATTGTGGGTGGGGTACTAAACGTTTAGTGCCTGTCTCTAGTTTAAGTGCAAATGTCATTCAGTGCAAAAAAGCGCTGCATTTGTACAGTAATACTGACTTTTTAAGGCAGATTCTGACGTCGATATCCACGCAATTTATTAATAGTTGACAAGTGTTGTATTTTCATTAAAGATGAAAGAAAAGTTTTATAAGTGAATGATTTATATTCATCTTTAATCCTATAAGAAATACTTTATTAAAGCTAAACTATTTAAAATTAGATTTAACAAAATAAGGATGAGGTCGTTGTAAATCATCATAACAAAGCAGGGGGAGCTTATGTCTGATGTGGTTGATCACGAAGTGGTCATGATTTTTAAAAAATATTTATATCCGCTCTCTGCCAAACTAACAGAAATGTTGAATGAACACTTTAGCCATCAAACAGAACGCAGAGGTTGTGGCTATACACAAGCGACGCGAGTGATTGCAGAGTTTGTTTCGCAGGTGCGTGATCCGGTTGGGTTTCAGGATTTACGCATTTTTGAAGATTATGAAAGCAAAGCGCTGAAAAATATTCTCAATCAAGCGGGTTCATATGGTCTGATACTAGAAACGTGGCGGAATCTTGATATCAATTTAGGAGTCCAACAGACTTTAAAGCGTTTAAACCAGCAAGAGAGCTTTGCACAGAATTTACAGCAAGAAGTCGACTTTCAAGCCAAACTCAGACATATTCATCAATATGCCCAGCTCGAAGAAAGTAAACTGATCTGTCAGTTGCTTGCCGATATTATCCTTCCTCATACAGCGCAGGATTTTGGCATGATCGAATGTCAGGCTTTGCCTGAAAAGCCTAAGGTGGGTTCTTGTCCCATGGCGGAAAAATTCTTTTTGCGCATTGCACATCACCGTTTATTGCGGCAGGGTGAAATCAATATTTTTGTAGATCAACATGATCAGCCGGTGATGATGGAAAAGCTGAATATGGGGGATAACCATTCCTGTATCAGTCTGGTTCCTTTAATGATGAATGGTGTGCGATTACCGGCAGGCAGTTTATTCTCTACACATTATGAGATTGAACAACTCGAAAAACATAAAAACAAGCAATATAAGGGATATGTGATCCCGATTGCTAAAATGAATGGTTTCTGGTTTTTACGTCTAACCACCTTGGCTGTATCGCCACAACATCGTGCGCGGGCATTCGGCTATCATTTTAAACAACAGGTCGATAATGGATTATTCAGACCGGATAGCACTGAGTTAAGTCAGCTGATGGATATTGCCAAAGATCAGATTTATGTAGGACATCCATGCTAAAGGCTTGTTACTCTCCACGCTACTTTGCACAGACGCATACCAATAGTATGGAAAAACTCACCGCTGTTGCCGATGTGCTGCGTACGCAGCACATGGCAGAGCTGGTTGATCCAGGGCTGATTGATATTGAGATCTTAAGAAAACTACATCATCCACACTACGTCGATGCTTTTCTATCAGGGCAATCGGCATTTGCAACCATTCAAGGTTTTAAGCCATGGAACGAGCAGTTGAGAGATGCGATTTTATCGGTTCAGGCGGGTCAATTGCGAGGCGCTGAGATTGCCTTGAAAGAAGGAATCGCTGCCAATATTGCCCAGGGATTTCATCACGCCAGTTATGAATCGGGTGCCGCGTATTGCACTTTTAATGGTCTGGCACTGGTCGCCAAGCAATATCCTGAGAAACGGATCTTCATTTTGGATTGTGATCAACATGGGGGGGATGGTACGGCTATTTTTACCAACCGTATGACCAACCTGATTAATTTTGGCATTTTTGGCATCCGTTTTGGCTGCAAGGCGGGTGAACGTAGTCTGACCCGATATATTCATCCGAAACATGGAAATTTTGATTTGTATCGAGAGGCGATCTTTGAGGCTTTTCAGTATGCATCACGCTGGGAATCGGATCTGATGATTTATCAGGCCGGGATGGACTGCCACCAGCATGATAAATATGGTTCCAAATGGTTGACCACTGAGTTGCTATTTGAACGGGATCGTATTGTCTTTGATATGGCCAAGAAAATGAAAATTCCACTCTTGTTTGTATTGGCGGGGGGATATCAGGCGCTGGATGATTTGGTGCCTTTACATGTCAATACATTCAAGGCTGCCAATGAAATCTATTTTTCCAACTAAAAGCTAAAAAACAAAAAACGCTCAAGTTGAGCGTTTTTTATAAACTCATGGATTAGCGCAATTTAGCCAACCAATCCCCAAGCATCTGTACCATTTGCACCAGTAGCAATAACACGATTACGGTTAAAATCACCACGCTGGTGTCGAAACGTTGATAACCGTACGAAATTGCCAAGTCACCGATACCACCTGCACCGACGGCACCTGCCATTGCTGTTGCACCGATCAGGGAAATTGTGCCTGTGGTCAGGTTAAGAATCAGGGAGCTACGTGCTTCGGGAATAATAAACTTGAAGATGATCTGCCATGGTGACGCCCCCATGGCCTGAGCGGACTCAACAATACCTTCATTGACTTCGAGCAGAGAGGTTTCAATCAAACGACCTAAGTATGGCCCAACATAGATTGTGAGCGGTACAATCGCAGCCCATGTGCCAATCGATGTACCCACCAGCATTTTGGTGAGTGGAATCACAGCGATCAAAAGAATAATGAAAGGCAGGGAGCGCAGGGCATTCACAATCGGATTGAGGAAATAATAAATCGCACGATTTTGTAAAATACCGCCAGTGCGGGTCACGACCAGGGTGATACCCTGAATCAAGCCCCAAATACAACCAAATAGCAAAGAGAAGAAGACCATCTGGAAAGTTTCTTGCAGTGCCGTTACAAACTGGTCGATCGAGAGCGAGCTATGCCAAAAAGGAGCAGTGACTTGCGTGAGCCATTGTACAATTAAATCTCTCATTGGCTGACCACTCCAGATTGTTCTACTTTCACGCCTTGAAGTTCAAGGAACTTTACGGTGTCTTGAATGATCAACGGATCGCCCAGCAGTTGAATAAACATTTGTCCGATCACGGTACCATTAATCTCGGTCATGTTGGCAAACAGAATATTTAAGCTGACATCAAACTGTTTAATCGCAGCCTGAATCACGGTTTCCTGTGCAGAAGTGCCCAGAAACTGCAGGCTATAGATACTATTGTGATGCTGGTGTTCAAGATTACTTAAAATATTGACAGGTAACTGCTGCTGTAAAACCGTTTGAATAAAGGTTTTGGTGGTTGGATGTTGCGGCTGGCTGAAAATATCCAAGGTTGGACCAGTTTCAATCACATGTCCTGATTCCATTACGGCTACATAGTCACATACCGATTCGATCACATCCATTTCATGGGTGACCATGACAATGGTAATGTTCTGTTCCTGATTGATCTTTTTTAAGAGTGCCAGAACTGATTTGGTGGTTTGTGGGTCAAGTGCGGAGGTTGCTTCGTCACAGAGTAGAATCTTAGGGTGATTGGCTAGCGCACGTGCGATACCAACACGTTGTTTTTGACCACCTGAAAGTTCATCAGGGTAGGCATCTTTTTTATGTTTTAGATCGATAAAATCGAGTAATTCAGCCAGACGTTTATCCCGTTCAGCTTTACTGTGCCCCAATAATTTAAGCGGCATCTCAATATTTTCAGACACGGTTTTGGTCTGAAGAAGATTGAAGTGCTGAAAGATCATGCCAATATTTGCACGTTCTTGACGAAGTGTGCGTGCGTCCATCGCAGTAAAGTCTTTTTGATTGATAATAACTTGTCCCTGCGTCGGGCGTTCAAGCAAATTAATCAAACGGATCAGTGTACTTTTACCTGCACCACTATAGCCGATAATGCCAAAGATACTGCCGTCCGGGATCTCTAAATTGATCTGGTCCAGTGCATTGATCGTTTGACCTTTCAACTGATAGTGTTTCGAAATGTTTTTAAATTGGATCATGTTCGTCAGTACTATGGCAGAAAAGAAAAAACAGGCAAAATCACTTTGCCTGTTTTATTTGAGAGCATTATATTACGAATTTGCTTCGGTGAGGTAGCTTGTTGGTTTGTTCACGTCAACTTTCGTACCCGCGAAGTGTTCTTGCACATATTTCTTCACCGCTTCAGTGTGGTAAAGCGTGCCAACTTTTTGCAATACAGGATCGTCTTTACGCGATTCTGCAGTGGCTAAAACGTTTACATTTAGCTTGGTGCTTTGATCTACAGGCTCATAGAAGATCGCATCTTTCAGAACGTTTAAACCACCTTCCATTGCAAGCGTATTACCTAATAAAATCGCATCAACTTCGTCTTTAACACGTACAGCTGTTGCCATTTGAATCGGTTTGATCACAATTTTTTTCGGGTTTTCGGTAATGTCGGCAGGTGTGCCTTTTACCGGATCAAAGTCAGCTTTTAACTTGATTAAGCCCGCGCTTTGTAAAAGTAATAATGCACGTGATTCGTTTGCGCCGTCATTTGGAATCGCAATGGTGGCACCTTCGGCAAATTCGTCAACTTTTTTGACTTTGCTTGAGTAGATACCCATTGGCTCTAAATAGGTGGTTGAAACAGGTGCAATCTTATCTTTATTGGCAGCATTAAATGCCACAAGGTAAGCGTAAGACTGGAATGCATTCAGATCAACTTCTTTGTTTGCTGCTGCAGTATTCATTGCAACATAATCAGTGAAGTTTTTAATTTCAAGTTTTAGACCTGCAGCTTTAGTTTCAGGTAAAGTTGCAATATAACGCCAGATATCGGCGTCAGAACCTGTAGAAGCGATTACAACAGTTTGTAATGCAGCAGCATCACCTTTTTGCTCGGTAGATGCGGTATCCGGTTGTTTACTGCAAGCAGCAAGTAATAACACCGATACACTTAAAAAAAGACTAATCAGCTTTTTCATGTATAAATCCTAATCGGAATAATGTCGAGAAAATCAGCTTTTCTCGAGCATTAATGATTGCAATAGGTTTGTATGTTGTAAATTGGCATCGTCCTCAAACAATCACGTGAATTATTCTTGAGGTTTTCAGTAGAGTCCTTTCCACAACACGCGAAAAATAAATGAATATTCATGTTCCCATTCAGTATATATACAGCGGGAAATAAGGTATTCATATCTTTTTCTAATCAAATTTGGATTTAGCTGCAATTTGTTTTGTTAGGCTAAATATTCTAATCATTTGAAATCAAAGAAAAAGAATACTGATTTAACATAAAAACAACATCTAAAATTTCGGCAATCATAGCAATAATTTAGTGCAGGGGACAGAGCAACAAAGTGTACTGTGAGGTATAAGACTATGATTATTTAGGAGAAATTACAGCATAAGTAAATATAAATTGATGATAGTTTTATGGTTTTTTTAAAAAAGTGCTGTAGCAGGTTGAATTAAAACATAAATATATATTTTTCTGAATTTTATATTTAAATAATGAATATAGAAGTGGAAATTATGCAATTTAAGGAATAAAAAAAGCCTTCCGAAGAAGGCTTTTTTTACAGGATTTACTTATTCTGCTTTTTCACGGGCGATGGCGCGATAGCCAATGTCGCTACGGTATTGCATGCCAGTGAAAGTGACCTGACCACACACCTCTAGTGCATTAATTTGTGCTTCAAGTACCGTATCACCTAATGCCGTAACGCAGAGTACGCGACCACCTGCAGTAATCACATGACCATCAGCACTCATTGCTGTACCAGCATGGAAAATTTTGGTGTCTTCCGGAGATTGACCAAGACCTGAAATGACATCGCCTTTGCGTACAGTTTCAGGGTAACCACCAGCAGCAAGCACGATACCAATCGATTTACGCTCATCCCATTCAGCTTCAGCTGGCAAGTTACCTGCAATACCTGCTTCTACCAAATCAACCAAAGATGATTTTAAGCGCATCATGATCGGTTGGGTTTCTGGATCACCAAAACGGCAGTTGAATTCGATCACACGTGGCTGACCTTGTTCATCAATCATCAAGCCCGCGTATAAGAAACCTGTATAAACGTGACCGTCCGCAGCCATACCATCAACGGTTGGGCGCATCACTTCATTCATGACACGTTCAAAGACTTCCGCAGTCACCACAGGGGCAGGAGAGTAAGCACCCATACCACCTGTGTTTGGACCTTCATCGCCTTCAAAAATACGTTTATGATCTTGCGATGTTGCCATTGGCAAAATGTTGTTGCCATCGATCATGCAAATGAAGCTGGCTTCTTCGCCTGCAAGGAACTGCTCAATCACTACACGTGAACCTGCATCACCGAATTTGTTGCCTGCAAGCATATCGTCAATCGCAGCGAAAGCTTCTTCGTTGGTCATGGCCACGATCACGCCTTTACCCGCCGCAAGGCCATCTGCCTTGATGACAATAGGTGCGCCATTTTGCTCTACATAAGCTTTAGCGGCATCGACTTCAGTAAAGACATCATAAAAAGCGGTTGGAATGTTGTGACGTTTCAAGAAGTGTTTCGCAAATGCTTTTGAACCTTCTAGCTGCGCTGCATATTGGGTTGGCCCCCAGATTTTTAAGCCAGCTTCGCGTGCTGCATCCACCACACCATTCACTAAAGGTGCTTCAGGACCAACGATGACCAATGCCACATCATTTTCTTTGGCAAAAGCAATAATCGCTGGATTGTCTAAAATATCGAGTTCAACATTTTCACATTTGTCTTCAGTTGCAGTACCTGCATTACCTGGTGCCACAAAGACTTTAGTGACTTTTGCATCTTGTGCGATTTTCCATGCAAGTGCATGTTCACGGCCACCGCTACCCAAAACTAAAATATTCATTATAAAGTTATTTCCCTTTTTCCGTATCTAAGAATATACCTGTTCAGAATAAAAAAGTCCCTCTGAATCTCCCCCAAACCCCTCTTTGCGAAAGAGGGGAGCAAGCTTATTCGGGTGAAAAAGTAAGTCCCCCTTTTTAAAGGGGGATTTAGGGGGATTGCGTTGAGACTCAGATCATTTAGTGACGGAAGTGACGCATACCCGTAAACACCATGGCAATACCAGCTTCATCTGCTGCTGCAATGGTTTCTTCGTCACGCATTGAACCGCCTGGCTGGATAATGCATTTAATGCCAGCTTTAGCAGCGTTATCAATACCATCACGGAACGGGAAGAATGCATCAGAGGCCATGACTGCACCTTCAACCACTAAACCAGCATGTTCAGCCTTAATGGCTGCAATACGTGCCGAGTTGACGCGGCTCATTTGACCTGCGCCTACACCGATGGTTTGGCGGTTTTTCGCATACACGATCGCATTTGATTTCACATATTTTGCAACTTTCCATGCAAAGATAAGATCATCAATTTCCTGTTCAGTCGGCGCACGTTTGGTCACAACTTTCAGGTCATCTTTAGTGATCATGCCCAAGTCTTGGTCTTGAACCAATAAACCGCCATTCACGCGTTTATAGTCAAGCTGTGGCGCACGTGCATCAATGGCCGGAAGTTCACCACAGACCAGTACGCGTACATTCTTTTTCGCACCGGTGATTTCAAGTACACCTTCTGCAATGCTTGGTGCAATAATCACTTCAACAAATTGACGATCAACGATTGCTTGTGCTGTCGTAGTGTCTAATTCGCGGTTGAATGCAATGATGCCGCCAAATGCTGATTCAGGATCGGTTGCATAAGCAAGATCATAAGCTGCCTTGATGCCATCCAGTGAAACTGCAACACCGCAAGGGTTAGCATGTTTAACGATCACACAAGCAGGTTTCGCAAATGATTTCACACATTCAAGTGCGGCATCGGTATCTGCAATATTGTTATAAGAGAGTTCTTTGCCTTGTAATTGCTTGGCAGTAGAAACAGAGGCTTCTTTTGCATTTTCTTCAACATAGAAGGCTGCGTTCTGATGCGGGTTTTCACCATAACGTAAATCTTGTGCTTTATTCAGTTGCGTATTGAAGGTACGCGGGAAGAGATCCGCTTCGCCTTCTGCTTTACCCACGCGTGCACCTAAATAAGAAGCAATCATGCCATCGTATTGTGCTGTATGCTCAAATGCTTTAACTGCTAAATCGAAACGTGTTTCATAAGACAGTGTACCATTTGCTTTTAGCTCGGCTACGACTGTGTCGTAGTCTGCTGCATTAACGATAATACCCACTGAAGCGTGGTTTTTCGCTGCCGCACGAACCATGGTCGGACCACCGATGTCGATGTTCTCGATTGCATCTGCAAGCGAGCAGTTTGGCTTTGCTACCGTTGCCGCAAATGGATACAGGTTAACAATCACCAGATCAATCGGATCAATGTTGTGTTCTTGCATCACCGCTTCGTCCAGACCACGACGCGCCAAGATGCCTCCATGAATTTTTGGATGCAGTGTTTTAACACGGCCATCCATCATTTCAGGAAAACCTGTATGTTCAGAAACTTCTACGACGGCAATATTGTTGTCTTTAAGCAACTTATAGGTACCGCCCGTAGATAAAATTTCTACCCCTAGCGCTACAAGATTTTGAGCGAATTCAACGATTCCGGTTTTGTCGGATACAGAGATTAAAGCACGTTTGATAGTCATGATTTTAGTCAACAGTTTGAAGTCTACAGATTAAAACAAAGGCAAAAAAAATGCCCACGAGAACGTGAGCATTTTATCAATTATTCACTCATTAAACCGTGAGCTTTTAACTTTTTGCGTAAAGTTCCGCGGTTAAGGCCTAAAATCTCAGCAGCACGCGTTTGGTTGCCACGAGTATATTCTAAGACCACAGATAAAAGAGGTTTCTCCATTTCTGCTAAAACCATGTCATACACTTGAGATGGTTGCTCACCTTGCAATTGTGCAAAATAATGACGAACTGCGCGATCTACATGGATGCGAAGAGCGACATCAGATTGAGCCGTAAAAATAGGAGATTTGCTATTCATGCGTGTTAATCCGAAAAATCAAAATATCACTTGGGTAAAGTGATATAAATGTGGTCTAAATTACTGAGCCCTGTTTTAGATCCTAAAACAGTGACTCTAAAACAAAAGGACTATTAGCTTGCCACAAATCCTCGAGTTGTGTAAAAAATAAGCGTAACAATAGTTAAATATTTGTTACTGCCTACTTTCAAAAACAAAAAAACCAACAATGCGCTTATTGGGTAAAAGCACAGTTCGTTTAACGATTTTATTGTCTGTAAATTACGAGGAGTAAGTGGGTCAAAGCATTCGTGGCGCGTATCATACCACTGTCAGCGAAAAAGTGAGCAAATTAACTGCACTTTTTTTTGTTTTTTTGTCACTTTTTTGAGCTTTTAGGGCTGTACAAATTCTAAACTATAGTCATTGAAGCTATTTTTGCTTTTCGGAATGGTAAATTCGAAGCGAAAAGGGCTATTGGATGGAATACGCTGAATGGTTTTTAAACTGTCGACTAAATAGTCTTGGGGTTTTAAAACGGTATAAGAAATCGCTTCACCATCTTGTTTGAGTACAACCTTGATTGGAGGAAGTACTACACTATTTTTATCCAGGTTAACCAATACACCAGAAAAGCCTGTAGCATCATGCTCAACCCGTTTCAGTTTAACTTTCTCAAAGGTGAGAGACTGGTATTGTTCATTATTTATCTTGCAGCTGAGAACACCACAGACATAATTAAACATCTGATTTAATGCCGGGCTTTCATGCATCAGTTTCGGGTTAAACCATAAAATCTGGAAAGCAAAGACCAGAATCAGGGCAATATTACCGATTCCCCAAAGGGTGTAATACAACCAGCCATGTTGTTTGTCACTATTTTCCTGATCAATCAAAACCGCATCTTCTGAAAGATTTAGGTTGGGCAGGGCAGTGACCGGCTCGGTATTAAAATAATTCAGGTTATTTAAATAAGTGAGTAGGTCAATATTGGAGTTTTCAATTTTCTGATCGAAGATCCTCAAGATCTGCATCTGTTTTTCTGCAAATGAGCTATCTGGCTGGATCGATGAAAACAGCGAGCGATTAACTGGTGTTGGCGTCGCTTCACTGTCTGTTTCGAGCAAATTGGTTAATGCATTAAAGTTAATCACGCATTTTGGGCAACAAACCATACCCTGTGCAACACTGAGTTGTGAAAGGGTCACTTTGTACACAGTTGAACATTTAGGGCAGCGGGTTTGTTTTTCACTCATAATTTATAAAATTCTCAGCTTGTTTTTCGTTTTCCTGAAATGCGGCACCAGTTTTCTTCACGCTTTTCAATTTCTAATATATCAAAAAACTCGGCGTAAACGCTAGAAACATCAGCAACTTGCTCTTCAATTACACCTGCTAGTGCGAACTCGCCCTCATTTTTTAATAAAGTTGAGAATTCAGGCGCAAGTGCCATTAGTGGGGCTGCAAGAATATTGGCAACCAGAATATCAGCCTGTTGAGGTTTGAATTCCTGATCAAACTCTTCAGGTAAGCCGACATATAGACGGTCAAGCACGCCATTTAACTCGGCATTCTGTTTAGTTGCGAGTACAGCTTGCGGGTCGATATCCGTTGCATAAACTTTTTTAGCACCTAATAAAAGGGCAGCAACGCCTAAAATACCTGAACCACAGCCATAGTCGATGACAACTTTATCTTTGACATCGGTTTTGCCTAACCATTGTAAGCATAAGAAAGTGCTGGCATGGTTACCTGTACCAAAAGCCAGACCTGGATCAAGCTTGATGTTGGTTGCATCGGCTTCAGGCGGTTCTAACCATTCAGGAACAATCCAGAATTTTTCACTGATTTGAATCGGTTCGTAATAATCCATCCAGGCACGTTCCCACACCTGATTTTCAAGGTATTCATGGCGCATCGGCACATCTGGAAGTTGAGCTTTAAGGAAAGTTTCCAAAGCATCTACATCAATCGGGTCATCTTCTTCTTGTTGGTAAATACCTGTAACGATGACTTTATTCCACAATGGAGTTTCGCCTGGTAATGGCTCAAGCAGGGCCTGATCTTCTGCATCATCTAAAGTAACACTCACCGCGCCCAATGAAAGAAGCAATGTTTCGGTCAGTTCAACTTGATTTTGATCAACAGTAATATGAATTTGTAGCCAGTTCACAGGAAAACCTAAATAAATGTATTTGTGGGTATTGTAATAGATTAAAACTTATTAAAGGGATTATAAAATAGACAGATTACAATTTTAAGGACAAATATTTGACGGCGTGAGCGCTATTACATTGTTTTTAGATTTTATAGACAAAAAAAAGAAGGTCATGAAGACCTTCTTTATTGTTGCTGCAATTATGGCGCAGTCTGTTCAACATCAGGAGCAACTGGCGGAGCAGGTGTCGCTGCCGGTGCACTCATCGCAGGCGCAGCTTCCATTGGAGCACTGCTCACTGGACGTGGAGCGGACTGGGTTTCAGAGAGACGACTTTGTGTGTCTACAGCAGCGTTAGAAGCCGGCATTGGCGGTTGGAATGCGAGTTTACCTGCTTCATTAGGTTCACACGAACCGTTGAAAACAACGCCTTTATACGCAAATGAAACTGGGTCACCTTGTTTTTTGCCTTTACAAACCTGTTGATACTTTTTGGCTTGTGGGTCTTGGGTAGCTTTGGTATCCGCCGCATGTGCAGCTACGCTAAAACATAGGCTACAAATAAGAGATGAAAATAAAAGCTTTGTGTTCATATCATTTTCCTAAAGTATTTGTTATGCACTTTTTAGGATAAGAAATTCATCAGATAAAACAGTGGTGTTCGGGTTAATAGTTTAGGCAGCTCTGTTAAGTATAAGATGAAAATGCAACAGAACGTTTCTTTTTGTATGTTTTGTCAGCATAACTGAGGCTTAGAATCAATCAGAATGTTGACGGTTTTTGCCAATTTGCTGCAAAACTCCTATATAATACTCTGTCATTTTTTGAATACATATTTACCACTATGCACTATCCTAAAGTTTACGACGTTATCGTAATTGGTGGCGGTCACGCTGGTACGGAAGCGGCACTTGCTGCGGCACGTATGGGAAGACAAACATTATTGTTGACGCATAATATTGAAACTTTGGGTCAGATGAGCTGTAACCCAGCAATTGGTGGTATTGGTAAATCGCATCTGGTCCGTGAGATTGATGCCCTTGGTGGCGCAATGGCGCTTGCGGCGGATAAAGGTGGTATTCAATTCCGTATTCTCAATTCGCGTAAGGGCGCTGCCGTTCGTGCGACACGTGCACAGGCAGATCGCGTACGTTATAAAGCTGCAATTCGCGATACGCTGGAAAATCAGGCCAATCTGGACATCTTCCAGCAAGCGGCAGATGACTTGATTGTTGAAGGCGATGCAGTGAAGGGTGTTGTGACCCAGATGGGCATTCGCTTTGATGCCAAAACTGTGGTACTGACAACCGGTACTTTCCTCGGTGGTGTGATCCATGTCGGTTTACAAAACTCGAGTGGCGGCCGTGCAGGGGATCCACCATCAATTGCACTGGCTCATCGTTTACGTGAACTTAAACTTCCTGTGGGACGTTTAAAAACAGGTACCCCACCACGCATTGATGCTCGCTCAGTTGATTTCTCTGTCATGACACCACAACCGGGTGATTTCCCATCACCAGTGATGTCATTTATGGGTGATGCATCAATGCACCCTGAGCAAGTCAATTGCTATATCACGCATACCAGTGAAAAAACCCACGAAATTATCCGTGGGGGTTTAGACCGTTCACCAATGTATACCGGTGTAATCGAAGGTGTTGGTCCACGTTATTGCCCATCGATTGAAGATAAAATTCATCGTTTTGCAGATAAAGATTCACATCAGGTATTCCTTGAGCCAGAAGGCTTAGATACCCATGAGCTTTATCCAAATGGTATTTCGACTTCATTGCCATTCGATGTACAGTTCAATTTAGTTCGTTCGATTCGTGGTATGGAAAATGCCCATATCCTTCGTCCGGGTTATGCGATTGAATATGATTATTTCAATCCACAGGCTTTGAAGTTCACACTTGAAACCAAAGCGATTCAAAATCTGTATTTTGCTGGCCAAATTAACGGTACCACAGGCTATGAAGAAGCAGGTGCGCAAGGTTTACTTGCAGGCTTAAATGCTGCACGCCGTGCTTGGGAGCAGGAAGAGTGGACGCCAAAACGCGATCAGGCTTATATGGGCGTATTAGTTGATGACCTGATTACATTAGGCACCAAAGAGCCGTACCGTATGTTTACCTCACGTGCGGAATATCGTTTGATGCTGCGTGAAGACAATGCAGATCAACGTTTAACCACGATTGGTCGTGAGCTGGGTCTGGTGGATGATGAGCGTTGGGCTGCTTATAGCGAAAAAATGGAAGCTGTTGAGCGCGAAACATCTCGTTTACAACATTTGTGGGCTGCACCAAACAACCCAATGGGTAAAAAATTCGTTGAAATGACGGGTGCCGATCTCAGCAAAGAATGTAGTGCGGTTGATTTGTTGAAACGTCCAAATATCAATTTCAGTCAAATTGCGGAATTAACCGGTTCGGAAGTTTCACAACAAGTCGGCGAGCAAATTGAAATTGCGGTGAAATATGAAGGTTATATCAATCGCCAGCATGAAGATGTTGCGCAATTGAAGCGTCTTGAAGAAACCAAGATTCCAGCTGATTTTGAATATGAGGGTATTTCAGGTTTATCGCGTGAAATTACCTTGAAGTTGAAGACAGTTCGTCCAGAAACCTTGGCGCAGGCAAGTCGTATTCCAGGTGTAACACCAGCTGCTGTTCAGTTGTTGATGATCACGATTCGTAAAAACAATATGGCGAAGAAGTCAGCTTAAGCTTTTATTCGACACATTCAAATAAACATTAAAAAAACACCCTTTTCATAAGGGTGTTTTTTTCTCTGAATATTTTATTCCTATCATCATAAATATAGATTTGCTGAGGTGCGGTTAAATGAAAAACTGGATTATTTTGTTTATCGCGATTATTGCGGAAGTGATTGCCACGTCAGCCTTGAAAAGCAGTGAAGGTTTTACCAAGCCGCTCGCTTCAATTGTCGTTGTGCTGGGGTATGTGATTGCATTCTACGGTCTTTCTTTGACGCTTAAAACCATTCCAGTCGGGATTGCCTATGCCATCTGGTCGGGCGTCGGGATTGTTTTAATTACCATAGTAGCCTGGTTCGTGTTTGATCAAAAACTGGATATTTGGGGAATTATTGGAATTGCGCTGATTATGAGTGGTGTACTGATCTTGAATCTGTTATCTAAATCCAGTTCGCATTAATTTTTAAAATAATAAAAAACCGAACTGGTTGAGTTCGGTTTTTAGAGGGAATTTACAATTTAGGTTATCGGCCTGCAAAATCAAATACACCATTTAAGGTAATATGATTGTTAACTTCATTTGCTGGAGAGTTTTTAGAGGTCAGTATTGTATTCTTAAAACTGATCTTGTTCTTCGCGATGTCATAACTAAGCCCTGTACATGCTTCAGTATAACCGCAGTTATATTGGTATTCAGTATATTCTACCAATAAGCCCGTTGTAGGATTTTTACCTATACGTGTATCTTTGAAATCAATCTTCTCAATTTGATTGTTGCGAATTTTGACTTGTAATGCATTATTTCCAAACTGCTGTCTATCATGGTTGATGACATCAAAATATAGTGCAGGCTGAACCAAAGAGAAGCTGCTTTCATTTTTAAGAATTGGTGAGATTTGAAGTTGTGTACTCGGTATATTGACCGTTACTGAACCATCGAGTTGTAGCTGTGCCTTGGCACATTCTGGCTGAATTGGAAAATTAGGAAATAATGGAGGCAGGTCTTTTTTATCTTTATATATTGCTTGATTAAATGTTAAAGAGATATTGTCCGCATTTTTGTTTGATTGAAGGGTTGCTACATCTTCAACCGGGAAGGTTAGTGTCATCGCACTACACATACCAGACATATAAAATGAGGTTTCGGTTGAGAGTCGCGAGTATTGAATCAGGTTATTTTCAATTCCAGTACTAAACTGGGCTAATTTTAAACTGCTGTCTATGCCGTTATTTGCATGAGTACCAAATAAGATTACTTTAGTTTTTGGATCATAAACGGCTCCCATTAATGAGACCGGTTTTTGATTGGAAAGTAAGCTAGATTGACTGGTTTTTCTGATATTGTTAAAAGTCTGTGGCGGTCTAGATAAAGAACCAGTAATTTGCCCATTCAACGTGATGTAGCTTTTTTCAGTAGAAAGCTGATTATCTGGATTTTCTATGGGTGAGAGACGAACAGTTGGCAGGTTTGAGAGTTTTGTATTATCAAAATTAATTTTGCTAACACCTGTCTGCTCATCAAAACTTAACTCAATACCCTTGCATGGTTCAAATAGAACCGTGTTTGAACAAGAGAAAAAGTCTTCTTTTGAAAAACTAAAAATATCAGGTTTTAAATAATTTTCTCCAATCGAGATGTTCAGTACTTTTTTGAGAATTGGATCGTAATTAACATGAAGTGTCTTATTGATATCATTTTTATCAAAATTGTAGCTCAAAATAATTGAGCTACTTCCACTATCAAAATGATGCGTAACTGAATAGGCATTTATTTTATCATTCTGATTACTATTGCTACTCGATATCTGAATGGCTGGTTCTGCATCCTTTTGCAGGCTTAAACTGCTTTGAAACTCAGTAGTAAATGGAGTAGGGGAAGTTGTATTGTCTTGAGGCGTTTTACTATCATTTCCACCCCCACAAGCTGAAATTATCATTGCTGTGGTTAAAATGGTAATACCAGATTTAATCTTTAACATTTTTAGTTTTCTACATGGATTATTTTAGAAAAGAATAATATCTATTCATAACGCTCTTTCAAAGTGTTTTAAATAATATTTGCGATAAACGATCGGTCTACAGATTAGGTTGAGTGGGACGATAGATAATTTATAAGGTCTTTTTTAATCTTTTGCTTTTAATTCTGCTACTCAATGTTCGTTTGGAATTTAAGTTAGTTATAAGCTTCTATTAAAAGCAAACGTGCTGCTGAATAAACGCTTTGGTCCTTCAATTTGTCATCCCCATGACTCATTTTTTAAGTAGATTCACTCAAAATTAAAGCTTTAATTTTGGTTGCTTTCTCAAAATGATCAAGCTGATGTTTCATAATCCACCAGTGAGCAGCTTCCATTAAACGTTCAGGATCATCATTTTTATTGGCAAAGAAAGCATAAAAAGAAAGTCCGACATCACTGCCTTTTTTGGCAATTTTTTCATCACAGATTTGAATGATTTTGGCTTTAAGTTCTTTTCTCATTTTTTATAGAAAAACAATTGATGGCTAGACGGGTTGATTCTAGCACTTCCGAGCTAAGTCTTTATTGAATATTGGGGCAATTTCTCCTGCTTGCACAATTATCTGGTTCATGCCTTTTTGTGAGTGGGGAGAAGAAGTATACGTGACTGATTCAGGTTGAGTAGAACCTTGGTCATTGTCTAGGTTGTTTAAGAAAACGTCTAAAAAATGGAATTGGTAGAAAATATAGTGAAAATGAGAATGATTTTTATTAAAATTGTGGCGTTTGTTTATTTTTTAATTTTTTTTTAATTTTTCGTCTGAATTTTTTGAGAGTTTTATGAGTAATTTTCACTTGGGTGGGAACAGCAATTCTGCTTTTAAGCTGAGCTTGTTAACCGTGATGATGTTGCAAGCGCATTATGCATTTGCAGATGAAGCAACAACGCCAACGGCAGTGATGCCTACCATTAAAATTGAAGCGATGAGTGAGCTTGATCCAGTCAAGAGCTATATCGATTATGAACAGGCAAGCATCACGCGTAATGGTTTAAAGAAAAAAGATATTCCGCAGACCATCGATACGATTGATGTGCAAAAGTACAAAATCTATGGTGCCAATGATCTGAGTGTCATGTTACAAGGTACGCCAGGTGTAACCACAACTTATGATACACGTGGTGACGGTATTATGATTCGTGGTTTTAGTGCTGACACCAGTGATATTTATCGCAATGGAGTACGGGAAGGCGGGCAGGTACGCCGTAGTACTGCAAACGTTGAACGAATTGAGATTTTAAAAGGTCCTGCTTCTGTACTCTATGGACGTGGCGCAGGCGGTGGAGTTGTGAATATGGTAACCAAGTTTGCCAATTTTGACTCCAAAAGTTCAGTGGGGCTCTTTGGCGGTTCTTATGACAATATTGGTGGTACCTTAGATATTAATCAGGTTGTGAATGATAATTGGGCGGTACGTTTGGTTGGTGAAAAATCTGATACCAACAGTTTCCGTTCAGGTATTGGCACAAAACAATCGATGTTCTCCCCAAGTGTGACCTATCGTAGTGATGATGAAAAGTTGTTGTGGACAACGGAATATACCTACGACAAATTAGATCGTACTCCTGATCGTGGTCCATCATTTTCAGTATTAAAGCGTTTTCCTGAAAATATTTTAAGAGAGACAGGCTTTGCAACTCCATCAGATTTCATCGTGGATGAATTGCAAACGGTACGTACCGATCTAAAATATGAATTTGCGCCAGACTGGAAATTTCATTGGGCGCTGAGCTATCGCCAAGCCAATCAAGATTTCGATAATTTCTTTGGTGGAAGTTATTGTACTGATGATACGAAAGGATGCAAATCTGGCTATATCAAGCAATCTTATGCCTGGCAAGAAACCATGAATAAGACCACGACAAACACATTTGATATTACGGGCAAATTTAATACGGGTAAATTAGAACACCAGCTCATGGTTGGGGCGGATTGGTCGCATGAGGATCGTGAACCTAAACTAGGTAATTATTCAAGCGGTGATAAAGCCGGATTATATTATCAATTAATTAATCCATATAATGTGAAAGACTATCAGACTTCTTTTGATCGTAATCATGGTCGGCCAAAAGCAACCTCTTATACCCATCAAAATAATGATAGTTTGGCATTCTTTGTACAGGATCTAGTCTCTTTAACACCGACTGTAAAGATGATGTTGGGTGCCCGTTATGACCAATATGAAGTAAAAACTCGTGATACTTTAATTGATTCAAAAACATATGGGCAGTCAGTCACAATGAATGCTGAAACTTTTAGTCCGAATGTGGGCTTTGTCTGGCAGCCAGTCGATAACCAGAGTTTTTATACCTCCTATAGCAAAAGCTTTGCACCATTTGGTGGTAGTGCGGGAGTTTCGCCATTCACAAATGGTACAGTTGATTTGAGAACTGTGAATGCAGAGCCACAATATAATGAGCAATATGAAATTGGTGTAAAAAGTGATTGGTTCAATGATCGTCTAAATACTCAGTTTTCCGTATTCGATATTCGTAAAAAAAATATTCGTTATCGTCCTGATCCAGATAATCGCCCTTTTGATTATGTTGTAGGTGGTGAACATCAGTCTAAAGGAGCTGAATTCAGCTTTATCGGGCGAGTGCTTGATAATGTGTTTGTTCGTGGTGGGTATGGATATACAGATGCAAAAGTAAAAGATGATAAAGATCCCAAATCTGCCAGTGCTGGTCATTATTTAGCAAATGTTGCAAAAAATACAGGCAACTTATTTGTGCGCTATCTACCAGTAGAAAATATCTATACTGAAGTTGGTGCGACGTATAATGGTTCTTTCTACACTAATTTATCCAATGCTCCAGATACAAAACTTGATGGCTGGACACGTTTAGACGCTGCTTTGGGTTATAAGGGAGAACATTGGGGAGCAACCTTCGCTGTAAGTAACCTCACTGATAAAGTTTATTGGAGATCCAATACTATGCCTGGTACGCCACGCAACTTCTTGGTGCGTTTAAATTACCAGTTCTAAATCAGTTGATTCACTTTCCTTTTAAGCATCTCTGTATCAGCAGGGATGCTTTTTTCTTGGGGAGGTCTAAAATAATCTGTAAAAATAAAGATATACTTTATATCTATCTTATTGAATTATATAAAATGCCATTGCTTAAAAAGCGGTAATATTCTAATATTTAACTGTATGAAAATTAAGCAATAAGATCTTAAGAATAACTGTATAATTGTGATGTGGTTCTCATTTTTGGTTTTATTATGCTTGTTTCTACTCTGTTTAATACTTTTTTGTTAGTATTAAAGAAAACATTAAAATAGAGATAATAATAATGAAGATTACACTAACGCTACTTCTGAGTTTTGCCATAATCGTTTTAGGGTATGTAGCCTATACCGATGCGCAAATGAAAAAACGTCAGGAGCTCATGAAAATTGTGCAAGATGCGGAACACAGTCTTGATACAATTCAGCATGATCCCCGTAACCATTTATCCTCGTATAAGGGCAGTAATTAGAAGTCTATCGCTTCACCTAGGGAAGGCGATCCGGTTGTTTACATGAGATTGTCGATTAAGTGGTCTTTTTTTACTTTGCGATGCGCAAGTTTTAAATAGAATCTGTTAAAATATTTACCACTAAATAAAAAGCTGCATCAAGATATGCGGCTTTTTACGTTTTGATAGCGAAATTAAATTTATACATGTTGTCTATGTAACAAGTACCAAGCTGGCATATAGATTGCTTTCTAGCTTCGAGTACTCTTTTGTGCAAATTCAAAAAAGATTGTCGCACAAGAGTATAGATTTCACGTCCTACGATCTTAGATTTTAACAGGTGCTATGTTATGACAACGCCTAATGCTTCAGCTGGTTTGTTAGAACGCTTATTTAAATTAAGCGATAACAAAACTAACTTTAGAACAGAAGTTTTGGCAGGTGTAACCACATTTTTAACCATGTGTTACATCATTATTGTAAATCCGCTCATTCTTTCTGAAACAGGAATGGATCACGGAGCGGTGTTTGTTGCGACCTGTCTGGCTGCTGCAATCGGCTGTTTAGTCATGGGGATTATTGCAAATTATCCAATCGCACTGGCACCTGGTATGGGCTTGAATGCTTATTTTACCTATTCTGTCTGTTTAGGTATGGGTGTGCCTTGGCAAACTGCATTGGCTGCTGTTTTTGTTTCAGGGATTATTTTCCTTGCAATCAGCTTCTTCAAAATCCGTGAAGCAATTGTCAATGCGATTCCAATGTCACTTAAATTTGCGATTGGTGGTGGTATTGGCCTGTTTCTGGCTTTGGTTGCTTTAAAGAACTCAGGCATTATTGTTGCAAATCAGGCAACTTTGGTTGGGCTGGGTGATATTACACAGCCAACCGTCTTGCTTGCCTTATTTGGTTTCCTGCTCATCGTAGTATTACATCAGTTTAAAGTACGTGGCGCTATCATTATCAGTATCTTGGCTGTGACAGCAATTGCAACCTTGATGGGCTTAAATGAATTCAAGGGTGTAGTCGGTGAGATTCCTTCGATTGCACCGACATTCATGCAAATGGATTTTGAAGGTCTGTTTACAGCCAGTATGGTGGGTGTGATCTTTGTTTTCTTTATTGTCGACTTATTTGACAGTACCGGTACACTGGTTGGGGTTTCGCATCGTGCAGGTCTATTGCAGGATGGTAAATTGCCACGTTTGAAAAAAGCCTTATTTGCTGACTCAACTGCGATCGTTGCAGGCGCTGCATTAGGTACCTCATCAACGACACCTTATATTGAATCTGCGTCAGGTGTAGCTGCTGGTGGTCGTACAGGTTTGACTGCTGTTGTTGTGGCATTCTTATTTGTAGGCTGTTTATTCCTTGCGCCGTTGGCTCAATCTGTACCAGGCTTTGCAACTGCACCGGCATTATTGTTCATTGGTGTGTTGATGATCCAGGGGATCACCAATATTGACTGGGATGATATTACTGAAGCCGTTCCTGCATTTTTAACGATTGTATTTATGCCATTTGCATATTCAATTGCTGATGGTATTGCCATGGGCTTTATTAGCTATGCACTGGTTAAATTATTCACAGGTAAAGCGAAAACTGTACCATATATGGTCTGGATCATTGCTGCACTTTGGGTGTTTAAGTTCGCTGCATTTGGCGGTTAATCCAAGATTTATTATTTTTACATCATTCTTTGCTTGAATGATTGTTCAGGCAAGGAACCCGAAAAGGGTGTCCATTTGGTAACACCCTTTTTTCTTTAGACGTGGAGTTCATATGAATCAAATCGAGCTGATTCGTGCCTTACCTAAAGCCGAATTGCATGTGCATATTGAAGGGACTTTCGAACCGGAACTGATGTTTGCAATTGCACAGCGTAATCAGATTCAGATTCCTTATCAATCTGTTGAAGAAGTGAAGCAGGCGTACAACTTTCATAATCTTCAATCATTTCTAGATATTTATTATGCAGGCGCGAATGTGCTGGTACATGAGCAGGATTTTTATGACCTTGCCTGGGCATATTTTGAAAAATGTGCAGAAGATCGTGTTGTGCATACCGAAATGTTCTTTGATCCGCAAACGCATACAGAGCGTGGCGTGGCGTTTGCAACGGTACTGGCGGGTCTGAAACGTGCCTGTGAAGATGCAAAAGAGAAATTAGGCATTAGCTCTCAATTGATCATGTGCTTCTTACGCCATCTGAGCGAAGAAAAAGCATTTGAAACGCTTGAACAGGCTTTGCCTTTTAAAGATGACATTATTGCCATTGGTTTAGATTCAAGTGAGGTGGGGCATCCTCCTTCGAAATTTGAGCGTGTATTTGCCAAAGCGCGTGAAGCAGGTTTCCTGATTGTGGCGCACGCAGGTGAAGAAGGTCCACCAGAATACATCTGGGAAGCGCTAGATTTGTTGAAAGTCAATCGTATTGACCATGGTGTGCGTTCGGAAGAAGATGAACAACTGATGACACGTCTGATTGCAGAAAAGATGCCTTTGACCGTTTGTCCGCTCAGTAATTTAAAGCTTTGTGTTGTGAATGACATGGCTGATCACAACATTCGCCGTTTATTACAGAAAGGCGTTCACGTGACGGTTAATTCAGATGATCCTTCGTACTTCGGTGGTTATATGAATGATAACTTTATTGCCATTCAGCAGGCGCTGGATCTGAGCAATGAAGAATTAAAGCAGCTTGCAATCAACTCTTTTGAGGCTTCATTCATCTCTGATGAAGAAAAGCAAAAGTGGATTGCTGAAGTCAACACGCTTTAATCGTCCAGATCATTAAAAAAACCGCTTCAAGCGGTTTTTTTAATGATCTGAACATTTTATTTTTTAGGCTGGCGTAGCATGCTGAGTAGCACATTATCTTTATCAATTACATGATGTTTGATGGCCGCTAAGGCATGCCCAGCAACCAATAAGCCTGCAAACCATGAAAGATAAATATGGATGGGTTTAACAATGGCCATCAGATCGGGGTTGTCCTGTACTAAGCGTGGAATTTCGAATAAATACAGAACGGGTGCAGGGTGTCCGGCACTCCAGCTAAATAAACAGCCGGTAATCGGTAAAGCTAATAACATTAAATACAGCAAGAAATGTCCAATATGGGCCAAGCTTTTCATCATGGGTGACATGGTGTCTGGCAGTTGCGGAACGGGGTGGGTGTAGCGCCAGAAAATCCGGATCACCACCAAGAAAATAATCGTCGTGGCAATATTCTTGTGAAGTGTGATGACATCGCCTTTAAAGCTGCCATCAACCTCATAGCTCAGAAAATTACCACTGTAAAAACCAATCAACCAGGCAGTGATAAAAATTGCAGCCATGAGCCAATGAATAACTTGTGCCGTACGTGTGTAATATTGTGATGAGGTTGACATTGCAACATCCTGGCATTTTTATAAATGGATTTTTTTATTCTAATAACACCTTGTTATTTCTCATACAATGGAAATGTAACGGAGCGTTTTATGCTTAGAACGGTTATACAAAACCTTGCTCAGTTATAATTGTTATATTATGTAAAGTTTGCGCTGAGTCATATCATAAAGCCACTCATTTAGGCACAATACGCCTGCCAAAAATTTAGATACAGGTAAGAAATCATGAAAAAGTTGGTACTTATTGTTGCCCCTGTTGTTTTAGCTTTAACAGGATGTGTAACACCAGATGGCAGCAACTCGGCTGGCACGACATCTCAGCAATTGGGTATGGCGGCATTAAAAGTTGCGGTAAATGCAAAATGTATTAATGAGATTAATACCTTACCGGCTTGGAAAACAGCAACACGTGTAATGACAGCTGAACAACGTGAAAATATCCAGACTGAGGTCTGCGGCTGTGTTAGCGAAAAAGCGCCAAACAGCGTAACAGCAGTTGAATTAGCGACAGCTGCGATTGATCCTACTGCTCGTGCAACCATTGTGACTCAAGTGGTTTCACAAACTGTAAATGCATGTGTGGCGGAAACGTTTAAGAAAGCAGGTTAATAAGATCAGGCTGAGTCATCAGCCTATTTTTGAGAGAAGTAGTATGACAATTGCGGGTGTAGATGAAGCGGGACGTGGGCCACTTGTGGGTTCTGTCGTTGCCGCTGCCGTCATTTTAGATCCAAATAATCCGATTCAAGGTTTAAATGATTCTAAAAAACTAACAGAGAAGAAGCGCGAAAAATTATTCTTGGAAATTCAGGAAAAGGCATTGGCATGGTCTATTGCTGAAGCAACCCACGCTGAAATTGATGAGTTTAATATTTTACAGGCGACTTTTCTGGCAATGCGTCGTGCGGTAGATGGTTTGCATACCCAGCCGTTAAAAGTGATTGTAGATGGTAATCAGATTCCAAAAGGAATAACGATTGCGTGTGAAGCAATTGTCGGGGGAGATGCAAGTCATGCCGAGATCAGTGCGGCCAGTATTCTGGCCAAGGTCACACGTGATCGCCAGATGCAGGTGCTTGACCAGCAATATCCGGACTATGGCTTTGCCAAACATAAAGGATATCCAACCAAGGCTCATTTTGAAGCGATCGCGGCCCATGGTGTGATTGATGAACACCGCCGCAGTTATGGACCAGTGAAAAAAGCACTAGGTCTATAAACAATTAAAGCGACTATAAATAGTCGCTTTAATTGTTCAGAAAAGAATTCTGCACATTAACGGTTGAAGTTATTATGACGAGGGAACTCGTTATTATCTTCTTCATAAGAATGTTGATAATCTTGATCAAGATGTTGCAGATGCTCATGCATGGCACGTTCATGTTGGATACGTTGGTAAATTTCCTCACGATGCACAGAAACTTCTTTTGGAGCATTTACACCAATACGCACCTGATTGCCTTTTACGCCAAGCACAGTAACACTGACTTGATCCCCAATCATTAATGTTTCTCCGACACGACGGGTCAGAATCAGCATGTTTATCTCCTTGCTAAACGCTTAAACTTGCGACAGGGAATTCATTGTTCGAAAGCACAGCCTAATATACAGAAAATTCTAACAGAAATATGTAAAAAACATTCTTTTTCGTAAGTTCTGTGAGAATCTTCTTAAAAACCTCAGGGCTAATATAACAGAGCCACTATAAAAAAAACTATAGTGGCTCTGTTTTTTTTCTTATTTACTCACAAGTAAATATGTTTAAGCAGCTATTAATTAAGCACGAGCACTGCTTTCACCGTGTTCACGGTCAAGGCCAAAAGCTGTATGTAAACAACGAACTGCCAACTCAAGGTAGTTTTCTTCGATGATGACAGAAACCTTAATTTCTGATGTAGAAATCATGAGAATATTAATGCTTTCTTCAGCCAGTGCAGTGAACATTTTGCTCGCTACGCCTGCATGAGAGCGCATACCGACACCCACGATTGACACTTTTACGATGTCATCACGCGTTACGACTTCACAACCTTCAATGCTATTAGCGGTTTGGTCTAAAATCGCTTTTGCTTTTGCCAAGTCGTTACGGTTGACCGTGAAAGTGAAATCAGTTGTACCATCTTCTTCAACATTCTGGATGATCATATCCACTTCAATGTTGGCATCACTGATAGGTGACAAGATTTTAGAGGCAATACCTGGCTCATCAGGAACACCCAAAATGGTTAATTTTGCTTCGTCACGGTTAAATGCAATACCTGCAATGATTGGTTGTTCCATGTCGTCTTCTGCCTCAGTCGTAATTAGTGTGCCTACGTTTTGTTTGAAATCTTCATCAAATGCGCCATCATCTTCATTATCAAAGCTTGATAATACGCGTAATGGCACTTGATATTTGCCTGCGAATTCAACAGAGCGAATTTGTAACACTTTTGAACCTAAAGATGCCATTTCAAGCATTTCTTCAAAAGAGATACGGTCGACTTTTTTCGCTTTTGGCGCTACACGTGGGTCAGTGGTATAAACACCGTCCACATCGGTATAGATCTGACATTCATCTGCTTTTAATGCCGCTGCAAGGGCAACACCAGAAGTATCTGAACCACCACGGCCCAGTGTTGTGATATTGCCATTGGCATCATAACCTTGGAAGCCAGCAACAACGATTACACGTCCTGCATCTAGGTCGGCCGTCATCACATCGGTATCAATCGATTCAATACGTGCTTTGGTAAACGCGCTATCGGTTTTGATCCCAACCTGACGACCTGTATATGATTTAGCTTCTACACCAATTGAATTCAGTGCCATAGCTAACATGGAAATCGTTACTTGTTCACCCGTTGACACCATTTGATCTAATTCACGTGGGTCAGGGGTGCTGGTAATGGCTTTGGCAAGCGCAAGTAAGCGGTTGGTTTCACCACTCATTGCAGATACGACCACGACCACCTTGTGACCATGATCATGCCAGCGCTTGACACGACGAGCAACATTTAAAATGCGCTCAGGAGTACCCATAGAGGTACCGCCATATTTTTGAACGATTAATGCCATAGTTGTTCCATATAAGCCATGACCCTGAGAGGCATCAGGGTCAGTTACACAAAAGTGAAGTTCTGTTTATTGCTCAAGCCAGGCAGGTAATGCTGCCATCACTTGATCAAACTTCTCGTTAAGTGGCGCGCCACCTTGTGCTAAGTCAGGTTTACCACCACCTTTACCACCCAGCTCTTGAGCCAAGTGTTTGATGATGTCACCTGCTTTTAGAGTTGCAGCATATTGTTTAGCGACAGAGGCGATTAAACTCACTTTATCACCATCAACACCAGCTAAAATAATGACTGCATCTTCCAATTTTGATTTTACGCTGTCATGTAGATTGCGTAATGATTTGGCATCCAAACCTTGTACAGTGGTAATCAAAGTTTGACGACCCGCAATTTCTTTTACTTGATCCAGTAAGTCAGCCGCCTGGAAGCTGGCTAATTTTTGGTTAAGTTGCTCGATTTGCTTTTGCAGGCTAGACGCGGTTTCGACAATCGCTTCAACTTTTTCAACTGTCTGATCTTTTTGTGCTTTTAATAAGCCATTGATGGTTTGGATATCAGTTTCAGCTTTTTGAACCACTTCAAGTGCTTTGGAACCCGTCACGGCTTCAATACGACGAACGCCCGCAGCTACGCCACCTTCAGAAGTGATTTTGAACAAGCCAATATCACCCGTGCGCTTCACGTGAATACCGCCACAAAGTTCGATTGAGAAGTTTTTCTCTTCAATCACTGAACCCATCGACAATACACGTACTTCTTCGCCATACTTTTCACCGAACAGCATCATTGCACCTTTGGCTTTTGCTGTATCGATATCAAGCAATTCAGTGGTTACCGCAGTATTTGCAATTACTTCAGCATTAACTAAGCGCTCGATCTGTTGCAACTGTTCAAATGAAACAGGTTGATCATTGGCAAAGTCAAAACGTAAAACGTCACTTGCAACCAAAGAACCTTTTTGTTGAACATGCTCACCAAGAATCTGGCGTAAAGCTGCATGTAAAAGGTGAGTCGCTGAGTGGTTACGCGCTGTTGCAGCACGGATGTCGGCTTTCACCGTTGCTTCAACATTTTGAGCTGCTTTTAGGCTACCCATGGTCACGATACCTTGATGGACAAAAGCACCACCAGATTTTTTAGTATCTTGTACTTCGAAGATACCGGTATCGTTCTTGAAGATACCTGTGTCACCGATCTGACCGCCGCTTTCCGCATAGAAAGGGGTTTGATTTAGAACGATAAGTGCTTCGTCACCTTCGTTGATTTCATCAACCTGAACGCCATCTTTGTAGATCGCAACAATTTGACCTTGGCCTTGAGTCGCGTCATAGCCATCAAACTGAGTTTCGCCTTCAACTTTGACAATGCTGTTATAGTCAACTGCGAATTTACCTGCATCACGTGCGCGTTGACGTTGTGCAGCCATTTCAACTTCGAAGCCAGCTTCATCAATGGTCAGATCACGTTCACGTGCAATATCAGCAGTTAAATCAGTTGGGAAACCGTAAGTGTCATACAGTTTAAATACGGTTTCACCTGGAATGACATTGCCTTTCAGTTGAGCTAATTCACCTTCAAGTAATTTCAGGCCTTGCTCAAGTGTCTTCGCGAATTGCTCTTCTTCTTTCAGCAGTTGCGCTTCAATGCGTGCTTGCTGTGCAGCAAGTTCTGGATAAGCATCGCCCATCACTTCAATCAGCGGTTGCAACATCTTGTAGAAGAATGAACCGGTCGCACCGAGCTTGTTACCATGACGTACTGCGCGACGAATAATACGACGCAACACATAACCACGACCTTCATTTGAAGGGTTAACACCGTCAGCAATCAGGAATGAGCATGAACGTGCATGGTCTGCAATCACTTTTAAAGAGGCAGGGTATTCAACTGGTTTATTTTGAGCTTTCGCTTCAGCTTCAATTGCAGTGGTATCTAAACCAATGATTTCAGCTGCTGCTTTTAATAAGTGTTGGAACAGGTCAATTTCATAGTTTGAATTAACGTGTTGCAATACCGCAGAAATACGCTCCAAGCCCATACCTGTATCGACAGAAGGTGCTGGAAGAGGGTGCATCACACCATCTGCAGTACGGTTGAACTGCATGAAAACGTTGTTCCAGATTTCGATGAAACGGTCGCCATCTTCTTCAGGTGAACCCGGTAAGCCACCCCAGATGTGATCGCCATGATCATAGAAAATTTCAGAACATGGTCCACATGGACCTGTATCACCCATTGCCCAGAAGTTATCTGATGCGTACTGTCCGCCTTTATTGTCTCCAATACGGATAATACGATCTGCATCTAGGCCGATTTCTTTATTCCAGATATCAAAGGCTTCATCATCAGTGTGATAAACCGTGACATATAAACGATCTTTCGGTAAACCTAACCATTGTTCGCTGGTCAAGAATTCCCAGGCAAATTTAAGCGCGTTTTGTTTGAAATAATCACCGAAAGAGAAGTTACCTAACATTTCAAAGAAGGTATGGTGACGTGCGGTGTAACCTACGTTATCGAGGTCATTATGCTTACCGCCTGCGCGGACACATTTTTGTGATGAAACGGCACGGACATAATCGCGCTTTTCTAGACCTAAGAAACAGTCTTTAAACTGGTTCATACCAGCATTGGTAAATAGCAACGTTGGGTCGTTGGCGGGAACGAGAGAACTCGACGCGACGCGTGTATGCCCTTGCGATTCGAAATAACGCAAAAATGCTTCACGGATTTCAGCTGATGTCATAAAGCGAGTACTCACAACCAAGACACTCCATAATTTTGAATTTGGCTATATGCAACAAGGTACGTTGTTTTTAAGGATTTACAATCGAACCCGGTGCGTGGCATAGATTTTAAAAGTGCTAAATTATAACGGAAAATACCCGCCTCACCAACGATTTTACAAGCAATATCATATAAAACTGTGTTTAAGCTAAAAATCTATATTCAATAGGGCAACTGATGTTTTACCATATAGCACAGAAAAGATGATGTTTTGATGAATAAGGACGCTACATGCAACGTATCGCTATCAATGGATTTGGTCGAATTGGTCGGAATGTATTACGTGCATGGTTTGAAAGTCCTAAACAGTTTCAGTTTGAAATCGTTGCGATTAATGATGTAGCAGATGTGCAAACGCTGGTACATTTATTTAAGTACGATACCACGCACGGTCGCTTTGCTGGACATGTTGAAATTCTGATTGAAAATGAATGTATTTTTCTGAACATTCAGTCCAATCAACGCCAATTAAAACTACAAGTTCTGAAGCAAGAGCAACCTGAATTATTGCCGTGGGCAGATTTAAATATTGATGTAGTACTGGAATGTACCGGTCTATTCCGTTCACGTGTCGATGCAACCCGTCATGTCGAGGCAGGTGCGAAGCGTGTCATTATTGGGGCGGCGCCTTTTGACTCTGTAGATGCTGCGATTGTCTATGGTGTCAATCACAATGAGGTCAAAGCAAGCGATCAGATCATTTCCAGTGTCTCATGTACCACACAGGCTTTAGTGCCGCTGGTTAAAATTATTGATGATGCCTTTGGTATTGATACTGCATTAATGACAGAAATACATGCAGTTACAGCGGACCAGTCAGTATTGGATCATGCGCACAGGGATTTGCGTCGCGCACGTGCGTCTGGGCAAAATATTATTCCAACAACATCGAGTGCATTAGGTGCGCTAAAACAGGTCATGCCAAAAATGGAAGACCGGATTGATGGTTACTCTATTCGTGTACCGACCATTAATGTGGCAGCGATTGATTTAAGCTTTGTTTCGCACTCAGCCATTACCGTGCATAAAGTCAATGAAGTTCTCACTAAAGCGGCTCAGTTTGATTATGCGCAGATTATGCAAGTGACAGATGAGGATCTGGTGTCGAGTGACTTTAATCATTCACCTTATTCTTTAATTGTGGATTTAACCCAAACCATGGTGGTGGGACACCAAGCAAAAGTTTTTGCGTGGTATGATAATGAGTGGGGATATGCAAATCGTTTACTGGATTTGTGTGAATCTTTTTGTACTTAATATTTTAAATAAGATATAAAAAATAATGTGGGGTATTCAATGACATTGATTTGGGGATTTATTGTTATTTTATTGGTGGCGGTGGTTTTTTTATTCTGGCTGCAGTTTAAAAATGTAGACGTACAAAACCAAAACGTTCAAGTTTTGCATCTTGAAGAAAAAGTTGTGCATTTGGAGTTACATCTTAAAAAGAGTCTGGAAATTATGCAGGACCTTGCCAAGAAAATGCATGTGCAACAGGAAGTGCTGGATCGGACCGTGGCAAATATGGCGGCATTAGAAAAGCAAAATGTTGAAATGGTCAATGTGTTAGAAATAATGGTGAAAGGTAGTAACAAGAGCCATTAAAATACATTTTGTATGATATGGTTGATTTATATAATATGATTTTTATAACAAATAATATGAAGTGATTTTATGAAGTCGAATTTTAAAAATAAGGGTATTTGTATTCTCGCAAGCAGTCTGCTGCTATCGGCCTGTGGTGGGGGGGGCTCTGGTCATAATGACGGAGCTAAAGTTGAAGAAAAACCAACTCAGGAAGATGTGCTTTACCAAGTTTATTATCAGGAACCCAAACCTACTGACAATATTGTTGAAGACTATTTTGAGATAACAAACTATTTTATTAAGAATAATCAGATTAATTTTAATAAGTCACATAACGAGCCGTTAGATCAGAAGGTATTGACTGAAACAAAAGTGATAGCAAAAGGTACGCCACAATCGAATGTCGTTAAACGGCTATCTTCTACGCAATGGCTTTATGAACGCACACCTGAACTTAAGCAGAATTTAAACTTTCAACTGGTAAAATTAGAAGGTCAAAATATTTTTGATCGGGTAATGCCGGGTTATAGAGATCATTTTGATTTAACAGCGAATCCTGATCGACTTGACCAGAATTTAATTAAATTTTATTCCACTTATAAAGATGCTGTATTTCCTCAGGGGAGTTACTGTTATCGACTAAAACAGAGCCAGTGGAATCAAGCTTATATTGAATCTGATTTTTCCTTCTCTGATTCTCCAACTTTTAATGAGCAGAAGCGGCAAATTATAGATCGATATAATAATCTGGGCGAGGATAAGAAGTATTTCAGACTTTTAGATACACAGTGGCATGGTTATAAACTGATTGGATTGGAAAACTTAGAGACGGCTGAAACAGACAGTAAATTAGGAAATAGTGAAAATCAAAGTACCAATAGCCAATTTTTTTCTAGTCATGTATGGGATGCAGACAAGCATTTAGCCTATGAAAAAAGTCATCCTTATCAAGGTGTAGATAGCCCAATTGATTTATGGATAAAGCAAAATCAACGTTTGAATAATGCCAAATTAGAGAACGGCTGTTTTGCATTCAATACTCAGGCAGCTGATGCAATCAAAAAATTGAATCTGATCAACTGGAAGCAAGGCGATAGTTCAGATGTTGGGCAGTTCTTAGGGATAAGAACAACGATGAGACTTTCAAATGTAATCACTCAATCTGTTGAATCTAATCATTAATTTTATATTCGAGTTGAGATAGACGGATTATAAAACTATAAAGATTTATGCAAATTCGAAGGTGCATCACATAAATCTTCGTGCTACACTACGCTGAATCGGGCATTCACCCGATTTTTTTATGTGGTTGCTTTTTGTGTGGATGCCTCCACATTGAACAGATTTTAGGTTTGGAACATGACCATTTCAGAGACGTGGTTGCTCCCTGACGGGGTAGCAGATGTATTGCCCGAACAAGCGCAAGTTGTTGAAACATTGCGTAGAGAAGCGCTAGATTTCCTCGCAGTTCGAGGTTATCAATTGGTGTATACACCATTTATTGAATACATTGAATCGTTGTCTTTACTTTCAGAATCGAATCAAGATTTAGATCTAGTTACGTTCAAGGTCATTGACCAGCTGTCAGGCCGTTTGCTTGGCGTTCGTGCGGATATGACACCGCAAGTTGCACGTATTGATGCCCATGTACGTCCAGTCGAAGGCGTGGCGCGTTATTGCTATGCAGGTTCAGTCTTGCATACCAAACCACAGAATTTTAATGCAACGCGTGCGCCTTTACAGTTAGGTGCAGAGTTGTATGGTCATGACAGCATCGAAGCTGATGTAGAAATGGTCAATGTAATGCTCGCTTTGATTGAGCACACACATACGCTTGAAGGAGCGCATCTAGATCTGGGCCACGTCGGTTTATTCCGTAGTCTGGTGAAGCATGCGGGCCTGAATAAAAATACCGAAAGTGAACTTTCTGACTTATATCAGCGTAAAGCCTTGCCTGAGCTGGAAGAATTTACCCAGAGTTTGGCGATGGGTGCAGATTTTTATGCTTTAGGTCGTTATGCAAGTGATCTGGATGCATTGCAGGCACATTTAAGCCAGGAAATTTTAAATGATGTTGATTTCAAGATTGCCTTTGATGCATTGAAAACAACATTGGCGCAAATTCAGTCAAGCTGGCCGAATCTGAATGTAGGTGTCGACGTGGTTGAATTACGTAGTTACCACTATCACACGGGCTTGATGTATGCCATTTATGCACCAAATCGTGCTGCGCCACTGGCTCAAGGTGGGCGATATGATGGTATTGGTGAACACTTTGGTCGTGCCCGTCCAGCAACAGGTTTCAGTTGTGATTTATATGCGCTAGGTGCAACACAGTTTGTCGACATCGAAACTGTTGTCGCGCCAAAAGGCAATCAACAAGATTTATTTAATGCAATTGCAGATGCGCGTAGCCAAGGTTTACGTGTGGTGCAATTGTTAGGTAATGATGATTTAAGCTCAGTGCCCTATGCGACCCATCAGATGGTGTCTCAAAATGGTCAGTGGGTGATTGAAAAGATTTAATTGCCAAGTGATTTAAGACTTGGTTTCCAATTTTAACAGCATGATGTAATGAGGCTATTATGGGCAAAAATGTTGTGGTACTTGGTACCCAATGGGGCGACGAAGGAAAAGGTAAAATCGTCGACCTGCTCACAGATCAAGCGGCTGCGGTAGTACGCTATCAAGGCGGTCACAACGCAGGACATACTCTTGTCGTAGGTGGTAAGAAGACTGTATTACACCTCATTCCATCAGGTATTTTACGTGAAAACGTATTGTGCTTAATCGGGAATGGTGTGGTTCTTTCTCCTGAAGCATTAATTAAAGAAATGGCAATTCTGGAACAAGAAGGCGTACCTGTTAAAGAACGTTTACGTATTTCTCCAAACTGTCCATTAATTTTGCCAAACCACATTGCGCTTGACCAAGCACGTGAGAAAAAACGTGGTAACGCGAAAATTGGTACCACAGGCCGTGGTATTGGTCCTGCTTATGAAGATAAAGTTGCACGTCGCGCTGTACGCGTCGCTGACTTGATCCGTGGTGGTGCATTGCTTGAAGAAAAACTCAAGGAAATGCTTGAGCTTCATAACTTCCAGCTTTCTCAATTCTATGGTGTTGAAGAAGTTAAGTTTGAAGATGTACTTGCGCTTTGCAACCAATGGCGTGAAGTGCTTGAGCCACTAGTGATTGACGTGACTAAGGTGTTACATGATTACCGTAAAGAAGGTAAGGCAATCATGTTTGAAGGTGCACAAGGTTCGTTACTTGACATCGATCACGGTACCTATCCATACGTAACCAGCTCAAATACCACTGCGGGTGGCGTAAGCTCTGGTTCAGGTATGGGGCCACTGCATTTAGACTATGTCTTGGGTATTACCAAAGCATATACAACACGTGTTGGTGCTGGTCCATTCCCAACTGAATTGCACTATGATGCTGCAACCGATACTGGTGATGCGATTGGTCGTCACTTAGGTACAGTCGGTCATGAATTTGGTGCGTCTACTGGTCGTCAACGTCGTTGTGGCTGGTTCGATGCAGAAATTCTACGTCGTTCAGTTGAAGTAAACTCATTGTCTGGTATTTGCTTGACTAAACTTGACGTATTAGATGGTTTAGAAGAAGTGAAAATCTGTGTCGGTTATGAAGATGTAGATTCAGGCTGTGCCGGTTCTTCTGATGCGATTTCATTCGAAAGCTTGAAGCCGATCTATGAAACCATGCCAGGTTGGAGCGAGTCGACTGTCGGTTTAACTCAAATCGATCAACTTCCTGCAAATGCATTGGCTTATGTACGCCGTATCGAAACGTTAATTGGTTGCCCAATTGATATCGTTTCAACAGGTCCTGACCGTGCAGAAACAATCGTATTGCGTCATCCATTTTCAGCATAAGCTGAGTTGATGATAAAAAAGCTCTCATGAATTTGAGAGCTTTTTTTTATGGAAAAATTTCAGAAAAATAAGAGCCAATATGACCTTAAAGCTGATTGCAGAAGACTTTATTCAACCCGAATACATTGAGATGGTTTTACCGCTTTATCAAGAGCTTGTTGAAAAAACTAGAACTGAAGCAGGATGTATTGCTTACGACCTTTACCATGATCATAAGCAGAAAGGGCATTTTGTTTTTATTGAAGAATGGGATGATCGGGCTGCACTGGATTTACATGTACAGTCTGAGCATTTTCAGCGCTTGGTGCCGCAAATTGATCAATATCAAACACAAGCTGGACGTTTTACGCATCTACATCGTTTTGAGACCTTGTTTGAGAATCAAAATGATCAGTAATATGGCTTTGATCTAGCAAATGCTGATAGCAAAAAAACAGCTTTGGATTCCAATCTTTGTTATTTCACAGCCTTAAAAATCCTCGTTATATTAGCTTTACGTTCAAACAAAGAGGGTTTTAACTATGACGAAAAAGAGAATCCGTTACAATGGCTATGAATTGGCGTGCCGATGTTGATTTGCATTACAGCGCTAAAAAAGGTGCAAACCAATTTTGATCAAGGCGGGGAGAGAGATTGGTTTGACATTTAAAATAATAAAAATAATGTTGAGTGATTAATAATAAAATCTATAAAAAGTCAAAGAGAACCGAAAGGTTCTCTTTTTTATTACTCATTTTCTTCAATTTCTTTCACTGCATTATAAACAGCAGCAGGTTCAATATTCAGAATCTTTTTACCAAAACTTCTGAGCCACCACACCAGTTGTGAAGTAAAGGGAACAGTTGCAGAAACTTCAACAATATTCTCTTCCAAAGCCTGGATGACCTGATCTTTGCTAAGCTGACTTTCGTAGAAGCTTTTAGCGGTACTCTCGCTCATGGTCAGTTTTAACTGAATCTGTTCAGTTGGCTTGTTATAGTCGACCCGGAAACCAAGAGCACCTGATTCAATATAATTATCAATATCAAAATTCACAGGATGTAAGGCACGATTGTCCAGTACGGTTGCTGATTTAAAACGATGTAAGGCGAAGGTCTGGACTTCGGTTTTATCATTACGGGTACAGATCAGGTAAATCACGGCACCTTTTTGCACCAATGCCAATGGATTCAGGATATAGGTCTTATCTTCACCCTGATGGGTTCTGGCACGATAAATACATTCAATCTGTTTATCTTGTAATAAACCTTCGTAAATCGCCTGTTGTGCATGTTTGTCCACCACAGGTGGAATTAGAGGCTGCGTCGCAGGTACGATTCGAACACGGTTAATCCATTGTCTCACGTTGTTCTGGGTTGAAAGGCTACGCTTGGCAAGGTCAAACCACGGCATCATTTCTTCTAGCAAGCTGGGTGGAAGCAAGTGACGTAAATGTTCTTCTACCATCATGAAGGTCACTGCTTGTGAACTGGTCATGTGTGGCAAGCTCTGAATAGGCGCGTCAGAACGCCAGCGCCAGCCTTGAGGGACGGTTTTATTACTCTCTATAGGGAAGCGTTGCGCGATCTGATTTAAATCGCGCTGAATGGTTCTCAGGCTAATATCAATGCCTTCACGTTCTAAAATTTCTTGTAATTCTCGGGTGCCCATCCATTTTCCGGTCGAAAGGCGGGATAAAATCTGCCACTGGCGATAAAGGCTATTTGAAGTTTCTTTTTCTTGTACGGATGACATAAGCGTAATACGTAATTCAATGGTCTAAAGCACACACAATAAAAAAACTATACTTATTTAGCAAGCCCATCCGATCCAGATTACGTATTTACGACTGAAATGAACACGCTTTTGCTTAAATATTTTAGTTCTGGTTGAAATTTGATCATTTGTGTAAGTGGCATTGAAATTGCTTTATTTGAATATAAATAAATGATGAGACGAGGTTTCTATGTCAGAACAAGAGAATAGCCTACATATAAGTACAGATTATTTTACAGTAGAGTCAAATACAGCAGTTTCCATTGATACATCAACATTTATTCCTCAACTTCATGTAACGACAAATCTATTCGAACAGCTTAAATCGCAATTTTTTAATGAAATGTTAGATGATCAAAGTTTTAATGGTGAGGCATCGAAAAAAATTGAACAATGGCTAAGTATGCGTAGTCTTGACGATTTAAAGACTTTGGAAGCACAAGCCAAACAGCATTTTCTTTATCAGGGGATCACCTTTAATGTATATGGTGATCAGGAAGGTGCGGAACGGACCATCCCGTATGACCTTATTCCACGTGTCATTGAAAAGAAGCAATGGGAGAAGATTGCAACAGGCTGTGCACAACGTGTGAAAGCGCTGAATCTATTTTTAGATGATATTTATCATGGTCAGCATATTTTAAAAGAAGGTTTAATTGCCGCAGAACAGGTGATTGCCCATGAAGCCTTTCAACCACATATGTTGAAGCATCGGTTAAAGGGAAAAATTTATTCACAAATCAGTGGTATAGACATTATTCGTGATGCTCAAGGTGAGTTCTTTGTACTTGAAGATAATTTACGTACACCATCTGGTGTGTCTTATATGCTGGAAAGCCGAAAAATCAGCCAGAAACTGATGCCAGATTTGTGTAGCAGCAATAATTTACAAGGGATTGAGCAATATCCAAGTCTGTTAAAAGCAATATTGGAAGAAAATGCCTATGTTGACCGGCCTTTGATTGTGGTGCTCACACCAGGACGTTTTAACAGTGCCTATTACGAACATTCATTTTTAGCGCGTGAAATGGATGTGCCTCTGGTAACCAGTCGGGATTTATTTGTTGAGGATGAGAAAGTTTTTGTCAAAACTATTCATGGCCGTCAGCAAGTGGATGTGATTTATCGCCGTGTTGATGATGATTTCCTTGATCCGCTCAGCTTTAGACCCGATAGCAGCTTGGGTGTGGCTGGTTTAATGTCTGCCTATCTACAACATAATGTTGTGATTGCCAATGCCCCAGGTACAGGCGTGGCTGATGACAAGTCGATTTATCCTTATGTAGATCAGATGATTCAATTCTATTTGGGAGAAGTCCCGATTTTAAATAATGTACCGACCTATCAATGTCGTGAGGCTGAGCAGCTTGATTATGTCTTGAGGAATTTAGAAAAGCTGGTAGTTAAAGAAGCACAGGGTTCTGGGGGCTATGGCATGTTGATTGGTCCGCAAGCAGATCAGCAGCAGATTGATTGTTTCAGACAGAAACTGATTGAGACACCACATTTATATATTGCACAACCGACATTGGCTCTGTCTGTTGCGCCAACGTTGACCCCAGAGGGGCTGGCTGAACGTCATATTGATTTACGCCCATTTGTGTTGAGTTCACCTTATCGCACTGAAATTGTGCCAGGCGGCTTAACCCGCGTTGCCATGCAGGCAGGCTCATTGGTGGTGAACTCTTCTCAAGGGGGAGGGATTAAAGATACATGGGTCGTGGAAAGTTTACATTCCTAAGCGGTACGCCACAGCTTGAATACAATCCAAGCTAGGGCGTGGATATAAAGAAAAAAGGAGGAATTCTATGCTTTTGCTTAGTTCAAGTGCTCAACATATTTACTGGTTAGGACGTTATCTATTCCGTATCGCCTATGTTGCAGAACAACTGCCTTTTGTGGATGATCAGCAGGCCTCAGAATTTGCGCAAGCGCTTTGTTTGCATATTGATGATGCAGAAAACTTGAATCAATTCATGTTAGACCGGCAACAGCCTTATTCTTTATTGAGTCAACTAGAGATAGCACGGGACAATATTCAGGAATTAAGAGGTTTGTTGACGGCACAGGCCTATGCTGAACTAAATTATTTGATTAAAAGTACGGTTGCCGACGGGCTGGCTATTCAAGCTGCAGTGGAGCGTTGTTGTGATATTCTAAAAGCGGAACAGGAAGATATTTTTCTATTCTTTCATATTGGGCAATGTATTGAGCAAATAGATACCTATTTTAGATTCCAACATCATCTTGATCCGATGTTTGATAGGATTGATCCGACTTTTGAGCAGTTATTTCAGTTGGGATGGCAAGATCTACAACCCAGTTGGCAGATCTTAAAAGAGCAGCCATACTTGGACCAGTTTTATGCATTTACCTATAAATTGGAAAATCAGTTTGAGGCATTCTCATGAAACTTATGGTGAATCACCAGACGCATTATCGCTATACCGAAGTTGCACGGAATAGTGTCCAGTCAATCAAAATGATGCCGCAGAGTTCTCGGCATCAGAGCATTGAGAATTGGCAGATTAGTGTACCAGGGCAGTATTCGTGTCAGCGTGATGCGTTTAACAATTTGTGGATTACCGCAACACAACGCCATGAGTATCGCTATTTGACAATTATGGCTCAAGGCGTGGTGGATTTGCATGCAACAGAGGTCGGCTATGTCGAAACCGATATTTCACCGATGATCTTTTTACAACGGACTGCGATGACCTGTTGTGACCTGACTATGACAGATTTTGCACAGTCAGTTGTTGCTGCAAAAAATAGACAAAATCTGATTGTTTTATCAGAGAAAATTTTAGAGCAAGTCCCTTATCAACCCGAGAGTACCTCAGTTACGACCTCTGCAATTGAGGCCTTTTATGCAGGTCAGGGGGTGTGTCAGGATCACGCCCATATATTAATTGCCATGTGTCGTGCGCTACAATTACCAGCACGTTATGTATCTGGCTATATCTATGATAAAAATCAACCGCACCTTGCCAGTCATGCATGGGCCGAGATTTTTGTGGATAATGAGTGGTATTGTTTCGATGTGAGTAATCAGAGATTCACACCACAAAATCATATTTATGTTGCGGTTGGGCGTGACTATCTAGATGTTGCACCCGTGCGCGGTATTCGTGAGCAAGGTGGCGTAGAAAGTATGATGTCTGTGGTACAGGTTTTGGCATGTTAAGTAGAAAGAGAGAAAGATGACCTATTGTTGTGCATTAAGATTAGAGCAGGGTTTGGTATTGATTAGTGATACCCGAACAAATGCCGGGGTCGATCATATTTCTGTATTTCGTAAGCTACATACGTTTGGGGTGGAGGGCGAGCGCTTTATTGCTTTGCAGACAGCAGGTAATTTGGCGACCACTCAGGCGGTGATTGGGCATTTGCAAAATGCTTTGGCGCTGCATCAGGAACCCAATTTATATAGTGCCAACACGATGTTTGAAGTGGCAGAACTGGTGGGGAAAACCCTGCGCAAAGTGCTGGAAGACATTACCTCAGATACGCAGGAACAGATGAATTACTCTTGCAGTATTTTGGTGGGAGGACAGATCAAAGGCGAAGAAATGCAGCTGTATAACGTCTACCCACAGGGTAATTTTATTTGTGCAACCACGGATACGCCGTATTTTCAGATCGGTGAAAGTAAATACGGTAAACCTATTCTTGATCGTGCATTATATTATCGAATGCCGCTAGATGATGCCTTGCGTTGTTCACTGATTTCATTTGATTCAACTTTACGTTCCAATGTATCGGTTGGCTTACCTCTGGATGCCCTGGTTTATCATAAAGATAGTTTTAAAATTCCAGAGGGTAAACGGATTAGTGAGGATGATCCTTACTTTAGCCAGATTAGTAAGCAATGGTCGGAAACCTTAAGACGTGGTTTGCAAGAACTTCCAAAGCCGACAGCAGATTATGATCTATAAATTGAGCACAAATAAAAAATCCAGGCATAGCCTGGATTTTTGGTGTTTTTAAATGACTTTACGTCGTGGGCGATTGCTCAAACGGCATAATAACTCATAGCCAATGGTGCCGTTTGCAGTAGCAACATCATCCACGAGACGATGTGCGCCCCAAAGCTCCACTTTCGTACCAATCTCGGCTGTAATATTCGTCACATCAATCGCCATCATATCCATACTGACGCGTCCAACCACTGGAACCAGTTGCTGATCAATGGCTACAAAGTTCTGCTGAATATAGGCACGTGGATAGCCATCGCCATAGCCAATCGAAACAATGGCAATTTTTGAAGGGCAGGTTGCGGCATAAGTGGAACCATAGCCGACACATTCACCTTGTTGAATCTGGTTCAAAGCCATGATTTCTGCGCTAAAAGTCATTACTGGTTTCAGATCGAGCGCATGCACATTCTTATCGGCAAAGGGGGAAGCGCCATATAGCATGATTCCCGGGCGGACAAAATCAAAATGCAGTTCCGGATATTTATAAATCGCTGCTGAATTGCAACATGAGGCTAAAATTGGTGCACATGCCTGTTTAACCTGTAAGAATTGTTCTATTTGCTGTTCATTCAATGGATGATCGACATCTGCATTGGCAAAATGCATGGCAAGTACACAGGTAAAACCTTCTGCTTTTAAACGCTGGATGACCTCGATAATTTCGGTCACTTTAAACCCTAAACGGTTCATTCCGCTATTCAGTTTGACCCAGACCTTTAATCCTAACGCATTATATGCTTGCTTGTGCTGGATTAGCCATTCGACTTGCTGGCTATGGTGAACGATACATTCAAGTTTCTGTTCAATGACCTGTGTCATTTCGTCTTCAGAAAATATACCTTCAATCAGCGTGATCGGCTGATGATAACCCAGTTGCCTGATCTCTAGCGCTTCTTCTAAACAGGCGACACCAAAGGCGTCTGTGGCGTCCAAGGCGGCTAAGCAATCTTTAACTCCGTGTCCGTAAGCATTGGATTTCACCATGCTGACAATTTTTGAATGTGGAGCAAGTTGTTTAACGCGGTTGAAATTATATTGTAGTGCATCACTATCAATATAAACTGTTGCTTGGCGCACCCTGATTTCTCCTTTGGGACGACTTGGAAAGTAGATAAAGCAGCTAAATAGGGGAAGAGTTATTCCTCATCATCATACTGGGCATAGAACTCAGGTGAGAGGTTACTAAAACGGGTATATTGACCTTCGAAAGCAAGACGCACGCTACCAATTGGACCGTTACGCTGTTTACCAATAATGATCTCGGCGGTGCCTGCTTCTTTGGATTCCTTGTTATAGACTTCATCACGGTAAATAAACATGATCAAGTCGGCATCCTGCTCAATCGCACCGGATTCACGTAAGTCGGACATCACTGGACGTTTGTTTGGACGATTCTCCAAACTACGGTTTAGCTGTGATAGGGCGATAACAGGACATTGCATTTCTTTGGCAAGTGCTTTCAGGCTTCGGGAAATTTCCGAGATCTCGCCGACACGGTTATCGCCCATACCGGGTACTTTCATCAACTGCAAGTAATCGACCATGATACAACCGATTTTGCCATCATGCATTTTGGCTACACGACGCGCACGGGCACGAAGTTCGGTTGGTGGTAGGGCCGATGAGTCATCGATATAAAGATGCATTTCCTGTAATTGCAGAATGGTCCCGGTGACTTTGGTCCATTCATCCGCATCCAGATTACCCGAACGTAAATGTCCTTGATGGACTTTACCCATGGCAGAAATCAAACGCATAGCAATCGAGTCAGCTGGCATCTCCATAGAGAATACCAGCGCTGGTAAGCGGTTATATTGCAATACACTTTCAACCAGGTTCATCGCGAATGTGGTTTTACCCATCGATGGACGTGCTGCGACAATAATCAAGTCACCTGGTTGCATGCCTGAGGTTTTATTATCCAGCTCTAGGAAGCCCGTGGTTAAACCAGTAATGTTGCCGTCTAGTTTAGACAGTTCATCTAATTTGGTGATAACGTCCGCAGTCACAGAACTGATCGATTTTGGCCCAGAATCTTTTTTATTGTTGTTGTGCTGTTCCGCCAAAGAGAAAATACTGGTTTCTGCTAAATCAAGAATTTCACTGACTGGACGACCTTTGGTGTCATAGGCATTTTGTAAAATATCACTGCTGATCTTGATCATGTTACGCAGCGTTGAAAATTCCTTGATTTTATTGGCATAAATTTCAAGGTTGTAGAAGCTTGATGGGGAGTCTGCCATCAATTGCATTAAATATTCTTCACCACCAATGGCATCAAGCAGATTTTGTTTGAGCAACCAGTCATTGACCAAAACTGCATCATAAGGCGAGTTTTCTTGGGCTAGTTTTTCAATGGCACGATAGATATATTTGTGACGCGTTGCATAGAAATCATTTTCTTTAAGTAAGTCACTAACTTGCTCAAAAGATTCTGCAACCGTCATTAGTGCTGCCAAGACCGCTTGCTCGATGGCAAGGTTATGCGGTGGGGTACGGAATTCTTTTAGCTGACCTGAGTCACTCACTTTACTCTCTGTGTTTGGAGAAGTTTTTGTAAAATTGGCATTCGCCTGTGACATAACAAGACCTAATAAAAAAGATGAAACAATACCGAGTGACTATCTTAATCCAAATGAAGCTGATCTGGACAATTTAATTCAGGGAAAATTGTGTAAGTGGTGCAATAGCATAATAGATAGTCATTTCTGCTATTGCATCCTGATTGGTCAGATCAATGTGAGAAAAAGGAGCCGTTTCACTTTAAGATTGTGCAAACCAGTCCTGCACGAACTTTCCATTTTTTAAGCGATAAGCTGAAAGACCGTAGCGAAGATCATTCTTTTGCGCATCTTTCACAAAGCCAGTGTCTTTGCCCAAAGAATAGAGGAAGGCATCCAGTAGCAGCAGGGTGGCATCAATAAACCACCAAAAGCCTAACCCACCAAAGGTGATTAATTTTAAAACGCCACTGGTCTTTTTACCGAGATAGAAACGATCTATTCCAAAAAAACCTAAAAACATGGCGAGTACCAAAGCAATGATACGATTCTTCTTTTGCATATCGGTGGCCCTATAGAGTGAGAATTATAAAATTTAAAACTTAATTCGAAGTCTTTTTGTATTTTTTAGACATAAAAAAAGAGCATGTAAAACATGCTCTTTTTTTTGCAGAAATTACTCAGATACGATAGTAACGAGAACTTCAGCAACAACATCATGATGCAATTGGATTGCGATGTTGAATTCACCAGTGTGACGAAGCGCACCGTTTGGTAAACGAACTTCTGCACGGTCTACAGCAAGACCAGCATTAGTTAAAGCATCAGCGATGTCACGAGTACCGATAGAACCGAAGAGTTTACCTTCATCACCAGCTTTCGCAGTGATAACGATGTTTACTTCGTTCAATTGTTCAGCACGTGCATTCGCAGCAGCTAATACTTCAGCTTCTTGTTTCTCAAGTTCAGCACGACGAGCTTCAAAAGCAGCAGTGTTTGCTTCAGTTGCAGCTACAGCTTTACCTTGAGGGATCAAGAAGTTACGACCGTAACCAGCTTTAACTGATACTTTGTCGCCTAATTTACCAAGGTTTTTAATGCGTTGTAATAAGATAACGTCCACAGCTCACCTCACTTACTTATGGTTGTCAGTGTACGGAATCAAAGACAAATAGCGAGCTTGTTTGATAGCTAACGCTAATTGACGTTGATAACGAGCTTTAGTACCTGTAATACGGCTAGGAACAATCTTGCCGTTTTCAGTGATGTACTGTTTTAAAGTGTCGATATCTTTGTAGTCGATGTACGCAACATTCTCAGCTGTAAAGCGGCAGAACTTGCGACGACGGTAAAAACGTGCCATTGATGTTCTCCTTATTCAGCTTCTTGAACTGCTTGTTGTGCTTCTTCACGTTGAGCTTTACGCGCACGTTTTTCTTCAGCACTCTTAGCAAGTAAAGATTCTTCAGTAATTGCGTGTTCACGACGGATGATGATGTTACGAATGATCGCGTCGTTATAACGGAACAATTCTTCTAATTCATCAAGAGTCGTTTGACCACATTCAACATTCATAAGAATGTAGTGTGCTTTGTGAATTTTGTTAATCGGGTAAGCCAATTGGCGGCGGCCCCAATCTTCTAAACGGTGAATTTGACCTTCAGCTTCTTTGATCTGAGAGATATAGCGTTCAACCATACCTACAACTTGATCGCTTTGGTCTGGATGTACCAATAGTACGATTTCGTAGTGACGCATTGTCAGCTCCTTACGGTTTAAGCAGCCCCTGATTATAAAAATCAGAAGCAAGGAGTCATAACTTAAAAAAGTTACGTCGCAAATTGCGAAGCGGGGATTATATTCAAATCAGCGTGATAAAGCAAATGTAGTGTGGTTTGGTTTTTTTATTTTTTATAGTGAAATACAAAAAAGCATGTTGCTATTAATGTGAAAAATGCTTTATCAGATCAACGTAAAGTTCGGGTGTGATGAGGGGCTTGCTTTTAATTAAGTAGAAAAAACTGTACAGGGGATGAGTATAGAGCATTCATTTAGGCAATAAAGAAGCGAATGTTTTTATTGCACGAAATGAGTATAGCAAGGGAGAATAAAAAGATAGAGCGTTCTCTATCTTTTTAAAAAATAGGGAAGAATGGTGCAGGGCTTTTAAAGGTAAAGCTAAAGCTTAAACTGATGACAGTAATAAGAATTACTGAAAAAAGGAAAAAGCGTTTCGCCCAAAGTTGATCATCTTTAGCCTTAAATCCTAAAATACCAATGTAGAACCAATAAATACAAAGTGCATTACAGATCACCAGGAAAATGATATTGGTGTATCCATATACAAATAAAGCATTCATTGCAACGGTAAATAGAACCACATAAATCAGTGATTCAACTTTCGTTCTTAAAATCGAACGCGCTACAGGTAAAATCGGAACGCCTGCATTTTTGTAATCGTCAAAACGATAAATTGCGATTGCCCACGAATGTGGCATTTGCCATAAAGCATATGCAACAAAAATCAATAAGGCCGCCATATCGAACTGATGACTTACAGCCGTATAACCAATAACAGGAGGACTCGCTCCGGAAATACTACCAATGACAGTTTGATGGATTGTGGTGCGTTTGGTCCACAAACTATAAAAACCGACATAGACCACAAAACCAATCACTGCGAACAAAAATGCGTAAGCATTGACATAGAACCAGAGAATGCTAAAACCAATAATGCCCAAGACAAATGCATAGCACATTGCAACAGTAGGGGAAATGGTTTTAGTCACAAGTGCACGGTTCATGGTGCGCTGCATTTTTTGATCGATGTCTTGATCAATAACATTATTCACTACACAACCAGACGCAACGACAAAAGTTGTTCCGAGTAGGGTCAATAATAATAAGAGGAAGTCTATAGAGCCTTGGGCGGCTAAGAAGAAGCCGCCCAAGGTGGTAATAAAATTACCGAAGAGAATTCCTGGTTTAGTCAGGAATAAATACTTTTTCCACATGACAATCAGTTTAGATCATCATGTTGTAGTGTAGGTAATTCATAATCCACACAGAGCCGACTAGAAGTACAGCGATACATAAGATTGTGTAGATAAATGCAATAAGGTTCCAACGTTGATCAGACGATGTATTCATGTGCAGGAAGTACACAAGTTGTACAAGCACCTGAGCAACAGCAGTAATTGCAATTACTGTAACTAAAACGCCACGACTGAAACCACCCGCCATCACCATCCCGAATGGGATGATGGTGAGGATAACAGAAAGGATAAATCCAACAGTGTATTGTTTAAAGTTACCGTGTGACGCACCTGCAGCATTATGGTCATGACTACTCATTAGAGAACTCCCAGTAAGTAAACGACGCTGAATACACAGATCCAAACGATGTCAAGGAAGTGCCAGAACAAGCTTAAGCAAGCAAGACGACGTGTATTCGGTAAAGTCAAACCATTCTTTTTGATTTGATACATCAATACCAGCATCCAGACTAAACCAGAAGTTACGTGGATACCGTGTGTACCAACCAAAGTAAAGAACGATGATAAGAATGCACTGTGAGTAGGACCGTGGCCTTCGTGTACAAGGTGACGGAACTCATAGATTTCCATACCAATGAACGATGCACCAAAAAGGAATGTAATCAATAACCAGGTGATCACCTGATTTACATTCTTTTTATAAGATGCAAGTACAGCAAAGCCAAATGTTACCGATGAAATCAATAAGGCAAATGTTTCAGTTAAAACGAAGCCTAATGAGTCATGGAACAGGTCATATGCACTTGGGGTTCCTGGCGGGATATGACTGCTTAATACAGCGAACGCAATGAAGAGTGATCCGAAAAGAATCAAGTCACTCATCAAGTATGTCCAGAAACCAAAGACCGTTAAGTCTGTATCATCATGTTCATGATGACCATCGTGGCCGTGGTTGTCGTGATGAAGTACTTCAGCCATTTCCTTAGTCCTTCTTCAAGTGTTTTTCAAGTAAAGCATAGCGTTCGTTTTCAATACGCTCAACTTCGGCAGCAGGGACGTAGTAATCAACATTCTTGGTGAATGAGCTTACGATCAAGCTAACAACAGCTGAAACGAATGAAACAACAACAAGCCACCAAATATGCCAGATGAGTGCAAAACCAAGTACGGTAATGAACATCGCAATGACAAAACCAGCAGCACGATCAGTCGGCATGTGGATGTCTTCATATTTAGTGTTACGTGCGTATGCTACACCATTTTCTTTGTCAGTCCAGAAACGGTCAACGCCGCTTGCATCTGGTTCATGCGCAAAGTTATAGAATGGAGCAGGAGATGACGTTGCCCATTCAAGGGTACGGCTATCCCATGGATCGCCAGTATGGTCCATGTTGTCCTTACGTTGTAAGAAACCAACGATAATTTGCATCAAGAAGCATGCAATACCGATTGCAACAAGAACGGCACCGAATAACGCGATGGCCAAGTAAGGATCCCATTCTGGGTTGTCATATGTATTCAAACGACGCGTCATACCCATGAAACCAAGGATATAAAGTGGCATGAATGCAAAATAGAAACCGAAGAACCAGAACCAGAACGCAGCTTTACCCCATGCTTCATTGAGCTTCCAACCAAACATTTTCGGCCAGTAGAAGATGATGCCGGCAAACATACCAAACACCACACCACCGATAATTACGTTATGGAAGTGAGCGATCAAGAATAATGAGTTGTGTACCAGGAAGTCCGCAGGTGGAACAGCCATCAATACACCAGTTAAACCACCGATACCGAATGTTACAAGGAAGCCAAGCGTCCATAACATTGGTGTTGTATAGGTGATGCGACCTTTATACATGGTGAATAACCAAGAGAAGATTTTCACACCAGTCGGAATCGCAATAACCATGGTCATGATACCGAAGAACGCGTTCACGTTCGCACCAGCACCCATGGTGAAGAAGTGGTGAAGCCATACAACGAATGCAAGGACAGTAATCGCAATCGTCGCATACACCATAGACTTATAACCGAACAACGCTTTACGAGAGAAGGTTGCAACGATTTCTGAGTATAGACCAAATGCTGGTAATACCAAGATGTATACTTCAGGGTGACCCCAGGTCCAGATCAAGTTCACATAAAGCATTGGGCTACCGCCAAGCTCATTGGTGAAGAAATGGAAGCCGAAGTAACGGTCAAGTGTCAACATTGCAAGGGTACCTGTTAATACAGGGAATGATGCAATGATAAGTACTGCCGTACAAAGTGAAGTCCACGTGAAAATTGGCATATCCATCAATTTCATGCCAGGTGCACGCATTTTGATGATGGTAACAAAGAAGTTAACACCAGATAACAGCGTACCCAGACCAGAAACCTGAAGTGCCCAGATATAGTAGTCAACACCAACACCAGGAGAATATTGGATGCCAGATAGAGGAGGGTAAGCCATCCAACCAGTCGCAGCAAATTCACCCAACACCAGTGAAAGCATCATTAAACCAGCAGCACCGGCGAATAACCAGAAGCTTAAAGAGTTCAATAATGGGAAAGCAACGTCACGAGCACCAATCTGTAAAGGTACAGAGATGTTCATCATACCTACAACGAGACCCATTGCCACGAAGAAGATCATGATGACACCGTGTGCGGTGAAGATCTGGTCGTAGTGGTCAGGATGTAAGTAACCTTCACCGCCGCCTTTCGCGAGGAAAAGTTGTAGACGCATCATGATCGCATCGGCGAAACCACGCAAAAGCATGACCACAGATACAATGATATACATGATACCAATCTTTTTATGGTCTACAGTTGTAAACCATTCATTCCACAAATATCCCCATTTTTTGAAATAGGTGATACCGCCAAGCACAGCAATTGCACCAAGTGCCATAAAGACCATGGTGACAAGTACGATTGGCTCTGTCGGGATAGAGTCCCAACCCAGTTTACCAAAAATCATATCCATGTCTTATTCCCCTTGAGCAGCGTGTTCAGCTGCAGCATGAGTTTCTGCTGTTGCATGAGCAGCAGAGTGGTCAGCACCGTGATAGTTACTCATATAGTGGTTGATGATTGTTTCAAACAATTTTGGTTCAACTGATGAGTAATAAGTCACTGGGTGTGGCTTAGTCGGGAACGGTTTCATCGCTTCAGCTTTAGCAAGCGCTTCTTCATCACCAGCAGCTTTAGCACGGTTGACTAAATGCTCGATCTGATGCTTAGAACGATCGCCATCTTTCAGCGTTGCTAACTCAGCTTGGTCAAGCGTACCTTTTTGAATGGCTTCAGGGTTAATGCTTGTACCGTTACCAGCTTTAACTGCTTCTACCCACTGCGCAAATTCTGGTTCAGTTACACTGTGTGCTTTAAAGCGCATTTGTGAGAAACCGTAACCTGAATAGTTTGCCGAAAAACCACGGAATACACCTGGTTCATCTGCTAATAGGTGAAGGTGAGTTTGCATACCTGCCATTGCATAGATCTGACCACCTAACTGCGGGATGAAGAACGAGTTCATCGTGAAGTTAGAAGTAATCTTAAAGCTTACAGGTGTTTGTTCTGGGAAGCGTACTTCATTTACCGTTGCGATGTTTTGCTCAGGATAGATAAAAATCCACTTGAACTGTTCAGCGACAGCTTGAATAGTCAATGGTGCTTTATCTGATTCTAACGGACGGTAAGGGTCGTACTTGTGGGAACCCCACCAAGTTAACCAAGCTAAAATACCAATAATAATGACAGGAACACCCCAAACAACGATCTCAATTGTCGTAGAGTGTGCCCAAGTAGGTTTATAGTCTGCATCTTTATTCGACGCGCGATATTTCCAACCAAACCACAATGCCATAACAATTGATGGAATTACCACCAATAGCATTAAATAGATCGCAGTCATCATCAAGTTACTTTGACCTTGACCAACTGGACCTTTATTGTTTAGAAGTACCATATCACCGCCACACCCAGTCAAGAGCGCGGCCATCGCAGATAAAGACAATACAGCTAAAATCGTTTGTCTCATTTTACAACCTCGGTGAAGAGTCCCATTCCCTAATTAAATTATGGGATAGCGATTAAAGTGTCGCGTGATTGATAAGAATTGTTTAAAAAATGCTTAGCAATCACGCGACACCGCTACGTTGTTGGGCATTATGCCTCATATTGAAGAACTAAGCTACTGATAAAGTGGCCTGAAATGCTTGTTTTAAAACCCGATTTGTCTTGTAGGAATTAAGGTTGAGTTAAGTTCTTTTTGTATAAATATCAATTTAATATAAAAGAAAAGAGGAATAAATCCTCTTTTCTTTATCGATTTGTGATTACTGTTTAATTACCTTGGTTTTTGCCAATTTATCGTGCAGTGTTTGACGATTTTTGTTCAATGCGAAGAAAGCATAATCAACAATTGTAATAAATGGCATGAACAGCAGATTCAGAATAATGAATAAAACACTACGTAACCAGAAAGCTCGAATTGAGCTGACTTGTGTAAATGTTTCGGCATCTACAATTTTAATTTTTGCAATTTTCTTGCCAATGCTCTGACCTGATTTTGCAATAAAAAAAGCCTGGATCATCAGCATGATAATCAAGTAAGCAAAAATACTCATCCATGCTTCATTCGGGATGAGCTGCATTAACTGCTGTTGCAATTCAACGGCTTTACTCGATGCAACTTGAGCGGTCTGTAATTGCTTTTGAATTTCAAACAATTCTTTATATTGGCTTTCATTAAAAAAGAATGAAGGAATTGCTGCCATTGGCAACCAAAGCATCAAGTCCAGGACTTTGGCAAGCGCACGAGAGTGAAAAGCTGCCAACTCTGGTTTGGCTTTTTGCTCCACCTTGATTTTAAAAGAAGCGTTATCTGTTTCTGTTTTAACGGGAGTACTAAAAGCTGAGTAACCTACAGGTTCGTATACAAGTTTACCTTGAGTCAGCTCACCAAGTGTTTTCCATTCAGTCATACCTTCGTGCCAAGCCAGATCTGTCAATAAAACTTGTTGACTGGCAAGCATTTGGTTCACTTGTTCTAAACTATAGGGACCAGCTTGTTGATTGTTACGAGCCAAGTAAATTTGCATAATTTAAAAATCTCAATTACGAAAGATGAAAAAAGACCCTACGAGAGAGGGTCTTTTTCTAAAAAAGATTAGGCTTTCTTGATTTGCTCTTCAGCAAGGAAGAACCAGGTATCAAGCACTGAGTCAGGGTTCAATGACACAGATTCAATGCCTTGTTCCATGAGCCATTTCGCAAGGTCTGGATGATCCGAAGGACCTTGACCACAAATACCAACGTATTTACCTGCTTTACGACACGCATGAATCGCCATAGAAAGAAGGGCTTTTACTGCTGGATCACGTTCATCAAACAGGTGCGACACGATACCAGAGTCACGATCCAGACCCAATGTTAACTGGGTCAAGTCGTTTGAACCGATTGAGAAGCCATCGAAGTGTTCAAGGAACTGTTCAGCCAACAATGCATTGGTTGGAAGTTCACACATCATGATCACTTTGAGACCGTTCTCACCACGTTTTAGGCCGTTTTGAGCAAGTAATTCGATCACACGTTTAGCTTCAGAAACTGTACGTACGAATGGGATCATGATTTGAATATTGGTTAGACCCATTTCATCACGAACTTTTTTCAAGGCACGGCATTCAAGTTCGAAGCAGTCACGGAAGTTATCCGAAACATAACGGCTTGCACCACGGAAGCCCAACATCGGGTTTTCTTCTTCTGGCTCGTACAGTTTACCGCCGATCAAGTTTGCATATTCGTTTGACTTGAAGTCTGACATACGAACGATCACGGGCTTGTCTGCAAATGCTGCTGCAAGTGTAGAAATACCTTCAACCAATTTCTCAACATAGAATTCGATTGGAGAAGAGTAGCCCGCAGTACGCGCCATAACAGCAGCACGTGTTTCGCGTGGTAAGCTGTCAATGTTCAATAATGCTTTCGGGTGTACGCCAATCATACGGTTAATGATGAACTCAAGACGTGCAAGGCCGATCCCTTCGTTTGGAATCTGAGCAAAGTCAAATGCGCGGTCAGGGTTACCCACGTTCATCATAATTTTGAACGGTAATTGTGGCATAGAGTGAATTGAGTTGCGTTGCACTTCAAAGTCTAGCGCGCCTTCATAAATGAAGCCTGTGTCACCCTCAGCACATGAAACAGTCACTTCCTGACCATCAGCAAGTACTTCTGTTGCATTACCACAACCGACAATCGCAGGCACACCTAATTCACGTGCAATAATGGCTGCGTGACAGGTACGACCACCACGGTTGGTCACAATAGCCGCAGCACGTTTCATTACTGGTTCCCAGTCCGGGTCAGTCATGTCAGATACCAGTACGTCACCGTCCTGAACCTTATCCATTTCTTTAATCGACGTTACTACGCGGACTTTACCAGAACCGATGCGTTGACCGATTGAACGACCTTCACAAATTACAGTACCACGTTGTTTTAACAGGTAGCGTTCCATTGTACCGACATTCTGGCGGCTTTTTACTGTTTCCGGGCGTGCCTGAACGATATAGATTTGGCCATCATCGCCATCTTTCGCCCATTCGATGTCCATTGGAGAACCATAATGTTGCTCAATGATCAAAGCTTGCTTCGCTAATTCGTGAAGCTCATGATCATTTAAGGCAAACTGTTGGCGTTCCTGTTTTTCAACATCAACGATTACAACAGATTTACCCGCCGCACCTTCTTCACCATAAATCATTTTCTGGTGTTTAGAACCGAGGTTACGACGTAAAACAGAATGTTTACCCGCATTTAATAATGGTTTTGATAAATAGAATTCGTCAGGGTTAACTGCACCTTGTACCACCATCTCGCCCAAGCCATAAGATGCAGTAATAAATACCACATCACGGAAACCAGATTCTGTATCCAGTGTAAACATCACGCCGGCAGCGCCTGTTTCAGAACGAACCATACGTTGTACGCCAGCGGAAAGGGCAACAACACTATGTTCAAAACCTTGGTGTACACGGTAAGCAATGGCGCGGTCATTATAAAGAGAAGCAAATACTTCTTTAATCGCGATAAGAATATTGTCAATACCACGGATATTTAAGAAAGTTTCTTGTTGCCCTGCAAATGAAGCGTCAGGTAAGTCTTCAGCAGTTGCCGAAGAACGTACAGCAACGGCAATGTCTGGGTTACCGTTTGAAAGTGCTGCAAAAGCATCACGAATTTCTTGTTCTAATGTCGCAGTAAGCGGAGTGTCAACAATCCATTTACGGATTTTTGCACCAGTCTCAGCAAGTGCAATGACATCATCAACATTGAGTTGGGTAAGTTCAGCCTGAATTCGAGCATTTAAGCCGCTTTGATCCAAGAACTCACGATAGGCAGCAGCAGTCGTTGCAAAACCACCCGGTACCGATACACCAGCATTGGATAAATGGCTGATCATTTCACCCAGAGATGAGTTTTTCCCACCTACGAGTTCGACATCGTGTTTTCCTAATTTTTCCAGACCGATTACGCGCGCTTCCAAAGTATTTACTCCACTTTTTTTGCAGTATGAATGACCATCATTGGTATGAAATTATACAAAAGTGCCTAGATTTAGTATTTTACTAAGCGACAGTCATGTTAGATGAGTTTACTATAAAGATTATAGAGCACTAAGACAAATGTTTAAGGAGAATTTTGATGCCCGTAAGTAAAGAAATTAAACGGAGCGTTTTTTTTATTTCGGATGGTACCGCAATTACCGCAGAAACCCTTGGACATTCACTACTTGCGCAATTTCCAAACGTCGATTTTGACATTCATATTATGCCATATATTGCCACCGAAGAAGCAGCCATGGTGGCCGTGGCCGAGATCAATGCGTGCCAGTCTCGGGATGGTTCTTTACCTTTGGTTTTTGATACTTTGGTCGATCCGCATGTCCGTGAAATTATCAATACGGCGAAGGCGGTCAACCTTGATGTTTTTGAAGGTCTCATTAGTAAATTAGAACAAGAATTGGGTACACCACCGACGACCTTGGTTGGACAAACCCATGCTGTCACCGATTCGGAATATTATAAAGCGCGTATTGATGCGGTACATTTCGCGCTGGACAATGATGACGGTGCCAGAACACGACATTACGATAAAGCTGATATTATTTTGATTGGTGTCTCCCGTTCCGGTAAAACACCGACCTCAATTTATTTGTCATTACAATTTGGTATTCGTGTTGCGAACTATCCTTTAACTGAGGAAGATCTGGATGACAACCGCTTGCCAAAAGTGCTACGTGAACATAAAAACAAGCTGTTTGGCTTGATGATTGATGCAGAACGTCTGGTGGCAATTCGCAGTGAGCGCAAGGCCAATAGCCGTTATGCAAGTTTTAGTCAGTGTCAGATGGAACTCCGCGCTATTGAAGGAATTTATATCTCTGAAGGGATTAAATATCTGAATGTGACGGAGATGTCGATTGAAGAAATCTCAACGCGTGTTCTACAAATGACCGGTTTAAAACGTCGTATTGGTTAAAATGTAATCCAAGAAAGAAAAGCGTGGTCGATGTGCTGCGCTTTTTATATTTTTGGGATAATAAAAACAGGACAATAGAATGAAAAGACATATACTTCTTCTGGTTCTGCTGATGATTTCGCAAACGCATGCGGAAACCTTGGTACAATTTGAAAAAAAGCTAATGCAGAAATATGAAAATAAAGATTTTTATCAGGTCAATCAGGCAATCGAGTTGGAAATCGTCGAGAAAATCAAACAGGATCCTGCCAGCTTCAATTATTCCTTTCCCGCTTTTGCAGATCATTACCATGTGCGTATCCAGTTTTCACCCGATAAACATTTAAAGTTTTATACTTTTGATGTCGGCGGTGGTGGAACCATGGGGGAATATTCTTCATATGTACAGACTCAAAATGAGGGGAGGACGGATTTAACGCCTATTGAGACCGGGTTGATTTATCAGGTGAAGCAAACGGTATTAGCGACACAACCGGTTTATTTGGTGGACAGCTATTATAAGGGGAGCAGCTGTGTCGGAGCCTATGCGGTTAATGCATTTCAGCCGACCAAAGCGGGAGCGGTGCAGTCAATAAAGGTATTCCAGACCAAAACAAAACTGCTGGATCACATTCAGGTTGATTTCGATTGTAACAATCATGAAGATCGGAATGATGTGCCTGATTATATTCGCAGTGATAAAAAATTAAATACGATTGATATTATGTTGCTGGACCAAAATTCAAAACCACAAGCCAAGTATTTACGCTATCGCAAAAGCAATACAGTTTATCGGTATATAGGCATCGTGAAGTAAGCATCATTTATGAAAAAATAATGCTTACTTTCAGATAGCTATTTAGTTGTTTTTAAGGTCCATCAATAGGCTAAAGTTTTCTAACCGTTTCTGGGTATCGTAAATATCACAGGTGAAAATAAACTCATCTACTTCATATTGACTGGCAATTTTATTTAAACCCGCTTTCACTGTTTCTGCTGAACCGATTTGCGCCATGGCATAGAAATTCTGAATGGCAAGTTGCTCAGAACTGTTTGCCAGACCTTGAGTCGATGCAATGGGTGGTTTGAGTTTCAGGCTGTGGCCCCGGATCAGGTTCAAGATCCGTTGATAAGAACTGGTTGCCAGATGTTGAGCTTCTTCATCGGTTTCAGCAACTACGGTCGGTACACCCATCGATACATAAGGTTGATCCAGATATTCAGAAGGCTGGAAATTATCCCGATAGATGTCGATGGCCTGACCTAACATTCTTGGTGCAAAGTGCGAAGCAAACGAATAGGGAAGTCCCAGCTTGGCTGCCAGTTGTGCACTAAATAAACTTGAACCAAGTAACCAGACTGGTACATGGGTATTCTGCCCAGGCGTTGCAATAATTCGTTGACCGGGTTGCGGTGCTTTAAAATATTGTAAAATTTCCTGCACATCTTGCGGAAACTGATCCTCTGTTTCCTGACGTCCTCGACGTAATGCGCGCATGGTCATCTGGTCCGTACCCGGTGCACGGCCCAAGCCTAGCTCAAAACGATCTGGATAAAGCGTTGCCAAGGTACCGAATTGTTCTGCAACAACTAGTGGTGCATGGTTGGGCAGCATGATACCGCCTGAACCCAAACGGATGTTTTGGGTATTTGCAGCAATAAAACCCAATAAAACCGCGGTAGCAGAACTGGCGATCCCATCCATATTGTGATGTTCCGCCAGCCAGAAGCGTTCATAGCCTAACTTTTCTGCATGTTGTGCCAGTTCTAAAGCGTGGCGCAGGGAAAATTCAATATTCTTATCCTCTCTAACAGGGGCCAATTCCAGAATAGAGAACTTGATATCTTGTAGTGTTTTCATCATTACATCTCAAAACCATATATCGAAATACTACGATATAAGTTTGAGTTTGTATATCGAATTTGTTCGATATGTTGTTTCGATCCCATAAAAAAAGCACCCGAAGGTGCTATAAAGGGTAAAACCAATGTGAAACGAACTGGATTAATGGTGTTTGTACCAACCACGGTGGCGACCATTATCATGACGGTAGCTTTCACGCGAATTGTAATAACGGCGATCATCATAAGAACGACGGTTATCATAACGGCGGTCATAGCGACGATCATCATAACGGCGATCCGCATCGCGATCCTGACCAACCTTTTGGCCTAAAGCCGCACCACCGGCAGCACCTAATGCAGCACCGATATAGCCGCCATTGGTTCCGCCCATATTACGCCCTACGGTATAACCACCGACACCACCTAAACCGCCGCCAATGGCAGCTTCAGTACGGTCACGTCGATTACTTGAAGCAGCTGCACCGCCAGCACCACCAATGGCCGAACCAATCATGGCACCCGTATTACCGCCCAGTTGCTTACCTATCGCGGTACCGACGACGCTGCCTAGCGCTGAGGTGGCGGCTACACGAGTGGTGTTGTCCGCATGTGTAACAGTGACCATTGATGAGGTTGCTAGGATAACGCTACATAACCACATATTTGCTTTCATGATGAAACTCCTTATCCATTCTTTTGGACAGTATTCTTTTTGCTTGTGACAAATGTAACAAGACTTTTTAGCGAAATTATGGAGTGCAATATCTGGATTGAGCGAGTTTCACGAGGGTTTTGTTTGAGTTTTATTACAAGTGAAGAAATTGTGAATAAATTATAAAAATAAAGAATGAATGTACAATGAACAACGGGCCTTATGCTAATCAGGTACAATAGTGCAAGTTTCACTTAGGATGTAGATATGCTGCTGGAAAAAATTTTGCAATCTCAAGGCTTTGGTTCACGTAAGTATTGCCAGCAGTTAATTAAAAATGGTTCTGTCCTGATTGATCATCAGATTTGTGATAATCCTAAACAGAATATCAATACCGATCAGTTGCTGTTTCAGGTCTTTGGTGAAGAATATCAATATCGTGAGCATGTTTATCTTGTTTTGAATAAACCGCAGGGCTATGAATGCTCACATCAGGCTACGCATCATAAAAGTGTATTCAGTTTATTTCCTGAGGTGTTGCTCCACCGAGGTATTCAGTGCGTGGGGCGGCTGGATCAGGACACGACAGGACTGTTACTTTTGACTGATGATGGGCAATATTTACAAGCCTTGACTCATCCGCGCAAACATGTGCCTAAGGTGTATCATGTCACTACTGCAGATCCGATCACACCTGAGCAAGTTCAGGGCTTGCAGCAGGGTGTGGAACTTCGAAATGAAAAGGGAATCTTTGCTGCAACAGATGTTACATTATTTTCGGAACATCAGTTGAGCATGACCATTCACCAAGGTGTCTATCATCAAGTCAAACGTATGCTGGCTGCAGTGGGAAATAAAGTTGAAGCTTTACATCGTCATCAAGTGGGTTTGCTTGAGCTGCCTGAGTTGCCGGAAGGTGAATGGATATATTTAAATGCTGAGCAAAAACAGTTGAGTCAAAATATTGTTGTAGACGGTTAAGCCTTGTCGTATTCCACAGCTCCTCATTATTTCAAGAAGCAATGATAGGTCTTAAATTCACTATCCTGAATAAATCCCATGTGTTCATATAGACGATGGGATTGATAATTGTTTTTTTGGGTTTCGAGGCTAATCCGTTGTGCATTTTCATGACGTGCGAAAAGGATCGCGGTATCAATCAGTTGTTTGGCTGAACCCTGTTTACGATAGCTTGGGGTGACATAAACATCATCTAATATGTAATAGGTTTCACAGGCAACTGATGAAAAGGCACGGTAAAGTAGAATAAACCCGGTAAAGACATCATCTTTCACATGAATGAAAATGACACTTTCTTTATTGTCAAAACGTTGCTTGAGAAATTGATAGGATTGTTCAAGATTTGATGATGCACCGTAGAATTGACGGTATTCGTCAAACAAGACAGCAAGTTGATGAAGATCTTCCTTTGTGGCTCGCTTAACAATCATTCCAGCCCGTCCTTACACTTATAATTTTATTTGGACTGTCAGAATAGCGAAAAAATTTCAGCGTAAAAAATAAAAACTTGTTTATAAATGCAACATTGTTAAGTTTTGTCACTTTCGCCCAATAGTGCATTCAGCTCTTCAAACAGGTCTTCGTGATCATCCTCAATCTCAACTGCAGACGGGTTTTCGGCAGATGCAGCGGCTTTGGATTTACGTAACTTAAGCAGTTGTTCCATATTGATGTTCTGGTTTTCGATTGCAAAAGGAATCGATTTGGTCAGTACGACCTGTTTAAAGAAAAGACGGACGGCCTGAGCAGGGGAGATCCCTAACTGCTTAAACACAGCAAAAGCCTGTTTCTTTTCCTGAGAATCGAGGCGAACCTGATAAACTTCTGTTTTGCGCATGAAAAATGTAACCACATATTTTTAGTTATCGTCATGTATTTTAAACCATTGCAATGTAATTTCAATATTTTTGAGGTGAAAAAATAGAATTTTTGTCATTACGATGTATCTACAGTGTCAATTCAATATGAGATTTAAAGTTCATTTCCTGTTGTAGAATAGGGTCTATAAAATAAATTTCTTTAGCGAGTAACTGTAATGGATGGCTGAAATCATCGTCAGTTTTATGCGCGACCACTGGATAAAACGGATCATTTAAGATGGGAATGCCAAGATAATTTAAATGCACACGTAACTGGTGTTGCTTTCCTGTTGTCGGTTTGAGCAGATACTTTGCAAGCTGGTGGTTATGTTCCAGCAACTCGATCAGTGTTTCCGTATTCGGGGTTTTTTCAGGATTAATTTGCATGGTGTAAAAGGGCGTTCCCTTTTCCAGATGCAATTGCAAGCTTTGTGGAAAGTTGAGTTCTGGTCGATAAGCCGCAATGGCATGATAGGTTTTTTTGACTTTACGTTCGGCAAAAAGCTGCTGATAAATGCCGCGGGTTGCGGGTGTTTTGCAGAATAAAACCACACCCGCCGTTTCCCGATCCAGTCGGTGAATGGGCGTGAGCTCAGCATAACCTGTCTGCTTCTTTAATCTCACTAAAAGCGTTTCCTGAACATATTGTCCAGTTGGCGTCATGGTGAGGAAGTGTGGTTTATCGACCACCAGCAAATCTTCATTTTCAAATAAAATTTCATGTTGAAAGGGCACATGAATTTCATGCGAGAGAAAACGATAATAAAAGATGTGGGTATTGGGTGTGTAAATACTGTCGATACCAAGTTTTGTGCCATCTGCTGCATAGATCAGCCCATCGGCAAAGCGTTGTTGCCATTCTTCTGGCTGGATATGAGGAAAATGCTGGCAGAGATAGTCAAAAATAGTATTTGCACAACGATCATGAGGTAAAAAGACTTTACTGGCACTCACGCCGTCGATCAGTGGCGGAGTAAAATCTGTATTTGAGAATTTATTCATTGAGTTAAATTATGCCCTTAAAAATCAAGATGCGCATTTTAAGGGCAAATCAGAGTAAGTATACCGTTGATGTTATTGCTTAGATTGACATAATCAGAATTGATGAATTGCCTGTGTCCATCAATTCCCCTATGAATGATTGCATGAGTGGTCGGGTGAAGCTCTTTGTCGCTAGCAACTTGAATAAGATGCTCTACGAAATCTTTAGCTTGTTGAGGGGTATATTTAAATTCTGCAGTCAAAATAAAAATGGCGAGTTTATGAATCTCTAAAGCGGGTAGTTGATTTAAAAAACATTGGGCATGAATGGCACCGAAACTAAAACTCGCAAGAATTTGCCTTTCTAGCTCAGTTGTTTTTTCAAAAGGTTTCCCAATGGATAAAAAAAGCTGATGCGTAAATTTCGAAATGAGTATCCGATGTTCTTCCACAACAGTTTCCTCAGAAAATAATTTAGAAGTTGTTTTAAAAAGTAGCAACTTCTTTCTATGGATTAGGCTTTGAAGCAGGGCAATGTTATCATAGCCAGCATCCCAATTTTGTTCTATTTGCCATGTCATCGTCAGTGAAATTTAACTTAAATCATGAACAAGACACTCAACAGTTTGCACGCATCATGTCTCAGCATGTGCATTCAGGCATTATTTACTTGATTGGTGATCTGGGGGCTGGCAAGACGACCTTTACCCGTTATTTTTTACAAAATCTTGGTCATCAGGGTTCGGTAAAAAGTCCGACTTATACGCTGGTTGAACCTTATACCATTCAAGGCAAGGAAGTTTTTCATTTTGACCTTTATCGTCTGGATGATCCTTATGAATTGGAATTGATGGGGATTCGTGATTATCTGGAAACGCCCGATGCCTTATTCCTATTTGAATGGCCGTCTAAAGGTGGCGATGAGATTCCAACGCCGGATATCGTGATTGATATTCAAAAGTCAGAGGATGAATTGACCCGTTCTGTCACCTTAACTACAGAATCAGACTCTTTAATTCAAATTTTGCAGGAACAATTGAATGGCGCATGATTCAACCCGTCGTATTCATACCCTTGATGCTGCATTAGCCAACCAGATTGCAGCAGGTGAGGTCATTGAACGTCCCTCATCAGTGGTCAAAGAATTATTAGAAAACTCGATTGACGCGGGCGCAACTGAACTGATTATTCGGGTGGCGCAGGGTGGTTCGACCCTGATTGAAATCATTGATAATGGTAACGGGATTCATCCGGAAGATTTGCCTTTAGCCGTGATGCGACACGCCACCAGCAAAATTCAGACTGCAGATGATTTACATGCGATTGTGAGTCTGGGCTTTCGTGGTGAAGCTTTGGCTTCGATTGCAGCCGTATCGCGTTTGACCTTGACCAGCAGTCAGGATGAGCAGGGTGTTGGCTATCAGGTTGAAGTGAATGGGACAGCGTTTGATCATCAGCAGATTCAGGCGGTGGCGGCCCAGAAAGGGACGCATATTCGGGTGCAGGATTTATTTTTTAATGTGCCTGCACGTCGTAAATTCTTAAAAAAACCGACCACAGAATTTAATCATATTGAAGAAATTGTGCGTCGTCTGGCTTTAACCCATTTCGATATCCGATTTGTACTGGAACATAACGATAATATTCGTTTAAACCTGCCGATCGCGGACAGTGGTGAACTACGATATCAGCGGGTGCAACAATTATTGGGGCAACAATTTATCCAGAATGCCTACTGGATCGATTCGGATAGTATTAATATGCGTTTATCTGGCTGGCTGGGTCATCCATCCGATGCGCGGGCACAGGCCGATTTGCAATATGTCTATGTGAATGGTCGTATTGTGAAGGACAAGACCATTTCGCATGCCTTACGTATGGCCTATGACGGTATTTTGCATGGTCATCAACATTCATCCTATCTGTTATTTTTGGAAGTTGATCCCGAAAATATTGATGTTAATGTGCATCCGACCAAACATGAAATCCGTTTTCTGAACCAGCGTGAAGTGCATGAGTTTGTCCGGCATTATGCCAAAGCAACTTTGTCGCAATTTCAGACGGCAACCGCTGATCTGGCACAGGCCATGAAAACAGATGGGGCAGAGAATAGTTTCAGTGCTCCACCACAGCCAAAATATCAGGAACAATTTAATCTGCATCGTGCCGCTGTAGAAGCTGCACCACAGGCCGCTCAGCCTGCCGAGGTGTCGACCGATTTGTTGACCGACTTTCATCAGAGTCGCCCGCAGGCGGTACAATACAATTCAGCGCAAACTCAGCAACCACGTTACAACGGTTCAGTTCAACTGAATAATGCCTTGAAAACCTATCTGGCACCTTTGCGTGATGAGTCTGAAACTGCGACTGAAGAAGACAATACACCATCTCGAGTAGATGAGTTTCCGTTAGGTATTGCGATTGCACAGCTACATGGCATCTACATTCTGGCTCAGAATACGGAAGGCCTGATTATTGTGGATATGCATGCTGCTCATGAGCGGATTCTGTTACAACAAATGAAATCGGCATGGGATAAGCCTGAGTTCTGGACCTCACAGCAATTGCTGATTCCGAAGGTGGTTTCGATCACCCGCATGCAGGCGACGCGGATCGAGGATCTACAGTCACAATTGCAACGTTTAGGTCTGGAAATAGATCAGTATGGTGATGAGCAGGTGATTGTACGTGGTGTTCCTGCGATTTTGCATAAGGCAGACTTTGCTAATCTGATTCCAGAATTATTAAATGACCTTGATCCTAATGATGAGGTGAGAGGTTTATTGCAAAAACGTGATGAGCTTTTGGCGGGCATGGCCTGTCATGGGGCAGTACGTGCCCATCGACAATTAAGCCTCTCAGAAATGAATGCCTTATTACGCCAAATGGAACAGACCGAATTTGCCAGTCAATGTAATCATGGTCGTCCGACCTGGCGCGCGTTTCCATTGCATCAACTAGATAAATTATTTGCTCGAGGAGAGTAGTTTTACATGTCAAATCAATTGCCCGTGATCAATTTAATGGGGCCTACCGCAAGTGGTAAAACAGCATTGGCATGTGAACTTTACGAGCGTGGTAATTATGAGCTGATTTCAGTGGACTCGGCTTTAGTTTATAAAGATATGGATATTGGTACGGCCAAGCCGACCAAACAAGAGCAGGAGCAGTATCCGCATCATTTAATCGATATTATTACGCCATTAGAAGTATATTCGGCAGCACAATTTGTGGAAGATGTATGTCCACTGATTGATGATATGCATGCGCGCGGCAAGACCCCGATTCTGGTGGGTGGAACCATGCTGTACTTTAAGTCTTTGCTGGAAGGGCTGGCTGATAATCTACCGAATGCAGATCAAAGTATACGCGATGCAATCACTTCTAAAGCAGAGCAGGAAGGCTGGCAGGCGGTTTATGATGAGCTGGTTGCAGTCGATCCTGTGGCGGGACAAAAGTTTAAAGTATCAGATAAACAGCGGATTATTCGGGCACTGGAAGTGTATCGAATTACCGGTCAACCCATAACAAAATTACAAGCTGAACAACCTAAAAATCAACCATATCGTTACACATTTCATAACTACGCATTGATGCCAGATCGGTTAGAATTACATCAACGCATTGAGCAAAGATTGCGCAAGATGTGGGATATGGGTTTTTTGAATGAAGTAGAGGGGGTGATTGAAAAATACGATTTAAATGATGATTTGCCATCGATGCGGTCTGTCGGTTATCGTCAAGCTTTAGAATTTTTATTAAAAAGTGACTTGAGTCTCGAAAATAAAGTAGAAATGGAGAACAAAGCGCTATTTGCTACAAGGCAATTAGCAAAACGTCAATACACTTGGTTACGTTCTTTGCAAGAAATACACGATTTTAAAACTTACGTGACGATAAAGCAGGCGAAAGAAGACTTGCGAAACTTCTTTGGATAAAGCAAAATTCGCAAGCTGTCTTTTTAATAATTTTTAGTTGAAAAATAAAGATAGTTTTTTTGCGCTGATTTAAAAATTTTTTGGAGTTAAAAATGTCTAAAGGTCAAACTTTACAAGATCCGTTCTTAAATTCTCTCCGTAAAGAACGTATTCCAGTTTCTATTTTCCTTGTAAACGGTATCAAATTGCAGGGACACATTGAGTCATTTGACCAATATGTCGTTTTATTGAAGAACACTGTAAGCCAAATGGTTTATAAACACGCGATTTCTACAGTTGTTCCTGCGCGTAACCCACGTCCAGCTGGTGCTCAAGGCGCTGCAGGTGGCTTCCCAGCTCAAGGCGCTGCTGGCGGCTTCGGCGGTCAAGGTTCTACTGGCGGCTTCGGCGGTCAAGGCGGCTTCGGTGGTCAAGGTGGCTTCGGCGGTCAAGGCGGCTTTGGTGGTCAAGGTGGCTTCGGTGGCGGTCAAAGCGGCTTCGGCGGTCAAGGTGGCTTCGGTAGTCAAGGTGGCTTCGGCGGTCAAGGCGGCTTCGGTGGCGGTCATCAAGGCGGCTTCGATGGCGAAACTAAATTTGAAGATGGTCAAGAAGACGAAAATAATCGTTAATTGATCGATGATCTTTAAGAAAATGCCAGTCTTTTAATCGACTGGCATTTTTTTGTGTGTTGAAAAGTTAGAATAAATATTATGGAAATGATTGTTGCTGCGGCATGTTGTAGTGTTCTCGTCTCGATTGTATTGAAATACCTGAAAGCTAAGGGATTTGATGTTTTTCAAATGATTGCATGGAATTATTTAAGTGCAAGCATTTTATGTTATTACTGGTTTAAAACCGATATTACCCATATTTCTTTCAATCGCACGCCTTGGTGGCTAATTTTAGTGCTTGCTGTGCTACTGCCGAGTATTTTTCTATGTCTGGCAAAATCATTGCAGTTCGCAGGGATTCTTAAAACAGAAATTGCGCAGCGACTTGCGGTGATTTTGTCATTACTCGCCGCTTATTTTATTTTTGGGGAGCATTTTAGTCAGATCAAATTGATTGGTGTGGTTCTGGGAATCATTGCAATTTTAGCCATTATTATTGGTCAGGCCACAGAGCAGGCCAGTAAAGGCATCAATTTAAAATCTGCGTTGTTTTTATTCAGTGTCTGGGCGGGTTATGCTGCAATTGATGTGCTGCTTAAATACAGCAGTAGTTTGGGGCTTCAATCGGCTGTTACGCTGAATCTTGCCTTTATTGGTGCTTTTATCCTTTCAATTGCATATATCGCGATTACACAGCCAAATTGGCAGCCTAAAAATATTTTCACGGGTTTAGTGCTCGGTGTATTGAATTTTGCCAATATCGCTTTATATGTCAAGGCCCATATGCTGTTCAAGGAAACGCCTGCCATTGTTTTTGCGGGTATGAATATTCTGGTGGTGGTATTAGGTGTATTGAGTGGGGTGATCTTCTTTAAAGAACGTTTACAGGCCTATACCTGGATTGGTTTGGTCAGTGGTATTGTTGCGGTACTTTGTTTGGCAAAAGCCATGATGTAAAAAGGGAGTAACCAATACTCCCTTTTTTGAATGCTTATAAACGTGTGAAAATCACGTCATCAGGGAGACGTGATTTAGGCAGTTTGGCATTAAAATCACTGTCACTGCGATAACCCAACGCCACGATGACCGAGGCTTTTAGCCCCTTTTCTGTTAATCCAAATTCCTGATTGATGGTATTACGATCGAAGCCTTCCATTGGGGTGGCGTCAATGCCTTCCAGACCTGCAGCAAAAAGTAATTGTCCTAATGCTAGATAGGTCTGATTTTCCATCCAGGCGGGCAGATTTTTCAGTTCATTACGATAAAACTCGACATAGCCTTCGCGTGTCGTGCGTTGACCTTGTTTGGCTGTTTCGTCTTTAAAACGGCCACTGAGATCATCCTGTTGCAATAACTGTTCTAAATACTCAGCCGAGATATCGGTACGTGTACAAAAGATTAAAGTATGTGAAGAATGAAGCACTTTGGCAGCGTTATATACATAGTTACCTGTCAAGCCTGAGGCAATACGTTGTTTGGCTTCATCTGTTTCGGCAATCAGGAAATGCCACGGCTGGATATTCACAGAAGAAGGGCTGAAACGTAAAATTTCAAGAAGCTTTTCAAACTGCTGTTTTGGAATTTTTTTCTCTGCATCATAAGCTTTGGTTGCATAACGTGTTTTTGCTGTAGCTAGGGTATCCATCCGTCATTCACTCAATTAAAAGTTTCATTTATTTTACTTGATCTCACTGTCGCTGAAAGTAGCTAAATGTGATTTTGATATCGATTTAAGTCGTATATGCGCTTGATCAGAATGACTAAAATGCTGATCAAGCGTCAGAAGATTAAGACCTAATATCGCCCGGGGAGTGGAATGAATTTAAACATTAAAAAGTACAGAAATAAGAAATAGATAGTTTAGTAACCACTATAGTTAAATGCTTAATAATGCCACTGTTTAAAATCTACTTGATAATTTTCTTGTGGATCGAGTTCTAAGATCCAGGCTGTATCTTCACGCCAGTCGCCTAATACAATACGCTGCTTATGTTGCAGTTGATGGATTTCAGGACGATGCGTATGCCCATGAATTAAATAATCAACCTGTTCAATCACGGATTCTACGGCTTGAGCATTCACATCCATGATGTCGTAACTTTTGAGCTGCTTGGTTGCACTACTTTTTTTACGGAAACCGTTGGCAAGTTTTTGCCTGAAACTGAGCGGCGTTCGTTTTATGAGTCCTAATAACACTGGATTACGAATTACTTTGCGGAAACGCTGGTAAGCCACATCATCGGTACATAAGGCATCGCCATGTTCAAGTCGGAATTTAATGTGATTAATTTCTAGGGTATAAACATCGGGCAGTAAAATACCGTTGAATTGGTCCAAGAATTTTTGGCCTAAGGCAAAATCACGATTACCGACTTGGAAGTAAATCTGATTACCAGCAGCAGAAAAGGATTGTAGGGCAGTGACAATTTCATCCAGCCACGGAGCAGTGTAATCATCCCCAATCCAGGCATTAAACCAGTCACCTAAAATATAGAGCTGGGTATTTTTATTCTTGTATTCGTCCAGTAAAGCCAAAAACCCTCGAACGAGTCGAGGGTGATCAGGTGACAAGTGTAAATCTGAGACAAACAGATAGGTCACATTTTTATCCTTTTTAATCTCCCTAAATCCCTGTTTAACAAAGAGGGACCTGCGTAGCGATGCTACTCAGGAGAGATTATTATTCAGAAATAATTTTAGCAGATTCAATCACAACGTTCTCTAAAGGAACATCGGCGTGGTAACCACGGTTACCTGTACGAACGCCTTTAATTTCGTTTACAACGTCCATACCTTCAACAACTTTACCAAATACGGCATAACCCCAGCCTTGAGCTGTTTTACCCGTGTGGTTCAAGAAAGAGTTGTTTTTAACGTTAATGAAGAATTGAGCAGAAGCAGAGTGCGGAGCTTGAGTACGCGCCATTGCAATTGTGCCTTCATCGTTGCTTAAGCCGTTGTCAGCTTCGTTTTCGATTGAATCACGCGTTGCTTTCTCTTTGAAGTTTTCGTCCATGCCACCGCCCTGGATCATAAAACCATCAATCACACGGTGGAAAATTACGCCGTCATAGAAACCGTCACGTACATATTCTAAGAAATTTGCAACCGTTTTTGGTGCTTTTTCAGCGTTAAGCTCAAGAACAATACGACCTTTATTGGTATTTAATTCGACTTGAGGAAAACTCATTACATTAATCTCCTAAACATGGGCAAATTGACCATGGGTTTTTGGTTGAGAGAAGCATAAGCAAACTGTAAACTACAAGGCAAGTAAAAAACGTTAAAATCTTTCATAAATAGTAAAGATTGCGTTTTTATTTCCCATTTTTAACTGTAAGAAGTGATTTACACCCTATGAAGCCAAATGATGTTGTTTCAGAACTGCCAAAGACCCCGACGCCGAATACTCAAGCCTCTGTCGATGCTGCGCAGCAAGAACAACAGGCAGGCTTAGATTTTGTTCGTCAAGTGATTACTGATGATCTAAATGAAGGTCGTACCCAAAAAGTAGTGACACGTTTCCCGCCTGAGCCAAATGGTTATCTACATATTGGTCACGTGAAAGCGATTTGTCTGAACTTTGGGATTGCCGAAGAATTTGATGGTCTATGTAATTTGCGTTTCGACGATACCAACCCGGATGCTGAAGAACAAGAATATGTCGATGGCATTGCCAATGATGTGAAATGGTTAGGCTTTAACTGGAATGGCGAGCCTCGCTATGCCTCTGGTTATTTTGATCAGTTATATGCATGGGCCGTTCAATTAATCGAACAAGGTGATGCCTATGTGGATTTGCAAACTCCAGAAGAAATCAAGCTGAATCGCGGTAATTTCGTTGAACCTGGTAAAAACTCACCATACCGTGATGCAACGGTTGCTGAGAACCTGGCACGTTTTGAACAAATGCGTAATGGTGAAATCCAAGAGGGCGGCGCTGTACTTCGTGCCAAAATTGATATGGCCAGCCCGAATGTGCATATGCGTGATCCGATTCTTTATCGCGTATTGCATTCAGAGCATCACCAAACCGGTGATAAATGGAAAATGTATCCAATGTATGACTATGCTCACCCACTGTCAGACGCAATTGAGGGCATTACCCATTCACTCTGTACTCTAGAGTTCCAGGATCACCGTCCATTCTATGACTGGATTGTCGAGAAAGTTCATTCGCAGGCAGTACCACGTCAGTACGAGTCTTCTCGTTTAAATGTCGACTATACCATTACCTCTAAACGTAAATTGCGTAAACTGGTTGAAGGCAACTATGTACACGGGTGGGATGATCCACGTATGCCAACCGTAGTCGGGATGCGTCGCCGTGGTTTCACACCTGAAGGCTTGCGTGATTTCTGCAAGCGTGTAGGTGTTTCTAAGACTGATGGTATTGTAGATGTGGCGATGCTTGAGTTCTGTATCCGTCAGTCATTGGAAAATGCTGCAGCACGCGGTATGGCGGTCTTGAACCCACTCAAAGTTACGCTTACCAACTTACCTGAAGAATTGGATCTTGCGCATGCACGTCATCCAAATGTGGATATGGGCGAACGCATTATTCCGTTAACGCGTGAACTTTATATTGATCGTAAAGATTTTGAAGAAGTTCCGCCTAAAGGCTTTAAACGTCTGATTCCAGACGGTGAAGTGCGTTTACGCCATGCCTACGTGATCAAATGTGATGAAGTGATCAAAGATGCGAATGGTGAAGTGGTTGAGCTTAAATGCTCGATTGATCCGGAAACTTTAGGCAAGAATCCTGAAGGCCGTAAGGTGAAGGGCGTTATTCATTGGGTTTCTGCGACTAAAGGTGTCCCGGCTGAAGTTCGTATTTATGATCGTTTGTTTAACGAAGCCGCCCCAGATGCAGATGATGACTTCTTGGCTCATCTGAATCCAGAATCATTAAAAGTGGTTCAGGCGGTGATTGAACCTGCTTTGGCACAAGCGAAACCGGAAAATCGTTTCCAGTTTGAGCGTGAAGGTTACTTTGTCGCAGATCAACATGATCATCAGGCAGAAAAACCGGTGTTCAACCGTATTCTTGACTTGAAAGACAGTTTTAAAGCAGACAAGAAGTAATGCTAAAAGGGCCTAATATTGATTAGGCCCTTTTTTATACTGTTCAGTTAGAGTGGGTTGATTTGATAGAAATAAACCAACAGTACAATGAATAAAATGGTGGCCAGCACTAAATACGTATTTAGCGTATGAAAACTTTTGATAAATTTTAATATAACCATTTTCTTAATCACAAAAATATTACTAATCGTTTGGCAATGACTGCATATTCCTTGAACAGTAGAATGAATTAGGTCTTCTTTCAATATTTCAGCCTTCAAATGACGATATTTGTCCTAAAGGGTATTTATTTTCTGTCTAAAGTGTATTTCTTCTTTATTTTGTTGTAGCTGGCTCTTTGGCGGCGTTGCGAGAAGTGCTTTAAACACTAAAGCACTTGAAATGAAGTTTTATTCTCAGAGATGGATTATGCGTGTTCTAGCTGCGTCAGAAAATGCTGGATGACTTTAGCAGTCTGTTGTTCCAGTTGCATGGCATAGGCTGAATTATCTGCTCTGAGTTGAGGGATAGATAATCCGGCATGACGTATTTCACAGGTATGGCCAATCAGCCATTTTTCAAAGTTCTGTCCGACCACCTCAAGATGAAATTGTAAGGCCAGAATATTATTACCAACAGAAAAGGCCTGATTCGGATAGATTGCCGAACTTGCCAGTAAGGTTGCCTGCTCAGGTAAATCAAAAGTATCACCATGCCAGTGCAATACTTCTACATGCTCAAGTGATCCTAATGGATTATTTTCAACCGCTTTGATGTCTAGCTGACTCCAGCCAATCTCCTTTTGATGCCCTGCATAAACTTTTGCACCGAGTGCATGTGCGATCAATTGTGCGCCTAAGCAAATACCGATGGTGGGTTTATTGGCTTTCAGACGTTGTTTAAGTCCGGCAATTTCATCGAGCAGAAAAGGATAGTCCTCAGTTTCATATACGCCAATTGGTCCACCCAAGATGACGGTGAGGCCTTCATAATTCAGGGCAGGGCTGAGATCATCGACACCTGCTTCAAAATAACGTACCCGAAAACCGAGTTGATAAAAGACATCTTCTAAGGAGCCCAGATCTTCAAAGGCAAGGTGTTGAATCACATTGACGGTTTTCATAAAAGTGGACTTTGTCATTATCGCTTACCAATGATGAATAGAGGAAACTTGTGCATCTTAAAACATTTATACCGCAGATGTCCTCATCCTGTCTCAAGTTACAGCAAGAAGGGCGGATTATTATTTAAAAAGCATGTCAAAATAGTAGCTTACGATTATAAGTATCTTCCATTACAGGGACGACATGCTCATCTTTGAGATCAACGCCAGAACGTCCCAGCTGTCTGGAGTTATGCATCAAAGCCAGTAGGCGTTGTGTTGCAATAGGAATACTTAAACCCGCAGGGCGAATATTTGAAATACAGTTACGCTGTGAATCCAGACAGCCACTATGTGCTTCCCAAGTGTAATAAAGGCCCATACTGTCTGGAGAGCTAAGACCGGGACGTTCCCCGATCAGCATAATGAGCATACGTGCTTGAAAAATTTCGGCAATTTCATCTCCTAAGGCGACGCGACTGCCAGTGGCTATGGCAATAGGAGCTAAAGACCAGCGTTGTTCAGAAAAAGGCTGAATGAGTGCCTGAATAAAAGGTAGTGCATTTTCTTCAATGGCACGCGCAGATAAACCATCACCAATTACAATACAGATATCATAAGACTGGCTATCTGACTTTACTTGCTGAAGTTGCTCAATAGAGTGGTTACAAAGCAAACGCCCCAAATCCGGTCGTTTTAAGTAGAGTTCTTTATGCTCAGCCTGACTTTTTACATGTATTGGATTTAATCCCAGTTGCTGTAGTTGCTCACAAAGTAATTCGACATTTAAGCACTGAAAAACTGCATCTTTGGCTTGCGCATGGCTCAATTGAAAATCGAGTAAGGCACGGGTCGGTATACTGCATCCAGCACGTCCAATCGCGATCCGGGCATTGGTAAACTGTTTTAATGTTTCCCACTGATCTTGATGAGACTGGGCTGGATATTGGATATCTTTTGAAAGTTTCATTTTTGCTCTTCCTTAATGCATGAACAGTTTGGAAAATTGAGCGGGGACTTGCTCTGCCCAATGAATCTGGTGCTGCTGTTGCCTCAAGATTCCTTGTTGTTCTAACCAGTGAGAAAATTCAGGTGCAGGTTTGAGTCCAAGCAGTTGTCTGAGATAAAGTGCATCATGGAAGGAAGTGGTTTGATAATTCAACATGACATCATCTGAACCAGGGATCCCCATAATAAAGTTAATGCCTGCTGTTCCGAATAGGGTTAAAAGTACATCCATATCATTTTGATCAGCATCGGCATGGTTGGTATAACAAATATCGCAGCCCATCGGAACGCCAAGTAATTTGCCACAAAAATGATCTTCTAAGCCTGCACGAATAATCTGTTTACCATCATAAAGATATTCAGGGCCAATAAAGCCGACGACCGTATTCACCAGTAAGGGATTATATTTACGCGCAACGGCGTAGGCTCGCGTCTCGATGGTCTGCTGATCAACGCCATGATGCGCATTGCTGGACAGGGCACTGCCTTGACCGGTTTCAAAATACATCACATTGTGACCTACCGTACCGCGATTTAGCGCAAGTGTCGCCTCATAACCTTCTTGCAACATGGCAAGAGAGATACCAAAACCCTCATTGGCTTTTTGTGTACCTGCAATGGATTGAAACATTAGATCAATCGGGACATTTTTTTCAGCCAGTTGAATACCTGAACTGATATGGGTTAATACACAAGACTGGGTGGGAATTTGATATTCCTGAATGACATGATCGATCAGTTTCAGTAATTCAGATAAATTATGCAGATTATCTGTTGCTGGATTAATCCCGATCACGGCATCACCATTCCCATACATCAGACCATCTAAAATACTGGCGGAAATACCCAATACATCATCGGTTGGATGGTTGGGCTGCAAACGTGTGGATAGGTGACCTTTTAAACCGATGGTATTTCGGAATTGAGTAATAACCTCACATTTGCTTGCGACATAGATGAGATCCTGATTGCGCATGATTTTACTGACAGCGGCTACCATTTCGGGCGTTAAACCAGCAGCAAGCTGTTGCAGTTTTTCGGTCGTTGCATTTTCACTTAATAACCAGTTACGAAAATCGCCCACAGTAAAATGTGCAATCGGGGCAAATAGGTCTGTCCGATGTTCATCCATAATCAGTCGGGTAATCTCATCTGTTTCATAGTCCACAACTGTTTCGTGTAAAAAGTTTTTGAGTGGAACTTCTGCAAGTGTCATTTGTGCAGCAACACGTTCTGTGGCGTCTTGGGCTGCCACACCCGCCAGATGATCACCAGAACGTAAAGGAGTGGCTTTAGCCATCAAGGTTTTCAAGTCGGCAAAATTGTATTGTTGTTGAGCTACGATTTGACGATAGCGCATGTGATTCTCCTTAATCTGCTGATTTATTCCTGTTCATTGCTTTTGAGATGAGCAAACTCTTCCTCTGGTGTACCTTGTATTAAATGATGGCGACTGTAGAACATGAAATAGCCAATAAATAGTACGTAGATTGTAGCCGCAATACACCAGACTTTTGGGTTGACTAGAAAGCCCGCAATCACAGCAATAGCAGCAAGAATTAAAGCAATACCAGAGGTAAAAATGCCACCAGGCGTTTTATAGGGGCGGTGCATAAGTGGACGGGATAGACGCAATTTAATATGCGAAAGCATCATCAGCACGTAGGAGATGGTTGCTCCAAATACAGCAATTAAAATCAGTAAATCACCTTCTTTGGTTAAAGACAGTAAGAAACCAATAATGCCTGGAATAATAATCGCTAAATAAGGGGCTTTATTCTGATTGGTGAGGGAAAGTGAGGTTGGCAAATATCCTGCACGGGATAAGGCAAAGATCTGTCTCGAATAAGCATAGATAATTGAGAAGAAGCTGGCAACCAGTCCTGCCAGTCCTACAAAGTTTACAAAATTGGCGAGCCATGTACCTTGTCCGTAGACTTTCACTAAAGCATCAACCAGTGGTGCACCAGAATGTTGCAAAGCGCTTGCACCAGCAGCACCTGCACCCAAGAATAAAATCAGCATGGCAAAGGCGGTTAAAATTAACATGGCTCCGATTAGCCCGCGAGGTAATGACTTGGCCGGATCTTTGGCTTCTTCGGCCGCAAGAGGCACACCTTCAACGGCCAAGAAAAACCAGATTGCATAGGGAACGGCAGCCCAGATTCCTAAATAACCATAAGGTAGAAACGAACTGGCACCGCGTTGTTGACCTGCCGGAATATCAAACAGGTTATGCATACTAAAATGAGGGAACATGGCAAAAATAAAAACAGCCAAAGCAATTGCAGCAACCAGTGTAATGGCAAAGATAATTTTGAGGGCTTCTCCAGCACCTTTAAGATGAATACCCATAAAAATGAGATAACAGGTCAGATAGACTTGCCAGCCACCAATACCAAATAATGACTCACAATAAGCGCCAATAAAGGTGGCGATTGCAGCAGGAGCAATTGCATATTCGATCAAAATGGCCGTGCCAGTTAAATAGCCCCCTAGAGGCCCAAAAGCCGTACGGGCAAAACTATAACCACCACCCGCAGTTGGCAGCATGGTTGCCATTTCTGACATGGAAAGGCATAAGCATAAATACATAAAGGCGACAATTGTGGTGGCGACAAACATTCCGCCCCAACCGCCTTGGGCGATACCGAAATTCCAGCCGGCAAAATCTCCAGAAATGACATAGGCCACGCCCAGACCAATGAGTAATAACCAGCCTACAGCGCCTTGTTTAAGCTGTCTTTGTGCAAAATAATCCTCAGAAGAGCTTGGGGATGCTGACAATGTAGATGTGTGTTCTTGATTGTTCATATAAAACTCCATGTATTCGATTTATCAGCAAGATGCAAAAGCAATGCCGATATTGCACACCTTGTGCAAATCTTGATTGTGAATATCGATGTTTTAATCTGTTGTCATAGCAATAAAAGGGAAAACACGGTTGTAAAAATGCTTTTTGTCTAAAAAACTGCCAATAATGCTGTGTGAAGTGAATTTTCATTTTAGAAGCCAGCGTAGATTTTTAAAAAGAAACTTACGCTGGCTTGTTACAGATGCCTTGAATATCGGACTTAGAAAAAGCCCATTGCTTTTGTGGAATAACTGACAAGCAAGTTTTTGGTTTGCTGATAATGATCAAGCATCATTTTGTGATTTTCACGGCCAACACCTGACTTTTTATAGCCGCCAAAAGCAGCATGGGCAGGATAGATGTGGTAGCAGTTGGTCCAGACGCGACCAGCTTCAATTGCACGTCCAGCACGATAGGCGGTATGGGTAGAGCGTGACCAAACACCAGCACCTAAACCATACATGGTGTCGTTGGCAATCTGGATCGCTTCATCAAAGTCTTTAAAGGTTGTGACCGACAAGACGGGACCAAAAATCTCTTCCTGAAAGACTTGCATGTTGTTATGGCCTTTAAAGATCGTCGGTTCAATGTAGTAACCATTACCTACTGCTTTACGTTCATGACCACCTAGTAGTACCTCGGCACCTTCCTGTCGACCTGTATCAATACAGCGTAAGATTTTTTGTTGTTGTTCCAGTGAAGCTTGTGCACCCACCATCGTTTCTGTATCAAGCGGGTGTCCCAGCTTAATGCGTTTTACCCGTTCAATCGCTTTTTCCATAAACTGATCTGCAATACTTTCCTGAATCAAGGCACGGGATGGGCAGGTACACACTTCGCCCTGATTCAAGGCAAACATGGCGAAACCTTCCAGAGTTTTATCCAGAAAGTCATCGTCTTGATCCATGACATCAGCAAAGAACAGATTCGGTGATTTTCCGCCGAGCTCGAGCGTCACAGGAATGATGTTCTCTGTTGCATAACGCATGATCAGTTGCCCGACCTGAGTTGAACCTGTGAAAGCAATTTTGGCAATACGTGGACTGGTTGCAAGGGGTTGACCAACCTCAGCGCCATAGCCATTGACGATATTCAGGACTCCCGGCGGGAGTAAATCCTGAATTAACTCTGCCACCAATAAAATCCCAACCGGTGTTTGCTCGGCAGGTTTGATTACGACACAGTTGCCTGCTGCTAAAGCGGGTGCCAGTTTCCAGGCAGCCATGAGGATCGGGAAGTTCCACGGGATGATCTGACCCACTACACCCAGCGGTTCATGAAAATGATAAGCAATGGTGTCTTCATCTATTTCAGAAATACCGCCTTCTTGTGCACGAATACAACCCGCAAAGTAACGAAAATGATCAATGGCTAACGGAATATCCGCTGCAAGTGTTTCGCGGATTGGTTTGCCATTGTCCCAGGTTTCAGCAACAGCCAACATTTCCAGGTGAGCTTCCATTCGGTCTGCAATTTTTAGCAATAAATTAGAACGCGTGGTTGGAGAAGATTTATTCCATTCCTTTTTGGCTTGATGGGCGGCATCAAGTGCCAGTTCAATATCTTCTGCACTTGAACGAGGGATACGTGTAAAACTTTTGCCATCGACAGGGGAAATATTGTCAAAGTACACTCCTTTGACCGGTGCTATCCATTTTCCACCAATAAAGTTTTCATATTGGGCTTTAAATTGTATTTTGGAATCAGGTTGATTAGGATCGATATAGCGCATAAACATATTCCTTTATGTGTAAGTTCATTTGAATAAAGTACCGAGTACGTTATTGAATAAAGATTAAATTGCCCAAGGTTGGGAAAAGGTTGGAACTGCCTGTAAATGGACAAGGAAATTACAAATGTTCACAAAGAAAGAGCTACTTCAGCAAAGGATGCTGGTCGAGCAATGTCGTACCCAAAGTGTTTTAAATCCAAAACATGCGGAGAAACTTGGACAGAGCATTGCGAGTTCATGGGAACGTTCCACGCAAGCCAATATTCCGAAAGAGCGCGATGCTGCGCCTTTACAAGATCAAAGTACTGAAAGTAAAAGTTCGTTGATGCAGGCATTGGAGTATTGCAAAGAAGACTTGAAGCATATTGCAGAACAATCTTCGATGGTGTTGGCTGTTGGAGATGTGGGAAGTACTATTATCTGGACAGCAACTAGCGCGCAAATGCGTAATGCCGCAGAACGGGTGCATTTTGTTGCAGGAGGACAGTGGCAGGAAGAACTGGTTGGAACCAATGCGCTGGCTTTGTCTCTAAAAACCCAGCAATCCAGTTGCGTGTTTTCTAATGAACATTACATGGCTTCCGTACATGACTGGGTTTGTTATGCGGCTCCAGTAGTTGATCCTCACTCCAAACGGATTTTAGGGGTGGTAGATTTATCAACGACCTGGAAAAATCATAATAGTCTGGGGGTGCTGGCTGTTGAGCGATGTGCTTCAATTATTCAAATGGCAATACAAGAGTTACAACAACAATCGCTATATTTAAGAACCTTTTCGGCTCCTCAGGCTTCATTTAATGGTAAAAATCTGCTGCTGACCCCGCGACAGATTGAAATCATGACGATATTAGCGTTGTGTCCGCAGGGGATGAGCCTCGATCACCTGCATCAAGCATTATATGGGGAACGCAAAGTCAGTATCGGAACTTTAAAGGTGGAGATGTCCCATTTGAGAGAGCGATTAGGAAATGCCTTGGGCTCACGACCTTATCAACTGAAAGTTCCAGTCGAAGCGGATTTTCTGCAACTGGAACAAGCACTGGATGCGGGCTATTTAAATACCGCTTTACAATGTTATACAGGTATCTTTCTGGCGAAAACCGAGAGTCCATTTTTGTGTACATGGCGTGACTGCATCGAATCGCGGTTAAGTCATGCGATTTTTCAGGCGCAGGAAAGTGATATTTTATTCAAGCATCTGGCATACAATCCTGAAGCAATTGACGTTGTGGAAAGATTGATGGAATTATTACCTATAGATCATCCTGCAAGGCAGATGCTCAGACGCTATCGTGACTGCTGAGCATCGCAAGGTCAGGGTGATTATTTAAGTTTTTCTGCCAGCCAGCCAAACAGCGCTTGATAAACTTTTTCCCGTACCGGTGGGGCTGAAAGCACAAGGTCATGTAAACCATTGTGAATCGCTAGAGTTTGTACATCACCTTTCATTTTCTTGGCATTCTGTGTCATATCTTTGACATCCAAAATGACATCACTTTGCTGTGCATCAATACCCCATTTTCTCGGATTGTTGGATTGATGTGAGTGCATGATCAAGGTGGGCACACTTAAGCTCACGCCTTGATGAATTTCTTTTTGCGCTTCATGAATCGCCGTCACAAAACTTAAATTCACAAAGGGCATGGTTTTCGGTTTCCAGTCTAAATTGAAATTCCATTCCCCATAGAAATCTTGATGTAAGCTTGGGGTGTACCATGGATTGAGACCACTTGGGAACTTCGCCTTTGGTAGTCGTTTACCAACTTCACTGAGCAAGGGAATACCGAGTTTTTTCTCGATGGTACTTTTGTAGAAATCATAAAAAGGGCTATTGGCCCAAACTGCTTTAATCAGACGGTGATCCGGATAATGTGCCGCATAAAGTGTCGCAATCAAACCGCCAGTCGAATGCCCAGCCAGTACCACCTGTTGATGATTTTCTTGTCCAATGATTTCTAGGGCTTTGCTGATTTCGGCATCGTATTCGCGTAAATCAAGTACATAATAGAATTTCTGATGGGGCAGTCTGGAACGACCGTATTTTCTCAGGTCCAGTGCATAGAAATCATAACCATGCTGGTTAAACTGTTCTGCCATTTCTTTTTGAAAGAAATAATCGGCAAAACCATGAATATATAAAACTGCTTTTTTTGTGGCTTGAGTGGCTTTCTTGCGTACCAGAGTGGCTACAACTTTTCCATCATAATCATCAGCGAAATTCAAGGTTAGCTGCTGATATTCTCCACCTAATATATCTGTTTGATAAGTATAAAGATTTGAAGTAGTCATTTTTATAGATCAAGTCTGAATTCATTAACAATTACCTTAAATGAAAAGCTCTGAATGTCAACGTAAATATACGAGCTCAGCAGTTGATTAATGGAACGTCATTTGGTGCCAGAAGGTGGATGAGTGCCGGATTGCATTTTTATTTTTGCCAAAAAATCGTTAAGCTATGGGCTGTTGTTTTTGACTGAAGAAATTATGAAACAAGAGACTGCACTGAAGTTACTTAAAGCTGGGGAAAATGTTTTTTTAACGGGTTCAGCTGGTGCAGGAAAAACCTATACGCTTAATCAGTACATTCATTATTTAAAAGCACGTAAAGTTCCGGTTGCGATTACCGCATCGACCGGTATTGCTGCAACGCATATGAACGGGATGACAATTCATACCTGGGCGGGTATCGGAATTAAAGATAGCTTGAGTGATGATGATCTCAAGCGAATGAAAGAGCGTAAATATTTAAAAGAGCATTTGGAAAATGCCCAGGTTCTGATTATTGACGAGATTTCCATGTTGCATGCCAAGCAACTGAATCTGGTGAATCAGGTCTTAAAATACTTTAAAGAAAGTGATGAAGCCTTTGGGGGCATTCAGGTGATTGTGGCTGGGGATTTCTTCCAGTTACCGCCTGTGGGCAGAAAAGATGAAAACAATCGTGATAAATTCTGTTTTATGTCCGATGCCTGGGTAGAAGCCAAATTCCGGGTCTGTTATTTAACTGAACAACATCGTCAGGATGACGAGATTCTTAACCAGATTTTGAATGCGATTCGGGCGCAAAGTATTCAGGACAATCATATCTCGGCCTTACATCAGTCACGCCAGCATGATATTGGGGAAACCTTTACCCGGTTGTACACGCATAATATGGATGTAGATAATATTAACTATCAGCATCTCAATGAAATCGACAATGAAAGTCATCAATTTAATGCAGTGCTGGACGGTAATGAAAAGTTAATTGAAACCCTGAAATCATCAGTCCGTGCGCCAGAAGAATTGACCCTTAAAAAACATGCCAAAGTAATGTTTGTCAAAAATAACTTTGATATGGGTTATATCAATGGCAGCTTGGGTGAAGTCATTGGCTTTGAAGAAGATGATAAGCAAGGTATTTTGCCGAAAGTCAAATTGACTGATGGCACCACTTTTCTGGTTGAACCGGAAACATGGTCAATTGAAAATGAAGCAGGAAAGGTGATTGCCAGTTATCAGCAGATTCCTTTACGTCTGGCTTGGGCCATTACTATTCATAAAAGCCAAGGCATGACACTGGAAGCGGCAGAAATCAATTTAAGCCATACCTTTGAGAAAGGTCAGGGCTATGTGGCTTTATCCCGTTTGAAGTCACTGACAGGATTGAAATTATTGGGCTTTAATGAGCAGGCACTGGAACTGGATAGCCTGGCCATTAAAGCCGATCGCCGTTTTCAGGAACTGTCTGCCGAAGCGGAAGCCAACTTTGAAAATATTGATCTCACGACCCAGCACAATGCCTTTATTCGTCATTGTGGCGGTACGCTGAATGCGACTGAAATCGCACGCAATGAGAAGAAAATTGCCAAAGGTGGTAAGCAGAACTACGCTGCAGCGACGTTAGATGAAACCCGTGCTTTATTCGAAGGCGGTTATGAAATTGAAGATATTGCCCATGAGCGTGGTTTAACGCCTGCCACGATTATCAATCATCTGGCGCGACTGCATAAGGAGCAGGGGCTGGATATTTCGGTGGCCAATCCTGGTGATGAAGTGGTTGAAGAAGTGCGCAAGATTTATAAACGCTTGCATAAGCGTAAAAATCCGGAACATTTTACCGATGATGGTGCAATCAAGTTGCGTCCCATCGTGGAAGCCACCAGCCCGCGTATGGCCTATGATCAGGTTCGTCTGGCTTTACTGTTTATTGAATAGGACAATCAAACATGCCTCATCTCGTTGCCAATTATTCAGCCAATCTGATCGAACTGGATCAGCACACATTGCTTAGCAGTGTCAATTCGGCATTGATTGCAACCCATCTGTTTAGCCCGAATGATGTAAAGTCGCGTATTTTTAAAGATGAGGCCTTTTTGATTGGGATGGGCGAAACGCAAGATGCCTATATTCATTTAAAGCTGTATTTGCTTAGCGGTAGAACGGCGGCACAAAAGCAGGATTTAGGCAGCGTCTTATTGGCGATACTGAAACAAAAAAACTATCTGCCGGTAGAGAATCAATTACCGCTACAGCTATGTGTGGAAGTAATTGATATGCCAAGCGAATATTATTTTAAGGCAAGCATTTAATTTTATCTGAATCAACTGCACTTGAGTGCAGAGGTGAAGTTGATTCGTTTTTAGATAAAAAATTCCTGATTTTTAGACTACTCCGTACAGTGAGCTATGTTTTTATTTTCTCAGATGATTTTGTTCATGTGCAGAAAAGCTGGTAAGTGCGTAACATTAAAAATATAGACAAGTATGTATGCTGTTTATAAAATGCGCGAAATTTTATTAAATAATCTATAAAAAGATGCTGAAAAATATCTTTCAAGCTTTAGAGAATTTAGGGCTGAGCGCGCAAAAACGTGTGATCCATGTTCAGTTCTCCAACTCATCTTTAAATGATCAAGTATTTTTACAATATGTAGAAGGCACTCATCAGCTTAATCAGGGTATTGAGCTTCAATTGCTCTGTCTTTCGACCAGTGCTGTTATTCCATTAAAAAGCTTTATTGGCAGTCAGGTTGCCATTGATATTGTGACTGATCGGGCTGAACTAAACCGTATCACCGGTATCGTGACTCAGGCTGATGTTGGTGCGAGCGATGGTTCGCTCACCTTGTATAAACTCGGCGTACAAGACCCGACAGCTTTATGGAAGCATCGACGTAATAGCCGTGTGTTTATGGCCAAATCAGTTCCAGATGTCATTCAGACCATCTTTAAGGAATGGCAGTCTAAAAGTCCGTTATTTGCAGCCAGTTTGACTCTGGATGTCAGCGGACTTAGCAAAGACTATGATGTCCGTCCTTTTATTATGCAGAGTAATGAAAGCGATTATGACTTTCTGACCCGTTTGATGCGGAGTGAAGGGATCAACTGGTTGATTGATGAAGCCCAGTTAAAAGTTGCCAGCTCAAGTGAGCAGATTCAGGCCCAGAAACTCAGACTGATTGATGATAATACTCAATATAACGCTTTGGATCGCCGTCATATCCGTTTTCATCGCAGTAGCGCCACGGAAACACAGGACAGTATCACCGCATTCGTCGCCCAGCGTACATTACAACCTGGCGCGGTCCATGTACAGTGTTGGCAGGCCGATGCTTTGGAACAGGAAGAAGGTGCGGGTAGTGTTCAGAGCAAGCATCAACATAGTGACCAGCATGATAACCACCAACTGGCGCTGGAACAGGCATGGCATTTTTCACCGGCCTGGATTCAGGACCTGAATGGTGAAGATGGCACCACCAAAGCAGGCAATGCCCAGATCGAAAAACTGAATCAGAATTTAGGACAATACTACGATGCTCAGGCCAAGCAGTTTGTTGCAAATTCGACAGTTCGGGATGCGCAGGTCGGTTACTGGTTTGAATTGAATGAACATCCTGAAATTGATCAGCATCAGGGCGCAGACAAAGAATTTTTAATTACCTCAAAACGCTTTTATAACCAGAATAATTTACCCAAGGACTTGACGGATCAGGTTCATGCCTTACTTCAGCACAGTCATTGGCCGTTAAAAGGCTTGAGCGCAGCACAGGCCGACGAACGCCAGGCGAATCAGCTGACGTTACAACGCCGTAATATGGCATTGGTACCAGAATATAACCCTTTGCTGCATCGACCAGCAGCGCATCCACAACGTGCTCGCGTGGTGGGGCCGAGTGGCGAGGAAATCCATGTCGATGAATGGGGACGCATTAAAGTCCGCTTCCTGTTTACCCGTGCAGAGGACCATAGCCATGATGGTGGCGCGGGGGCCAATGACAACGATACCGATTCTGCCTGGATCGATGTACTGACGCCGTGGGCAGGTGAGGGCTACGGCGCACGTTTCTTGCCCCGTATCGGTGAGATTGTGGTGATCAACTTCTTTGATGGCAATATTGATCGTCCCTATGTGGTGGGGAGGATTCATGAAGCACAACGGAGTCCAACCAGGTTTGACGATGTCGGCAAGCTGCCGGATACCAAGAAATTGGCAGGGATTAAATCTAAAGAATACCAAGGCGAAGGCTTTAACCAGTTACGTTTTGATGACACCACAGGTCAAATCAGCGCGCAACTACAAAGCAGTTATGCTGCCAGCCAACTGAATCTCGGTAAACTGAGCCATCCAAAGGACAAGGCTGAAAGTGAAGACCGTGGTGAAGGCTTTGAACTGCGGACCGATCAATGGGGGGCTGTGCGTGCAGGGCAAGGTTTGTTGCTGAGTACGCAGAAACAGGATCAGGCCCAAGGCGAACACCTCGATGCGCAGCCAGCCAAACAGCAGCTTGAAGGTAATCAAAGTAATGCCAAAGCCTTAAGCGAGGTTGCCAAGAACCAACAGACCGACGAAATTGAATCGGTTGAACAATTGAAAGCATTTGCTGAACAGATTGAAGCAAAAATTGCCAGATTTAATAAAGCTTTAATGCTACTGAGTTCACCGGCGGGGATTGGCCTGAGTACCAATGAAGATATTCATCTTTCAGCAGATGGACAGATTAATCAGCTGGCAGGCGATAGCATTAACTTGAGTACGCAAAAGAACCTGATTACGCATGCGCAAAATCGAATTAGTCTGTTTGCGGCACAGAATGGGATCAAGCAGGTCGCTGCCAAAGGTAAATTTGAAGCGCATGCCCAATCGGATGGTATGGATTTACTGGCAAAGCAAGGCATCCAGATTATCTCGACCGAAGATCGTATAGAAATCACCAGTCCAAAAGAAATTGTAATTACAGCGGGTGGTTCTCAAATCAAGCTGAATGGCTCAGGGATTTTTCCGACCACGGGTGGCAAGTTTGAGGTGAAGGCGGGGCAGCATTTGTTTATGGGTGGGGCACAAGTGAGTGTACAATTACCAGCTTTGCCTAAATTTGATAATAAAAATTGGATTGCTTTAGAACATCTAGATGTAGATCGCCAACCATTTGCAAATTTGGGTTATAAAATCTTTTTTGAAAATAATCAGGTTATTGAAGGAAGGTTAGATGAGCATGGTAAAGCTCATCATGACAATGTTCCAGAGAAAGCAATTAGAGTTGAGTATGAGCAACCTAAAATGGAAGAAGATAAGCCTTGGGATCAGTTTGATACAGTCATGGCAGAATTAGACAAGATTGATAAGAATAAGGGGCAATTTTAATGCCGGATTTTTTACCATCTAAGAAAGAGCTAACTAATGCTCTAGCGTGGTTCACAGCCCCAGTAAATGATGCAATTAAGAAAGGGAAAGAAACTGCAGCTGATATCGCAGAGTGGCTTTGGGTTGTGTTACAAGGAGACTTTGCAGAGGATCAAACAACTGCACAAATTGTCACTGGTACAGTGATTTCAATGATCCCTTTTGTAGATCAGATTTGTGATGTTCGGGATATTTGTGCGAATGCGACAAAGATTAAAGAAGACAGTAATAATCCGTGGGCATGGGTTGGGCTGATTCTAACACTAATTGGCTTATTTCCAGTGTTGGGTTCATTATTTAAAGGGGTTTTCAAAGTTATTTTGGCTCCTATTAGACGCTTTATGCTTAAGCCTGCAACCAAAGGTTTAAAGTTTACGGGTGGAAATATATATAAGTTTGCTGAACCTGCGATTGAAAGTGGAATTACAGAGTTAAATAAATTTCTTGCACGCCCTGCGGTAAAAAAGGCCATTAAAAACGCAAAGATTACCAATATTTATAAAGCAACAGCGAGCAAAATTCGAGAAGTTAAAGGTATGTTGACCAAGCAGGCTTTGTTGGGCGTGTTTGATAAACTTGTAGGATATTTAAGAGATACGGTTAAATTTATTGATAAATACGCAAGTAAGGCGATTGGTGCAAAAGCACGACAAATGTTGCAAACCGTAATTGATGTCCGTAACTTGGCGAATCAAAAACTTGGCGAGTTTTTAAAACCTGTACAAGACTTTTTGGAAAGATTGGCGGTTAGAATCGAGAAAGAGAGTGATCAGGCTTTTAAAGCGACGACTAATGTTAGAAATGTGACCCAATTTAGAAGATTGGGTGATGACGAAGAACTTAAAGCATTTCGTAAGCAAAAGCCAAATTGGGTTCATCTAACTCCAGAAAATGGGCGATTACCTTTTCCTCAAGCTAGAAAAGACCCCAAAACAGCAACTACAGCATTCCATCCTAGTTTAGGAAATGTGCAACCTGCATTGAAAAATCCTAAACTAACACACCCTTTAAAAGGAAAATTTGATACTTTTGCTCAAGGTCCAAAGGGAGAGAAATTAATTAAAGCACAAATATTTAATGAAGGTGATATTTTAGTGCGTGTATTAGCGCCAGGTAGTTTTGACAATAGTATTTGTTGGATGCGTAAGTCCGAGTTTGAAAAGCTAAAAAGCCGTGAAGAGTGGCGTGATAAATTTGCAGTTTGGGCGAGTTGGAATGCTAATGGAGAATATCTTGAATATACAGTCCCTAAAGGTAAAAAGTTATATGCTTGGGAAGGTCCTGCTGCCTCACAAGAGCTTGGTGAGTTTTATTTAAAAGGTGGAGGTATTCAGATTGTACTAGATCCCAATGACTTGGTTACTTCCGGACTAAGCAAACGAAAATTGACAGGTTGGGGTTATGGTACGGACACAGAAATTGGTGATTTTTCAATGGTTGGGGTCCCTACTTTAGCTACAAATTTGGGTGATTATAGCTTAGCTGCTAAATTAGAATATAAACCAAGATAAACAAGATAGAGAAGATCATGAATTACGAAGTAAATCCTAAAGCTGCATATTTATTAGAACAATTTAGCTCGTTAGAATTTTTTGAGACTATGCGAAATAACTATGGTTTTTTTTTAGATAGTTTAGAAGAACTATTTGAAATCTATATGCATAATTTACCATATAATTTACGAAGTTTACCCTATCCAGAACAAGCAGATATTCAATGGGGTGGGACTGTTTTGCCTAATTTAAGAAATACGATGGATCGTATAGAGTCTGCGTACGCAAAAATAAAAACAGGTGATTTTACTTATTTACGTTGTACTGGAGAAATACGCTCTAATGATAAAGGTTTGAGTGAGTTTTCTCCACATTGGATGGATGATTTACCTACAGATAAAGTAAAACAATGTTGGGATTATTATTCAATTGCCAAAAGCTATGCTTCAATTATTTCAAATACTTATCCAACCTATTGGAATATTGATGAGCTTGTTTTTGATTATCCTGAAGCTGATATATTTCATGAAATCAATCTAGTTTTACCTGACTCTTATCCAATTTATAGAATAAATCCAGAAATAATAGTTAAATCTAATGAGAACGTTGGGAAAACAGGTATCTATATTTGTGAAGAAGATAGAAACAGAATTGAGTTTATGGCAGCAAGTGAGGAGGAAGGTAGAGGAGTAGGAAGTGTTATAGCTACTGGAATGGATCCTGAAACATTTGAGACTTTCTATGGCGATTGTACTTGGGTGCTAGTTGAACGCATTGCAGATGAAGGTGGTTCATCTGAGACAATTCAAGCTGAAAGCTTAAAAGGTTTTGCTGGTCAGACTTGTCAACGGACAGGTAATTGGTGGAGTCCTGCAAATCAATTGCAATCCCGTTATTTTGAACAGGGAGAGGTATTCCCTGAGGTTGAAAATAATAGTTGGGGAGAGACGATTTGGTATTTAGAAGTGACGAATAAGAAATAATTTATGTATACAAGATTAGATTGTCAAAATAATGATAAAGTTTTGATGAAGGTAAAATTCTACCTGAGATCAAATCTGATTGGAATGAGGGGTTTTGGTAGTTTGATAGTGATGACTAGCTTATGCTAAGAAGCTGTTCTAAATTGACTCGTTTTCAAAAGCAATCAATTGCTTTGTTATATTATTTTACTTCACGGCCTTATTTGGAAATGTTGCTGACCAAACTGGAAGATTTGATTCAGTATACTGGTGGTGTAATTGATTTGGCTGATCAGCAGTATCGTGACCGTGTTCTATTGCAAGAAGGTTGGGGAATGGGTGATACCTCAGCCAATTGGAGTACCTATGCTTACTCATCTTTACTCGATTTTAGAATAGGGTTAATTAGAATAATTGAAGAAACAAAATTAGATGAATATGGTTGGACACCTGCATATAATACAGCACGTATGTTGGGTGAGTTTCGACCTAATTGGATGTCAGAAGAAGAAGCTGATTTTAAAATGCGCTTTGATGAATTATATAGATTATGTAGTTATTATGATTCTTGTGTTAAGCCTCCAAGATCATGGACTTTATATAGTTTATTTGAAGTGATTAAAGAGCTTGGAATTTTTGATCATAAAGTCCCAAAGCTTAGAGTTCATACAGATATACGTATAAATAGTGGGGAATCTATTTATAGGACGGGCGTTTATATCCCTGTAGGCGATCAATTGGGTACACCACAATTTGCTTGGACTTACCGTGATGAAAATGGTTTTGAGGGTGGGCAATTGGAAGAATGTGAAACATTAAATGCTTTAGGTAAGAAGTTATTTTCTAAGTTTAATGAATATATAGCATGGACTCCATCTGAAGAACTAAGAACATTCGCAATTGAAAATATTAAAAAGAAGAAAATAGATGACGATTTTGGTTATGTAAAGTTTGATTATGACACCCAATTAAGATTAGCCCCAGAGTTGATTGCAAGAAATGCATTTACTGGCTTTGACTGTAGTTGGTACTTTGTTGAATTGGTTGATGGTGAGTTTGAGGATATTGGTGGAGAGGAGATAGATTTTTTTGCTACACCTGATTTAAAAGTTATAGGTGGCGAGCTATGCCCAAGAACAGGTTATTGGATTTTATCTAGCCAAAAGGAGAAGCGTTTGTATTTTACTAAGGGAACATTAATTCCGAAATATAATAAAGACTGGGGTGAGGAATATTGGATCTTTGATGGTGAAGACTAACTAATATGCCCTTCGGGGCATTTAAAATTTTGAGATTTATATAATTAAAATGACTGATTTAAAGAAGCTAGAGTTATTCCCTCAAGAGATCTATGCAATTGAACAATTTATTTCATATAACTATTACTATGAAACGGTAAAGTTATGGGAGGAGTTGATTCAATATGCTGAAGAACTATTAGATGAATATAGTGCTCATTTAGCACCCGATCATCGTGCCCACCATCCATCTCATCAAGCCGATTATGTTTGGGGAACCATCGTACTACCAAATTTTAAAGGCGTCCTCCATCATTTAGTTGATGGCTTGGATGACTTAAAAGAAGGTTTTTTGCCTATCTTAAGAAGAATGAGCAGCATTAATAATGCTGCAATCGCACAGGGTAGAGATTATCCCTATGACTGGATGGAAAAAGTAGAAAAAGGAGCTGTTGAAAAATATGAAGCTAAAGAAAAAATTGTTCTAACTCGAGCAACGAATATCTATATTGCTAGTGATTATTATACAGCTCAATGGGATTATAAAGATCTATTAGAAGATGGGTATGTTGTGGGGATAGATTTTCCAGAGTATTTACCTAAATATCAGCTCAATACGAATATTATGGTTAAAACTGGTGAGCCGATCATGGTGACAGGGATTTATCGTTCAATTGAGCCATACTCTGCTTGTAATTTTATGATAAAAGAAGAAAAAATGTCAGCCAAGCATCCTGAAGACTGGAAATTAGCTCCTAAAGTTTTCAGCTTTAAAACGAATCCAGATCTTTTTACAACGCCAGATACAATTGAAAACCCAATAAGAGTTGAAACGACATGGATACTGGTGGAAAAAGTAGTTGGGGATGGTGATAGCAATTTGGCATTTAGTAAAGAGAAACTTTCTCAATAAACTTCATCACTGGTATAAAATGACAGATTACGCTAAAAAGATTCTATTAGGCTTTTTACCTATTATTTTATGTATCAGTTGCAGCAATGGTCAGCCAACTGCCCAGACAGATTCTGATACTGAAGGATTTGTAAAAAAATTAAATCCACAATATCGGTTTAAGGTGCATGGTTGTGCAATTAATTATAATGGTACAGATCTCTATATGAACTCTGGTGTTGAGCCTTGGCTCAAGGCATTAGGAAAAAATTATAGAAAAGTAGATAGTACGGATGGAGCGAACTTAACCAATTTATATATTTATGATGATATAGGGGTCCGATTGGTTGAGAGAAAAAATGATAAGCAAATCGATAGTTTGCGTTTCCGTTTAGAAAGACCTGAGCATGATATAAAGAAAGAAACCGATGCAGAAATAGAAGAAGAGTTGAAGAAACCTGATACAGAGCAAGTGAGAAGTATCTTTAAAGATGCGATTGATGTAGATAGTGTACTTGTTGGTGCTTATCCAATGCATGATGAAATTAGAACTAAATTTCATTCGAAAACACGGGTCAGCTATAACTTAACCATGAGTTGTGAAGATAATCAAAAAGGTGAGCCATTTGGGATTGAGTTAAGTACGAGCTTTAATGATCCGGAAGTAATTGATCATATGTATTTTTATAATTACTTAGATTCGATGAGTGAAGAGCAAAAAAAACAGTTATATAGAAGAAAAGATGAAACTGGTAAGGAGGTGTGTGACGAATATTTTGATGTAAAAGCTATGAAGGTTGTCCCAAGATACTGTACGCCAGAAGAATTGGAAGAGGAAAAGAATAAGAAATAGTTTTAAGAAAATGACGTGTTCTTGGCAAAACTTTTTTGTGATTCAATTCAAATAGATTGTTTTTTATCTCTGGGTAACCTGATATTTGAACTTATTTCACCCAAAGTGAAATATTGCCAGTGCTTCCTAAAGTATAATGGGGTGAGGTGTATTGGCAGTTTAATGGAGAAGAATAATCTATGCCTATAAAAAGAACGCACTTCTCAGTGCGTTTTATCCCGTATATTTGTTGCGTCAAATAACATCAATATCAACATATTGCTGAATTAAATTATCATCAAGCATATGCACATAATCCAAAAATGCGATATTAAAACTACCGACAGTCTGCGCATGCTCAAAGGCCAGTTTTCCAGCAATGGCAAAATGAATATGTGCAGCCAGCGCTGCAATCGTAGCTGGAGCAACGGCATGATAGGCCGCGGTTAAAGCCCCTAAGGCACAGCCAGTGGCGGTAATTTTAGGCTGTAAATGACAACCACCATTGACCTGAATAACCGCATCGAGCTGCTTGGATATGATGAAATCAGACTTGCCAGAGATCGCCACACACTCGGTATGTTGCAATAAGCTTTTTGCTTGGGCATATACATCCTGACTGTTTAGTGTACTGTCTACACCTTTAGACTGAATCTGGTTGCCTGCTAATGTACTGATTTCAGAAGCATTGCCACGAATAATACTGGGGTGGAATTGCAGAAGCTGATCAACGGTTTCGCTACGCCATTTCAAAACTGAGCCATATCCTACCGGATCAAGCACCCAAGGCACCTGATGCTGCTGTGCCGTTTTCGCCGAAATTAACATGGCTTGGGTTTGCTCGGTGGTGGGTGTACCGATATTTAGACTGAGTGCTGCACTGATTCGGGTGAAATCTTCAGCTTCATAAGGATTATCAATCATGGCAGGCGAAGCACCTGCAGCCAGCAAAATGTTGGCAACATAATTATTGGCAACGCTGTTGGTCATACATTGCACTAAAGGAGCCTGTTGTTGTAACGCACGCCAAGCTTCAATGACTTGATCAATCAGTTGTTGTTTTAGTGACATGACATATCCTTTATAGCAGCTTTAAACAGGGCGTTAATGGGTGAAATAGTGATCTTGATGCTTACATTTACGGCAGATCAATGAGACATAATCCTGCGCATCATAATCTACGATCAGATCATTGGAACCACAATACATGCAACGCTTAACCGAATAAAAATTTAAACGGGGCTCGATTTTTCGCCAAGATTTCCAGACTGGCTGGATAAAAACACTTTCGTCATAACCCAGAAATTTAAACAATAATATTTCACTCATTTTACTGAATGGAATGGTGTAAGGGCGTGGCAAGGTGGTGGTTTCCCAACGTTCAGTCAAAGCACGTTCACGATATTGTTCCAGCGTCTTTTTCAGCAAATTGGTATTGATAAACTTGTCATTTCTCGGCTGTAAGGCTTTCTGTTTGTGCAGATATTCCAGCGCTGTCTGGATCAGATAGAAAATCTGCCCGACCGCAAGACCTTCCATCAAGCGATAACAGAATGCCTGAAAAGGGCGGTTCCCCGCAATTTGAATACCCCAGGTACGGCAAGATAACTGCATGAATTGTACAATTTCTTGGTAGAGTACCAGGTACAGCACATCTTTGACTTCATCTGTGCTTTTGAAGGGAATACCCAAGCTCAGGTTTTCATAAAACCATTGACGTAATTGTTGAGCAATGCTGAACAGGCTTGGGTCCGCGTAGCCATCCAGCCGGATATTCAGATAAAAATGTTCGGTTTCGATATGACTATCTTGCGATTTCAATATCCCGGATTTCAGCAGTTCCTGAACAAGCTGGTGCTGAAACAGATAATTGGGAGTAAAGTCATGATATTTAATGTTTTGCCAATGAATCAGTTCATCATGCTGTACATCTTCACGCGCGTAACCATCGAGCACACTCAGCAAAAATAGTTTATGTAAGAAACTCAGTTGATTAAGACCATAGACCACTTCGTCTTTGACTTTATGTTTACGTTGTTCTTGTAAAATGGTTTGTTGGGTCTGTTTCTTACGGCTAGCGGTACATTGGGCACAATGACAATTGAGTTTACTGTCGTTTTTAAACACCCGATGCTGGCAATGACTACATTCATGGAACTGAATTTCTTGTGCATATTGTTCCGCTTCGACCCAGTTCATCGAGGCTTGGCACAGAGGGCAATGGCTACTTTCATCTAACTGTTTTTGTAGAATCTGTAAATCCATTGATGTTAAACCTATGACCATTTAAAAGGGAATTATACATACTCTGTAGACAGAGTGATGCAAAGTTTATAGACAGTTAAGCTCTGGTATTCAGATCACGATGACGTTGCTGGATAGTGTGGTAATGACTGAATTCAGCCAAATGTATAAAAATCAGAGTTAATGCCTTTATACGTTTATGGCATTCTCCACGATGGAGCAAAATCTTAACACTGTGCCAATCTGGCATCACTAATTCAAGAATGTGTGAATTGATTAAAATTTTCTTTTATTTTAATGGATTAAATAGTCATGCGTTGTGTTGACTGTTTGTAAACGATGGCATAAAAATGAAGTTATAGATGGATCTATTTTGCATTACGGAGATTATTATGCAAAAAAATGCACTCATGAAAGGACTCATGGGAAGTTGCTTGGTGGTATTTGCCAGCATGAGCTTTGCCGCAACACCAGAAGGCTTCTGGAAAAGTATTGATGACCGGACTGGTGAACAGCTTTCAATCGTTGAAATCAAGAAAAAAGCAGATAATACCTATACCGGCACAATCGTATACCGTTATCCGGTGCCTGGTGGTACGGTCTTGACCCATTGTGTAAAATGTCCTGAACCATTCAAAAACAAACCTATTTTAGGGCTGCAAATTGCTTGGGGATTGAAAGAAGATCCGAAAAACCCGAATCAATATATCGATGGACGGGTATTAGAACCGAAAAGCGGTAATGTTTATAAAGGAAAGGCACAACTCAGCGCTGATGGTAAACGTCTGCGTATGCGCGGTTATATGGGTGTTTCTGCGTTGGGACGTACACAAGTCTGGTTGCGTACCGAGAGTGCAAATCCGTAACCTGCCTTCATTTTTTAGAAAGCCTAACGACTGATTTAGGCTTTTTTATTTGTGCTAAAGAGTATTCATGCCCTGATTAAATCAATACAGAAAATCCGTTATTTCTTATACAAATGAACTCTAGTGTACAGTGTAACTTTATGAAAATTGTGATAATTTTCGTGCCTTCAACCTACGTCGTCAAGTAGGTTAATTTTTTTAGACGGGGTAAATATGCTAAATCGTATGCTCATGAAAGGAATCATGGGACTCACTTTTGCTTGCGTGAGCGCAGCATCATTTTCAGCTTCAATTGAAGGCTACTGGAAAAGTATCGAAGAACGTACCGGTGAGCAACTTTCGATTGTTGAAATCCGTAAAGGCAATGACGGGCGTTATCATGGGAAAATTGTTTATCGTTATCCAAATTCGCATGGAATTGCGCTAACAAACTGTACCAAATGTCCGGCACCCAATACCAATAAACCGATTCTCGGGCTGGAAATTCTGTCGGGCTTTAGAGAAGATCCAAATAAACCGGACGCTTATATTGATGGACGTGTCCTAGAGCCAACATCGGGTCGTGTCTATAAAGGCAAAGGTGTGGTCACGGGAGAGGGGAAACGTTTACGTATGCGGGGTTATATGGGCGTTTCAGCACTGGGGCGTACTGTGGTCTGGCTTCGTACAGAGGCTGCCACGCCTTAAATGTAATGAAAAAAACCTCGATTCGATTTCGAGGTTTTTTTATGGTTAAAGTGAATGGCTAAACAGGGCATGGTAAGTTTTCGTCCTCCTGTCCAATTTTTTTAGCGGCAATCAATGCCTGTACTTTTTTACTTGGCAGCTTTTCTTTGCCAAGCGCATCATAGGTATTCACAATATTGGTGACTTCTAGTGTGGTCAGCTCGATTCCTTCTGCAGTTAAAAAAACGGAAATGACATGATGATCCACACCTGCTTTTGCGAGATCATGGATCGCCTTGATATTTTCTAAACGATAAAGATGTGCTTTTAATTCCATCGTCATAACCCTCTCTTATTTTATTGACCTAGATTGGCATAATTGGTTAAGCAATAACCGTGCACAAAATGTAAAACTCAGGAAAAAAATGTAAGTTGCGCGATAGAACGCAATCGGTTCTGTAGTTTTTATTTAAGAATGGAAAACGATGTTGTAATTTTGTCTAAATGATCGGGCAATTTGCAGATCAAATTTGAAAACCTGAATAGTAAACCCAATAAAATGATTAAAACCGATACCGAGCCGTAAAGACAGGTTCTATAAGTTGGCGTATGATCTGATAGAGTTTCACCGATGCTTGTGACAAACGTGATTTGTCACAAGAATTTAGGCGAAATAAGGCATGATTTGTGCAACCGAATGACTTTAATCAAGAAGTCTTGCCAACAAGACCATCTAAACGACATGATGAAAGATAAGGAATACTGATGAATATTGCGGCACAACCTCCCGTACAAGCAGATCAAACCATTTACCTCAAAGATTATCAAAAACCATCTTTCTTGGTTGAATCAATTAACTTAGATATTCAAGTCTATGATGATCATACAATTGTTGACTCAACTTTAGTGATGAAACGTCAAACGACTGGTGCTTTGGTGCTTTTGGGGCGTGATCTTGAATTAAAGTCGATTCAACTTAATGGGCAAATCCTGAGTGCAGCGCAATATGATTTAGACGATGAGCAATTGGTGATCACAGATGCACCAGATCAGGTCATTTTGCAAATTCAAGTGGTGATTCACCCTGAGTCAAATACCCAGCTTGAAGGTTTATACAAGGCGGGTGATTTATTCGTGACCCAGAATGAACCTGAAGGTTTCCGTAAAATTACCTTCTATCCAGATCGTCCAGATGTGCTAGCTGAATTCACCACCCGTGTAGAAGCAGATAAGAAATATCCAGTATTGCTCGCAAATGGGAACTTACTGGAAACAGGTGATGCAGGTAATGGTCGTCACTTTGCGATCTGGCAAGATCCAACCAAGAAGCCAAGCTATCTATTTGCCTGTGTGATTGGTGATCTGGCAGTACTGAAAGATCGTTACACCACGTCTGAAGGTCGTGATGTGGCATTGGAAATCTATGCAATTGAAAAAGATATTCCTAAATGTCACATTGCCATGGAAGCTTTAAAGCATTCCATGCGCTGGGATGAAGAACATTACGGCCGCCCTTACGATCTTGATAACTATATGATTGTTGCGGTGAGTCAGTTCAACATGGGCGCAATGGAAAATAAAGGTTTAAATATCTTTAATACCTCATGCGTACTGGCCGATGAAGAATACACCACAGATGCTGCGATTATGCGTGTTCAATCGGTGATTGCCCATGAATATTTCCATAACTGGACCGGTAACCGGATTACCTGTCGTGACTGGTTCCAACTGTGCCTAAAAGAAGGCTTAACTGTTTTCCGTGATCAATCTTTCTCCGAAGATTTACAATCTGCCGCGGTACAACGGATTGATGATGTAGCGGTATTAAAATCGCACCAGTTCCCTGAAGATGCAGGTCCATTGTCACATCCACCACGTCCGGATCATTTTGTCGAGATTAATAACTTCTACACCGCGACCGTGTATGAGAAAGGTGCTGAAATTAACCGTATGATGGCGACTTTACTGGGTAAGGAAAAATATCGTCAGGGTACAGATGAATACTTCCGCCGTCATGACGGACAAGCGGTTACGGTTGAAGATTGGGTTGCTGCATTGAGCGCAGGTTCAGGTGTCGATCTCTCTAATTTCCTGACCTGGTATAACCAGCCAGGTACGCCAAAGCTAGAGGCCAAAGGTGAGTATGATGCAGCTGCACAAACTTATCGTCTCAGCTTGAAACAAAGTCTAAAAGCACATCCTAAATATCCGGACTTGAAGGCGGTGCCGATTCCTGTCGCTTTGGCATTATTCAATGCCCATAGCGGTGAGCAATATACTTTGCACAGCGCTGATCTGTTTGTAAATGATGTCAAAGATGGCGTGTATTTATTTGACCAGAATGAAGCCACGATTGAATTTAAAGGCGTGACTGAACAACCTGTCGTATCGTTATTGCGTAATTTCTCTGCACCTGTGAATTTGGTATTTGATTATTCCGATAATGATCTGGCTTTCCTGATTCAGCATGAAACCAATGGCTTTAACCAGTGGCAAGCTACCCAAACCTTGTTGGAACGGATTTTATTAGACGATCATAAAGCCGATATTTATATTCAGGCGATTCAGAACACCTTGCCTGAGCTGGTCAATAAAGATCCTCTATTGGCATCACGTTTATTTGATGTACCAAGCGAAAATTATTTAGGTAGCCGTATCGATCAGGACTACGAACCTGAGCTGGTGCTGGAAAAGCGCGAAGCTGTGTTGAATCGTTTAGCACGTGAGTTGGGCTCATTCTGGAAAGACACGTATCTGGCTCTAGATCCTGAATTGCAAAAAGAGTTTTCTCTGGCAATGGGGGTACGGGCGCTGAAAAATATCATGTTAAATATGCTGGCGCGTCAGGGTGATGATGCGGTATTTGAGCTGGCTTATGCGCAATACCAGAACACGGGCAATATGTCTGAGCGTTTAGGCGCATTACGTGTTTTGGTCTGGAACGATGCACCGCAGGCGCAAGCTGCATTAGCGGATTTTTATAACCGTTTTAAAGATGAAGCCTTGTCTCTGGATCAATGGTTTACCATTCAGGCCTCTAATCCAAATGCGACAGCGGAAACCATTGAATATCTCACCAAGCATGTAGACTATGATCTCGGTACACCTAACCGTATCCGTTCGGTCAGCGGCGGTCTGGCAGCCAATCCTGTGAATACCTGGAGTTTTGGTGTTGATCATTTCATTAGCTTGGCAGCTTATCTGGATGAAAAAAATCCAATCTTGGGTTCACGGTTACTGCAAGTGCTTTCTCGCTGGTACACCTTGGCTGAACCACAACGCACTCAAGTCCAGCAAGCGCTTCAGGCATTGCAACCGAAAGTAAAATCTAAAAATGTAGCTGAGACATTAAATAGCTTGTTAAGTATTTAATTCAAGCTTCAAATCCATTGCAAAAAGGATGTCGTCAGGCATCCTTTTTTATTTGACAATAATAATTGTCATAAATAGTATGGAAACGATTCGAATGCAATGGATGACTGCAATGGAAATAAAAACAATCACATTACCGACACGTCAAATTGAAGTAGAAGTGTATGCACCTGCACAGACTGCGGAAAAAGCACCTGCAATTTTATTGCTACACGAATTATTTGGCATACTCGATGTCTATCGGGAAGATGCTCAAGACCTCGCTGATCGCGGTTATCTGGTCTATGTACCAAATCTGTTTAGTGGTGGTGCAGTGAAATACTGTATTCGCGCCATGGTGAGCAAAGCTGGGCGAAGTAATGCGGCAGAGAGTGAGGTCAATCAGGAAATCCATGTTTTGCTGGATGCGCTTAAAGCAGACCCAAGATCTAATGGTCGTTTAGGAATGTTGGGACAGTGTCTGACTGGGGGTTACGTGATTCAGATGGCAAAACGTGACGATATGCTGGCGCCTGTGGTTTATCACCATTCTTTAGGAATTGAAGGGGCAGGTATTCCGAAAAAAGAGTCTCTGGATGAGGTGCGTATTTTACAAGGGCATTGGTCAAACATTGATCCATTTTGTCCGGCAAGCAAACGCAATAAACTGATCCAGCAACTGGGAGATCGGGTAGAAGCCTATACTTATAACATGCCACATGGTTTCCGGAGTGTCAGTCGTGGTCTACCTGAAGCCAAACTGGTGTGGCAGCGAACCGTTGAATTTTTTGATCAGGAATTAAAACAAAACATAATATAAATCATTGGAACAACAGGTTATTATTGCTCAATATTAACTTTTACAAATAAAAAGTGAGGGGAAAATGTCTGAGAAATATGAGTATGCAGGTTTCTGGATTCGTGTTGGCGCAGCAATTATCGATTCAATTATCGTGATTGTGGCGATGATTCCATTAACCATGATTTTTGGTGGGGGTGAAACCACGGTTGCTTCTGATGGATTCTCGTCATTCCAGTTTATGTCAACCTCTGACTGGATCTGGCAAATCATCACTGCCGTGTTTTATATTTTCTGCTGGATTAAATTTGCAGGTACACCGGGTAAGCGTTTACTGCGTTTAAAAGTGCTGGATGAAAAAACCGGTGAAAATGTAACTGTCGGGCAAGGGATTATTCGCTACATTGGCTATATTCCTGCAACGCTGGTGTTTTTTATTGGCTTGATCTGGGTGGCTTTCGATGCCAAGAAACAAGGCTGGCACGACAAAATGGCAAAAACAGTGGTGGTGAGAGAGCTTTAATTCAGGGCGAAATTTTATCATGTAATAAAAAATTCATGGGATAGGGCTTGTGAATCAGTTCGCATGTCCTATAATGCCTTTGAATTTATTCACGGAGATCCTAAATGGGTAGTTGTTCGAGGTTCGGGTTGATCAATCGATTAAACCAAAGCGAATACTGAGCAAGATCGCCTGTTAGGTCGGCTGTCTTGCAATGAGATAGCTTTGAGATAAATTTTAACCCTTCTGTATAATTTTGCTGTATTCACGAAATTTATTCTATTGACTGCAACCTGTTTAGTTTCTCACCTAAAATGGGGAGAAGCCTATGTTCTTTCATGCGTCCATTCAATGGCTTGCTGTTATTCATGTGTTTGTTTTATCTGGTTTATTGCTGACACAAAAAAGTAAGGCTGGCCCGCTGATCAATACCGATGATGTCTCGATTACAACGGCACAGCATTGTCAGTTGGAAAGTACCTATACACGTAACAAAGATGGCAGTTGGGGCTATCAAGTTGTTCCCGCCTGTAATCTCAATGAAAATTTAGAAATATCATTAGGTTATCATTCCAGCAAGGATATTGATCAGATTCATGGTTTTTCAGCTCAGGCCAAAACCATATTAAAACCGATGGAAAATGATTGGGCTGTTGGCTCTAGTTTGTTGCTCTCACGGGATGATGTTTCACATCATGGTGGCCAGCTGGACTGGTTTTTCAATGTACCTGTAAGTTTTGAATTTTTAGATCAACGTTTAGCTCTAGATACCAATATTGGTTATCAACATGCCGATGAGCATCTGGTACGTTGGGGTGTGGCTTCAACCTATAATGTGACGGATCGGCTGGGGTTAATCCTTGAAACCTATAATCAGGATCGTCAGGCACCGTTCTTTCAGACCGCAGTGCAGTACAGTATTATTCCCAATGTGTTAAGTCTGGAAGCATCCTTTGGTGATCGCTTGCGTGCAGAGAAACAGCACTGGTTCGGCTTGGGACTGAGTTTTACGCCGTCATCATAATTGCAGCTTTTCATAATATCCTTCATTCAAAATCATGAATAATAAAGAGGTGGAATATGCAATTAAAATTTCTGCAACATACCGATTTTTCTAATATTCTGGATACTTTAATCAGTCTTTCTGTCGCATTTATTTTAGGTGCGCTGATTGGTTTTGAGCGTCAATACCGGCAGCGTACTGCAGGTTTACGGACCAATGTACTGGTAGCAGTCGGGGCTGCCATTTTTGTGGATATTGCGATTAATCTGACGGGCGCCGATGGGGCAGTTCGGGTGATTGCCTATGTGGTTTCAGGGATTGGCTTCTTGGGTGCAGGTGTGATTATGCATCAGGAAGGCAATATTCATGGTCTCAATACCGCAGCGACCTTATGGTGCTCAGCAGCAGTCGGGGCATCTGCAGGTGCGGATCTGGTGATTGAAGCGATATTGGCGACCTTATTTATTTTAGCGGCAAATACCTTGCTAAGACCGATTGTGCATGCGATTGACCGCCGTCCGCTGGATGATGATACTGAGGTTATGCATGTGATATATATTATTTGTGATCGTAGTCACAGCAAAGCCGTCATGGATGAGCTGAATCTGACCTTGATGCATCATCATTATCCTGCCAAAGATATTGAGGTCACACCTTTTGGTGAAAAAGAGGTCGAGATTGAAGTGACATTGATTGCCACCTCGATTGAAGCAGAAGAAGCGCAACATATCATTAACCACCTGAATGCCATGCCGCAGGTTCGGCAGGCCTTTTGGGACAAAAATACCATCAATTAAGTTCAGGAAAATATTCCCCTAAAGAATCGAATTGGGATGCATTGTCCTATAAATGATATATATGGCCTGTATTGTTTCCTTTAAAATGAAACGCACATGATAACAATGAGAACAGTATGAGTTCAGAAGCACATTCTATCAGTTTGATTGCACCAGTGGTTTTGCTGGCAGCCGCTGTTGTTGCAGTTCCTATTTTTAAGCGGATCGGGTTGGGATCGGTTCTTGGTTATCTGATTGCCGGATTAATTATTGGGCCATTCGGGTTCGCATTTTTCCATGATTCCGCCTCGATTCTGCATATTGCGGAACTGGGGATCGTGATGTACCTGTTTGTGATCGGGCTGGAAATGCAGCCTTCTCACCTGTGGAGCTTAAGACGGGAAATTTTTGGTCTGGGTACTTTACAGATCGTGGCGTGCGGTCTGGCTTTAACCGGAGTAGGACTGCTGTTTGGCTTTAGCTGGCAGGTGGCTTTCATCGGCGCAGCGGGTTTTGTGCTGACTTCAACTGCCATAGTGATGCAACTGTTGGGAGATCGGGGTGATATTACCCAACCCCATGGGCAAAAGATTGTCGCTATTTTATTATTTGAAGACTTGTTGATTGTTCCTTTACTGGCCATTGTCGCCTTTATGGCACCAAACCATGTGGTGGAAAGTACCTCTACACGTCTTGAAAGTATCGGTATCGGTTTAATTGCAATTGCCGGGCTGATAGCTGCGGGTTACTGGCTATTAAATCCTTTATTCAGGTTGCTTGCTGCTGCAAAAGCCCGTGAAGTGATGACAGCCGCTGCGCTTCTGGTGGTTTTAGGCGCTGCCTTGTTGATGCAGGTCAGCGGACTTTCTATGGCGATGGGGGCTTTCCTCGCAGGGGTATTATTATCGGAATCTACCTTTAGACATCAGATTGAGGCCGATATTGAGCCTTTCCGTGGATTATTGCTGGGCCTGTTTTTCCTCGGTGTCGGTATGTCGCTTGATTTATCGGTGGTGGCACAAAACTGGCAACTGATCATCAGTGGTGTTATTGCCATGATGTTTGCCAAGGCGCTGATGATTTATATCGTTGCGCGTGTAAGCAAAAGCCCGCATAGTGAAGCTTTAGACCGCGCGTTGTTGATGGCACAAGGCGGTGAGTTTGCTTTTGTGCTGTTTGCCGCTGCCGTTAGTGCCCAGGTGATTGATAATACCATCAAGTCCAATCTGACTGCGATTGTGGTGCTTTCTATGGTGTTGACCCCGATCGTGGGAATTCTGTTTAAACGCTTCACTGAACGCAAAGACCCGATTAATCTGGATAATGTCACGGTAGCCGAAGGTTTGAGTGGCAGTATTTTAATGATTGGCTTTGGTCGTTTTGGTCAGGTCACCAGTCAGTTATTGCTGGCACGTGGTGTCGATGTCACCATTATTGACAACGATATCGATATGATACAAAACGCAGAGAAATTCGGTTTTAAAATTTATTATGGAGATGGTTGCCGTCTGGATATTCTGCATGCCTCTGGTGCTGCCACAGCACAAGCGATAGTCGTGTGTGTCGATAGTAAGGAAACCACCAACCGTATTGTCGAACTGGTCACACATGAATTTCCATTGGCAAAGCTACTGGTTCGTTCTTATGACCGTGAACATTCACTTTATCTGGTCAAACAAAAAGTGGATTATATGATTCGCGAAACCTTCGAGTCTGCAATCAAGTTTGGTGGCGTGATCTTGCAAGAGTTAGGGGTTGAGCAAGATGAAGTACAACGGATTACGGATGAAATTCGTGATCGTGACGAAGAGCGTTTTGAAACAGAAATTGCGGCTGATGATGTATATGCAGGTGTCGGATTGCAATATACCCATGCGCATCCACGCCCGACTGCTCCGTTAATTCGTCCTAAACAGGCGGCCCGAATTTTAAATGACGAAGAAGCACAAAAGGATCTAGAGGAAAAGTAGTCATCAATATGATCTTGGTCGAGCCCTCATCCTGATGAGGGCTTTTTTATATTAGAGATAAATTAAATGAAATATCTCGAATAATAACCAGTGCTATGGGACTTCGATTTGAATATGTTTTGATTTGGGAACCAACTAGAAATCAGACTGAATCGATTAAGACAAGGTTGAGGTTGCCAGTCTTAAACCAAAACCAAAGAACAGAATCCCGACCAGACAAATACCCGCGGCTGCAATTTTATAATTATGTTTAAAGAAATTTGCCAGTTTAATGCCTGAAAAAATTAATGCGGTCAGATAACTGAAACTGACCAGTTGCAGAATGATCGCCAGAATTAAAAAGCTTAAAGCCGGATAGGCATAACTTGGTTCAACAAACTGAACAAAGAAGGACAGGAAAAACAAGATTGCTTTAGGGTTAAGCAGGCTAATGCTTAACGCTGTACGGTAGGGATGAACCTGGTCTAAATTGGGTAAAGCCGCCAGTTCAGCATGATGCGGCGGCTTGTTCCATGTCTGGTAAGCTCCCTGTAGCAATTTGAAACCCAAATAGGCCAGATAAGCTGCCCCAGTGATTTTTAAAATCACAAACAGGATCGGGAAGGCTTTTAATAAGGAAGCTGCGCCCAGAACGGTACAGAGAATTAAAATAAAATCACCGGTAAATACGCCACAGGCTGCCGCATAGCCGGTGCGGATGCCATAACGCGAGGCGACAGACATCACATATAATGAGTTGGGGCCCGGTAATAACACAATTAAGATTGTCCCAATTATATAAGTGGTTAAATCTGTTATACCGAACACGATGAAAACTCATTAAAAAACCGATTTTCGCTAATATAGCAAAAATCGGTTTTTATGGGTGAAAATTCGACTAATTATGGCTTGATTTCAGCATCAATTCCAAAAGATTGACGCAGCAATAAACTCAGTTGATCACGGGCCTTGATAAAGCCGTCGATACCGCCTTGCAGTAACTGGAACGCCATCAAATCCTGCTCAAGTTCAGTCTTAAAGCTTTCTTTGGTTTGCGCTGGACGTTCAATTTTTTCAGCTTGCTGGGCTGACTCAACGCTCAATTGGGCTTCAACCTTTTGCTGATCCTGTTCAAGTTGAGCCAACAGGTTTGGTGCAATTGTCAGTAAATCGCAACCTGCCAGACCCAATACCTGAGCGGTACTGCGGAAGCTTGCACCCATGACTTGGGTCTGAATACCTTGCTGTTTGTAATAATTGTAGATTTTCTTGACTGAAAGTACACCGGGATCTTTGGCAATTGGATATTGCTCAACACCTTCCGCTTTTTTATACCAGTCAAGAATACGGCCCACGAAAGGTGAGATCAGGGTAACTTTTGCATCTGCACAGGCTTGTGCCTGATGTAAACCAAACAGCAGGGTGAGGTTACACGGAATGCCTTCTGCTTCGAGTACTTTAGCCGCCTGAATACCTTCCCAGGTTGAGGCAATCTTGATCAGGATACGCGATTGCTCGATACCATAACCTTGATACAGCTTAGACAATTCGTGTGCTTTGGCAATGGTGGCGTCGGTATCATAAGACAAAGAAGCATCTACTTCAGTTGAAACTCGGCCTTCAACCAGTTTTAAAATTTCCACACCGAATTTTACGGTCAAGATATCAATGGTACGCTCGATTAACTCGTCGCTTTGATAACCTTCCTGTTTTGCTTGGGTATAGGCATCTTCAATCAGTGCACGGCTTTCGGGTAACTCCGCGGCAGCCGTGATCAATGAAGGGTTGGTTGTTGCATCGAGTGGACGAAATTTCTCAATTGCTTCCAAGTCACTACTATCGGCAACAACAGTGGTTAAATCTTTTAATTGGTATAAGGCATTCTGAGTCATTGATATAGCGTTCTTACTTAAACATATTATTGGTAATTTCTTTTATAACATAATCCAGACCAAAGCAAAGCATCGCTTTTGTTGGCAGAGTTATTCCTTAAGGTTATCTTTTATTACCGGTGTGTTGACGTTGTTTACGGATATGGTCAATCAGGAATCTTGCTGCTGCACCGAGTTCACTTTCCCGGCTCCAGACCAGATCGACATAGTATTCAAATTTAGGCGTGAAATCATACAGATCCAGAATTTTTAGTTTTTTACGCAATTCAGGATTTTCATTAAACATCTCTAAAGGCAAAACCCCCCAACCCAGATTCCGCACAATCATCATACATGCCGAATGATGATTGTCGGTACGCCAATAATCTTTGGAATAAAGTAATTCAGGTCGAATGGTGTTATCACGACTGGCGACGACAATTTGCCGGGTCTGCACCATTTGCTCAAAGGAAACCTTGTCCAGTTCTGCCAAGGGATTAATTTTTGCAATGACCGGAACAAGCGCTTCTCTTTTTAGCTCAACAAACTGTTCGCGACTGTCCAGTTGCTCCCGTTCAAACATCAGGGCGAGCTGAGCGCTTTGATCAAGCAACATTTGCAGAGCGTCCTCTTGTGGCGCTGAAACCACATTCAATGACAGGCTCGGAAAATGTTGATCGAGCAGGGTAATGTAGTCTGTCCAGTTGGTATGTAGCAGCTCCGATACCACCACTATATTTAAGGTCGATTCCAGTCCCGTACTTAGCGCATGGGCATGTTGTTTCCATTGATTCATTTCGATCAGCAATTGCTGGGTTTTTTCATATAAAACCCATGCTTCTGCGGTTGGCGTTGGTTCGCGGCCGATCCGTTCAAATAGTTTCAGATCGAGATCGATTTCCAGATTGGCAATCGACATACTGACCGCTGAGGGAACTTTACCTAATTTACGGGCAGCGGCAGAAAAGGAACCTGTCTCGATGACGGTCTGAAACATGAGAAGTTGTTCTTGATTGATATTCATTTGTCAAAAAAACTGAAAGAATCTGATTGGATTAATCAATATTATAAAAATAAAATAGCCACTATCCAAACAAGAGAGTGTTACAAAAATGTTGATTTCCAAAAGAAGACTCGTTCATGCGATCAGCTATGAAGTGATTTTATTGGTCATCATCGCGATTGCGTTAAGTTTTATTTTCAGTATGCCACTCGAAGTAACGGGTATTCTAGGTACAATCATGGCGGTGATTTCTGTATTCTGGAATATGATTTTTAACCATTATTTCGAAAAAGTAGAGCAGAAGTATCAATGGGAAAGAACAGTTCCTGTCCGTATTTTGCATGCGATCGGATTTGAAGGCGGGCTGATGCTTGCAACGATTCCAATCATTGCCTATTTGATGAAAATGACCATCATTGAAGCCATCATTTTGGACTTTGGTTTAACCATGTGTATTCTGGTATATACCTTCATCTTCCAGTGGTGCTATGACATGATTGAAGGACGTTTCTTTCCAAATGCTAAACTGGCATCATAATTTATAATAAAGATTAAAAATAAAGCACTTTTTGTCATTTGATGAAAAGTGCTTTTTTATTGTCTGTAATTCACAGAATGTGAAGATAGGATTAGAAAATAGCCTAAGTAAGTTAAACCTTTTAATGCGATCAAAATTACGGTTTCACATGAATATAAAAATCTCTAAACCGAAGAGATGATCTGATCTTATCTTAGATGGAAAAATAGGGATTTTATGACTTTTAAAGCGCTTTTTGTTGAAATTTATTATGGTGATTATTCAAAAGAAATCATCTTAAAAATCAATGAATACATAGAAAACAATGAAATTATGGAGATCGAATTTTTTGAACTACTTGATAGCGCAGTTCATCAGGCATCTTTACTACTTCAATTGATACAAGCAACAGATCCCAGCTTTTCAGCTGACTCCGTTGAAGCTGAAGTTCTAACGGCTCGTTATTTCCTAAATGTTTTAGAGCATTACCCAAATGGTCAGATAAGTCCTTTTGATTTATGTCGAATTTTTAATAATATCGAAATCGGTTTTATGGGAGCAGCAAGAAATCTTCCTGTAAACATTGCATATTATTCAACATGGATGGGTAACTTATATAATGCATGTGACTGGTGTGATGAAACATGGACACTTGAAGATAATCCTCATCTTCTTATTGAAGTAGAAAAGCAAATCCAGAATATTAAAGATTGGTTATTAAATCCGACTTTTAGCTAACATTGCTACTTTCTTGTAAATCGATACGATCTTTTATAAAGACAATTTTGCATTCAGGATCAGCCAAAAAATTCCTATTCACAAAAAACATCATGCTAAAATAGAGGACTTATCTTTTTAGATTGCATGATTTTCTCTATGTTCCAACAAGAAATCTCTCAATTAAACCTACAACAATTTAAAGCGGGCGAGAAACGCTGGATCGGTTCCTTACTGGGATCATCGGCTGCATTATTATTCAAAGAAATCGCAACCCAAAGCTCTAATCTCTACATGATTGTGGCTCGAAATAACCAACATCTTGCCCAGCTGGAAAGTGAACTCGAGTTTTATGGGATCAAGCCGACCATATTTCCTGATTGGGAAATTTTGCCTTATGACCGTTTGTCTCCGCATCAGGATATTGTGTCTGAGCGTTTGGCGATTTTGTCGCATATGCCGCAAAAGGGCATTTTATTGATTTCGGCGAGTACGCTAGCGCAGCGTGTTGCACCTTATTCATGGGTGGTAGGGGAACACTTTGATATTAAGGTTGGGCAAAAGCTCGATTTAGAAGTACAAAAAAAGCAGTTGGTACAAGCGGGTTATCGTCTGGTAGATACAGTATATGATCACGGCGAATTTGCTGTTCGCGGTAGTATCATGGATATTTTTGCTTCTGGACAAGATCAGCCGATTCGGATTGACTTATTTGATGATGAAATTGAAAGCTTAAAATTCTTTGATCCAGAAACACAACGTACTACAGAATCATTAAAAAACTTCACGGTGTTACCTGCGAAAGAATTTCCTTTGAAAGAAGGACGTTCTATTTTCAGAGACCGTTATGCGGAAAGTTTCCCAACAGCAAATCCAAAGAAAAATCCAATTTATCAGGATGTACTTGAAGGTATTTCGACCCCTGGATTAGAGTTTTACCTGCCATTATTCTTTGATAAAAAGGTGATGGAAGCGCAAAGTATGTTCACGACATACTTACCAAAGCATTGCGTTGTCATTACAAATAATGAAATTGAAGATGAATTAATCAATTTCTGGAAAGAAGTGATGCGTCGCTATGAAGACCGTCGCCATAACATTGATCAACCGATTTTGCCACCTGAAGAACTGTTCTTGATGCCGAATCATGTATTGCAGGCACTCAATCAGTTCCCAAGAATTATAGCCTCAACAGATGCATTTGAAGCAAAAGCAGGTGTATTAAATCTGGCTGCTGAGCAACCTCCAAAATTGCCGGTTGATCCGAAAAAGCCACAACCTTTCGACGCAGTTAAACAGTATATCGATCAGGCTAAACATCCTGTGCTATTGGTGGCAGAAAGTGCGGGTCGACGTGAAACCTTAAAAGATGCGCTACGTTCTGTTTTGGGAGAAATTCAGAATGTAGAGAGTTTTGCCCAGTTTCAGAAAGATAAATTATCGGTCGCCATTACCAGTGCCCCTTTAGATCGTGGTTTGTTGCTTACAGATCAGCTATCGGTCATTTCAGAAAATCAACTGTATGAACATCGGGTGGTGCAGCGCCGTCGTAAGCGTCAGCAGGAAGTTTCAGAAGAATTTTTAATTCGTAGTTTAACCGAGCTAAGCATTGGTGCGCCTGTCGTGCATATTGATCATGGGGTCGGGCGTTATGCGGGCTTGGTGACGCTGGAAATTGATGAGCAGGACCATGAATTTTTACAGCTGGATTATGCCGATGGCGCAAAAGTCTACGTTCCTGTAACCAATTTACATCTGATCAGCCGTTATAGTGGCGGGGACCCAGATCTGGCCCCGTTGCATAAGCTGGGTACAGATACCTGGAGCAAAGCGAAACGTAAGGCTTTGGAGCAGATTCATGATGTGGCGGCTGAACTGCTGCATATTCAGGCGCGTCGTCAGTCCAAACCCGGTTTTGCTTTTGAGCTGGACCATACCGGCTATATGCAATTTGCCAGCGGCTTTGCCTATGAGGAAACGCTTGATCAGGCCAATGCTATTGAAGCGACTATTCATGATATGCAGCTGGCCAAACCGATGGATCGTCTGGTCTGTGGTGATGTTGGTTTTGGTAAGACCGAAGTAGCGATGCGTGCAGCATTTGTGGCGGTACAGAACAATAAACAGGTGGCGGTATTGGTTCCAACCACCTTGCTGGCACAACAGCATTATGAATCCTTTAAAGACCGTTTTGCCGATACGGCCGTGCGCATCGAGGTACTTTCTCGATTTGGTAGTAACAAAGCCCATTTAAAAATCATTGAAGATTTGGCCGACGGTAAGATCGATATCGTGGTCGGCACACATAAAATCCTGCAAGAAAACGTGCAATTTAAGAATCTTGGTCTGATGATTGTGGACGAAGAGCACCGTTTTGGTGTGCGTGACAAAGAGCGAATCAAGGCGCTACGTGCCGATGTGGATATGCTGACACTCACAGCGACACCAATTCCACGTACATTGAATATGGCTTTCTCTGGCATGCGTGATCTCTCGATTATTGCTACGCCGCCCGCACGTCGTTTAGCGGTGAAAACCTTTGTTCAGGAACATACCGATGATTCGGTGAAAGAGGCAATTCTACGTGAATTGTTACGTGGTGGGCAGGTGTATTTCCTGCACAATGAAGTGGATACCATTGAACGGACAGCCGAAAATATCCGTCATCTGGTGCCTGAAGCACGTGTTGCGGTGGCGCATGGGCAAATGCGTGAACGTGAACTTGAGCAGGTGATGCAGCAGTTCTACCACAAGGAATATAACGTATTGGTATGCTCGACCATTATCGAGACCGGTATTGATGTGCCAAATGCCAATACCATTATTATCGAACGTGCGGATAAGCTCGGCCTTGCACAATTACACCAGTTACGTGGTCGTGTTGGACGTTCCCATCATCAGGCCTATGCCTATTTGCTGGTGCCTTCAATCAAGCATCTGAAAGGAGATGCAGAGAAACGACTCGATGCCATTCAACGTGCTTCAACGCTGGGTGCAGGCTTTATGCTGGCAACCGAAGATCTGGAAATTCGAGGAGCGGGTGAACTGCTCGGTGAGCAGCAAAGCGGTTCGATGCAGGCCATCGGTTATAGCCTGTATATGGAAATGCTTGAGAAAGCGACCAAAGCAATCCAGAAGGGTAAAACACCAAACTTCGATGCGCCGTTGTCATTAACCGCTGAAATTAATTTACATATGCCGGCGTTAATTCCAGATGACTATCTTGGGGACGTACATCAGCGCCTGTTGTTCTATAAGCGCATCAGTAATACCGATAGTCAGGAAAAGCTCGATAACATCCGTATGGAGCTGATTGATCGTTTTGGGATTCCGCCACAACCGGTGAAACAGCTATTTAGCGTACACCAGTTGCGTTTAAAGGCAGAACAACTGGGCATTACCAAGATTGATATCAACAGCAATGGCGGTTATATCGAGTTTTCTCCAGACACACCTGTGCAGGCGATCAGTATCATTCAACTGATGCAGAAGCAGCCGACGTATTACCGGATGGAAGGCGGGCAACGCTTGAAAGTCATGGTGCAACTGGCTGAGTATGATAAGCGAATCCAGTTCATTATTGACCTGCTCAACAAGCTGGTGAGCGAGTTGAATTAGTATCTTGAAAAATGATCGTTGAGTGTTAAATGAGCAAGTTTGGTTGTTTGCAAGATCGCGACATGTTTTTGGTCAGATGTTGCTGCAATAAATGAGGAAAATCATTGTTATTTGTAATCAAACGGGTGACTAAGAATATTCACATCAAAACTGATGTGATAGTATTGATCATCATTATTCTGCATCATTTATAAAGATATGTTTAGTTTGCATCCACAACTTGCTCAAGATACATTTTTTGTAGGCGACTTTCCGCTTTCAACATGTCGTTTAATGAATGATATGCAATTTCCTTGGCTGATCCTTGTACCACGCGTACCAGGCATTACAGAATTATATGAACTCAGCCAGGCAGACCAGGAACAATTTCTACGTGAGTCAAGCTGGTTATCAAGCCAACTTTCACGGGTGTTCCGTGCAGACAAGATGAATGTGGCGGCATTAGGGAACGTTGTTCCTCAGCTTCACTTCCATCATGTTGTACGTTATCAAAACGATGTGGCATGGCCGAAACCAGTATGGGGAACGCCTGCAGTACCATACAGTAATGATGTACTCGCGCATATGCGTCAAACATTGATGCTTGCGTTACGTGGTCAGGGTGATATGCCATTTGACTGGCGTATGGACTGATCCATAAAATAGAATAAAAACAGTATTCTATAATAAGAAAAGGAGGACAGAGTGCCACTAGATAGGTTAATTGATAAAGAACCTAGACAGTTCGCTTATTTCCATCGTTTGATGGGATACTCGATTCTGTCACTGATTCTGGTAATTTATACATTTACCTCTACCAGTGCTAGCTACCAACTCTATCTCCTTCCATTATTATTGGCCTATTTTCTGTTTTGTCCCCGTTTAGAAAAATGGTTGCAATACAAATTTGATAAAAAAATAGAAAAAAACGTTCTATTTGCCAATGAAGCCATCATTATTGCGCTTGTTCTAGCCGCCTTGCATCTGAGTTTAGTGCCTACTTTTACCATCCTGTTTGGATTGCTCTATGTTGGTCTAAATAATAAGATTTCTTTGCCAGTTTCATGTCTGATCGGGTTGATTGGTGTAATTACATTCTATTTTAGTACTTATATCATTTTTGGTACTGAAGAGTATTTTGAACCGACCAATCCTGAATTGACTGTCGTAAGTCTGCTCGGCTTGATGATGTTTATTGTGATTGGTAACTATTACCAGCACCGTCGCCTGAATATTCTCGGACAGCAACGCCAGCATTATCATAATCAGATGACTCGCTATATTGCTTTTGCCAATCAGCTCAGTCGTTATGCCCCGCTGCAATTGTGGCAATCGATCATGCGTGGAGAAGCTGAAGCAAAAATTGAATATAAGCGTAAAAAACTCACGATCTTTTTCTCTGATATTCAAGGTTTCACGGAACTTTCTGAAACACTGATCCCGGACGATTTAGCCTTCTTGCTGAATGATTATCTGAGTCATATGACCGAAATTGCCAAGCAGTATGAAGCAACCGTCGATAAGTTTATGGGTGATGCGATTCTTATTTTCTTTGGTGATCCAAACTCGCAAGGCGTTGAGCAAGATGCAAAATCCTGTGTAGAAATGGCGATTGCGATGCGTCAACAAATGAAATTGTTGCGCGAGCGCTGGAAGAAAATGGGCTATCCGGCCTTGCATATCCGCATGGGGATTAGTACGGGTTATTGCCACGTTGGCAACTATGGCGCTTCACATCGTATGGCTTATACCATTGTCGGGCGCGATGTGAATTTGGCTGCACGTTTGCAGTCTGCTGCCGAGGTGGATGAAATCCTGATTGCCGATGACACCCATCAACTGATTAAAAACGAATTTTTATGTGTGCCGAAAGTGCCGATCTATTTAAAAGGCATTCAAGGCCCGGTGAAAACCTGGCAGGTGATGGAAAAATTCACAGGGAAAAAATCTGATACGCAACAATGGTTTGATTTTGACTATAAAGGCTTCCATTTGGTTCTTAATCTGGAAGAAGTCCAAAACTATGAATATCCGGAACTGGTTGAAATTCTCGAAAACATGGTCCAACGTATCAAAACCCAGCAAAAAATTACCAATGCGCAGGGTATTCCTAAACTCACTTTAGATGATGAAGTGAGATAGACAACTCAATACTCAATGTTGAGTATGTCTATTCTGATGTGAATGCATTGCATCTCAATGATTAAATTCTGAAGCGAGTGCCACAAGAGTGGTGGATTTTATCTGTCGTCCTAAAATAGGCTACTTATTTATCGAGGATGCTACCAGACTGGGATGAGAAACCATGCTTTTCTTAAATGCTTATCCTGTAGCTGATGAATTACTTGTGCAATTAAGGACTCCTAGGAATTAATCGAACAGTGACTGATTCGGGAAATTACGGGTAGAGTGATGTCTTAGTTGTGGATGGCCCTGTAATCCAACTGGCTGACATTTTCGCAAAGACCGAATACAGCATTGCTCAGGATTAGGTTTTAAGCTGGGTTGTGAAATTGAACAGAGTGCGAAGGGACAAATCATCAAAACCACTGTCATGAAGGAAACATCTGTGACAGGAATTTTTGCTTGTGGTGATGTGGCGCGCTTGGGGGCGGTATCACTTGCAGTTGGTGATGGTACTCTGGCAGGCGTCGCTGCGCATCGTTCTTTAATTTTTGTTTAATCATAAAAAAGCTAGAGATTTACTCTAGCTTTTTTGTATTTGGAATGAAGCAGCTAGCTTAATGATTTTCCGAAGCATGGTTGATGGTGTATTTAGGAATTTCGATTTCTAAATCTTCATCCACAATTTTCACTTGGCAAGACAAACGTGAATCAGGTTCTAAGCCCCAAGCACGGTCGAGCAAGTCAGCTTCAACGTCATTCATCTCATCTAGGCTGTCAAAACCTTTACGAACAACCACATGGCAGGTTGTACATGCGGCAGACATATCGCAAGCATGTTCAATTTTAATGCCTTGTTTTAATAAACTCTGGCATAAATTGGCGTTTTGTTCGACTTCAAATTCTGCACCTTCAGGGCAAATTTGTGCATGAGGAAGAACTTTAATACGTGGCATATTGATCACCTATACCTTTAGTTTGAGTTTGACCAATCTTCGAGTTTCGTACCTTTTAAGGCATGGTCAATATGTCGGTTCATGCGAAGCGCAGCAAAGGCATCGCTGTGAATTTTAAGTTGCTGAACTGCATGTTCAATCGCTGCAAGGTCATCCGTTTTAAGACGGGCTTTTAACGCTTCAGCGGCAAGAATCAAGTCGCGAGCCTGTTGCTGAGAGAGTAGATCTGTATCTGCTTTCAGGGCTTGCTCTAATGCTTCTAGCTCACGTTGTGCTTCAACTTTGGTTTCTTGCAAGTGGCGAAGCTGTTTATCTTCCTCCGCATGCTGGAAACCTTCTACCAGTAAACGTTCGGTATCTGAAGCAGATAAACCATACGACGGTTTGATGTCGATTTTCGCTTGCACACCAGATGTAGTTTCTTTCGCAGAGACAGTCAGTAAGCCGTCTGCATCAACCTGGAATGTCACTTCAATACGCGCTTGACCTGCAGTCATTGGTGGAATGCCATGTAAGACAAAACGACCTAAGGAACGGCAATGCTCAACCAGATCGCGTTCACCTTGAACTACATGGATCAACATGGCAGTTTGGCCATCTTGATAAGTGGTAAATTCTTGACGGCGTGCAACAGGAATGGCGGTATTACGTGAAACCAGACGTTCCACCAAGCCACCCATGGTCTCTAAACCAAGAGAGAGTGGAGTCACATCAAGCAATAATGAACCATCTTGGCTATTGCCGATGAGCTGATTGGCAGTAATTGAAGCGCCAATTGCAACGACTTCATCCGGGTTAATGGTACATAGTGGTTCACGTTCAAATAAATCACGTACCGCTTTTTGTACAGCATAAGAACGTGTTGAACCGCCCACAAGTACCACATGCTCAATGTCATCGAGTTCAAGTTTGGCATCACGTAATACGCGTTTGCAGACACTCATGGTTTTATCGAGTGCGACTTGAATAATCGATTCAAAGGTCGGGCGGTCGAGTGTTAAGCGATCATCCAGTAATTTTAATTCGGCAGCATCGTGATCTGTTAAATGTTCTTTGGCTTGGCGTGCAGCAACAACGAATACCGCATATTCTTCATCGCTTAATGTTTCGATATTAAGCTGTTTTTTAGCCCATTTTACGATTAAACGATCAAGGTCATCTCCGCCCAGTGCTGTATGTCCACCCGTTGCGAGGACTTCAAATACACCTTGTGAGAAACGCAAGATTGAAACGTCAAACGTACCGCCGCCAAGGTCGTAAATCACATAGTTGCGGTCTGTACTGAGATTGGTCTCTTGATCCAGACCATATGCCACCGCAGCAGCAGTGGGTTCATTCAATAAGCGTAAAACATTGAGTCCAGCAAGCTGGGCTGCATCACGTGTTGCCTGACGTTGTGCTTCATCGAAATAAGCAGGAACGGTAATCACTGCACCATTGACAGGATTATTAAGGCTTGCTTCAGCACGATCTTTTAATTGTTTTAAGATCTCGGCAGAAATTTCGACCGGGGTTTTACGTCCAGCAGCCGTTTCAAATGCTGGCATTTCATTTTCTGCGCCAACAAGGGTATAAGGATGCTGGAATTTAATATCAGCTTGTGAACGACCCATAAAGCGTTTCACTGAAACAACTGTATTTTTGGGGTCGGTCATCATAAACGGTTTGGCTTCATAACCAAACGTTGTCAAATCTTTCGCGTAATGAACAATAGAGGGAAGTAGAACCCGATCTTGGTCATCATGTAGAACTTTCGGTTTTCCCGATAGCACTGTCGCCACTAAAGAGTGGGTTGTACCTAAGTCGATTCCGATCGCAATACGATGTTCGTGCGGTGCGGTAGATTGACCTGGTTCAGCAATTTGCAAAAGCGCCATGCGTACGGTATCCCTTGAAAATAATCGGTAACAGCGGATTAAAAATCATCGTCTAGATCGAAGCTATCTTCTTCGTCCAGCATGCGATCTTCAGCTTTATCAATATCATTCATGACACGTTGGAAAAAGCGTAGCTTACGAACAGTATCACGTGCCTCAGCCCAGTCTTCGTCAGCATAATCGAGTTTGAATTCGCGTACGAGGCCATCAATCCATTGCTGGATTTCAACTTTTAAGGTGCGAAGTTGCTCGGTTGAGGTGGCTTCGTCCAGTTGCTCGCGCATTTCGAGTGCAGATTGCAAAAACTCAAAATCATTGATGGACTGATCAAGATGATGATCTTGTTTTTTGAGGGCAAGCAGATAGGCAGCACGACTATCAACCAGTGATAACACTTTATAAGCCTGATTGATTTCGCTTGACTTGATCAGCGCCTGATCCTTGTCACTGGCTTTATCTGGATGATATTGCTGTTGCAAACTTAAAAACTGTTTTTTTAAAGCTGCTAAATCTATATCGAGTGCTTCTGGTAATTGGAACAACTCAAAATGATTCATGGGAGATGGATTCCGCTATTGATAAATACGTTAAAACAGTGCGGAACACACTGTTTTGACGAAAAGAAAGAGAGTAGTGGTTGAGATTAAACAGTGAATGATTCACCGCAACCACATTCACCTTTTTGGTTTGGGTTGTTAAACTCAAAGCCTTCATTTAGACCATTTTTAACATAATCCATCTCTAAACCATTGAGATAAACCAGGCTTTTAGGGTCTACAAAGACTTTAACGCCGAGTTGTTCAAATACTTGGTCGTGTGTGTCGATGTCATCGACAAACTCAAGTACATAAGCCAATCCAGAACAACCCGAAGTTTTCACACCAATACGAATGCCTTCACCCTTACCTCGGTTTTGCAGGTAATTGCTGATGTGAGTCGCAGCATTTTCAGTTAAATGGATCATGAAAACTCCAATGTTATTTCGGTCATCAATTAAGCTTTCGCTTTCTTACCGCGATAGTCTTCAATCGCAGCTTTGATTGCATCTTCAGCCAATACAGAGCAGTGTACTTTTACTGGTGGAAGTGCAAGCTCAGTTGCGATATCAATGTTTTTGATCGCTTGAGCTTCATCAAGTGTTTTGCCTTTTAACCATTCGGTTACAAGTGAACTTGAAGCGATGGCAGAACCACAGCCATAAGTTTTGAAGCGAGCTTCTTCAATTACGCCATTGTCATCGACTTGAATTTGTAAACGCATTACGTCGCCACAAGCAGGTGCACCGACCATACCTGTACCTACATTTTCTGCATTCTTGTCTAAAACACCAACATTACGAGGGTTTTCGTAATGATCAATTACCTTTTCGCTATAAGCCATGTCGCTTCTCCAAACCTCGGGGTCAGCCTAATATTAATATGAGGGTTAAAACATACTTTTCAATGAAGTGCTCAAAAGAGCACCTGATGAATTAGTGTTCAGCCCATTCAACTGTTGAAAGGTCGATACCTTCTTTGTACATATCCCAAAGCGGAGAAAGTTCACGTAATTTCTCAACAGCAGCTTTGGTAATGGTTAACACGTAGTCAATATCTGCTTCAGTGGTGTATTTACCGAAACTGAAACGGATTGAGCTATGTGCCAACTCGTCAGATAAACCTAAAGCACGTAATACATATGACGGCTCTAAAGTTGCAGAGGTACATGCAGAACCACTTGAAACAGCTGCATCTTTCAAGGCCATCATCAGTGACTCACCTTCAACGAAGTTGAAGCTGACATTTAGATAGTTAGCAACGTTTTGTGTTGGGTGACCATTCAAGAACACTTGTTCAAGGTCTTGTAAGCCATTCCAAAGCTTGTCGCGTAACTTGCGAATGCGCTCTTGTTCTGCTTGCATGGTTTTGCCAGCAATTTCAAAAGCTTCGCCCATACCAACAATTTGATGCGTCGCTAAAGTACCAGAACGCATACCACGTTCATGGCCACCACCGTGCATTTGCGCTTTTAAGCGAACACGTGGGCTACGGCGAACGTAAAGGGCACCAATACCTTTCGGGCCATAGACTTTATGACCAGAGAAGCTCATCAAATCAATTTTCATGGTTGAAAGATCAATTTCAACTTTACCAGCGGCTTGAGCTGCATCAACGTGGAAGAATGTTTTGTTCGCACGTGTTAATTCACCAATTGCAGCAACATCTGTCACAGTACCGATTTCGTTGTTTACCATCATGAGTGAAACAAGAATCGTATCTGGACGTAAAGCCGCCTGAACCATTTCAGGTGTAATTAACCCTGTACGCGGTTCTGGTTCTAAATAAGTAATTTCGAAACCTTGTTCTTCAAGCTCACGGCAAGGATCTAACACTGCTTTGTGTTCGATTTTACTTGTAATGATGTGTTTGCCTTTTGAACCGTAGAACTGAGCAATCCCTTTTAATGCCAGGTTGTCAGACTCGGTTGCACCAGAAGTCCAAACGATTTCGCGTGGATCTGCTTTGATTAGATTTGCAACTTGCTCACGTGCATACTCAGCTTTTTCTTCGGCTTGCCAACCATAGGCATGTGAACGTGACGCCGGGTTACCAAAAGTCCCCTCGAACGTTAAACATTCCATCATGCGTTCTGCAACTTCTGGCAGTACTGGCGTGGTTGCTGCGTAATCAAGATAAATTGGACGTTTCATGTCAAATACCTGTAACCGATAGAAGGGCTGAATCTAAACTTGGTGAATTCTGGCGTAATGCAACGGTTTGAACGTTGTCACGCGCAATCAAATCAGCAAGGGTGATTTTTGCAAGATAATCGGCAATATGGTGGGAGAGTTCTTGCCATAAGTCATGAGTCAAACACATTGCACCATTCTGGCAGTTACCCTTATGGTCACAACGCGTTGCATCAACAGTTTCATTTACAGCTTCGATGATTTCTAGCACAGTAATTTCACTTGCATTGCGCGCCAGGTGATAACCACCATTTGCACCGCGTACACTTGAAACTAACCCATGACGTTTAAGTTTCGCGAATAACTGTTCTAAATAAGCGACTGAGATGGATTGGCGTGCTGCTATTTCCGCAAGCGTGATCGTTTGTTCAGTTGGCTGCAAAGCTAAATCAAGTAGAGCAGTCACTGCGTAACGACCGCGAGTTGTAAGACGCATGATTCGGTACACATGGTTAGACTAGATGTTTAAATTTTATGAATTCCGACTAAAATAGTCAAGTTTTAAATTGCCAATCTGAGCGTGAAAAGTGAAATATATTGGAATTATTGTATCCACGTATTATAAACAAAAAAGGTGATGAAAATAAAGCTTAAAACAGCAAAGCTGATGTTGATTAAACGTTGACGTTTTTGCAGACGGTGGATGCGGTTTTGATACTGCTTGACTTCAACCAACAGCGTATTGATTTCCGAACGTTGTTGATCGATTTTATCCAGCAACGGGGCAATACGTTGTTGTGAAGCAACGGCTTCAGCCTCATCACTAAACCATTGTTTCCAGTTTGCCAGAATGCTTGTGAGAGTAAGATGTGGAAGTAAGTCCATAAACGCTTCAGTATGCGCGGCATCACCCAGAATGCGCATATTGGCAATGCTACGTTGATTGTTAAACACAAAAATTTTGATCAGGTCGATTAATGTGCTATTAATCTCCAAATCAATGGTGCGATCCAGGGCTTTCATATCAAACAGAAGACCTTTTTCGGTAAACTGGATATAAAAGTCGAAGAACGGGATATAGCTGTTAATCCTGATCGTGGTTTTCTGGTCGATTAACTTTTTGGCTTGCAGGCGTAATGCTGCATCATGCGTCAGGATGAAAGAGAAAAAAGTCTCTAAAACAATGATGACAATGTTGAGCAACAAATGCGGATGTTTATGTCTTTGTTGCGTATCACTCATAAGTCTCTTTTTCCTTGCCAATCAATCAATAAAAACAAAAAATCTGTAAACCTGAGTATCCTTACTCAATTGTTAAAAATAATTTACAGGACTTTCTTGCTTTGTAGAACAGTTTTTTAAAACGATCAAGTCTTAACTTTGATATTATAAAAACATTTTTATGGTCAAATACGACATACTGTTTGTAAAGTGCTTAGGAGTAATGGTCAATGGATAACTCAAATATAGAAAATCCTAATGAGGAAGCTGAAGTAAAAACTAAGCCAAAATCAAAGAGTTCTAAAAAATCTGCGTTGGATTTCAAAAAATATACACAACAGATCTGGCTGGCTGGGTTAGGTGCTTTTTCTCGTGCCGAAGAAGAAGGAAATAAATTGTTTGACTCACTGGTCAAGGTGGGTGAGGAGCTAGAATCAAAAACCGTCGATTTTGCTGACAATACGGTTGGCAAAGTGACAGAGAAGGCCAAAGAGTCGGTAACGGATACCAAAGACAAGGTTGAAAAGATTTTAGATACCAGTGTGAACCACTCGCTTAACCGGATTGGGCTGGTAACACCAAAGGATCTTCAGCACATTGAACAGTTGCTTGTACAACTGCATATCAAGGTTGATGCGTTGATCGAAGAAAATAATCAATTGAAGGCCAAATTGAATAAAAAGTAAAAAAAATGCAGGTAACTCGTCTGTTTATGTCGTATTTCAGTATTTATTTTAATTAAAAGGCCTTTCTAGTATTGCGTTATCCCCCAAAGCATTGCTATAAAGGCGTCATGGCCTTTTAAACTATAGCCTTGGATCTTAACAAACGATATTAAGAGGATATTTTTTATCATGAATAAATCAGAATTAATTGATGCGATTGCTGAAAAAGGGGGCGTGTCAAAATCGGATGCTGGTAAGGCACTCGATGCGACAATTGCATCAATCACTGAAGCACTTAAAAAGGGTGATACAGTTACTTTAGTTGGGTTCGGTACTTTCAGCGTTAAAGAACGTGCTGCTCGTACTGGCCGTAATCCTAAAACTGGCGAAGAGCTACAAATCAAAGCAAGTAAAGTACCTAGCTTCAAAGCTGGTAAGGGTTTAAAAGATTCGGTTGCGTAATCTTTTTAAATCAATAAACGCACCATTATGGGTGCGTTTTTTATTTATTGAATGAAAAACTTAATTTGATCTTTATTCTGCATTCATTCGCCTTTGTTTTTCAGTTAAAATTGCCCCGAAATAAAATATTGGAATTCTTATGGAATCGTTTCGTACTCTCATTAAGGGTTGGCTTGGCAAAGTCCTGTTAGTTTTGTTTTTGACGCCATTAGCGCTTGTCGGTATAGAAGGGTATTTTAGTGGTAGCAATAAAGCAGACGTTGCAAAATCAGTAAACGGTCAAGATATTTCTAATAAAGAATTAGAAAGTGCAACCAAAAACTATAAAGATCAATATTTATCACTGGTAAAAGGTGATGAATCACTTTTGAATTTACCTGTTATTCAAGAAAAAGCACTTGATGCATTGGTTGCCCGCTCATTGCTACAACAACAAGCTGAAAAGTTGGGGATGACTTTAAGCGATGTGCAGCTTGAGCAAATGTTGGCACAACAGCCAAGCTTCCAAGAAAATGGTAAATTTTCTCAAACCTTATATGAAAACTACCTGCGTTCTGTAGGAATGACCAATCAGGCCCTGATTGCCAGCTTACGTCAAGATCATGCGCTTAAAATGATTTCTACATCATTGATGGATTATGCTTTGGTGAGCAAGTCCGATGTGCAGCAGTTGGCAAATTTACAGACTGAACAGCGTACTTTGCATTTGGCGAGTATCAAGCTGGATGACTATAAGAAAGGCGTGACGGCTTCTAGTCAGGAAATTGCTGATTATTACAACAAGCATAAAAATGAATTTAAGCAGGTTGCAAGTGTTGATGTGGATTATGTGGTATTAACGCCAGCTTTGCTGCCTAAGGCAAACATTGCGGTGACTGATGCTGATCTTCAACAGGCATATACAGCTTTTGTTGATGAGAAGAAAAAAGCAGTTAAACCTCAAGTTAAACATATTCTCATTACCACAGATGCACGTGATGATGCGGCGGCTCAGAAGCTTGCAAATGAAGTCTATGCAAAAATTCAGGCAGGTGAATCATTTGCTCAGGCAGCAGCTCAATATTCGGAAGATCCAAGTTCTAAAACACAAGGTGGTTTAGTGGATGCGTATGCACCGGGTGTTTTCTCTGCTGACTTTGATAATGCAGTCAATGCATTAAAGAATGGTGAAATTTCTAAACCGGTTAAGACTCAGTATGGTTATCACATCATTCAAGCTGAATCACCAATGCTGAAATTACCTTCATTTGAAGCGGAAAAAGCGCGTTTAACTGCTGAAGTTGAGAAAAGCAAACTGGCGAATCAGTTTAGTGACACGGTAAATAGCTTAAATGAAATGGTCGTAGGGAATGATTCTCTAGAAGCGGTTGCCCAGGAAGTGAAGAGTGCGCGTATTGAATCTGCAAATGGCGTAACTTTGGCGACTGATAATCCATATTTGAGTGATTTAAGTGTTAAAGCTAAATTATTTAATGATGATGTGAAGAATGGTGACCGTAACGCGTCTTCAAATATTCAGTTGGCCAATGGTGATACGATCTGGATTAAAGTCCGTAACTATCATGCTGCAGGCGTTAAACCTTTGGATCAAGCGACTGCTGAAGTAAAAGCGAAAGTGATTGAAGCGAAGGCGTATAAAGCAGCGCAGGCGAAAATTGCCACCATCCTGAACGAGTTTAAAACTCAACCAGCCGCACAAGTGGTAGCAAAATCTCAAGTGAAGTTTGAAAATGCGGGTACTTTTGCACGTTCTCAAGGTTTAAAACGTCCGATTGAGCGTGCTGCATTTAGTATTCCAGCGCCAGCGAAAGAAGGCTTATGGTCTGCAACCACTGCGAAACTACCAAATGAATTGGTGATTGTTGCGGTTTCAAACGTGAATAGTCGTGTTGCGAGCACATTGCCAGCAGAACAGGTACAAGAGTTGAATAAGCTGTATCAGCAGTTCCGTGGGCAACAAATGCTTGAAGACTACACTGAATACTTAAAATCACAAGCGAAGATCAAATAACGGATTTGATCCCAGCATAAAAAAGCCAGTTGATATCAACTGGCTTTTTTATTGAGAGAAGAACACTTATTTTTTCTGAATAAATTTTGCTTCCTCAGATTGAGGGTATTGGCTTAACAGCTTGCTCTTATACTGACTGGCTAAGGCTGTATTTTTATCGACTTCTTTGGCAATGCTGTAAAGCTGATACACGGCACGTGATGCTCTTGCCGAGTTCGGGTAGCGTGTGGCAACAATATTATAGTTTTGCTTTGCAGATTTATAATCAACGGGATCAACTGCGAGATAAAACTCGGCTAGCCAGAAGTATGCATTTCCAATATAAATACCGTTGGGGTGGTTTTTAATAAAGTTTTGCATTGGCTGAATCGCTTTTTTTGCGCCGCCTTGTTTATAAGCATCAAGTGCAACGGTATAAGCTGCTTTTTCTAACTCGATTTGATCATTGGTTGTATTGCTGGCTGCCGCAGTATTGGTTTGTGGTTGAGTTGCTGGAGCTTGCTGGGTTGCAGGGGTGGTTTGTTGTGGTACTGGTGCAGCAGGAACGATCGCAGGAGCACTGGTATCTGCATTGGTTGATGCTGTTGTAGCAGAGGCATCTTGTGCTTCAGGATTGTCTTCAGGTGGATCAATTTTTTGTGAAAGTAGTTCTAAACGCTGGTCCAGATCGGTATAGCGATTGGTCAATTCTTTTTTTAATTGCTCGATGGCATTGTCATGTTCTTCAAGCTGACCACGCAACTTGCGGATTTCCTCTTCAAGCTTCTGGTTCTTTTGCATGATTTCCCAGTTCAGACTCGGCGTACCGGCAACCACATTACTGGCTTGTTGCTGGCTTAAAGCACGCGATTCAATAGGGACGTTGGCATATAAATGTGCACTACTGAGCAGGGCAATAAAAAGTACGGAATGCTTTTTTAGCATAAAAATTCATCCATAAGTTGAAATACAAAGCTGTGGTCGAACAAGTCTTCACTGTTTACTTGCAACACACCAGATATAGATTTTTGATTTAGCCATTAAAACAGCAACTCATTTAAATGCAATAAGCATTTACAATCTTCAAGCACTTTTGAAGAAATTAATCTGTTCCTGTTGAATGTTTGCACAGATCGAAAGTAAAAAGATAACAAATACGGACTGGTTGATGATGAATTAGGCAGTTGAGCTAAAAACTCACTGAAAAACAGAGACAAGTCTTGCAACTCAGGCAAAAATCTCTATACTTTGTCAGGCAATGGTAGCCCTGCTGGTAGCTTCGCAATTGTACTCTACGAACCCCGCCAGGACCGGAAGGTAGCAACGGTAGTAGAACTATGATGTGCCGAAGTCATGCTGGTAGGGCTGCCACCAGTTATTCTTCTTCGCTCGTTCGAGCAATCGCTTTCATAATCACACCCATATCAAAGCCACGGTATTGTAAAAACCGGATTTGTCTTGCCTTGATTTTCGGATCAGTTGCGACTTCTTTGCCAAATTTCTTTAGTTTCAGTTGATAGGCCTGATCAAGCCAGTCCACTTCTTGCAATTCTTCTGTAATCAGTTCTGCATCCAGCTGTTTGGCTTTAAGCGCCTGCTTGATGCGTTGTAGCCCTTTTCCTTTTCTTAACTGACTTGCCAAAGTCAGCTCGGCCACACGCTGGTCACTTTGATAATTATTCTGCGCAAGCTCCTCTACCAGCTTCTCGACTTCTTCTGGATTGATCGCATATTGATTGAGTTTGGCAATCAGTTCCGCCTGTGAATAGTCGCGACGTGTGAGCAGGGCAAAGGCATAAGAGCGTAGTCGTGTTCCGGTCAGGGTTTTAGGTTTTTCTGTTTTTTCACTATTAAACAAAATCGATTTCCTCATGAAAGAAAAACGCCCCGAAGGGCGTTTTAGCTTAACTTTCTAAAAAGTCTGGTTCTTCTTCATCTTCGGTTTGTGCAGCTTCAACATTGGTTTTAGTCAGAAGTTGCTCACGAATCTGTTTTTCAATCTCTTGCGCCATGGCTGGATTCTCTTCAAAATGACGAATCACATTGTTTTTACCTTGGCCAATTTTGTTGCCTTGGTAGGAATACCATGCGCCTGCTTTTTGTACGATATCTTGCTGAACCGCAAGATCAACCACTTCACCTAGCTGATTGGTACCTTTACCGTACATAATCTGGAACACTGCTTCTTTAAAAGGAGGTGCCATTTTATTTTTGACGACTTTAACGCGAGTTTCGTTACCGGTAATCTCATCGCCTTCTTTTACTGCACCAATACGACGGATATCTAAACGCACAGATGCATAGAATTTAAGTGCGTTACCGCCAGTGGTGGTTTCTGGGCTACCAAACATCACACCAATCTTCATACGGATCTGGTTAATGAAGATCACCATACAGTTAGAACGCTTTGCATTACCTGTGATTTTACGTAATGCCTGACTCATTAAACGTGCTTGTAGACCCATGTGTGAATCACCCATTTCGCCTTCAATTTCGGCTTTAGGAGTTAACGCAGCGACAGAGTCGACAACGATCAGGTCAATTGCCCCTGAACGTACCAGCATATCTGCGATTTCAAGCGCTTGTTCACCGTGATCGGGTTGAGAGACCAATAGGTTATCAATATCGACACCCAGCTTACGTGCGTATTCTGGATCTAATGCGTGTTCTGCATCGATAAATGCACACGTACCGCCATTTTTCTGACATTGCGCAATGGCTTGCAACGTCATGGTCGTTTTACCTGATGACTCAGGGCCGTAAATCTCGATGATACGGCCTTTAGGTAATCCGCCAATCCCTAATGCGATATCCAGTGTTAAAGAACCTGTAGAAACAGCTTCAACTGCCTGTACAGTGTTATCACCTAGGCGCATGACTGTATTTTTACCAAATTGTTTTTCAATCTGGCTTAACGCAGCTTGTAACGCCTTGCTTTTATTATCATCCATCTCAAAACCTCAAAACTTTATTTCTTAACGACTAACCCAAGTGGATGTATTGAATCTCAACTTGTTGGGACTTGAGTATAGTGGCAGATTCTCGTTGTTTATTCTACATCTGATCTCTGTCTATGCGACACAAGATGACGCACCCAAAATTAGAAAATTTTATTCATCATGATAAGACCATGACTGTACATTTTCCTGCTTAAAACGATTGATATCACGACGATCTTTTTTGCTTGGTCGATGATCTGGTCGGGCTAGATTATGCATTTTTCGTTGTGATGCATGCAACTCCCGACGTGCAATACTTTCAGCTGTTTCTTCATAAAGCAGTTGTGCAGCTGGCGCACCACCACGTACCGCTGAAAGGGCTTTCACCACTACGGTCTTTTTCTCGAAACCTTGCTGGATGGTCAGTTCCATACCAATACGCACGTCTCTAGAGACTTTGACACGATCATTATTATGGTGGACTTTACCGCCCTCTATCGCAGCTTTGGCAATTGAACGTGTTTTAAAAAAACGTGCAGCCCATAGCCATTTATCAATACGCATGGCATCCATGCTTTCTGGTTCATGCTGTCTTGGCATCTGTTACCTGTAGGTTGGGTTCAAGATAATCAAAAAGTTCAGTTAAGTGATCAAGTGCAGGATACGGTAATTCGGTTACAGCTCTGGCAGCTTTGCTGCTTGATGGCTGTAAAATGCTAAAGAGTTGGCGAATACCGAAATCTTCTGCGCTTTTGAGCACGGCAACGGTATCGTCAATAAAGACGGCCTGAGCCGGATCAAAGGGATGCAATTGCTGTAGTTTTTGCCAAAAAGCGGTTTCTTCTTTGGCGTGCCCGAGTTCTTCACTACTGATCATTACTTCAAAATAAGGGCGAAGTTCGACATTTTCAAGCTTCAATTGCAGGCCTGCACGATCGGCATTGGTCAGTAACCAGCAACGATAACCTTCGGCTTTGAGTTGCTGTAACAATTGATGGCAGCCAGCACGTGGGCCAATTTTCTGGCGATGTTGGTATTGAAGTTGCAGGACATCGACTCCGACTTTAGCCGTCCAGAACGCCGAAGAGTACCAAGATAGTGTATGCTTATGTTGTTGGTAAAACTGAAAGAGTGTTTGCTGACTTTGTTCCAGGCTGCATTGATGCACTTGAGCATGTCGCTCAGGCAAACAGTGATTCCAGATAAAGTCGTCAAATGCTAAATCGAGTAAAGTGCCATCCATGTCGAACATGGCAATCGGCTGCTGCTGTAAATCTGAATATGACATAAGGTTGGTCTATGTTTATTAAAACGCTTGCCCCACAAGATCAGTTAATTTCACAACTTGTTCCGATCATGGCGCAGGCTAGTCAACTATTGCTGGAAGAATACCAAAGTTATTGTGCCGGGTGCGAGTTTAATATTCAGGAAAAGAGTGATGATTCTCCGGTAACGCAGGCGGATCTGAAAGTGAATCATTTTTTAATGAAGCATTTAGCGACAGTCACGCCGCAACTGCCGGTATTGTCGGAAGAGAGTGATTATTCGGCGCGGTCTGCTTGGCAACGCTGCTGGATGCTGGACCCTTTAGATGGCACCAAGGAATTTATCCATGAGCGTGATGAATTCACCATTAATCTGAGTCTGATTGAGGATGACCGGACTACATTTGCGATCATTGCCGTGCCATGTGAGCAGGTGATGTATATCGGCTATACCTCACAATTGCCTTATAAATATAGTTTTAGTCGACAAGAATGGTTTCAGTACCAGATTGAAGAACATGACTTCTCAGTACCCCTGCAAATTGGCCTAAGCCATAACAGCAAAAATCCGAAGTATAAAAACTTTATGCAACCGATCTTGCAACATCGCGCTATTGAGCGCCGCGAAGCGGGCAGCGCCTATAAATTTTGTATGATGCTGGAAGGTGAAATTGATATTTATCCTCGCTTTCATCCCACCTCGGAATGGGATACCAGTTCAGGGCAGGCTTTACTGGAAAGCATTGGTGGTGGTCTGATGACGCTGGATCAAAAGCCTTTTTTATATAATCAGCGTGAAACGGTTTTAAATGGCGGTTTTATCGCATTTCGAGATCAGCATTGCAAAAAAATTGCTTATGAGGCTCTGGCACTTTCTGGCATTTTGGATTGAGAGTCATTCCACTCATGCTATAGTGGGTTAAATCCGAATTTGTGTATGAATATGGCCCTGCATTTATTGCCGAAAAGTATGTTCGAAGCAATTGATTTATTACCTGATGCTTCAACCCCTGTCACCTTGTTTACCCGACACTCCTTGCGCGAGTTGGTGGATGGGCAGGGCTTGGCGGGTTATGATCTGCAATTGACAGAGCCTGGGCGTGATCTGGCCTATGCTTGGGGAGAATATTTAAGCCAACATAGCGATCGGGCCATTCAGCATTGTATTTCAAGTCCAATTCAACGTTGTGTCGATACCGCAGCCTTAATGATCGAAGGGGCGGACCAGACCCGCAAAGCAGTGAATACCCATCGTATTGAAATTGTGGAACAGCGTTTACTGGTTGAACCAGGAAGCTTTGTGCTGGACATTCAACAGGCGGCGCCCTATTTCCGTAAGCAGGGCGCTTTGGGCTTTATTAACAGTTTTGTGAATAATGCACTGCCAGGGATGAAACACCCGATTACGGGCGTATTTGATGTCTTGGAACTGCTTTACCATACTCATCCCACCCAACAAAATAGCCTAAGTCTAGCGGTAAGTCATGACACGATTCTTGCGGCTATCATTGCCGTTATTTCCGGCAAAAACCAGATTGAGCAAACAGATTGGCCTGCGATGATGGAAGGTTTGTTTGTCTGGTTCGAAGGCGATGATTTTGCCGAGAGCCAGTTAAAATGGATTTGGCGTGGCGAGAAAAATGTTTTGAATATCAAACAGTTTTTAAATCCGAAATAAGGTCGGTCACATACAATCTGGCGTGAAAAAAAAGCGGTAAGGCGCTTCACTTCTTAATATCTATCTAACTTTCTTGGTAAAACGCTGAATCCAGAAGCTCGACAGGAGCTGGCAATCTGAATAACTCAATAGCGTTAGCGGCATTTACCGGTTTTTTGTCCTTCAATACTGCTTAGATTGGTTTTTAGTCTAGTAGATGCAGAGCACTGCAGATCCCCAGAAATAACCGATTTTTCCAAGTGAATCATGGTTGTGGTCTGCGCTGCATGTACATCACCACTCACACTTGAGTTGATTAAGCGAACAGCTTTGGCTTGATTCGCTTGTATGCTGCCCTGAACGGATGAACTGTTTAGAATCAGGCTGGCATCTTTTTGAATATTTACATCGCCTTCAATGGAGGCGTTATTCACGGTACAAGTGGCGCCAGCTGGAATAGTAAGATCACTGAGCGTATTGTTATCAATGGTGCTATTGCATGTTGCTGCAAAGGAAAGGCTACAAGATAAAGCAAATGTGGTGGGAATAATGACTTTCCAGATTTTATTCATGATGCTCTCCAGCATGTGTTATCTAATTATTTATATACACTTCAATTTAAATTAATTTTATTTTCATAAAGTAGAGCGTTTAAGTTGTAGAAATGTAGTTGGGCATTGGTCTGATCGTGATGCTATACCCGCGTTTATTATTTTAAAATTACAATAAATTAAGTGGGCGATGTTGAATGGGAAAAATTAACTTCGCATTAAGTAGATTAAGTTGTTAATATTATAAATATATGATTTATATTAATTTTAATTAATTAACAGAATTTATCATTAACGATAATCTGACAAGTTTTTCTTGGGGAAATGTGATGCAATTACAACTTAAACATTTAACGGCCTGTTTGCTGTCCATGATGCTGGTGGCTTGCGGTGGTGGATCAGATGACAGCAGTACAACACATCATACTGAGCCACCGAAGAATGATAATACAACGGCTGGAGGTGGCAGTCTGGTGCCAGACGATGGAAGCAGTGAGTTGCCAGGCGATGGGACACCTGAGACACCGAATCAAGGTGGTGGTACGACAACAGATACGCCATCGATACCTCCTGTTATGGAAAAGTATCCTGAACCTAATAAGGATATGATCGATGAAGCGGTTTTGGGCTTTTATGATTACGATAAACTCGGACTGCCAAGAATATTACGCAATGATTTAAATGGCGGATTTGCTGCAATGTTGCAATTTGCACAAAGCCATGTGGTCAATCCTAACCAGAATGAAAAAAATTCAATGCCACGCTTAACTGCGGAAAAAGATGCGTTGTTACTGGTGACACCATTGGCGGAAATGGGTGATCTGCAGACATTAAATGTCGAAATTTATCGGGATAATCAACTGCTTCGAACGGTTAAATTGAAAGAACCCTCAAGAATTGCAGCTTCGGATCAATCCAATACGGATGCGCGCCCGCCTGTCAGTTATTCAACGCGGGCATGGACTGTCGCATTGAAATGGCATGAAATCCGCGCAGGTCTGCATCTTCGGGTGATTGATCCACTGAATAATCGTAGTGGTGATTTAACAGCAGACAAGATTGATCTGGCCGCACCCGGTGAGTTGGTGCTACAGAATATTCGTTTAGGCTTATTAACCGATCCGCCGAAATCAACAGGGCATTATATGCTGCTTGAGCCAGCCAAAGCAGGCACTGATTATTTCCAGACCATTCCAGCGGCGCGTATGATCGTTGCAAAATATGATGATTTAAAACTCGATAGGGTCATGGTTGCAAGCGGTGTTATTTATGACACAGCCAGTGCCACAACAGGGGATGTATATAGCGGTGATATGCGTGAAAATACCGCCAAGTCCACTTTCGGTGTCGGCATTAATCTCGCCAACTGGGGCGTCACCAGTGCGTCAATGGCCAGTCAGGAGCAACCCCAGCTGACTCAAAGCGTGGTGGCGCATTATGCACGCGGGAAATATAGCAATGGTGAGGCAACGCATGGCCTAAGTGGCGGTAATGGTATGTTGACCTTAATTGATTCTGTGGGCAATGAGTTTAGCCACGAGATCGGACATCACTATGGGCTTGGACATTATCCTGGCGCTGAGGGGACGAATATGTTCTGGGCTGCGCACCATGCGGACAGTGGCTGGGGGTATATCGCCTTTAGAAACAAAATGCGTGGCAATCTTAACTGGACCAATAGCAATCTAGGCGATGGTACCAATGGCGTACCGAACTTCCTGAATAAATATGCCTATGGTTGGGATGCGATGTCGGGCGGCGCAACGGCCAGTAGTATTTCCAGATATACCCATTACACCGGTTATAGCACCTACCTAAAAATTCAGCCTGCTTTTGATCGTTATGTATGGGATGCGAGTTCGCCAACCGGTTATAAAAAGTGGAATGCCAGTACCCGTATGATGGAGGTTGCACAGCCTAAAACGCCAAATTCAAGTAATGTCTGGTATAACCGTGCCGATGGTAACTATCTAAAACCAAGAATGTTTGGTGTGCCTGTGTATACGATTTTAGGGGGGTATGATCCAGAGGCACAAGTTGGGTTGATTTATCCGGCAGCAAAAGGAAACTGGGGGAATGTATTTGAGCTACCGCAAGTAAATCCAGCTGCTGCAACCGCAAATTGCTGGCTCAATGTGCAGTTTGTAAGTGCAACACAAAATATTGCTTTGGCACCGCAGCGCATGAATGGTAATGCAAATAAGTTTCATATTAATTTGGCACAAAGTGAGGCACCACAGCAGGTCAAGCTTTATTGTAAAAAGGCCAATCAGGCAGCAGTTTTATTGTCGAGTATGTCGATTCCTGTTAATACGCCTGCTTTAGCTCCAGCAGTTGATATTGGTAAAGAGGCCGAATATTCAGCTTTAAGAGCAATTGAGTTACCGCAGCTGGAACAGGCTTTGCTCGAAAATAAGAATAAGCGGGTTGTGAACCTCTCACCTGAAGCTAGATTGCTGTTTGATTCATATCGAAGCTTTAAGGATCAGTTATCCTCAGATGCGCAAACGGAAATGATGCGTTATACCCAGCAGCAAATTAAGCTTTATCGTGTAAATCGCTGGATCAATGTCTATCGCTCAGACTTGACCAATTTAAATGCCGATGCATTAACTGCGTTCCGTGCTTTTGTTGAAAAGTTAGAGCTTAAAGGTGATTTGAATTTTGCATCAAGTACCAGTTTATTAAACAGAACCAATTGTTTAAAAGCCGAGAAATTGGCAAATGGACAGCTCAATGCCTTTATTAGTGGGCCGACGGGTTGTGTTGGGGATGATTCGGAAAAATGGGTTTATGATGCCTTGGGCAAAATCCATAACAAGCAATATATTGATCACTGCCTAACCACTACGGCTGGAAATGTGATTAATCTGATGCCATGTCGTACTGCAAATAGTCAGGTGTGGGAGATGGATACTGTTGCGCAGGCAATAAAGCAGTCAAATCAGTGTTTTGATCTGGAAGGTGGGTATCTAACTAATAATCGTGCACGTTTAATCCGTTATCGCTGCACCAATGGGGCCAATCAGAAATGGAGTATTCCAGTGATGAATCATAGTTTGCTACTTGCAGGACTATCTGCCAAGAATTTGCCGATCGCCGCTAAGGCCTTAGTCGTCAGCCCTTCATCGCGATAAGCTTTAATCTGGGTTTTATTGGTCAAGAATATGAAGCGCTTCGGGGCTTCATATTTTTTATAACGCATTCTATGTCCTAAAAAGTTAAAAAATAATAAAAACTGATCTTTTAAAGTCGGACTTTTTTCGTCATGATAGGAAAATAAAAAGAGAAAACCGACACATAATTGGATAAAAAGATGTTATCAAACACGATTTATTTATGGGAGCCTGAGATTTTTACAGGCAAAGTACCCGCAGAAGATGATTCTCAACAGGTTGCTTTTGAATTGCATCAGCAATATTGCAATATTTCCAGTCATGGTAAAACGTTGCAGGCATGGTTGGAGTTATTTTCCAATAAAATTTGTGATCCACAATATCAAGACTATTTTTCTGAACCTACTCAACAGTGGCTGCAAAAGATCAAGCTGCAATTTGCGCAGGGCATAGGTGCCAGCGTGCGTCTGGATGCATTAATACAAGAAGCTCAAAATGATGCGGTGTATCGGGTTTTTTATGAAACAGTCCAGCAGACCGGGGTCGGATTTTATGAGCCGAATTATAATGTGTGGGCGATTGGTGAATTGCAGTCTCCTGAAAATGCCGTATCAAATATGCTGCAACCGTATTTATTAGAGCCATTAGAGTTAAAACAAATTCAGCCTGTACAAGATGCGAAATCGCTGTTGCAAACAGGTGATTTTGAGATGCCACATAATATGGCCGCCGCAGAGCAACTGATTGGTCAATGGTTTGAACAGCAGGAAGATACCCGGCATCTCAAGCTTGATGTGTTTAATGTAGCGCATGATTTTATATCAAACTGGGGGAATATTGGTCGACCGGAGCTGGCGCTGGATACGGGTTACCGGTGTTTTTTATTGACCCAGAAACAGCTGGGTGTGTTTTATCAATTGAAGATGGTGCTGAGAAAACTGACCATTAGTCCCATGCTGTCTTTTGCAATGGATTTTACCGATCGTTTTATTCCTCAGCACTTGCAGGAGCAGTTATCTGAACGGTTGATTTTTAGGCTGCGTTCGATGGATGTGCATCGGCGTGCTAATGGGGAATATAGTCCAGAACCTTGTTTTGCATTAACGGGACGTTGGGAAAGCAAGGCCAATATTCAGGATTTCTTTAAACAGCTAGATGCTTATATTGCTTTTATCTTTACGCATCTGGGGCACGGGAAGCTGGAAGCGCTGCAAGCGTGGGCCTATGGCGATATGCCTAAAGACTTTATGGTGGATCTGGATTTTCGATTTGAGTTAATGATGATTGCACTGAGTCAGGATCATGATTATCTAAATGAGCGCTATCAGTTTTATAAACGGTCTTTTACTCAGCACAATGCGCGTGCGAGTGATCTGGGGTTGCTCGAGGAAAGTTATAAGTTCTGTCAGAAACTGATGCTGCTTGTGAAAGAGGCGGGAACAGGTTTACAGCCATATTTGAAAAACTGAAGACAATAAAAAAGCCCGAAAATTCGGGCTTTTTTATATGCATCAAATTAGTTAGCTAATGCTTTAACTTGAGCGTTCAAGCGGCTCTTATGACGAGCAGCTTTGTTTTTGTGGATGATGCCTTTATCAGCCATACGGTCGATTACAGGAACAGCTTTTTTGTAAGCTTCTGTAGCAACAGTATAATCACCAGCAGCGATCGCATTTACAGTACGTTTGATGTAAGTACGAACCATAGAACGCAAGCTTGCGTTGTGTTTACGTGCTTTAACGTTTTGACGAGCACGTTTTTTAGCTTGAGCAGAGTTTGCCACTCGTGCACTCCTTGAAAATAAGTTGGTCTGGGCGGGCTGAAGTTAAAACCAAAATAACATTGGCAACATTCACCAGCCCGTAAACAAGTGCCATATTTTGAGGAAACTAAGCCCCGAAGTCAAGTCTTGTGATACTTTTAAGTACATTTAACAGGTGATAATCGTCCAATAAAACGTTACATTAAGCCTAGTCATGGCTTGGAAGAATTAAAAATGAGAATAGGCGATAAAAAAGCAATTGTAATTGGTGCGACAGGACTGGTCGGTCAGGCGTTAGTGGATGAACTGCAGCAAGCAGAAGATTTTGACACGATTACCGTAGTTGTTAGAAAAAGTTCAGAAACATTAAACGCTTATAGCAAGGTCACCCAGCTGGTTCTGGAAGACTTCCTGTTATTGAATGATGAAGATGTCAGTGCCTATACCCATGCCTTTAGTTGCTTGGGAAGCACCATTAAACAGGCGGGTTCCAAAGACGCTTTTTATGCGATTGATTATGAAATCAATGCGCATTTTGCTGATTTGATTCAGGATAAAAATATTCATTTATTGCTGGTAAGTGCGTTGGGAGCGAACGCAAATTCGCCGATTTTCTATAATAAAGTCAAAGGTGAACTGGAAAATTACCTGAAGAGCCTGTCAATTTATAAGCTATCAATTTTCCAGCCCTCACTTTTAATCGGCAAACGTAGTGAAGTTCGCCTGCTTGAAGATCTGGCACAGACAGCATTTAAACTGGTCGAAAAAACCTGGACTCGGCCGTTTAAACTTAAACCTGTTACAGCAGAACAATTGGCGCATACTATGCGGGTTGCAGCACAAACACAGACTGCCGCATTCAAAGTCTACGATAACCTGAGTATACAACAAAGCAAATAATGGAGAATTTCAGTGACGACAATTCCTTTTGTAACCTGTGATTTGTTAGATGATAACCCGGAAAAAGAGCTACAAGTGGTCATCCCGTCTTTAGATGGTAAATTCTTTAAAAGCTATGGCGCGCGTAAAACCTTTGGCGGTCAGGTGGTGACTGTAAAGTGTTTTGAAGATAACTCACGTGTGAAAGAACTCTTGGCAACCGACGGTACAGGGAAAGTACTGGTAGTCGATGGCGGTGCATCAATGCGTTGTGCCTTGATGGGAGACATGATTGCCGAGTCTGCAGTGAAACATCGCTGGAACGGGGTGGTGATCTATGGCTGTGTCCGTGATGTGGATGCACTTGCAGAACTGGATTTGGGGGTACATGCCTTGGCTGCAATCCCGCAAAAAAGTAATCGTAAAGGCATAGGCGAAGTCGATGTTAGCTTGTATTTTGGTAGTGTAACAATCAACTCAGGCGATTATATCTACGCAGATAATAACGGCATTGTGATTGCAAAAGAAAAATTAGTCGACTGCTAAAAGGAGAGTGCGATGTTGAATAGGGTGAATCACCAACTCAAGGTTTTACAATCGGTTGTTGCCAGTGTAATTGAAGGTGGACGAGGGGCAATGGGCACACCATTTCCTAATCAGCCGGCAAAGGCAATAAAACTGTATGAGTTTGAAGGTTCACCATTTTGCCGTCGTGTCCGTGAAGTGATCACCTTACTGAATCTGGATGTAGAAATTTATCCATGTCCTAAAGGTGGGCAAAAATATCGACAGATCGTCAAAGCCAAAGGTGGTAAAAAACAGTTTCCCTTTTTGATTGATGAAAATACCGGTGACCAGTTATATGAGTCACAAGCCATTATTCATTATCTGTTTAAGCACTATGGCAAAACAGGGAAAACACCGAAAAAGTATAGCCATTATCCAAAACTTCCATATGTGTCTACGTTGGCAACAGTCGCTAACGCAGCGCGTGGCGTCTGGATTGATCCGCAGATTGTTGATCGTCCAGCACCAGCGCAGTTATTGGAACTGTGGAGTTTTGAGGCGAGCCCGTATACCCGTTTGGTGCGTGAAGTCCTGACCGAGTTAGAACTGCCCTATATTTTGCATAATGTACCGAAAGAACGTTGGCAGGATATGGGGCCAGCTGTATTGCGCCTAAAGCCCGGTAAGTATATTCCGTTGCCGAACGGCAAACGTGAAAAGGTGGTTGAGGTCATGGGACGCGATATTCAGGTGCCTTATCTGGTCGATCCAAATACAGGTGTGAAAATGTTTGAGTCTGCCAAAATTATGGAATATTTAAAGAAGCAGTATGGCGCATAACTGTTCAGAAAGTATCTTTTAACAGGTGCTTTCTTTATATCAACTGCGATGGCGGTTGCTTCAATTATGGGTTTAGCGGTTTAATAGACCTGAAAATAGTCATATGATCACCCCAAAATGTTAAGTCAATTTAGCAATCTCTTCAAAAGTTCGAAACAAACACCCGAGCAACTATTTCTAAAAGAACACGCTTTGTCTTTTGATGCTGAGCAGGGACCAATTTTAAATGGTGTGGTACTGAATGATTTGGGTTTTCGTCTGGAATATTTCTCAAACCGAAAATTAGAACGATTTGATGATTTAGAAAAGCTGTTCCGGATTGCACCACAAATTAATGAAAAAATTGATCTGGAAATTCATTCACAACGTTTTGTTGAGCGGTTGGGAAATAATGAAGAAAATCTCAAAGAACTCAAGCAAATGATTAAAGTTTTAAATGATTATTATGTGAAGTTTAAACGGGCCAGATAGAGCAGTATAAGTCGAACACCCTCCATCAAGTAACCAGCACATATAAGGCCTGGCTACAAAAGTGTAGTCTTACCCTATATTCGGGTATGAACTTTCATAAAGATAATAACTAGAGACAAATGCATGGCACATCGTATTTATTTATACAATGTTAATAAAGATAAACAGCATAGTGATTTGGGCTATCTAGGTGAGTGGAAATATGAAATTCCACAGTTGTTACTTCCGCTGTTTTTTGCACAACCTTCCCGTAAGGGGCATTTGCTGTACTTTGACCGCCAAGGTGGTGTTGAGTATTTACAACGTTTTTACGATTTATTAAATGAACAATATCAATTCAGTGAACAGGCGGGCTGTATCGAGGCTCAGCAGACCATGTTCGAGCTGTTACAGCACTTGCCTTATGAACAGCTAGAAATGGATGCCACTGATGTCTTTAATATGAATGATGACAGTCATCGTTTACAGGCACAGCAATGGCTTGAAGACATCCTGGAGAAAAAAGCCTTGTATGATCAGGCTCTGGAGCAGCGGGATCTAACGGTTCTAGATGCTGTATTGACCAGAACTGGCTATGACAATTTTCTGGATATCTTACAGACAGACTGGGTGCAATGGGGACTGGGCTATTGGGAAGAATCACTTTATCGGGATGCGTCGGAAAGCTTTGAGGAAAACGGCCTATGGGGACTCAGAAATCGTCAAGGAGAAGTTGTTCTTGCGCCGCAGATGAGCGAGATCTGGGCGTTTAATGATGAGGGGATTGCCGTATTTGAGCGCAACGCACAATATGGTTATCTGAATCATTATGGGAAGATTTTGCTCGAAGCACAGTTTGCAGATGCCTATGACAGTTTTCAGCTGGAAGGTAAAAATTATGCAGTGGTACATCCACAGGAAAAGCCGGAATTAGAAGGTCTAATCTGTGTGGAAGATGGTCAATGGATGATTCCAGCCTGCTATGAAGCGGTAGAGCAGCTACGTTACTCGGATGTTTTTAATGTGTTTAAAGATGGTGTATATCAACTGGTCAATCTCCAGCATCAGGCTGTGATTACTGAATCATCGGAGTATCCTTTTGAGATAGATTATTTAAGTGAACAGGTTAAGCTGTATTACAGTGCACAAAAAGGCTCGGCAAAGAGACGCTATTTCCTCAGTAACGGCAGCTATCTGGGGGAGTATATTGAAGATTCGCTACAACCCCTCAGTCATGGCTATTTATGGGTCAAGCCGAATAAGTTCCAGCGCAAGATTTGTGTATTAAAACCAGATGGCGAGTTACTGATTGATGATATTGATCAGCTAAAAGCATGGTCGGATTATGGTTATCGTAGTTTTGCTTATTGCAAAGACAAGCAATGGTCTGTCTATCAGACCGACACCCATCGCTTTTTGTTGCCGCAAGGTATGGATAAGCTGATTGAGGGAGAATATCTGCATGAACTCGAAGATATTTATCCTTTTGAACATGCAGGGCAATATGGTCTATTCGATGCCAAGCAACAGCGATGGCTGATCCCGCTTGCCAATCAGTTTAAGCGTATCCAGCATGTCAGTCACGGCTTGTTCCAGTGCATCACAACAGCGGGAAGCCATTACTACGATGCAAAACAAAACATGCTGGGAACAACAAGTTTTGATTATATTGCGCCTGCAATTGAACGTTATGACCCGGAACAAGGACTATTAACTTTATTCAAAGCGCTAAATGTATTTTTTATCAACCCGCAGCGTCAACTGGTACAAGCTGACCCTGATCAGATTGCTCAGTTTTATCTGCGGCGCTTTAATTTCCAAGGCAAGGATTTAAGATTTTTCGAGCAGTTCTATTCACGCTGGAAGGCCGCCCAAGGCGATAGCTATTTTGGCCAGCTGAAGGTCAAGACCTTGTTGAAAATGGCGCAATATTTTGAAGAGCACCATGATATTGCGCAAGCCATACAATATTATCAGGCTGCTGCGGATCAGGGGGATAGTGAGAGTATGGTGGCCTTGGGCCTGATTTATAATAATGGTGAAGGTGTGCAGCAAGATTATGCGCGCGCGCTGGACTATTACTGGCAAGCAGTGCAACTGGACAATTCATGGGGCTGGAACAATCTGGGGTGTATGTATCTTAACGGGCACGGGATTGAGCAGGATGTCCAGTTGGCGATTGAATGTTTTAACAAGAGTGCACAATTGGGGAATGGCCAGGCCTGCAAAAATCTGGCAGGGTTTTATTATGACGGGATTGACGTTGAACAGGATCTGGCGCTTGCCGCAACATATTATCAACGTGCCGAGCAGCAGTTTTATTTCAGTGGAGAACAGCTTGCTGATATCTACTATCAACAGGCGGCATATGCTCAAGTTGCCAAGCTGATCAAGCGTGATGAAGACGAGGCATATACGGCGATCTATTATGCACTGATGTATGAAGCAGGACATCAGTTTAAGCAGAATATTAAAAAGGCCATTCAATATTTTGAAAAAGCATTGCAGTATGCTGATTATCCTTATGCATTGAAGCAGTTACTGCATTATTATGCTGAATCGGAACAGTTTAAAAATCCTGAAAAATATCAGTATTGGCAGGAATATATCGAAAGCAATGATATACAACTTGATGAATCTGCATCTGATTAAGCAGGACATAAGCCTAGTAAAGCGCTGAGCAATAAAAAAGCTGAATCAAGGGATTCAGCTTTTTTGCTTCAGTCGGTGAGCAATTATTTTTCAATAATCGCGGTCACACCTTGACCACCCGCAGCACAGATCGAAACAAGGATACGACCTGAACCTTTTTGATTTAAGATTTTCGCAGCAGTCGCGATGATACGACCACCTGTAGCAGCGAATGGGTGACCCGCAGCTAAAGAAGAACCTTTAATATTCAGCTTGCTACGATCAATTGAACCTAAAGGTGCGTCTAAACCTAAACGCTCTTTACAGAATTTTTCATCTTCCCACGCTTTCAAAGTAGAAAGCACTTGTGATGCAAATGCTTCGTGGATTTCATAGTAGTCGAAATCTTGAAGTTTAAGGCCAGCACGCTCAAGCATACGTGGAACTGCATAAGCAGGTGCCATCAATAAGCCTTCTTTCTTGCCCACGAAATCAACCGCAGCAGTTTCAGAGAAAGTCAGGTAAGCAAGTACTTCATGACCATTGGCTTTCGCCCATTCTTCAGACGCTAAAAGCACACATGACGCACCATCAGTTAATGGTGTTGAGTTACCCGCTGTCATGGTTGCAGCTTCGCCTTTACCAAAGACTGGTTTTAATTTTGCCAGTTTTTCAGCAGTTGAGTCAGCACGTAAGTTATTGTCACGGCTTAAACCCAGGAATGGCGTAATTAAGTCATCGAAGAAACCTTCTTCATATGCTTTTGCCATTTTTTGGTGAGAAGAGGCAGCTAGTGCATCTTGTTCTTCACGTGGAATACCCCACTCAAGTGCAGTGATTGCTTGGTGATCACCCATTGATAAACCGGTACGTGGTTCACCATTTTTAGGCGCATCCATCAGGTCTTTCACGTTGATTTTCGCTAAAGCTTTTAAGCGGTCTTTACCCGTTTTCGCAATGTTAAGCTCAAGCAGGGCTTTACGTAAGCCGTCACCGAAAGCAATTGGCGCATCAGAAGTGGTATCAACACCACCTGCGATACCCACTTCGATTTGACCTAAAGCAATTTTGTTTGCGACAAGGAAAGCGGCCTGTAAACCTGTACCACACGCTTGTTGAATGTCATATGCTGGTGTTTCTGGCGCAAGTTGCGTATTTAAAACACATTCACGTGTCATGTTGAAATCACGGCTGTGCTTTAATACTGCGCCCGCAACCACTTCACCTAAGCGTTGACCTTGCAGGTTGAAGCGCTCAACCAAACCGTTTAACGCAGCTGTAAACATGTCGATGTTAGAAGCTGTGAAATAAGCGCCGTTAGAGCGAGCGAAAGGAATACGGTTACCGCCGATAATGGCAACACGGCGCACAGTGTTTTGGCTCATGGTTTTATCCTGTTGAACAGAAGGTTTGGTTGTTTTAGCAGTCGCTGCTTTCGTCGTTGTAGAAGACGCAGCGCTTTTTGCAGCACCTGCACTACGTGTTGTAGAACGGGCACGCGTTGTTTTTGGTGTCGTGGTTGCTGCTTTTGGAGTTGTGCTCGCAGTTTTACGTTTCGTAGAAGCTGCTGTTGATGTATTTGACACAGTCTCCTGAGCAGAATTGTCGACTGCTGGATTTTCTTGAGTTGTTTTGCTCATAAGGCTTTTCCAAGCATAATTGCGATATTCTTGCTACAAACATACCATATTTTCAATACTGCTGTATTGACTAGAATGACGCTTGAGACCACATTCAGGTCAAGACATCCAGACATGAACTCAAGTATGATTTGTGATGAGTCAATCAGACATTGATTTCATGCCATATCCCAACATGATTCATGTGTTTGTAACAAATTCATTTGTATGAGAGATAATAACCATGACTGATCAGTACCAAGCATTTACACAATCACCTTTAGGTAAATTTGTTGTAAAAAATTTAGGTCTACCATCACCAGTTACGCTAGATCGTTTTGAAAGTGCTCAACCTGTTGTGAATGGGGCAGTATTGCTTGGCGCAGCACCATCAAGTACGGTTTCTGCTGCGATTGCTCAAGTTCTTAGCAATATTCATGCAGATAGCTATGTTGGTAACAATGTTGAGTTACAACAGACTGCTGCAAAAGTCGGCTTAAATCTTCGTCCATTGAATGCCGATGATAAAGAATCTAAATTTAAAGCGGTTGTATTTGATGCGTCTGGCATTCAGGATTCGGAGCAGTTAAAAGAGTTGTATAACTTCTTCAATCCAATCGCTCGTCAAATTTCAAGTTCAGGTCGTGTGATTGTGATCGGTACCACACCTGAAACTGCAAAAACAGTCAAACAGGCGATTGCACAACGTGCGCTTGAAGGTTTCATCAAATCTGTTGGTAAAGAATTCAAAAAAGGCATTACTGCTCAAGTGGTTTATGTCGACCAAGGTGCAGAAGCGAACCTTGAATCAACTTTACGTTTCTTGATTTCACCACGTTCTGCTTATGTATCAGGTCAAGTGATCCGTGTATCTAAAGCTGATGTGGCTGATTTAGACTGGGCGAAACCACTTGCAGGTAAAACTGCATTGGTTACCGGTGCAAGCCGTGGTATCGGTGAAGCGATTGCACATGTCCTGGCGCGTGATGGTGCACATGTCATTTGTTTAGACGTTCCACAACAACAAGCGGATCTTGAACGTGTGGCAGGTTCAATTGGCGGCTCAGTATTGGCAATCGACATTACGGCTGCGGATGCGGGTGAAAAAATCAAGACTGCTGCTGCAAAACAAGGCGGTTTAGACGTGATCGTTCACAATGCAGGGATTACCCGTGACAAAACTTTGGCAAATATGAAGCCTGAGCTTTGGGATCTTGTCATCAATATTAACTTGTCTGCCATTGAGCGTGTTAACGATTACTTACTATCTCATGACGGTTTAAATGCCAATGGTCGTATCGTTTGTGTATCATCAATCAGTGGTATCGCAGGTAACCTTGGTCAAACTAACTATGCTGTGTCGAAAGCAGGTGTAATTGGTTTGGTTAAATTTACTGCGCCGACATTAAAGAATGGTATTACTATCAATGCGGTTGCACCAGGTTTCATTGAAACGCAAATGACTGCTGCGATTCCATTCGCGATTCGTGAAGCTGGTCGCCGTATGAACTCAATGAACCAAGGTGGTTTACCTGTAGATGTAGCTGAAGCAATTGCGTGGTATGCATCTACTGGTTCAACAGGTGTGACTGGTAACGTGGTACGCGTCTGTGGTCAAAGCTTGTTAGGTGCTTAAGCATTAGGGTTTTGAAGAGGGGGTGCTTGTGCATCCCTTTTTTATAAAAAATATTGAAAGGTTTATTATGAATACACGTCATTTTAGTCAGTTGCCAAAACCTTATTTAGCTTATCCAAAAGTCATTCAAGGTCTCATTTTCAAAAAGCCAAAAGGTGAAAAGGTTCTGCCACAAGTTGAGTATGTGGTGGATACCCTTAAAATTGATAGCAAACATTTAGAAAGCTATAACGAGATTTGTGGTTTTAAAAATGATGGTGTCGTGCCGGCCATTTATCTGGCAGTTTTGTCGCAAAGCCTGCAAATGCACATGATGACCAGTGAAGCTTTCCCGTTTCCAATCTTGGGTTTGGTGCATATTCGTAACCAGATCAAGCAAATACGTAATATAGGCGTGAATGAGCAAATTATGCTGTCTTGTAAATTTGGTGAATTGAAACCGCACGACAAGGGTTTGCAATTTGATTTCATCACCACTGCGAAAGTTGCCGGTGAAGTGGTGATGGAAAGTTTAACCACCTATTTATCACGCCAGAAAACTGAGAAAAAAGCAGGTGAGAAGGCTAAAGATACGCAAGAACCCGCTTATCAACCACAAGCAGAATGGAATATTTCAGAAAATACGGGTCGCCGTTATGCGTTGATTTCGGGTGACTTTAACCTGATTCATATCCATGCGGTGACTGCAAAAGCATTTGGTTTTAAACAGGCGATTGCACATGGGATGTGGAGCAAGGCAAAAGCTTTGGCAAGTATCGAATTGCCTGCGGCTTATGAGGCAGATGTCTGGTTTAAACTGCCAATGTATTTACCTTCAACGGTTGAGTTCCTTACCGCAGCTGAATCAAAGCAAACAGATTTCTTGATCCGCAATGTGAAATCTAAAAAGCCGCATGTGGCAGGTACAGTGAAAGCACTTTAATATTTTTTAAAATTGAAAATGCTCCCTGTTGTGCGCAACAGGGATATTATAAAAACATAAATATCATAAGGAATTGAGCTTTGATTAAAGAAATTTTATTTGCCGATACGCATCATTATCATGGCAGTGTTGATGAGCGTTTTATTGACTTGGCTAGCCAGTTTAGCCGTCTACAAGATGCGCGAAGCCAGCAAGGCGGCGCGGCATTGGTGGTGTATTTCCAAGGTCAAAAAGTTGTTGATATTTTTACGGGTAAAAAATCTCAAGAAGAAGATTGGCAATCAGATACTTTAGCGATGTGTTACTCAACGGGTAAAGGCATTCTTGCAACCCTTGCGCATATTCTGGTGAGTGAAGGCATGCTGGATTATGATCAGCCGATTGCAGATTACTGGCCTGAATTCGCTCAAAATGGCAAAGCCAATATTACTTTGCGTCATGTTTTATCGCATCAAAGCGGTTTGTTTGATATTCGCAATATGATTGATACTGCCACAGAAATGCTGGATTGGTCGCACATGCTGGATGTGGTTGCAGCGGCAACACCGCGTTTTGCGGCAGGACAAAGTTTTGCCTATCAACCTTTGACCTATGGCTGGATTCTGGGTGGTGTGATTGAGAAAGCAGCCAAGCAGCCATTAAACTGGTTAATGCAGCGTTATCTGGTACAAGCGCTTGAACTGGATGGGGCATATTTTGGAACGCCTGCTTCAGAACTAGATCGTGTTGCACGTTTATTGTTAAAACCCAAAGCGCCAACCTCAACTAAACCTCAAACCAAGAAAAATAATCAGCCACGTAAAGCCTCTTTATCCGAACGGTTATTGGAGCTTTCAGGGCAAAACCCTCAGGATTTTCAGGATGCTATGATCCCAAAAGGGATGCGCCATTTTAGCTTTTATAGTGATGAGGGCTTGCAAGCCGTTATTCCGGCAGCCAATGGTGTATTTACTGCAGATAGTTTAGCTAAAGTATATGCGATGCTGGCCAATCAAGGGCAATGGCAGGGGCAGCAATTCATTCGTCCAGAAGTATTTAAGCAACTGAGTACGCTACAAAGCAAAGCACGTGATCGGGTGATGCCAATTCCAATGCATTGGCGTTTGGGGTATCACCGTATTTTAACGATGGGCAAACGTGCGCCACAGGGCTTCGGTCATGTTGGCTTTAATGGTTCAGGGGCATGGTGTGATGTTGATCGTGAATTGAGTTTTGCTTATACCCATAATTTTAATGTGACTTCGGCAACAGGGGATTATCGTTTGTGGGGCTTAAGTCAGGAAACGCTTCGCTGTGCAGATGCAATTTTAAATGGACGCAAAGGCTGGTTCTAATTCGTATCACCTTGATAGGGTGGAATGTGATAAATCACTGCCTCATATTTCCGTTCAGTCTTGTATGCAGCAACAGTTCCACCTAAAAATTCAGCCAGTTTACGACTGGGTTGATTATCGACTGCTACTGGATATAAAAAATATTGAGCGGATAGATGCGCAGAGGCCCAACGAAAAACCTCAAGAATCGCTTCTTTGGCAAAACCTTGATGGTGGCAATCTTCCCGAATCCATAAGCCCAGTTCAGGTGTCGACGTCTGCATGCGATGCACACCGATCAGGCCAATAAAACGCTGGTCTTGTTTATGACGTAACACAAAATGCCGGTCTGTATTGTTGGCTTCTTTTTCTAGCCATTGCTGAGCAATTTTTTCCTGTTCTGCAAAGCTGGATGCAGGCTCCCAGCTCATATAGCGTGTGAGTGTCGTTGTAACGCATGGGTAGATGTCAGCAAGATCATCCAGTTGAAAGGTAAATAAATTAAGTCTTTGGCTTTGTAATAAAGGGTGTTTCATTGTTTGCTCATTTTAGTTTTCAAATAATTCTGCCTGAATCATGGCTTCGGTATGGCGTCTAAAATCAGCTTCATTTAAGCCAGTCAGGCCTAATTTATAAATTCCTTCCAGACCACAGACAAACGCAATTAACCGCCATGCAATGTCATGGCTATTGCTCTCAAAATGAAACTCGCCCTGTGCTTGACCTTCATTAATCATACAGACAATTGAGCGATGCCAGTCCTGCATGGCGATATTGTAGGCCCGTTTAATTTCTTCATCTTGGTCAATCAGCACTTCAGCTTCATTCCAGAGTCTTAAATAAGGCTGAATCTGTTCAATATTTTCGCAACCCAGCAGGAGGGAAAGACGTTGTAAGGCGTTGGCTGTGCTGACCTGATTTTCAATTTCGTCCAGTTGTTGCATCAGTTTGATAAATGCTTCGGCTTTTAAATGCGAGCTGGAGGCAAAATGATGATGGACTTGTCCTGTCGAGGTTTGGGCTTCGGTGGCAATACGGCGTACGGTCATCGCAGAAAAACCTTCGTTTAAGGCGACCTGCATGGCGGCCTGTAGAATCATTTCACGACGTTGTTCGCGATTTAAATAAGCCATTCTTTATTCGCACCTCTACCAGGATATAAATCGGGAACACACTACTCCAAATTTAAAAGTTGGACAAGTGTTCAATTTTGGTTATAATGACATCAATTTGAACAATTGTCCAATTTAGAGGCATTTATGTCACGCAAGTGGTTAATTCTTGCAATCGTTGTATTGATCTATCTCCCAGTATCGATCGATGCAACCGTTTTACACGTGGCGACACCAACGTTGAGTGAGTCACTTTCTTTAACAGCAAATGAGTTGCTGTGGATTATTGATATCTATTCTCTGGTCATGGCCGGTCTGATTCTACCCATGGGTGCCTTGGGTGACCGAATTGGCTTTAAACGCCTGATGATCATTGGCGGCATCTTATTCGGTCTGGCATCACTGGCAGCCGCATTCTCTTCGACTGCTTATGCCTTGATTGGTTCGCGGGCTTTACTGGCCGTAGGTGCGGCCATGATTCTGCCTGCCACTTTATCTGCAGTTCGTAATACCTTCCTGGATGAAAAGCAACGTAACTTTGCGCTTGGCATCTGGGCAACGGTCGGCGGGGGCGGTGCTGCCTTTGGTCCGTTGCTCGGTGGTTTCTTATTAGAGCATTTCCATTGGGGCGCAGTGTTCCTGATTAATGTGCCGATTATGCTGGCTGTATTGGCTTTAACGGTTTTCGTGATTCCAAAACAGGCAGGGCAACCAAAACAGAACCTTAATCTGTTACAGGCAATTGTGCTGGTGGTTGCGATCCTGAGCATGATCTATGCTGTTAAAACCGTGATGCATGGGTTTAGTATCTGGTCAGTGTTGATATTCGCCGTAGGCTTTAGTTTGCTGGTAGGCTTTATCCGTAAACAGCTCACTTCAACTTCGCCAATGATCGATATTCAATTATTTAAACATCCGGTGATTGCAACGGGTGTGGTGATGGCAATTGTCTCCATGATGGCACTGGTCGGTTTTGAATTGCTGATTTCACAGGAACTGCAATTTGTTTACCAGCTTTCGCCATTGGCTGCGGGTGCATTCATTTTACCGTTTATGGTGGCGATCAGTCTGGGTGGTCCAATTGCCAGTATGCTGGTCAACCGTTTTGGACTGCGTTCGGTGGCATCGCTGGGGATGTTGATGAGTGCTGTCAGTTTGTGGGGCTTGGCCAATACAGACTTTATGCAGGCGAAGATGCAGGTCTGGAGCTGGATGGTTGTGCTGGGAATCAGTGTAGAAATTGCTTTACTGGCATCTACCTCGGCCATTATGTCGTCAGTGCCGCCAAGTAAAGCCACGGCAGCAGGGGCAATTGAAGGCATGGCCTATGAATTGGGTGCAGGTTTGGGCATTGCCTTTTTTGGATTGATGTTGTCATGGTTCTATGCCAACTCGATTGTGGTACCAGCCGATGTGCCGTCTAGTATTATTGAACAGGTGAGTAGCTCGATTGGTGAGGCAGTTCAGGCTGCCAAGCAATTACAGCCCGTGATTGCTGAGCATGTGATTGCAGCTGCAAAACAGGCTTTTAGCCAATCGCATCGTTCGGTGTTGAATGTGGCAGCTTTATTATTCTTGATCTTGTCGATCTTTATCTGGTTTGCTTTACCAAAGCGTGTCAAGGTCGTTGAGGAATAATCATTGACCCTGATCTAAAGTAATTTAGATCAGGGTGTTTTTTTAAGGTGTATTTACCCCAAACTGACGTAAAATTTTACACAACTGAATCATTGGCAAGCCCATCAAGGTGGTTTGATCATCACCCACCATTCTTTCAAATAAGCTGATGCCCAAGCTTTCACATTTAAAACTGCCCGCACAATGCAAGGGTTGGTCAATCTCAATATAGCGCTCAATTTCTGCCAAGGTCAGCTGACGGAATTTGACTTGGTAATGTTCGACCCGTGTCGTTTCAAAGCCAGACTGTACATGTTGAACACTGAGCGCAGTGCTGAAAAATACAGTTTGACCCGAGTTGGCCTGTAATTGCTGAATGGCATTTTCAACACTTAGCGGCTTGCCAATGAAATCGTAAGGTGCATGTTCACGCCAAGCGACCTGATCGGAACCAATCACAATCGCATCTGGATGTTGCGCAGCAATCACAGCTGCTTTCTCAAAAGCGAGACGTTTAGCCAAGTCATCGGCATGTAATTCACCTGTTGCAGATTCATCAATATCAGGAGAGATACAGCGATAATCTAGTCTTAAACGATCCATGAGGTCTTTACGGGTCTGGCTGCCGGATGCCAGAATTAGTTCATATTGACGCATTACACTGCATATTCCACAAGAATATTGAGCGGTACATAGTGTAGAACTGCATTGTGACATGCATTCAGTTTGATCGGTGGGGCATGCCCAGCCTGATAGGCTTCAACCCAGCGCGTGACACAGATACACCAGAAGTCACCCGGTTTAAGCCCGGGAAAGCCGACTTCTGGTAATGGTGTGATCAGGTCATTGCCGACTTTTTGTGAGAAATTCAGAAATTCAGAGGTCATTTGCGCGCACATGGTGTGTTGGCCTGAGTCGGTGACCGCGGTATGACAAAAACCATTACGGAAATATCCGGTTAAGGGATCATAACAACAGCTGGCTAAAGGTTCGCCAAGCACATTTAAACGATTAATTTTAGGATCTGGATGAATAGACATAATAATAATAAAGATCGAGTGACGCTGATTATCATAATCAAAAGTGACGGCTTCGGCAGCTTTTCTGCAAAAAAACTCACCTTTATTTCAGAGAATCATTTAAAATTGTGCCGTTTTTAAAATCAACTAGAGAGCCATCCATGAATTTTCAGCGCATGACTGATCTTGATTTAGCAGGTAAACGTGTCCTTATTCGTGAAGACTTAAACGTTCCTGTAAAAAATGGGGAAATTACCAGTGATGCACGTTTACGTGCGGCATTGCCGACCATTAAAGCTGCTTTAGAGAAAGGTGCGGCAGTGATGGTATTTTCTCATTTGGGTCGTCCTGTAGAAGGTGAGCCAAAACCAGAACAATCACTTGCGCCAGTTGCTGCTTATTTAAGCAAGGCTTTGGGTCAAGACGTTAAATTATTCACAGACTATCTAGATGGTGTGGACATTGCAGCAGGTCAGGTGGTATTACTTGAAAACGTGCGATTCAACCACGGTGAAAAGAAGAATAACGAAGAACTGGCAAAAAAATACGCTGCACTTTGTGACGTATTCGTAATGGATGCATTTGGTACAGCGCACCGTGCAGAAGCATCAACAGAAGGTGCAGCACGTTTTGCACCAATCGCAGCGGCAGGTCCATTGTTGGCGGCTGAATTAGATGCGCTTGGTCGTGCCATGCAAACCCCAGAAAAACCAATGGTGGCGATTGTTGCAGGTTCTAAAGTATCGACCAAGCTTGATGTATTAAACTCATTGTCTACCATCTGCGATCAATTGATTGTTGGCGGCGGTATTGCCAATACCTTCCTGGCAGCAGCAGGTTATAACGTGGGTAAATCACTTTACGAAGCTGATCTGGTTGAAACGGCAAAACAAATTGCTGCAAAAGTCAGTGTGCCATTGCCAACGGATGTTGTGGTTGCAGATGCTAGCCAGATCAACTTTGAAGACTTCCTGGGTTCATTGGCAAGCGCGCAAGCTGTTGTGAAAAATGTTGCAGATGTGACTGACACCGATATGATTCTGGATGTTGGTCCTGAAACGGCTAAAGCATTTGCAGAAATCCTGAAATCTTCAAAAACCATTCTTTGGAATGGCCCAGTGGGCGTATTTGAAGTGGATCAATTCGGCGAGGGGACCAAAGCACTTTCTTTGGCAATTGCTGAATCTGCTGGTTTCTCGATTGCTGGTGGTGGTGACACATTGGCTGCGATTGATAAATATGAAGTTGCGGACCAAATCGGTTATATCTCAACCGGTGGCGGTGCTTTCCTTGAGTTTGTAGAAGGCAAGACTTTACCGGCGGTTGCGGTTCTACTTGAACGTGCTTAATCAAGACATAGCGCTTTGATTAAATAGAGAAATAAAAAAAGAGTCGATTTAAATCGGCTCTTTTTACTTTTGTATCACATGGTCGTCATTAAAATGTCATATATCTGAAATATGCTTGTCACAAGTTAACCAAGTTACTGTGGAAAGCCGTAATGAAATTTAAATTGACCCTTGCCGCGCTAATCATTGCTCCAATCATGCTGACTGCATGTGCAAAGAAAGATGAATCGAAGAATGCTGAACAGCAAGATCAGGCAGCTTCTGCTGTATCTACTCAATCGACACAGACCACTCCAGAACAACAAGCTGCAATTGATGCCATTGATAAGCCCAATTTAGATGAACATAATAGCGATGTTGTAGAGCATGCGGCAGCTTCAGAAGTTGCTGCGAGCCAAGCTCACTAAGCCATACAGAAAATAAAAGCCGATGTAGAAACATCGGCTTTTTTGTATTTAGGCGTTGGCCTTGCAATAGAAGGTGAGGGTGGTCTGATAATCATCATCTTTGGCTAAAGAGGCATTTTTACCTGTAATGGTGCCAATCACACCTGCGGCGGCTTCAACCATCTTGCCGGTTTGCTCATCCACCACACCTTTGAGTACGCCTTGATAGGCGGTTTTTTCATCTACAACAACAGGTGAGGTATTGCGGTTACAGGTTTTTTGAGCAGCACTAATCGCATTATTTTTGGCGATCAGGTTGGTTTTACCAATGCCCGTCACTTCATATTGATTGTTTTCTTTTTGAATGGCCAATGTATTGGTTGGTGTAGATGCACATGCCGTTAGACCCAGTGCCAGACCGCCAACTAAACTCATGATAAAGGTTTTTTTCATTGCTTGTTCTCAAGTGATTACGTAATCATATTATTTGAACATATAATTTATGGGGGCTTTGGCAGGTTATGTACAGTTTGTGCAGAGACTCTGTTAATTTTGTCAAATGAATGATGAGCTTAGTAATCATGAGGTTTTCCATTTATTGACAAAAAGTAATATAACCCATTATGACAAGCAGGAATTAGGCATAGTGGAATTGATTCAGATTATGCTAATCTAGCGCCATCCTTGTGTTAGTTAGATTCATTTCAATGACGGACTCAAATATAGAGACAATTCATCAAAATATTCATCAACGTCAATCTATTGGGCAACTCATTGAGCCTGCACCGAATACAGAACAACTCGAAAAAGCAGTGCAAGCTGCGCTGACTGCCCCAGATCATCATCGTTTAAAACCGACACGTTTTGTCATCGTTACTGCTGAGCAGCGCGCTGCTTTTGGTGAGCATCTGGCTAAGGCCTTGGCAGATCTCGGAGAAACAGATACTGCCCAGCTCGATCGGGTCAAGCAGCATCCATTCCGTGCGCCGTTGCTGGTTCTTGCTTTAACGACGCTTCAGGATCATCCCAAAGTACCGCACTTTGAACAGATCCTGAGTACGGGCGCAGCGATTCAGAATTTCTTGTTATCTTTACAGGCTCAAGGGTTTGCCAGTATGTGGCGTTCAGGTGCCGTCGTTGAGTCAAACTGGTTAAAACAGCAATTGGGCTTAAAAGAGCAAGATTTAATTTCAGGAATTATTTATATTGGCACTGCGGCAAAGGCGATTGCACCGCGTGCAGAAATAAACAGTCAGGATTTTGTCAAGGTGTGGCAAGCAAACTAAGTCTGGTTTGTAATGATGAAAGAAAGAAAATAGGTTTCAGGATAAAAAATGACAGAGTTAAAATTTAGCGATTTAGTTGAACCGGTGGCTGTAGATCAGAAAACAGCATTAAGAATTACAGTATTGGGTGGTGGTAGTTTTGGCACAGCCATGGCTAACCTGGCTGTGCGTAATGGCTGCGATACCATGATCTGGATTCGTGATGCTGCCGTCGCAGAGGAAATTAACCAGACTCACGTCAATAAACGCTATTTACCTGATTTTACTCTGGAAGCCGGATTGCGTGCAGTCGCCGATCTGGAGCTTGCAGTACGTGACCGTGACATTATTCTGGTGGCGATTCCGAGCCATTCATTTCGTGATGTGTTAAAGCAGATTGCACCGTTTATTACATCTCAGGCTGTAGTTTCATTAACCAAAGGGATTGAAGCCAAAACCTTCAGTTTCATGAGTGATATTATTCGTACAGAATTGCCAGAAGTACCCTACGGTGTGTTATCCGGTCCCAACCTTGCCAAAGAAATCATGGCAGGTATGCCATCAGGCACGGTGATTGCCAGTGATTCTGAACTGGTTCGCTATGCCGTTCAGCATGCCTTACATAGTGCTTTATTCCGTGTGTTTGGTAGCGATGATGTGCACGGTGTGGAATTGGGCGGTGCACTGAAAAATATCTACGCCGTGGCGATGGGGATGGGGGATGCCTACAAGATTGGTGAAAATACCAAGAGTATGATCCTAACCCGTGCTTTGGCTGAGATGAGTCGTTTTGCGGTCAAGCAGGGGGCTAATCCTTTAACATTCTTGGGGTTGTCGGGTGTCGGTGATTTATTCGCAACCTGTAATAGCCCGTTAAGCCGTAATTATCAGATTGGCTTTGCGCTGGGTTCAGGTAAAACTCTGGATCAGGCGACCAAAGAGCTGGGACAGACCGCTGAAGGGATTAATACCATTGTTCAGGTGCGTACCAAAGCACAAGAACTGGATGTGTATATGCCAATTACCAATGCACTCTATGAAGTAATTTTTGAAGGCGCACCGCCTATGAATATTGCGTTGTCTTTAATGAAAAATGGTCATCGTAGCGATGTTGAATTTGTGTTACCTCATCATGAAGTCTAAGCAAAATCATGAGATGTATCAAAAAACTGTCATCTATTCGCGTTATGATACCGCTATAAAAAATAAGGTCGTTTTATGCAGTTAACTTTAGTTCGTCACGGTGAAGCATCTCCAGCCATCAGTGGAAACGATACGCAACGCCCCTTAACCCAGCGTGGTCATCAGCAGGCTGAGCAAACCGGGCAGTTTTTAAAAGATGTGATACAGCCGGAAATCTTTGTGGTGAGCCCTTTGTTGCGTGCTCAGGAAACTTTGGCCCATATCAAGGCACATTTTCACGGTATTCCCGTATTGATTTGCGATAAAATCAAACCGGATGATGAGGCCAAAGATGCAATTGAATGGTTGTCAAAATTACCGTATGAGTCAATTGCAGTGGTCTGTCATATGAATGTGGTGGCGCATATTGCTGAACAGTTGACCCATGAGAACTTTAATCCATTTGCATTGGCAGAAGCCCGTATTTATGATCAAGCTGTGATCGCGAATGGACTATCGACACAAAAGAACCGTTTTACGCCAACATTATAATTTTTATATATCCGCGTTAGGATAAGGGTACTGAACACCGATGCTGTATTTATGGATGCCCGAAACCAATGGAACATGGTATTGGTCGGCTGGGGAAAACTGGTTGCAGGCAGACAGTCTTGAGCAACTGATTCAAGACTTGCAGACGCATAGCGGAAAAGAGACCGTGGTTTATTTTCCAAGCCGTCATGCGCAGATGTTGCAACAGGCGATGAGCAAGGTACATTACAAACAACTGGGACAAGAAGGGATTAAATATCTTCTGGAAGAGTTTGTAAGCTTGCCGATTGACCAGATGAAAGTGGTACATCATTTTCAGCAGGATCAGGTCAGTATTCTGGGGGTAGCACAGTCAAGTATTGAAACCTGGCAACATGCACTTAGTCTGTTACCTGTCCAGATCAGTGCCTTCTTGCCTGACTTTCTGATTTTGCCTGAACCCGCACAGCATGAAGTGGTGCTGGTCAATCTCTATGATCAATTACTGGTCAGGGAAAATGCATGGTTGGGGAACTCGGTGGATGATCTGGGTTTATTTCTTGAGTTCCAGCCAGCTGAAACGCAGTTTAAGTTTGCCAATTTAAATGCTGCCCAGATGGACAGTCTGGCAACGGCATCCAGCAAAGACCAGCGCACGGAATTCAGTTATCAATTTCAGCCCCTGTTAAAAGCGAAACAGCATCCGTTTAATGTTTTGCCGAAGTCAAAACATGCCGAAACCCAATGGTCGGGTTATTGGAAAGCTGCCGCGGCAGTGTTGTTGGCTGTGATCGTGGTGCAACTCGGCTATGATGCCTTACGCTGGTCGAAACTGAAAAAAGTTGCGGATCAGACCGCTGCTCAAGCCATTGACCAATATAAATACTGGTTCGGCGAAAATATCAGGGTCACTGAACAAAATATCAAGAGCCAGTTTGAAAGCCAGTTACGGATGAGTCAGCTGGGCGATACCCAGGCACTTTCGCTATTAAGTCGTGTCGGCCCCATCCTGATGCAAAAACAGATTGTGGCCCAGCAAGTCAGCTATGAGGCTTCAACACTGGCCATGTCGCTCAAGGCAAAATCGGCAGAAGATCTGCAAGGCTTGACCCAACAGTTAAATCAACAAGGTTTTCAGGCTGAGTTAGGTAATGTGCAGGCGGACAGTGCCGGCGCAATCGGGGTGGTAAAAGTAAAATAATGAAAGCACTAACACGTTTACAAAACAGCTTCGACCAGAAAATCGAAGCGCTTAATGACTATCTGCAAGGTTTATCTGTACGTGAGCGCGTGATGGTGATTTTTACGACCATCTTTGTGATCGTGACTATTATTGGTTTTTCCTTGTGGAAAATGCACGCTTTGGCCGATCAACAGCAAAAACGTTTAAATGAACTCAAGGATCTGACCGTCTGGATGCAGAGCAATGCTGCCACCATGAAACCTGCCAATGATCTTGCACTGTCCGCTGCAGACAAGATTCAGCGTACCGCGCAACAGCAGGGCCTGGCTGTCTCCTCACAGCAAAATGGGGAACAGATTCAACTGGTGGCTGAACATCAGAACTATGCCGTTTTAGCTAACTTTTTAATGCAGTTGTCACAAATGGGCATTAGCATCCAAAAAATGGATATGGTGTCAAATAACAATCAGATTAAACTGACTGCAACAGTGCAATAAGATCAGGGTTTTGGATTTTTTACACAGTATGAAGGCTCAGCCTGAATGCGTAGCCTTTTTGTAATACCTGATCTTTCTTGGCAGGCGACACTGGAACTCACTCATAAACCGTAAACAAAGTCAGGGAAGGCCGGTTGTATGAGGAATAATACTGCATAGTTTCCTGTCTAGAGTAGGTGGGCGTATTTTTTCCTGAATATAAATAGGTTGTTGGGACTAAAGAAAAAAATCAGCAAACTGGCTTATAAAGTTTGCCAACAGGGTCTCCTTATCTACATTTGAGGTCTCGTTTGAATGGTTTTGTAGAAGTCAGGCAATATATGGCTGAAATGTCACCAGACCTTAAAAAATAACCCTATGTCAGGCATGGTGTTTTGATACGCCTATGCCTATAATATGCCTACTTGAAAAAACAGTAGACTGTGATTGGTATGTTATATTCATTGGCTCGCCCTTTGTTGTTTACTTTAGCGCCAGAGCGTGCACATGAACTTACACTTTCAATGCTGGATAAAGCCCATAAAATTGGCTTCATGCATCAGAAAGTAGCAGCAAAACCTGTGACATGTATGGGCATTGAATTTCCGAATCCTGTAGGTCTTGCCGCTGGTTTGGATAAAAATGGTGCGCATATTGATGCTTTAGCAGCTTTAGGCTTCGGTTTTATCGAAATTGGAACCATTACACCACGTCCACAAGCAGGTAATCCTCAGCCGCGTCTATTCCGTATTCCTCAGGCAAAAGCCATTATTAACCGTATGGGTTTTAATAATGACGGTGTGGATAAACTGATCGAGAATGTCAAGGCGGCAAAATTTAAAGGTGTGCTAGGCATCAATATTGGTAAAAATGCCGATACGCCTGTTGAAGATGCAGTTTCTGATTATCTGATCTGTCTCGAAAAAGTTTATAATTACGCTTCTTATATTACGGTGAATATCTCATCGCCAAACACCAAAAACTTACGTAGCTTACAAAGCGGTGACGCACTGACAGAGTTGTTACAAACATTAAAAGATCGACAACTAGAGCTGGCAAAACAATATAATCATTATGTTCCTCTGGTGCTTAAAGTTGCACCTGATCTCACAGCAGAAGATATTGATTTTATTGCAGCACAATTACTGCAATTCAAGATCGATGGTCTCATCGTGACCAATACCACGCTGGGCCGTGAAGGTGTCGAAAACCTGGAAAACGGTAATGAAGCAGGTGGCTTATCTGGTGCACCTGTATTTGAGAAAAGTACCGAATGTTTACGCCAGTTTGCGAAAGTTCTCGCAGGTCAGATTCCTTTGATCGGCGTCGGCGGTATTCTGGCAGGCGAACATGCGGTTGCGAAACAACAGGCAGGAGCGAGCCTCGTTCAGGTCTATAGCGGACTGATTTATACCGGTCCAACCCTGATTAAAGATTGTGTTAATGCGATGACATTGTGAAATGAACACGCTTGATATCATTATTCTGGTCATCTTGCTCATTGGAGGGCTGAACGGTTTGCGCCAAGGATTTATTAAAGCCTTTGCCAACTTGATCGGATGGATATTTGCATTGATCATTGGAGCAAAATACGCTGTGGTCTTGGCCCCTGCGATGAGCAGTCTGAGCCAAGACCCGGTTGTGCAAAAAATTGCAGCTTTTGCTTTTATCGTATTGATCATCGTGGTGTGTACTTGGATTGTTTCGGCATTACTGAATGGGCTCTTGAAAAGTTTAAAACTGGGCCCATTAAATCGTTTAGCAGGGGGCGCTTTTGGTTCCCTTAAAGGGCTTTTGATTGTGCTGATCACCATGCAGGGGCTTGGACCTTGGGTTGAAAGTTCACCGCACTGGAAACAGTCTAAATTCGTACAAATTTTATTACCTTACGCACCTTTGGCAACTGAAATGTCCAAAGATGCGGCAAATCAAGCTTTACATCAAATGACATCCGAAGGTGCGTTATTACATCGCCCTTCACCAGAAATGGACGAATCAGAACGCGCATCAGTCACTGAGCGTTCTGATCATTCGACGAAAAATCCTTTTTATTAATCGCTAGCTTGTCGCGAGGTTGCTATGTGTGGAGTTGTTGGGATAGCCGGTAAATCACCAGTGAACCAAATGTTATTTGATGCCTTAACGATGCTGCAACATCGAGGACAGGATGCCGCAGGGATCGTAACCTGCCACCAAGGGCGTTTATTTCTCCGCAAAGATAACGGTATGGTACGCGATGTATTTCATACCCGTCACATGCGTGCATTGCTTGGAAACTACGGGATTGGACATGTGCGTTACCCAACCGCAGGTTCATCCAGCAGTGCTGAAGCACAGCCGTTTTATGTAAACTCTCCTTACGGGATTACCCTTGCACACAATGGTAACCTGACCAATGCCGCAGAAATTCATGATGACCTGTTTAAAACAGATTTACGTCATATGAATACGGATTCCGATTCCGAAGTTCTGCTCAACGTGTTTGCGCATGAACTGCAAAAGCTCCGCACTTTAAATCCAACGCCAGACGATATTTTCCATACCGTTTCTCGTGTACATGAGCGCTGTAAAGGTGCTTATGGCGTGGTTGCCATGATCACAGGCCACGGCTTGGTCGGCTTCCGTGACCCGAATGGTATTCGTCCGCTGGTCTACGGTTCTCGCGAAACTGAGCAAGGCACTGAATATATTATTGCTTCTGAGTCTGTGGCGATTACCGCACTCGGTTTTAAAGTTGAACGTGATATTGCGCCAGGTGAAGCGATTTTCATTGATGAGAATGGTCAGTTGTTTAGCAAGCAATGTGCTGCAAATCCTGAATATCGTCCATGTATTTTCGAATACGTGTATTTTGCACGTCCAGATGCCACGATTGATGGTATTTCCGTGTATAAAGCCCGTTTGAAAATGGGTGAGAAGCTGGCGTACAAGATTTTGAAAGAGTGGGGCGAGCAGCACGATATTGATGTTGTGATTCCAATTCCGGATACCAGCCGTACTTCCGCTTTAGAATTGGCGAATATTTTAGGGGTGAAATTCCGTGAAGGTTTTATGAAAAACCGTTACATTGGACGTACCTTCATTATGCCAGGTCAGCAGCAGCGTAAGAAATCGGTTCGTCAAAAGCTGAATCCGGTCGAGCTTGAGTTTAAAGACAAGAATGTACTTCTGGTTGATGACTCGATTGTGCGTGGCACCACCTGTAACGAAATTATCCAGATGGCCCGTGATTCGGGAGCGAAGAAAGTATTCTTTGCTTCAGCTGCGCCAATGGTGAAATATCCAAACGTCTATGGTATTGATATGCCAGCCAAGGCTGAACTGATTGCATCAGGACGTACCGTAGAAGAAATCCGTGAAAATATTGGTGCAGACCGTCTGATTTTCCAGGATCTGGAAGATTTAAAAAATGCCGTGCGTACCAGTAAAGTGCCAGATCTGACTGAATTTGATTGTTCAGTCTTTGATGGTATTTATGTCGCAGGTGGAATTGACAAGGCTTACCTTGATAACCTTGAGCAAAAACGTAGCGACTCTGCTAAAAATAAACTAGATAGCTATATCGATGTGAATATTGATGCCGCTTCGGTAGATTTAACCGGTATCAAAGAAATGTAAACCTTTTGGTCCATAGAAAAGCGGGAATTTCCCGCTTTTTTATTTTATGATAGCGGATACGGAAGTCCTTACTAGAAACAATGTAATCAGGAAAATTTACATTGAGAGAAATGAGCCATTACTTAATCGAAAATAAGAATATTGCATGGTCAATGAGCTTTTGTTGGCTGGCGATGTTGTTGACTGTTTTTATTCTGAATCTAATTTTAGGTTTGGTGGTTCATTTCTTTGATTATACCCAGCCCATCTGGTGGCATGCGCTCAGTCCCTATTTTATTCTATTGCTGATTTTTGTGCTGTTCTGGTCGGTGGGTGCAGAGTTGTATGTACTCCGTGAGGGCGGACATTCACTTGCCAAGCAATTAAAAGCCAGACGTCTGGTTTTTGATGAAAGTACACCGGAAGAAAGTACGGCATTGAAAATTGTCGAGCAAGTGGCCAAAAGTTTTTCCATCGATCCTCCAGCAGTCTATGTATTACCGGATGAAGTCGGGGTAAATGCCTTAACGGCTGGGTTTAGATCACAGGACATTGTGATCATCCTGACCTGGGGCGCTTTGCAAAATCTGGATGAGCTGGAACTGTATGGTTTGCTCAGTTATGAGTTTAACCAGATTTTATCCGGTGAAGCCGTCGAAAATACCAAGCTGAAGCTGTTATACAGTGGCTTGACCACGTTTAGCCAATGGGGCAGTAAGCTGGCTCAGGCTGGATATAGTCCCTATGCAACGTCCTATCGCAATAAGTTTGAAACCATTTTTGTCGCGATAGGGGGCGTGATCTGGCTGATTGGTAGTTTGGGTATTTTGATTACTCGTGCAATTAAATATCTCACTTTGAGTGGGCGAACCTTTCGCAATGATCTTAAGACTATGCGATTGATGAATAATAATGCCAATATTCAAACCTTATTACGGATTTACGTGCATCATTCCGGTTCGCAAATTCATAGCGCCTATTCTGAATCCATTTCACATATGTGTTTTGCCAATTCATTAAGTCCGCAAAGCTGGATGAATATTCATCCCAGTATTAAAGACCGCATCTATGAATTGAACCCGACCTTATTGCAAGATTTACAGTTGGAAAATCTCAGAAAACTGCGTAATCGTCCTTTATTCAGCCTGTTTCGTTCGCTGGAAGAAGAAACCACCGACATTACCACGCCGTGGAGCTCACCGCAGCCTTTGCCGCTGTTGCGTTTATCGCCGATTAGCTTTGCCTTGAACGATGCGATTAAGCCGCTTAACCCAGAGATACGTAAAAATAAGAAACGCCCTGAATTGATTCAGCGCGCCATGCAAACCGCAACGGGTTCGCGTGAGGTGATGGTGGCGATTCTGATGATCCGTCAATATCGCGAATTTATTCCGCAGGATGCACCGGTCAGCCATGCCATCGTCGATGCTTTATTGAATCTGGATGGTCGTATTCATGTGCAGATTTTCCATGATGCCTGCAAGAATATTGGGCACATGCCAGCCAGTATCGCCCGTCAATTTCTTACCAAGCTGGCCTGTATTATTCAGGAAGATGGGGAAGTGGGCTTGCTGGATGCCTTGTTGCTCGAACGCGTCAAACATGAACTGAATTTAATGCCGGCCCATTTACCTGCGGCTTTTGAAGATGTGAAATCCCAGATTGTGCATTTGATTGATGCCTTGCTGCATGTTCAGCAAATTAATAGTCCAAATCAGCTTGAGGTGCGGGAACGTATCTTGCAACTGCTTTTGACTGAAGATGAAATGCAAACCTATGCCGATATTTCAGATGAGCCACTGGATCTGGCGGAAATCCTGAATGATGTGTCAGGCTTGTTATTGCGTGATCGTCTCAATATTTTGTCAATTGCAGAAAGATGTCTTTGGAACGACCGGATTATTACTCAGGATGAGCTGGATGTTCTAGAACTTTTATATTGGCGTCTGGGATTCGATACGCATGAAGTGGTTGAGCAAATGCAAAAGAAAAATAGTCTGATGATTATTTAAAGGACATGCAGGTGCGCGTGATTTTTTGATAAAAACGTTACGTGACAAACACATAAAATGCTGCCATTTCAAGGTAAGCTTGCCATTTATTTTTATTCTTGTATTACGTGTTTTTGAGTAATTTATGGAACATATTGAAATTTTAAAAGCCTTGTTTTTAGGCTTTATTGAGGGTTTAACCGAATTCCTGCCCATTTCAAGTACAGGTCATTTGATTTTATTTGGTCATATGATCGACTTTCATTCCGATGACGGTCGTGTTTTTGAGGTGGTGATTCAGCTGGGTGCGATTCTGGCGGTTTGCTGGCTGTATAGACAAAAGATTTTTGACCTGATCAAAGGGTTTTTTAGTGGAGATGCAGAAGCACGGCATTTTGCTTTTAGCGTTTTACTGGCATTTATTCCAGCGGTGGTGATTGGGGTATTTGCAGTCGATTTTATTAAGAGTGTCCTGTTTAGTCCGCTGGTGGTTGCGATTGCTTTAATTGTCGGTGGTTTGATCATTTTCTGGGTGGAATCGATTAAATTTGATCATAAAACCACGGATGCAACCAAGATTACCTATAAGCAAGCGTTTCTGGTGGGATGTGCACAATGTGTGGCCATGATTCCAGGAACCTCACGTTCAGGTGCGACTATTGTGGGGGGGATGTTTGCAGGGTTGTCACGTAAAGCCGCAACCGAGTTTTCATTCTTCCTGGCAATGCCGACCATGTTGGGCGCAGCAGTATTTGACTTGGCACGCAATGCGGATGTATTGACACAAGACAATATGCTGAATATTGCGGTGGGTTTTGTTGCAGCCTTTATCTCGGCACTGTTTGTGGTCAGTGCACTGGTAAAATTTGTTGAACGTCATACCTTACGTGTGTTTGCTTGGTACCGTATTGTTCTCGGTATTATTTTACTGTTTGTTTTCCTATAAATAATAAAAAACTCTCCCTTTTAGCAAATGCCAAAAGGGAGATTCTCAGTTAAGATTCCAGTCTCTTATTTCTCATCTTTTCTATTCCAATGTGGGTTCGACTGCAACATGACAATCGCTAAAATGAATGCCCGTGATTTAATTATTGATTTGCTCTTGGGATTACAAGGTGGTGCGATTTCAATTAAGCAGATGATTGTGGCGGCTAGGTTATTCAGCATTAGTGAAAACAGCATTCGCGTGGCAGTGACCCGTTTATCCAGTGATGGTGTGATTGAAGCGATTGAACGTGGCGTGTATCAATTTACAGTGCAGTCGCATGAATGGGCCGATGTCATGTTAAATCGTAAACAAGGCATTAAACAGACCAAGCGCTGGAATCATCAATATCTGGCGGTATTTACCGGTGCCTTGGGGCGTGTTGATCGGACTGCCTTAAATCGGCGTGAAAGAGCACTCAAGCATTTTGGTTTTAAAGAACTGGAACAGGGAATCTATATTCGTCCGGATAATCTGGCGACGGGTTTTGATCAGCTTTGTGCAGAATTAAAAGCCTCAGGCTTAGAAGAGTGTGCAAAAATCTGTCAAATTAATCATTTTGATGCGACAACTTTGGCAAACTTGCCAAAACTCTGGGCAACCCAGACCTTAAATCAGAATTATGAAAAATACAGTCATATGATCCAGCAGTGGTTAGCCACAGTACCTAAACTTGCCTTGGACGATGCCGCTCGAGAGTCATTATTACTCGGGCGTCAAACCATTTCTTTATTGATGAATGATCCCTTATTGCCAGAAGATTTTGTAGATGTACAACTGCGCCAGCAATTTGCTGAAAGTGTACAGCAACTCGATCAGACCGGCTTAGAGGCGTGGCGTAAATTCTATGAAAGTCAGGAGGAGTAAATCCTGACTATAAATATTACAATTATTTTAATTTTAATTTATTGACAGAAATATTACTGAGTTTAAAATAAAAAGATAAATTGTGTAGTTTTATAATAATACAACACATTCAGGCAGGATAAAGAGATGAATACACGCGTAGCAATCAGTGACTTATTCAGTAGAGAGGAAATTACTGAGCTCACGGCTAAATCGGATATACAGGGCAGTTGGGCGGTGTTCTCGACCTGGGCTGTTATTGGTGGGACTTTTGCCGCCGTAGCAAGTTCATGGGAATATTTGCCTGCTTGGGGGAAATTACTGATGTGTATTGCAGCGCTGGTTATTTTGGCAGGGCGTCAACTGGCCCTGGCGATTATCATGCATGACGCATCGCATCAAAGCCTGTTTAAAACCAAATGGCTGAATGACACATTAACTGACTGGTTATGTGCGCGTCCGATCTGGAATGATTTACATAAATACCGTGCTCATCACATGCGCCATCACAGTAAAACCTCGACAGTGGATGATCCTGATCTATCACTGGTCACGGGTTTTCCCACCTCTAAGAAATCGTTGATGCGGAAATTCATGCGTGATTTAACCGGAGTGACCGGATTTAAGTTTGCAGTTGGTCGTGTGCTGATGGATATTGAAAAAATGGAGTGGACAGTTTCCAATGACCGTCGCTGGATTTCTCAGGAAGGCAAACACTGGACTGATTATCCCAAAGCCTTTTTAAAGAATAGTGGTGGAGCAATTGCAACCAATGCAGCGCTGTTTTCAGCATTATGGGCGGCAGGTCATCCTAAGCTTTATGCATTGTGGATCGTAGCCTATTTAACCCCATTTCCTTTATTCCTCAGAGTCCGTTCAATGGCAGAACATGCCGGCATGGAGACCAGTCACAGTGCCTTAACCAATACCCGCACCACCAAAGCGGGCTATTTGGCACGTGCCTTAGTTGCACCGATCAATGTGAACTATCATAAAGAACATCATTTGATGGCCGCGGTACCTTATTCTAAACTGCCCAAAATGCATCAGATGTTACGTGAACGTGGACATGTGGCTGAACCGCCAAGTTATTGGCAGGTATTAAATCAGCTTTCCAGTCAGGCAGATTAAATTACCGTGTCAAGCATGTCAGTTTAAATCAGGGATCAAACAACAGGAGCAAGGGAAGAACGCATGGCAGCAACAAAAGAGCAAATCATGGGATTTCTGGCACAAGAATTTCCGCAAGCGCTAATGAAAAGTACCATTGAGGAAATTACACCCAGAGGAGCACAGCTGCTTTATCGTGTTGATACAGGTGATTTACGGCCAGGTCAGACGGTTTCTGGGCCGACCTTAATGCTGGTTGCAGATTACGTGCTGTACATTGCCATTCTGGGACATTTAGGTTTGGTTGCGATGGCGGTCACCACCAATATGACCATTAACTTTTTTCGTAAGCCCAATGGTAATCGCGATATTCGGGCGGTCTGCAAATTGATAAAAGTGGGTAAAACCTTAGTTACAGGCGAAGTCTGGTTATATTCACTGGATGATGAGGAACCCGTCGCCCATGTGATTGGCACCTATGCACTGCCGCAAAAGTGATTGGTCTAAATCTACAGGTCGTAGCGATGAATCCGCTATTTCAACGGTTTGTGCGGTTGTATTGACTGTAAATCCGTTAAAAAAATTAATCTCGTCATAGGATCATGCGGCTCAATCAGGTGTGATCAATAGATAACAAAACTGATCTGGGATGAACGGGATGATCATTAAAAACGGTTTCATAGTTTTGGCCTTATGGGGATGTGCAGTCGCTACACAGGCCAAGCAAACAGTGTGTGTATTCGATCCTGTGGGTAAATCAGGTGATGCTTTTGCATTGGCAAAGGATTATGCGCTTGAAGCCAAGAAATGGGGAGCTGATATCGATTTGCGTGCTTATGTCGATGAACGTGTGGCTGCAGAAGATCTGAAGGTCGGGCAATGCGATGGAGCGATTATCAGTGGCTTACGTGGCCGACAGTTCAATAAATATGTCGGTTCTCTAGATGCAATTGGTGCACTGACCGATTTAAAAACGGCAATTTTAGCCTATCAGCTTTTGTCCAAACCACAAGCTGCAAAAAGCATGATCAATGGGCCTTATGAAATTGCCGGGCTTGGTACCATTGGGCCTGCCTATCTATTTGTTTCTGATCGTAGTATCAATACCCTAGCCAAGGCTGCCGGAAAGAAGGTTGGCGTATTTGCCTATGATGAGGCACAACCGAAGCTGGTGGCTCAGGTCGGTGCCCAAGCGGTTTCAGTTGATGTGACCAATGCCGGTGCCAAATTCAATAATCACCAGATTGATATCGTGCCTGCACCGATTGTGGCCTATAAGCCTTTTGAACTTTATAAAGGTTTAGGCGATAAAGGCGGCATCGTAAAATTTCCGCTCACGCAAATCTCGGCAAATTTTATTATTCGCAAGGACAAGTTTCCGGCAGGCTTTGGTCAAAAGTCACGAGAATGGGTGGCAGGTCAATTGGGCCGTACTTTTAATATTATCGCCAAATATGAAAAGGAAATTCCGGCCAAGTACTGGATGAATATTTCCCCTGAAGAGCAGGTGAATTATATGAAAATGATGCGTGAGGCACGTATTTCACTGACCAAGGCCGGGATTTATGATCCAAAAATGATGAGCTTCTTGAAGAAGGTTCGTTGCAAGCAAAATCCAAATAGTTTTGAATGCGCGCTCAATGATGAATAAATCATGAATTAAGCTTGTTAGAATCCTCTTTATTGATTGTAATTTAGAGGATTTTTTACTTTTTAATCAGGCCATATATTTTAAAAAACATAACAACAATGCTGTAGGCGAAACTGTCAGAACATGCTACAAATAAACCTGTCCAAATTTATTTGTACCCACGATTTTTAACTTATATGACGATACCGCCCGACTTGATACCTTTATCGCAAATTGAGTCAAATCAAGAACATATTTTAGCGATCAAGCGTAATGATTTAGTGCCTTTATTAAACGATCCACATCGTTTAAATCATTATGCAGATCATTTGGTACAAGCCCAGAGTGTTTTGCTCAATGGGGTTGATCCCAAACTGAATCAGCAATTGAGCGAAGTGATTAGCCAGATTATTCAGCAGCTTTCGCTTTCAAAAAAATATCTGGGTGGACGTCGCTTCAATGCATTGCAAAAATGGTTGGGGATTGATGTCGAATATGATGCGGGTCAAGTCAAATATGTCAAAGATTTAGATCGCCTGATCCATGAAGCCAATCATCTGAGTCAGCGCTTGCAGATAGAAATCCAGAAATCGCAGTCACGTTTGCAACAGGCATTGGGGTTGCGTGAGCAGATGGCTGCCTATATTCAGGCCGCGGATGAGTTTTTAAGAGAATATCCTCAATTTAGCAAACAGCAGGTGCTGGATCATTTTGTCGAGCGACTTTCAAAAAAAGTGAATACGCTACAAACTTTACAGAGCAGCAATGATATTGCGATGAAGCAGATGCAATTATCCCAGCATTTGTCGTTTAGTCTGTTAGACCGTTTTAAGGAAGCGCAACAGGTGCTAATTCCTGCATGGCAATATCATTTGAAGCAAAGTCGTGAGTCTGGCTCGTCGTCGACCATTGAGCAACTAGACAAGAGCCGAGAAAACCTGATTCAAAATTTGAAAAAATCATTACAGAAATAAGAGGGGAATACCATGTCAGATTCAGAACTTAGTAAAGTGTCTCAACAACTTGAACTCAAGCCTGAGCAACGTTTTGAGCAACTCAACCTGAAAGAGTTGGGTTTACAGCCACAAGACCTTGCCGAAGTGATGGATGCGCATAAAGAGTTGGCAGAGATGAGTCAGACTGTTGTGGCAGAGTATGGTAAAAATATTGCCAATAAGACCTCGACTTATACGGATGAGTTATTAAGTCTGGTGCAGAATAAAGATCTGGATAGCACAGGACAAAAACTCAATGAAGTGGTGCAGGTCGCCCAGCAGCTCAATACGTCTAGCATTCTGAATAAATCAAAGAGCTCGGGTTTTTTTGGCGGTTTACTGAGCAAGTTTAAAAGCGCCAAGCAAAATTTTGATCAGCACTTTAATACCACCAAAGAACAGATCGATGTTCTGGTTAAGGAAATTGAAAGCTCGCAATCTGGTTTGAAGGCACGGGTTGGTACGCTTGATAAAATGTTTGATGCCGTACAGGATGAGTATAAGCAATTGGGTGTGTATATCGCAGCAGGTCAATTGAAGCAACAGGATATCCAGCAGCAGATTTCAGCGTTGTCTTCTCAAGAGCAGGATCAGCAGACCACACAGCAGATTTATGACCTGAATCATTTGGCCAATAATCTGGAAAAGCGGGTCAGTGATTTACAGGTCTTACAACAGTCTGCCATGCAAACATTGCCCATGATCCGCATTATCCAGTCGAATAACCTGATGCTGGTCGATAAGTTCTATGCGATTAAAAATATCACTTTGCCAGCTTGGAAAAATCAGATTAGTCTGGCGATTTCATTACAGGAGCAAAAGAATAGCGTGCAGCTTGCCAAAGCCATTGATGACACCACCAATGAGTTATTACGTCGTAATGCAGAGTTACTTCATCAAAACTCGGTTGATACGGCTAAAGCCAATCAGCGCTCAGTGATTGATGTGGAAACCCTTGAACATGTTCAAAACACCCTCATTAAAACAGTAAATGATGTGATTCAAATCCAGAAAGAAGGCATGCAGAAACGTGCTGAAGCCACGACACGGTTACGGGCCTTGCAGGATAGTCTGAATCATCTGGTGCTGGAGAATAGCCAGCCACCTCAATCTTGATACGATTAATTTTTGAAGGAAAGATCATTGTCACCGATAGACGATTTGAGTGTACAGCCGCTTGACCAGCGTTTAGATGTGTTAAAAAAACGTCAGCGTCATTTAATGATCTGGTTTTTTCTGACCAGTACTTTAGCGGCGGTTACCATTGCCTCGCTATTTTTTCAGAAAGAATTGATCTATCGTTTCTTCGATCTTTCCATGCAGGTTCAGGTACTCGATTTGCCTTATCATGTCCAGGAGCTTATTCCTTTCAAGCAACCTGTCGATTATTTATTTAATTTATTGTCATGGGTAGGCTGGCTGTTCCTGAAAATCCTGGTTTCATTTGTTGGTGCTTTTTTTCTGGTGAGCTGGGCGAAAAAACTCAAGTTTTTTCAGCAGCGTTTTCAGGCCTGGACGCAACGCTTTCTGGCATGGATCATTGCATTTATCTTACTCTGGTCTGGTTTAAGTTACATTCAGTATGACTGGAAAGATGAAACCAAGCAGGCTTATCAGCAGTGGATGAGTTATCAAAATAATATTGTGGAAAGCCAGATTGCCCAGGATTTACAACAAGCCGAGATTTCTTCGACGGAAAAAGCTTATGTTCTGGCCCAAGTGGCTTTATTGCATCAACCTGTCGATCGTAAGACCGCGAATGTGTATGTAAACCAACTCATTGATGCTGAAAAGAATGATCCACTTTTGTTTAAGAAATACGATTTCAAGCCTGAGCAGTTGTGGGTGATGCAACAGCAACTTTACGGTAAAAGCATCACTGCACTTACACAACCGCTGGATTTACGTGCCCAGCAGGCAGAGCGTATTTCTCAGATTGTGAACCTCATTTTGTGGGGAATCGTTTTATTGATCTTGGCTTTAAGTGCCGTTTTATATTTGTTAGCCAAGAACTTGAAAAATCGTCGCAATCGAATTAGTCAAAAGCTTGAGTATTAATCTGTTTTTATGATCAGAACGCCTTACAGCGTACCGCATCGCGTTGACCTTTGTGCTTGCCCCTGTATGCTGTGCCGGTCGATTTGTTTTTGATAGATTTATTCGATTGAACTCATAAAAACATACTGTTTTACCTATTTATAGTTTTTGCGTAGTATAGCCTTATTGAATGAATTGACCGATTTAAAAGTCTTAGGGTTTGGAGAAATACATGTTAGATCAAAATATTAAAACTCAATTAAAAGCTTATTTAGAACGTTTAGAAAGTCCGATCGAACTGGTTGCTGCTTTAGATGACTCAAACAAAGCAGAGAAAATCAAAGAACTGGTGACTGAAATCGTGGAACTTTCTGACCAAGTTACGGCGCGTTTTGACGGTTCAAACGCTCGCCGTCCTAGCTTCGGTGTTGCCAAAGCAGGTGAACAACCGCGTGTGTTCTTTGCTGGCTTGCCGATGGGCCATGAGTTTACTTCTTTGATTCTGGCATTACTGCAAGTGTCTGGCTATGCGCCAAAAGTCTCTGATGAAGTCCTAGCTCAAATCAAAGGCCTCAACTTGACTGCAAACTTCGATGTATTTGTGTCACTAAGCTGCCACAACTGTCCAGATGTGGTGCAGGCACTTAACCTGATTGCAATCAACAACCCGAATACCACGGCAACCATGATTGATGGTGCTTTCTTCCAGGATGAAGTGGAAGAGCGCAAAATCTTAGCTGTACCTATGGTATTCCAGGACAATGAGCATATCGGTCAGGGTCGTATGACTCTGGAAGAAATCGTGGCCAAGTTAGATACCCATTCAGCTGAGAAAGATGCAGCGGCCATCAATGCCAAAGATGCATTTGATGTGTTGGTGATTGGTGGTGGTCCTGCCGGTGGTACTGCGGCAATCTATGCAGCGCGTAAAGGGATCAAGACCGGTATTGTGGCTGAACGCTTTGGCGGTCAGGTGATGGATACCATGGATATTGAAAACTTTACCACGGTGCAAAAAACTGTCGGTCCGAAGTTTGCTCAGGACATGGAAGCACATGTCCGTGAATACGGCGTGGATATCATGAACCTGCAACGTGTCAGCAAGATCACAGGCGCAGATCAAACCGCCAACGGTCTGGTTGAAGTTGAACTGGAAAATGGTGCCAAGCTTGAATCGAAAACCATCATTCTTTCAACCGGTGCACGCTGGAGAGAGATGAATGTGCCGGGTGAAGCCGAATACCGTACCCGTGGTGTGGCTTACTGCCCACACTGTGATGGGCCATTGTTCAAAGGCAAACGTGTTGCGGTGATTGGTGGTGGTAACTCGGGTGTAGAAGCAGCCATTGACCTTGCAGGCATTGTTGAGCATGTAACTCTGGTTGAATTTGATACCAAGCTTCGTGCCGACCAGGTGTTGCAAGACAAGTTAAACAGCTTGCCAAATACCACCGTGATCATGAATGCACTGAGTACAGAAGTGGTCGGTGATGGCGCTCAGGTGACGGCGTTGAAATATAAAGATCGCGCCACTGATGTAGAACATACGGTTGAGCTGGCAGGGATCTTTGTACAGATCGGCTTATTGCCAAATACCGACTTCCTGAAGAACAGTGCGGTTGAGTTGAGCAACCGTGGCGAGATCGTGATCAACGACCGTAACGAAACCAGTGTTAAAGGTGTATTTGCTGCCGGTGACTGTACGACTGTGCCGTACAAGCAAATTATCATTGCCACAGGTGAAGGTGCCAAGGCTTCACTCTCTGCCTTTGATTATATGATCCGTTCTGGCCTATAAATGAGCTGATCTAAAAAAGCCCCAAAAGTTTGGGGCTTTTTTTATGGTGTTTAGTTCTTCGGTTTATATAACCCATGATCAACCAGATGTTCACGTAAAATACGACGAAGTTCTAATACTGCTTCAGGGGTTTCCTGAATGGAGTGGCCACCTTTGAAAATCTTTTCAGACACAGCACCATCTAAATGTGCACTTTTATAAGGAACAATTCCATCGGTGATGACATTCGGATCATCACTCTTGGTAATGTTGCCCATAATGGAATGGAAAATCAGACCATTTTCCGGAGGAATGGTTGCCGTTAGTTCCATAAATTTGGATTTTTTGCTTAGATCACTTGGACCATTCTGGATCACGTCATTGGTCAAGGTTTTAACAAAGTCTTTAAGATCCATATCGTCACTGGTGAGTGTATCCGCCAAGGTGGTCAAGAACGTAGCAGGGAGCTTGATAATCTTGCGGGCTGCCAAGGTAAACCAGCGATCTGCATAATCTGTACCGCGATGCGGTGCTGCCAAGAAAATGGCACGATCAAAGTTTGCAATCGGCTCCATTTTCAATCGTTCACCAATCACAGGATGTTTGCGCAAACGTGCCTGTTGGCGGCTGTTCATCATAGTCAGTGCCTCTTTGGAAATATCCGCATTGCTCACTAAAAGCCGACTGATAATGCCGCCCATACTATGACCAATTAAAACTGCATCTTGAGCGGCGGCATCTTTTGGATTCAATGAAGCAAAGGCCTGTTTTAACACGGCATAGATTTGAAAGCGACTTTCCAGAATCGGCATATTGGTAGAGTAGAAGATTTGCCAAACCTGATAATGCTCACGTAAAACAGGATCACCCATAATATCGTTAGTGACCGCAATCCACGCTTCAGGACTACTGGCCAGACCATGTACCAGTACAATCACTTTCTTGTTCGGATTGTAAGGTTCAAGCATATATAAATGCGGCATGGTTAGATGCTGGTCGCGGTCAATTAATGTTAAATAAGCCGCAGTCCCTAAATTATTTTCAGCCAGCCAGAGACCATAAGGTGCCGAGAAATTGGCTGCCAGTGAATATTCTTTTCCAGCAATACTTACTTTCTCGACACTGTAGGGATCATAGACCTTGACTTCAAATTCTGGGCTATTCAGTACATCATCCACCGTTGCGGTAGCCTTTTTGGGTTGAGCAATAATGGTGGCAGCCAGATAACGCGCCTTATGGATGTTGGGATTAACCCCATTTGGATAGTTATAGGTTAAGGGATCAAGAATGTACTTATTTTCACCATGGGTAGCATTATCCGATGAGGGAAATACAGCGACGAAATCTGAACCGAAACCATCCCGACGGTTAATGGCTCTTAAGCCAGAAAAGTTCATGTTATAGCTAGAAATAAACTTCTCAAGCTGCATATTTTGCAAGCGTTGATAGGACTGTATATCAATAGTGTATGTGCTATTACCAATTTTAATCGTCGGCGTAATAGTTTTGGAGGGGTTTCTTAAACTATGGACATTGACCATTTTGGTTAAGGCCTGATTATAGAAGTCCCGAATTTGAACTTGTCTGTTATCAAAAATCCGTTCCTGCGGCTGGCGGGCGGTTTTAAATAAATAAGCATAACTATAACGAATGCTCTTATCGAGAGCTTCAAGCTCTTGATCCAGGCAGTGTTCATAGGTTTTCTGAATTGTTTTTTGTTCTTCTTCGCCTTTATGTTTGGTGAGTTTACTCACTTTGCACTCAGAGGAGTCGGAGAGACTCATTGCTTTGGAAAGATATAATTCGCTGGCAGTAGATAAAAGTTGTTCATCCTGAATCTGCGGAATTTTATGCAGATCTGCAATACATTCATTTGGGGTCTGCATGCAGACTTTTGCTTCTTTGCCAGACATTGACAGCACATTGAGGCTGGCTTCACTCAATTTTTTCTGGGTCAGAATACTATTACGCTCGTTCGCAATCGTCACATTGAGGTCTTGCTGTTTCAGGCTGACGACCTGGCAACCACTCATCACCATCGCACTGAGTAGACTGATCGCAAATAAACGTTGATTCGGGGTAAATGCTAGCTTCATAAATCAGCAAGTTGGCTGGGAGATTGTAGCTATAATACGAAAATCGAATGTTTTTTCAATCATCCATAAAAAAATAGACTGTACACGACAGTCTATTTTTCACTACAGAATGGGCTATTGATTAGTTCAATACTTGCCAAACATTCCAGCGTTTTCCAGATTCCACTTCCTTGATCAAACGATCCGTGACTTCAGCTTCATCTGGATAATTGATTTTATAGTTCTTTAAGGTTTGAAGTGCATTTTTCTTTTGCTCTAACCAGAGATAGTTGTTTGCAGCAGAAAGATAAGCTTCTTGAACACCGCCTTTCATGGCCTTATCTAAATAAGGAATCGCTTCACGTTGACCGCCACCTTCAGACAAGCCAAAACCGAACCAGAAGTTTGTTTCAGCATCATTCGGGTTCATTGCAAGAATACGTTGCGCGTAGTTCAATGATTTGGTGGTATACGCTGTACCCAGATCCATATTACGTGCCATCACACTTGCTTTAAATGCGCGTGTCAGGATATCGATAGATGCATTTGGCTTTTCTGCCAAAGCATCCAGTTTCTGGGTGGTTTCTTTTAACTTCGCTTCATAGCCTTTGCGTTCCTGGCGATCAGGGAAACGAGGTGGATAGTGACGTGCCTTACCTTCAACCAGTTGTAAGAAATCATCAATTTCTGTTACATCGATTTCATTTTCACCGGCAAGAACTGCATATTTTACATTGCGTTGTTTACTGTCGATGGTTGGAACGATCAGTTTATTGATGTCTAACGTGGTTGATTTTGACGGATCATTTTGTAATGACACCACCATTTTAGTCACCGGTTGAGCTGCTGCATCTTTCAGGGCAACTTCGAAGCTAGGTGGCGCATCATATTTGATTGGATTTAAAGCATAGAACGGCGCGGTCGGTTCTGGCTCTTTGAATACAAATGGCTCAGAAGCTTTATCTTTTTTGACTGGGGCGATGCCACAGGCGGTTAAAAAAGAAGTGGAAAGTACAAGTAATGCCAAAGGCTTAAAATTCATGCTTACATCCATTAATTTTAGTTAAATGAGAAGTAGATCGTTGGTTTCACCAGTCTAGGAAAAGCAAAACCAACTTGCAATGATAAGCTTGTTACATTTCTTATATATTTGCTTATGTTGCCGAAGTTTTGTTCTGTGCTTCACATTCACGTCTAACTTCTTCAATAATTTTAAGTTCTTCTTTGCTTAATGGCTGATTCTTAGAACTTTGCGGTGTGAAACTCGGATCCAGTTCCGACAGGCGCTGGCACAGCAGGTTCATGCGTTTCTCATTTTTTTGCATCCGATCGAGAAGGACACGAATGCCTTCTAAAATAGGATCGGATTGATCCTGAGTGGTTGCATAGGGCTGGAAGCCAATACTTTCCGCATAATCACGACGACTGATTTCATCCGGTTCCACTTGGGTTTTATCTTTGAAGATATAACGCGCCGGGTTACCTACAGCAGTTACATTTTCAGGGACTTCCTTGGTAACGACAGCATTTGAACCGACTTTTGCACCTTTATGCACGGTAAACGGACCTAGAATTTTTGCACCCGCGCCCACCACCACACCATCTTCCAGCGTCGGATGGCGTTTGCCTTTATTCCAGGTGGTACCGCCTAAAGTAACACCATGATAAAGCGTCACATCGTTGCCAATTTCTGCCGTTTCGCCAATGACCACACCCATGCCGTGATCGATAAAGAAACGTTTGCCAATTTTTGCACCCGGATGAATTTCAATACCTGTAGCAAAGCGACTAAATGAAGAAAGCAGGCGTGCCGTACCCTTATATTCTTTTTTCCACAATTCATGTGCCATACGATGCATGATCAGCGCATGGATACCTGGATAGGTGGTTAGCACTTCCAGCGTGTTTCGAGCCGCAGGATCACGTGCAAACACAGCCTCGATATCTTCTTTAAGCTGTTTAATCATTTGAACGATCCTCCATGTTTGTCTTTTTCCATGAACCATTGGCAAGTGCCTGAACGCGGCTGAAGATGCCGCGTAATAAATGATACTCCATACGATCTAATTGTATCCTTCCAAATAAACGACGCAAGCGTAATGGCAATAAACGCGGATTATTCGGGTCCAAAAACTCGATTTCAGTCAGCATTTTTTCCAGATGAGGATAGAACTCTTCCATCTGTTGCTGTGTCACCAGCGGTTCATCCCATTCCATGCTTTGCTGTTGTTTCAGTTGCATATGATCGTTTGGTGTATCTGTAACTTGAGTATTTTGTTCAAGTGCAGCCATTCTTAATTCATAACAGACCACCTGAATGGCTTGTGCAACATTCAGCACGCCATACTCAGGATTGACTGGAATGGTTAAGTGGTAATTGGCCAAGGCCAGTTCTTCATTGGTCAGGCCACGATCTTCACGACCAAACACGATGGCAATATGTTGTGCTTTGCTTGCCGCCTGTAAGGCTTCTTTTGCTGCAGGGCGAACATCGAGCAATGGCCATGGAATAGTGCGACTACGGGCACTGGTGCCGAATACAATATGACAATCCTGAATGGCCTGTTCTAAAGTCTCAACAATTTCAATCTGTTCAATCAAATCCTGTGCACCCGCTGCCAAAGCATCAATATCGGGATGTGGATAGGTTTTCGGTGCAACCAGTACCAGCTTGGACAGGCCCATGGTTTTCATTGCACGTAAAGCACTACCAATATTGGCGGGTAGGGTGGTATTGACCATGACAATACGGACATGATCCAAATGTTTGGACACGTTATTTGAGTCAAACTGGTTCATATAATATCCAGAATTAAGAGTATTGAGAGACTTCTGCCTGATAAAGATCAAGCGCTTCATCCATTGACATATTGTCAGGTGGCGGCGCGATATTTGCCACTTTCGGCGCTTCTGCAACTTTAGCCGCTTTAGACTTCACCTGATATTCGATCGCAATGGCTTCTTTGCCAAAATAATCACGCAGCTTGCTGAGCAACTCATCCAGTGGTGCAACTTTCCATTGTGGACCGAGGTGTAACTCGGCGGTTGCAAAACTTTGGTCCAGCTGGATGTGCAGACCAATATGCTGGCACATATCCACATTACAATAAGGTAAAAGAATGGCTTGTAAATCTTTCGCCAAAGTTTTGCTCATCAAGTCTTGTGTTAAGCGGACCTGAATGCTTTGGGCACGTTTCTGGCGAATTTCATTTAAACTGAATGCCTTACTTAACCGTGCCATTGGGCGGTCAAAACCTTCACGTTCGTAGATTTCACCTTCAATTACCACTACTTGTTCTAAGCGAACCACCTCTTTATAGCGCTGGAAGCGCTCATGGTTGCAACTGATTTCGACACGGGCCGTACCATCATCCAGTGTGATCATGATACGGTTTGGGAAGTTGGCAATATCAACCACTAAACCTGCAAAAACAGTAGTCACACCGCGACGGGTCGGGGTCAGTTCATTCAGTTTTGCTGAAATGAATGATTTCAATTCAGGGCGATAGACATCAATCGGGTGACCTGTGAGGTAGAGCCCCAGTGTGTCTTTTTCACCTTTTAGACGAACTTCATCAGACCACGGTTTCACGGGTTTGGCCGGTTTACGCTGAACTTCTTCGACTTCACCAAACAGGTCCATTATCCCAGTTTCACGGTTACTACGTGCTTGCTCGGCTGCTTGTACGGCTTCTGGCAATTGTGCCATCAAGCTGGAGCGTTCAATGCCGAGACAATCCAGCGCACCGGCACGAATCAGAGCTTCCAGAGTCCGTTTATTGATCTTCTTCAGATCAATACGATGACAGAAGTCGAATAAATCCTTATACGGACCTTCGTTGATGCGTGAGTCGATGACCGATTGCATGGCCTGCTCACCGACACCTTTAATGGCACCTAAACCATAAACGATAGTGGCTTCATCGCTGGCATGGAAATGATACAAAGACATATTCACTGAAGGTGGCAGTACTTCCAGTTTGTTATTACGGCAGTCATCAATCAGGAACACGATACTGTCGGTGTTCTGCATTTCCGAAGATAAAACCGCCGCCATAAACTCGGCTGGATAATGTGCTTTTAACCAGGCCGTGTGGTAGGCAACCAGGGCATAGGCTGCGGCGTGGGATTTGTTAAAACCATAACCTGCGAACTTTTCCATATAGTCAAAGATATGGTTGGCGGTTGCTTCATCAATATCTTTTTTCGCAGCACCTTCAATAAAGATCTGACGCTGTTTGACCATTTCTTCCGGTTTCTTTTTACCCATGGCACGACGAAGTAAGTCTGCGCCACCAAGGGTATAGCCCGCACAGAACTGTGCAGCCTGCATTACCTGTTCTTGGTAAACCATAATCCCGTAGGTTGGTTCCAGTACGCCTTCAAGTAGCGGATGAAGGTATTCAAATTCACCGCCATGCATACGATGGATAAAGTCAGGAATCAGGTCCATCGGACCCGGACGATACAAGGAAACGAAGGCAATAATTTCTTCAAATTTGCTTGGTCGTGCTTCCTTCAACATCTTTTTCATGCCGACGGATTCAAACTGGAATACCGCTGTGGTATTTGCTTCGGCAAACACCAGATAAGCATCTTTATCGTCTAAAGGGACATTGGAAATATTCAGTGGTGTCTCGGATTTGATCCGTTTATTGATATTCTGTACCGCATCTTCAATGACCGTCAGGTTACGTAAGCCCAAAAAGTCGAATTTAACCAGACCTGCGGCTTCAACATCGTCCTTATCATATTGTGCAACGCGGTTGGTCCCATCCGGATCACACAGCACCGCAGAATAATCGGTAATTTTACCCGGTGCAATGACCACGCCTCCGGCATGTTTACCGGTATTACGCGTAATCCCTTCCAGCTTGAGCGCCATTTCCCAGATTTCGGCAGCATCATCATTGTCTGGATTGGACGGGTTGGTGACGATGTCTTTGAGCTGCGGTTCCATATCAATCGCAGTGGCCAGATCAACACCCAGTGGCTTGGTCGGTACCATTTTGGAAATACGGTCAGCCAGACCATAAGATTTACCCAAGACACGTGCGACATCACGGATTGCACCTTTTGCCGCCATGGTACCGAAGGTGGCAATCTGTGAAACCGCTTGGCGACCATAATTTTGTGCTACGTATTCAATTACACGGTCACGGCCTGCGATACAGAAATCGACGTCGAAGTCGGGCATCGAGACACGTTCCGGGTTAAGGAAACGTTCGAACAGCAGGTCATAACGGAGTGGGTCAAGATCGGTAATTTTTAAGCTATACGCAACCAGTGAGCCTGCACCTGAACCACGGCCCGGACCGACAGGCACGCCATTATTTTTGGCCCATTGTATGAAGTCCATGACGATCAGGAAGTAACCCGGGAATCCCATCTTGAGAATAATGTCGACTTCATATTTGATTCGCTCATCATACGGTTTGCGAATCTCAGCCCAGTCTTCGTCACGTTCAGCAACTGGATAAAGTACATTTAAACGTTCTTCTAAACCTTCACGAGACAAATGCTCGAAATAGGTGTCGATGGTATAACCTTCTGGAATCGGGAAATCTGGTAAGAAATACGTACCAAGCTGTAAAGCAACATTACAACGTCTTGCAATATGGTAAGTATTTTCAATCGCACTCGGAATGTCTGAAAACAGCTCGGACATTTGTTCGCCCGTTTTAAAATATTGTTCAGGGCTATAGTTCTTCGGGCGTTTATCATCGCCAAGTACGTAACCGTCCGCAATACAGACACGCGCTTCATGCGCGTCAAAATCTATTTGCTCAACAAAGTGAACATCGTTATGGGCAACAACACCAATCTGATATTTAGCGGCTAGTTTTACTGCTTGCTGAATAAAATCTTCTTCACCGACACGTTCAGTACGGGTTAAGGCCAGATAGACGCGATTACCAAATTTCTCAATCCATGCTTCCAGTAAAGGTTCAGCTTTTTGTGGATTGGAAGAGCAGAGCATTTTACCCACATCGCTATGTTGACCCAGCATGACAATCAGGTCTTCAGCCTGTTCAAGTATCCACTCTTTTTGTACGCATGGAATACTTAACTGTTGGCCTTCGATAAAACCGCGAGACACGATTTCAGTCAGGTTGCGCCATCCGGTATTGGTCATGGCCAGCAGGGTGGCACGATGTTCGGCATCATTGAGGCGAATGACACTGCCTAAAACCGGTTTAATGCCTTTTTTTAGGCAGGCTTCGTAAAATTTTACTGCGGCATGCAGGTTGGATAAGTCTGTGAGTGCCAGCGCAGGCATCTCATCTTTTACGGCAGCCTTGACCAAATCAGGTATGCGAACAATCGATTCTGTAATCGAAAACTCTGTATGGATACCGAGATGAACAAACCGCATAGAAGGACTATCCTTTTTCAAACCAACGCATAGTTTAGCATGCAAACCGAAAATGACATGCTTAATATTTTGGCAAACCGTGTGTTTGCTTTGTTATTTTGCTCAAAAGTTAAAAATTAGTTTTTGATTTCCTTACATATATCAATATCGTTTTACATCATTGGTTTTATCGCTAGAATGTGATCGCATAAAAATATAGCAATATGAGTTAGATAATGAGATTTAAAAATATTGTGCTTGCAATATTGTTGACCAGCAGTTGGGTGAATTTATCTTATGCCGATGACGCGCCAGCCCGACAAGCTTTAATGGTACAGGCTCAATCCGGTGATATGAATGCGCAATATGAACTGGCCAAAGCTTACTATTTTGGTGAAGGCTTAGAGTGGAATTATGGTGAAGCCCTGACTTGGTTTAAACGAGCTGCTGCACAAGGAAATGCGGATGCAATGTACCAGGTCGGTTATATGTATGATCTGGGAGAGGGCATTGAAGAAGATAACCTGACTGCCATGAAATGGTATGCCCAAGCTGCAGAAAAAGGGCAATTACGAGCACAATATAGTTTGGGTTATCTTTATCTTTCTGATGAAGACGGGGTGGTAACCAACCTTAAAAAGGGCGTGGAATGGATTACGCGAGCTGCAGATGCCGGATTTGATGTGGCTCAGACGACGTTAGGGCGTATGTATGAGGCAGGGCTGAAAGGTCTGCCGCAAGATCTTGGGAAGGCAAGACACTATTTACAGTTGGCTGCCCAGCAAGGTGATGCTACAGCAATGAATGCCTTGGCCTTTTTTTATATTGAAGGGACGGGAGGTGTCGAGAAAGATAATAAAGAGGCTTTTCGGTTATTTACCCAGGCTTCCGAGGCATCCGGTCTTGCTTCTTTTAGTGCAGGACTGATGCATGAGTATGGTGAAGGAACCATTAAAAACTATAAAAAGGCAGCCGAGTTTTATGAACGTGCCTTAGAGCAGGATAATGAGGATGGCTGGCAGGGACTTGCGCGTCTATACAAAACTGGTGGTTTTGGTCTGGCCAAAAACCTAAAAAAATCGCAAGAATATGAAAGGATATGGCGGGAAGCTCAAAGCGAGAACAATGCATCGGAATAAATATAAAAAAATCCCCCTTTATTGAGAGGGGGATTTTTTTATTAACGCATTTTTGCCAGGAAGCGACCGAGGCGATTGATTGCTTCACGCAGCTCATTTTCTGCAGGCAGGAATACCACACGGAAGTGATCAGGTGTTGGCCAGTTAAAGCCAGTGCCTTGTACCAATAATACTTTTTCAGCTTTTAGCAGATCCAGCATCAGTTTCTCGTCATCTTCAACTGGATAAACCGCTGGATCAAGTTTAGGGAAGCAGTACATTGCGCCATCAGGCTTCACACAGCTGAGGCCGGGAATTTCATTCAGCATTTCCCAGGCAATATTACGCTGTTCATATAAACGTCCACCCGGGCGAATCAAGTCATTAATCGACTGATAACCGCCTAAGGCTGTTTGAATTGCATATTGCGCTTGGTGGTTGGCACATAAGCGCATTGAAGCCAGCATATCCAGACCTTCGATATAGTCTGCAGCACGTGCTTTATTACCTGTAATTGCCATCCAACCTGCGCGATAACCGGCAATCCGGTAGGCTTTTGACAAGCCATTGAATGAAATACACAACTGGTCGCCAGCCAATGCTGCGACAGAGACATGTTCAATGCCGTCATACACAATTTTGTCGTAGATTTCGTCAGCAAATAAAATCAGGTCGTGCTTTTTCGCCAATGCAACAATTTGCTCTAACACATGGCGTGGATAAACCGAACCGGTCGGGTTGTTCGGGTTGATAATCACGATACCACGGGTATTTGGCGTGATTTTACTTTCCATGTCTGCAATATCTGGATACCAGTAGTTCTCCGAATCACATTTATAATGAACTGCGGTACCGCCAGACAGATTTACCGCTGCCGTCCATAACGGATAGTCGGGCATCGGTACCAGCATTTCATCGCCATCATCCAGCAGACCTTGCATGGCCATCACGATCAGTTCAGACACGCCGTTGCCGACATAGACATCATTCACATGCATATCGAAGATGCCTTTCTGCTGGTAATACTGGCAGATGGCTTTACGTGCAGGGAAGATCCCCTTTGAATCGGTGTAGCCAATCGCATTCGGCAGGTTTAAAGCGACATCATTAATAATTTCTTGAGGGGCTTCAAAGCCAAACGGGGCAGGGTTACCGATATTCAGTTTGATAATCTTGTGTCCTTGCTCCTCCATTTCATTGGCGGCTCGTAGTACAGGTCCACGGATGTCATAACAAACATGCTCAAGCTTAGATGATTTTTTAATTTCTCGGCTTGATGGATGAGACTGGGGAACAACTGTACTTTTAGACATAGCAGGATTCACTTTTGCATATCGGTATAAATAACTTTTAAAGGTTTCCACTGTGACCAGATTGAGATCATGCTGATCTCTCAGCAATTCAACAATCTTTTCATGGGTAAAACCTGATTGTTGATATTGTCTGATGGTTGGCAATAAGTTCTGGAACACCACACTTTTTTTCTGAGACATTTCTTGTCCTATACAACCGTGCGAAACAAGAATATCACTATATTTGCTCACGCAAAAGACAATATTGTTAAAATTTGCTTCCTTTTAATATTTAAATTGCTTTCTTTTTGCTATTTTTAGGTTTAGATGCTTAAACTTCAACAAATTATACGATCTGAGACTAGAGTTTTTTTTGCGAATGGCGTAAATATAAAATCTGATCATCAAGATATTTTTAACATCAGAATAAAAGGTGCAGGTTATGGGAAAAGTGAATAAAACAGACCGAGAATGGCAAAGAGAGTTATCCGCAGAGGAATATCGCATCACCCGTCAAAAAGGCACTGAACCCGCATTTACAGGACAATATTGGAATAACAAGCAACATGGTACCTATGTGTGTCGTTGTTGTGGTGCGGAATTGTTTTCTTCCGATACAAAATACGATAGCGGCTGTGGTTGGCCAAGCTTCTTTAAGCCGATTGATAGTGTTGCAATAGAAGAACATGAAGATTTATCGCATGGTATGGTCAGAACAGAAATTGTCTGCCATGATTGCGATGCACATTTGGGCCATGTGTTTGAGGATGGCCCACAGCCGACAGGACTGCGTTATTGCGTGAATTCGGCATCATTACAACTTAAAACAGATGAGAAGAATGACGAGGAAACTTATCCATGAGTAACATTTATCAGTTTGAAGCTGAGTTGTTAGAGGGAGAAACAAAAGCGCTCGCTGATTATAAAGGCAAGGTCATGCTGATTGTAAATACTGCAAGTAAATGTGGCTTTACCCCGCAGTTTGCCGGATTAGAAAAACTTTATGAAAAATATAAATCTCAGGGACTTGAAGTATTAGGATTTCCTTGTAATCAGTTTGGAGGACAGGACCCGGGGACCAATAAAGAAATCGGGACCTTTTGCCAGCGTAATTATGGCGTCAGTTTTCCCATGTTTGCCAAGGTAGATGTCAAAGGGCCTGAAGCACATGTGATATTCCGTTATTTAACCCGTGAAGCAAAAGGACTTTTGGGTAGTCGGAATATCAAATGGAATTTCACCAAGTTTCTGGTTGGCCGTAATGGTGAGGTGTTGGAGCGTTATGCGCCAACCACTAAACCAGAGGCCTTAGAAGCAGATATTGAAAAAGCTTTAGCGCAGAAATAATCGGGATACAGGTTAAAGGTATAAGTCATTTTGAACTCAAGCGTTGAGTTTTGGAGCCATCCGGACATGCCGTACGTTGAAACACGTAGGGCATGTCAAAGCCGGATCTGTTATAAATCGCATAGCCATCCTACCTTTTCAATCGGGGCTGTTGATGCGGGGCAGAGCCATTTTTCCAGCTCCTTTGCTTCTGAACAGTTGATTCAGGCAGGTAGCATTGTGGTTATTCCAGCCCATGTGGAGCATGCCTGTAACCCTTTACCGCAACACGCCTGGAGTTACCAGATGATGCATCTTGATGCAACATGGTTGGCTGGGCTGCTTGATGAGCTTCAACAGGAAATGGATCTGCATTTGGATTTAAACACGTCCTATGTGCCGCAATTAAGACCTACAATTCTCCATGACCTCCATCTTTACACTGCATTTACTGCATTAAATCAGGTGTTGTTTGATCCTCAGATTTCACGCTTAGAAAAAGAACAATATTTGATTAACACCTTAACTGAAATGTTAATACCGAATTTTCATTGGGAAAATATTGGGGCGGCAGGTTATTTCCAGCCGTATTTACCGCGCTTAATTGAATGTCTGAATAGCAGTATGGATGATTTGTCGCTACAGCAACTTGCTGATGAATTACAGATGAGCCGTTATGCGCTAATTCGGCTCTTTAAGCATTATTTGGGTTTAACGCCACATGCCTATCAATTAAATCAAAAGGTGAATCAGGCACGCTTACGCTTGCGTCAGGGCTGTGATCTGGCTCAACTGGCGCATGAGTTGGAGTTTACTGACCAAAGCCATTTTCATCGTGTATTTAAACAATATACAGGTGTCACCCCAAAACAATATGCTAAAAAATCTTAGCTCCCGCAATTTTATACAAGAATAAAGGTTTAAGCTTTTTTAAGCTGGCTCTCCTTCATCTGGAGAGAAGGTATGGAGCTTTTTTTAACGATTGTTGTGACGCATTTTATTGCTTTGCTGACGCCTGGGGCTGATTTCTTTTTAATTTTAAAAACACTGATGCAAAGCAAAATAAAGGCAGCGCGATTGACGTGTATGGGAATTGCATTAGGCAATGCCATCATTCTGCTGATGATTTATTGCAGTCTGTTTCTGTTGGGTAAGGTCAATACCGAACTACTGGTCGCGATGAAATGGTTAGGTGTGCTTTATTTTGCCTATCTGGCGGTTCAATGTTTTCGCGCTGCACGTGCTGCACAGATACTCAGCAACACTGAACCGGAATATGATGCTGGCCCACCAGATCAAGCACCGTTCAGGCACTTTTTACTGGGTTTGGGTTCGAGTCTACTCAATCCCAAGAACCTGATGTTTTATTCGGTGTTGGTGATCCTGATCTATCCTCAATACAATGTAATGCAAAATATTCTGGTCTGTGGCTGGATGGTGAGTGTAGTGCTGTTGTGGAATCTGGCGATGGTGAAATTGATGAGCGCAACCATGTATCTGTCATGGTTAAAGCAGCAGATGCATTATTTATATTATCTGGCGGGCGGCAGTTTTATCTTTTTTATGCTGGCACTAATATTATCCTGAACATAAAAAAGACGATCATATGACCGTCTTTTTTAACTCCGACCTATTGAGAGGATTCAATTGATGGAGACTGGGGCTTCCTGAAGCTATGGATTTTGCGATTAATATCGTCAATAAAAGTATATACCACAGGAATCACCAGTAAGGACAAGAAGGTACTGGTAATCAAGCCGCCAATCACCGAAATTGCCATCGGTGCCCGGAAACTCGGATCTGTACCAATGCCTAAGGCGATTGGTAACATCCCTGCACCCATGGCTAGCGTGGTCATGATAATTGGACGTGCCCGTTTATGACAGGCATCCAGCAAGGCATTGAAGCGGGAGTAATGTTTTTCATCTCTGGCAATAATGGCGTAATCGACCAGTAGAATCGAGTTCTTGCTGGCGATCCCCATCAGCATAATCAGACCGATCAGGCTTGGCATCGAAAAACTGCTTTTCGCCAATAGCAGCATCACGAATGCACCGCCAAGCGATAAAGGTAGGGCCACCAGAATGGTAATCGGTTGCAGGAAGTCTTTGAATAACAGTACCAGTACCACATAGATACACAATACGCCGGTTAACATGGCCAGTCCAAAGCTGGAGAACAGTTCCTGCATGACTTCGGCATCACCAATATTGGTACGTTTCACCGTCGGTGGCAGATTCTTCATGGTCGGAAGTTGGTCAACTTTTGCAGCGATATCGCCCAGCGGCTGATTATTCAGCTCAATGGTAAAGTTGATGTTGCGTAGGCGGTTAAAGCGGTCAATCTGGGATGGGCCACTTTCAATATTGACATCGGCAATGGTACCTAACATGACAGGGCCATGACTGCCTTTAACCATTAGGCGTTTCATCAAGTCCTGATCCTGACGCGCGGATAGCGGAAGCTTGATTACTACAGGAACCTGACGTTGTGACAGATTTAACTTGGCTAGATTCTGGTCGAAATCGCCTGCCGTCGCAATACGCAAAGTCTCTGCAATATCATAGGTGGTGACGCCTAGATCGGCTGCTTTGGCAAAGTCTGGACGAATCACCAGTTCAGGACGGATCAGAGCGGCACTTGAAGTGATACTTCCTACATGGGGAACTGTTCGTAATTCACGTTCAAGGCTACGTGCGGTTGCCATGAGTGTGTCAGGATCGTCCCCAGACAGTGCGATCTGGTATTGGCTATTGTTGCCAGCAAGTCCGACCTGAATGCGTGCACCAGGAAGTGGGGCAAGGCGTTGGCGAAGTTCATCTTCAATGTCTTGCAAGCTCGCATTACGGTCAGAACGTTCGGTTGTCTGAATTGTGAGTGTGGCTTTACGTGGCTCACTGGACGCACCACCTGCAAAAGGATCTGTTCCCGCAGCACCGCCACCAATGGTGGTATAGATACTCTTGATTTCGGGATGGTCTTTAATCAGGTTACGTGCGTATTCGGCAGTTTTAAGCGTATCTCCAAATTGAGAACCGGGGGTTAGCTCCAGACGGACCTGTGTTTGACCGGTATCAGGTGGCGGCACAAATCCTGTCGGTAATAAAGGAATCAGCATGACCGAGGCAATAAAGAAGGCAATTGCACCGCCTAAGGTGATCCAGCGGTGACTGAGACACCAGGTCACCAGACGCATATAACCACGCATGACTTTGCCATCTTTGGCGCGGTCTTGGGCTAAACGGGCTGTGCCTTGATCTGCCGCCGTTTTGGCATCTGAAGTATCGTCCTGCTGTTCAACTTTGCCGATCCACGGTTTCAGGATATAGGCAGACATCATCGGGGTAAGCAAACGTGCAACCAAGAGGGAAGCAAAAATTGCCAATGCTGCAGTCCAGCCAAACTGAACAAAGAATTTTCCTGCAATGCCACTCATAAAGGCGGTCGGCAGGAATACGGCAATCAGGGTGAAAGTGGTTGCAATTACGGCCAGACCAATTTCATCGGCAGCTTCCATCGCAGCTTCATAGGGGGTCTTGCCCATGCGCAGATGCCGTATGATATTTTCAATTTCTACGATCGCATCATCGACCAGAATCCCGACCACCAGTGACATGGCCAATAGTGTTACGGTATTGAGGGTAAAGCCAAAAAAATACATGCCGATCATGGCAGGTAAAATAGACAATGGCAGGGCAGTTGCGGCAATAATCGTGGCACGCCAGTCACGTAAGAATAACCACACCACCAAAATCGCCAGAATAGCGCCTTCATACAGCAGCGACATTGAGCCTTCGTAATTGTCAACCACAGGATTGACGAAGTTAAACGCTTCGGTAATCTTGATATCCGGATGTGCCGTTTTCAGTTTATCCAGTGCTTCAGCGACACCTTTTTGAACATCAACCTCACTGGCCCCTTTACTGCGGGTGATTTCAAAACCAATGACGGGTTGTCCATTTAACAGTGCAGCTGAACGTCTTTCGGCAATCCCGTCACGAACCGTGGCTACCTGATCCAGACGAATATGCCGACCATCACTTAAGGCAATATCCATTGCACCAATTTCATCTGCTGTCTTGACCGTGGCAATGGTCCGAATCGATTGTTCACTGCCCCCAATTTTGGTTTGGCCACCGGAAGCATCTTGCTGGACTAAACGCAGTTGACGGGTAATATCGGTCGCCGTTGCATTCAGTGCCAAGAGTTTTTCAGGATCGAGTTCAACATCAACCTGACGTGTTACACCGCCAACACGTGCCACTGCACCGACCCCTTTGACCTGCAGCATGGCACGGGCGATGTCGTAATCCACAAACCATGACAGCGCTTCTTCATCCATTTTTGGCGACTGGATGGTATAGGTCAGAATCGGGGAGCCAGACAGGTTAATCTTGCTGACAATGGGGTCGCGTAGATCCGCGGGTAAATCGGAACGAACCTGCGATACTGCATTACGCACGTCATCCACCGCTTCTTGCAGGGGCTTTTCTAGCTGGAATTCAGCGGTCACCGTCACTACACCATCCTGAATATTGGTGTACTGGTTTCTGAGTCCTTGCAGGGTGGCAATCGAGTTTTCGATTTTACGCGCCACTTCGGTCTCAAGCTGTGGTGGCGCAGCACCGGGAAGGGCTGCGGTGACCGTGACCATAGGAAGTTCAATATCAGGGAACTGCTGGATCTTCATCCATTTAAAGCATAACAATCCGGCCAAGCCCAGCATGATAAATAACAGGATGCCGGGAATAGGATTACGGATCGACCAGGCGGAGAAATTCATATCATTTCTCCTGTGTAGTCACAAGTTGTTTGGTGAGTGGTGTGTCGGGAATATCTTTGGCAATACTGACCAGATCACCATCTGCCAAGAAACCTGTACCAGAAGACACTACTTTGACATTCGGGGCCAAATCTAAAATTTCGACCCGATCGCCCAGACGGCGTCCTACACTGACTTTCTGTTGAGTGACACGATTGTTGTCATTGACAATAAACACATAAGAAAAACCATCACGTAACAACAGCGCAGTTTGCGGAACGGTTAACGCGGCTTTCTGGCCTAAATCAAATTCTCCTTTAACAAACATGCCCATGCGTACAGCCTGCGTGGTTGGAATATCCACATATACCAGTCCGTAACGGGTCTGTGGATCAATCACGGGCGCGATCATTCTGACTTTACCTGTCACGGCAGGTTGAGCTGGATCAGGTGAAATGATATGCGCTGTCATGCCTTGTTTGAGCTTATATAAATCAGAGGTGGTCACTTCTGCACGCCATTCCAGGCGATGATCACGAATCAGGCGGAACAGTTCCTGTCCGGTTTGGGCCAAAGAACCGACCGTGGCAGTACGTGCCGAAATGACACCATTGTCAGGCGAGACCACTCTGGTTTGAGCTAAACGTAATTGATTACTTTCAATCTGTGCCTTGGCTGCATCCAGCTTGGCTTGCGCAGTGGATTGGGAGGTTTGATATTGGGTGGCTTCCTGAGCCGAGATTGCACCTGTATTTTTGAGTTGCTGAATACGTCTATTATTGGTCATGGCATCGGCAAGCACTGCCTGTGCTTCGGCATAACTGGCTTTCGCTGCGGCAAGGTCGGCACGAATGGTGTCGCTGTTAATCTCTGCCAGAACCTGACCACGTCGTACCTCATCACCGACATTGACATTGACCCGAGTCAGACGCTGGCCTGAGAGTTCGCTGCCAATGACTACTTCTTGCCATGCCGCAATATTGCCATTGGCGGTAAATGTCTGTTTCCAGTTTTGCTGTTGAGGTGATACCACCGTAACGGTCAGCGCAGCTTTTTGTGCTGTAGTATCGGCATTTTTTTGCTGATTCGTCGCTGTAGATTTTTGAGCAGTTTTAGTCTGCCAAACCACAATTGCAATAATTAAAAGTACAACCACGATTGCTAAAATGAGCCAACCCTTTTTCTTTGTTTTCTTGGGATTTTGAGAAGTCATCTTTCCATAGTCATCAAGTCTTGATGGCTAAGTATAGTCGAAGATTTCAACAGTTGGTCAAGATACAATGGATAGATAAAAAAATTAATAAAGTGATCTATTTTGCTTACTTTTTACCTAAGAAAATATGTGAGATTATTCACATTGATACATTTTAGGGTATCCCAAAATGATAATGCCTTTTTATAAAGGCAGAAGCCGGTTGGACACCACATTTTTCATGACAATGGTCGAGGTCAGGCGTTGCACATTGGGTAGGGCGGAGAGACTGTCATCATAGAGCTTCTGGAAACTTGCCAGGTCTTTTGCTACTACATGTAGTAAATAATCCGGATTGCCAAATAATCGCTGTGCCTGAATGACATTAGGAATGTCGATGACTTTTTCTTCAAAGCTGGACAGGGCAGTTTTATCTCCATCTTTTAAGGTCACAAAGATAATTGCCGAGAAATTAAGGCCGATTTTTGAGGCCTCAAGATCGGCATGATAGCCTTTGATCACGCCACTTTCTTCCAAAGCTTTGACTCGACGATGACAAGGAGACAGGCTTAAACCGATTCGTTCCGCCAGTTCTGTGATAGATAATCGCCCATTTGCTTGTAGTTCAGCAATAATTTTCTTATCAATGCGATCCATTTAGAAGAATCTCCCTTGGAGCTTTGAAGATATAGAAGTATTTGGAATAACATTTTCACCATTAAAGCATATCCTTTCTTAACAATCTTCACCAAATGGTGAAAAAGAAAACGATCAAAGATCGTATTGTCGATGTGGGAAAGGCTTTGCTTATGGAACTTAGTGTGATTTTTGCGTTCTGGTGTGTTTCGATCTTATTTGTGTTAACACCTGGTGCAGATTGGGCTTATGCCATCCTTGCGGGCATTCAAGGTAAATTCGTACTGAATGCCGTGACGGGCCTGATTTTGGGGCATTCTATCGCCATCTTGTGTGTGGCGGCTGGGGTAGGTGCATTACTGCAACATTATCCAATACTGTTAACCAGCATGACGATCTTAGGTGCCTGTTATCTGCTATGGATGGGTGCAAATTTATTACTTCATCCCGCCATCATTTCCAGTGATCACGAAGAAACGCAAACACTCGATTCTGCACGTTCGTGGTTACTGAAAGGCGTGGGGATTAGTGGGTTGAATCCTAAAGTCTTGCTGTTGTTTTTTGCTTTATTACCACCGTTTATTCATCCGGAAATGAATTTTGCACCGACTACCCAGATTATGTTACTGGGCATGATTCATCTGCTAAGTTGTGCGGTGATTTATGTGCTGGTGGGAATTGCCGCCAATAAATTGTTGGCAACGCGTCCACAGGCTGTAAAAGTTGTGAGTCGGGTTTCAGGTAGCCTGATGATAGGCATCGCGGTCATCTTATTTGTTGGGCAAATTTGAATGACTAGGATGCTTTGAACTGAAAATCAGACATTAGAATTTATATTGATTGAATTCAGTCTGTTAATTTTAATAGTCTTAAGTCCGGAAAAATCATGAAATTATAGAATGGCTCATATAGATAAAAAATAGTGTAAATCGTATTAATTCTCATTTATTATGCGGTTTTTTTAAAGCCGGCTGAAATAAATCATGGGTAGAAAACTTAAACCATTAGTATTGATGATGGCATGCGCTTCGATGGGGACAACGGCCGTTTTTGCAGATGAACTACAACAGGGGCAAGCAGCTGATGCAAGCGTGACATTAAATACAATTCGTATTACTGCCAGTGCGGATGCATCAGCAGATGGTTTAATGGAGCCTTTTGCGGGTGGGCAAGTTGCCAGTGGTGGTCGGGTCGGGATCTTTGGTAATCAGAAGAATCTGGATACACCATTCAACTTAACCAGTTATACCAATGCATATATTCAGTCTAGGCAAGCTAAAAGTGTGGGGGATGTCTTAAAGGCTGATCCAAGCGTTCGTGTTGGGCGTGGTTTCGGAAACTTTCAGGAATCTTATTACATCCGAGGTTTTAATTTAGGCTCGGATGATACGGCTTATAATGGTCTGTATTCGATTCTGCCACGCCAGTATATTCCAACCGAACTATTTGAACGTGTCGAAGTGCTTAAAGGTGCTTCATCTTTCTTAAATGGGGCAATGCCAGGTAATGGCGGAATTGGTGGGGCAATTAATCTATTGCCAAAACGTGCAGGTAATGAACCATTAAACCGTATAACAGTTGGTACAGATTTTAACGGCGGCCAAATTGCCAGTGATACCTCGCGTCGCTTTGGCGAAAACCAAGAGTTTGGTGTACGTGTAAACACCGCTTACCATGGTGGCAATACCAGCGTTGATGATGAAAAAAACTCATTAGGTCTGGCTGCAATTGGTCTGGATTACCGTGGTGATCGCCTGCGTTTATCTGGAGATATGGGCTATAGCAATAATCGTTTAACTGCGACACGGCCTAATATTTCACTTACAGGTTTGACTGAAGTGCCTGCTGCAATAAAGGCGAGTCGTAACTATGCACAAAAATGGACCTACTCCAACGAAGAAGATGTGTTCGGTAGTTACCGGGCAGAATATGACTTGAATGATGCAGTAACCGCTTATGCGGCTTATGGTTTCCGTCATGGCGAAGAACAAAATCGTCTGGCAAATCCGACTTTAACCAATGCCTCTAATGGTGATGCGAAATATTCACGCTTTGACAATGGCCGCGTTGATATGGTGAATACTGGTGAAATCGGTGTGCGCGGTAAATTACAGACAGGTTCTATCCAGCATAACCTCGTATTATCAGGCTCTGCATTCCAGCAAAATACCCGTAATGGCTGGGCCATGAGCGGAAGTAACACCACCAATATTCTTCACCCAGATTATAGCAATGCACCTGAATTGACGATTGGTAATCCAGAGCGTGTCAATGATCCTAAGCTTGGGACACGTACCCGTCTAAGAAGTATAGCGATTGGGGATAATATTTCTGCGCTTGATGATAAGCTGATTGTGATGCTTGGTGCACGTTATCAAAAGATTATGCAGGAAACTTATAATTATCAGATCGATGGAAGTAAAATTAATCCAGCCTATAATGAGGCGAAATGGACGCCTGCTTTAGGTGTGACTTATAAACTGACGCCAGAATTTTCTGTATATGCAAACTATATCGAATCATTGGCGAAAGGGTTAAGTAATACCACTGCGGATGCAACCACTACGCTTAAACCTTTTGTTGCCAAGCAAAAAGAAATGGGTGCTAAATACGAAAATGATCATTTAGGTGCGAGTATCAGTTTATTTGACATTAATAAGCAGCGTGGTGTCTTGCAAAATGGAGTATTTAGTGATGCAGGTGAATACGTACACCGTGGTGTCGAGCTAAATACCTATGGCAAGCTGACTGATTCGATTACGGTATTAGGCGGTGCGTCGTGGCTACATGCTAAGCAAAAAAATACAGGATCTGCCTTATATGATGGCAATAATGAAGTTGGCGTACCAAAGTTCCAGGCCAATTTAGGTGCTGAATGGGCATTGCCAGTTCCGCAAGAGATTTCCCTAAATGCACAATTGACTTATACAGGCTCGACTTATGCAAGTCTGGACAATAAGTTAAAAGTGAATGACTGGATGACGCTGGATATCGGTGCAAACTATAAAACCCAGCTTGGACAAACCCCAACAACTTTTAACTTTAAAGTGAATAATGTCTTCAATAAAGACTATTGGTCTTCTGTAGGTTTATCTGACAATATCAATAGCACTGCAAACACCAATAATGGTTATGTGGTTGCAGGTCTACCACGTACCTTTATGCTCAGTGCAAGTTTTGATTTCTAATTTATAGCGCTAAAAAAAATCCCCGAATATTCGGGGATTTTTTATTTATAGAATGGCTTTAAGGCGTTTGACCACTTCTTCACACTGACTCAAATCTGCAACCAGTGCCATACGCACATGACCTTCACCCGGATTGCCTTGTTCTGTGTCACGAGACAGATAACGACCCGGCAATACTTTAATATGCGCTTTTTCCATCAACATCTTGGCAAAAGTTTCATCATTATCCACTTTTAACCAATAATAGAAACCCGCATCCGGTTTTTGTAACGGTAATACATGACCGAGTTCGGACTGGAATAAATCAAATTTGGCACGGTATTGCTGACGGTTTTCTTCAACGTGTGCTTCATCATTCCAAGCTGCAATGGATGCTAATTGATTTTGTACCGGCATTGCAGCGCCGTGATAAGTACGGTATTGCAAATAAGGTTTTAATAAAGCCGCATCACCAGCAACAAAACCAGAACGCATACCTGGCAGGTTTGAACGTTTAGAAAGTGAATGGAACACGATACAGTTTTTATAATCGTCACGGCCCATTTCCGCACAAACTTCGAGTAGACCAACCGGAGCCTGATCAAACCAAAGTTCTGAATAACATTCATCTGATGCAATCACAAAATCATATTGATCAGACAGGGCAATCAGCTTTTTAAACTGTTCTTTTGACAGCACCGTACCTGTCGGGTTGCCAGGAGTGCATACAAACAGTAATGCCGTTTTTTCCCACACTTCCGCAGGAACCGCATCAAAATCACCCAAGTAACCATTGTCTTCGGTACAGTTGATGAAATAAGGTTTTGCACCTGCCAGTAAGGCTGCACCTTCATAAATCTGATAGAACGGATTTGGCATCACCACGTAAGGCGCATCTTCACGTTTAATCAAGGCTTGCACAAAAGAGAAAATCCCTTCGCGTGTGCCAGACACGGGCAGAATATGATCCTCTGCACTGATCTGGTTCAGCTTAAAGCGATTGGTGAGCCATTGTGCAATACTTTGGCGCAGCTCTGGTAAGCCTTTACTGTTTGGGTAGGTCGATAAATGGGCAAAATTATCAATAATTGCCTGCTTTACAAACTCTGGCGCCGGATGTTTCGGTTCACCAATTGACAGAGGAATCAACGGTAAATTGGCAGGTTGTATATCTTTAAACAGTTGGTTTAACTTTTCAAAAGGATAGGGATGCAATAACGACAAGCTAGAGTTCATTTAAACAGGTACCAAACAATAAAATTTAAGATGGATTACAAATTTGATTTGATGCTTCGTCTAAAGCCGCTTTGAGGGTTTCCACAAAAGTTTTGACTTCTTCATCGGTGAGCAAGACACCATTTTTCTTGGTGACAAAGAAAATATCTTCTGCACGTTCGCCCAAGGTGGCAATTCTGGCCGAATGGATATCCAGACCTTGCAGCATGAACAAGCCACCGATACGCGCCAGCAGTCCGGGTTGATCCAGTGTGGAAATCTCGACCATATGTTGCTGTAAGGTCGGGTTCAGCACGATATCCACGGTATTTTGTACATCAAAATGACGTAAATGACGTGGGATACGGCGTTGCATGATCCCCGGATACTGGTCGGAATGACTTAAGGCATCGACCAGAGCGGCTTTCACTTTGCGTTCACGTTCTGGGTCAGTCAACAAGGTGCCAAAACGATCCAGTACCAGATAAGTGTCCAGGCTGAATGAGGTTGAGGCGGTAATAATACGCGCGTCCTGAACATCCAGATTCATACGGTCTAATACGGCCACCGTTGTGGCAAATAGGTTCGGCTGATCACGAGTATAGATAAAGATCTGCACCGCATCATCTGCTGCATTACGATGCGCACGTAACAATACCAAGGGTTCGGGATTATCGCCGTGTTGCAGAATGGCTTGGGTATGCCATGCAATTTCATTGGCTGATTCTTTGACGAAGTATTCATCGCCCAGCTCTTGCCAGACTTTTTCTACTTCAGCAAGGGAGAAGTCATTGACCAAGAGTTCGCTGGCCGCAAATTTGGTGTCTTCAATCAGCATTTGATAATCGACTGGACGACCCAAGCCCGAACGGATGACATCACGCGCATAGGTATACAGTTGACGCATCAATGAGGCACGCCATGTATTCCAGAGTTTAGGATTCGTGGCATTAATGTCGGCGACTGTCAGGGTATAGAGATAATCGAGATGCTCCATATCCCCGACTTTTTCAGCAAAGTCTTTGACTTCATCCGGATCGGAAATATCTTTTTTCTGAGCCGTCAGTGACATCAACAGGTGATTGTTGATCAGCCATGCCACCAGCTTGCATTCACGTTCGGTAAAACCATGGGTGCGACAGAATTCAATGGCATCGATCGCGCCGAGTTCACTGTGATCACCACCACGGCCTTTGGCAATATCATGGAAAATCGCAGCCATATACACGATGTCATGGCGGGCAATACGCTGGAACACGGAACTCACCACCGGAAATTCTTTGGCAAATTCAGGTTCTTTGAAGCGGCTTAAATTACGGAGTAACAATAAGGTATGCGCATCGACCGTATAAATATGGAACAGGTCGTATTGCATCAAGCCGGTGATCTGTCCAAATGCGGGAATGTAATTGCCCAACACGCCATAACGTTTCATTGCCACCATGGTGTTATACAAATGCGGTGAACGGATGATCGACATGAATAGGGCCTGATGTTCTGGATTGTCGCGGAAACGCTGGTCAATCCGTTTGGCAGCCAATACCAGCAGACGCAGGGTACGGGCACGAATCCCCGTAATTTCAGGACGATTTGCCAGCAGGTAGAACAATTCCAGAATGGCAATCGGTTCTTCTGAAAAAACTTTATGATGTTGAACAGCCAATTTCCCATCGACAATTTTAAAGCGCTCATTAATATCAATAATGTGGCGTTCATAATCAGGTAGACGAGGCGTAATCACCGATTCATTGAAATAGGCCAGTAGCATTTCATTCAGGGTGGAGACCTGTTGCGCGGTACGGTAATAGCGCTTCATAAACTGTTCAACGGCAAAATTAACCGGTTGACCTTCTTCACGGACATAGCCAAATTTTGCGGCAATGTCGCGCTGGTATTCAAACAACAGGCGGTTTTCATCGCGTTTGGCTAGACGGTGTAACTGGGTGCGGATTTCCCATAAAAAGCTTTCAGCTTCTTCAAGTACCCCAAGTTCAAACTCGGTAATAAAACCTAAATGCACCAGATCATAAATGCGATTGACACGGAAATGACGTTTGGCAATCCAGCCGATCTGGTTGATATCACGAATACCGCCCGGAGCATTTTTAATATCAGGTTCCAGATTGCTTTCCGTGTTGTTGTGTTGTGCGTAGCGTTTGGCCTGTTCAGCCATTTTGGCATCATAGAAAGTTTGATCCGTCCATGTCTGTGCCACGATGCGACGCGGCCACTTTGCCAGTTGCGGATTGCCTGTGATCAGACGTGCTTCAATCAGCGTCGTCGCAACGGTCAGGTCATTAATCGCCTGTTCGACACAGTTTTGAATGGTCCGGACGCTGATGCCGGGTTTGAAATTACCGACATCCCATAAAGAAGAAATAAAGGTCGAAATGAGTTTTTCTTGTTCTTCACTGATTTCATCCTCAGACAAAATCATGATATCCGTATCTGAATAGGGCAGCATTTCATGGCGGCCATAGCCACCCACGGCAAAGAGTCCCAATTCAGTCTGGTTTAAACCCGCATGATTCCATAGAAAGATCAGTGCTTCGTCAATCGAGTCTGAACGTGCACCAATCACTTCACGAATGGGTTGCCCATTTTCATAACTCTCCTGTAATTGCTTTTCTACATCCGTTCGCCATTGGTTAATGGCTTGAATATCATGATGACTGGTGACGTAGTTCAACAAGGGAGATGTATTGATCATGAAAATGGGTCTACTCAATTCAGGTTAAGAGTTAGTGTGTACGCTCACTTGGTCTGCGGCATGTTGGGCCAGTTCACGCGCAAGGTCTGTGGTCTCAGCACGTGCAGTGGCAACACCCATACGACGGCGCTTAAAACCTTCCGGCTTTCCAAATAGGCGTAAGTCTGTATCTGGATTGGCTAAAGCAAGATTCAAGCCAGCAAAGCTGAGATTTTTGGCATCCACACCCGCATAGATCACTGCACTTGCCGCCACACTGTGACGGGCAGTATTCACAGGCAAACCTAAAATGGCACGGGCATGCAGTTCAAATTCGCTTTGGAATTGCGAAGCCAGCGTCACCAAACCGGTATCATGTGGACGAGGAGAAACTTCACTGAACCAGACTTTATCACCCTTAATGAATAACTCAACCCCGAAAATACCACAGCCACCTAATGCAACAGTGACCTTATTGGCAATACGTTTTGCTTCTTCCAGTGCAGCAGGCGTCATTTGTTGCGGCTGCCAGCTCTCGACATAATCGCCCGCATCTTGACGATGTCCAATCGGATCACAGAAATGCGTTTCAACTTCGCCCGTTTCCGGATTTTTGGCACGGACAGTCAGTAAGGTAATTTCAAAATCGAAATCAATTTGCGATTCAATAATCACGGTACCTTGATTCACGCGGCCGCCTTGCATTGCATAATCCCAAGCGGCATCCACCTCATCGAAGCTTTTTACGCGAGACTGGCCTTTACCAGAAGATGACATCACCGGTTTAACAAAGTTTGGATAACCAATATCGTCACAGGCAGCGCGGAAACTTTCTAAAGTGCTGGCAAAACGATAAGCCGAAGTCGGGAGGCCAAGCTCTTCAGCAGCTAAACGACGAATCCCTTCACGGTTCATGGTGAGGTTGACCGCTTTGGCCGAGGGAATTACGGTTGCGGTTTTATTTTGTTCAATTTCAAGCAAGACTTCAGTGGCAATCGCTTCAATTTCAGGAACAATCAGATTCGGTTTGATGTTTTCAATCAGTTGTTTTAATTCGGCTGGATCGGCCATATTCAGGGTATAAGCATAATGAGCGACTTGCATGGCAGGCGCATGATCATAACGATCTGCAGCATGAACTTCGACACCCAGACGTTGTAAAGAAATCACCACTTCTTTACCCAGCTCTCCAGAACCTAACAGTAAAACCTTAAATGCAGAAGATTGAAGTGGAGTTCCAAGAGTGACGCTCATGCGAATAATCCTATCCTGAGTAATTTGTGTTTAAGCATAGCAGAACTTTTTACGGAATTAAGCCCATATAGCACAAAAAAACCTGCTTTTTGTCAGACAAAAATAGCGGTTAAACAGCCCTTTGATTGATTTAGACATTGACTTGGTAATTTAGTTTTAATTCATCAGCATGTTGTCCACGAATGCCCCAGTTCAGTTTGGGCGTCTCAAAAATGGTGATTTCAACGTCGTGGGGAGAGATTCCGCAGTGTTGTTGAATATAGGTAAAAAGTAACCGGATTAAACGTTTTTTCGCTTCATTGCTGCGGCCTTCAAACATGGAGATTTCAATAATCAGGTAATTTTCACTGCGATCTTGCGGATAAATAAAATCACTGGTCGCAAGACTGATGAAACGCTGGAATTTCTTTTCGACCGGATAGTTCAGACTGTCTACCAGCGCCTGATGAATGGCATGGGAAAGCTGGTTTCTAAATTGCTCAATGGTGTGCTGTAATGCATAAATTTTAACTTGCGACATGAATGTTTTACTTCCTGATATATTGTTTATTTGACTGATCACAATATAAGGCAAATAGATCGCGAGAACACCATACCTCTGCATTGAATCCGCCCACATGCTATGCGTGATTAAAATGTCACAATGATTGAGAATTATTCCCAAATTGACTAGCATAATGGCCTTATGTTTCATCGGCGATCTGATATGACGAATCCAAACACGCGTGTAACAGCAATTCTGTTGTGTAGTGCCTTTTTATTGGCAGCTTGTGGTAACTCAGGCGATGAGCCAAAACAGAAGGTAGAGATCAAGCCAGCGCCAAAACTGAATAATGACGCAACCAGCTATGCCAATGCCGCTTGGAAACTGATTAATGAAATTGATCCGATTGTTTATAACAAGCAAACGGCTGAAATTGAAGAGAAGGTCAGAAAGCCATTACGTCAGCTCAGTACTGATTGGCGGATTAATGTCAAAATGACCGATTCGGTGACTGAAGGGAAATATGCGTTGTGCCGTAAGGCATTGACCAGTCTGGATACCTGGGCGCGTGATGTTAAAGATAAAGAAAATGTCTCTGCCCAAAAGCAGGCAGACTATGAGCGTGATAAAGCACAATGTAAAGATGCGATTGATAATCCGGCTTTAGGAAATACCTCGCCTAAATAAGCAGATAGAGATAAAAAAGCGAGATCATTGATCTCGCTTTTTTATGGTTAAAGTCATCAAACGGTTATGAGCTTTTGACTGTTTTTGCGGCTTCCTGTTTGGCTTTGCTTGCTGTGGTACTGGCTACTTTTTTCGTATCTGTCGCTGCCTTCATTGCCTCATGTTTGGTCGTATCTTTCATTTTCGTCATGTCATGTTTGGCGGTTTGAGTGGTTTTGGTTGCTTCTTTCTTGGTTTTTACCACACTTGTTGCAACACATTTACCACCTTTGTGATTGGGTCCTGTACCGCCCTGGAGTTGAGTTCCTTTCGGGCAGGCAAATGCGCTAGCGCTAAGTACGGTAAATAAGCCTGCTGTTAGAATCGTTGCAATTTTTCTCATGATTGTCATCTGCATCGGGTAAGCGATAGTGCTTAGCCTTAATGTAAGCGTGTTGATGAGCGGAAAGCAGACTGATTTTGTGAAATATTTTAGAGCATGCGTAGCATTTTATAGTCAGAGTTTGTCTTTTAATTTAGATTTAAGTTTAAAAGCATATTGCAAAAAATGCGGTGCTTATCAATTTAAAATACAAAAGTTCAGGTTTACTCTTTTAGATAACCGACCGTGGCCAATTTTCTGAGACCTTCTAAATCGAGTACTGCAATTTTTTTAAAGCCCAACTGAATCACACCTTGCTTTTCAAACTGATTCAGTTCGTGATTGATGGTTTGTCTGGAAACAGTCAGCATATTGGCCAACTGGTCCTGTGAGATCTGAATGTTGAAGTCTTGAATCGATGAACGGTTACCATAACCTTCCAAAATAAATAACAGCCGCTGCGCCAGACGCTGGCCAATACTTTGGGTTTGAATCGCAATATGTTCTAAAAATACATAGCGTAATTTTTGACTGGTGAGCAGGGCAAAGTAATACCAGTAATAGGGATTTTGTAGCAAGAAATCATGAAGTGGCTGCGCAGGTATTTGCATTACCACACTTTTCTTCAATGCAATCGCGTCATGCGAGCGGGGTTGCCGGTCAATCAGGGAAATTTCGCCAAACCACATGATCGGTTCAGCAATTGCTGCGATGGCCTCGTTACCATTGACATCGATATAACCCAGACTAATCGAGCCTTCCAGCACGCCATAGACCCCATCAAAACGATCTTGTGCGCTAAAAACAGCCGCATTTTTCTCAACAGTGTATTTTTTACCATGTTCAAGAATAAAATTTTGAAAAGGCTCTGCTAAGTGGCTAAACCACGCGTTCTGTTTTAAATGCTGAATATAAAGCAGTTCTAACACGATTGTTCCTTGCTTAAAAAGATATCCATTTGTCAGCTACGTGACAACTTGCTCACGCTATTTCTTATAGATTAACAGCATAAACGAATGATATGAGGAAAGAAAAATGACAAATCTGGAGCGTCTACTCAGCCAGTATGCAGCTTATCATCTGGATCGAAATAATATTGTGACCCATTTTGTGGGTATTCCTTTAATTGTTTTTTCTATTTTGTGTTTAACGGCACGTGCAGGTATCGAAATTTCTGGCTTTTCAATCACATTAGCCATGCTGCTCATCGTAGTCAGTAGTATTTACTATATTTCACTGGATAAGCTGTTTGGTGGCCTGATGTTGATTCTTTTTGTCTTGGCTTATCCCTTGGCCGTAAAAATTGCCGCTTTATCCATGTGGAGCTGGCTAGGGGCCAGTATCGGTATTTTTGTGGTGGGCTGGGCGTTTCAATTCGTGGGGCATTATTTTGAAAAGAAAAAGCCTGCTTTTGTTGATGATGTGATTGGTTTGGCCATTGGACCGTTATTTGTGCTGGCTGAATTCATCTTCTTGCTTGGCTTTCGTAAACCGTTACACCAGCGGGTTTTAAAAGAAGCACACATCAAGTGTGCTGAAATGGATATGAAGCCGCAGACAGTCGCTTAAGCAAATAGGTTACTCTATACAATTCATACCTGAAAGTTAGACAGAAATTGTCTAACTTTCAGGTGTTTTTTAGATTTTATGTATTTTAATTTTAATATGCTTGATCGCTTAAAAAATCAAAAATGATTTCGAAGGGCCTATATCTGTTGGATATAATAAAGGCATAAACTGCTATTTAATATGATCTAAAGTGGTAAATAAAACACTGTTCCCTCATTTAAAATAAACAATTAAATCGTTTCATATAAAAAATATTAGGATGAAATTAAACAATATTGAGTATCTATTAGAAAAAATAGGACTAACTGCACAAAATCGTGCCATTTCTATTCATTTTTCAAATCCGAATTTAAATACAAAGGTATTCCTGCAACGTATTGATGGTCAACACCAACTCAATGCTGGATTCAAGGCAGAGCTGATCTGCCTATCCACGGATGCGGCCATTCCCCTGAAACGATTTATCGGCAGCCAAGCAGCGGTTGATATGGTGACGGATCAAGGTCAACTCGCCCGCGTCACAGGGATCATTACGCAGGCACTGCAAGGACAATCGGATGGTAGCCTGACGCTGTATAAGCTCACTTTAGAAGATCCAACCGCACTGTGGAAACAACGCCGTAACAGTCGCGTATTTATGAATAAGTCTGTGGTTGAGGTTATACAAATATTGTTTCGTGAGTGGCAGCAACGTAGTGCTTTATTTGCTTCCAGTTTAAGTCTTGATCTGAGCGGGCTCACAGGAAGCTACGATATTCGGCCATTTATGATGCAGTCGAATGAGCTGGATAGCGAGTTTATTCAACGGTTGCTCTCTTCGGAAGGAATTAGCACCTTAATAGAAGAAGCAGCGCTTACTGTTCCGAATAGTAATCGCCCGATCCAGCCACAAAAACTTCGCCTTATTGATGACAATAGTCAATACCAAGCTTTAGACCGAAGAACAATTCGTTACCATCGCAGCAATGCCACGGAACAACATGACAGCATGATCAGCCTGAGGGCACAACATCGCCTACAGCCAACCGCTGTACATATCCAGCGTTGGCAAGCTGATGCACTGGAGCAAGAAGATGGTGCAGGTAGTGTTCAAACCAAACATCAGCATAGCCAAGACCATGCTGCAGCTTCCCTTGCACTCGAAGATGCATGGCATTTCAGTCCGGCATGGATGCAGGACCTCAACGGTGAAGATGGTGCAACTGAGTCGGGCAATGTACAGATTGAAAAACTCACCCAGAACCGAGTGCACTATCATGATCTGCAATCAAAACATTTTGTCGCCCATACCACCGTCCGCGACGCGCATGTCGGATACTGGTTTGAGCTTGCAGAACATCCTGAAATTAATCTGCACCAAAGCGGTGATCAGCAATTTCTGATTACAGCCAAACAGTTTTATAACCAGAATAATTTGCCGAAAGACTTAAAACAACAGATCAACGAGTTATTAACCGAAAGTGACTGGCATATTGAAGATGGTCAGGAACGTCAGGCGAATCAACTGACCCTGCAGCGCCGTAGTATCAAAATCGTACCTGAATATCATCCCTTCACGCATAGACCGGCTGCTCATCCCATGCGGGCAAAAGTGGTTGGGCCGGAAGGTGAAGAGATCCAGGTGGATGAGTGGGGACGGATTAAAGTCCGCTTCCTGTTTACCCGTGCAGAGGATCATCAGCATGATGGTGGCGCAGGCGCCAATGATAATGATACCGACTCTGCCTGGGTGGATGTGCTGACGCCTTGGGCTGGCGAAGGTTATGGGGCACGCTTCTTGCCACGCATTGGCGAGATTGTGGTGATCAACTTCTTTGATGGCAATATTGACCGACCATTTGTTGTTGGACGAATTCATGAAGCCCATCGCAGTCCGACTAGATTCGATCATATAGGCAAGCTGCCTGACACCAAGAAACTGGCAGGAATCAAGTCCAGAGAATACCAAGGTAGCGGCTTTAACCAATTGAGATTTGATGATACTCAGGGGCAGATCAGTGCCCAACTACAAAGTAGCCATGCTGCGAGCCAACTCAATCTCGGCAAGCTTAGTTATCCGAAAGACACGGCTGAAAGCGATGACCGTGGCGAAGGTTTTGAACTACGGACGGATCAATGGGGCGCTGTGCGTGCAGGTGAAGGTTTATTATTTTCGACGCACAAGCAAGAGCAGGCGCAAGCTGAACATCTGGATGCTCAACCTGCCAAGCAACAGCTCGAAGACAACCTCAGCAATGCGACAGCACTGAGTGAAGTGGCCAAGCATCAGCAGACCGATGAAATTGAATCATTAGCACAACTCAAAGATTTCGCTGCACAGATCGAAGCAAAGATTGCCAAGTTCAATAAGGCATTGCTGTTACTGAGTTCACCCGATGGCATTGGTTTGAGTAGCCATGCAGATATTCATGTTTCAGCGGATGGTCAGATCAATCAAATTGCGGGCGACAGTATTAACCTGAGCACGCAAAAGAACTTGATTGCGCATGTACAGAACAGGATCAGCCTTTTTGCTGCGCAGCATGGGATCAAGCAGGTTGCTGCAAAAGGAAAATTTGAAGCGCATGCCCAGTCGGATGGTATGGACTTGTTCGCTAAACAAGGTATTCAGATTATCTCAACCGAAGATCGTATAGAAATCATCAGCCCCAAAGAAATTGTATTTACCGCAGGGTCTTCACAAATCAAGCTGAATGGTTCAGGGATTTTCCCAACTACAGGCGGCAAGTTTGAGGTGAAGGCGGGACAGCATCGGTTTGAAGGTGGGGCGAATATTGTGGTTCCAAAATTGAGCCTGCCAACAGCCAAGACACTGTTTAGCAATCAGGTGAACTATAACTGGAATATAGAATCTGAAGGAAAAAAAGAGATCTTTATTTTAGACCGAAAAAATAACAACCTCATAAAAACAAAAATGGATCAACTTGATTCTGAAAATAAAGTGAGTTCACTACGCTTCTACACACCGCAAACAACCGACTTTACAGCACTCATCTTTAATTCAGATCTTCCACGCTTAAAGCTGGATCTGCCTGATAGTGAAAATATTGATGAACTATTAGAAGAAGCACTTTATGAACAAGAAAGTGATGAAGGAGATACGGAAGAGGACGCCGACCAATGAGTAACTTAGTCACCATTACAGCCAAATTTTATGATAAATCTGGACAGTCTTTTGGTCACTTGGATGTCCAGTCTCGATATCAAGGTTCCTCTAAAGCCAATACTCAAAAAGCTGATTCTAATGGTTTATTTGTTTTTCAGGCCTCTCCACACAGGAAGGTGGAATTATTAGCTAAACCGCAGAATCAAAAAGATTATACGGTATTCAAAACCATAGATTCCTCTATTGCGTCGTCAGCAGAGAATCCAGTTAAAGTTCAACTGCCTAAAACAATAGAGGAATATAAACAAAGTAAACAGCCTTCGTCGGCTAAAGGAATTGTAAGTACATTTTTTAAAGTAGTGGATAGTAATGGGAAAATTATGAAGAATTTCCCTGTTCAGTCCAGACCGAAAGGAAAAGGAAACTCACCAGATAAATTCACTGATGATCAGGGAATTGTAGAGGTGAAGTCTTCTCCTAATCGGGATATAGAAGTTCTAGTATTGACATCCAGTGATCAATTTATCTTAAAAAGTTCTATGAATTCTGGTAATGGGAATGAGGAGCCGATCCTCATCAAACTGGATGAATCTTATGCAAATTTTTTAAGTCGCTCTATGATCAAGATTTTAGATCGGGATGGTAATGACTATGTTATAGACAAAACGAATGTAGAAATGTTAATTGTCGAGAGCGGTAGAAAGCAGTTGTATAGTATCTCGAATGGAAAGTTGGCTCTACAGAGTATGGTCGGGCAAAAACTGGAATTTACCGTGTATAAACCTGATGGTAAACCATTGAAACCTCAGCCTTATATGGCGACACGAATAAAAAATAATCCTGCTGAGTTACATTTGGATGTTAATGTAACTAAGGGAACGACAGCAGCTAATGATCCAGAGATTAATAAAAATATTAAAGAAAAATGTCTATGTAATAGGGATATGACTTTAGATGAGCTGAAAAAAATGATTTCAGAAATGCGGGAAAGTGAAGGTATTAAAAATATTAAAATTTTTAATCATAAAAATTGTACTCTCGAAGATAGATCAATAGAAGCATTACTAAAATCCTTAAATAATGTTTTTAAAAAATATGAAATAAATACCTGTTTAAGAAAAATAAATTTTATGGGGCAGATATATTGGGAAGCTGCTAGATTCATTACAACTACTGAGTTCGCATCGGGCGCATATTTAGATCCAGGAAGGCATAAAGACGCTGAAAAAAATGGAAATGTTATTGTCGGAGATGGAGCGAGGTATAAAGGGAAAGGTTTTATGCAATTGACTTGGAGAAATAATTATAATAATTATTATAAATATATTTTAGAGAATAGAGAGTATTATAAAGAAGTTATAGGGAACTTAAGTCTGAAAGAGTTAATGGATAGGAATAATAAGTATAATGAATGGATTGCTAGTAAAAATTTATTAGCTATGGATAGTGCAGGTTGGTACTGGTTGTACGGAACTAATATTAATTTGAATTTACAAGCAGATAAAAATAATGTTGGTAGAATCAGTGTGAAAGTAAATGGTGGTGCTAATGGTAAGAAAGAAAGGCAAGAATACAATAGTAGATTGTTAAGAATAATGGATTATAATAATTGTGTTAATAATATCTTTGGTGTAGGAAATTAGTTTATGAAGTTTTTTGTATGTATTCTTAGTATGTTGCTTTTTTCAGCCTGTACATATGGGAAGAAAAACAGTCTGATGAATCAAAATTGTGTTTTAAATGGGGGTGTCTGCTTAGTTCTAAAAAATGATGAAGAAATTCTTGTAGTTATAGGTGAGGAATATCCTTCAGTATCTTATTATGATGAAGTTGAAATTAAAGAAATAAAAAATAATAAACTTCAGATTATTAATAACTATAGTGATAAAGATCCTGTTGTTATATATAGTAATTTTTTATTGAAAGATAAAGTATTGATTTTGAGTTCGATTAGAACAGTTTCATATCCTAACTTATCTCCAAGGGGAGGAAAACAAGAGTGTGAAGTTAAATTAAATGAGTTTTTTAATCAGCCATTACAATATTATATAGATAAATTTGTTTTTGATTTAAGTGAAAGTGAAAAGTTAAAAATTTGTAAAATAGATAAGAGTTTTAATTAAATTTATTTTTTAAGGTTGTGAATGTATTAAATAAGCATTTATGTGCTTAAGGGGTTTGGTTGTTATATTCGGAGTGATCTATAAGGAAATAAAGATGGGAAGACAAAAGACCCAAAAGAAGCTAAAAAAGGATATGAAGGTTTTCTTGAGTTGGTTGAAGGGAAGGATTTTCCATTTGGTTATGAGTACAAGAACAAAAAAAAAATAGGTAGAAAACGATATGGCTATTCTGTAAATAATGCTAAAGATCTTGCTTCAAGAAGAGTGAAAGAATTATGAAAATATATTTGGGATTATATCTGGGATTGGTATCTATATCAGTATATGCTAATAATGATTTCTTTTGTTTAACGAATAGGAATCAGAAAGCAATATTATTAGTTTCTGCTAACTACCCAGATACGGATAAAGTCCAATATTATCCGTATCTCAAAGATATTAAGATATCTAAGCCTATAAAAACTAATATTGTTGATATGGGTGAGGGTGCTAAACCCGAGATTTATAGGACCGTGAATGAGATTTTCCATAATAAAATAACTGGTAATTATACATTTATGTCTCAAGGATATTTGATCTATAAGGCTACATATGTGAATAAAAGGAATAATAAAAAGACTAGCTTTGTTAGAGAGCATGAATTGGTATTGAAAGGAATTAATTGTTTATAGTTGGTATAGTATCACTATAAACCTAAGGCTAGTGAGAATTTATTTACCATCCTCCACTTATCGAAAATGCTAAAGAAGTAGAGCTAATAGGTATTCATAAATTTTTATAAGATAGAAGTTTTTATCTTTTCATAGAGGAGATTAGTGAATATGTTTCTACAAAAAATTATATTAGAAGAAGTTTGTAGTAAATCTTTAGCTGATTTTAAAAGATGAAATTTATATATTTAATATTTTAGAGGTAAAATGAAATAATAAATTATAGGATGGGGTTTTTATGAAATTTATATTAATTTCAATAACCTTTTTAATGATTGGTTATGCTAATGCTAAAATGAAAGATACTTATGAAGGTTGCGATATAAAATATACGAAAATAAGTCTTAAATTTAAAAATGATTTTCGAATAGTTAGTAAAACTTGTGATGAAGAAAATCCAATTGTGATTAATTATTTAGAAGGGAGTGATCAAAAAATATTTATTAATAAATATGATATAAATATAGGGAAGTGGTTGCCAAAGTTGGAAGCTGTAAGTGTTTATAAAAAAGATAATCAGAGACCATTGTTAATTACACTTCATACACAAGTATGGGATTCTCCAATAGTCAATGGTATCCTTTATAATGTTAACTTATATGAAATTTATTTAACTGGGAAAAGAGTTAGGTTGGTTGATGTAAGTAATATTCTTGGAAACTCTCAGAGTGGGTTGGAGGGCGTATCTGATGACTATATGCACTTTAAATTTAAAGATATTGCTTCGATTAAGAAATGGCTGGATAAGAATTATAAATGAGCATCTTTAATGAATTGTTATCTATACGCATAGACATTGATAAAGTGTTTATTTAAAATAAATGTTTTAATAAAAAAACCGCCAATAAATTCCTCATTGGCGGTTTTTCTTATCAGAACACTGAATTAAACGTTAAAACGGAAGTGCAAGACATCACCGTCCTGAACGACATAAGTTTTACCTTCCAAACGCCATTTACCCGCTTCTTTGGCACCATTTTCACCGTTGAATTGAATGAAGTCATCATAGGCAACACATTCAGCACGGATAAAGCCTTTTTCAAAGTCAGTGTGAATCACACCAGCTGCTTGTGGCGCAGTTGCACCCACTTTAACTGTCCAGGCACGAACTTCTTGTACACCCGCAGTGAAGTAAGTTTGTAGACCAAGCAGTTTATAACCAGCACGAATTACCACGTTTAGACCTGGTTCTTCCATACCCATTGCTTCAAGGAATTCAGCGCGATCTTCATCTTCAAGCAATGAAATTTCAGCTTCGATCTGGTTGCAAAGTGGTACAACAATCGCGTTTTCTTCAGCAGCGAGCTTTTGTACTGCTTCAAGATGCGGGTTGTTTTCAAAACCGTCTTCAGCGACGTTGGCAATATACATCGTTGGTTTAAGGGTCATTAAACCAAAACCACGCACTGCTTTACGCTCATCATCAGAAAGGTCAGCGGCACGTGCTGGTTTACCTTCATCAAGTAAAGGCTGGATTTTTTCTAGAACTGCTTTGGTTGCAAGCGCTTCTTTATCGCCACCTTTTGCCGCTTTAGTTAAGCGTAACAATGCTTTAGCAACGGTATCAAGGTCGGCTAGTGCAAGTTCGGTATTGATGGTTGCAATATCATCTAATGGATCAATTTTACCATTTACGTGAATGACGTTTTCATCTTCGAAGCAACGAACCACGTGTGCAATCGCATCTGTTTCACGGATATTGGCAAGGAACTGGTTACCCAAACCTTCACCTTTAGATGCACCTGCAACCAGACCGGCGATGTCAACGAATTCCATCGTGGTTGGTAAAATACGTTGTGGTTTTACGATTGCAGCAAGTTTGTCCAAACGTGGATCTGGTACGGGTACGATGCCTGTATTTGGTTCAATGGTACAGAACGGAAAGTTTTCAGCAGCAATCGCTGCCTTTGTTAATGCATTAAATAATGTAGATTTACCTACGTTTGGCAGACCAACAATACCGCAATTAAAACCCATGAAACCACTCACAAATGTGTAATATAAAAATTGCTGCTGATTTTACATGAAAGCCATGACAAAGTCATGGCTAGAGTGGATGATCGATTCGGGCTTAAACTTTGCGTTTATCCAGTTGTTGGGCAATGTGATCGCCAGTGGCCTGCACCAACATGACCAAAACGATCAGGACCAAAATCACCGCCAGCATCACTTGCATATCAAAACGCTGGTAACCATAACGATAGGCAATATCGCCTAGACCGCCTGCACCTATTGCACCGGCAATGGCAGAAGAACTGATCATGGTGACAATAGTCACGGTAAAACCTGCGATAATTCCGGGTAATGCTTCCGGGAGCAGCACGTGCCAAAGAATCTGCTTGCGATTACAGCCCATTGCTTGTGCTGCTTCAATCAGCCCTTGATCGACTTCGCGTAGGCTGACCTCGGCAATACGGGCAAAGAATGGAATCGCGGCGATGGTTAAGGGTACAATTGCGGCGAGCACACCATAACTGGTTCCGACGATCCAGCGGGTAAAAGGAATCAAAGCCACCATTAAAATCAGGAAGGGGACTGATCGAGTGATGTTAATGATCCAGCCTAAGGACTGATTGATTTTCTTGGACGGATAAATGCCAAAATCGGCGGTGCTGACCAGAATCAAGGCAATCGGCAAACCAATCAAAAAGGCGAGAATCGCAGAAACACCAACCATAATCAGGGTGTCAGTAGTGCCTGTCAATAAAAGATCAATGAGTTGATTGTACATAACCGATCACCTCAAGTTGTGTTATGGCTGGATGTTTTGCAAACTGGGGACTGTTCAGATCGAATTCGAGATTGCCAATACCGATGATTAATGAGCCGATGGTACGCTGCTGAATGGTATCAATCTGACTGTAATACACCTGAACAGGGCTGTTAAATCTATCTAGTAATTCATATAAATCAGGCACCGATTTCGATTCACTGACATACTTCAATTTTAAAATCTGATGCGTACTCTGAGGCAGAATGGTTGGGCTAAGTTCAAAAGGTAAATTCACCTGCTCAAAATTGAGTAATTCCTGTGTGATCTGTTGTTGCGGATTGGAAAATACCGACCAGACTTGCCCCGACTCAACGATTTCACCCTGATCAATCACGACCACCTGATCACAAATCTCCTGGATGACCTGCATTTCATGGGTGATCAAAACAATGGTTAAACCAAGGTCCTGGTTAATCTGTTTCAGCAAAGCCAGAATATTGGCGGTACTTTCCGGGTCGAGTGCAGAAGTGGCTTCATCACACAGCAGGATTTCAGGTTGCGATACCAAGGCACGTGCGATACCGACACGTTGTTTCTGTCCTCCAGACAGTTGGGAGGGATAATCATGTCGTTTTGCATCCAAACCTACCAGTGTCAGGACATCACTGACACGTTGCTCAATCTCAGCCTTGTCATAAGCTGCGATCCGCAGTGGTAGAGCCACATTTTCCCACACCGTTTTGGCAGACATTAAATTAAAATGCTGAAAAATCATGCCAATTTTCTGCCGGGTCTTGATCAACTCGGCATGGCTGAGTTCAGCAATATTTTGCTGATGAATCAGGATACTGCCGGTATTAATGGATTCTAGGCCATTTAAGGTACGCAGCAGGGAAGATTTACCGGCTCCGCTTTTTCCGATAATTCCGACAATCTGTGCTTTGGGAATATCAAGATGAATGTCTTTTAAGGCATGTAAGCGTTGGCCCTGTACATCATAAAACTTGTTTAAACCGCGTATTTTCAGGTGTGGAACTGAAAAATCGACTTGTGAACCAAAACTCACCATGATTGTTCTCCTTATTTCCAGCCAGGGAACCACAACGTTGGACCGAAATCGCTATCCAAGGCCGCTTTCACTTTTGGCGAGTTTTGATAAATCTCGACAAATTTCTGTAGCTTGTTGTCTTTGTCCTGATAGTCATCACGCACTACAAATAAAATCGCATAACGCTTATTGGTGTTGTCATCAAACAACAAGGCACTTTCAGGATCAGCCGTTTTGGCTAAACGTAAGTAATGCGGATAACCAAACGCGAGATCAACATCGTCAATAGCACGTGCAGTTTGCGGTCCTTCAACTTCAGTAAATTTCAGGTTCTTCGGATTTGCGGTAATGTCTTTCAGTGCAGAAAGATGATTGTTACTGTCTTTCAGTTCAATTAACTTGGCTTGCTGTAAAAGGAGTAGTGCGCGCCCTTGATTGACGGGATCATTCGGAATGGCAACAGTAGCGCCATTTGGCAGTTCATTAAAACTTTTATACTTTTTTGAATACAGTCCAACATGCGACGCTGCACCTGCAGCAAAGGATTTTAACTTAAAGCCGGTTTCTTTAATGGCATTATCCAGAAAGGGCTGATGCTGGAAAAAGTTCGCATCGATATCGCCATGACTTAAGGTGATATTCGGGGTATTCCAGTCGGAAAACTCGACCAGTTTGACATTTAATCCCTGTTGTTTGGCTTCATCCGCTGCGACTTGTAGCGGATGAGCAAAAGAAGGACTTATTCCAATCACGAGTTCACTATTACTGCTTTGTCTGTGTTTATTCCAGATCAATAAGGCAATAATCGCAACAACAACGACCAGGCCAATACCGAGCCATTTTTTAGAGGCTGTTTGAGCCATATATTTCTCCAATTTTTTCTTTAATGTTAAGCACTAATTTCTTCAATTATTTTTAGGGTATCTGTGTTGTTATGCGGTCTACATCGGAACTGATCGGCAGGATGGCTGGCAGCTAAATGATCGCCTTGGGCAAAAAGCTTATTGCGTAATGAACCTGTGGCATATTCAGTTTTATAACGTCCACGTTGCTGTAACTCTGGAATGACCAGTCGAATGAAATCTTGATGCGATTCAGGTGCAACCGTACGCGTCAGGTTAAAACCATCAATACCAGTCTGATCAAGCAGATCAATCAGGTATTCCGCAACCTCAGCACCACTCCCTACAATCAGGGGATAACGTCCACCCAGCACATGTTGGGCTTTTAGATCATTTTTGCTGATGCGCTGTTCTTTAAATTTCTCATTGACTGAAGCAATGCTATTGCTCTTTTGATACGGAATCGCTTCATCATCTGCAAACCTGGCAAGATCAATCCCGACTGAACTGGCATAATGGGCCAGTCCGGCCTCAGGGCTGGCATACTGACGGTATTCAGCCAGTTTTTGCTGGGCAAGTTCATGTGTTTCAGCCACAACCACGGTAATGCCGACAAAGATTTTAATTGCATCTTCATCTCGACCTTGTTGTTGTGCTTGTAGTCGTATTTTATTGACTTGCTGACGAATCTTCTCGGGTTGATCACCGCCAATAAAAATACATTCCGCATGACGCGTGGCAAACTGTAGTCCTTTCGGTGAAGCGCCTGCTTGAAAAAGTGTTGGTGTGCGCTGTACCGACGGCGCAACCTGAAACACACCTTGGCTTTGGTAATATTGCCCTTGATGATTGATCGAGTGGACTTTATTGGGGTCAGTAAAAACACGCTGTTGCTTATCTTTCTTTAAGGCGTCATTTTCCCAGGAACCTTCCCAATATTGATAGCAAAGCTGTAAGAACTCCTCGGCCTGATCGTAACGTGCATCATGATCTTTTAAGCCTTTTTGTCCGATCAGGCGTTCGGCACTGTCCAAATAGCCGGTGACAATATTCCAGCCGAGACGACCTTGGGTTAAATGATCGAGACTGGCAAAACGCCGTGCAAATTGATAGGGATGCTCATAGCTGAGATTGACCGTGACACCAAAACTCAAATTTTTTGTGACCAAAGCCATGGCTGAAATCAGGGTAGACGGGTCATGGCTTGGCAGTTGGATCGATTCTTTTAATGTCAGCTCGATGCCATTCTGATAGACATCATATACACCCGTAATATCGGCGAGGAATAGGCCATCAAACAGACCCTGTTCCAAGGTCTGTGCCAATTCAGTCCAATAATTCAGCTCATTAAAGCGATGTGACTGATCACGCGGATGTGTCCATAGGCCATGATTGATATGACCGACACAGTTCATATCAAAGGCGTTCAGTAAAATTTTCTTTGCAGTGGTTTGAGTCATTACAATGTCCCCCGACGTGGAGGCAGAATGCCATTCAACACATAATTACCGATAAAGTAATATTTCCAGCGTGCCGCATCATGCAAGGTGTGTACACGCGCATTACGCCAGTGACGGTCCAGCCCATCGGCACGTTGACTGCCACGACTGCCCGCCAGTTCAATTAATTTAGAAGATGCCTTTAAGGCGGTTTCAGTACTATGCGCACGAACTTTGGCAACATCTATTGAGGCTTTGGCTAAGCTCTCTGCGTTGAGTTGCTGTTTAGCGGTATCAACGGATTGAGCTGCTTGTTTAAGGAGTAATTCGCTGGCTTTAACATCGGTTGCGACACGACCCAATTCAGATAGGGTTAACGGATCTTGGGTTGCTGATTCAATATTGGCATCAATCCAGGGACGGGCGACACGCACGCGTTGCAACGTTTCCTCAAAGGCCGCACGGGCAATCCCGACTTCAATTGCGGCATGCATGATTTGCGCAAATGGGCCGACCAAAGACAATTGCTTAAAGGCGGTATCAAACGGAATCACATCCTCTTTGGCAACGAAGACCTGATTAAACCTGACTGTGCCGCTGCCTGTAGTACGTTGACCAAAACCAGACCAGTCATCAATCAGTTCCAAACCTTGACTGTCGCGCTGCACAAAAGCCAGAAATTCGCGTCCAGATTCATCTACCACTAAGGTTGGAATACGATGGGCAAAGAGACTACCCGTGCAATAAAACTTTTCTCCCTGAATCAGATAACCGTTTTCGCTTGGGGTTAGGGTGCTTTGTTTATGTGCTGAGGTACGGGTTTTAAACTCAGCCAGCGCATTACCAAACCGTGCACCTTGTAATACTTCCTGGTAGAGGCGCTGCTTTTGTGCTTCGGTACCGGTATTGCGTAATACTTCCAATGCATAAAAATGGTTTTGTGGAATTTGACCGATGGAACCATCCGCGCCGCTAAACAGTGCAATCACTTTGGCAACGGTGAGACTGGAAACCTCTGCTCCCCCATACTGCTTAGGTACAGTAATCGCCCATAAACCTGACTGGCTATAAGCTTCGATTTGTGTAAAGGGCAAGTCCCGATTGGCATCACGTTCAACCGCAGATTGTTTAAATTGCTGACTGAGTTGTGTGGCAATCTCCAAGGCTTCTGTATCGCTTTGAATGATATGTGCCGCTTTTAAATGGGGCTTGGCAAAACCTTGTAATTCTTGATATGAGGTCATGGTAATTTTCTCCTTAAATCCAGGCATGGCGGGCAGGGTGAGTACCATTCAGGTAATAGTCACCAATCGCATGGAATTTCCAACGCACAGGATCATGTAGGGTATGCACACGGGCATTGCGCCAGTGCTGATCAAGATTATGTTGGCTCAGGCTGGCCCGGCTACCACCAAGTTCAAGTAGTTTTTCGGAGATGTGCAGGGCCGCATCATTGGCATAGATTTTCGCCTCCGCGACCAAAATCGAAGCGCGGGCGGCTTGCTCGGCAGAAATCTCAGTGAGTTGATCCAGTTCATCCAGATATTCTGCTGCCTCATCCAGCAATAAAATGGCTGCATCGAGCAGGATATTGAGCTTGCCGACCTCTTGCAGGGTGTAATGTTCCTCACTGGCTTTTTCTACGCCTGCATCAATAACCGGACGTGCTTTACGCACGCTGGACAAGGTATCATCAAAGGCCGCCTCGGCAATGCCAACATCAATCGCGACTTGCAACAGTTGAGAATAGGCACCACGGACATTTGGAGTATCCGCGATAATGCGTTCATCAAAAAATAAGGCCGGATCAGCGATGACGTTGTGAAGTTTTACTGTTCCACTGGCTGTGGTGCGTTGACCGAAGCCGTTCCAGTCATTAATGACCTCAACGCCCGCAGCATGTCGGTCAATGATCGTCAATACGGTATAACCGTCTGGATGTAAGGCACGGATGGCTAGCCAATCTGCAAAGCTGGTGCCAGTCGAGTAAAATTTTTCCCCGTTTAAAAGGTATTGACCATTTTGCAACGTTAACGTGGTTTGAATCGCTTTGGTATCTTTAGCGTTTTTCTCAGGCCCGCCATTGGCAATCCGTTTACCCGCAAGGACTTCAGTATAGATAAACTGCTTTTGGGCATCTGAACCGGTGATATTGATAAAATTGAGTAGCCCGAACTGGTTTTGAGGAATCTGTCCAACATTGGCATCGGCTTTACTTAAAATACGGAACACGTGGGCCAAGGTTTTATTGGAAACAAAAGCGCCACCATATTGCTGTGGTACACGGATTCCACCAAGACCTTTTTGGCTAAACTGGATGATTTGTTCTGTGGGTAGAATACGGTTTTGATCACGTATATTGCGCTCTTCTAAGGCAAAGTCAGCAACTTGATAGGCAGCATTAATGGCCTGCTGATCATTTGAAATCAGTTGTATTTGCGCGTGGATCACTGATTGATTACTGGACATGTGAGCACCTCTAATAGATAAGAGGAACTTTACAAAAGTTTTACTTTTCCACTAAACCATCAGTTATGGCTTAATTATCATAATAATTATTAAGCATTTTTTATGAGAAAAATAACAGAAAAACAGATATATAATATTGATTAAAAACAGTCGCTTATCTATGTTTGATTTTTTATTGCTCAAATGGGAGCCGTATTTTCTATGAAAGAAATGAATAATCTCAACAGGAATATTTATAAAGCAAACTCGCCAAAATTAAAAAAGATCGAGCAAAAAGGACATTGTATTCATTGGCTTTTACTTCTAAAGTATGAAAAACCTTATGTTTGATCGAGTAGAAAAATAAATCTGGAGAGTCTATGCGGGTTTTATACCAATTTCCTTTATCTCACTATTGTGAAAAAGCTCGCTGGTTGTTAGATCATAAGGAATTGGACTATGTTGCACATAATTTGATTCCTGGTTTTCATCGCGCCTTTACCTTCCTTAAATCGGGGCAGTATTTACTGCCGATGTTGAAGGATGATAAACACTGGATTGCTGATTCAACCCAAATCGCTTTGTATCTTGATACGACCTATCCTGAACATGCATTACTCAGACGTGATGAACAATTGCGTGAACAGGCCTTGGAGATTGACAAGCTGGCTGATGAGCTGGGTGTACATGTCCGGCGCTGGTCTTTGGCGCATGCCTTGTCAGTGGGTGATCATCCACTTGAAATCATGATGGGGGAACAGGGCTATTTACGACAGTTTGAAAAAATTTCCAAGCCGATCTTAAAAAGTCTGGTGTCGACCAATTATAAGTTAAGTCCTGAAAAAGTAGCGCAATCCAAGTTACGCATGACCGAGCTGATTACGGTTCTCAACCAGCGTTTGATTGATAATCAAGGGCGTTATCTGGTGGGTGACCGTCTGGGGCTGGCTGATATTGCAGTCTGTTCAATTCTTGCCCCTTTACTGATGGTCAAAGGCACCCCTTGGGAGCTGGAGAATGATGATGTTGAACAGTTCAATGGTGAGTTGAAACAATATTATGACGATTTGTCTAATTTACCGATTGGACAATATGTACAGCGTATTTATGCCACGGAGCGTAATGCACGCGTCGATTGGCGTGGGTTATAAGTAAATGATGCTGTAAAAAAGCCCTGATGCAATCATCGGGGCTTTTTTTATGAGAAAGAAAATAGAAAAACTGCCGAAAAAGTAAAAAATTATTGGTGAATAAAATTAATTTTTAAAAGAAAATTCGTTTTAAGCTGAAAATAGTAGAAATTATTGCCAAATTTACTTTAAAAAAACTGAAAAGAGGGAAATAATTATAAAACGGCTTTGTTATCTTATGTTTCAGGGTGTGATGGGGATCGAAACGAGTTGTTCAGCTATTGGGAGATCAGTTGAACAGTTGCTCAAAAGGTCTTGTTTCGGCTTTGAGACAAAGATAAACCACAAGTTTATCGGAATCATGTTTGCGTTATCCATGCAGCATTGTCAAAAGTTAAACGAATGTTTTCCCTTGACCCTTAAAAATTACTGATCGTAAACAGTTCCGTAAAAACCGAGATAACACATGAGGACTGTAAAATGGAATTGGACCGTTTTGATAAACAAATTCTTGAAATTTTGACCCATGAAGATGTCAATCTGAATGAGCTATCAGAACGTATTAACCTTTCGGTTAGTTCAGTGCATAGACGCATTAAAAATCTGATCGAATCACAGGTCATGGGACAGCTCAAACGAGAAATCAATTTTAATAAACTGGGCTTTAGCCTACATATTCTTTTGCAGGTTTCATTGAGCAAACACGATAGTGAAACTTTTGATAAATTCTTGCAGGAACTGGAAGATATTCCGGAAGTGACCAATGCATTCCTGGTGACCGGACAGAGCGCTGATTTTATCCTGGAACTGGTGGCCCGCAATATGGATGACTATAGTGAAATTCTATTACGCCGTATTGGAAAAATCGACAGTGTGGTGGCGCTGCATTCCAGCTTCGTGATTAAGGAATATAATGTCTTTAACTGTTATAAACTTTTAAACAAGCTATAAAAAAATGCATCTAAACAGATGCATTTTTTACTCGGCAGAAAGGTTTAGGCATCAAGTTGCGCTAAAACCTCTTCAGAGAATTCAACGTTGGTATACACGTTTTGAACATCATCAAGATCTTCAAGCATATCAATCATTTTCATGATTTGTTTAGCTTGATCAATATCGGTGATTTCAGCTTTAGTCGATGGGCTCATCACAACTTCAGCGTTGTCAGATTTTAAACCTGCAGCTGTAAGTGCATCCTGAACGTCACCAAAGCTTTCTGGGCTGGTAATTACCAAGATACTGTCTTCATCAATCTCGATATCGTCAGCACCTGCTTCTAAAGCAACTTCCATGACTTTATCTTCTAAAGACACATCGTCAAAAGAAATTTCACCACGTTTGGTGAACAGATAAGCCACTGAACCATTGGTACCCAAGTTACCATTGGTTTTTGAGAAACAGTGACGAACGTCTGGCACGGTACGGTTCAGGTTGTCGGTCATGGTTTCGACAATAACGGCAACACCGCCAACACCATAACCTTCATAGGTTACTTCTTTTAAATCATCATTATCTTCGCCGCCAGCACCACGCTGGATCGCACGGTTAATGGTGTCGCGTGTCATATTGACTGAAAGTGCTTTTTCGACAACAGCACGTAAACGTGGGTTGCTTGCAGCATCTGGTCCGCCTAAACGCGCAGCAGTTACGATTTCGCGGATATATTTAGTAAAAACCTTACCGCGACTTGCATCTTGTTTAGCTTTACGATGCTTAATATTGGCCCATTTAGAATGACCCGCCATGGAAGTAACTCCAAAAAATTAAAACTCAAAAAAGTGCAGGAATATTAGCATAGCCAAGGTTTTGTTGAAAACTGCCCGAACTGATATTCAAAATTTAAAATCTTGCTCAAGTATCAAAGATTGAACAAATAGACAGGGGCTATTAGCTAATTTTTACATCTATGTCATATTCCGCATACAGCGCCTTGATTTTTTCCAGATCCTGTTGCAGTTCGGTCGGGTAGATTTTACCCAGGATGCCACCTTGTTTGGTTCGGGCATTGGCATACATCAGAATGATCGGCACATTGGCTGCTTTGGCGATATGCCAGAAACCGGTACGGATCGGTTTACGCGCTTCACCATCTTTAGCACGGGTTGCTTCCGGTGCAATCACCAGATTAAAACGATCATTCAGGTTAAAAAGCTCCACCATTTGCGTGACAATATCTTTACTGGCCTTGCGGTCAACAGGGATACCCCCTAAACGTTGTAAAATTGGTTTTAATGGGCCTTTAAATAATTCTTTTTTGATAAGCGTATGAATTTTAATATCTAAAATTTCAAATAAAGCCAGAGAGAGGATAGTATCGAGATTGGAAGTATGCTCGAAGCCAATAATAACTTGTTTCTTTTCTAAAATAGCAGGATCAACCTTATATTCCCAACCTGTTGCTTTAAAAATAGATTTTCCTAAAAATTTTTTCATGCTTATCATCATAGGTCCTGAGTCGCAGCAGTGTAATACGACTTTTGAGGAAAAGACATATCCTGAAACGTCAGATAACAGAAATTTGGATGGTTTTTAAATGATCAAAACAGTGCAATATTTGCTTTACTCATTATAGCGAGATCAGCTAGAATCAGCGCAGTTTATGATTTTTAACACTATTTTAGGTAGTTTGATAAAATCATCTGCTTGTAATTAAAGTTAAATTTAACTAAGATCAGGCAGCATTCATCATATCAATATGATGGAAATTTATAGGGCCTATAGCTCAGTTGGTTAGAGCAGCGGACTCATAATCCGTTGGTCCACAGTTCAAGTCTGTGTGGGCCCACCATATATCAAGCACTTACATGTATTAATTGTAAGTGCTTTTTTAATGTCTGATTTCATGTAATCACGACGTAAGTGATTTTATAAAAAGAACTTTTAGCTTTGATCTGGTTAATATCGTAGAAGTGATGATTGCTTTGCATACTAAAGCCGTAGAGCTTGTTGTAAACGGATTTAAAAAAGCTCTCGCTTATGCGGGTTTTTATTAAATGTGATAAATTATTCTTTTTTCTTTGGGCGAATGATGGAAAAGTTTATTGGCGGATCACAAGACGGATTTGATTTTCCAGTCGAAAATTTTGAACGTGATGTTTTTTATGCTGGCAATATTGATACGCATTTGAAAGAAGAGTATTTAAGAACAAAAGTTGAAAAAAATGGTTTAATTTATACGTTTTGGGTGCTTAAGGATTTTGAAGCCGCGCTGCTAAAAAATAAAATAGATTTATATTTAGATGCTAGATAAGCTTAAATTTATTTTAATCGGATACCTCTTTTTTTGACTAGGATTGGTGCAATGTCAATCCATTGACCGGGCGTATTTAGTTGCAAAAGCCCTACCAATACATATGTTCTTGGCAGGGCTTTTGACTTTATGTGTTAAGCTGTGAATCATAATTTTAAGGATAAATATGATGCACATCTGTATAGGCGGTGATTTGGATGGCGAAGTTGTTACTCACCGCGAAGGAACCTACTTTGAAGCAAGTGAAATAGCCCCTGGTAAATTGTCTACTTACAATCGGCAAAGTTACATTATTGGTGAAAATACATATCGTTTTTGGCTTTGTGCAGAATTACCTTATGCCGAAACCACAAGAATCGCGAATCATTATTTAGCCCAAAAATATTCATATCTTTCGTAATGCTAATGGATATAAACAGGAGAGCTCACTGCAAGGTGAGCTTTTTTATAATAAATAATCAGACGAGCAGACCGTCAAAGCGCAATTAAAAAAGCCCCTCAGATCTGAGAGATTCGTGATATCAATTATAGGGAATGAATGGTTTTAATTTCTTAAATAACTAGACAAATCAAATTGATAAAAGTAGTTAAAAGTAAAATAAATTAGTGCACTAATTTATTCTTGAGACTAACCGTACATCACTAAAGCGCTTCTAATGCAGGGTTGATAAGAAATTATTTGTTATGCGGATCTGGCTGTTCATTATTACCTGACTGATCTTTATCGGCATCAGGATGTTGTGAAGGTTGAGATTCGGTCGGGGAATTCACTTCAGTATGCTCATTTGATTGAGCTTTGATGGTATTTGCATGGAGAGTAGTATGTTGTGAAAAACTTTTAAAACCTGACATTTTTATCTTCTTTAACTTTATGGTAGAGAACTCAGCGTACGCTTTAAAAGCCGTTACACTAAGGTAGTTTTAAGATCTATATGTGTTGATCTGTGCCACAAATGATATTTATTTCGATGAAATGTTTCATAAATAAAAATCAAATATATATAACTATCTGAGCCTTATCTTTTAAAAGCGAAAAACAGACCCTGTAAATTTCAAGTAGGGGTACATAAAGCACACATATATTTTTTGAGCGTAAATTTTCTTTAGAAATTTTTAAAAAGTCATAAAACTGGATACTTATAAAATTATAGTTTGTATAAATGACCTGCTCAGCATACTATGATTGATTAAAATGGAGCATATTGATGCTAAAAGACATTACAGTTGTGGATTATCAAGGTAGTGAAAGAAGAGCGCAGGCATGCTACCTCGAGGAAAATACTGAAATAGCACTTTCAAGAAAACGAGTTCAAAGTTCAAAAATTGAATATATTTTGATAAAAGGTGAAATTATTTACCCAACATTAGACTGGGTTTTTAATAGCTCAGATGGTAGTAGCTACTATATAAAATAAAAAAACCGCTTCGGCGGTTTTTTTTATGACGTTCTCTTTGTGGTTAAAAAAACTTAATGCAGTTGTAAGTTTAAAAGAGATGCTCTATCACTGCTGGGAAGTAAATATCTTAATGGACGAAACTAGTGATGCAATATATTCCAGATCTTGATCAACAAGAAGAGAATTTAATTACGGCTAAAATTGATTCTCTCATTGAAAAGTTAAGGAAGAAAAGAGATGCGCGTATATTGTCATACACCGAAAAAGAAACAAATATCTCCTTTAAAAAGCTGATGTAGAAAAGTGATCTTATATTGATCAGTGATCAAACAGGACTAAATTGCTTTTACGAGATGTAATGCTTTTCACACCACCAATAAGAAAATATACATGATGAAAACTTAGATTCTCCATAATCAATAATAAAAATGATTTTAAGTAGGATTCTACTCTTGCTAGATCTTATCAATAAGATAGCTGTATGAGCAGAATGTAACCTAAAATTTCAATGACATATAGATGGTTGCTAGGACTTTTTACGAGTTTGTCTTTTGTATTTGTTTTCTTAAAAAATGAAGTGAGGGAAATATGCAAGATATTATTGAGTATATAAGTTATAAAAAAGAAGCTTTTGCCCAGCATGCATTTTTCAAACATTTATCCGATGATAATTTATCGTTAACTCACAAGCTCAATTTTATGCCATATATGGCTTATTTTATTATGAGTTTTGGAGATATAAACAAGCATGTTTTACCTTTTCAAGCCCCTAAAGATAATTATGAATTAGCGATTAATGTTCATGCTAAAGAGGATGAGCAGCATTGGATTTGGTATCTGGAAGACTTAAGAACGCTCGACTTTAATAAGAATGATAGTTTTACTGACGTACTTGAAACTTTGTGGTCTGATGATTTCTCTGCAAGTCGGCAACTTACTTACAAATTGGTTGCCTTAATCCAAGGCCAGCCAGCCATAAGAAGATATGTGGTTATTGAGGTGATGGAAGCGACAGGAAATGTTACTTTCACCCAATTAGAGAAAATGACCTCTGGTTCAGAGATTAAATTAAATTTTCTTGGTGAGTTGCATCTTAGCCGTGAAAGCGGGCATTTGATGCTGGATGAAGCAAATATTTTTGAAACTGTCGAATTGAGTGAGCTGGAAAGCGTTGAGTTCAAAAAAATTGTGGATGAATGCTTTGATGCATTTCATGGGTTTATGGATCAATTATCTTTAAAATTAATATAAGTGAATTACAGATGAGCGTTATTTCATTGTTGACTGGAAATTATGGAATGCGAGCGAGCTAGGCAAACGCATTTTGGTACATAAAACTGCGCTGACGAAGAGGTAATTGGTAGGGCTTACACTTTTATATGGTATAAGATTTTATCCACTAATGACTACAAGAGGGATATATGTCTGACAACTCAACTAAATGGCTGTGTATAGGTGGTGTTTTAAGTGGAGAGTGGAGGGAACAGCAAATGGAGGCGTTTGATGTTGATCCCTGTGATTTAAATACTCATAGTTATGAACCCATGTTACTTGGCAATCCCGCCGCCAAACAAGAACAGTATTTCTTTGTTTACACCGAGTTGAAAGAAGAGGCCTATGAAAGGGCAATAAATTTTGCTTTATACAAAAATAAATAATGACGAGAGAGCACTTAGGTGCTCTTAGTGAGTGCATTAAGCTTAAGCACCTGCCTTTGTGTTTATTCAAAGAGTATACGGCACACATGATCAACAGTATTTTTTAACCTTTAATTCGAGCTGGCCAGTTGATAGGTGTGAATATACAGTGATTATCGTAATCGATCCGTTCTAGAGAGACGTCCTCGTAGGAGTAGCTAATAAGGCTCGTTTTAATCTCATCGCCGTATAACTTTAAATTAAGACATTTCCTACGCTAATTTTCACGATAAGCCTTAGCTTGGGCTTCAGGAATTGTTGTCACTCAGGCAAGATCACGAACATTACGATCAGATTGATTATCTACAACATAGACAGATAAAAAAGAACAAGCGTGGTAAAGAATAGGAGATCTATTTAAGTTCATTAGTTTGAGATGAGTAAATAAACACCTTCGTAGAAACACTTTATTCTTTGTCATATTTCATTATTTCTGATATCTTATAGTTTTTAATTTTATAGATTATTAAAGTGAAGAATGTCTTAGCTTTCACCATGATACTATGTTTATTAGGGTGTGAAAGCTTTGAAGATTATAAGAGTAAAAACTCTAATATTATAACTGAAGTTGACCCATATATAATTGAGAATGATAATCAAAATAATGTGAGGGAGTTGAGTAAAAGCTCTTCTTATATTCGAAAGTCCGAAATTAATTTAAATAAGGAAAAACTGATTCAAAAGTGCAAACAATTGGTACTCTCTAATGTGATAAAGCAAAAGACCGTCAGTTTTAATGAAAATTTACGTGGTAATTATTATATAAACCAAAAAAGTGGGGATGTGTACCTTTATTTGGAGTTTTGTGCTGAAAATGAGTTGGGTAATGCACAAGAGTTTAAAGGGAAATGTATATTTTCAATAGATGGTCAAACCCAAGTCAGTATTTTTGAATAGAATCTTCTCTATTCGTTCTGAGATTCATAGATTAAATTGAAAAACTTATTCTGATCATTAAAAAGATGTGAATCTTATATTAGTGTTAATTGGTTCACATCTTAATAATGAATATATTAACTAGTAGTAGCTTGCAATAATCACAGCATTCTTATGATCTGGAAATTTTTCAAAGCTAATTTCAGTTATTGTATTCTTTTGAGGTAAGGTGTTTAAATCATTCAATGAGATCGTTTGAGACTCAATTTTTTGACGTAACATGTTCAATTGCTCGCATTCATTGATTTGAAGTTGCTGAGAACATGTATCTTCTACAATACTTCCATTCACCTGGATTGTGCTTGCAGCATAAATAACCGAAGCAAATGCCATTAATGATAAAAGCAGGGCAGATTTATAAATATAGTTATGCATATTTATTGCCTTTTATAAATGTATTAAGTATTAATTAACATAGAATTTATTATCAGGGCAATATTTATATAAATTTTTAATTAAATATTTATATAAAGTGTGAACTGTTTAAAGTTTTGTTTTTAAATTGATAATTAATATAATAAATTGATTTTGTTAATTCTGTCACATATTTTTATTATAATGTGGATTTAAAAAATTAGAGTAATTTGCTTAATCTAAGGTATGTATAAAAAGGGATTTGATTACTTAAACGTGGAACTGTAGCAGATGTGTATGCAGATAAATTATACGCTGTTTTTTTGAACGATAAAAAAAGCCTCATCAAAAGAGTAGGCTTTTTTTATTTTATGTGGGCTAAATGATATTGCCACAGATGTCTGTTGTGCCTTGAGGGTAACTGAATTGTAATGCATAACGGTCGGTGATCAGTTCAGATGAGAGTTCTAGACCCGCAAGTTTTTCTGAGAATGTACCATCCTTATCCGAACCAACCCAGCTCCGAATATCAAAGCCTATATTTTTCAATGGTGCAGGGAGTGTTCCTTGATATCCTTGATCAACACCATTAACAATAAAACCGACTTGTTTGGTATTTTGGTTGATATAGATACCTAAACGATGATATTTGCTTGGATAGTCGGTCATTTTATTGTTGTAATGAGCAACTGAAGTATACTCAGTATCATCGCTATTTGGGTAACCAAGGGTAAATAAGACGGATGGTGGATTTTCGCCAAAATCAGGATCAGTTGTGCCTGCCATGAAACTATATACTGACCTTACAATATATCCATTCTCTGTGATCCCATTAAAATTAATATCTGCGAGATAAGATGAACCTGGTTCTCCATAATAGCCTTCGTTTAGAGGAGCACTAGGAATATCGAGTTGCATTTCCAATGCAAGGATCCCTGTTGTCGGTAAGTTAAAATCTCCTAAACCATCTTGCAAGTGTGGAAAGTATGGAGAATTTACTGCCGAATAAAACCTTGCTTTACTGGTAGCTAAGTATTGTAAATAATTAAAAGTACCGTATTCAGGCTCGGTAATTGAAAAATATGGAGGAGCAACAGTTAAGCTAAATTTTTGTCCATTGATTGTAGGAAATATACCAATTAGATAGTCTGAATTTTGATTGTTCCATAAATCATCATAGTCTTGTTGTGTGGCGTCAAAATTATAATGACATGTTGGTGGTTGGCTAAAACTACGTAGACTAAAGCTTGAAGATGCTGTTGTTGGTTGAGTAGGAGTAGCATTTTGTGAACTATTTTGATTTTCACCACAGCCTAACAAGGCTAGGCTAAGTGCAAATATGCTCAGTTTTTTCATTGATTGTTCCTCTGGTGTGTTATTTACGGTTTATTATCAAAAATAAAAAATACGAATTTTTAATAAATAAATTTAAAAATTAATAACTTAGATATATTTTTTTGAGTTTTATAAAAAAAGGCCTCTTGTTATGGAAGAGGCCTAGTAAAAAGTTTAATCGTATTGGATGGTTACGGTTGCCATGGCACGGACTTTACCCGCTGTAACATTGGCTGCAGTTTGATAGTAACGAGCAGTGAGAGGGACATTATATTGAACGGTTTGGTTCGATTTTACAGTTCCTAGTTCTAACTTATTGCCTAGTCCAATCACCTGATTTTTATTTTGATAATTTGATACAAGCTGCACACCGACACCATTTGCTTTTGTTGCATTTGGTTCGAGGTTCTTTAAAACCTGAGTGTTATTACCTTCTTGTTGATAATCAAAGGTTAAACTAATCAGGTTCTTTTCTTCATAACCTGTTTGATTTTCACCACCATTACACAAAATGTTGAGTTCAAAAGCCTGGTCGCCTTGTGTAGAACCTATCCCTTTAAAGCCTGACTTCATCACAGTTGGAAGTTGTACCGCTTTATTAATATTACCTCTCCATTCACAGGATGAAGATGCGATTGTAATTGCATTACCGTAAACAGTACTGGTCAAAAAAGGGCGATCATTTCGGTTTCCAGCATAATAGGTACTGTATACCCCTGGAACTAATGTTCCTGAGCCAGTATTTTCTGCTGTTTTTACAATTTCAACAACGAAATATCCTTCAGCAAGACTAATACGTGTACTCGGTACGGGACGAGTGTAAGGATAATAGCCTGAGAAGTTTGTTGCGTTAAAAGCTTCTCGATAAAGACGTATTCCAATTCCAGGGATGTTGGTGGAATAGATATTGTCGCCCAGTGGACTCAATGCATAATTTTGGAGTAAACGTGCGACCATCATATCGCTACTATTACACGTATATGTAGTTCTAGAGTCTGGACGAATTTCAAAAAGAGATTTAACCAAGACCTTCCCAACAGGATCGCTTGGACGTACTACAACACGGCCCACTTGCATAGACACATCAATAGTCCGGAAGTATGTACTGGTTGAACAAGCAGCCTGAGCTGCGGTATTCGCACCAAAGCCGGCAGCCATTAAGGCAGTACTTACAAGTAATTTTTTCATTTGCATACGGCCTCAGACATGATCATGCTTTGCTGATCTTTAGTAATTTGTGCGCTAACATCATAACTGAAGTGACACTGTTCATTGGCTTCATCGCCCCATTTTACATACAAATCGCCTTTTGGTTCTTGAGTACGTAAATACACCATGCTGCCTTGGGCAACAATACCAACAGATTCATCTTTAGTATTAAAAACTTGCGATGCAAACGGTAAGCTTTCACCTGTTGCTGTTTTGGTATTGATGTAGATGGCATAACCTTTCTTGGTCGAGAAATCAACTTTTGCAATCGCACCCGCAAATGGGGCAATACGTTGGCTGGTTTCTTCCAATTCAACATTGGTCGACATTTCTTGCGGATCAAGTGTGATGTCATTCAAACGGTAAGGTGTGACATAAGGAATCACGGCATAACCAGCTTTATTTACACTGAGCCCCACGGTATTGTTGACTTTGGCACCCGCAGCATCTGGTGCATAGACCAGCACCATGGTTTGACCTTGTTCCGGACCAAACAGGATACCTTTTGCATGTGCAACAATACTGCCGCTCACGCTCAACATTGCTTGTTGATAAGTATCAGCGATGCTATACGAGCCACCTACGGTCGCAAAGTTCGTGCGATAACGGCTATTCACGTTAAAGCTAGGGTTTTGTCTATCTTGATGAGATACAGAAGCACCGTAGTTAAAACGATCACCGACCATTCCACTCATACCCACTGTGCGGCTGTTTTCAGATGCGGTCGCATTGACGTTGACAGAACTCTTTCTGAAGTTAATCGGGAAGGAAAGAGTCATCAAATATTCAGTATCACGAGTTTGGTTTCTTGAACCGTATTCAATTTCACGATTGGTGGCAGAAAGACCATAAGTCAAACCATGATAATTATTGCTGTAACCGATTTGATATTGGCGACTGGTCTCATTACGGTTCCAGTAGTCATTCCACGAACCGACCATATAAATATTTCCCCAACCTTCAGGCAGGCCTTGGTTCAGGGTAATCTGGAATTCACTGCGTTGCTTACCAACAGCAAAGGTGTTCACACCTTTATCTTCAAGGTCACGAATGAGCAGGGCATCACGTAATTTATAATAGTTTTCCGTTGAATAACGATATGCAGCCAAGGTTAAATTGGTATTGGTCGGTGAAATCAGCTTGCTATAACTGAGGCGGAAACTTTGTCCGGATTGTGAACCTTGCTTGTCAAAGTCAGTATTGGATTGGGTCACGTCGAAAGAGACAGCGCCAATAGGTGTTGCAACCGCGGCACCTAATAGTAAGGCACTATAGTCTTGAGCCAATTGAAAGCCGGTATAGCCCGTCAAATAGTTGTTAATACCACGTTGGTATTTACCTTGCGTAACCCACGGCGTTAAATCAATATCACGATCACGGAATTCACCGGCAGTGATCGAGTAACGGCTGAGTCCGGGACGCAGCATTTGCACAACAGATGCATAAGGAACCGCTAGCTTTTGTATTTCACCATTCGACTCAATAATCGATACTTCAAGTTCACCACCAAAACCTGTCGGGTAGAGATCATTGATTTCAAAACTACCTGGTGCAACCGTGGTCTGGTAAATCAGTTGACCTTGTTGACGGATTTCTACTTTCGCGTTGGTTTTGGCATTACCACGAATACGGGGCGCATAGCCGAGCATGCTATTTGGCAACATGCGATCGTCACTAGAAAAATCTAGACCGCGATAACCGAATGAGTCAAATAACTCACCGTTGGTAAAGCTATCACCCAAGGTTAAAACGCCACGATATTGAGGAAAGGCACGTTGTAAATAAGTACTGGTAGACTCGTAGTTTGATTTCTTCTTATTCGTTGAATCTAGTTCACTTTGAATGCCATCTTGCCATTGCCACTGACCGTTATGGCGAAGTTGCCATCCCGCAATATTTGCACCTGCTGTAATTGCCATAAAGGCATTGGTGGTTTCTTTATTGTCATTTAAGCGATTATAGGTTTTATAAGCACTACCGCTATACGATAAAAAACCGGCATTGATACCACGATCCCAAATACTTGGATCTACATAGCCCTGCGCATTTTTTTGTAATGCAATTTGTGGAATCGAAATATCGATACGCAGGCGTGAGGTATCGAAATCATAATAAGCATTTTCGATCCATTCTTCGATTTTGTAGCATGCATTTGGCGCATTTGACTCAATACGGTTAACCAGAACCTCTTGTTTTACGCCGTACTCAAGTAATGAGCCTGAGGTAAAACAGGTAAAAGCATTCTGGTTTTGTTCAGATGAACGAAACATCATTCTTCTTTTGCCGAACCAGTTACCATTGATATAGACATCAACGTTATATTCACCTGGTAAAACAGGGTTGCCATATTTAAAGCGGGAAATATCGACTTTTTGTGCGTCACCGATTAAGAAAACAGAATCGAATTCCGCTTCCATCGGTGGGGCTTGTTCTGTTGTCTGTTCTACTGCATACACAGCCATAGGCAGCGTTACTGTGATTACCCCGGAAGTCAGGTAATAACAGATACGACGCTTCAAGAATTTAGCTGTTGCATTTTTCTTTGACATAATCGGTTCGCCTATTCAACGATAGGTACAAAATCATTTATAGATTGGGAATAAATTTGTTTGTTATTGAAGCTTGATCTGGTGTTCGATACGACCGCCGTAATCATTAATGCTGACATAGCTCATCTTTTCAGTATTTCCCGTTTTTAACTGGACTTTGTCTTCTGAAAAAGGTGAGAGCATTAAACCTTTAGGTAATAAATCCACCGGCTTTCCTGCATTTTGCTGGTAGATCGCCGTCATGGTAACGTGAAACGGTGTTGGATTTTTTACAATCAGGGTTTGTCCGCTTTTAGTCCATTGCAATTTTTCACCTGCAAGATTGGCATCAGCTTTAATACTTGCCGGACGATAGAAAAATTTAATGCGTGAACGAATCGCAAGCTGTAAAAAATTATCAGGAACAGCATCTTTGCTATTCGCTGTAGGTCGTGGTGGAATATCCAGAACATTCAGCCAAAAAACGGTTTCTTGTTTTTGATTTAACTGGGCTGCATTCGGTAATGCCGTAATACGAAGTGATTGACTTTTCGTTGGATCGACACGCGAAATCGGTGGGGTAATCATGAATGGAACTTTAGACTGATCCGGCGTACTTTTAGCATCACCTTCATCAATCCAAGCCTGAACAAGCGATGGTTTAGCACCATTGTTACTCACTTGCAAAGTTACTTCACGTGCATCAGAGGGATAAATCACACGTGTGCCATGCAAGATAATTTCTGCATGTGTATGAGTTGCGATGACTGCCGATGATAGTGTTAAACCAAGCAAAAAATTGTAACCGTTCAGTGCCATTTAAATTTACTCTATGATTGCGTGAAGTTTACAACTGCGAATTTCTAGAAGACTAGAAATTCGCATAGTTTATCAATAGATTATTGATAAATAATTGTATATTGAACTGAAGTGTTTACTTCACCAGCAGAAGAAGCGCCAGTTGCATAATATTCAGCATAGTAGTTAAGGTCAGCAGTACCGCCTTCTACCACATCAACCCATTGAGAGTTTGCTTGAGCACCGTTACTGCCAGCAGCAAGTACTGGAATAACTTGGTTGTTGCTACCTAAAAGTTGAACATCAACGTTTTTAGCGCCAGCAGCATTCTGGTTAAGTAAACGGCCGGTGTTAAAATCAACAGTTGCACCTGGTTCGAAGTAAGTTGCAACTTTACCCGCTGAACATTTATCTAGGTTGATTTGGAATGGGGTACGACCAGCGACATCACCTGATTTTGCAAGTGTTTGTTTAGATACAGTTGGAAGTGTTACGGTAAAGTCTTTACCTGCTGGAGTTACGATGTCACAAGTTTTGTCTGTCACTAGACCATTAATTGTAATCGTTCCATCAGCAGCTTGAGCATTAGCAATACCTACAACTGAAAGAGCAGCGATCAAAGCAAGTTTTTTCATAATAATTTCTCAAATACATCAGCTAAAAGTTTGAATTAAAATTACTTTTCAGTTGAATTTTTGCGCTGAACAAGTAATGCGCAAAATATATCGCAATTAATTTAAAAAGTGCAAATTACGTCACATTTTTGGTGTTTTTTTAATCTGAAATTCCGATTTAAAATAAGTTTATGATATAGATTATATTTTTGTATTTTATAGGGTGTAAATTCACTATTTTTAATCATTTTTTTTAATATTTCTAAAGATTGATTGATTTTTCCTTTAGAAAAAAAGAAGAGATTGTTTATTTTTTATTCAAAATTATGAGGGTTATTTAAAATATTTCGCCGAGAAAAAATATAAAACAAATACTTTTTTGTAGTGTTTGATTAACAATTTTGATGAAAAATGACAATGTGTTAACAAAAAGTGAATGCTTGTTTTAAGAATTTTTTAAGGTTCAATCTTTAGTTTTTTAGTCATGATTAGATGAAAAAAACGCCGAAAGGAGCTTTCAATGAACATGCTTTATACCCATAAACCTAACTACTATTTCTTTGCCCATAAGTTTGTTTTATTTCTAGAAAGTTATCTGAAAAGTCACCCACTGGAACAGCAAACCAGCTTTAATTTACAAACCATCTATGATTTGTTTAGCCATGACCGCGCGTCAAGTACGACAAATCTGGAAGGTATTTTGAATATTGCTGATGAATATGTGCTTGAAACAGATGAAGGGCAGCAGTCATTGATTCGTTCATATCATGTGCATTTAGACAATCATGTACTGACTTTAGAATTTAATCCTAAAGCAGTGGCAAGTCTGAAATCAGGTCAGACGATTGTGAATCCAAAGGCTGCTTAAACTGAATCTTAAAACGATCAAGGCTTATTGAGACATTTAGCGAGCATTCATATCGCTAAATGTCTTTGACTTAGCTGATTTAAAATTGTCTATTCGCTATGATAGCGTCACGTATTCAATGATTAGATTGGCTTAATGAATAAGGATTTTAAATCAGAAACTTATACTGCCGATGAAAATATGGCAGATACAATGACATGGCTGATGCATCATCAGGACGTTTTCGATTCCTTACATTTTGATGTGCATACTCAGCAACTTTCAGTTTCACATGCAGCAGGCGTGGATATTATTCGAGTCGGGATGTATCTAACTGCCAAGTATGGCATTCTGGTGACATCCATCTGATTTTTCATCTACAAAAAAGCCTTGTCATTTGACAAGGCTTTTTCATTTATGCACTCATGGCATCGACCGAAAGTTCTGCAACGGTCGGTTTTGGCTTTTCTGCGGTTAAGCCTAATTTAGCAAACAGGATTTGATCCTTTCCTTCGCCGGCATTTGGTGTGGTTAATAATTTGTCGCCCGAGAAGAGCGAGTTTGCACCCGCCATAAATGCAAGTGCCTGATCAGAATCACTAAGAGATTCACGGCCTGCTGAAAGGCGGATATAACTGTGTGGCATGATGATACGCGCAACCGCAATGGTACGGATCCATTCAGTGACATCCAGCTTTTCGACATCAGCAAGTGGTGTACCTTCGATAGGGACCAGCATGTTAATTGGCACTGATTCAGGATGGACAGGCATGGTTGCCAGTTCATGTAATAGGCCAATACGGTCATTACGGCTTTCGCCCAACCCAACAATACCACCACTACAAACTTTCATGCCTGCTTGACGAACATGGTCTAAAGTATCCAGACGATCATCAAATGTACGCGTGCTAATAATATGAGAATAGTATTCGCGGGAAGTATCCAGATTGTGGTTGTAATAATCCAGACCTGCTTCTTTTAAACGCTCGGCTTGCGACTGGTTCAACATACCTAAGGTCATGCAGGTTTCAAGGCCTAATGCTTTTACCTCACGTACCATTTCAAGCACATATGGCATGTCACGTTCATGGGGATTACGCCACGCAGCACCCATGCAGAAACGAGAAGAACCAGACTCTTTGGCAGACTGTGCTTCACGAATGACTTTATCAACCGCAATACGTTTTTCAGCCTCTAATTTTGAATCGTAATGCGCCGATTGCGAACAATATTTACAATCTTCAGGACATTTACCCGTTTTAATTGAAAGAAGGGTACTGACCTGAATCGAGTTGGCCTGGAAATGTTGACGATGTACGCTTTGCGCTTCAAAAACTAAGTCTAGAAAAGGTTGATCATATAGAGCTTGGATTTCATCACGAGTCCAGTCATTACGTAAGGTCATTGTTATATCCATGATGATTGATGACAAACATTGAGACTAATCATACAGAAATCGTGCCAAAGCCAAAGGGCAAAAAACATCATTTTTCTATTTGGGGCATATCTGCCTGTTGCAATTGCTGCTGAATTGCCCAGTCAATATGCACATTGACAATCTCGTCGTGCCACATTTTTGCATCTTGCAAGGCCGTGACAATTTCAGCTGAGTATGGAGCATTTCCGAGGCCGATTGCAATATTACGTTTGAAGGATTGATATCCGGTACGGCGGATCGGGCTGCCCTCGGTATTGGCAAGGAAAGTGGCTTCATCCCAGCGCCAGATCTCGAGCAGGCTAATGTTATCTAGACCATGTCTTGGATCGAAATCCGGAATGGAGGCAGTTTTGGCAAAGCTGTTCCAAGGGCAAATCAGTTGACAGTCATCACAACCAAAAATTCGGTTACCAATTCCTGCACGCAATTCTTCTGAAATAATCCCTTTATATTCAATGGTTAAATATGCAATACATTTTCTGGCATCAAGTATGTAGGGTTCAACAATGGCTTGGGTCGGGCAAATGTCGATACAGGCGGTACATGAGCCACAATGTGCAGTTGCAGGTTCGTCGAAAGGAAGTTCAAGCGAAGTAAACAGTTCACCTAAAACAAAGAAAGAGCCTGACTTTTTATGAATGAGTAGGGTGTGTTTGCCGGTCCATCCCATGCCTGCACTTTCAGCCAGAGATTTTTCAAAGATCGGGGCAGAGTCAGCAAAGGGGCGCGATTCAAACTCACCGACTTTTTCCCTGATACGCGTGGCTAAGGTTTTAAGCCGTCTACGCATTACTTTATGATAATCACGGCCCCGTGCATAACGCGCAATAATGGCAGAATTGGGTTCAAATGGAACATAACGGGGCTTCGGGGATGCAACAAGATAGTTCATGCGCACACAAATAATGCTTTTTGTGCCCGGTACGAGCAAGGTAGGATCTGCACGTTTTTCCAGATTTTCCTCTAAATAGTGCATGTCTGCATGGTATCCGCGTTCTAAATATTCTTTAAAACGAGGCATTTGATCTTGAGCATCAGGTTTGGCAATGACACAATCAGAAAAGCCCAGATCCAGAGCTTGTTGTTTAATCCAAGCCTTCAGTGCTTGCGGATCAAGCTGTTGTAACTCAATCTTTTGAGAGAGGGTCTGAGATGAAGAGGTTGAAGCCATAAACCAATAATGAGAGGGAAAACATGCAAGGTGTAGTTTACCATAGCCAGAGTATCCAAGCATGGGAACAGCGCTGGTTTACCCAGCAAAATTCATCCTTAGGACTCATGCAGCAAGCTGCCTGGGCAATCACCCAGCAGTTAATGGTGCAATTTATTTCAAAAAAAATTAAAAATATTGCCGTATGGTGTGGGCAAGGTAATAACGCTGGCGATGGTTACTATATTGCTGCCTATCTGAAGCAGCATGGAAAAAAAGTGACCGTGTTTGCGACAGAGCTCGGACAATCAGCGGATTTAAAACAAGCTGCAGATTATGCGCAGTCTCATCAAGTCGATATTCAAACCATCGATTACTTATTGTCAGAAAACGCAGTCCATCAAGAACTGCCCACTTTTGATTGTCATATTGATGCTTTATTTGGCATTGGTCTCAATCGGTCGCTTGACCTGTATTGGCAAGAGATTATCCAGCTGTTCAATACGCAGGCCGGTCTAAAAGTCTCGATTGATATTCCCAGCGGTTTGCAGGCCAATACAGGGCAGGCTTTACCCGTTGCGATACAGGCAGATCAAACTTTTACAATTTTGGGTTACAAGGCGGGCCTATTCACAAGTCAAGGCAAGCAATATGTCGGGAAATTACATCTTGTTAACCTTATTCCGCCAGATACGCAATTAAAAGCGCTTGCTTATTTATCTCCCGAAAAAGTGATCTTGCCCAAGCGGCAAGCGTTTGGTCATAAAGGCAGTTATGGCCATGTGTTGGTCGTAGGCGGTCATGCAGATATGGGTGGCGCCGTTATCATGTCGGCTGAAGCGGCTTTTCATGCAGGAGCTGGAAAAGTCAGTGTGGTCTGTCATGCCAAACATCATCAGGCTATTCTGGCGCGTTCACCCAATATTATGGTTAGGGATATCAATCTTCTGGATCAGGCGGGCATCGAGCAATTACTTGAACATGTCGATGCGGTATGTTTTGGTATGGGTTTAGGAAGAGATTCATGGGCTGAACATATTTATCAGCAATGGTTTACGTTACTGAATCAAAATTCTCATTTAGAGGTGGTACTTGATGCAGACGCGCTCTGGTTTTTGGCAAAAGATTCGCAAGTACTAAAGCATCATCTCTATGTGACCCCGCACCCCGGTGAGGCGGCGACCTTGTTAGGTTGTAGTGCCAAGGAAATTGAACAGGACCGTATTGCAGCAATTCAGCAGTTGCAACAAAAGTACGCTGGTCAATGGGTACTTAAAGGCGCGGGCAGTCTCATTTTAGAGAAAGAATTGGTCATTTGTACCCAAGGCAATGCTGGCATGGGTACAGGTGGAATGGGCGATGTACTGGCAGGCATGATTGCCAGCTTAAAAGCGCAGTTCCATCAGCAGATTGCTTTGTATGAAATCGTGACCTTACATGCGCAGGCTGGTGATTTGCTGGCTGAAAAGGGGATGCGAGGATTACAGGCGCATGACATGGGAAAAATGATTTATCAGGTGGTGAATCAGAACGATTAACGGCGTCTGGTGCTGGCACGGCTACGGCCTCGTGCCATGCCACCTAATGCATTGAGCACAGCCATTTTACTCATACTCCCAGAAGCATGCGCATGGCAAATGGCTGCGGCAAGGGCATCGGCTGCATCCGATTGTGGTTTGATGCTCAAATTCAGTAAACGCATCACCATCATCTGGACCTGTTCTTTATCTGCTGCGCCGTAACCGACCACGGACTGTTTAATTTGTCGTGCGGTATATTCAGCCACCTGTAAATCCAGATTAACCAGAGCGGCAATTGCAGCACCACGCGCCTGACCGAGTTTCAATGCCGAATCGGGATTCTGCGCCATAAAGACTTGCTCGACCGCAGCTTCAGTTGGACCGTGAAATTTAACAATCCGTTCAACCCCGGCAAAGATACGTTTTAAACGTTCTGGCATTTCTTGGGTTTCGGTACGAATGGTACCTGCATCGACAAAACGTAGTTTATTGCCATCTTTTTCGATAATTCCGTAACCTGTTAAGCGTGAACCAGGATCAATACCAATAATTAATGACATGTCGAACTATAAAAATAAAAGATTGTTGTTATTGTTACATAGCAGGCTTTTTGATGCATATTTTTTTTGTAGGATTTTGAATTATAAGAAAATAGCGGTTTTATTAAACAAAATGACAGTTATCTTTTAAATATCTTGAAATTTTATCTCTTTTTAGCCTTCTTATCATTCGGGTTGATTGCGGGCGTATTTTGATCGATTTGTATTTAATTTAAGCATTAGACACTAAATTATGTGATTTTTCTAAAAAAAATTTGCATTGTGGGGGAGATGGGCGTATAAAGCATCTCATTGATCAGATATGTTGATCAATATGTTGATGCGGGATGGAGCAGTCTGGTAGCTCGTCGGGCTCATAACCCGAAGGTCGTTGGTTCAAATCCAGCTCCCGCTACCACTTTAAAGTTAATTGAATATATTAGCTCTGTGATTATTAAGTTGTTGTTATCTGAAAGATTAGACAGCAATTAAGTTAGCTGAAATAACCCTAAAGAAAGCTAAAAATTATTAGATTCTAGAATTGTAGTTTACCTCTCTCCATATATCTAGCGTTATAGTAAATCCAAATCGATCACTTGAGCTCAGGAATGAGTGATTTCGTGTTGAAAATTATTAATGAATGGCGTGTAGCCAAGGCCAGTAATGGCAATGAAATTTGTGTGCAAATTATCCCGATGAAACGTCAACAGAATACGTTGGATGGTTTCAAATGGGTAGAAGTTGGAAAGAAAATCCAGCTAGAATCAGGTCGAGAAATTGACTTTAATCTAGATGGAAAAAGCTTCTATACCGATGTTAATCAGCTTTATCGATTAATATAGATAATTTACGCACTTGAAGTATCTATTTGTTAAAGATAGATTGAGTGAAATCAATATTAAAAAATTTGATTTAACTCATAAATGAACAAAGTTTAAAGGTTTAAAAGTATGTCTGATACAGTTACTGGTACTGTTAAGTGGTTTAACGAAACTAAAGGTTTTGGTTTCATTCAAGCTGACTCTGGTCAAGATGTTTTTGCACATTTCAGCGAGATCCAAAGCAATGGTTTCAAAGTATTAAACGAAGGCCAACGCGTTTCGTTTGTACTTGGTCAAGGTAAAAAAGGACCACAAGCAACAACGATTAAAGTTATCTAATAAGATTGCTTGAAAATGAAGCTCACTTTATGTGGGCTTTTTTTTATATCTAAAAAAGAGTTGTTTAGCTTAATTATAGGTATATCTTCACCATTACATAATTTTCTCATAAATTTCGATGTGTAATTTTTTGATTTAACAGTGAATTATAGTTTTATTCTAACAGGGTGCTAAAAAAACAATATTGCTCACACAGTGATTAAAACTTTTTATACTTCCATCAATCTACTAACTTGTTTGGCTTAAAGTTTGGTATGCTTGCAGTATCTGTCAAATAAAGATAGATTGAGTTAAATCATGATTAAACAATTCTGATTTAATTTTTAAATGAACAAATTTTAAAAGGTTTAAAAGTATGTCTGATACAGTTACCGGTACTGTTAAGTGGTTTAACGAAACTAAAGGTTTTGGTTTCATTCAAGCTGATTCTGGTGAAGATGTTTTTGCACACTTCAGCGAAATCCAAAGCAAAGGTTTTAAAGTATTACAAGAAGGCCAACGCGTTTCTTTCGTACTTGGTCAAGGTAAGAAAGGACCACAAGCAACCCTTATCACTGTTATCTAATTTTTAGACCAGTAAAAAGAAAGCTCACACAATGTGGGCTTTTTTTTATGAAAAATGCAATTTAGTTCGCTTATAGGCAGCTCGCATGTTTAGGCAGATAGCCTATGAAATAATATGTTAAGATTTTCTATAGATATTAGATTTTGTGATTTTTACATGGAACTTTATTTTTATTTGATTGAAAATTATTGAAAAAATTATAAGACGAGTAAGAGGTTAATTTTATATCGATTGACAGGTAGCGTGACCAAGAAATATTCATTGCGCCTAAAAAGTAAACTCGTGTATAGTTAAATCACAACTAGAAGAATAACGCTGTTGATTCAGTCAATCTTGCATTTTATAGTTTGGATAAACCTTTCGTTTTATCAGATCTAGTCTCAGAGTTTATGATTCCAAGTTGCTTGCTGCTAAGCTCCCCCAAAAATTTATTAAATAGGTTAAACATATGTCTAATACTGTGACTGGTACAGTGAAATGGTTCAACGAAACTAAAGGTTTCGGCTTCATTCATGCTGATTCTGGACAGGACGTTTTTGCTCATTTTAGCGAAATCCAAAGTAGCGGTTTTAAAGTTCTGCATGAAGGTCAGCGTGTCACCTTTACAATTACTGATGGTAAAAAAGGGCCGCAGGCAACGGGTATTACCGTTATAGACCAGAAATAAGAAATATATTGAAAAAAGCTCACTTTCGTGGGCTTTTTTGTATCCCTGTTTTTATACTTCTTTAAATTAAATATTTAATTATTTTGATTTAAGCGCCCATTTTTGTCATAAATCAACTTTTTTGTGCAAGATTTGTACTAGTCAGATCTACGACTTTTTGCTAATTTTATTTTGTTAATTTGTTAGGCAAATTAATAAGTGCAGTACATTTAATGAGCGTTAAAGTTATGGAAAACTTGGAGTCATATGCTCAAGGGTTTGAGCAGGAAGTTCATGTACATTGTAAAAGATCTCTAGGGACGTTGTTCTTTAGTTTTGTGGTGTTAATTGCAACCAGCCTCTAGAAATAAAAAGCACCTTCGGGTGCTTTTTTAATGTTTTATAAATTGTCGCGCTTTATATAAAATTAACTATCAAAAATATTGAAAGATTCTGGTTTTATTAATCACTATTTTGAAGGTAACCTTGTCTTATTGTGAAGTAAGAAGATTTATTTTTTAGGTGAATTTCAAATGTTTAACGGTATTAAAAAACCGATCCATGTAGATGATGTTGTCTTTAAAGAAAGTAAGGCTTCTCAAAATTCGAATGAGTGGAGTTGGGTAAACCCCAAGCATGGAAAATTTAAACATCCAGCCAATTATTATGAAAGTTCTTTAGAAGATTGGCATACCTTTGAGGCACTCAATTCGGATCATATATGTGATGTTGTCGTGATTGGTGGTGGATTGCTGGGTGCATCTGCAGCATTACATTTATCTGAGCAAGGTGTTGATACAATTTTGGTCGAGAAAAACCGGATCGGTTCATCTGCTTCAGGTCGAAATGGCGGACAACTTACACCGGGGCTGGCACGTTGGGAAGCGGAGGAAATGATCAAGCGTTTTAGCTACGAAGATGCTAAAAGGCTTTGGCATTTTACCTCTACTGAGGCAATGTCATTAATTGACCGGATTAGTGAAAAATATGAAGTTGAACTGGCACGTAAGCGTGGACATATCACAGCTGCCGTACATGAAGGGCATCTTATTGCATTGACGCAAGGTGCAGATGCCAGAAAGTACTTAGGTGAAAATAATACCAAGATTATGGGTGCATATGAACTTAAGCAATTGATTAAATCTGACCTGTATAAAGGCGGTTTGGTTGATGATTTGGGTGGGCATATCCAGCCGCTGGCTTTAAATCGTGCTTTGGTGCATGGCTTTTGTAAAAACGGTGGCCAAGTTTTTGAACAGACAGAAGTATTGTCTATTTCTGAACAGGCGGATGGTATCTATGTCAAAACCAAGACAGGCACCCTTAAAGCACGTAAAAGTGTCATTATTGCCGTGCATCACAATACCTTTAAATTGCTGCCGGAGAAGAAACAGACAGCGATTCCATTCCATACCTACATTGCGGTGACTGCACCTCTGGAAGTGCCGTTGAGCGAATTATTACCTCAGGATCATCCAGTCTATGATACGCAATTACAGATTGACTATTATCGTGGGGTTTCGAAAAACCGTTTATTGTTTGGTGGTCAAGGCACAGGGACCAGCTGGAACGTAGGTCGTATCAATCAATATTTGCTGGGTCGAACAAATAAAGTATTTCCTCAGCTTAAAAATGTAGAGATGGACTTCTGCTGGAGTGGGGTTAGTGATCTGACCGTAAACGGTGCGACCGACAACCGAAAATTTGGAGAAAAATATCCTGTTTATGCGGTACATGGCTGGAGTGGTCATGGTGTGGCACAAACGGTTCGTATCGGTAAGGCGATTGCTGATGATTTTTCCGGTTTAAATACCGATTATGCAATGCTCACCAAAATCCAGCATAGTGATATTCTGTTTGGACGTTTGCTGGCACCGCTGGCGATTCCAATGTCAAAAGGCTGGTACAGTATTACAGGTATGCTGAATCCAGGGAAAATGGTATCGTTTTAATCTGCCTTGTTGTTTTGGAGAAAATGTCTCTTAAAGGTGAGGCATTTTTTCTATTTTCTAATGAAAATGTTGTATGAAACTTGGCCCGCTCAAATGTCATGACAACTGACTGATTAGGTTTTATTTTATTCTATATATGACTAAATATAATATGTTAGGCTAAATAAAAAAGGATGAAGTCCATGGATATTATACAAATTAAGGATTTTTCAGCGGCAATGGGGTACACACAGGCCATTATGGAAATGGATGAGTGGATCGGAACACGAGCTTATTTTTATATCATCAAAGAGCACTATTTGGTCGATGAGGCGATTCGATTAGAGTATGTGATTATGCAATAGAAATAATGATTGGATGATTTTTAGCTGATATTAGTCATTTGATAATTCTTTATTTTTCTCTCAACTAAAAGATAGCCTGATCAGTAAAAAAATTGCATCTTGTTTCAAATCATTGACATAAAAAGTTAAGTTATTTTGTTATCTTTGCTTTTTTACTTTATCAGAATTCAAATTATGAAAAAGATCTTACTTTTAGGTGCAATTGTCGCTTCATTGGCAGCGTGTTCAGCAACACCAAATAAAGATATGACACCTCCAAAAATCGGTATGCCTAATCCGGCAAGCAAATACTGTGTAGACCAAGGCGGACAGTTGGAAATCCGCAACGAAGCCAATGGTCAGGTGGGTTACTGCAAACTGCCAAATGGTCAGGTAGTTGAAGAGTGGGAACTGTTCCGCGCGAGCCAACCTAAATGTATTGCGGACGAAGCAACCAAGTTAATTGGTCAGTCGGGTTTAACTGAAGAGCAAATTAAACAAAAAACCAAGTCTGAAATTGTCCGTAGCGTTGGCCCAAATCAACCCGTGACCATGGATTATCGTGAAAACCGTGTGACTGTAACGATTGATCCTCGCTCTAAGAAGATTACCCAAGCAACTTGCGGTTAATTCTTAAAGGCTAATTAGGCTCTCAATTAGATCAAATTTAATTGGGAGCTTTTTTATACAAGCTTTCATATCAGACTTGATAAATTAAGAAATGTACCCATCAATTAGTTTATTGAGTTTATTTTATTTGTTGTGTCAGGATTGATTCATCAAGCTTGCACAAAGTTTTAATTTTAGAGATTTGACATGAATCTACTTCTTATCGTGGTATTTGGCACAATTGCCGAGGTTTTGGTCTGGATTGGCGTGGGTGACCTCGTTGGAAGTATGTGGTATGTCTTTTTCTGGTTCATTATCGCATTCTTTATTGGTTTAAACCTGTTGCGTTCAAGTGCTTCAACGATCATGCCGCAATTACAGCAAATGCAGATGACAGGTCAGCTGGGAGGCGATCCCGCTGTTACCAAGAAACTGGCACTTGCGATGGCGGGTTTCTTATTGATGATTCCTGGTTTGATTTCGGATGTGCTGGCAGTGTTGGTGTTGATTCCATCTGTGCAAACGGCGTTCCGCAATGCCTTGATGAAAACCATGGCAAAACGTCAGCAAGCCATGATGGATAAGATGATGGGCGGTATGGGCAACATGGGCGGTGGTGCTGCAGGACAGAACCCGTTTGCCGATCTGATGCGTCAGATGCAAGATATGCAAAATCAGCAACAAGGTGGTGGTCAGTATCGTGATTCAACCATTATTGATGGTGAAGCCCGTGAAGTAAAACCGGATCAAAAGAAAATCGAATTTAAAGATGTGAATTGATTAGATTCATTTCTATAAAAAAGCACACTGTATTGGTGTGCTTTTTTTATGTTTGATCTTGTTGCTTGGACTGATCAGACGGTGCTTCTACATCGGAAGGTGTTTGAGGCTGTTTGGGTTGCGGTTGATATTGGCTCGGTTGCAGGGTAGTAATCTCATTTTCAGATTGTTGGTATTTGCGGCTACGGTTGGCGCGTTCGCGAAATCCACCTTTATTGATCAATTGGGCCATATGTTATTCCACAATTTGCAAAGCATTATTTTAACAAATTACATGAAAGATCAAAATAATATTAATAACTTAATGATTTTCCCAAGAGACAGCTTCTAACAAAACTGTCATAAAACTTTGTTAATTTGAATGTGTAGGTCAGAAAACGTGATTGAATTATGGTTTTTTTTCTCATAGGATAAAAGTGTGACATATGAGTATTTGTTGTAAAAAGAAAATAAAAAAATAAAGAGAGGAGGTATGAATGATGTTATATCAATATCATTGTGCATGTTGTGACAAGGTCGTCGCATCGACAGATAGAGAGTGCCCATATTGCGGTTCTCAGCATATTCGCAGCCCTTATGGCTTGTGGATGTTTTGTGTGGCTGCCTGCCTGGCAGTGGTAGTAGTCATTAAACTTGCACATTTATATATTCAGCATCATCAGGAAGATCAGCCAGTGCAAAGCAATTCGCTGCTGGAGATGTTCAAACAGGACAATACCAATTCAAATAAATAATTTCTGGGGCAATAAAAAAAGCTCGCCATGGCGAGCTTTTTTTACAGTAATGGAATTACAGTCCAGCAGCATCCTTAAGGATGTCAACTTTATCGGTTTTTTCCCAGGTAAATGCAGAATCAGAACCCTCACGGCCAAAATGACCATAAGCTGCTGTTTGCTTATACATAGGTTGAATCAGATTCAACATACGGGTAATGCCATATGGACGTAAGTCAAAGTGTTCACGTACAAGTTGAACAATCAGCTCATCCGATACTTTGCCGGTATTAAAGGTATTGATTGAAATCGAAGTCGGTTCAGCAACACCGATTGCATAGCTCACCTGAATTTCACATTTATCTGCCAAACCAGCTGCAACAATATTTTTTGCTACATAACGGCCCGCATAAGCTGCTGAACGGTCAACTTTTGATGGGTCTTTACCAGAGAAAGCACCACCACCATGACGCGCCATACCGCCATAGGTATCTACAATAATTTTACGACCTGTTAAGCCACAGTCACCTACAGGACCGCCAATGACGAACATACCTGTCGGGTTGATATGGAACTTCGTGCCTGCATGGAACATTTCAGCAGGAATGATCGGTTTAACGATTTCTTCAATCACAGCTTCTTTTAACTGGATTTGAGAAATTTCAGGATCATGTTGCGTTGATAAAACAACGGCATCTAAACGTACAGGTTTGCCATTTTCATAAGCAAAAGTCACCTGGCTTTTCGCATCTGGGCGTAACCATGGTAATGCACCTGAACGACGTAATTCTGCTTGACGCTCCATTAAACGGTGCGCATAAGAGATTGGGGCAGGCATCAACACGTCAGTTTCACGGCTTGCATAACCGAACATGAGGCCTTGGTCACCTGCACCTTGATCTTCTGGCTTCTGGCGATCAACACCTTGTGCAATCTCAGGAGACTGTTTACCGATCATGTTGATCACGGCACAAGTTGAACCATCGAAACCTAGGTCAGAATGGTGATAACCGATTCCATTGACGGTTTGACGTACAATCGCTTCAAAGTCCACATTTGCTGTCGTTGTGATTTCACCAGCAAGAACAACCGCACCTGTTTTTACTAATGTTTCACAAGCGACACGCGCATACGGGTCTTCTCTTAGGATTGCATCTAAAATTGCATCGCTAATTTGGTCAGCCATTTTATCTGGATGACCTTCGCTTACAGATTCTGAAGTAAAAACAGCATACTCGCGCATGAACGTCCTATCATTGGTATTTTCAAAAAGACAGAGTATGTTACATCGACTTGGCGCATAGGACTAGCACAAGCTGACTAAAAAGCGTGAATTTATTTCATTTTCATGATGTTTTTATTGATATGAGTATCAGGGAAATTGATATTTAGGATTTTTTATATGAATAAATCTGTAATTTACTGTTTAAATTTTTTACTGTGAAGAGCAGGCGCCGCCTATCGTATGAACATTTATACACTTAATGCTAAATGATTGCGTGAAAAACAAGAAATATCGTCTATTGGACTTTACCCATTGGCGTTTTTTTAAGACAATAGTCTCAGTTTTTGAAAGATGATTTCTCATCTTCTCTCATCTTATTTGATTTAATCGGATTCTGACTTATGACAACCCCTTTAAATGAACGTCGTATTGCAAACGCAATTCGTGTCTTGGCAATGGATGCTGTGCAACAAGCAAACTCAGGGCATCCAGGTGCACCAATGGGGATGGCAGATATCGCTGACGTGGTTTGGCGTGAATTTTTAAATCATAACCCGACCAACCCGCAGTGGGCGAACCGCGACCGTTTTGTGTTGTCAAATGGTCATGGTTCTATGTTGCAATATGCGTTATTGCATTTGACTGGTTATGATTTATCTATTGAAGATTTAAAACAGTTCCGTCAATTACATTCTAAAACACCGGGTCATCCTGAATATGGTTATGCGCCTGGTATTGAAACCACAACTGGTCCATTGGGTCAGGGGATTGCCAATGCAGTTGGTTTTGCATTAGCTGAAAAAACGTTGGCTGCACAGTTCAACAAAGATGGTTTAAACGTTGTTGATCACTTCACTTACTGCTTCCTGGGTGATGGCTGCTTGATGGAAGGTATTTCTCACGAAGTATGTTCACTTGCAGGCACATTAGGTCTGGGTAAGCTAATTGCATACTATGATGACAATGGTATCTCGATCGATGGTGAAGTTGAAGGCTGGTTCAGCGATGATACTGAACAACGTTTCAAAGCTTATGGTTGGCAAGTGCTTCGTGTAGATGGTCATGACGCTGATGCAATTCGTCAAGCGACTGTAGAAGCGAAAGCTGAAAGCAATAAACCGACCATCATCATCTGTAAAACGATTATCGGTTTAGGTTCACCGAATAAACAAGGCAAAGAAGACTGCCACGGCGCACCACTTGGTAAAGACGAAATCGTTTTAACCCGTGAAGCATTAGGTTGGAAAGAAGATTCATTTGTTATTCCAGAAGATGTATATGCAGCTTGGGATGCAAAAGAAAAAGGTCAAAGCTCTGAAGCAGCTTGGAATGAATTGTTTGCTCAATACCAAGCTAAATATCCAACTGAAGCAGCAGAATTATTACGCCGTATCAATGGTGATTTACCTGCTGAATTTGCTGCTCAAGCAGATGCTTTCATTGCTGAAACCAATGCTAAAGCTGAAACCATTGCAACACGTAAAGCAAGCCAAAATACCTTACAGGCATTCGGTCCATTACTTCCTGAATTATTAGGTGGTTCTGCTGACTTGGCGGGTTCTAACCTGACTCTTTGGAAAGGTTGCCAAGGTGTACAAGAAAACCCGGCAGGTAACTACGTGTACTACGGTGTGCGTGAATTCGGTATGACTGCAATTGCAAACGGCGTGGCTTTACATGGTGGTTTCGTTCCTTACGTTGCAACCTTCTTGATGTTTATGGAATATGCGCGTAATGCAGTACGTATGTCTGCATTGATGAAGCAACGTGTGATTCATGTGTATACGCATGACTCGATCGGCTTAGGTGAAGATGGTCCTACGCACCAACCAATCGAACAAATTGCATCATTACGCGGCACACCAAACTTAAATACTTGGCGTCCATGTGATACGGTTGAAGCAGCTGTTTCTTGGAAATCTGCGCTTCAACGTAAAGAAGGCCCATCAGCATTAATTTTCTCTCGTCAAAACTTGCCATTCCAAACACGTAATGAAGCTCAAATTCAAAACGTGGCAAAAGGTGGTTATGTACTTGCTGAAGAAAAAGGTGAGTTGAAAGCAATCATCATTGCAACAGGTTCAGAAGTTTCATTGGCAATGGAAGCATATGCACAACTTGAAGGTGTGCGTGTTGTGTCTATGCCATGTGCTGAAGAGTTCATGAAGCAAGATGTTGCATATCGTGAAGCGGTATTGCCTGCGCATATCCGTGCACGTGTAGCGGTTGAAGCGGCTCATGTAGACTACTGGTGGAAGTTTGTTGGTTTAGACGGCAAAGTGATCGGTATGACCACTTACGGCGAATCTGCGCCAGCAAAAGACTTGTTCCAGTTCTTCGGTATTACTACTGAAGCGGTTGTTGCTGCGGTTAAAGAATTGACTGCTTAATTGAATTAAGTGGTATAAAAAAGCGTCCTGATTCAGGGCGCTTTTTTTATGATGGTTAAATGGAATATAAAAATGAGACGGTTTGCATTTTCAAATAAAAAAGAACGGGGAATTCCACGTAAATTAAGAAATCTTAGGTGTTGGAGTGAAAGTTTTAAAGGGTATTTCCCTAATTTAGAGGGGTATGAAGAGAGGTATTATAATTGGAAGATACCTGTACCCATGAATATGGTCCAAGGAAAACATCCTCAACAAGACATAAAGGCTGAGTGTGCTCAATATCTTATTAATGCTTGTCAGTATTTAATTGAGGCTAAGCCCGTTAGGACAAAATTTTGTAAAGTGGCAAGTGTCATTGTGCAACCAGATATGTTTGCGAGTGAAATTTGTTTATATCTCGATGAAGATTATTTTAATACCCATACCTTGTCGACAGGATGCCATGATTCCAAATATCTTTTAGGAGATGAAATGAGTCTGGCTCGTAGCTGGGGATTAAAAATTCCTGAGAAAATGAAAGAGCAAGGGGTGCATATTCATTATATTGACCCAAAAAATGAAACAGATAATTATATAGCCGATTACTGGTACTTTATTGAAAATTAAAAGATTAAGGGGTTAGGATGAAAAAAGAATTTGTACTGGGTGCTTTCGAAGAAATATTAAATGATGTTAAATATAGGTATTTGAAAAATTTAAATAAAAAAGAAATGTTTTGGTTGTGCGCACAATATAATTTTTTATTTCTCGCATTTCAGGAAAGTTTTAAAAATAAAAATGGTGACCCGGCATTTGGTGGTGATTATGCTTATCGTATGCGGACTTATTTTGAAGAGGCTATTCAAGCTCGAGTAAAATATGATCACATGCCAAGTTGGACAAAGTTAAAGGGCAAAATATTATTATTTGATGTGTACTCATCAATGTTTGACGGTTTAGGTGAAAAAGAAACAGCTGGCTTTATAGATGGTTCTGATACACCACCCCCTGAATTTTGGATTCATTTCGATGGGGTAAATTTATATTCATTTATTCCAAATGAGCTCACAAATATTGTCGATCGAGCAATAGATATTTCGATGAGTGGCTCATTGGAATGGCATACGGATGTGATTGAAATTTAGTGTAAGGACCACTTACCCAATACTTAATTCACTCTGAATCGAAATATTTGACGTTAATAATTTATGAATCGGGCAGCTTTCTGCAACTTTTAATAAACGCTTATGCTGATCTTCGGTAATTTCACCTTTTAAGGTAATTTTACGTTCAATATTATTTTGTCCTGCTTCAGGTTCACCATTGGGATTTAAGGCTAAATCCACTTGCACATGCTCAAGCTTGATGCCTTTATGATTGGCATACATTTCTAGGGTAATGGTCGTACAGGCACCTAAAGCTGACAGTAAAAGCTGAACTGGGTTGGGTGCAGTATCTTGACCGCCTTTATCGGCTGGCTCATCTGCATACCAGCTATGACCAGAAGAATCTGTCAATGTAACGCGATAAGGTGTTGAGGTACTGAGTGCTTGAGCTGTATGTGTCATATTCTACCTTGTTGTTTATCTTTAAGAATTTAAATCTATATATGAACTGATCTTGTTATTTCTCAGATCAATTGTCGAGTAGCGAATAGTCTTATGATAGGCATTTTACATAATAACTGTAACGCTTTTATTGTTGCATGGATGAAACATATCGTTTTATAAAGACTAGTGAATAAAAATACTTGATCTATACACTAATGGCTATATCAAACAAGGATACCAAAAATGCAATTTAAAACATTAAGCCTCGGTTTAGCAGTCGCTTTAGCTAGTTCTGTAACGTTGGCTGCGCCAGTCGACTATAAAATTGATCCAACACATACTGCGACCGTATTCAGCTGGAACCACTTTGGTTTCTCTACACCAAGTGCAAACTTCACTGATATTCAGGGTACAATTAAAGTTGATAATGCAAAACCTGCAAACTCATCAGTTGAAGTAACGATTCCTTTAAGCAGTGTCAATACTAATGTGCCTGCTTTGGATAAAGAGTTCCAGGAAGAAGCATGGTTTAACGCTGCGAAATATCCAAACATTACTTTCAAAAGTACCAAAGTAGAAACCAAAGACAAGAAACACTTTAAAATTACAGGTGATTTGACTGTGAAAGGTGTAACTAAACCTGTGGTATTAGATGCGGTGTTAAATAAACAAGGCGAGCATCCAATGGCGAAAGTACCTGCAATTGGCTTTAATGCAACCACCAGCTTTAACCGTTCAGCATTTGGTATCGGCAATTACGTACCGAATGTAGGGGATAAGATCACTGTGAATATTACAACTGAAGCAACTGCTGCAAAGTAATATCGAAATTGATAAAAAAAGCCTGAATGACCAGCTCATTCAGGCTTTTTCATTTGCTTATTATTTATGCTTTATTATTAGTTTGCTAATAATATTCAATTATCAGAATACTAATTTTTTATGCAAGCTCGTCACAGTTTAACTATGTTTTATCTTTGAACGACGTTTGGATTGGTAAATATAACGAATCGAGTCGACCACTTCACCCACGAAAATACATTCTTCGTCCAAGGGAATAATATTCGGTTTAAATTCCGGATTAAGCGCCTGTAAGTATCTCGAATTGTCAGTCTCGATCACCAGTTTCTTGAAGGTTGCATCTTCATGTTTTCTCACCACAATCATGTCACCTGACTGCATATCACTATACTGGACGGTTGGATCAACCAGGATGTAATCACCTTCATGAAATACAGGATAATTACTCAAGCCTTGAACTTTAAGATAAAAACACTGATCACAATCATCGGGTAGAGGTAACCATTCTTCAACCTGTGTCATATCAACCGCTTGAACATTGGTAAAAATACCGGCTTGTACCCATGACAATACCGGTGCCATCTTGGCTTGAACCGGAGAAATATTAATCGCATGCTCAAGTTCAGTTGGGTCTACTTCGGCTTGACCTTCACCAGTTTGAAGCCAGTAAGCATCGACACCTAAAAATTTGGCGATAGAGGGAAGATGCGAGGATGAATTGACTAATCCCGTTTCCAGTTGGCTTAAAGCGGATTGGGTTATTCCGACAGCGGCAACCACATCTTTTTGAGACTTCTTTGCTCTTTTTCTAGCTTCTTTGAGCCTATCTTTTAGCATTTCAATCCACCTGAAAATTATTAAATTCAGAATATTAGCAAACTAATGTGAAGTCAAATTAGTATTCTTATTGATTTAATATTAGTTTACTAATATTATGGTCGTGTTACTTAAATTTCAATGTGAGAGGTGGCGTATGGGCAAAGCAATAAATCCAAACATGCATATCAAACAAAACTTAAATGCTGAAATTGAAGCCTGGTTGGCAAAAGGCAATGCAATCACGATGATTCAAAGTAAATTTCAAGCGCGAAGAGTGGAATACAGCAAAAAACTAAAAGCGATGCGACTGGAAGATGAGCAGAAACAATTAAAAAAACAAAAGCGTCTGGAAAATCAGGCGACGGAACAACAAATTACCACGCTAAGCTGCTGGCTCAATGCACAGAAGGGACGAGCCAAGGCTTTGGTTGAAGTACTTGGCTGTGCGCATAGCTATATTTCTCAAATCAAGAGCTTTACCCGACCATGTAGCAAGGCTCGCTTTGAAGAAATCAGGAACGCGATGCAACGTGTGGAGCAAGCAGAAAAATATCATTAAAGCACAGATTCAAAAGTTAAGTCGGGCTGCGTTATGCAGTAAATAAAGTCATTGGATGCTAAAGCAAGCATGAAAATGATGATTTAAATTGGCAGAAGATCTATTACTTTATGGGCAACATAGATCAAGCCAGAAAAATAAATAATGAGATGAGGTGAAAAGATGAATGCAATGGTGACTAAGTTTGAAAAATTTGAGTGGTTAACACACGGTTTAACTGTACGTTCTTCAGGATTTGATCCCTATGTGCGTGCTACAGGTGAGCATTTAAACTATCAGGATCGGTTGGGTGCAATCGCTGCGATGGATACACAGTTGGCAAAATCCGTGACCGCATTGATTGTGTTTGAAAATAAAACCGCCACTGATTATGACTATGTTCGTCAATATTTGGCAGATATTTTTATTGAACAGGCTGTACGGGATAAGAAGCGTGAACCAGAACGCATTGCCATGTATCACTTGGCCTGGCTGGTATCACGTATGGTGTTAGATTTCGTGTTAGATCCCGAGCTAGAAGAAAATTACACGGCGAAAGGGCGGTTGGCTTATGCTGGAATTCATCGCCATCAGATCAATGTAGAGAGCTATCGAAAAACCTGGAAAGCTTATGAAAATCTGATGGTTAAAGCATTAGAGTCGGCTATTGAAGAAGCAGAAATCGTGATTGAGCAATATCGTAAAAACACTTACAAAAATATGCATAACTAAGGATTCCATTATTTCGGAAAGCGCGCTATAGTTTTACTATACTGGTCGTATTAAAGATTAAATATGACAAAACTTGAAAGCTCATCATAGATGGGCTTTTTTGTTGCCTAAAGAAAACTCGGTTCCGTTATGGAGGCCGAGTTTTTTTATATCTGAAACCTGAAAGTGGTTTGAAATTTATAAAGAATTCGAGGTGTTTGAAAATGAAGAGTACAAATAAGATTACCTATTTTGATGAAGAATTAGTACATTTTTCTCCTGCAGATGTTGTCCCGTCTTGTATGCAAATCACACCAGATGCGACTGATGTGACCTTAATGGAATCTAATCCATATCTAGGTGCCTTAAAAGTTGTTGAAGATATGCAGGAACCCGTCCTTGCTTATGATGATTATCAGCTCATCCAGTCGCGCAATATGCTTGCTGTGACGGAAGCCAAATTTATACCGGATATTACTGCATTCCGTCCTGCAAACATGCAAGGAATGATCGAGCCGCTACATGCAGATCGTGACTATAAAATTATGATTGGTGAGCAGGCTGAAACCCTGATTCTTTTTAAGAATGATCATGATCATGTCACGCTTAGTATCGAAGCTAAACGAGTTGTGATGTTCAGTAGTACATCGTTGCCGATCACCTTAAATGACTTTAATAAAATCGAGAATCTGGTGATTCGGGTAACAGCAAATGCTATACAGTTGTTAAAAATTAATGATAAAACTGTCCACGCGCAGGCCTATCAATTAGATATGGATTTCGAATATGTGCAACTAGAGGCAACTGAACTGCCTTATGATCTGTCCAATGTCTTTATCCAGTTTGGATGGGCCAATCAACTGACCAATACACCCTTCTTGTCTGCCTATTTTCAGGTATGTCAGGGTAAATTTTCGTTGAGCAACTCAAATGCATCTCATCATGCTTTTATGATTGCTGGACTTGCGTATCCCCCAGAAAAAAAGCTGATTGCTGATCAGGTGAAACAGGGATTTGTCATTTACACTTTGTTTGTAGATGAGAAGTTCACGGTGATATTAGGGGATTATGGCAGTATGGATAATGTCACTTTTACGCAAGATGAGCCTTCTTTAAATCCAGTTGTTACTTTTGAAATCACAGGCAAGTATTCAATGAATGTCTATATTGATGGAAAAATGGTGGGGAGCTGGGTTTCAAGTCATGGATTAGAATTACCAGAATTTTATCAAGTTATTGCATTGGATGGGCTGACTCAACTGGATTTTGATTTAAGAGAGGCCTATGCAGCAGTTGGAGAAGAGATGTATGTTGTAAATATAAATAAGGCAAAAAATTATGACTCAGTGCATAAATACAAGGTTTCGCCTAAGCGAATGAGAACAGGTCATTATTTACCTTTTTATCATGCGCAGCGTTTACCGCTTTATCCACTGTGATTTTTAAAATGAGTCGGCCTCCCACAAGGGAGGTTTTTTTATAGATGAAACATTTGATGTGATAGGGCATTAATAACAAGAGTAATGGCTTCAATAAGAATAAGTCGGCTGCTTTATAAAATTATCTTATTTAAATGATGCCCTGTATCCCTCAGGGCTTTTCTTTTTGGAGGAGGAAAATGGTAGACCTCGTTTCAGCGGGTGCAGACATTGCAGCCGCAATAAAATCTTATGGTGTGTTTTTTATTATCTTGATGGCACTCACCTTCATGCTTTTGGCCTGGATTGTTGTTGTGATGACACGGTTGCCAAAATCTAGGCGTGAGTGGGTGGTTTCATTAATTTCTACTTCGGTCGGAAGCATTGCGGGTGGTGGTTTTGTGATTCAGCATTTTGATTTGCAAGACTGGAGTAAGAATATGTTTGGCGCATTTGCCCTCGGTGGCTTGTATTTCCTTTGCGGCTTACCTGTGTGGGCACTTATTCGCTGGACTTTTAACTACATCAATGCAAGAGAGGATTCAACGATTCTAGATGTTGCAAGAGAAGTAAAAGACTTTAAAGACAAATTTTAAATAATAACTTCAATTCATTGCCGCCTTCGGGCGGTTTTTTATTATAAAGAGGAAAAGAACATGACAATTACACAAGACGGTTTTGATATTTTGCGCCGCACATTTGGAAAACTCACTCAGTCTCAAGTGGATGGAATTAATTTTCTTGTTTCCGTTTTAGAAGAACATCAGGAGTTGAGTCTGGCACAGGTGGCCTATATTTTGGCAACGGCCTGGCATGAAACAGCGAAAACCATGCAGCCAGTGATTGAGTATGGTTCAGAAAAATATCTAAAGTCTAAGCAATATTATCCCTATATCGGCTATGGCTACGTGCAACTGACATGGTTGGCAAACTATAAGCGAATGGGCGATTACTTAAAAATTGATTTAGTCAAAAATCCAAAACTTGCTTTACAAGCTGACATCGCGGCACGTGTCATGATTATCGGTATGAAAAAAGGCATGTTCACAGGTAAAAGACTTTCTGATTACATCAATCAGCATAAAAAGAATTATGTGGGTGCACGCTATATTGTTAATGGAACAGATAAAGCTGAACTGGTCGCGAGCTATGCTGAAATCTTTGAAAAGGCTTTAGAAGCTTCTGAAGAAGTTGTTTGTCATTAAGTAAGTATTCAATTTATTTGCTTTGGAATTCTATAATCACAAATATAAGCGCTCAGCTTTAACTTGAAGCTGAGCGCTTAAGACTATGCAGTCGCATTAAATGCTTCTGCATAAACCACGTTACCTGATGGAATATGGTCAGTAAATGGCAAAATTTGGAAATACGCTGCTGGCACATCTTGTAATACAAGTCTTGCATCTGCTTTAAAATCAAATTTACCGTAATAGTCAGGATCGCCGAGTAGAACACAGCCAACAGCATCTAAATCCTTGAGAGCTTCAAGGCCTGCATGCATCAGTTTTGCGCCAACGCCTTGACCCTGATATTCAGGTAAAACTGAAATTGGCCCTAAGCCATACCAGCCTTTAGTGCCATCTGAGATTTTCACAGGGGAAAATGCAATATGTCCAATTAGTTTATTATTACTGATCGCAACCAAAGATAAACTCAATTGGCCTGAATTACGTAAAGCATTTACAATAAATTGCTCTGTATGACTCGAATGCTCTGTATCGGTGAAAGCCGCTTGCGTTAAATCAAAAATAGCTTGAATATCGGATAGTTTTTCATCACGAATCTGTATATTCATCTTTATTTTCTCTTGTGTTTCCTGATTTAGGATGGCCCGAATCTGATTGAGAGTGGGGTTGGCATGAGTGTATTTTTCACCATAACTAAGATTAAATGCATAATCGAAATTAACAGGGTTAATACCTTGATTATGTTGCAGAATGGTCTCTAACTTATCCAGCGCTTTAACCAATCTGGCTTCAGTTGTTTCTGCATCTTCATATTCTTGCCAAAGTGATCGAATCAACATTTGAGGTTGATCATCTAAACATTCGGTTAATTGATCAAGATCCTGTTTTTCCTGCTGATTCTTCGCTGGAAATTGATCTTTGATAATGGCTGGAATATCACCATGAAGAGCTTCACCTAAGTCATGAATCAGGCACATTTTTAGTATTTTCTCGAGATTAATGTCTTCGAATTGATCTGCAAAAATCATCGCCATTAAGCATAAACGCCAACTATGTTCAGCAGTACTTTCTTGACGACCATTGGAAGTATGTGAAAATCGCAGCACATTTTTTAGTTTTTCCGCTTCTCGTAAAAAAGCTAAGCGGTTTTGAATTACGTCTAGTTCCATTTTCTTTCTCAAAATAAACCATATGTAATTTGGACAAACCCGATCTAAGATTAGATTGATAGACATCATCTAAGTACAACCAAGGATTTATCCAAACCTATGGTTGTGTTAACGATTGTCTAACTGTGGGCGTACTGATCTAAGCCCATGTAAATTAATTTGATAGGGCTGTCCATTAATGGATTTAATCAGTTTTTTCTTTCTTAGCTTGTTAAAAACGGCAAGGTCGCAATCGGACAGCAAGAAACCTTCTCGGCTATAGCACTCTACAGCGATGATTTGACCTGAGTCATTACGAAGTTTTACGATTTTTCCGCCTTTTGCTAAGACGTGCAGTGTCCGTTGTTCGGACTTAGATAAGTTCATGTTGTTATCCAGATAGAAATAATCAGAGGCAAAATTAGGCCTAACGCCCAAAAAATCGCGCAGATAACCAATTTCAATGTACTATTGAAATTTAGTTACCAGATTACTGCTATCTCCAACATAAAACCCTCGATATGGATGCGATACGATGTGTATCGCTAGAAATACTAAAGCAAGATAAATTAAAAAGCAATAATTGTGTGAAAAACACTATTTGAAGTGCAGACAAAGCTCATCTTTTCGGGCGCTTTTCTTTGAGTTGTAAGTACGCCGGAACCGATTTTTTAGCTTGATGGCGCAGCAGTATTTTAATGTATAACACGATTGCAAAGCATGCAGTTGCTACAGTGAGCATCAACCCATTCATATAACTCATAACCGAGCTGACATAACCGATCGTGGCTAAACGGCGTTGCATGCGTTCGACCTGAGTACTGGATTCAACACCGGTAATGGCCCAGGTACATAAGTGTTCGCAGTTGTTAATGATGAGATGATAGTGATTTTCATGCATGCGTGAGCGCATACGCCGTACTACGGTTCTGGCTTTGTAGCGCGGGGAGTGATAGTCCCTGATATAAATAGGCTTTCCTCGCGCAAAACGCTGGATAGAGGTCATTTCAATCGGATGCTTTTTAAAGATATGGGCAAAACCGGAATAATGAATGACTCGGCCACGTCCTGCATAAATGCCGTGGTGACTATAACCAAAGTGTTTTACGATCAGATGGGCGCCAATTGGAAAGCGCGGATGTCTTTGCTGCATGTTGATACAAGGTTATTGTATTTACACGCTTATTTTAGTGAAAAAATGTGAATCAATCGAGCTTATTTATACACTCAATCCCGTGATTATGTGTGGAGTTTGTATCCGTCATTCAGCATGAATTGCTGGTGTGAGAAAATAGCCAAATCTGGTCTTATATATCTACCCTGATGAAAAATTGGTTACTGTTCTCCTTTATATTTTTAGCTGTTCCTACCGCACAGGCGATGCAGCAGCAAACCATTCAATTCAATCAATCTAATTATGATGTCATCAAAATTGAACATCTGGATTACCTGGAATTATTTTTAAAAAGCCCCCAAAGCAATCGCTACTACCAAAAGTTTGCAGCTTTACAAAGCGCGTTACCGGCCTGTGCCCAACTCAATTTTGCCATGAATGCAGGAATGTATCATGCTGATTTTCAGCCCGTTGGTTTATATGTCGAACAGGGTAAAGTACTGCATCCGCTAAATCAGGCGAAGGGCTTTGGTAATTTCTTTATGCAACCGAATGGAGTCGTGGCGTGGAATGATCGCCGTGCCGTTATTAAAACCACGGCCGATTATGTACATTCAGGTTTTCGGGCACAGTTTGCAACTCAGTCAGGGCCGATGCTGGTCTATCAGGGTAAAATCAATGATCAATTTTTACCGGACTCAACTTCACTTAAAATCAGAAATGGGGTGGGCATAAAAAATAATGAGCTGTATTTTGTGATTTCACAACAACGGGTGAGTTTTTACCAGTTTGCACAGTTTTTTAAGCAACAGTTGAAAATAGATCATGCGTTATATCTGGATGGATCGATTTCAAGTATGTATTCAATACAAAACAAACGCCATGATAAGCGATTTAATCTGGGACCGATGGTGGCAGACGTGAATCGGGAAATGTGTAAATCTTGATGACACCCTCATCTCCTGATTTTAAGGAGATGAGGGGCTTATTTTTATTGAATCGGTGGTTTGATCATCGCAAGTAATTCTTTGCGGCTATAACCCCGAGAAATCAGTACTTTCTTAATGCCTTTAATGACATCCTCATCTGTTGCTTTGACTAAAGCATCGAGTAGCTGTTCATTGGTTTTGCAAGAACAATCGTTTTCAACGCAAGAAGTCTGATTCTTGTGTTCGTTATATTGTTCGTCTGCATTGAACAATTTTTGCCAAAAACTCATAGAGCCTTCATTAACAACCTAACATAGCTCGAAATATAGCCACTTTAAAATAAAATACAAGTCAGCTTAAGTGATAAAAGCAGCAGTTGAACTTCAATTTTTTCGATGATTTTTCTCATCTCAAACGAAATTATGACGGCATCATGACTTGACCTTTGAAAAACATCACTTTTTTAAAAATTTACTTTGAGCAAAAATAAAGGGTTATTGAAACCCTTTATAATTTATTGTTACGTTGAAATAATTTGTTTAAATCTTCTCAAGTAAAACACCCGACTCAACATGATGGGTAAAAGGGAACTGATCGAACATAGCGAACTTCACAATGCGATGGGTTTGAGTCAGTGTGTTGAGGTTGTCATGCAGGGTGTCCGGATTACATGAGATATAGAGAATACGCTTGAATCCCTGTAGCAGTTTCAGCGTTTCATCATCAATGCCTGCACGTGGCGGATCGACGAAAACTGTGTCGAAGTCATAGCTTTGAATATCAATTTCAGCTTCTTGCAGGCGTCTAAACTCACGTTCGCCCTGATAGGCTTGGGTAAATTCTTCCGCAGATAAACGCGCCACCTGAATATTTTCAATCTGGTTTTGCTCAATGTTCCATTGCGCCGCATAAACCGAAGATTTTGCCAGCTCAGTGGCAAGGACACGATTGAATTTTAAAGACAACGGTAGGGTAAAGTTACCATTACCACAATACAATTCTAAAAGATCTTGTTGAGATCCTTGTGCAGCATCACATGCCCATTCCAGCATATGCTGGCACACTTGCGCATTTGGCTGGGTAAAACTGCTTTCAATTTGTTTGTATTTAAAAGTACGACCATGAACATTGAGCTGCTCAACCACATAGTCATCGCCAATAATCAATTTTTGTCCACGGCTACGGCCCATGATCTTGATATTCAGTTTTTCAGCTAACGCTTTTGCTGCAGTTTCCCATTCTGCGTCCAGTTTACGGTGATAAATCAGCGTAACCAGCATTTCTCCGCTTAATGTTGCAAGGAAATCCGCTTCAAAAATACGTTGCGATAGAATCGGGACTGCTTTTAATTCTTCTAACAGACGTGGCATTAAATCATTAATGCTTTGATCTGCAATCGGAAATTCATCCACACGAACAACTTCTTTTTGCTTTCCATCTTCAGCACGCTCAAACATGGCATAGAACAGATCATCTTCGGTATGCCAGAGACGGAATTCGGCACGCATACGGAAATGTTGTTCAGGTGATTGAAACACTTCTAAAGCTGGTGGATTGAACGGGGCAAATTGTGCGGTGATTCGTTCAACTTTCTCTTGAAGTTGCTGCTGGTAAGAGATGGTCATAAACAAGAAAACTATAGGTGAAATCTAAACAGGAATGGTATCAAAAAAAGTGCTACAAGGTGCAGGGAAATTATCAAATTTGCTTATTTGTAAGCTGGATGGGGATTCAGTACATTCTGTATAAATATTGCTTTAATCTGACGATACTGCTCTGGTGAAGTACCTGAACAACTTTGTTTGAGTTGGTTGTATTGCTGAACCAGCTCTGGGTGACGTCGTAGTTGATCCCGAAAAGTAAGAAAATTTTGAAATTCCGAGCCCGTCACAACGATTTGCAAGGCGACATCATGCGCTTGTGACTGCAGCATACATAGCTCATGGGTACGTAATGTATCAGGCTTTTCTTTAAAATCAAGTTGTTGTAAATCTTTAATGGCATCTAAAAACTGTTGAGCGGGGACTTCAATATAAATATCCAGATCACCCTTTGAAATTGCATGGGGGATTGCGGATGAGCCAATATGTTCAACAATGGCAAAAGGGATAAGCTGCTTGATCTTGTTTTTATAATCTTCAAAAAGCTGGGCACAGTGAGGCTGATATTCAATAGCGGGGAAAAACTGCATCTCTAGGTTCTCATTCTTATAATTGCAATAAAGATCAACTAAAACATAATAAAAAACCCGAACCATGTAAACATGATTCGGGTCAGTGAGAGACTTAATATCTCTCGGAAAGGCGAATATTAGTCTTCAGATAAAGTCATCAAGCTTGCGTTACCGCCAGCTGCTGCTGTATTCACGCTGATGGCACGTTCAATCACAAGACGTTCTAACGGAATCTGCTCATTGGCTTGCAGCTGGGTAATGCCAACAATCGCACCTGAACGGGCAGCAACTTTAATTTGCAAATCTTGCAACTGTTCAACAGAACCATGATGAAGCACGGCATCAAAGGCATCTTTTTCAACACTTGAGATGACGGTGATGGCATCTAAGACATCTTTTGGTAAAGACGCTTTGTGTTTTACCAAGAATGCATTGTCTTTCAACACAGCCGCTGTACTGCTCACTGCGAAAATCGCAAGCAATTGTTGAAGCTGGCTAGCATCATCATTGGCAATCGAAAGTACGCGATGACGTGGCAGGATAATGTACTGGTTACTTTCGCCAGTCGGACCTTGCAACTCGTAGAATTTACCTACGCCAAACGCTGGAATTGTCGGTACTGCTTGAGCCATGTGCTGTTTCGCCCAAGCCATCAAGCTTTGGTAAGCCACATTGGATACGGCATCAAACTGAGAGATTTCAGCTTTTACCGCAAATGGGGTCGCCAATACTTTCTCTGAACAATGTTCCATCAATCGGTACATATAAAGTGGACCACCCGCTTTCGGACCAGTACCAGACAAGCCTTCACCACCAAACGGTTGTACGCCTACCACTGCACCGACGATATTACGGTTGATATATAAGTTACCCACTTCAGCACGTTGAATCACCGTATTAATGGTTTCATCGATACGGGTATGTAGACCCATGGTCAAACCGTAACCTTTGGCATTGATACGATCGATCAACTGCTCAAGCTCACCGTACTTATACGTAATGATATGCAATACCGGACCAAATACTTCGCGCTCAAGATCATCAAGGTTTGGTAATTCAATTGCTGTTGGCGGAACAAAGGTACCTTGTGCAAGTGCCTGTTGGCTGGCAGCATCGTTGAACATCAATTGATGAACAGGGTAACCCTTAGATTTCATCTTTTGAATGTGCGTATCGATGGTTTGTTTCGCTTCAGTATCGATCACCGGACCAATGTCAGTTTTTAAGATCGCAGGGTTGCCGACGATCAACTGTTGCATTGCACCTTTCAACATTTTGATGACGGTTGCAGCACTGTCTTCCTGTACACATAAGATACGAAGTGCAGAACAACGTTGACCCGCACTGTCAAATGCAGAACTGACAACATCGAGAACCACTTGTTCAGTCAGCGCAGAAGAGTCTACGATCATCGCATTTTGACCACCGGTTTCCGCAATTAACGGAATAGGTTGGCCATTTGGAGATAAACGTTTTGCCACCGTCTTTTGCAAGATTTTTGCAACTTCAGTCGAACCTGTGAACATGATGCCTTGGATGCGGTCATCTTGGCTCAATTGCGCACCGACTGTTTCACCACGGCCAGGTAGAAGTTGAACAACGCCGTGTGGCACGCCAGCTTCCCAAAGCATTTGCACCGCTTGTGCCGCAATAAGTGGTGTTTGTTCAGCCGGTTTGGCAATAACACAGTTACCGCTCACCAATGCAGCTGCAATCTGACCCGAGAAAATTGCAAGAGGGAAGTTCCATGGGCTGATACACAATACGGTACCTAATGGCTTCACTTGTGCATTTGCAGGCAGGTTTTCAATTTGAGTTGCGTAGTAACGTAGGAAATCGACGGCTTCACGAACTTCTGCAATCGCATTGGCATAGGTTTTACCACTTTCGCGACACAGTAAAACCATCAACTCTTGAATACGGGCTTCCATCAAGTCAGCAGCACGTTTTAAGCAAGCAGCACGCTCAACTTTATTAGTTGCTGCCCAGCTTTGTTCCGCTTGCACCGCAGCTTCTAAGGCCAATTGTACATCAGCGCTGGTTGCTTCATTGACATAACCGACAACTTCACTGTTTTGTGCAGGGTTTGTAATTGCAAGCGCATTACTTTCGTCATGGACTGCTGATTCAAAACCGAGTAAAGGGGCACTTTTCCAAATCTGGTTACGTAACTTCTGTGCGGTCGCATCCAAGTCTGCTAACGGTTGATCGTTATTGAGATCAAAGCCATTTGAGTTTGGACGTAATGGATAAAGATCATGCGGAAGCGGAATCGCTGGGTGTTTTAAGCCAAGCTGACCTTCATCTTTCGCTGAAGTTTGAATATCTTTGATTGGAGATTGAATTAAATCTTCAACTTTTAAAGTTTTATCCGCAATACGGTTAACGAATGAGGTGTTGGCACCATTTTCAAGTAAACGACGGACCAAGTAAGCCAATAAAGTTTCATGATTACCTACAGGTGCGTAAACACGACATGGCACACCAAGCTTATTGTCTTCTTTAGAGCCAACCACTTGCTCGTACAATGGCTCACCCATACCGTGTAAGCATTGGAACTCGTATTGGCCAGGGTAATACTTGCTTGGATCAGCCAAGTTGTAAATCGTTGCAAGTGATTGTGCATTGTGCGTCGCAAATTGCGGATACACTTGATCTGGTGCAGCAAGTAATTTTTTCGCACACGCAATGTAAGACAAGTCAGTGTGAACTTTACGGGTAAACACAGGGTAGTCGGTCATACCATCGATTTGCGCTTTCTTGATTTCGCTGTCCCAATACGCACCTTTAACCAAACGGATCATCAGGCGTTTGTTACTGCGTTTTGCAAGATCAACAATGTAATCGACCACATAGAAACAGCGTTTTTGGTAGGCTTGAATAACGAAACCAATACCTTTCCAGTTGGCAAGTTTTGGTTCGAAACATAAGCGTTCAAGCAATTCGAGCGAGATTTCTAAACGTTCAGATTCCTCGGCATCGATGTTTAAACCGATATCGTATTGTTTTGCCAAGCACGCGAGTTCAAAAACTTTTTTATAAAGTTCATGATGAACACGGTCAATTTGCGCACGTTGATAACGCGGGTGCAAAGCAGAAAGCTTGATAGAAATACCTGGACCATCATAAACACCACGACCATTCGATGCTTTACCAATGGCATGAATGGCTTGGGTGTAGTCGTTGTAGTAACGCTCAGCATCATGTTCAGTTAATGCAGCTTCGCCCAGCATGTCGTATGAGTAACGGAAACCCTTGTGCTCAAATGGTTTCGCGTGTTCAAGTGCTTCAGCAATGGTTTCGCCGGTGACGAATTGTTCGCCCATCATGCGCATGGCAACGTCAACGGCTTTACGGATGATACCGCGACCACTACGTGCCAAGAGGCCAGTTAAGACACTTGATAAACTGGTTTGCTTTGGTGTTTCCATCAACTTACCAGTTAACATTAATCCCCAGGCAGCGGCATTGACGAACATCAGGTTACTTTGACCAACGTGTTCTTTCCAGTTGCCTTGGTTGATTTTGTCACGGATCAATAAATCACGTGTTGCAGTATCTGGAATACGAAGCAAAGCTTCTGCCAAACACATCAGTGCCACACCTTCTTGTGAAGAAAGTGAAAATTCTTGAAGTAAACCTTGAACGATACCAGCTTTACCCGCTGAACTTTTACGCTCACGCAAATTGTGCGCTAAGCTAAATGCGAGCTCATAAATTTTATGGTCAAGTTCAGGGGAAATGTTGGCTGCTTCAGCAAGTACAGCGACTGCTTCAGGCTCTGCGCGGCGCCATGCCGTATTGATGCGTTGCTCAAACTCACTTTTTTCTTTAAATTCGGTGATATAACCGTCTGCGTGAGCTGTGTCCATTTGTGCGGGAGTATCCAATGTATTCATGCTAAATTCCAATAACAATCTCTAAAACATATTGAGCAGAGAGGTTTAGATAATTTATGATTACAGAATAAATCCCGAGTAACTCACTATAATTTACTTATTTTTTAGAGGAAAATTCAGTTGAATGGCCCTATTTATACATTAGATCGAACGGATCTGAAAATTCTGGATATTCTTCAAGCAGATGGAAGAATTTCCAATAGTAAATTGGCAGAACTCGTGAACCTGTCACCGACTGCGGTGATGGCGCGCGTGCAGAAATTGACGAAGGATGAGTTTATCTTGGGTTATGAGGCAAAACTGAATCCGAATAAGCTTAATGCCAATTTTCTGGTCTTTGTGGAAGTGCTGCTGGATAAGACCACACCGCATGTACTGGATGATTTTATTGACGCAGTCACGCAGTATCCTGAAATCGTGGAATGTCATATGGTCAGTGGCGGTTTTGATTTTCTGATTAAATTGCGTAGTGCGGGGATGGAGGAATTCCGTCGTATTGCAGGACAGATTTTATGGCAGCTGCCAGGGGTGAAGGAAACCCGTAGTTATCCGGTGATGCAGGTGGTGAAAGACAGCTCGAAAATAAAAATTAAATCACGGACAAAATTTTAAACAAAAAAAGGGGCTCGAAAGCCCCTTAAATTTTTCAGAAAAATTATTTCATTTCACGTGCATAGATTTCATCAGCTTGTTCGAAACGGCTGGTTACAGCAGCATTTGGTGCTTTACCGAGTAAGCTCACCACCACAATACTGATCAAGGCGAAAACGAAGCCCGGAATAATTTCGTAGATGCCTGTAGCACCAAAGAAGTTCTTCCAAAGGATAACGGTCACCGCACCCACAACCATACCTGCCAATGCGCCGTTCAAGGTCATACGCTTCCAGAACAATGAAAGAATAATCAATGGACCGAATGCTGCACCGAAACCTGCCCATGCATAGGCAACCAAGCCTAGTACTTTGCTGTCCGGATTTTGCGCGAGGAAAAGAGCTAGCATGGCAACGGCGATTACCATTGAGCGGCCTACCCAAACGAGTTCTTTTTGAGATGCGTTTTTACGGATAAAGCCTTTGTATAAATCTTCGGTTAAAGCACTTGAACACACCAGTAACTGACAGCTTAATGTACTCATAATTGCAGATAAAATCGCAGCAAGGATCACACCCACAACCCAAGGGTTGAACAGGATTTTAGTGAGTTCCATGAATACGGTTTCAGGGTTGCCTGTGACTGCTGCCGCGAGTTCAGGGTGCATCTGGAAGTAGGCAATACCGATAAAGCCTGAACCGACTGCACCCGCCAAGCATAAAACCATCCAGGTCATACCAATACGGCGAGCCGCTGGAATTGATTTTACAGAATCAGCAGCCATGAAGCGAACCAGAATGTGTGGTTGACCAAAATAGCCTAAGCCCCATGCAGCTGCAGAAAGAATCGCAACAACACTTAGATTTGTTGCAAAATCAAATGCATGTGGGCGAACACTTTCTACAACGGCAGTAAATTCTTCCATGCCGATACCTAAAGACATGTAGGTCACGATCGGGAGTAGCAATAAGGCAAAAATCATTAAGCCTGCCTGGAAGGTGTCGGTCCAGCTGATTGCAAGGAAGCCACCAATACATACATAACCGATGGTTGCAAATGCGCCGAGCCACAATGCCGTGCTATACGGTAATTGGAACAATGTTTCGAATAAACGTGCACCAGCGACCATGCCAGAAGCACAATAAATCGCAAAGAAAACCAGAATAATCAATGCAGATGTGACGCGTAAGATTTTCTTCTGGTCATCAAAACGACCAGTAAAATAATCAGGTAAGGTGAGGGCATTGTTTTGTACTTCGGTATGGACACGTAAACGTCCAGCCACCAAATACCAGTTCAGCCATGCACCGATAATCAAACCGATCGCAATCCACGATTCAGATAAACCCGTCAAGTAAATAGCGCCAGGTAGGCCCATGAGTAACCAGCCGCTCATGTCTGATGCACCCGCAGATAATGCGGTTACAAAACTGCCTAAACTTCGGCCTCCAAGAATATAATCATCAAGATTTTTAGTAGAAAAATAGGCGTATAAACCGATGCCAAGCATGGCCAGGATATACACCACGAATACAACAACTGTGGGATTCGAAAAATTCATAATGGATGCCTGTCCTTACATATCCATAATTTGCAATCACAACTGAATAGCTAAAAAAATGAATGACTATTCTTGGGATTGATAAGGTCACAGATTCAAGCACAAATGATTTTTAAAATACTGTTATGTTTATGTATTCTATTTGTATATTTTATGTAATTTAAAATAACTCTATGAATCTTAATTTTTTTATTGAAAAAAGCGCGTTTTTTTTCAGCAAAAATGATCGGGTTGATGATTGAAATTTACGCACAATGTTTTCAAAAGTTACAATTTATAAAAAGTACAGATGTAGATTAAATTGAAGTAGTCAAAAACTAGGCAAAAATATTGACACATGATGTTACAAAGGTAGCGCTATAGAGAAATTTGACATTAAAAAAATACAATGTTGAGCGCTTTCCGATATAAAAAGTAGCAGAAATTTTTGATTATTTATTTATCGAATTTTCAAGATGACGGCTTAGTGAGAAAAGAAAAAATGATTCAGTCAATTGTCCGGAAAGAGGGTTGAAGGATTAAGCTGTGACTTGATCGCATTTGTGTCGTCAAATTCAGCTTTTAAACACAAGTATGAGGGCTGCAAGGTACGACCACGTGCATTCATTTAAAAAAAGCCCGGTCAAATCTGCCGGGCTTTTTTCTTCAGATCTATTCGATTATAAACCTGATTCGTATTCACTATTTGAAAGTAGTTTTTCTACATCTGCCATATTGTCCGGTTTGATTTTGTAAATCCAGCCTTTGCCATACGGTTCATCATTGACAAAATCTGGATCATCTTCAAGATCACTATTCACTTCAACGACTGTACCTGAAACAGGTGCATGAATATCTGAGGCAGTTTTTACAGATTCGACAATACCGGCCTGTTCAGTTGCCGTGACATGACTGCCCACTGCTGGGGTTTCCACATAAACCAAATCACCCAACTCATCTTGTGCATGGTCGGTAATACCAGTCACAACGAGGTCACCCTCGATTCTTACCCATTCATGCGTACGTGCATATTTCAATTCTGCTGGATGATTCATGACAACTCCTTAACAATCTGTCGTATCATTTTTATTTGGTTTATACATGCTTTTCAATAAAAACAAAAGCTTTCGCCGTTGAACTTATTATAAGTATGGATCTTTGCGCCAGTTACTTGGGCTACGGCCACTCCAGCGCTTAAAGGCACGACTGAAGTTTGCCACGTCAGAATAGCCAAGCTCATCTGCAATCTGTTCCAGACTATAATCGGTTCTGGAAAGTAAAGAAGTCGCATGACGATAACGTACTTCATCCACTAAAGTGGAAAAAGAAGTGCCTTCTGCTGCCAACTGACGCTTCAAGGTACGGTCGGACATATGCAGGCGTTCAGCCACGCTCTCAATACTTAAATAATGCTGTTCCGAATTGGTCAGAATATCGCGGACACGCATGGCTAAACGACGACGTTCACCTAAAGCAGACAGTTCAGTTTCACACTGGTTAATGGCAATCTGGCTGGCAATCGGATCTGCGTTAACCATTTTCAGACCCAGATACTTTTTATCAAAGCTCGAGATCAAATGGGGTTGGTTAAAGCGAATGCTGCTGCTGAGTTTATCTTTATATTTTTCAAAACCCACCGGTTCTGGAAAATCCAGATCCACTTCACCGCTTAAATCTTCTATGCCTGTGAGTGCTTTGGCCATGGTCATGATGCCAATGGTTAAACCCAGAATAATTTCAGTACGTAACGGCTCAACCTCAATATCACATTGTAGTTGTAAAGTGGCTTTAGGGCCGAAGGTTGAAAAATAAAGCTGTAAAAAAGGCAGACGTAATTGAATAAAGCGGCTGGCCAGTGCAATGGCATCGGTAATGTCATGCGCTGTCATAATCGCATAACCGATAAAGCCATGAATGGAAATCCGCATTTGCGTACCGAGATGGAAACCCAGTGTACTTTCACCCGTCAGGCGCAAAGAATGCTTCACCAATTCATTGGCGATCGGTGTTGGAATTCGATAGTTTGGATCAGCCAGTTGTTCACTCGTTAAATGAAACGGAGCAAATAAAGTTTCATCGCTATATCCCCAGCGAGAAACAACGTCTAATAGCAATAAGCCATAAACGCCTGGTATTCCTTGATCTTGACGAGTTGTGCTTGTTTTCATGTGCTTTCCGTGGCGCTCATCAATTTTGCCAATATCTTTTAAACATTAAAGTCTTAAACATCTTTACATGAAATAAAATAATCAATCATAAAAATTGTTGGACAAAACAGTCACTGAATGTCCAAGTCTTAAGCGGCTTTTCTAAACACCATAATTTTGGTTGTCGATATTAATAGCACATCACCATGCTGGTTCAAAGCTTGAGTCACGTAGCTGACGATACCGCGATCAATTTTGGTTTTAGACGGTACGATTGCGGTAATTTCAACTTCAACGTGAATTTTATCTCCTGCACGTGTCGGTCTGGGCCAGCGTAAACTCGATTCTGTACCCAATAATCCTCCGGCAACCGGAAAACATTCCGTCCAAAGGCGCATGGTCACGGCTGAGGTGTGCCAGCCGCTTGCGGCTAATCCCTGAAAAATAGGATGTTGAGCAGCAGCTTGTTCATCGGTGTGAAAGGGTTGCGGGTCGTATTGATTGGCAAACTGCTTGACTTCTTCCAGTGTCATTTCATATTCACGGCTGATGAAACGATCACCGATATTAAGGTCTTCTAAATACAACATTATTCTGTGTCCTGCGTTACCCGTTGTTCAACCAGAAAACCGCCTGTCTGGCGTTTCCACAGTTGAGCATATAAACCATCCTGAGCAATCAGTTCCTCATGTGTGCCTTGTTCTGCGATTCTGCCCTGATCAAGCACAATGAGGCGATCCATTTGAGCAATAGTAGATAAACGGTGCGCAATTGCAATGACCGTTTTGCCAACCATCAAGTCATTTAAACTGCTTTGAATTGCCGCTTCGACTTCGGAATCAAGGGCGCTGGTGGCTTCATCTAATATTAAAATCGGTGCATCTTTCAGGAAAACCCGTGAAATGGCAATACGTTGACGTTGTCCACCGGACAGTTTGACCCCGCGTTCACCTACATAAGCCTCAAAACCAACACGACCTTTCATATCTGTTAGCTGCGGAATAAACTCTTCCGCTTTGGCTTTTTTCACCGCCTGTTGAATTTCAGCTTCAGTCGCATTCGGACGACCGTATTTAATATTTTCAGCGACCGTACGATGTAGAAGAGAAGTATCTTGAGTCACTAAGGCAATATTGGCACGTAGACTGTCTTGGGTGACATCATGAATATTTTGTCCATCAATCAAAATACGACCTTGGTTGATGTTATAGAAGTGCAGCAGCAGTTGAATCAGTGTCGATTTCCCGGCACCGGAACGACCGACAATCCCAATTTTCTCACCCGGTTTGATGGTCAGGTTGAAATGATCAATGACATTCTTCTGGTTGTAGGCAAAACTGACGTCTTCAAAACGAATCTCGCCGTGCTGCACCTTTAACTTAGTGGCATTTTCCTTGTCCTGAATCTGGATCGGTTTGCCCAGAGTTTTCATCCCGTCCTGAATGGTACCGACATTTTCAAACAGCATGGTAATGTGCCACATGATGAATTCGGCCAGACTGTCTAACTTGAGTACCATCGCTGTGGTCGCTGCAATTACCCCGATTGCCGCCTGACCTTGTGTCCAGAGCCAGACCGAGGTTCCAATCACACTAATAAACAGGAAGGCGCTGAGTACACGAATACTGATCTGGTATTTCACCCCCAGACGCATTTGCTTATACACGGTCACCATAAATTCCTGCATCGACTCTTTGGCATATTGGCTTTCACGACCTGCATGAGCAAAAAGTTTCACTGTCTGAATATTGGTATAGGCATCGGTGACTCGGCCTGTCATGACGGAACGCGCATCGGCTTGTTGTTGGGATATTCTGCCAAGTCGTGGAATAAAATAGCTGGCAATCGCAATAAACAAGACTAACCATAAAATCAGTGGCACAATTAACATTGGCGAAATTGCACCCATGACCAGGCTAATGGTCACAAAATAGACCAGCACATAAACCAGCATATCCCCGAGAATCATCCAGAATTCACGTACTGCCAGCGCAGTCTGCATGACTTTGGCTGAAAGGCGTCCAGCGAAATCGGTATGGAAGAAGTCCAAGCTTTGTTGCAGTAATAAATTATGAAAACGCCAACGCATTCGCATTGGAAAATTACTGAATAATACTTGGTGTTTAATAATCGATTGCAGGCTGACAAAGAAAATATTGGCAAACAGAATGCTGATCAGAATGGTTAAGTTCTGCTGATTGGTTTCTAAAAAGGTGCTGGGTTGACTTTTGGCGAGCCAGTCGACCAATTTACCAATATAGGAAAAGAATAAAGCTTCAAAACAGGCCGCTGCAGCAGTACATGCAATCAGTAAAAATAGAAAAGGGCGAATGCCTTGAGTCGATTGCCAAACGAAAGCAAAAAAGGTCGTCGGTAATGGTTTGTGTAAGTCTTTAGTAGGGTATGGATCGACTAGCTTCTCAAACCATCGCAGCATTGTTTTCTTCCTATATCTATAACTTTCTGAAAGTTAAAAGGTAAATATTTAGACTAATAAAAACATGTACTTATGTAGAACATTTTAATAAGTTAAAACATGCGCGAACACGTTTTAACTTGAGTTAAACAGTTGCAGTTTACGCCTTTATTTACGCCATAATAATGAAAAACATTAAGGCGTAAATTACATGGGTTCAATCAGAATGCGAAGCCTTGCGGATGGAACTATTCGCTATAGAGCTGAGATTCGCATTAATCGCAAAGATCATCCTGAGTTCAAGGAAAGTAAGACTTTTAGTTCTCGTAGGATAGCAGAAAACTGGCTCTTTAAAAGGGAAAAGGAATTAAATGAAAAACCCGAGCTACTTGCAGGTAAGAATAGCCAATTTAATATGACAATTGGTGAAGCAATCCAAAAATATCTTGTCGAGGTTGATGGTGTTTATAGCAAAAGTAAAGTAAACACCTTAAAACTTTTGCAAAAATTTCCCTTGGCAAAAAAAACATTAAGGATGCTTAAGCCAAATGATATCTCCGATCATGTGAGACTTCGAAAAGAGGGATATGGAAAATTAGGATTAGCAAGCGTTTCACCAAGTACAATCCAGAATGAGCTACTTCAAGTTAGAAGTGTAATGTCACATGCATCTATAATGTGGGATATGGAAGTTGACATTAATAGTTTTGATAAAACTACAGCTCAACTAAGGAAAACTAGACAGATACTACCAACTACTAAAAGAGATAGACTTCCAACAAATGATGAATTGAAACAACTCCTTAAGTTTTTTGCAAATAAATGGAACAAAAGTACCAATAGCCGTTATCCAATGCACTACATTATTCTATTAGCTATTTTTTCATGCCGGCGAGAATCAGAACTGACAAGATTGTGGCTTGATAACTATGATGATCACAATCGAACATGGCTTGTTAAGAATCTCAAAAGCCCAAAGGGGTCATTAGGAAATAATAGGGAATTTCCTATTGATGAATCATGCGAAAAAATAATAGAGATATTCATGAATCCAGAAATAAGAAAACGTATGTATAAAACTGGACTAAATAAGAATCTTCTTCTGCCATTAAATCCCAATACAATTGCTTCTGAATTCACTAAAACCTGTAAAATTCTTGGAATTGAGGATTTAAGATTCCATGATTTTAGACATGAAGGGTGTACTCGTTTAGCAGAGAAGGGTTTTACCATTCCTCAAATTCAGCAGGTCAGCTTACATGAGTCTTGGGAAACATTACAAAGATATGTTTCGGTTAGAAAAAGAAGAAATGTCATGACTTTGGGTGAATTATTAGGCTTCATAAATGAAGCCTAATAATCAAATAATTCTAATGATGATAAGTACCTTTTACTTTTTCTCTACAATTTTTAGGTCAGATAGAAGCTTATCAAGCTCCAGATTTTCATATTTTCGCATGAGTGAATCTCTATGAATGTTTTCTTTCGCTCGAGTTATTTTTATTTTGCCTTCAGTTGTGAGATTAGTATCAAATAGGAAAAACTGAGGATTAAAATCGTTGTTACAGTAGATACGGTTGTCTCTTAGAGTTAATTCAATCTTCTGTTTGAATTTTGCCGTACATCTCGGTCCAAATATGACTCCTAGGATCATTCTAGGGTCATGATACATTATTCTTTCTCTAATTGGTGTAATCTCCTCGGGGGAGTTTGCTTTCAAAAGTGATTCAAGTGTAATGCTTGTAAGTAGTCTATATTCGTCCTCATACTCCCAAAAGTTACTTTTTTGAATACATGCATTTATTAAAATTCGTTCTTTCTTAAGAGCAGATTCAAGCAAAGAGATATTTTTATCACCATCTTTGTATGTAACTTTTTCAAATTTATAGGGCTGAAACTCTTTGGATTCATAGTGATTTTTTAAATAAAAATCATAATTTGAAGTAGTTTTATAAATTACTACGCATCCTTTAAAACCATCCGCATAATGAGCCCACATTAAAGGGTTTAAGGGGTTGGCTGAAAATGAAGCGCTATATAAATTAATATTTGTCGCTTGTGTAAGTTTCTCTTTCAAGAAAGTAGATAGTAGATCTAAGGAATCAATTCCTTGAAAAGTGTTGGTTTTACTTTCTAATTTGAAATCTTTAAATAAATTTTTAATTTCTTCTTTCTGATCTTCTAATAGGTTATTTAAAGTTGATGCCTGTGTATCAATAATTTTTTCTTTAAAAATATTATTGATACCTTGTAATAATTTCGGATTTTCAATGTCAAAATGTAAATTTAAATTCCAGTCAGGAAAAACTCTGTTTTGAAATTGAGTTGGTAGAGCTAAAACTTCTTTCCATAAATTTGGGTTATCGTCGAATTTGAAGTTTACTTTAAGATCGTGAGGATCATTAAGTTCATTATTTTCTGAGAAATAAATCTCATTATAACGAATGGCTTTTTCAAAAAAAATGTTAGAACGATAGTATTTGTAAAGTAAATTCATGTATATCCCCTAAAAAATTAAGAGTGTAATATACAAAAAAATTGAACTTGTTGTTAGATTATTTAATTATTACTAAGCTTCATTGATGAAGCTTAGTATGATCACTCGTCGCTTTCTCGTATTCTGCATCTAAAACCTTAGCAAGATCATTAATGTTAACTAAATACGGTGCTCTTTTGCTTTTATCTAGTTTAAATACTGAGAATGGAAAAGCCTGATCCCCAGCTTTTCTTAATGCCTCAGCTTTACTTAAATGTGGAAAATAATCATTTACTACCTCCATTAAAGTAGGGGTTATAGACCTATATTTAAAAAATAGAAGGTCAGCAGTATTTAATTGAAATGTTCCCATCTTTAACCCTCCGCATCCGCTTTTGCGACACGTAGCAACCTGATATTTTTTGGAATTGCTTCAAATTCTTGTCTTAAGTTTTCAATATTCATGCTGCAGCCCTCTTTTGAAGGAAGCGTTTATTACGCTTTGCCAGAGTGCCCCGATTAAGGCTGATTAATTCGGCTGCTTGGGTTAGATTGCCATGGGTTGCCGTTAATGCTTTTTGAACAATGATATCTTCCAGATGTTCAATTAAATCTTTGGTTTTACCTTCTTGAATTGCCTGATCAATATCATCCTCACGCAACACACCAAAAGTAGGTTTTTTAATTGATCCACCGCTCTTTAGGAGTGGATCAATATTCTGTTTATACCAAACATCAAATTTTTCTTGATCTTCTTTGGCTTTCACTTTTGACTGAGCAATATTTTCCTGATGGTCCTGAATGGTATCCGGCCAATTTAATTGATTACGATCATAGAACTCTTGAGCACTGGAATACATTTGCCAGGTAACTTCATCTGCCTGCTCAACAAGATTTAAGAGCCAATCACGGGCAATATCAAAATCACTTTCAATAAGAGCACTGGCAACAACCACGATTGCATTGTGGTGCATGGTCATTATTTCACAGTATTTCAGATCAGCGATATCAGACATATACATGAATGCTTCAGCAAGCTCAGACGTAAACTCAGCCTTGGTACCAGACTTTGCAGCTTCACGTAAAATGTCTTTTTGTCGATCGAACCATTCCCAACGATCTTGGGGTTTCATTGCATTCAATTTTTCAGGTACTGTATTCACTTTCTTTTTCTCCAAGTCGCTTCTTTTAACTTTGCATTGGCTACGTGGGCCAGAATTTCAGACTCATTTACATTGTCGAAAATATGAGTCATGTTGCCCCCGAACACTGTGAGTGTTCGGGTAATGGTGGAATAGTTGAATTTCACGATGCTTGGCCCTCATCGTTGGCCGCATTTTCCAGCTGCAGGCGACGGGTAGTAACGATTCGCATCATGTCTGACTGAATGACCGGATCTAGGCTGCCGACATCGATCTCAAGGGCATCCAAAGTTGTTAGATCAGGCGCGGTCTGGATCTTCACCATTAATGATGGTTCAGCCTTAGGTTGTGGATTTTGGAATTCCTGCAGGCGACGACTGATAGCGCGTAATAAAGGCTGGCGCTGTTCCTCAGTCCATGACTTTGTATAGCGGACGAGGGCATTCGCTTCTTCCGGTGTTTTAGTTTCAGCAAGTCTTGCAAGTAATTCTTGCAGTTGAGTATTCCACTCGGCTGTCTCTTTTTTTACCTGTTCAAAGTAGTGGATACCTTCATTCGATTTCATTACCTGAGCGACTGCAGCTGCAGTAACACGTTCTGGTTGAACCGGTTCCATTTGTTTGGCCAAAGTATCAGCCTTTAAATTTAACCGTGTAGCCAGTTCGGCATGTTCAACTTCTGAAAGCTCGCCGTTCATGTTGATACGGATCCGGATAGATTTAAGCTCATCCTCATTTTGTGCATTTTCAATATCAGTTATGAATGCATCACATAAAACTGAAAGATCACATTCAAATTCGCCTGGATGCGGGGTATCAGCTGCTAATTGATCTTTGAAATCTTCAATATTCTCTGCAGCTAATGATTCCAGTTTTGCTGTTTTGGCACTGGTGATGGCTTGTAGTTGCTCATCACTAAAATTGTGCTGGTCTAACCCGGAACAAACGGTTTCAACCTCATCTGTATCAATGCAAGTTGCAATTGCATCAAGAATTACATCTTTATGCGCTTCGATTTCTTTTTTAGTTGGGCGCTTATTTCTCGATTTTTTCTCAGTGCCAGGAACACCATTAACCGTTACTGCGAGATCCAACCCCAAAAAAGAGTGATAGGCTTTCATTTGCAGTTTTGCATTTTCCTCGTCACGCTGGACTACGCCACAACGAATGAAATTGAGCACATCAGAGCTATTATCAAATCTAGTTTTATGAATCTCAGCGCATGGAAAGATGCAGACATAAATCTCTTGGCCACTCTCCAATTCGTCTAAATCACAAGGCTTAGTAAATTTAATTCCGGCCATCTCCAACATTTCTAATTGAATACAAAATTCATAATTAGGCAGACCAAAAACAGTTGCTCGCATTTGGTCCAGAGTGCTGAAATCTTTATCTGCATGAAGAGCGCCATCACCAGCGTAACGGCACAGTACTGTTTTACCTTTTTGTAGGGCAGTGAAAGCCTCTTGGGCATTTAAAATATTATTCATAGCCATGTCCTAGTGATGCATTTGGTTGTTTTGTTGATTGTGGGCTTGCGATGGCATAGGTAATTCCCAGCCTTGCTGGTCGGCACGTGCCTGGCATGCTTTTCTGATGCCGGCATAAAAATTAGTGCCGTTAAATGTACTCAAGGCCTTTTCTAAAGTTGCAGGCTTATTCGCCTTGCTAATAGAGACCAAGGCATCCTGGAAGCGCTGGCCCATAGATTTTTGTGCTGGCTGATTTTGTTGCTGAGCAGCCGTATTTTGATTTTGCTGGTAATTACTACGTTGGTTGTTCTGGCCATTCGCGTTTTGTTGATTTTGGCCTCGGCCTTGCTGATTATTTTGACTCTGCGCACCAGTTTGTTGTTGGTATGCATCAGTATCAGCATCTTGTGTATCGTCGATAAGGAATAAGCCATTCAATGCGTATTTACGGGCATATGAACTCGATGCGCCAAAGGTTTGGGCAATATCCATACCTTTCTTATTGATATCTACACCAGCATGCGCTGTAACAACTGTTTGTTTTCCAGTAGCATCGGTAAAAACAGCCTTGGCAGTAAGAACTAGAACAGATCCTAGCTCTTGAACTTCATCTGTAAGGACCAGACTTGCACCATGTTGTGCCAAATATGGTTTTACACCTTCTAGGATGTCCTCAAGGCTGCGGTAGTGGAAATTACCAAATTTATTAAATTTGCTCTTTGGTGCCTTTAATTCTTGCTGAATAGTGCGTAACACATCCAATTCAGCAGACTGATTTTGTTGTTGTGACATGACAATCCCCTTAATTAGAACGTGCGTTGTGGTAAGCGGTGCGCTGGTTGGCGCTGTAGCGGGAAATTTGGCTATTACGTGCATTGCGTTCTTTTGAACGTTGTTCATTAACGGCACGCTTTAACTCACGCTTGACCCATGGGATAGAAAGCTCATCCGTGGTAACTTGACGTGGCTCAGCGTCTTTAGAGTCTTTTACTCGAACTGAATACCAGTTAAATGCAAGTTCCTGTGCACCGCCAAAAAAGTCCTTGTCGAAATCAGGCGTATAGTTCAATGACACTTTGGCCATAAAGATTTTTGAACCAAGGCGAACATGGTAGAAGCCTTGCTCATCTTTCAATAAGTATTCGCGGAATGGAGTAGTAAATTTGGTAATGTTCATGATCACCCCCGAACCATTTTGTTTTGTTCAATGTGGGCAGTGATCATTGTGATCATGTTGCGGATGTCATCTGCATTGGTGAAGTCGTTATAACTTCCACCAGTTGGTGTTAATACACGATCAACAGCCAGGTTATAGATAAATACAGCTTCATCATTGCTACCGAGTTGACCGTTATCGTCTGGTACCAACTTAAAATCAAAGCTTGTGTACACACGGAAGCCATCAAGATTAACTACAGCTTGGCCAGTCGTTTCAGATGTAATTTGAACTGCTAATACGCCGTACGTTGATTGAGTATTTACGTAGTTGTAGGCAGGGGCGATATCAACTGGCTTAGTAACAAGAGCATAAGCACCGGATAAAGTACCTACACCGAGAGCGACTACAGCACATCCTTTAAGCAAAGTCTTGCCTGAGATGTAGTTGCGATTGTGATTTAAAACATTTTGTTCCATAATGGACCTCGTAAGTGAAGAGCCCCGTCGTATCCGCCAAGATCCCGGGGCTTTTTGCTGTCTACGAGTAAAATAGTAAGCTAACTTACTTTTATGGTCAAGTTAAATAGTAATTAAAATTACTTATTGTTGTTTAAAACTTACTTTTTAAAATTTTGTAGACATAAGAAAACCCACCGATGAGGCGGGTTTTTGAGTGTTGTTTTATGAAGTTCGATATGACAAAAACCGAGGGCTTGTATAAATACAAAATAATTCTGCAATTACAAGAGATCAAAATATTCGAATAATAATTAATAATCCGAATTATTTATGCAGCGATTTCAGAAATATTACTATTCATTTTTATTGCAAAGATTCTTGATGACCTCGAAGCTTAATCCTAGATACATTACATACAAATCTGAATCGCCACCATTTGTTGAATGAGCAACTTTAACAACTTCAAAAAACGTACTTTCTCCATCTATTTCTATATCAATCCATTCGCCAATGCGCGGGTGGGTTGCAAACTCCCTTGCATACAGTGACTTAGGACTATCACCTGATATATCAATTACATTAAGTTCAAACATTTCATGTCCTTTAATCTATTGTCAAAATGGTGTAGGGCATATAATTCAATATTAACTAGGTCTTGATCTTCTTTTTGCTCTGTAAGTAAAACGCATGCAATCAATAACTTGTCCTACAAAGTGGCAGTGTTCATCCAAGGGTATAATATTTGGTTTGAATTCAGGATTAAGAGCTTGCAAATATCTAGTATTATCTGTTTCTATTACTAATTTTTTAAATGTCGCATCTTCAAATCTTCTCACAACAACCATATCGCCTGACTGCATATCGTTATAATAAACATCTGGATCTACTAGGATATAATCGCCTTCAAGGAAGTCAGGTTGATTGCTAATTCCTTGTACTTTTAAATAAAAACAATTTGTACATTCTTCAGGTAGAGGAAGCCATTCCTGTACTTGTGACATATCAACTGCCTGAACATTGGTAAATGTACCGGCCTGTACCCAAGACAAGACTGGAGCCATATGTGTCTTAATTTCTTTGACATTTTGGCATTCTTTATTAATTTTATCTTTTTCAGATCCATTTATTAAATATTGAATACTACAACCTAACGAACCTGCTAGGGCTACCAGACTATCATGTTTGGGAATATTTTCATCTTTCTCCCAGTAAATGATAGATGTCTTGGAAACACCAACCTTATCTGCTAATTGCTGCTGAGTTAACTTTCGATCTTTACGAAGTTGTTTTAGACGTATCCCAAGAGTTTCCATCACAAAAACACCAATTTCATTTGTAAGTTATCTTACCAATTGACAGGGTAAGTTTTATGTTATTAAATAAGGTAAGTTAAATTACTTTTATGGGTAACCTAAATGACCAAATCTGAAGCTTTAAGCTTACTTAATTGCTCAGTAACACAACTTGCTGAAAAATTAGATATCTCACATAACGCTATTAGCCAGTGGGATGAAGCAAAAATACCTTTAGCGCGTGAATATCAAATTAGAGATCTAGCAAGTGGCAAAGAGCCCCTGAAACGTTCAATAGCGCAAGCTTAGGAAATATCATGAGCAAAGTATTAATCAACATATCTGCAAGTGCCAGAAATGACGCTTCAAGAGTATTGCAGGCACTTGCGACAAATAACCAAAGTGATTTGGCCGAACATTTAAGTGTTGATCCAAGCACATTATCAAGAATGAAAACTGATAAGAAAAACAATGGATTGACTGAAATTGAATTGTTTTGTGAGTTGTTGAGTTGCCTTGGATTAAAGGTTGTCCCTAAAGATTATCAAAGTATTGATAAGGAACGGGTAGCAGCGTTGCTAGTGATGTCAAAAAGCTGGATGAATCGAATTGAGTCGGTCGATGACTTATTCCATGACGAAATCAGTAACCAAAAAGAAAAACTTGGATATTAAAAAACCGCTTTCCAGTTGCAGCTGGTAGGCGGTCGGTGTTCATTATTTGAAGGAAACAAGAACATGATCAATATATCAAACGAAGTATCAACCCACAACAGTGATTTCATTGTGGGGGATATGATTGTAATTAAAACACCACTTGAGTTTATCAACAGAACTTTTGACTCAGATGAGCTTTTCACAGTTCAGGATATTTGTGGGCTCCAGAGCAGTGGAGTCACCATTTTGGTGAATGGCCAACGAGTTACAGCTGCAGAATCTGAATTGCGCCATGCCTCAATTGCTGAGTTGAATGCCAAACGCCGTCTGACAGATATTGAGCAAGTTTTAGCGGAGGTTTCATGAATACAAAGCTTCCAGATTACAAACAACTTCAGGCGATCCAATCCTGGTATGAACCGGCATTGAAACTTTTAAATGATTTGCTTGAGCGTAACAAGGCCAATCTCCGTAAGCGCGGCTACAACGAAGAAAATGCAGCAATAACCCGTGAAGAGTTTAGACAGCAACTTGCACGCCGTGGTCGCATTACTTTGCATTTGGCTGGCGAAATAGAAACGAGTTTGTATAAAGCCCAAAAGATTGAATACATGGGCGGATATTTAAGACCTAAGGTGAATGAATTATGAGTTTAGATGCAACTGTCTGGGCTTGGAAAAAGCAATTCACACAAGTGAAGGGTGGATCATCCCCAGCGTTGAAGAAATTAGTCTTGTTATCCATGGCTGATCGAGCGGATGAGCAGCATTGCTGTTATCCGAGTACAGGTCGATTAGCTGAGGACTGCCAAATCAATAAGAAGACGCTTTTTAAGATATTGGAAGAGCTGATTGAAGAGGGTGTTATTTTTGATACCGGTGAGAGAAAGGGTAGAACCAAGCAGGTAATTGTGTATCGATTAATTGGTGTACAAGGTCGTGAACAAACAGTACCAACGTTGGAACACTTAGATGATGAAAGCCTTGATAGCCAAGGCTCGGATTTTGAAACAGTACCAACATTGGAACAGTTCCAACATTTCCATGAAAGAGTACCAACATTTCCATTAAACAGTACCAATATTGGTACACGGAATCTATCAAAGAATCTATCAGTAGAATCTAAAAATAAAAACCACTGGTTCTGTTCAAAAAAATTGAGTTTGGAAATTGCTCAAGCAAATCCTGAGATCGATACAAATGAGATCATCTCATCAACATGGTTCAACCGTGAGCATAAAGCTTTTGAATTGTTCAATGCGGAAAAGAACCTTTGTGATGAACTCATGATTTACCACTTTGCAAACTGGTTACTTGAAGCGAAAGCAAAACAGGACCGTTTGAAAAACTCTTCTCAACCGAATCAGAAGCAACCAGCAAAATCCAAAGGCACGCTGACTGACAAACAAAGACATTTCTTTGCAGGCAAGTTATCCCGTTTACCTGAGTTCGCTAAATATTCACATGGTAACGAAAGCTATGAGCAACTGGCTAAGCGTTTGGAACCAATGCTCAAAGACCCTGCAAACCTCAAGAAATGGGCCGAGTACCTGATCAATATCAGCAATGAACACAAGGGGGATGCAGCGTGAATCAACCTCTTAATCCGTTGACAGTTAGTTTGAGTGAAAAATTTAAAAATAAAGGTGGTTTAAATGAGTTGGCTCTTTTCGCAGGCGCTGGTGGCGGAATACTCGGATCGCATCTCATGGGATGTACAACAGTGTGCGCAGTTGAACGTGATGCCTACGCCGCACAAGTTTTGGCGCAACGACAAAATGATGGAATTCTCCCGGCTTTCCCAATTTGGTCTGACATTAAATCTTTTGACGGAAAACCATGGCGGGGAATTGTTGATGTTATATCTGGCGGATTTCCATGTCAGGACATCTCATCTGCAGGAAAAGGCGCAGGGATCGATGGGGAACGTTCAGGACTTTGGTCAGAAATGGCACGAATTATCAGTGAAGTTCGACCTAGAGAAATCTGGGTGGAAAACTCACCAATGCTTGTTTCCAGAGGACTTGCCCGAGTCATCAGTGACCTTGCCCAAATGGGGTATGACGCGCACTGGACACGTTTTTCAGCATCTAACTTTGGAGCGCCCCATATCCGCGACAGGCTCTGGATTGTTGCCTACTCCCAAAGCATCGGATGCGAAGAGAATGGATTGCCTATCAGAGAGAAATCGGAAAAGTCCTTGTCTGGAATCGACTGTGAATATGTGGCCAACACCCAAAGCTTCGGACTGGAACAAAAGAGGGAGAATCAGCCCTCATCCGAGAAACGGTTTGTCAGGAGCTGTTGCGAATTTTCCGACACCCAATGCTTCCGATGCAGACAAATGGAGCAACGAAACATTAGAGGAAAGAAAAGCAAAAGGTCGTCAAATTCGGTTGAACACGGCAGTTTCTCCACAAGGGGGAAATGGTGGTCGGTTGAACCCAGATTGGGTCGAGTGGCTGATGGGGTGGCCCATCGGGTGGACAGACTTAAAGCCATTGGAAATGGACAAGTTCCAATCGTGGCTAAGAGCGCATTCAAATATTTAGGTGGTGGCCTATGACTTCAATGAGTCTCGCTCAGTATCGTGAAGAAATTCTTAAACTGTCTTGTCAGTCTAAGGCCACTAAACGCAATAAGTTCAATGCCAGTAAGGTCGAATGCGATGGGATGACCTTCGATAGCAAAAAAGAGTATAAGCGGTACATCGAGCTCAAGGCTATGCAGCAGCGGGGTGAGATATATGGTCTAGAGCACCATACTAAGTTTGAACTGGCACCAAAAACAAAGCTCGATGGAGAAAAACGAGCCAAGCCAGCATTACGTTATTTTGCAGATTTCACGTATTACAACGCCGTTGGCCAATACATTGTTGAAGATGTGAAATCAGAGGCGACCAGAAAGAAAGACAGCTATAGAAACAAAAAGCACTTAATGAAAACGGTCTTAAATATTGATGTGAGAGAGGTATGAGTAGATGAGTGCAACTACTGAGAAGTTTGAAAAATTTGAATGGTTGACTCACGGACTAACTGTGAGCTCACCAAGTCAGGAACCATCTATTCATGGTACAGGTGAGAAACCATTGGACTATCAAGATCGTCTGGGTGCTATTGCGTCAATGGATACCCAGTTGGCGAAGTCTGTTACTGCTCTAATTGTGTTCGAGGGGAAAGCACAAAGTGACTATGAATACGTTCGCCAACATCTGGCTAATATTCTTATTACTAATGCAATAAAAGATAAGAAGAGGGAACCGGAACGAATTGCCATGTTTCATCTTGCTTGGTTAGTCGCCAGAATGGTGCTTGATTTTGCTTTAGATCCAGAGCTAGAAGAAAACTATACTGCTAAAGGACGGTTAACATATGCAGGAATCCGATCTTATCAAATGAGTGTTGATCGTTATCGTATGACATGGAAACCATATGAAAAGCTTATGATACTTGCGATTGAATCTGCAATCTCTGAAGCAGCAAAATCGATTGATGATTATAAAAAGAACACTTATAAAGAAATTAAAAAATAGGGGATTCCATTTTAACGGAGACTAGGGTATATTTTTTACATACTGGTCATATTGCAGATTAAATATGATTCAGCGTAAAAAGCTCGCATTATGCGGGCTTTTTTGTTGCCCCTTAATTGGGGTTTTTTTATGCCTAGAATTTTATTAACTCAATAAAAAGGCTTTCATCTTAAATCTGTAACTTCATACAGATCATCTTTATAAATAAACTAAGAGGTTATTATTATGTCTTCTAGCTGGACTTTACCATTATTTGTTAAACAAATTATTGAACAGAAAGATATTTGCCTTCCTGAAGGTATCACTGAGATCCGCGCACCATTCTTCTTTAATTGGAGCCGAGCTCAATCGTTAGAAATTCCAGAAGGGGTTACACTCATTGGAGATTATGCATTTCAAAACTGGTCTGCGGGAACTTCAATTAAATTACCTAATTCACTATTGCGTATTGAAAACAGTGCTTTCCAGGGTTGGGATTCTCTTAAAACAATTGTTATTCCAGAAAATGTTGTGTTTCTTGGTGACAGCGCATTTGGGCAGTACACAAAACTAACAGAAATTACGGTTCTTGCTTCTACTCCACCAGTGTTAGAGCAGATCCATTATCCACCTTTTAACTTTGATGCTGTCATTGTTGTAAAGGTACCTGCAGCTTCAGTTGATCTATATAAAGCAGCTCCTATCTGGTCAACTGTTACAGATAAGATCGTAGCAATTTAACTTTTAAAAAGTAATTCAAGAGCCCATCGAAAGATGGGCTCTTTTTTTTTTTCTAAGGTTTGAAAAATTTAATAATTTGAAGTTCCGACGTGAAAACAGAAAATTTAAAAATAGCTGGAATAAAGGTATTTCGTTTTAATGAAATCTAAGGTATAGTTTTTCTATACTGGTCGTATTACGGTTTAACCATGACCAAGCAATGAAAGCTCGCATTATGCGGGTTTTTTTATACGCAAAATTATATTTTTAAAGTGAGGTTGATTTTTTTTGTGATATCAATCATAGATATGTTTTATCTAGGAGAATTATTATGGGAACTCAAAATCCAATCAATCAAACACATCTAATAATTGCAGCGATTTCGGCGAGCTTTGCTAAGGCATTAGATAAACATAATCCAGGAATCAAAGAAGAATTCTTGAAAGAACTTGGTGAACGGTATCATGAAATCCGTGATTACTCCCATCCGCATACAGAAGCAATAGAAACATTGACTTGGACAAGGGATTTTTTAAATAAAGACTAATAAATAAGCCCTTATTATTTTTTATCTTTATTGAGGAGTTAATAACGTGATAACAACTAGTAGTAATCAGCTATTCAAACTTCCCATTTTTCTTTCTCTAATAGTTTTCTTGGGTATTGAGTCTGCACATGCTGAAGGGAATTGTCCTCCAGGTTATTATCCAATAGGTGGGCAGGGTGTTCAGGGGTGTGCGCCAATTCCTGGTGGGAGTGGTGGTGAAAATACCAATAATAATCCGAGCTTGTACCCTATGGCTGGAACATTGTGGGGAGCGATTGCTGAAGACAAAAGTAAAGGCTTAAAGGGCCGAGCATTTGGTTCTACACGAAATTTTAAATCTAAAGAAGAGGCCCAAACAAATGCATTAAAAGGATGTCAGAAGGATGGTGGACAAAAATGTGAGCTATCACATACATATAAAAATGGCTGTGTTGCTATAGCCGATCCAATTAATGAGGGCCAAAAATCAGAAATTAAATATAATGTTTCAGAGGATAAGGCCAAAGAAGCTGCATTACTTTTTTGCTCTTTGAACAACCAGCAAACGTGCCGCATCGTGTATTCTGGATGTAGTTTGTAAAAATTATAAGTTAATATGTGCTGAGTGCATTCCAAATAAAGTATGAAAGCCCTATATCATTTAGTTACTTTTATGCACAAGAACATCGTACTTATAACATTAATTTATTAAAGGCTCACTCATTGTAAAAAATGGTCATGGTACAAAAAATCTCCAAGTAAGGAGAGAGAATTATGACAATCATTACTTTAAAAAATATAGTGACTGGAACTAAAACTCGTATTCAATCAATTATTGAACCTTTAGTGAACATCGACTCAAACTGGAACTCTAGAGTTACTCCAGTAGTAAAATGGATAGATGCGGAAACAGGGGATGATGTCCCTAATGAGCTTCTAGAATTACTAAAAAGACCCAAGCTTTATCAAGTTGTAAGTAAGAATGTGCTTATTTACAAGATTGAATAACAAAGACCTCCTTCGGGAGGTTTTTTATATTTAATTGAAAATTTGTGAGTCACCTAGTCAAGCATATTTCGGCACAAGAAGCCCGGCAGACACACATGTTCTTAGCGGGGCTTTGATATTAAGTAATATAATAATTTAGGATATGGGAGATTTGAGTAATTAATAGTCTTTTTGAAATTCATTTGCATAAAGTATATCTGGGCTATTTAAGTTTTCCTCTACCTGCGAGAAGAAGCGGCTGGCATGCAAGCCGTCAACAAAAGAATGATTAAATTTACAAGAGATAGGAATTACACCTTTTTCCAATTTACCCCAAGTTAAGGTGGGAACAGCTGCGCTGAAATGGTATTCAGCATGGGTAATTGATGAGAAGTGAAGCCATGGTAGGCAGCTTGCACAGAAGAAATTTTCACCTTGTACAATCATCGGTCCAGCTTTCGAGTCTTTTACATCAATAATTTTTTGAGATAACTGATCAGAAAATATTGAAAAATTAGGTTCAAAATTGCACATTACTTGTCGAAATGCTTCTCGAGTAGTCATTATTGGAGTCATTACGTTAATTGTTGAATACTCAATGATATCTGCACCTAACAATCGCTGTTTCATTTGTGGTACAGAATTGGCTGCTTGTAGGATGGCGAACAATGTTAGTTGAAAGAATGACTCGTTATTATCCTTGGCAAATTCATATAGTTTTTGTGCTTTGATAGGAACACATAGATTAAAGCATGAATTATCAAATTTATTGTAAAAGTCGAAGTGATCTTTTCTATGCCAATTTTCTTTATCAATTACCTTGTAGTCAGACATGAAACCTCACAAAAAATCATCTATTAACATAGAAATGGCGTTAAACATTTGAGCTAAGTAGCTTATTAATGAGTATAACGAATACTGAATTGCATCCAAAATTTTTAATTACTACACGACTATTTATTGAAAAAGCTCATAATCGCAATTCAGGATGTAGCAAAGGGTGATAAAGTTAACTGTGAACTCGCAAGAAAGCAGTCGATAACACCAAGGTGTAAACGTAGAATTTGATGAAAATTAAATGCTTTGATGACTAAATTTTGATTGCAAAACCATCAAGCTAGTTTTATTCCTATAGTAAATGGAGTTAGTTATGAAAAAGCTTTTATTAATTGTTGCTGTGATGAGTGGTGTAAGTTTAACAGCGTGTGCTGTTCACACTCCAGAAGGAAGTGTTGTTGTTGATCCAGGCGGCCGTTTAATTGATGGGCGCTACTATGAGGGCCATGGAAATGGTCGATTCTGTCCTCCAGGGCAAGCGAAAAAAGGTAATTGTTAATTTTTCTGCTTATAATCATTAAACCTCCTTCGGGAGGTTTTTTATTATCACACACATAGGCGCGATAGGATTCAACTCACCGAGCGTATTTCGGCACAAGAAGCCCCGCTAACATACTAGTTATTGCGGGGCTTTTTATTTTCTTGTTTGGAGATACCATCTTTAATAATATCGATAATGAGATATGGGAAACTGAACAAGAATTAAAGCATGTGGGTAGTTGTACAACTAAAGGCCTTACACAAGAACAGATCGCTTAATTAGATGAGCGATTTTTTTGGCCATTGAAAAACTGGATTGGTTAAGAGGTTGCCGAGAGAAAAGTGGAAATAGCAAGGTTTAATTGCTAGTAATAAAGCATTGGTTTAATATTGAATCAGGAGGCATAGTTTGCCGACGCTGCCTCCTGAAAGTTAACACTCCTTAATTGTTGACTATTTGACTTACCTCCAAATTAAATATTGGTTGGCTGAGTTGAAAATTATTGTGTTGTTGGTAGACAGGTGCTACCAGCAACACAATCCATATTACAGAAATTTTATTTTTTTGGTGCATAGTGCACTCCCTTATAAATCATATTGAATAACTTTTTTCACACCACGCATTACTTACTGATTCGTGGTGTTTTTTATTATAAATCATTTGTTGGGATAAATACTAAGTCAATTGAGCGTCAGTATTTGTCGTGCAGTTTCCTCCAATGATGGTATTTGTATTTAAATGATAGAAATAAGGTTGAGCTGAATTGAATGAGTATGAATATTTGAAATGCACTAGAAAAAGCCTACCCAAAACCAAACCTAAAAGTAGACCACTGCCGAAAGCAAAACAAGCTTATCTAGATACCTTTAAAGATATGGAGCGTGCTTTACAGATCTTTGAGATCAAGTACGAAAAACTATTCCAGTTCAAATCAACAAAACATTGGCGTTATGACTTCCATCTTATTGAGCACCGGATCTTAATTGAGATTGCTGGTGGACCCTGGTCAGGAGGACGTAAAGGTAAATTGGCAAGTAAAGCTTGGAGCCTGGATAAATATGATCAGGCTTGGCAGAAGGGTTATACCGTTGTCAAGGTTGAATCATCTACTCGATACAAGATTGATGAAACAGGACCAACGCAGATTGAGGCGAGCCATGCTGATCAGTGGCTTAAAAGTTTAAA